>JBGPIA010000009.1:0-169488 GCA_041484665.1 Candidatus Krumholzibacteriia bacterium
GCCCCGCCCGCATCTACCGGGGCGACACCATCCTCGTGAAGGATGCGCGGCGCCCGCGGCAAAGCGCGGGCGCCTGAGCGGTCATGCCCGACCGCGTGTCTCGTCGCCGGACGACAGGCGCCCTCCCCCTTGGCCGGGGGATGCGCGCGGCATCGTCCAGCTCAGCGCTCGGACATCTGCACGGGCGATGCGGCAAGCTGGTCGCGACCGGTCTCGCGGCCGCTTCGCAGATCGATCTCGCCGAACGCAAGCACGCCCGTGGGGCACATCTGGACGCAGGCGCTGCAGCGCACGCATTCCACATCGGCCATGGGCAGCCCCTTGTTGGCGAAGTTCATCACGTCGATGCCCTGGTGGCAGACCGACGTACAGACGTTGCACGAGATGCACTTCTTCTTGTCTGCCAGGATGCGGAAGCGCGAGAAGCGAGCGTAGACGTGCATCAATGCCGCCAGCGGGCATGCGAAGCGGCACCACATGCGTCCGCTGAAGTGGAAATAGAGGCCCACGCCCAGGATGCCGGCCAGCAGCAGGTCCACCGACCAGACGTAGTTGAGGAAACTGAAAGGGAAGACCAACGCTGCGCCGTTGGCCTGTTTCCCCTCGAACGCGGCGCGGAACGCCTGATTGACCCATCCGTCCCCGGGCGACAACCAGCCGATCGCCCGCAACACCAACAGCACGCAGGCCAGCACGAGGATCACCTGGCCGAGCATGTTAAGCCGGTTCCAGCGTGGTCCGTGGGGCATCTTCTTGCGGTGCGCGTCACCCAGCGTCTCGGCCAGCGCGCCGCAGGAGCAGATCCATCCGCAGTAGGCTCCCTTGCCCCACTTACGGATGATGAGCGGGATCAGCACCGCGGTCTGCAGCACGCTGATCGCCAGCCATACCCACAGTGGCTTGCCCGTGAACACGTTCCAGAAGAACAGCGGCCAGGCCAGCACGAAGCCCAGCGAGCGCCAATACTCGCGGCCCTGCGGATCCCATTCGCTGATGGGGAAGAGTTGGTTGGCAAGCCAGCCGCCATATGCGACGCGGCGGAAGGCGGCGCGACCCTCGGACAGATCGAGCACGACTTCGTTCGGCGGAGTCCCCGCAACACCGCCGCCGAGAATGCGGAGGGCGAGCCGATGTGGGCCTCGCGCTTCGATGGAGTAGCCTCGCCACGCGCGCCAGCCTGACGCGGGAACCAACCGGGCGACGATGCGCCCGCTCTCGTCGGGATTGATGAGCCTGCTCTCGTCGAATCTCGCATGCGGATGCTCCTGGAGATAGCCGCGCCAGGACTCGACCTCGTCATGGCGCAGGGGCTCACTCTCCCACCATTCCCCAAACCCCCCATTGTGTCCCGCCCACGGCAGGATCACATACGGCAGCAAGAACAGCGGCACCACCTGGATCGCCATCAGCGTCATCGTTTGCGCGCGCACGTACGGTGTCTTGCGCCGCCGCATGCGCCGAATCCCGAAGATCACCACCACCACGCAGTATGCCAGCGAGTAGTAGAAGCTTGGCTGGGTCATCGAGATGCCGAGCGTGCCGCCCAGTGTGCTCGGGTCCAGCGGTGGCTGCAGCCCGAACGGGAACCAGTGGCGCTGCTTGAACCACTCGTAGACCGGGATTCCAGCGCTGGTCTTCCAGTGATAGAGGAACACGCAGAACAGCAGGACGGCGGCCAGGCTCAGTTTGCGACGCGCGCTCCACTCGCCCTGGATCGGGACGCCGGACCGGCGGAAGAAGTCCAGCGGTGCCTCGCGGCCAATCATCGTGAACACGGCGTCATTGGGCAGCGTCTGTATGGCGCCCTGCACATCGGCGACGCGCACCTCGCGCTCGCCGACTGCCACGACGCGACTGGACATCATCACACGGACGCTGCCCCGCCCGCGGCGCTCACCGACGAAGGGGCCGGCAGCGGTGGTGGGCATCTGCGAAGCGTGCCGTGCCAAGGTCGCGGGCGTCGTCGAGTCGGCGAGTAGAGCCTGCAGCCGCTCGAGGTTCTCCGGTTTGGGGCGGCTGAACTCCGCCTTGCGATACGACACCGTCACGCGGCCGCCGCACGCGGCGATCGCGATTGCCGTTTCCAGCGCGCTATCACCGCCGCCCACCACCAGCACGTCCCTGTCACAGAAGTCTTTGGGGTCGTGCAGGCGATTGTAGACCTTCGGCAGGTCCTCCCCCGGCACGCCCAGCCGACGGAAGTTTCCCGACTGCCCGATGGCCACGATCACGCGCCGGGCGAGCAGCGGTTGGAACTCCGCCACGGCCCCAGTCCCAACGGCGTCGACGGGCGCCAGCACGACCTCCAAGAGCTTCCCGTGGCGCCGTACCCGCTCCGCGCGCGCGATGCGCGGTACGATGCCCGCCGCGCGCGCCTGATCACGCAGCTCATCCAGCAACCCCTCCTTGACGCTCGAACGCTGCGTGAACTGCAGCTCGCCCGCCGGGGTCATTTCGGTCGGATACGTGAAGATGGGCTTCGCCTTGGGGAAGTTGACGATCGTGGAGAACGGCTCGGAGGCCTCGAGCACGACCAGCGAGATCCCCGCCTTGCGCGCCTGCAACGCCGCGGCCATCCCGGCCACGCCGCCGCCGACGATCGCCAGGTCGTAGACCGGGCTCGCATCCCGCCCGGATGGCGCCGACGCACGCTCCGCTTGGAACGCGCAATCGGCCAGGATCGTCTGCACGGCGCGCGCGCCCGTATCCGAAGCGAATTTGAGTAGGGGGACGCCCGTGAGGTCCCCGACCACGAAGAGACCTGGGATGTTGGTGGACCCGTCGAGGCGCACCATCGGCAGGCGCTCGACTTTGCCCGCGGGCCACCCCGTGTGCAGCCAGCGCGTGTAGCGCCGAACCCAGCCGATCATGCGCGGGCCTCCGGGACGGACGTGCGCGCGCCACGGGGTTGAAGCCTGCCAGCACCCCGGCGAGCCGCCTGCGAAGCGTCGCTTGAACGCCCCGAAATGTCTATCGGGTTCCCTTGCGCTTGGGGACCTGTGCGCCCGGGCGCTTACGGGCCAGCGCTGCGGCGATCCACGCCTTCAGGTATTCCTTCTGCAGGAACTGGAAGCCGAGCAGCTTCGCAGCAGCCATGACAGACCCCCCTCATGGTGAGCGAGCGGCGGAGGGAGACGGCGGTCCGGGCCCCAGGGGCGCTGCGTCATGACGCACGGACGCCGTGGTCGGGCGCGTTGGCAAGTTTATGACAATAGAATCGCGCCCACCGGGAGGGCTGCGCCACGGATCATGCAAAGCTTTGACAATTTGTTGATCTTCGCGCACGAAGCCAGCGAGAGCGCGCTGAGGGACTCACGACCGGCACGACGCGACACGCCGCAAATCGCGATCCTGTCGGTACGACGCGACCGCCTACCGTACGACGACGATCTTGCCGGCGCGCCGCTCGCCGCCGAACTCCAAGATGCTGCTGTACACGCCCGCCGCGACGGGCCGGCCATGCTCGTCGCGCCCGTTCCACTGGGCGGCGTGCTCGCCGGCCTGCTGCTCGCCGGTGACGAGAGTGGCGACGCGCCGCCCGCGCGCGTCGTAGATGGACAGGCGCACCGTGCCCGAGCGGCCCAGCGTGTAATGGAAGCTGGTCTGGAAGCCGAAGGGGTTGGGGGTCGCGGGCGCCAGCCGCGCCCCTGGGCCGGCCGCTCCCACGGCTGGGGGAGCGGCCACTGGCGGACCCTTGAACATCGTGAATCCATCGAAGGTTCCGCCTGCAGCAGGCAGGAAACGGGCCTCCAGTCGGTCGCCGTCCACATCCACCTCCAGCGAGCCCAGCACGTTGAGCGAGGCAACCATCACGGGGTGGTTCAGCGTGCCACCCCCCATGAAGCTGGCGCTGCCAGCTACCACGTACACCGCCCCGTCGCCGTCGGGATGGCCGGCCACGGGCTTCCGGTACGCCCCATCGCCCCCGAGCTGGCCGTTGCCCGGATCCAGCTTCATCCATGGCTTGAGCGAATCCGAGACGTCGTACAGCCCGTGCAGCAGGCACGAGCGCTCGTAGGCGTGGCTGTGGCCGCACAGCACCAGGTCGACGCCGCCACCCTCGAGGATGGGCAGGGCGTTCTGGCGCATGTCGCGCATGCGGCCTCCGCTGTCCGTCGAGTCGTCCGAATCGTGCGAGCCCTTGCTGTACGGTGGGTGGTGCCAGTAGGCGATTTTCCATTCCTGCGTGGTGGCAGCCAGATCGCTGGCCAGCCACGTCAGCATCGCCCCGCCCGGCGAGCGGTCGGTGCCTTCCGAGTCGAGGCAGAGGAAGTGGATGTTGGAGTAATCGAACGAGTAGTAGGCGGCGGTGCCCGACGGCAGCCCACCCGCCTCTCCCGCGGTCGGCATCGTGAAGATGTCGTAGTAGTCGTTGCTACCCCCCGCGTAGAGGAACTCGTGGTTCCCGCGGGTCGGCCACAGGACCGTCGAGCGGAGGACTGTGGGGAACATGTCGAACACCGCGGCCTGGTACTCGGCGTCGGTCCCGTTGAAGTAGGCGTTGTCACCCAGCATCAGCCAGACGTCGGTGGGCCTCCCCGCGCTCCTGGTGAGGTACGCGTCGCGCACGCGCGCCACGTCGGCGCCGGCACCGCCGCTGCCGCCGCCAGAGTCCCCAATCGCCCAGATGCGCGTCGGCTGGCGCGTGCCCACCACGGGCGCGGTCGCAAACGTCGTGGTGGCGTCACCTCCGGCCAACGTCTCGGCCGTCGTGCCCACCGAGTAGTAGTAGCGCGTGCTCGGGGACAGCCCGGTGAGGACGACCTGGTGCTCGGTCGTCAGCGCGGCGTCATCGGCGTAGAAGCTCAGGATCGCCACGCTGATGCCATAGCGGACGCGGCTGTCGGTGGGCGCGTCGGTGCGCCAGCGCACGATCACGCTGGTCGGAGTGCCGACCTGCAGGTAGGGGCCCCGCGCAACGATGGTGGTTCCGTGGGCCGGGTGCGCAGGCGCGCCGACAGCGCTGAGGGCCGCCTCGATCAAGCCCAGCTCGGTCGCTTGCAGCGCGGTCTCTCCCCGCTCGGTCGTGCGCAGCTCGCTCGCGCCCACCTTGGTGACTCCCCCGCTCGAGCCGAGGTCGCTCACCTCGGCGATCGGGCGGCTCCTCCAGCCCGCGATCGAGGCCGGCCCTGCATTCGCGCTCGTGCCCGCAGGCGCCCCGGCCGTGGTGTCGAGCTCTGCCAGCGCCTTCCGCAGCGCGATCGCAGGGCCCAGGCGCTCGATGCCCCGGCGCAGAGTCGCAGCGGCCCGCGCCCGCTCCCCTGTGCCGATCGGCGCCAGCACTTGGGCGAGCTCCAAGTAGTCCTCCGGCGTGGGGCGCGCGCTCAGCGGCAGGGCACGCTCCAGCTCGGTGGCAGCCTCAGGCCCGCGGCCCAGTGCCAGCAGGGCTCGGCCGTGCCACCGCAACCCCGTTGCGTTCGCAGGCGCCCGGTCGAGAAAAACGCGCAGCTCTGCCTCGGCTTCGGGCGCATGGCCCGCTTGCAGCTGCAGCACGCCCCGGCACAGCGCCACCGCCGCCAGCTGCGGCTCGAGATGCTCGGCCCGCGCGTAGTCGTCCTGCGCCGCCTGCAGCTCGTCGTGCAGCCGGTGCAGCTCACCGCGCTGCAGGTACAGCGATGCGTCCAACGGGTGCGCGGCGATCTGCCGCGACGTCTCGGCGATCTGCTCGTGCAGCGTTCCGTGGGCAAGCGCCGGCGATGCCGCCCCCGCGCCCAACGCGGTAGCAGCGATCCACGCGATCAGGACGAGCAGGGGAGGTCGGACCGTCGTTTCCACGATGTCCTTCTTCTTCCCGGAGCTGGCTGCGGATCAGGAGGGGAACCCTACCAGCGTAGCGCACTCGCGCGGAGCGGCACAATGGGCGCGCCGCTCGCATCCGCGGCGTGCCACGGACGCCTCACGGCGCCCAGATGACCGTGGAACGCAAAGATCCCGGTGGGTCAGGGAGCCGATTCCCGCGCCATCTGCTCCAGCGTGATGCGAGGACAGAGATTGCCGCGGATGCAGTCGAGCAGGCTGCCGGCTACGGAGCGGACGCGTTGCTCGATGACGGGATCGAGGCTCCGTCCCTGAGCGTCGAACACCTTGTTCACCCCCGGCACCGACACCGTTGCGGGCAGCACGATCGCGCCGACGTGCGAGCAAACGCTGCGCAAGTGCTCCAGGGCCTTGACCGCGCCGATCTGGCCGGAGGCCACGCCCAGCAGCGCCACCGGCTTGGTCGCCAGCGCGCAGGGGAAGCCGAGATTCTCGATCACCAGCTTGATCACGCTGCTGTAGCTGCCGTGGTACTCCGGCGTTGCCAGCACCACGCCGGTCGCGTCGGCAACGATCTGCCGCAGCGATTGCGCCGCTGCCGCTCGCTGCGGATCGCCGGGCGCCAGTCCGGGCAGCGGCAGCCGCAGTCCCGCTGGATCGATCACCGTCAGATTGACGCCCTCTTGCTTGCGCACCTCGTCGGCCACCAGCGCGAGCGCCTTCGCCGTAGAGCTCCCGGGGCGCACGCTCCCCAGGATGGCCACAATGCGGATCGCGGGCGGCTGCGTCGGCATGGTCATGCCCAGATCCTCCATTCCAGCCAGCCCCGGCCAGGCGACGGCCCCCAGGCTGCAGTGTGCCCGCTGCAGTGCCCCGGCCGCGATACGCCGACGGCAGTGCCCCGGCCGCGAGACGCCCGGCGCAGTTCCCATGCCGCGGCGCCGCGCCCGTCGCGGCGGGCCTGCCGGGGATCAGCTCATCGCGAGTCCCAGCGCACGCAGGGCCGCGCGCAACGCTGCGGCCACAACGATGGCGAGCAGGACGCTGGTCAGCGTCCCGATCAGGAAGTACTCCGCGAAGGCCTTCTCCTCCATCTGCTTGTGGCGTGCGAGCGCCTTGGCCGCAAGCACGAAGCCCAAGGCGGCATACGCTTCCTTGACCAGGAACGGCAGCAGGACCCAGCGCTCGAGCACGCCGATCAGCTCGCCGGCACCGCGCCCCACCTCGCCCGAGGGCTCGTTGCCGCCGTGTCCCGTCGCCGGCGCGCGGCCTGCCAGCGAGACGACGGCGCGGCAGATACGGGTGGCCGGCTCGAGCAGCAAGAGCCCCGCGACCGTCCACAGTGTCAGCGCCACCGGTGGACGCGGCATCCCCGCTGCCACGCGGACCCACCGCCACGCGCCGCCACTCAAGAACATCGCTTGCGCGCAGAGACCGACCGCGGCGAGAGCCAGTCCGAGGGCCGCACGCGCAGGGGCGGCCTGCACGACCAGAGGGCGCCACGTCGCGACCACGCAGGCCGCGCAGAGGACCGCTGCCGCCAGCTCGAGGGCGGCCACCGGGGCTGCCGCGCTTGCCCGGGTCGCAGGGGCCGCCGCGGCCCCGACGCGCGGCCCGACCCACAGCGCGAGGAGGCCCGCGCCGAGCACGGCTGCCGCCGCGGCCAGGACCGCCGGCAGAAGGCTGCGCCGGCCGCGGGCGAACGGGAGCGCGAGCAGTGGGGCGATCAGTGACGCGAGCGCCCAGGCGTTCATGCGGCCCCCTTCCAGCGGGACTCGCTCACTGTCTGGAGCAGTCCCCGCTGGAGCGCGGGCTCGACGAGGCCGTACAGATCCCACCCGGCCGCGTGATGCCGCTGCGTCACCGCTCCCTGCGTCACCCCGAGCCGCTGGGCCGCAGCTTTCCAGCTTCCCAGGCGTTCGTGCAGGTCGATGGCCGCCCGCTGCGGCTCCGTCCATGTGCGCCGCTGGCGCAGCAGGGCCGACGCCAGCAGGCTCCACAGGTCGTCGTGGTCTGGATTGCCGGCGATCATCCAGCACTCCAGTCGGCGTGACCGGGCCAGCTCGAGCGCCTTGCGCGCCCGGTGGAAGCAAGGGCCGTCCATCCCAATGGCCTCGGCGCGCAGCTCGGTGCTCAGCTCGCCGACGCCCAGACCGAAGCGCACGGCGAGCGGGCGACAGGCCCGCGGGACGTCGCGCAGCATCGCGATGGTGGCGTGGGCACCCTGCTCCGACACGTGGAGCAGGGCCTGGAACTCGTCACCCAACGTGATCAGCGGGCGGGCGGCGATCCCTTCGGCCTCCTGCTCGCCGAGCTCGCGCAGCGCCGCGTGGAGGCTTGTCTGCACGGAGGCTCGTGCCTGCCCCTCCAGGCGTCGTGAGGCAACCAGGTCCCCGATCAGGGCGATGTGCGGCTCATGGTTCACGGCTCACCAAGGTTTAAGCTAACGCCTAAAGTTTGTCCAATCTTGGTTCCAGACTGAACTCAGGACTCCCGGAGGGGTTCACCAGAATTCGGCACTGCTACCTGTCCAGCGAGCTCTGCGCCGGCCACCAGCCGCCGATCACAGGCCGCCGGGCAGCGTTTAATATAGTTTATATACTAAATTCAATAGAATATACTGCAATAGCTAAATCTCATAGCAGCTCACACATCACGGCAGGTCGAAGATCAAGACCTCGCTCTCGGCACCCGGTTCCCCCAGCCCCCGCAGTCGTAGCCGGGCCTCTGCCTCGACCGCAGCCCCGTCACCGGGTTCGAGCCGCTCCCCGTTGAGTGCCACCGGCCCGCTCACGGCCTGCAGCCATGCGAAGCGCCCCGGCGCCAGCTCGCAGACGACCTCCACATCGCTTCCCAACAGAGACGCGAACACGGAGACGTCCTGCTGCACGCGCACCGAGTTCGCGCGGCCATCCGCAGTGGCCACGGGCAGCAGTACGCCGCGCTTCTGCGCCGCGCCGAACGTCCGCTGTTCGTAGGCGGGCGTGAGCCCCCGCTGCTGCGGCAGGATCCAGATCTGCAGGAAGTGCGCGCGCTCGGTGCGCGAGGGGTTGCGTTCGCTGTGCCTCACCCCGGTGCCCGCCGTCATGCGCTGCACGTCGCCTGGCCGGATCACCGAGCCGTCTCCCATGCTGTCCTTGTGCTCGAGCGCTCCGTCCAGCACGTAGGAGAGGATCTCCATGTCGCTGTGGGGATGCGTGCCAAAGCCCGCGGCCGGCTCGACGCGGTCCTCGTTGATGACCCGCAGGACGCGGAAGCCAACGAAGCGCGAGTCGTGGTAGTGCCCGAACGAAAACGTGTGCCAGCTGTCCAGCCAGCCGAGGTTGGTGTGACCGCGCTCCCGCGCGGGACGCCGCGTGATCATCGTGCGTTCCTTCGGTGGTCCGGATGGGCGATCGGGACTGCTGGGGACCGGCTCCACGCCGGGGACTGTCGGGCATCGGCTCCACGCGCGGCTCCGGCCGGCCGTGCGCGCCGTCGTTGCTCGAGAGATCGCGAACGCGAAAGGAACGGTCAAGCCTGCGTGGCGATCGGGCCGGCGGCGAGTCCGGTGCACGGGTGGGCCGGCCGGCGACGGGGTCGGCCGCGAGCTTGGCAGTCCGGCCGGCGACGGGGTCGGCGGGCGGTTCAGCCGGCGGATCGCCGCACGCTCCGCTTGCGGGTCGCCGGGCCTGGCCCAGTCCCACAGTCCCCTCGCCGTGATGCGTGCTTCATCGTACCATACCCTGCGAACGCGGGTCACTCGGCGCACTCATGGCGCTGTCTCCCTCCCCCGCACTGACACACCCCACCGAGGACGGTAGCGACGATGAGGTTCCTCGATCGCCTCCCCAGGGCGCGGCGGAAGCATGCGCTGGTCCGGAGGACAGCCGCGTTCACCCGGCTGCAGGCGAAGCTGATGGTCATGATGCTGGTCGTGCCGCTGGCGGCGCCGGCGGGAGCACAGATCACCTTCCACTTCGACGACGCGCAGGGACGCAACCAGGTCGAGTTCCAATCCAAGACGCCGCTGGAGACCTTCGAGGGCAAGACCTCCCGCCTGACGGGCAGCGTCTCCTTCGATCCCGCCGATGTCAGCACGATGACCGGGCGGCTGGCAGTCGACCTGGCGAGTCTCGACACGGGCATCGGCCTGCGCGACTCCCACATGCGCGGACAGGTGCTGCACTGCGAGAAGTACCCGGAGGCCGTGCTGGCGATCACGTCGGTGCTGACCAGCGGCTCGCCTGCGCTGCAGAACGGCCAACCGATGACGGCCAAGGTCCTGGGAGACCTCACCCTGCACGGAGTGACGAAGCCCGTCACGGCCGACGTCGTCGCCACCTGGAGACAGGCATCGTCCGAGACGGCCAAGCGCGGCCCCGGCGACCTGCTGGACGTGGAGGCGCGCTTTGCCGTCAAGCTCTCGGAGTTCGGGATGCCGCGGCCTCAGATGCTGGTCATGAAGGTCAGCGACGAGATCCGCCTGACCATCCGGGCCACGGCGAGCTCCGTGAAGCCCGCGGAGCCCGCGCAGCCGCAGCCGGGCCGCTGACGCAGCCGACGGCCCCAGCCTGACCCAGCGCGGCGCGAGCGGCAGACGCAGCAACACACCGGGGCACAGACGCAGCGCAAAGCGACCGCCGGTTGCAGCAGGAGGCGGGAGTGTCACGCTCCCGCCCGGGCCCGGCGTCCGCGCGCGTCTCGCGCGGACGCGCGGGGCGGCCGGTGCGTTACTCGCCCACCACGCGTAGCGTGATCCCCCAAGCCATCGGGTCGCGGGGGCGCTCCGCGTTCCAGTCGCCGAAGGCGTGGGAGTCGTCGGTGACGTAATGGGCCACGTAGGTTCCGGCGGGCAGCAGGATCTCGTCCTGCGCCATGCGGTTCTTGAGGGCACCGCCCGCGGGGCGCGTGTCGTCGTCGGTCATTTCCCATACGGTCTTTCCCGAGCGCTCGTCGACGATCCAGCCGTAGTCGGCCATGTCACCGTGGGCGCTCTCGCCCAGAGCGTAGACCGCCACGCGCGTCGGCTTGTCGAGCACGAAACGCTGGCGGCGGTCCTGCGACGAGCCCACGCGCACCAGCTCCACGAGCACGTCGGCGGACTTCCGCATCTCGCTGGCGTCGATCGGCTTGAGGTCGCCCGGTGCCATCTGCGGGCCGGGAAGGACCGCCAGACCCCAGGATTCGGGCTGGAACGGCGCGCCCGCGTTCCATTTGCGGTACGAGTGGGAGTCGTCGCTCACGTAGGCCGCCACGTACTCCCCGGCGGGCAGGTGCACCACGCTCTCGAACATCCGGTTCTTCTCGGCGCCGCCGGCGTGGATGGTGTTCCGCTCGGTCATCTCCCAGATGGTCTTGCCGGTCCGGGCGTCGGCGATCCAGCCGTAGTCGGCGAACTCCTGACGCCCCAGGCCGAACTCGCCCACCGCGCGCACGTGCAGGTCGCACTCCTTGGCCAGTCGGAACGCCTGCTCGCGGTACTGGCCGTCACCCACGCGCGTCAGGTCGACGAGCGCCTGCCGCGGCTGGGGGTCGTAGGTATGGAACGCCGTGGCGTCGAAGCCCGCGCCCGGTAGCAGCATGATGCCCCAGTTCAGGGGATCGGCCGGTGGATTCTGGTTGAACACCGGATAGGAGTGGCTGTCGTCGGTGCCGAAGCACGCGAGGTAATCGCCGGCCTCCAGCTGGACTTCATCGTTGCAGAGGCGGTTCTTCGTCGAGCCGCCGGCACGCTTGGTGTTCCACACATCCATCTCCCACACGCGCTTGCCGGTGGCGGCGTCCTGGATCCAGCCGTAATCGGCGGGGAGCTTGGCACGGCGGACCTGCTCCAGAACCGCGTAGACACGCACGCTCATGGGCTTGTCCAGGCGCAACCCCTTCTGGACGAACTTCGAGTCCCCCATGCGATTCGCCACGAAAAGCGCCGCGGGCAGCTCGCCGGTCGGGTCGAAGGTCTGAAGGTCCTGGGGCCCGAGCTCGGTGGAGGACAGCGTGACCTGGCACCCTTCGAGATGGTCCTCGACGTCATACTCAACGTCGCTGCGACGGCCGTCGCGGTGCAGCGCGCGCGTCAGGCCCTCGACCCAGTTCCAGTCGTTGCTGCCGTCCCGCCCCTCCCGTCCGGACCACTCGTAGCTGCCCGCATAGTAGTAGAGCTCGTAGCGTCCCGGGTCCAGGGTCAGCGTCTCCTCCACCCGGCGCTGCAGCCGGTCACCGGACACAGCCTCCGTGCTGCCCTCATCCATCTCCCAGACCGGCCGGCGTGTCCGGCTGTCGATGATCCAGGCGTACGCGGTGAGATCCCCGTGTCGCAGGGGCTGGATCCCGACGGCCGCCACGGTGACCTTGCCGGCGCGGGTGAGCTCGAAGCCGGCGGCGTGGACCGTGTCTTTGCGGGGGTGGTCGATCGAGACGAGGGTCGCGGCGGAGCCCAGCGACCCCCCGCCGAACAGAGCGAGCTGGGTGAGGGCTAGGGTGGCCCTCACGAGGATCCGAGTGCGCATTCCCGATCACCGTCCTGCAGGGGGTAGCGGCGCGGACGGCCGCAGCGGCGCCCGCGTCCGGACGTGGCCCGGCGATTTCCGGCGGCGTCCGGTGCCTCGTGTAGGGTCTGGAATCATCGTGCCGAGGTTTCGCGGCCAGGGCGTCACCACCGCACCCGGCTTCACGCCCACCCTGGCCGCGATTGTCAGCAGCGCGTCTGCACCATTCGACGCGCCGGGCGGCGAAAAGGTTCCGTCCGGCCTGCCGGCCAGGGCGGCGGTCGCTGCGGCGCTCCAGGTCCAGCCTCCCGCGCCGCGTGGCGGCGCAGGGTGGGCGTGACGGGCGGCGCCTGCACCGGTGGCGTGGGGAACACGGCGGCGCTTCGCGCGACAATCCAGGGGGCGGGCCAGTTGTCCGGGGCTGTCGACCTATGCTACCCTCGCACTGACCGCTTCCTTTACCGACGGAGCCCCAACACCTACCGACGGAGCCGCACCACCCGCCACCCGCCACCCATCACCGGTCTCGATCCAGAACCGGCGCGTTCGTGAGGCCTTGGGGCGGCTTGGAGCTTTGCCCCCACCACGCGCCCGAGGAGGCTCATGAGGCGTCGTCAGCTCCACAGCGGACTGCAGCGCGCGCTGGTCGGCTTGTGGATCGCGATCGGGACGGCAGGGGCGCTCCCGGGGCCGGCGCGCGGCCAGAGCGCGCCGGCCGTGCCGGAGGATCCGGCTGCTTTCCCGCGTGAGCGCATCCTCGAGTCCGAGCAAACAGCGCGCGCCTGGATGACGGCCGCGGCTGCCGCAGCGCAGGAGCGCGCAGCGCAGCGCCAGCGGACGCAGGCGGCGCAATCCAAGGGCACGGCGGAGGCGCTGCTCGCACGCGGCGAGCCCTTGAGCGTTCCCGTGCTCGCCGCCTCGGGGGCAGCGCGGGCGGTCATCACGTACACGCGCCCTTCACCTCGGGCAGGCCTGCAGGCGACCGCGGAGATCCTCGGTAGCGGCGGGCAGGCGGGACGCAGCTTCGCCGTGGTGCCGTTTCGTGATTTCCTCGTGAGCGAGGACGGCTCCTCGCTCGTCGCGGTCGGCAACGACCTGGGCTTCGTGCTCACCGACGGCGACCTGTCGCTGCGCCTGGTGTTCTACGACGGGTCCGGGCGGGAGGTCGGACGTGACGAGGGCACCGATCTCTCCCCGATCCGCTCGCTGGTCCTGCTCGACCGCAATCGCATCCTCGTCGTCGGCATCCCCGGGCGGGTCCTTGCCTACCGGCTCGCCGACGGCACGCGGACGTGGACGGTGGCAACCCAGCCGGATTGGGTTTCCAACGTCACGCTGCTGCCCGGCGAGCAGCGCATCGCGGTGGTGAGCGCCCGCGCCAGCGCCGCACGCCTCCTGCTGTTGGACCCCTCCGGTCAGACCATCGCCGTTCGGCCCTACGCCGGCCGCATCGAGGGGTCCGGCCGGATCAGCGCGTCCGCCGACGGGAGCCTGCTCGCGCTGGAGGACGTGGTGGGCGCCGGTGCGCAGGGTGGCGGGTCCGTGGTCCACCGGATCCTGGACGCGCAGAGCGGGGAGGTGCTCCGTGAGCTGCGCTGACAGCATCCGGTCGTGGCGCTTCTTCGCGGGACCACCGCCCTGGCCGTTGCGGTTCTCGCCAGCCCTCGTGATCCCCTGGCTGCTGTGCCCGTCGCTCGGGGAGGCCCAGCTGACGTTTCCCGTGCCCTATCCCAACGCCGCCTCTCGCATCGAGGCCGCCAGCTTCATGGAGGACCACGGCAGCTGGCACGCCGGGTGCGACCTGCCGCGCACCGCCACGGATTCGACGGTGGTCGGCGCCCGCACCGCCACGGTCGACAACATCATGACGTCGGTCGGCTTCAACAATCTGTCGATCATCCGCAACGAGAACTCCGCGCGCGTGGGGCCCTGGTCGGTCAAGGTGAACTCGGGCGGCACGCTCCATATGCTGGACATCTTGAAGGTGCGGCGCGTCACGCCGGCCAAGCCGGTCATCACCTACACCGTGCTCACGGTAAACGAGTCGCCGGCGAACTCGGGCAATAGCGACGGAACGGTGCTGCTCGTGGTGGGCTCGCCTACGGCTGGCGACGCGATCGTGGTGGGAGACGTGCTGGCGGTGGACTACGCATTCTACGGCGGTCAAGTCCAGCAGATCGTGGCGCAGGCGGCCGGCCCGCCCGTTGAGTACGACTGGTACGCCCACCTGGAGAAAGTCTACACGTACGTCGCCTGGCGCGGCTATCCCGCCACCGCCGCCAATCGCATGTACGCCCAGACCAGCCCTGCGCCGCCCGCCGAGCGCGCGGCCCACAGCGTGACGAATGCCGTCGCGTTCGCCAATATCCAACAGGGCGCCAGCTATGGCACGGAGCCGCTGCACGTGCACTACACCCTCAGCCAGACCCTGAACACCCCGGCCAGCGCCATGAACCCCCTCAGTGGCCGGTTCGGCGCGATCAACGATCCCCAGAACAACCGCCCGCTGGTGCGTGCCTTCGCCTTGCGGCGCTCGGGGACCAATACGTTGCTCAATGGCAAGCCGCTGTTCGGTGACATCGATGTCTTCCTCGAGGCGCGCGACAACATGGGCGCCACCGAGCAGGCGCCCGACGGCGACGCCAACAACATCCGCGAGGCCGGCGTCTACAACGCGGGCTACTACCTCGATCCGATCATGCACGGCGTTTCGATCCTGGGCACGCAGGCCAAACCGCTGATGATCATCATGTCGTCGACCGGCATCGATACGACGCCGCCGGGATCGACGGTCGCGGTCGCCCTCGATCCGCAGTTCCGCATCGACATCAACACCAATTATGACGTGTGGGTATCCCACGTGAACGCCAACGCCACGCGACTGTGGCGGACCAATGCCTGGGGCTTCGATCCGGCCGGTTTTCCCGATGGAACGAACAAGACGACCACCAACGTCAACATGGACGTCCTGTTCCCCGATGGCGTCTACAAGGTAGGGGGCCGGGCACGGGACCAGGTCGGCTTCGGGACCGACAAGGACACGCTGGTGACCGTCGACAACTTCCGTCCCTACGTGCGGAAGGTCACGGTCACCCAGCAAGGCCTGCCGATCTACATCGCGTCGTGGGAGCTCGCCAGCAACAAGCTGGACCTGATCGCGCCCCTGCTCAAGGACCGCCAGCTCGGGTTCGCGACCGGGAACATCCCGATCGTGTTCAAGGTCATCGTCAGCGAGAGCGTGGCCCTGGACACCACGGTTGCGTTCCTGGGGTCGACCGCGTTCACGCCGCCCGGGTCGCCCAAGACCTACCAGATCCGCTTCGACCCGGCGAGCGCTCTGAAGTACGATCCGCAGGGAGGCGGCGCGACGAGCGGAGCCGATCTGATCGCCATCCAGATCGATTCGCTGGCCACCACATTCAAACACCTGGACACCCTGTGCGGATCAGCGACCATCGCCAGCCCGGCCGGAGTCGGGCTGCCGACCTACGACGGTGACGCGGTGCTGGTGGTGGACCTGGAGGATCTGTCGCACGACGGCACGGGGCCGGCGGGCGGTGGCGCAGGCAACCGACTGCTCCAGATGGATTTCACCGATTACGTGGCGGCCGCCAACCAGATCGACCCTTCCACGCTGCTGACGCGCAACTCGGCCACGGGCGCCATGCGCGGGACACCCGGTGCCGACAAGGTCCACCGCTTCCGGATCGACACGCAGGCGACCAAGATCCAGATCACGACGGAGCAGGCGCCATGAGCAGGACGCGAGCGGCTCTCGTCGCACTGCTGACGTCCGCGCTCGCTGCGGCGTCCCTGCTCTGGCCTGCACAGGCCTTCGCCCAGCTCCTGGGCGACGGCAACGCGGACGGCGCCGTTGACTTCCACGATGCCGAGCATATCGCCGACTTCGCGTTCGGCTACATCGCGTTCGTGAACAATCCGGCCAATGCCGATGTGAACCGTGACGGGATCGTCGACGTGCGAGACGCGCTGGCGATCGGGCAGGCAGGAGTGACGCCGCTGATCCTGTTCACCAATCCGTCATCCAATGACGCGGTGGTCAACGACTCCACGGTGGTGGTGAAGGGCGTCGTGCTGGTGCACTCGCTCACCAGCATCAGCGCGTTCACCATCAACGGCAGTCCGGTCGCGCTCAACAACGGAGCGTTCGCCCAGCAGATCCAGCTCGTCGGCGGCCAGAACATCGTCACCGCCAGCGCGACGGAGGCCATCTTCGGGCAGAATAGCCAGCGCCAGCTGCGTATCCACTACCTGAAAGTGAGCAGCCTGTCCGTTCCGCGCGGCCGCCCGGGCGACACGGTGACGATCAACGGCGCCGGGTTCGACCCGGCGCCAGGCAAGATGTTCGTGTTCTTCTATCCGAGCAAGCCCGCGACCATCAACAGCCTCACCGCCACCACCATCCAGGTGACGATCCCCAACGACGTCGGCACGTTGAAGCCGGGCGAGGACGGGATCACGGTGGTGCGCAAGGCCAAGAACGGCAACCTGGTGCCGACGAAGAAACCGGCCGCCTTCTTCCCGCGGCGCCACGAGCAGATCCAGAACCACGCCATCGATCCCGACTCGGTGAAGACGGTGCAGCAATGCACCGCAGCGGGCGGCCAGATGATCAACGGCTTCTGCATCCGGCGCATCGCCATGCGGCCGAACCTGAACGCGACGGGCGGCTTGCAAGGGCTCGCTACGGTTGCCCCGCCCACCAACGTCACGAGCACGCCGGCCATCGTGCCGGCGCAGGCGGGCAGCAGCCCCGGGCTGGCCGAGATCGAAATGGACACCGGCTGGTTCTACACCGAGAGCTACTACGCGTCGGATGCGATCGTGCAGGGAACGTTCCCGCTGCTGGCCGGCGTGCTGGCCGCAGACTTCACCCATACGCCCATTGGTACTGGTTCCTACGACGTCACGACCATCCTCGACGATCGCAATCCTGCGCCGCTGATCTACCTGCAGAATCCGCCGGACGGACTGCAGACCCAGGCGGCGTCCATCAGCGTCTACGGAAGCGTCAACAACAGCTCGGTCACGATCCAGAATCAGTCGATCCCGTACACGATCACCGTCGGAACGAACATCACGTACTTCCAGGCGAACGTGCCGCTCAAGGTCGGCGCAAACACCATTGTCGTCACGGCCACGGACGCGCTGAACCGGACCGCGACCGCCACCCGGACCGTGACCCGCATCCCGCTCGTGACGATCAAGTACCGCATCCAGGAGCTCGAGCCCCAGATCACCCCGGGCGGCGCCGATCCCGACCCTGCGAAGAAGAACGCCTCGGGGATCAACCTCGCAAGCCTGCTCATCCTGCTCAACGGCAACACGGTTCCGATGAGCTCGCTGGTGTTCAAGGACAACGAGGCGGGCAGCGTCGCGTTCGATCCGGGCGATCTCAGCGTGAAGCGCTACGACGTGACGGTGGAATTCAAGCCGGGGATCACCGAGCTCAACAATGGGCTCAACTCGACGCTGGCATCGTGCCGCGACAATGCCGGCAATCAGATGATGGCGCCGGAGGTGGCGAGCTTCAATGCGAACTACTAGCAGCCACAGCGCTGTCCGGTCCGCACTCGCGCTGCTCCTGACGATCAGCGCGGTGCTGGCGACGGCGCTCCCGATCGTGGGTCGCGCGCGCGCGGCGCAGCCGGGCGCCCTGCCAGCGGCCCACCCGGCCCACAATGACGGGCGCGTTCTGCAGCTCGACGCCGCGGACCGACTGGCGGCCGTGATGGAGGCTGCGACAGCGCCCGGGCTGGACGCCGTCTCCGTGCTGAGCCAAGCGGCCATGGACGCCGACCCCTGGGTGCAGTCCACGGCGATCGTGGCCTTGGGAGAGCGTAGCGCCAACGCGCAAGAGCGGCAGGCCGCAGCGCAGGGCTTGCAGTCTCCACTGGGGTCTGCCGATCCGAGGGCGCGCGAGATGGCAGCGGTGGCCGCAGGACGCCTGGGCGCCGTGGAGCTCGTCGAGTTGCTTCTGCCACTGGCAGCAGACCCCGAGCCGCGCGTGGTGTCGCAGGCGCTGGCGGCGCTGGCGGCGCTGCGGGACGTGCGAGGGATCCCCGCCGCGACGCAAGCGCTCGCGCTCGCCGACGAGGGCGTGCGCCAGCGCGCTCTGCTCACGCTCGCCACGCTGGGGAGCGGCGCAGCCACCAGCCCGGCTGCGCAGGGCACCGGCACGGCCTTGCCTTACGATCCCACGGTGCTTGCGCGGGAGCTCGACCGTGCGGTGGGAGCCGTGACCGAGCTGGCGCACGACCCTGGCGCTTCCACCGTCGTCCGCCAGCACGCCGTCCTCACCCTGGGCGCGCTCGCCGCGCCCTCCGCGCGCGCGGCACTCGACGCGATCGCGAACGGTGCCGACCCGCTGCTGGCGGCCCAGGCCCGGCTGGCCCTGGCGCGTTCGGGCATCCCGCCGCGGATGCCGAACGCTCAGGAGGAACAGCCATGAAACGAGGCTTGGTGTGCCGGGTCGGTGCCACAGTGGCGTGCGCTCTGGCCCTGGCCGTGGCGCCTGCGCGGCGGGTAAACGCGGCGCCCGGCGACGTTGCGCTCGTGCTGCCCAACTTCGAGCCTGCCAAGGGCACGCCGTTCGATGTCGGGCTGAAGATCGATACTGGGACGACGGCCCTGGGCGGCTACGAATGCGTGCTGCAGTTCGATCCGGCCGTGCTCCAGTTCCTGTCGGCCACTGCGGCGGGTGCCCCTGGGTTCAGCGATCCGGTGCGGGTCGCCTCGGCCGGCGCAGCCACGGGATACCTGCGCCTGGGTGCCTACCAGCGCGTCTCGCGGACGCAGCCCGTGGGCCAGAACACCCTTGCCACGCTGCACTTCAAGGCCATCGGCCTGCCAGGCTCCAGCTCCGGCCTGGATCTGTCCGTCCTCAAGCTGCTCACCCCCGAGCTGGACGATGTCCCGTCGAATGCCATCGACGCGGCGATCGTGGTCAACCTCCTCCCCCTGGGAGACGTGAACGGCGATGGCGTCGCCAATCAGGTCTCCGATGCCGTGTTCCTGACGCAGG
Source organism: Candidatus Krumholzibacteriia bacterium (assembly GCA_041484665.1). Taxonomy (GTDB): domain Bacteria; phylum Krumholzibacteriota; class Krumholzibacteriia; order JAJRXK01; family JAJRXK01; genus JBGPIA01. The sequence continues at coordinate 19,270 of JBGPIA010000009.1, forward strand.
CGCTGCTCGGCTTCCAGGTGCTGACCGCGCCGGAGAGTTCCTCCTCCGACATCAACGGCGACGGTGCGCCGCAGACCGTGGCGGATCTGGTTTTCCTGGTGAACGTGCTCCTGGGGTTGCAGACCCCCATCGCCAAGGCGACCGCGAGTGGGACGCTGCTGCTGGCCTCGCTCGGCGGACCGCAGGCGGAGGGCGATTGGCTGCTGGTGCCGGTACGGCTGCCCAGCGGCGAGACGCTGGGGGGTGCCCTGCTGCGTCTGGCGCTCGATCCAGGACGCCTGGAGATCGGCACTCCGCGTCTCGGCCCGCGCGCCGCACGCATGCAGGTCACCACCGCGCAGAAGGGCGGGGAGCTGATCGTCCTCGTTGCCAGCCCGGAGGGCGCGCGCGTCGCGGCAGGGGACTCGCCGCTGCTCTGGTTGCCGGTGCGTCCGACTCGGGTCGACGCCCTGGCCGGCGACCTGACGGCCATGCGCTCGTCAGCCGTCACGGCCCTCACCCTGCGGGTTGCCGACGCCGCGGACGCCGCCGGCGCCCGGCGCGTGGTGGACATCGCCGCCGACGGCGCGGAAATCGCCGCGATGCCCGCGCGCTTCGCACTGCACGACAACGTTCCCAACCCATTCAACCCCCGCACGGAGTTGCGCTTCGACCTGCCGCAAGCCGGTCGCGCGCGGCTGGCCATCTATGATGTGACGGGGCGCAGGGTGTGCACGCTGCTGGACCGGGAGCTGCCCGCTGGCGGCTACCGTCTGCCTTGGGACGGGACCGATGGACGCGGCATTGCCGTTGCCAGCGGGGTCTATCACGCGCGACTGGAAATCGCGGGTCAGGCGCCTGCGACGCGGAAGCTGGTGCTGGTGCGATGAGAACACGCATGGCGATCGCGTTCTGCGCAGCGCTCGCGCTGCCGGGTGATGCCGGAGCGGCCACGGTCGCGCGACTGGACCTGCCTGCGGCCGTGGCGCAAGCCGACCAGATCGTGCACGGACGGGTGGTCCGGTCGCAGCCGCTGTGGAGCGACGATGGCCTGCGCATCTACACGGACGCCACGGTCCAGGTCGACGAGACGCTGAAGGGCGGACCCGTCGCGACCGTCACGGTGCGCCTGCTGGGCGGGGAGATCGGGACCGTCGGGCAGATCGTCGCCGGCGCCCCGCGCCTGGCGCCGGGCGAGGAAGTCGTGCTGTTGCTGCAGCACATCGAAGGACAGCCGGTTGCGGATCCGCCGCGCATCGTGGGATTGGCGCAGGGGCTCTACCGGATCGTCCGCCCGCCGCAGTCCGCACAAGCGCTGGCGCTGCGGGACCTTGGGGGACTTACGCTGGTCGATCTCGGCAAGCAGGGGGCCTCGGCCGGCGCTGCGTCGCCCGCGGCCCAGGTCGACGCCGCCGACCAGGTTCCCCTCGGCGATTTACTGGCGCGGCTGCGCACGTTGCTCGCGGGAGGGTCGCGATGAGCCGCACGCGCGGATCGCGTCCAGCATGGCGTCCGGCTCTACGCCCGGCGCTCTGGCCCGCGGCCGCAGCGGTCGCGGCTGCCGCCCTGCTGCTCGCCACAGGCGGCCAACCGGCGCGAGCCTTCACGCGCCAGACCTTCCGCAACTCCTTCGGCACTCCGACCCACCTCTACTGGCCGCCCGACGCCTTCCCCGTCAAGTACGTGCTCAACAGCGCGGGCACGCCTGACATTCCCGGCACCGGCGAATTCACCGCGCTGCGCAACGGCTTCCAGCACTGGGACGACGTCACGACCTCCACGGTCAGTTTCCAGGACAACGGCACCAGTGCCTCGGGGGTCTTGGGCAACGACGGGGTCAACCGCATGGTGTTCGTAACCAACGATCCCGACATGCACGGCACGGCCATCATCGCCCTCACGCTCGACACATATAACGCGATCGACGGGCGCATCCTGGACGCCGACATCAAGTACAACGAGGACTTCACGTTCGACGCCTCGGGCACTCCGCCGGGCGGGACCATCGATCTCGAGGCCGTCGCGACCCACGAGTCGGGACACCTGTTGGGGCTGGATCACAGCTTTCTCACCGCTGCGACCATGTATCCGTTCTACGCCTTCCCGCAGCGGACGCTCGATCCGGATGACATCGCCGGCGTCTCGAGCATCTATCCGGATCCCACCTTCTACTCCACGACCGGACGGATCCGCGGCAGTGTCCGCACGCTGATCACGGACCGCCCGCTCTACGGGATCAACGCCGTCGCCGTCTCGGCGCTGGGCCAGGTTGACATCGCCTCGGCGCTCAGCGAGGACACCGGCGAGTTCGTCCTGCCCGGGCTCCTGCCCGGCTCGTACTACGTGCGGATCCAGCCCGTCAACAAGGCCAACCTCGGGCCGTACTTCCAGGGCGCCTTCGTCGATTTCACGCCCGTCTACTACAACAACGCGGCGGGCATCCCCCAGGCCACGGCCGTGAGCGTGCCCGCCGGCGGCGAGGCGGCCAACATCAGTTTCCTTCTCCCGGATCGCGTGCCCCTCGTGCGGTTCGATGGCGTGGCGGAGACGAACATCTTCTTCACGAATCCGGCCGGAGCCAACGACTGGTTCGCGGTGCGATTCAACGCGAACCTGCTGCCGGAGAGCTTCCAGTTGGACAGTTTCACGTTCGTCAACGGCGGGGGCGCCGTGAACGGCTACCGCCTCCTGGTCACCCCTGACACGTCGGGCAAGCCGAACCTGGCCAGCCCCTTCGCCGACGTCACTGGCGTCAACGCCACCGCCAGCCAGACCAAGAGCGTCGCGTTGGGCGGCATCGCGGTCCAGCAGCGGCAGACCCTTTGGCTGGTCATCAAATATCCGCAGGGGCAGTTCGCCTCACTGGGCGTGGACACCGACGGCATCGACTCCACGCCTGTGTTCGGGCTGACGGGCGACTCCTTCGCCAGCGGCGACGGGACGAACTGGCAGACGCTGACCCTCAGCAGTGCGCTGGTCAACCTGGGCTTCACGCTCACGATCGTTCCCATCACGCCGCCGCCCAAGCCCCAGGTCAGCAGCCTCTCACCCGCCACGCTCAGCCGCGGGCAGACGGCCACGTTCACCGTTACGGGGCAAAACCTCCTCACTGGGCTCAACGCCTCCGTGAGCGGGACGGGCGTCACGGTGAACTCGCTCACATGGCAGAGCAACAGCAGCGTCCAGCTTTCGCTCACCGCCGCCGCAGGTGCGGCCACGGGACCGCGGGATCTCACCCTCAACAGCCCCAATGGCACGACCGTTCTGGCCCGCAGCCTGCTCACCGTGCTGCCCGCGATCTCGACCACGGAGATCCTGGCCGTCGAGAATACGCCGGCCCTGGGCGGCACCACCGGCGTGCTCGTGGGCGTGCGCTTGACGAATACCTTGCCGATCGGCGGCTTCTCCTTCCGCCTGGCGTTCAACCCAGTGCGCCTGACCCCGGTATTGTCCACACCGCCGCAGGGCGTGGCGAACCCCACCACGCGCACGGCTGGCTTCGAGCTGCTCGGCGCTACGCAGATCTCGCCCGGCGTGCTGCTGTGCACCGGGATCGCGGATCTGGTGGGTGGCAGTGTGAGCAGCGCCTTGCCGGCGGGGACCGGCACCGTCGTGAAGCTGTCGTTCGCGGTCGCGCCGGAGGACTCGCTGCTCACGTTTCCCATCACGCTGACCGCCGCCAATCTCTCCGACGCGACCGGCGCCACGCTGGTCCTGCCCACGCTGCAGGCGGGCTCGTTGCAGCTGAAAGACTGGATCCTGGGCGACCTGAATCTCGACAGCCTGCCGTACACGATCGCCGACGCCCTCACCTCGGTGTCGGCGCTGATGGGCACGCTGACGCTGCAATCGCGGCAGTTGCTGGCCAGCGACGTCAATGACGACGGTGTGCAAAACAACGTGGCCGACACGGTCTTCCTGGTGAACGTGCTGCTGGGGCTGGAGGTACCGCTGGGCAAGGGCCTGGGCCCACAGGAGCCGCCGCCGGGCGCCCCGCCGGTCGCAGCGCCGCCCGAGTTGGCCTCGCCGTCTGGCTTTGCGTCGGCGCCCGTGACGCTGGCCGCGCGCGTGCTGGACGCTGGTACGCTCGCGATCGACGCCGACCTGCCGGTGCAGGTCGGTGGAATCCTGCTGCGGCTGGCGTTGTCGCCGGGCGCGCACGTGACCGGCGTCGAGGCTCCAGGCGCCCGCGACGGCGGGCTGGCCGGTGAGCTGCCCGTGCGCTGGAGCCAGCAGGGCGCAGCGGCGACCGTGCTGCTCTTGGGCTTGAGCGGCGAGCGTCTCGGCCCGGGCATGGGCACGCTGGCGAGGGTTCACGTGGAAGGCGGGCAGGCGCGGCTGCTGTCCGCGGAAGCTGCGAACGGCCAGGGCCGCACGCTGGCGACCACCCTGTCGGACACGCCGGCCTTGCCGCGGGCGGTCGCGCTGTCGAAGCCCGTTCCCAATCCGTTCAACCCGTTGACCACGCTTTGGCTCGAGCTGCCGGCGCGCGGCCGCGCCCGCCTGGCGCTGGTCGACGCGCGTGGCCGCCAGGTGGCGGTGCTGGTCGACGAGGTGCTGCCCGCGGGCCGGCACCGAGTCGAGTGGCGGGGGCAGGACGCCCAGGGCCGCGTGGTGGCGTCGGGCGTCTACTACGCGCTGCTCGATGCGAACGGGACGCGCGTGACGCGCAAGCTGGCTCTGGTCCGATGAGGGAAGGGACCGCCGTGCCGCACACCACCGAGCACCGCAACGCGCCCCGGTTGCACGCGCAGGCGCGACCCGCCGCGGCGCGTGCCGTAGCGCTGGCCGCGCAGCTGGCGTGTGCGGGAACCGTGGTGGCGTTCGGCGCCGATGCGCGCGCCGCCACGCGCGTTGGCGTGCCCACTGCCGCGCGCATTCCGCAAGTGGCCGCCACGGTTTCGCCCGCGGCCACGCCGCCGTGCACGATCTCAGTCCTGCCGGCGCTCACGCTCTCCAGGGGGCCGGACGCGCAGGCCAGTACCGCCGCACCCGCCGGCTTGGGTAGCGCTCCTGCGGCGCCGGCCGCTCCGCAGGCACCGCAGACCGTCGTCACCGACCCCACCGGGGACAACTTCAACCCGGCTGCCGACGTGACGACGATCGTGGCCGACCTGGCGGGGGGCAACATCACCTTCACAGTGTCCTTTGCCGCGCTCACCGTGCCCAACGTGGTCTGCTCCCTCAACCTCGACACCGACCAGAACGCTGGGACTGGACGCTTCCCGCCGGCCAACGGCGCGGCGTCGCAGGACGTCGGCGTCGAGTACGAGCTGTACCTGGACATCCAGAACGGGAACGCGCAGCCCCAGCCCATGTGCCTGGTGCTGGACGGCCCTACACGCGCCTTCATCAACTGGTTCCCCATGACGATCGCCAGCAACACGGTGACCTTCACCGTGCCCCTGGCCACGTTGGGCAGCGACGACGGCAACATGAACGTGGCACTGGGGGCCGTCAACGTGACGGCCGGCCTATTCGCCGATCTGGCGCCCGACACCGGCCACGGCACGGTGGTCTCGGGCGGTGATACCACGCGGCCGACGGTGACCCTCTTCGTGCCCGAGAACGCCGCCACGGGTGTCCCGCGCGACACCGCGGTGAACATCAAGTTCTCCGAGCAGATCGCCGTGGCCTCGGTCAACGGCACCACGCTGACGCTCAAGCAGGGCGTCACCCCCATCACCGGCACCGCGAGCCTGCTCTCCGGCAATCTGATCGCGCGATTCACCCCGTCGTCGCCGCTGGCGGCCAGCACGGTCTACACCGTCACGGCCACCACGGGTATCCAGGACCTGGCGCTCAACGCGCTCAACGGCAACGGCTCCGGCGGCAATTTTACCAGCACCTTCACCACCGGCACCGCCAGCGCGCTGCCGCTGGTGGCGGCGGATGCCTACGGCGACGGCACCGGGCCCCACGACCTGGTCGCGCTGCGCATGTCCGAGACCGTGACCACCTTGACGTTCCGCGTGGATCTCTTCGGCCTCACCGCCAGCGACGCGTCGGCCTCCCTCAACCTCGACACCGACCGCAATCCGACCACGGGCCATCGGCCTCCGGTGATCGGGCTGCCGACCCACGACATCGGTGTCGAGTACGAGTTGTGGATGGACATCAAGAACATCAACAACCGGCCGCAGCCGCGGGCATTCCTGCTGAATGGGACGACGCGGGCGTTCGTGGGCCCGGAGTACCCCATGACGGTGGGCGCGAACTCCCTGCAGTTCGACGTGCCGGTCGCCGACATCGGGGAGCAGCAGGACGGCAGCATGGATATGACGCTGTCGATCGGGACGGTCGCGACGCCCACATTCAGCGACCATTTGCCCAATTCTGGCCATGTGAGCTTCATCACCGCCATCGATCGCGTGCCGCCGGCGGTGCTGTCGGTCGCGCCGCCCGCCGGCACGCAGAACGTCGACGTCAACACCAGCGTGATCGTCACGTTCGACGGAGCCCTCAATCCGACCACGGTGACGAGCTCCACGTGCACGCTGCGCAATATGAAGACGCTGGCGCTGGTGCCCTGCACGGTGACGCTCTCGGTGGGCAACACCGTGGTGACGGTGGATCCCACGCCCGCCCTCGCCGACAGCGTGCGCCACGAGCTGCACGTCACGACCGCCGTCAAGGATGTGGCGGGCAACGCTCTGAATGCGGAGTACGTGAGCGACTTCCGCACGCGGGACATCACCCGGCCAACGATCACCTCCACGCTGCCCTCGTCCGGGCAGACCGGGGTGGCCACCGGCTCAGTGATCCGGGTGAACTTCTCCGAGGCGGTCGCGGGCGTGGACCGCAACAACTTCAAGCTGCTGGCGGGGACGCTGAAGATCGCCGGCAATTACGCCCTGACCAACGCCAGCAAGGCCGCCACGCTCACGCCGCTGCTTCCCCTCACCGGCGCGACGACCTACACGGTGCGCGGAGAGACCACCATCCTCGACCTCAACGGCAACGCGCTCAACGGCAACGGCGCGGGCGGTCCCCTGGTGTACACCTTCACCACCGTGGCCGAGGCCCCCCACGATAGCCTCTACGCCGGCACCAGGGTCATCGCCCCCTACATTCCCACGGTCACCATCCCGGTGCGCCTGCGCAACACCTTCGACGTTGGCGGAGTATCGTTCCGGCTGGCCTTCGATCCTACGCGGCTGACCTTCTCGGCGATCAACCGCACCCCCCGCACCCAGGGCATGGAGTACGTGAGCGCGACCAGCCCGTCGTCTGGCGTGCTGGCGGTCACCGCGCTGGCGCGCCTCGCTGGGTCGACGGGTACGCTCCTGGCCACCGGCACGGGATCGATCGTGGACGTGGTGTTCAACGTCAACACTGCGCAGCCCGCCGGCACCACGTCGCTGACGCTCAGCGCCGCGGCGCTCTCCGAGCAGCGCGGCCTGGCGTCCAGCGTGCCTGCGGTGGTCGCCGGGTCGGTGGTACGCGATGTGAACACCGGGGTGCCAGGGACCTTGCTCCCGACCCGGCCGCAGCTGGGTGAGCCGGCTCCCAACCCGTTCAACCCGCGCGTGACCATCCCGGTGCTGCTGCCGGCGCGGGGAGCAGCTCGTGTCGCGATCTACGACGTGCGCGGGGCGCTGGTGCGCGTGCTCCACAGCGGCGTACTGGAGGCGGGGACCACGGCGCTGTCCTGGGACGGCACCGACGGCCAGGGACGCGCCGCGGCCTCGGGTGTCTACATCGTGAAGCTGGAGGCCGCCACGGTGACCGACGTACGCAAGGCGGTGTTGGTGCGATGACTGCGCGCGGCGGGCAGCGGGCGGCTGCGGCAAGGCGGGCGGTCGCACGAGGCAGCCTGGTCTGGCGGGCCCGGGTCCTGGTCTCCACTGTCCTGGTGCCGGCGGCCCTGACGCTGGCGGCATCTCCGGCGAGCGCCGACCTGATGTCCGTCGGGCAGATCTCCGCCTCCCGCAGCTCGCCCGAAGTCGTCGTCCCCATTGGACTGGTCAACTCGGGAGACGTTGGCGGCTTCGCGCTGCACCTCGTCTACGATGCAGCGCGCCTGGTGGCGTTGGACCCCCAGCCCGGCACGCGGACCGCGTCGTTCGAGCTGTTCGGCGCCAACATCACGCGGCCCGGCGAGATCATCGTCACTGGAATCGCCGATTTCGTCGGTGGGGCAAACGTACCGCCGCTGGCGCCCGGGGACGGCCCCGTCGTCCTGCTGCGCTTCGCTCCGGCGCCCGGTACGCCCCCAGGGCTCGTCTCGCTGATCCTCGTCGAAGGGTCGCTCTCCAATCCCAGCGGCTCGCAGCTCACGCAGCCCTTGCTCGAGAACGGCTGGGTGATCCTCACCGGCAACGTGCCCTCTGCGTTGCAGGCCTGGGGAGCGGTCAAAGCCAACTTTGACGGGGCCTCGCGCTAGCTCCGCGGCGTCGGCGGCGCCGGATCGGCCGTCCGATCCCACGAGTGCGCGGGCACCCCTGGGCCTGCCACACGCCGCCCTCAGCGCTCCACACCGCGGGCGCGGTCCGCTGACCCATCCTCCCGCCACGCGTCTCCCGCGGTCCAAGGAAGCCGCAGCAACGGCCCCAGATGCCGCACGCAAAACGCCGGCGTTCGCGGGCGGCCGGAGAGCTCCGTGCTGTCCTGGAACTCGCGCACCATCAACGTGCGTTCGGTGAGGTCCGGTGCCTCTGGCCAGGCGTCCAGCTCTGCCTGCGACGGGCTGCGCCCCAGGATCTCGCCGTATAGCCCGACGATGAACGCCCGGAAGCTGCCGCCGTGCTGTTGCAGCCAGGCGTCGGAGGCGAGCTGGGCGAGCCACTCCTCGCTCACGAGCGGCAGCGCGGGGTCACGGGCGCGGCGTTGGATGAACTCGGTGCTGCGCAGGAAGTCGTGAGCGATCGCGTCACGGTGACGGCGCTCCTGCTCCGCAACCCAGCCGGCGATCTCGCCCGGGAGGCCCTTGCGCCCCAGCACGCGCTCGTACAGCGCCGCGATCCAGCCCGCCCTCGTCGCCCCAGTCTGCTCGTAGAAGGACGGGGCGGTCAGCTCGGCCGTCTGGGCCTCCTGTAGCTTGTAGAGGTCGATGCGGTGCTCGTAGAGCACGGCTCCGGGCCCAGTTCGTAGGTGGTGCAGGAATCCGTCCGGCAGGAGCTGGGCGGCCGCAGTGGCGCAGAGCCCCATCGACAGGGCGATCGCTGGCAGGCTGGGATGCTCCAGGTAGACGCGAGCCCACAGAAGCATGGCGGCAAAGCAAGCCAGCATGAGGGGCCCGTTGGGCCAATGTGCCAGGGCGAACAACCCAGCGCCGGCCGTCACCGCGCTGCGCCGCGCGCCCAGGCGCTCCAGCCGCGGCAGTGCGAACGTGCCGAACGCCAGAAGCTGGGTCAAGGCGAACAGGGGGTAGGTGACAAGTGAGATGAGCAGTGCCCCCGGATGCACCGGTGCGTGCCGCGCCATGCCCACGGTGATCGCCGCCGCCACCACCAGCGCAGTGGGGATAGCCACGCCCCTGGCCGCCGCGGCGAACTCCGCTTTGCGTCTCCGCAGAGGGCCCCCCTCGCGCCGGCTCTTCCACACCGGCATCAGGAACAAGCACGCCACGGCCACGCCCGCGACGACGTGGGGCAGGTGCACGGCATCGGATGGAAGGAGCGCCCAGAGTGCCGCAAAGAAGGCCGGGAAGGCCGAAAGCAGCTCCGCAAGGGCGCGCCGGGTCGCAGGGGGGGGGGCTCCTGGCTCCGACGCCGGCAGGCTGCCATCAGCCTGCGAGGAGGGACTGGGACCTTCGTGCGCGGTCAAGTTCGCGCCCGCCGTTGCGGTGCGACTGCGCACCGCCGGCCTGGATCCGCCTCGAGTCGCCCACACGGTGAGCGTGGCTGCAGCCACCGCGCATCCCAAGCACAAGAGGTCCCACGCCCAGGGGGAGAGGGGGATGGGCCCGGCATGGCGCAGCCCGACCTCCCGGTAGCGCAGCCCGGCTACGGCCAGCAGGGCGCAGGCGCTAGTAACGAGCGGCAGCCAGATCATGCCGCCACGCGCAGCCCGGGGGCAGGGGTGCAGGCGGGTCGGCTGACGCCCCCCCTGCGCCAAGCGGCATTTTCCGGGGCTGCGCGGGGGGTGGGCGTCCCGGGGGCCGAAAAACCCGGAAAAAACCGCTCGAATCGCTTGACAGGCCCTTTTTCCAGTGCAAGATGCTGCTGTGTCGAGTTCATCGAGGCGTTGCAGCTTCTTCTGCGATTGCGTGCCGCCGGGGTTGAACTCTCGACACGCTTGAAAACCTGGCCCCTCCAAAAGAGGCGGCATTCACCGTAGGAAATGGAGAGCTCAATGGCTAAGAAGACGACCAAGGCGACGGCCCCGAAGCCGAGGAAGATCACTCCCGCGAACAAGCCGCGCACGAAGGGCGAGTTCCTCTCGATCGTCGCGGACCAGACGGCGCTCAGCCGCAAGCAGGTGGCGGCGGTCTTCAACGCGATGGCCGGCATCTTCCAGGCCGACCTGGGCAAGGGTGGACCCGGCCTCGTCACGGTTCCAGGGATGATGAAGGTCACCGTGAAGCGTCTGCCTGCGACCAAGGCGCGCAAGGGCATCAACCCCTTCACGAAGGAAGAAGTGATTTTCAAGGCGAAGCCGGCGCGCAACGTCGTGAAGATCCGCCCGCTGAAGGCCCTCAAGCAGATGGTCTGACCGCGGATCGATCCGATCGTACGGTTCTCCGCGCGGCGCTCCTCCGGACGCCACCTCGTGGCGCTCCGAAGGAGCGCCGCTTTGTCTACGTGACAGGCGCAACGCACGCTCGCGTGCGAGCCATCGCTTGCGCGACAGCGGCGGCGACTGCGCCGGCCGGCACACGGACCCTTGCACGACGCATCGCACCCGCCATCGGGCGCCGCCGCAGGCGCGGCCGCGACCGCGCTCTCCGTCATCACGCCGCCTGCAGCTCGTAGCCGGCCGCCTTGAGCGTCTCGGTCTCCTGCAGCAGGTCGGCGTGCACCAGCGGCGCTTCGCCCAGCCAGCCCACGGGAAATGTCACCGTCAGGCTCGCCTTCCCAGCGGAGAGCTGCGGCAGCGGCAGGGCGCCCGTCGGGCGGCTGCGCATCAGCAGTACGGCCAGCCGCAGCAGCACCGCCAGGCGCATTGCCTTGCTCTGCCATGCCGGGGCCAGATCGTCGAACAGCTCGCGCGCAAATCTGCGCCGGTGGGTGCGGATGAGGGCCCCCAGCACTTGCTGCGTTTCCAGCGAGAAGCCCGGCATGTCGGAATGGGCGACCACGTACGCGCCGTGCTTGTGGTAGCCGCTGTAGGCGATATCCAGCCCCGCCTCGTGCAAGCGTGCGGCCCACGACAGCAGGTTGCGCGCCTCGGGGTCCTCGAGCTTCCAGGCGGAGGCGACCTGGCGCAGGCAGTAGAGCGCCACACGCTCCAAGCGCGCGGCGTGCTCGTGGTCGACGTGGTAACGCTCGGCGAGCAGCCGAATCGTGCGATTCCGCACGTCCTCGTGCCATACCCGCCCGAGCATGTCGTAGAGCAACCCCTCGCGCAGCGCGCCGGTAGAGGCCGTCATGGCCGCGATCTTCAGGCCGCGGACGACCGCGCTGAGGATCGCCACCCCGCCGGGCAGGACGCCGGCGCGGTCGGGGCGCAGCCCCGGCAATTCCAGGGCCTCGACCCGCCCCACGGTGACAAGCTTCTTGCGCAGCTTGCGCAATCCCACCCGCGTGATCGCGGTCTCGCCCCAGGGGCTGCCGCGCAGGATCTCGTCGATGGCCAGGATCGTCCCCGAAGCCCCGAAACACGCCTCCCAGCCCAGGGAGCGGAACGTGCGCTCGATGGCCAGGAGCTCCAGGCCGGCGGCGATCTGGGCGCGCCGCAGCGCATCGCGGGTGATCTCTCCCTTGGGGAAGAAGCGTGTCGACCAGCTGATGCAGCCCATGTACAGGCTCGCGCGCTGGACCGGCTCGAAGCCCTCGCCGATGATGCACTCGGTGCTGCCCCCGCCGATGTCCACGACCAGGCGGCGGCGGTCGTCGGCCGGCGTGCTGTGGGCCACCCCCAGGTAGATCAGACGGGCCTCCTCCTGCCCGGAGATCACCTCGATCGAGTGCCCCAGCGCCTCCTCGGCGCGCGCGAGGAAGTCGCGACTGCGGCGCGCCAGCCGCAGAGTATTGGTGCCCACGGCCCGCACCTGCGCGGACGGGAACTCGCGCAATCGTTGCCCGAAACGCGAGAGGGACGCCAACGCGCGCTCCTGGGACTCGCGGGACAGGCCGCCCTTGCTGTCCAGCCCCAGCGCAAGCTGGACAGGATCGCGTAGGCGGTCGACGATGCGCACCTCGTGGTCGATCACCCGAGCGATCACCATGTGGAAGCTGTTGCTACCGAGATCGACGGCTGCGAAGGAATCGGCGGACGCGCTTGGGCTTGCGGGCACACCGGCGGACGGCGCTCCGGCCTCTTGCAGAGAGTCGGCTCCCGGCTCGACGCGCTCGGACGATGCCGGCTCGCCGCGCTGGGCCTGCGGGGGGCGCGGCTCCCCCGCAGCGGCCGCGCGCGGCGGACGCTCTGTACCCGTTGTGGCGGCGCAGGTGCGCGCGCTCACGGCTTCCCCTCGGTCACAACTCCTCGCAAGCTGCGGTGCGCATGGCCACCTACGCGATCGGCGACATCCAGGGCTGCTATAGCACGCTGCAACGGCTGTTGGAACGCCTACGTTTCGATCCCGCGCGCGACCGACTCTGGCTGGTGGGGGACATGGTCAACCGCGGGCCACGCTCGCTGCACGTTCTGCGCTTCGCCCTCGCCCACGATGCATCGATCATCGCCGTGCTGGGCAACCACGATCTCCACCTGCTGGCGCTGGGCGCCGGAGCCGGGCGGCCCAAGCAGCGCGACCGGCTGAGCTCCGTGCTGCGCGCGCCGGATCGCGACGAATTGCTGGCGTGGCTGCGGCGGCGACCGCTCCTGCATCGTGAAGGACGCTGCGTGCTCGTGCACGCAGGGCTGTGGCCCAGCTGGAGCGTGCCGCACGCACAACGCCTGGCCCACGAGGCGGAGTCGGCGCTGCGCGGACGGCAGTGGGTAGGAGTGCTGGCCGGCCTCTCCGGCGACGGGCCGGATCGATCCAGTTCGCGTCACCCCCGCGCGCAGCGGGTGCAGGCCACGCTGCGCATCCTCACGCGCCTGCGCACGCTGCGTCCCCGCGGTGGGATGTGCTCCGACTTCACCGGCCCGCCCGCGCAGGCTCCGCCGGGGTGCCGCCCCTGGTTCGAGCTGCCGGCGCGCCGCCGCCGCGGCGTCACCGTCGTGTTCGGGCACTGGGCCGCGCTGGGGTTGCTGCGGCGGCCGGGGCTGGTCGGCCTGGACACGGGCTGCGTGTGGGGCGGAACGCTGACCGCGCTGCGCCTGGACGACGGCACCCTGTTCGCGGAGCCGTTCGCCGACTTTGCCTAGAGCGGAAGCGGGGCTCGGTCCGCCGCACCGCGCCGCGCCGCCGCCGCGATCAGCTCGATCGGCCCCCCATCAGGCGCAGAGCCCGTGGTGCCATGAGCCATACAAGCTGGCCGCTCTGGCCGGGCTCAGAGGGGAGCTCGATGCAGGCGACGCCGGCCTTCTTCAGGGAGGCGATGGGCGCGGCGCGCGGGGCGACCGCTTGCGTCAGCACCAAGTCGAGATTGGGCGCGTGGCCGACGCACAAGACGTCGCGCACCGCCCCTTTGCGGAGCTCGGACAAGAGCTCACGCGGGTCGGCCAGCGGGGTGAGCGCCTCGCTGCGGCGGATCCGGTCGGGGGACACGCCCAAGGCCGCAGCCGCGATCTCCGCCGTCTGCATCGCGCGCAGCAGCGGACTGCTGATGACCAGGCCCACCGCGACCTCCAGGCGGGCCAGCCCTTGGGCCACCTCGCGTGTCCGCGCGCGACCCTCCTCGGTCAGCGGCCGCTGCTCGTCGGGCGGGCACGACGGATCGTCGTGGTCAACGGCGATACCGTGGCGCATCAAGTACAACAGCATGGGTCAGACCTCCGGCTGCCGCGCGCCGCGTCGTCTTGGCCCCGCGGACGGGACCACTGCCACTCTAGCACGGCCCGCGCCGGCGCCCTCCGCTCTGCTACGATCGAAGGATGGCGGAGGGCTCCTCATCCTGGCTTCACCTCAACCGCCAGCTCCCCCTGAGGGACGCATGGGTGTGGTCGCTGGCTGCCAGCGTGGACCGGGCGATCGCCGTGGCGCATGGCCGGGCCGCCGATCCAGCGCCGGGTCGCAGGGCCCACCCGGCAACTCTTCGCGGCGCTGCCGCCGCGTCCGAGCCGGCGGCCCGCCGCAGCCCCCACCAAGTCGCCCACCCGACCGCCGACCCGGTCCCCGCGCTGCACGAGTTTCGCCGCTCCTTGCGCAGCGCACGGGCCGTCTTGCGTCTGGCTCGCGGGCTGCTCCTCACAGAGGCCTTCGAATCGCTGGCGACGGCGCTCGGCCAGGCGGTGCGTCCGACCTCGCCGCAACGGGACCGCGACGTGTTGCCAGGCGTGCTCGCCGCTCTGGGTGCGCCTGCACAGGCCGAAGTGGCCCGGCGCGCCGTGGCGGACCTGCTGGCTGAGGACGCGCCTGTGGACGCGCAGCGGCTTTGCGCGCTGTTGCGCGAGGGTGCCGCGCAGCTGCTCGATGTGCCACCCCGATTCCTGGCGGCCCTGCCGGAGCGGGTGGAGTGGATCGACGTCGAGCGCGGGCTGCGCCGCAGCTACCGGCGCACGCAGCGCAGCTGGCGACGCGCGCGGCGCGGCCACGACGATGCGCAGCTGCATGCGCTGCGCCGCCGGGTGAAGGAGCTGCGTGACCAGCTGGGACTGCTCGCGATCGATCCCAGCGACCGCATCGGGCGGAGCCAGCGCCGGCTGGCGTCCCTGGCGCGCGCGCTGGGCGAGGTCACCGACCTGCTCGCCCTGCGCGCGTTCATCGTGACCCGGCGCGAGCGCCTGTCCCCCCCAGCGGCGGAGACGCTGCTCGCGTACCTCGAGCGGGAGATCACCCGCCGGCGGGCCCGGGCGCTGGCTACAGCCGGCCGGCTGCTGCGCCGTCCGTCCAGGGTGGCCTCCTCGCGCTGGATCGACGCCATCGTTCCCTGATCGCGCGCTGAACGTCCCGTGTCGCTCCCTGGGCGCGGGCGGCGACCAGCGTTGAGCCGCAGCTCTGCCTTGGGTATGATGGCGCGACCCGCCCCCCTTTTTCGCAGCCCGTTCTCCTCAACCCAAGGGTCAACGCGCATGTCCCAGCCGAATCCCGCGTTCCATCCCCGGCCGATCCCCCGCCTCCACTCGCCACAGGCAGCGCAGCCGCGACGCGGTACGGCGCAGCTGAGTGCCGCGCTGCGCCTGGTCGTGTTGCTCGTGCTCGTAGTCTTGCCGGCGCTGCTGGTCCCGACGTGCGGGTGGACGGCCGCTGGACCGGCTGCCGGCGCGTCGCCCACCGTGGTCGACCTGCTGCCCGACATCATCGTGCGCGACGGCGATCTGTACGATCACGACATCGTGACCAATATCGTCCCGGGGCACACGCACCTGCGGCTCTCCAACGGGACGCCCAACATCGGCGCCGGGAAGCTCTACCTGTACGGCGTGCTTCCGGCGTATCCCGATGGCACCCAGGACGTGCGCCAGCGCGTCGATCGCTCCGATGGCACGTACTACGACCGGCCCGCCGGCCGGTTCGTCTACCATCCTGCCCACAACCACATCCACGTGGAAGGTTGGTGCATCTACCGGCTACGGCAGATGCTCCCGGACGGCAGCGTCGGCCCGGTGGTGGTCGAGGGCGCCAAGACCAGCTTCTGCATCCTCGATCTGAACATCTACGACTCGAGCTTGCCGGACTTCGATTCGTTCGGTGAGTTCCACGGCTGCAACTCCACGGTGCAGGGGCTCTCGGTCGGATGGGTCGACGTCTACTCCAAGGGGCTCGAGGGGCAGAACCTCGACATCACCGGCGTCCCCGACGGCCGGTACTGGCTCGAGTCGCAGGCCGATCCGGACAACCACATCCTGGAGTCCGACGAGACCAACAACGTCACGCGCATCGCCCTGGTGCTGGGACGGCCCGGCCCGATCAACCCCGATGCCTACGAGCCCAATGGCTCACGCTCCGCCGTCGATGGCCGGCCTGCAGGCGGGCCCAACAGCCCGAATCTGGGTCCGTGTGGCCCGCTGCGCGTCGTCTCGGGATTGAGCGTCGACCAGTCCGGCGACGATGACTATTTCAAGCTGTTCGCCAACGACGTCGGTGGCGCCGGCGACGTCGTCCGCATCGAGTTCGAGCACGCCCTCGGCGATCTGGACATGCGACTTCTCAACTCGTCGGGCACGCAGGTCGGCGTCTCGACGGGGGTTACCAACCAGGAGCAGATCTCGCTGCAGGGTCGGCCCAAGGGCTGGTACTACGTACGCGTTTACGGCTACAACAACGCCACCAACCCGTTCTACACGCTGACGGTCGATCCTCCCCAGAACGCCGCTCCGTCGGTGGTGGTGCTCGATCCGCCGGCGGGCAACGTGGACGTGATCCATGGCGTCGAGAACTACACGGCGACCTGGTCTGCCTCCGATCCGGAGGGGGACCTGACGTGGGTGACGCTCTACGTGAACACGACCGCGGCGCTGGACGGAGGGGAGTTCCTGCTGCCGACGACTCTGTACACCAGCTGCAGCCAGGGTTTCGCCGTGATCAACTCGGCGGAGGTGCTTCCGGGCACCTACTGGGTGTACTGCGCGGTGACCGACGGCGGAACGGTCGCGGGAAGCTGGTCGGCGGGCACCGTGACCTTCCACGAGGCCTCCACCGCCGTCGCGGAGCGCGCGGGGCTGCGGCCGTCGGTCACGCGCCTGCTGGCCGCCGCCCCCAATCCGTTCAACCCCAGCACCACGCTTGCGCTGGACCTGGCCCAGGCCGTGACCGTCGGCTGGAGGATCTACGACGCGCGCGGGGTGCGCGTGCGCACGCTGCTCTGCGGTCCGCTTCCGGCGGGTCGTCACGTGCTGTCGTGGAATGGGACCGACGACGCCGGCCGTGCGCTGGCCAGCGGCGTGTACTACACCCTCGTGGAGGGCCCGCAGCCCGCCGTGCGCCAGAAACTGCTGCTCTTGAAATGAGCGCGTCGCTGCGCGGCTGAGCGCGTCGCCGCGCGGCACCCAGCGATGCGGCGCCGCACCGTGCGACGCGACGCCCCCTGCCGGGACGCGAAGCACCGGGCCCGCCGACGCTCGGTGACATCATCATGGATGCCCGGGGATCCTCCAGGATCTGGAAGTCGGCAAATCCGTCGGCCGCAGCCGGGCAGATGGCGGCGATGGAAAGCGAACGGCGCCCCGCACGGGGCGCCGATCTCGTCGAGGAGGGCGGGATGGACCCGGCTCCAGGGCCACCTTCCCTCGCACAACCACGAAGGCTGTGGGCGTGGCGGAGTGCACTCTCTCGGGACAGCCAGCCCGTTGGGACCGGAGAGTGATGCTCTAATATCCGCACGCGCGCCCGACCCGGACATAAGCAAAGTACGATCCTGGACTACGCCTTTTCCCTACCAGGCTCCAGGGCGCCACCCCTGGCTTCGAGCACCATGCGCACCAGTTCTGCTGTGGTCCCCACCTCCAGCTTTCGCATGATATTGCCGCGATGGACGTCGAACGTCTTGCGGCTGATCTTCAGCTCGCAAGCGATCACCTTGGGCGGCTTGCCGGCGACGATCTGAT
This sequence comes from Candidatus Krumholzibacteriia bacterium, assembly GCA_041484665.1. Lineage (GTDB taxonomy): Bacteria > Krumholzibacteriota > Krumholzibacteriia > JAJRXK01 > JAJRXK01 > JBGPIA01. The sequence goes on from JBGPIA010000009.1 coordinate 36,949, forward strand.
CGAGCACCTCGTGCTCGCGGCGGGTGAGCAATTCCAGCCGTTGGAGGGCCTGGGTGCGGCGGGTGTGAGCGCGGCGCAGCGCGATGTCCAGCTCCAGGGCGCGGTGGATGCAGTCGATCAGGTCCTGGCTGCGGAACGGCTTCTCCAAGAATGAGACCGCTCCCGCCTGCATGGCCCGGACGGCGGTGGACACGTCTCCGTGGCCGGTGATGAAGATGATTGGCAGACTGCAACTCTGCCCGGCCAGTAGCCCTTGCAGCTCCAGCCCCGACATCGCTGGCAGACGCAGGTCCAGTACCAGGCATCCCGGCCGCAGCGGATCGAGCGCCTCGAGGAACTCCTGCGCCGACCCAAACGCCTCGGCCTCGAGCGAGACCGAGTTGGCCAGCACGCTCAGGGACTTCCGCACCCCTGGGTCGTCGTCGACGATGAAGACGGTGGGGGACCGGCTGCCGGTCTCCATCGCGGCGCTCCTCGCTGCCCGTCAGCGACGGATGGGCAAGGTGAACCGGAAGGACGTTCCGCGGTCCGCCACCGGTTCGGCCCACAGGCGGCCCTCGTGGCTCTCCACGATCGTGCGGCTGATCGCCAGGCCCATCCCCATGCCGTCCGGCTTGGTGGTGAAGAAAGGTTCGAAGAGGTGGCTACGCGCCTCTTCGGTGAGGCCGCACCCGGCGTCGTCGACCGAGACTTCGATCGCCGTGCCACCATCATCCGGGCTGCGCGTCGAGATCGTCAAGACCCTGTCCTGGGCGCGGGTCTGGTCCATGGCCTCCAGGCCGTTGCGCACGAGATTGAGGAGCACCTGCTGGATCTGGATCCGGTCCACCAGCGTCGGAGGAAGGTCCGGCGCGAGCAGCAGCCGCGGGCGCGCCCCGCTCGTTCGAAAGTCGGCCGCGGTAAGGGCCACCACTTCGGAGACGAGCTGGTTGATATCGGCCGTGGAGAACCGCGTGCGGCTGCGCCGCGCCAGCGAGCGGAGATGGCGGATGATCTGACCCGCGCGCTGCGCCTCGGCCGCGGCCTCGGCCATGGCGCGGGCCGCCTGTGGGGGCGTGCCCTTGCCCTCGCCGAGCATGCGGCGGGCGGCCTCGACGTAGTTGCTGATGGCGGCCAACGGCTGGTTGAGCTCGTGGGCCAGCCCCGAGGCCATCTCGCCCAGCGTGGTGAGCCTCGCGACGTGCATCAGCTCGTCATGCAGGCGGCGGCGTTCCTCCTCGTCCCGCTTGCGCTGGGTCACGTCGCGCGAGACGACGATGATCTCCCGCACCTCGTGGCTGCTTGGATCGCGGATGGTCTTGGAGACGCTCTCGAGCCAGGTGTACGCGCCATCCTTGCGGCGGATGCGGTAGGTGACCGTCTGGGTATCCGGCAGCCTTAGGATGGACTCGTGGCTCTTGCGGATGGCGGCCAGATCGTCCGCATGGAAGAACTCGTATGCGTTGCGTCCGACCAGCTCGTGGGGCTCGTAGCCCAGCAGCGCGCGGCAGGCTGGCGAGGCGTAGATGTATTCCCCGGCCAGCGTGTGCTTGGAGATCATGTCGGTGGCGTGCTCGGCCAGTAGGCGGTAGAGCTCCTCGCTGCGGCGCAGGGAGTGCTCCGCCTGCTCCCGCTCCAGCACCTCCTGCTGCAGGCGGGCGTTGGCCAGCGACAGCTCCTCGGTGCGCTCCTCCACGCGCACTTCCAGCTCATCGCGGGCCCGGCGCAGCTCCTCCTCCGCGTGCTTGCGATCCGTGATGTCTTCGGCGAACCCCAGATAGCGGTCGAAGCCCGGCCCGCCGCGCGCAACGATGAAGCCCCGTCCGCGGATCCAACGCACCGTACCGTCAGGCTTCTCTATGCGGAACTCCAGCGGCGTCGGTTCGACGGGCAGCCCTTCACGCCGGCGCTTCCAGGTCGCCATCACGTGCTCGCGGTCCCCGGGCAGCATCGCCTCGAACACCGAGCGCGGGTTCGCGTAGAAGCTCTGCGTGCTGCGCCCCCAAACCGTCTCGTAGGCGGGGCTGATGTAATAGGCCTGGGTCAGATCCGGATCGGACATCCAAAACATGTAGCTCGTTCCCTCCAGGAGCACGCGGTACTCCTGCTCCAGCGCGCGCAGGGCGGCGAGCTCACGATCCTGCTGCTGCACCGCCCGCTCCAGCTCGTCCAACCGGGCGCGCAGCGTCGTCTCGTCCTGCAACGGAGCCGATTTGGGCGTGCGGGCCATGCTGGGTTCTCCTCCTCGTCCTCGGGATCCGCTCAGGAGCGCAGGATCGCTCTCCAGCGGTCGATGGCCGTCTCCAGACGATCCGGCGGCTCGCCGGTGAAGCAGATGCGCACGTGGTCCTCGTACGCGCTGCCAAAATCCAATCCCGGCGCTACGGCAACGCCCGCCTCCAGCCAGCGGGCGATCAACTCCCAGACGGTGCGCCCGCGCAGCTCCTCGCGCAACGGCACGAAGAAGAAGGTACCGCCCTCGGGCAGCGGGCAGCGCACGCCCAGCCCGCCCGCCACGCTGTCGCGCAGCCGCTGGTAGCGCTCCCGCACCCGCGGGATCCACTCCGCGCGTGTGCGCACGGGTGCGACCATCAAGTGCTGCCCCAAGGTCGACGGGCTGTAGAGCTCGTGGATCATGAGCTTGTTGAGAGTCCGGATGGCGGTCTCGTTGCCCACGACGTAGCCCAGCCGCAGTCCGGCAAACATGTACGTCTTGCTGAAGCTGAAGATCGAGAGCGTCTGCTCGAACAACCCTGGTAGGCTGCCGATGGAATGTGTGGGGCGCCCGTCGAACGTCAGCCCGTCGTAGGCCTCATCCGAGATGACCCACAACGCGTGCTGGCGCGCGAAGGCCGCGATCTGCTCCAGGTGGGCCCGCTCCAGCACCTTGCCGCTGGGGTTGTTGGGGCTGTTGACGTAGAGCGCCACGGTGCGCGGCGTGCGGTGCTGCTCCAGCAGCTCGGCGACGTCCAGGTGCGGTTGCGCGTAGAGGCGCATGTAGAGCGGAACCTCCGCCACCCGCGCCCCGGCCACCCGCGCCATGCCGAAGAAGAAGGGCCAGGCGGGCGTGCAGACGAGGATCTCGTCGTCGGGCTGCAGCAGCCCCATGGCCGCAACGTTCAGGGCATTGGCCGCGCCCGCGGTGAGCAGCACGTGCTTTGGGCCCGCTGGCAGCCCGTTGTCCTCGCGCACCTTCTCCAGGACCGCCGCGCGCAGCGGAGCGATGCCGAAGGTGTTGCAGTAGCGGTTGAAGTCGGCGTGATCGCCGAGGAAGTCGGCCGCCAGCGGCAGCGGATACTCTGGCGGCAGATAGGTGTCGCCGATCTGAAGCTTGAGCAGCCCGTCGCCGTGGCGAGCCATCTGGTCGCGGAAGCGCTCGAACACCGAGCCGCCGATGCAGTCCACGCGCGCGCTGAAGTCGGGGAAGCGGGGCATGGAGGACCTCGTAGGCTGCGGCTTGGCCGGGCTATCTCCGCAGCAGCAGAGCGCGGCGGGCCGCGCGATCCGTGCCGCTCTCGGCAAGCAGCCAGTAGACGCCGGCCGCCACCGGCCGCCCCTGGTCATCGCGTCCGTCCCAGACCAGCTCGTGGCGTCCGGCAGCGAGGTCCAGCGGGGCGAGGGCCACGACCACGCGGCCGCGCAGGTCGAGCCAGCGCAGGCGCACGCGGCCGGCGCGGGCGAGCTCCAGGGTCAGGGCGATGCGCCCTGCGCCGCGCGACGCGGTCGCAGGCGACAGGCTCAACCCCGCCCGGGCCGCTTCGGCGGGCGGCGCCGGGGGCGCGCCGACCGGCGAGGTCGTGATGAAGAAGTGGCCCGCAGGCGGCGCGCTCTCACGGACCGGGTCGCCGGGCTCGCTCGCCTGGACCTTCCAGTAGACCTCTTGCCCGGGTTGCAGATCCTGCACCGTGAGGAAGGTGTCCGCGCCCGCTTCCCGCCAGTCCGGCGCCGCGAAGGCCGCAGAGTGGTCGAGGGCCACCCGGTACGACGTAGGCTCGCCGTCGTAGCTGAATGCGCTGCTCCAGCGCAGGAGGGCCGCAGTGGTGGGCAGCGTGGCGCCCTGCGCCGGAACCATCAGCGTGAACGGCCCCGACGGATCGTCGAACAGTGCCTCGTACGCGGCGGCAGCGCCCAGCAGGTAGGTGCGCGCCTGGAGGCTCTCCTGGGGAGTGGCATAGCCACGCTCCAGCAGCGAGGCCTTCCAGAAGTGATTCATTCCGTCGGCGCCGCGGCGGGCCACGGCGGCCGGTACGGGCCACGGCGCACCCATCTGGATCTGGATCGGCGAGGTCACGGCGCGCAGCGTCTCTGCCGGCGCTTCCCACGCCCCCCCGTCGGCCACCAGCTCGAGGAACAGCGCATCGTCGCCGCCCAGCGGCAGCGCGAAGGTCGTATCGATCGCGCCGCGCCCGGCCGGCCACGCCGCCGACCACCGCAGCCCGCCCACCCCGTGCAGGCGCGCCGCGCGCAGGGGCGTGCGGCTCGCGGCGCGCAGCAGCACCGTCACGAGGCCCGGCCCTGGCAGGGATGCCGTCTCGCCCAAACCGTGCCCGGCGATCTGCAGCTCGCGCACGATCGGGCCGTCGGTGGCAAAGCAGCGTCTCTGGGCCACCGCTTGCTCCCACAGCCCGGGCAGCTCCGGAGAGCCGGCGGGCGGCGCCCCGACGATCCGGGCGAACGTCCGCGGCCAGCCCGGGGGGCCCGTGCCGTAGCGGTCCAGCGTCATGTCCGATTCGCCCACGGCCGCCCAGCGCGCGCCCACCGCCAGCGCGTCGGCGTACTCCTGTACAGCCCAGTGCCCCGGGCCGTTGCTCGCGCTGCCGGCGGCGATGCCCTGCAGGCGCGGGCCCATCGCGAGCGCCGCGAGCTCGCGCGCGTACCCGGAGTCCGGCCAGAAAAACCCGCCGACGAGCGTGTCGGTCGTGTGGGGATGCGCGAGCAACGCGACCGGCGCCTGCGCCGGCGCCAGCACGGCTTCCAGGCTGGGCCACGCCGGCTGGTCGGCTCCGCAGCACCCAGGCCCGTACGCCGACACGACCAGCTGGGGGAGCCCCAGCAGCACGACGTGACCCCAGTAGCTGGACCGGTACTCCTCGCCCCAGGCCAGGCTCACGCCCATCGGCTGCGGTGCCACCGGCCCGCCGGGATGCGCCGCATCGTTCGCCAGCAGGAAGACCACCTCCAGGCGCTCGGCGCGCGCGGCCCGGGCTGCGTCCTGCGGGGTCCCCGGGGCGTAGCTGGCGGGTGGGTGCTGCAGGTGGACGTGCGGGTCGCCGGCGATCCAGCCATCGGCGCGCGGATCGATCCAGCGTGCCATGAGCATCGTTACCGCGGTGTTCGCGGCCACGGCCACGGTCGCCGCGACGGGCACGCCGCAGAGGCCCTGCACGGCGTGCAGCTGGTAGGATCCGGCGGGGACATCGACCAAAAGCGAATCCTCTGCGAGGACGAAGGGCGACAGACCCGCGCCGTGGTAGGTGCGCAGGAGCGGGTCGGGAGCGTTGAACAGGGGGCCGGCAGGGCCGACGATCTGCACCCGCGCAGCAGCGGGCTCCCCGCTGACCGCATCGCGCAGGCGCACGGTGAGGCGATGCGCCGCGGCGCTAGGGGGCCACGCTGCCACCGCGAGGGCGAGCATGGCGAGCGGTCGGCCGGTGCTGGTCTGGCGGAAGGAGCGCACGGACGACCCGGGCGCGCGAGCAGCGGGCCGCCGCTGCCCCCGCGCGGAAATTGGCTGGGTGCACACTGCGGAGCCACGCCCAGTATATCACGCTTCATCTCACACTTCCGGAATCGGCATCGCCCGTGGCCGCGGGCCCCGTTGCGGGCCTGGCCCCCCGGGACCCCGTCCGGCTACCGCCGGCGTGGACGGGCCGCCCGGGTCACCGGAAGGGCCCGCAGTACTCCCCCAGGCGGGCCGGTAAATCGCCATTGAACAACAAGTTGAACACTTCGGCGCTCAAGCTTTCGCCCCCGCCGGCCGACAACCGCATGGGTCCTGATGGGTCCTACCGGGCCGTAAGGCTTCGGACACCACGCACCCGGCCGCCCGCGTGAACATGAAGCTCGCTCCTCGCCTGCCATTGCGCGGCCGGACCCTGCTGCTGCTGCTGCCGGTCATCGCGGGAGTGCCGCTGGCCGTGGCCGTGCTCGCGGAGCGTCACGTCTTGGCCGACGCACACCGGCTGGCGGAGGCCACGCTGCCCGCGCGCCTGGAGGCGCGCCTCTCCCCGCTGGTGGCGCGTCTGGAGGCGATCCGCGGTCAGCTGCGACTTGCCGCTGCGCTGTCCGGTGACGGCGTGGCGTGGGAGACCGTGGTGGCCGGGGTTCGCGCCAGCTGTCCGGAGATCGAGCTGCTGCGCCGCGTCGATGGAACGGCGGCCGCCCAGCCCGCTGGGACCGTGCCGCAACTGGTCGAGCCGTTGCTGGGCGCCCGCCCGCGGTGCCTGGTCGCGACGCTTTCGCCCGCGGCGCTGGCGGCGCAGGTGACAGCGGGGCCGCTGGCGCCAGTCGAGTCGATCATGACCGTTCTGCAGGGCTGCCGGTTGACGGGAGCGGATGCCGCTTCCGGCTTGCCGCGCGCGTCGGCCGCGCGTCTGCAGGAGGCCCTCGTCCACGGTGGCGAGCCGGTGCTTGTCCTTTCGACCGGCGCCGAGCCGCTGCTGGCGGCCGTGCAGCGCCGGCCGGACCTGGGGCTCGCGGCGGCGCTGCTCCTGCCGGATTCGGCGGTGCGTGCCGACCTCGCGGGGCTGGGTCACGCGCTGTGGCTGCGGGCGGCCGCGAGCGCGCTGCTGGCGCTGTGGATGCTCCTGCGCGTGCGCGCCTGGTTGGTGCGGCCGCTGCGCGAGATCAGCGCCCGCATGCGCGAGGTCGCGCAGGGCAATCTCGAGCTCAAGCTCGAAGCGGAAGGGCATGACGAGCTGGCGCGCGTGGCCGAGGCATTCAACGCCATGACCGCCAATCTCCACAACGCCCGGGTGACCATGGAAAGCCAGCGCCTGCGTCTTGCGGAGGCCCTGCGGGACCTGGAGGGGCTCGACCGGATCAAGGACAGCTTCCTGGCCCTGGTGAGCCACGAGGTGCGCACGCCGCTGACCTCGATCCTCGCGGGCATCGAGTTCCTCATGGACGGCTCGTACCGCGAGCGCAGCGCCGACGAGCAGGCCCTCATGGAGATCGTGCACGAGAGCGGGTCGCGGCTGGCGGGCTTCATGAACGACGCGCTGCTCATGGCGTCGCTGCAGGCCTCAAGGCGTCAGCGCAACGACGACGAGGTCTCGATCACCGCTCTGGTCGCCGGGCAGCTCGACGAGCTCCACGCACGCCTGGTGGAGCTGGGGCTGGAGGTGACCAACGGCCTGGACGGCCGCGGCGAGATCGTGACCTGGGGCGACTGGACGCTGCTGCACGTGGCCGTGGCGAAAATCCTCACCAACGCCGCCCAGCACAACCGCAAGGGCGGCCGCATCGAGATCGAGGTCGTGGACCGGATCCGTGAGGGGCCCACGCTCTCCTGCGACAGCCTCCAGGCGCAGTGCGGCCGGACGCTCCCGCGAGCCGACATGTGCTGGCGCGCGCTGCGCGTCGCCAACACCGGACCGGTGATCCCGCCCGACCAGCTGGGGTGGCTCTTCCAGCGCTTCGAGCTTCTGCACGAGATCGACCACCACCATCGCGGCAGCGGGCTCTCCCTGAGCATCGTGATGGCCGTGCTGCAGCGCCACGAGGGCGCCATCGGGGTGCGCCAGGTGGGCGCCGAGGGGATGGCGTTCTACTTGATCCTGCCCATGCGCGAGTCGCCCCATGCGCGCGAGCAGAATCAGGCTTTGCCCGTGGGGATCGACAATCTGGTGCGCGCGGCGCTCACTGCCGCGCCGAGCGGGTCGGGCCGCTCGCAGCGCGTCTCCTTGGGCGAGCTCGCCTTGGCTCCGCTGGTGGCGCCGGCGGCGCCGGCTCCAGTCCGGGAGCAAGTCGCCGCGCCGCGCTGACGCCTCGACCGCGCCGCGCGGGCGCCGGCGGACGCAGGGCTGGCCTCTCGTGGCTGGCGGGCTGACGCCTGGCGGGCTACTGCAGGACGAGGGCGATTCCCACGGACAAGACCCGCTCGCCGCTGACCGTGCGGCTCTGCGTGAGCAGCCCCAGGTCGAGACCCAAGCGCGAGCCGCCCAGGCTGCGCAGGCCGATTCCGGCGCCGCCCTGCAGCGCATCGCGCTGGTCGAGCTCCAGCCCGCCGCGCAGGGCCACGCCGGCGCGCGTCCATCGCTCGGCGCCCAGGTGCCAGCCCGTGCCGCCCGGCTCATGGCGCGCGTCCGCGGCGATCAGCCAACCACCCAGCTCCCAGCTCGCGTTCACCAGCCAGCTCGCGGGGATGTCGCTCGTCACGCGCTGATCCGTCGCCAGCACCTCGTGCGTCGTACGGCGGGCCGCCACGTCGTGCACGTAATGATCGCGCCGCGCCCCGTCGAAGCTCAGGTCGGCGAGCAGGTCCGCCACCCCCGCGCCGATCTCCAGCGTCCGCCAGCGCACGACCACTCCGGCATCGACCGCCTGCCCGCTGTCCAGATCGAGGCCGGGCGAGGCGGTGGTGTAGCGCGCGTCGTAGCCCAGGTCCAGCACCGCATCGCCCGACCGCGCGGCGCCCCTCGGCGTGAGGGCCAGCTCGCCCTGCAGCCCGGCCTGCGCGATGCCGAAGAGCCGCCGGTACGCCACTCCGGCCCACGCCCGCACCCGGTCGCGGTCGGCGTCCCAGTAGCGCTCCATCCAGTCGTTTCCATCGGTGTTGCCGCTGTCGGTGCCGACGGCCGCCACGAGCCGTGGCACGGGCAACGGCAGCTCGCGCGCGTAGGTGATCCCGCTGCTGAGCCACGCCTGCAGCGTGCCGTCCAGGCGCAGCCTTGCGGTCGTTGCGGCCGCCACCGGCCCGGGCGCCGCCAGCAGGCTGCGCAGCGCCGGGTCCAGCTCGATGCGCAGCTCGTTGCGCACGAACGGCTGCAGCAGCGCCAACTGCACCACGCCCTTGCGCGCTCCCAGGTCGAGGGTCAGACCTGCGTCCAGCAGCCGGCCCACGCTGCCGACGTGGAGGTCCGCGAGGGCGATGGCGTTCTGCAGGTCGGAGAGCACGACCGCGCTCGAGTCCGCACCCAAGCGCACCGGATGGCCCGCGAGCCCGTCGTCGCCACGGGGGACCGCCAGCGCCCACGGCAGGTTGGCGCACAGGCGCGCGAGCGCGGCCAGGTCGGGATCGGCGCTGTCGGGATCGAGCGTCGGAAAGTCGGCCGCGGTCTGCACCAGACCCAGCGGCAGGGTGACCACGCGCGCAGCGTGCAGGCTGCGGTCCGGGACGGCGCGGTAGCCCGGGTTGACGCGCGTAACGAAGCCGGGGCTGCCAGGCAGCGCGACGCCGCCCATGGCCATCCCTCGCGCGTCGAGCAGCTGGGCCCGCGCGGCGCCGCCCGCCGCCACGAGCACGATGCACAGTGCGGCGCAGCGTCTTTGCCGTCTCTCTTGCAGGCTCAACGCGGCGGCCCTCCGCGGTGGTGGTCGATGGCGTGCACGAGCGCCGGCAGCGTGAGCTGGCACGGACCCGCCAGCACCCAGTCCGCCAGTCGGCTGGCCGGCGTCGTCTCGGTGTTGAGCTCGACGACCGCGGCGCCAGCCTCGATGGCGACCTGCACCAGCGACGCCGCGGGCTGCACCACGGCGCTGGTCCCCACGACCAGCAGGACGTCGGCGGCAGCGGTCCATTCCCCCGCGGCACGTACGTGACTGGGGGAGAGGGGCTCGCCGAACCACACGATCGCCGGGCGCTGCAGCCCTCCGCACCCGCAGTGCGGCAACACGCCGGGGGGTGGCCCCGGCTCAAGGTTGACCGCTTCGGCGCCGCAGCGCGTGCAGCGCACACGCCAGAGGCTGCCGTGCAGCTCGACGAGATCGGCGTTGTGTGGCAGCCCGTGCCGCTGATGGAGACCGTCGACGTTCTGGGTTATGATCCCCACGCGCGCGACGCGCCGTGCCAGCTCGAGGAGCGCCAGATGGGCGGAGTTGGGACGCGCCTCGCGCACGAGATCGCGGCGCCAGCCGTACCATTCCCACACGACCGCGGGCTGGCGCGCGAACGCTTCGGGCGTCGCCAGCTCTTGCACGGGATGGTTCTTCCAGAGCCCGTCGCTGCCGCGAAAGGTGGGGACGCCGCTGGCGGCGGAGATCCCCGCGCCGGTCAGCACTGCCACCTTGCAGGTGGGGCTCAGCCGCGCCAGCAGCGCAGCGGGGACGTCGTGAACGGGCTCGTGCATCGCAAGGCAACCCTACAGAGATCGCTGCGCGCCGTCCAATACGGCGCGCGAGCGCCGCTGGGCACAGCGCTGACGACGCTGCTGCTCGCGATCTGCGTTGGCGGAGGCCAGGCGTGCGTGCACAGGGGCGCACCGGGCGGCGCCGTCGCCACGCATGCGGCGCGGCGCGACGCGCACAGCGGCGCGGCAGCGGGCTCGCGGCCCGCACCGGGCGGCGCAGCGCCGGCTGCGCCCGCCGCTCCCGCCGCCGCGGTCGCGCCGGCCGGGTCCGCTCCACCGGCCGCGGCGATCATCAGCGTGGCTGCCACCGCAGCCGCTGCCGGCGACTCGTTGGACTTCGCCGGGTCGGGCCCGGGGTTCACCATCCTGGAGCGCGCCATGATCGACGATGTCGACGAGGCGCTGGTGTCCTACCCCAGCGGAGCGTTGACCGTGCGCGGACGGCTGTTCGTGAATCCTTTCAGCCGCAACGACGTGGAGCCCTGCGTCCTGTTCAACCACGGCGGCGTCAGCGGCGTCAGTGACGTGGTCCGCCAGAAGTGCCGCTGGCTCGCCAAGCAAGGTTACATCGTCTTCGCGCCCAGCTATCGCGGCGAGGATGGCAGCGACGGCCACGTGGAGGTCGCGGCCGGCGAGGTCGACGACGTGATCGCCGCGCTGCAGATCCTGAGACACCACCCAGGCGTGGTGCCGGGGAAGTTCGCGCTGGTTGGCGCGAGCCACGGCGCATTGGTGTCGGTCAAGGCGCTGGTGCGCCCGGAGTGCAGAGCGCTCGTGCGGGGCGTGGTGGCCGCGTACGGCGTGATGGACATCGACGGGTGGTACCGCTATCTGGTCGACAACGGCTTCGACGTCCATGATTCTCTCAGCGTGCGCGTCTACGGCGAGGGCCCCAAGGACAAGCCGGAGGCCTTCGCCGCTCGCAACGCGCTGGCACTGATCGGGCAGCTCCCCGACGCCCCGATCCTCCTCGTGCAGGGCGCCCAGGACCGCACGGTGCCTCAGCAGCAGGCGATCACCATGTTCCAGGCACTGCGCGCCGCAGGCCGGCAGCAGGACCGCTGCCGCGTCTACGATCACGGCGGGCACGGCTTCCTGTTCTGGGACGACCCCAAGCTCCACTCGCACGAGGAGCTGCGCGACGCCCAATTCGCCTGGGATGACATCCTCGGATTCCTGCAGCAGACGATCGGCCCTCCCCCCGATTACGGGCCCTAAGCGAAGCCGCGCTCACCGTGGCCGGCGCCGACGATCCAACACCGGTGCGCCGCTTCGCGGCCGACCCGCCGCTGGCGCTGCGCGCGCAGTCCGGCCTGGAGCCGATGGCCGACGCGGTGCTCTCGCTGTGGCCACGGCTTGCGCCGCAGGTGGCCGCCGGCGTGGGTCTGGCGCAGCCGCGCGTGCTGGAGGTCGTGCTGCTGCACGGCGACACCTTCCGCGCATGGGCGAGCGGCCTGGTTCCCGAGTGGGGGATCGGCTTCGCCAACTGGCCCGACGGCCCCATCGTGCTGGACGCCGCCGGCGCGACCCGGGGGCCGAAGGACCTCGCGGCGATCCTGCGCCACGAGCTCTCCCACGTGTACGTGGGCCAGCGCGTGGGCGGGGCGCCATTGCCGCGCTGGCTGGTGGAAGGGATCGCGCAGGAGCAAGCCGGCGAAGAGCGCTTCACCGACGCCGTCGCCCTGGCGCGCGCCGCCGCCCTCGGTCGGCTTCCGCAGCTCGCGGAGCTCGCCGACGGCTTCCCTGCGGGCGGCGGCGCGGCGGAGCTGGCGTACGCCGTGAGCCTGCGCGCGGTGGAGGAGCTCGACCGCCGCCTGGCGGGCCGAGGTGGTTGGCGCGCGTTGCTCGCCGCCGTCCCGGCCGCGGGGGCCTTCGAGCCGGCCTTCACGCTCACGACCGGGATGGATGTGGCGAGCTTCGAGCTGCAGCTCGGCGAGCGCCTGCGCGGCCGCTACGGATGGATCGCCCTGATCGGCAGCCTCAGCAGCGTGTTCACCCTGATGACCGTGCTGTTCCTGGCGGCGACCGCCCGCGCCTACCTGCTGCGGCGGCGCCGGTTGGAGCAGATGGAGCGGGCGGAGCAAACAGAGCAGATGGGGCGCGCGGAGCAGACAGAGCAAACGCAGCAGACGGTCGAGACACAGCCGACCGGGCCGACGCAAGCAACACAGCCAACGGAACAGATTGAGCCGGCGGAGCCGCCCGAGCAGGACGACCCGCTGGCGCAGCGGCCGTCGTTGGACGAGCGCTCAGGTCGCGGTGGGCCCGCGGGCCCCTAGCGCGCTCGCCCCAGCATCACCGCCAGATCGCCGGGGTAGCACTCCGCTCCGCCGGGCGTCTCCAGATAGAAGGGGAGCGCGCGGAAGCGCCGATCGCGCGCCAGGCGCCGGAACGCCACCGGCCCGATGTGACCGCGTCCGAGCGTCTCGTGGCGGTCGACGCGCGTGCCGAGGCCCACCCGGCTGTCGTTGACGTGGAAGGCCCACAGGCGCGCGAGCCCCACCGTGGCATCGAGCTCGGCGAACGCGCGCTCGTAGCCCGCGCGCGTGCGCAGGTCGTGCCCGGCGGCGAACGCGTGCGCGGTGTCCAGGCACACGCCCAGGCGCGGGTGGTCTCCGCATGCGGCTATGATGTCGCGGAGGTGGGCGAACCGCCAGCCGAGCTGCGTGCCCTGCCCGGCGGTGCTCTCCAACAGCAGCGACGGGCCGCCGGGCGCGTCGTTCTCCTTGAGCAGGACGCGCAGCGCCCGCGCGATGCGCGCGATGCCCGACGCCTCGCCCGCGCCCATGTGGGCGCCTGGGTGGAAGATGAGCTGATCGACGCCCAGTGCGCGGCAGCGTTGCAGTTCGGCACGGAACGCCTGCAGGCTGCGGCGCCACAGCTGCTCGTCGGGGCTGGCGAGGTTGGGCAGGTAGCTGCCGTGGCTGGCGACGCGCAGGATGCCGTGCGCCGCGCGCTCGCGGCGGAAGTCCACGGCCTCCTGCGCGGTGACAGCACGGTTCTCCCAGCGGTTCTGATTGCGGGTAAAGATCTGGATGGCCAGAAGCCCCGCGGCCGCGCCACGGCCGGGCGCCTGCTGCGCGCCGCCCTCGACGGAGATGTGGCCTCCCCAGAGCCGGCGCATCACGCGACTCCCTGGACGAGGCCATCGCTGGGACGCGGTCTGCGTGCGGGTCGCCGCTGCATGGTGGGCATCTGCCGCACGCCTGCCTGCGTGAAAACGGGGATCGGCAGGCGCTTCTGTCCGAAGGAGCGGCGCAGCGTCTGGCTGGTGCCGGAGTAGAACTGCAGCTCGTCCTGGTCGAGCTCGAAGATGCTAGCCCACAGGGCGATGCACTGGTCGATGAAGCGGGTCAGGATGGGCGCCGGGTTGTCGATGAGCGGGCAGAGGCCCGTGAATTCGTAGTTGTAGACCATTCCCGCCAGGCGAGACCGGTGGTCCACGTAGGGTTCGAAGGGAAACGTACGGCAGGCGATCGAGCGGTGCTCGCGCTCGCAGAACGCCGCGCCGCGGCAGACGGCCAACACGTCGCACGCCGAGACCTCGCGGGCCATCGCCCGCTCACGCGCGTCGGTCGGCACGTAGCGGCGCCACAGACGCGTGCGCTTGCGCAGCCACTCCAGCTCGGCCCGGTAGAGCACCGGTACGACCGTCTGGGCGTGGCAGCAGACCGGCACGCCTCCATTGCGCGGTGCGCACAGCACCCCGCAGTCGAAGGCCGTCACCGGCGACGTCAGCAGGGCGTAGAGCTGCGGGATGGCCTGCGGGTCGATCATGACGGAAGAGTGTAGCGCCGCAGCCCGCGGCGCGCGCGATCGGCGCCTGGACGCGAGAGGGCGGCCGCGGCCGCCCCCTCGCTCGGTCTCGACTCATCCCGGGCCGCGACGGCGCGGCGCGCCGGCCACCTTTGGCCCGCGCCCGCGCGCCGTGGGCGGCGCAGGGCTAGTAGAGGGCCTTGACCGCGCCCCAGCTCGAGGTGTCCGTGGGGACCTGCAGCGGTACGTAGCCGGCGAAGTCGAGCAGGGTGACGCACCCCTGTGGCCAGCAGGTGTTCTGGATCGTGATCTGGATGCTCTGCAGTCCGGCGCGAGCGATGAACTCCAGCGCGAACGCGTCCGGGTGGCCGGGCACGCTGGAGATGCCCAGCAGCGTGGCCTGGGCGCTGCTGAAGGTCACCGGCCCAGCGGGACAGAACGCCGGATAGCCGACGACCTGGCAGACCATGGCCACCGCGATGTCGAACTGCGTGATGTCGCCCACGAACGCATTGATGACCATCGTGCCGCCGCCATCCACGCACGGCTCCTGGAAACCGTTCATGTTGGCCATGTTTGGAAACTGCGGGAACAGGGTCTGGGTCTCGCCCAGGGTGAGAGGGGCCGAAGCCCACGCCACCGTGGCGAGGCCTGTGCAGCAGAACAGGGCAGCGACCGTGCAGAGAGTCTTGAAGCAACGGGACATGCGAACCACCTCGTTGATCGATTGGAGGTTGGGGCGTGGGGGAGGAGCCTGCACGTGCCCGAGGGCGTCGCCGGCACGTGCCCCCGCGCTGGCTGTTGCGCTCCCCACGCCCAGCGCGCGCGTGGAGGGAACCCGGTGCGCAGTCTACCGGCCCGCAGGCGGGGTGTCAAATCCTACCGCAATCGGAAGTCCTGTCACAATTCCAGACGGGGATTTGCCGGACGGTCGTGCCCCGGGGCGGGTGCCGCCGCAGCCACCCCGCGCCCACCCACTGCGCCGGCCCGCGTTGCCGCCGCTGCCCCTAGAGCTTCCAGAGATTCAGACCCACCCGCGGATCGAAGGCGCGCTCCACGGCCGCCGCCCCGGGCAGGATCGCGAGCTCGGCCACCACCGCGACGGTGCCGTGGAACAGATGCCCGCCGACGGTGGCGAAGTCCGCGGTGCCCAGGATGACGTGCGCGTGGAGGAACGGCTTGCCGTCCAGCAGCGTGAGATTGGCCTGCAGGGAGAGCAGCTCGTGGATGCCGGGGAAGACGCGCCGGAGGTAGCGGCGCTCGTCGAGGACGTAGTAGCCCAGCTCCACGTCCTCGAGCGCCCCGATCCCCAGGACCAGCCCGCTGTGCAAGCCCTCCGCGGTGGCGACCGAGAGCACGGCGGAGACGAGCTCCTCGCCGCGGTCCAGGCGCAACAACAAGCGGTTGGCGGAGGTCTGCAGGCGCACGGTGCGAGCATGGCCGCTCCCGCAGGGAGGGTCAAGACACGGCGCGCCGTGCGCGGGCCGCCGTGCTCCATGCGCCTGCCGCTGCGCCCAGCGCGCCTGCGCCGGGACTTGGCGAACCCGGCGCGATCTGCGACCCTAGCCGCGCGGGGCGTACGTCTTGCGCACGCCGCAGCCCGGCCCGCCCGGCCCACCCGGCCCGTACGACCGCCACAGGAGTGCCCGTCTTGACCCAGGCCAGCGTGACCGACCATCGCGCCTTCTACGCCGGCCGCCGCGTGCTGGTGACCGGCGGGCTCGGCTTCCTGGGCAGCGCGCTCGTGCTGGAGCTGGCCGCCCTGCGCGCGCAGGTCACGATCGTCGACAGCCTCATCCCGCTGTTCGGCGGCAACCGCCACAACATCGAGCCGGTGAAGGACAAGGTCAGCCTCGACATCAGCGACATCCGGGACGCCGACGCCATGAACCAACTCGTCCAGGGCCAGGACGTCCTCTTCCACATCGGGATGCAGACCAGCCATGTCGACTCGATGACCGATCCGCTGTGGGACATCGATATCAACTGCCGCGGCAACATGATCGTCTACGAGGCGCTGCGCCGACACAACCCCGGCTGCTACGTCGTCTACGCCGGCACGCGCGGCCAGTATGGCGTGCTCGAGCGCATTCCCGTCGACGAGACGCACCCGATGCATCCCACCGACATCTACGGGGTCAACAAGGTCGCTGCCGAACTCTACGGCTTCGTCTACCGCCGGGTGTACGGCCTGCGGTTCTGCAGCCTGCGCGTGAACAACTCCTACGGCCCGCGCCATCAGATGCGCCACGGCAAGTACGGCATCCTCAACTGGTTCATCCGCACGGCCATGGACGGTGGGACGATCCAGCTGTTCGGCGACGGCAGCCAGCAGCGCGACTACAACTACGTCGATGACGTTACCGACGCCTTCCTGCGTGCGGGCGCGCTCGCGCAGGTCTGCGACGGGGAGGCGTTCAACCTGGGCAGCGGCCGGCCGCGCAGCCTGCGCGAGGCCACCGAGCTGGTGATCCGCTACGCGGGCAGCGGGCGCTACGAGCTCGCTCCCTGGCCCACCGAGCGCAAAGCCATCGAGACGGGCGACTACGTGGCAGACTTCTCCCGGTTCACCCGCGCCACGGGCTGGACGCCGCGCGTTGAGATGGAAGAGGGGCTGCAGCGCACCGTGGCGTTCTACAAGGAGCACCGGCGGCACTACTGGTAGGCCTCGCGGCGGGCCGCGCCGCACCGCACCGCCGCGCACGAGCGGGAGGACCATGCGCTTCATTCTGGTCGTCGACCGCCGGCATCTCTTCCCGGGCCTCTCGCCCCAGGGGTTGCTGCCGCCCGGGGCCGTGGACGTGGAGGCGGTCGAGCGCCTGGCCTTCTTCGCCGAGCGCGACTACATGGAGCGCTGCAGCCACTTCAAGCAGCTCATCCCCTACATGGTGCTGATCCACCACGACCAGGTGCTGTGCTATCAGCGCCACGCGGCGCACACCGAGTCGCGTCTGGGCGGGCTGTGGACCATCGGCTTCGGCGGCCACATCGAGCCGATCGACCGCGGCGCTCCCGACGTCGCGCAGGCCGGACTGCTCCAGACCGCCGCCCTGCGCGAGCTCGCCGAGGAGACGGGCTTCTCCGTGCTGCCCAAGGACCTGTGCGTGGCCGGCTTTCTCAACAGCGAGCGTGAGGAGGTCAGCAGCGTGCACTTCGGAGTGCTGTTCTTGGTCGACCTCTCGCGCGTGAGCCTCACGCGCGAGCAGATCGCTGCTTCGGTCCTGGCGCAGGCGGAGCCCTTCCATGTGGCATGGCGCGCGCGCACCGAGTTGGCGCGCGCCGACCTAGCGGAGCCAGCCGCCCCCGAGGGCGGCCGCTGGGAGGACTGGACGAGACTCGCCTTGCCCGCCCTCGCGCGCTCCGCCTAGCGCGCCACGGCCGCCCAGGCGGACGCATCCATTGCAAGCTGCATGGGCGCGAGCCCGCGCGCGCGGCGTCCCCAGAGGACGGCAGCGGCAATCTCTGCCGCGTCTGCCGCGCGCCGGGCGCGTCCGGCGGTGCCCCGCCGCTGGCGCCGCCGCCGCGGTGTGCGC
Organism: Candidatus Krumholzibacteriia bacterium; assembly: GCA_041484665.1. Taxonomy (GTDB): domain Bacteria; phylum Krumholzibacteriota; class Krumholzibacteriia; order JAJRXK01; family JAJRXK01; genus JBGPIA01. Next base: position 54,506 of record JBGPIA010000009.1, read on the forward strand.
AGGCCGTCTGCGGTGCGACCGGGCGCGCTGCGCCGCAACCAGGGACCGATCCTTGCTTCCCCGTGCGCCATCGAGCCCCCGCAGTCCGGCCCGGCAGGCCTGAGGAGCCCGGCCAAGCTGGCCAAGCGTCGACGAGCCGCCGCGACGGGCGGGGCCATGTGAATTCCAACCCCGGAGATGGTCCAGATGTTCATGAACTCGTATCGAAGCGCGCGCCGCGCGCTCGCGCTGCTGGCGCTCGCCGCGGCTGCAGCACTGCCAGGCTGCAGCGGTGACACCAGCCCGGCCAACACCGATGGAACTGGCGCCGGGGTCGATCAGACGACGGCCCAACAGGCCTCGACCACGGCCCTGGAGATGGTGAATCAAGTGGTAGGGGAGAGCGGCAACTGGGCGCAGGGCACTTTCAGCACCCCAGCCATGCGGCTCCCCTTGGGCAAGCAGGCGCCCGCGCAGACGCAGTCGGAAGCCGTTTGGGATCCGCAGCAGAACGCCTGGCTGTGGCAGGCACAAGTGAGCTATACCGACGCCACCGACAGCGTCAACGTCGCCGCGAGCTACTGGGTGCAATTCAGAGACGGCACGACTCCCCAGCAGTACCCCGATCCCAACACTGCATTCATGGAGACCCACGTGAGGTGGGACTGGAACGGGCACCTGGAGCGGGACGGCGGCGCTGCCGACCTCACCTACGTGTACACGACGGCCATGGTCGTGTCCGGCCTGCACACGCCCACGCGTCACTTCGCCGGCACCGGCAACCTCGACGGCCGGGCCGCTGGCCACGACGGCGTGGGCACGACGTATGAAGTCAACGTCGGCGCGGCCTGGAGCGTGGACCTGGGCGTTCCGGCCGGCGGCGGCTGCCCCACCGGCACGGTCTCGGTCTCGTCGGGGGCATGGACCCTCGCGGCGACCTACGACGGCAGCAGCACGGCCTCCTGGACGCTGCGCCTCGGCCACCTGGTGCGCGCCACGGGGACCCAGCCACTGGGCTGCAGCGCGCTCAATTCCACCACTGCCCAGGAGGAGGCTCTCACGGCGCTCGATGCGGTCAACCAGGTGCTCACGTCCATCCCGAGCTGGGCGCAGAGCGCTCCCGCTGTGGCGGCCAAGCGTTCCGCTGCCGGCGATGCGTGGCTGCGCCTGAGGCCGGCCGCCGAGTGCACGCCTGGCACTCCGCAGCAGTCACCCCCCGCCTTCAACAGCGGGCAGAGCGCATGGAACTGGTCGTGGACGCGCAGCTGCGCCAACGCCAACAGCTCCTTCAATCTCGGTTACCAGGTCTGGCTGCAGTACCGCGATGCGGACGGCATCGCACGGCGGACGCCGCAGGGCGCGGACACACTCGAGGTCCACGAGTCGGTGGAGCTCTCGGCGCACCACGAGCAAGAGGGGCAGATCGACCAGGCGGACTTCACCGCCGAAATGGCGCTGCAGGTCGGGGGGCTGAGCGGCGACAGCTATGCGGTGGACGGCTCCGGGGTCTTGCAGGGCCGCGCCAGCAGCTCTGGAGGCGAGGTCGTGTTCGACGCGGGTTACGCGATGACGTGGACCATCAATGTCGCCGTGTCCCAGAACGCCCCGTGTCCGCAGGGCAACGTCGTCATCAACGTGGATGACTACCGGCTGGAGGCGGTCTACGACGGCGCCGGCCACATGGACTGGGCGCTCACGCGGGGCGACAGCGTGGTCGCCAGCGCGAACGGCGTCACGCTGGCCTGCGGCCTGTAGCGCGCCGGCGGGCGCCCGGGGCGTCAGGGCTGCCGCGCCTGCGGCGGCCCAAGCTCCTCGAAGCAACGCGCGAACGCGGGCTGCATCCAGCGGGTGCGGCCCGCGCGCGTCTCGCCATGCGGTGCGCGTGATGCCCCCGCGGGGGTCCCCGCGCCGTACTCCACCTCGAAGATGGCTGCGGCCGCTTCCGCGAAGCGCTCTACCCAGCGCAGTCCGGCGCCTCCGCCGACGATGAGCGCGGTGGACAGCACGTCGGCGTCCGTGGCCGATGGAGAGATCACCGCCGCGCCGCGCTGGGCTGTGACCAGCTTCCCGCTGCGCGGGTCCACGATGTGCCCATGGGGCGGTCCGCCGCTCTCGTCGCGGTAGAGCGCACTGGACGTGGACAGCGACTGATCGCGCAGCGTGACCACGCCCAGCGTCTCGCCGCGCGGGCCGCGCAGTAGCACCCTCCAGCCCGACGTGGCGGCGGGCGCGCCGAGTCCGTACAGCGAGCTGCGGCCGAAGTCGATCCACGCGCGATCGATCCCCCGGGCGCGCAGCACGGCGACCATCGCGTCCACCGCGGCCCCCTTGCCGTCGCCGCCGGGATCCAGCGCCATGCCTTTGAGCGTGAGCTCAGCTGTGTCCGGCGGCGCGAGGCGCAGGTGCTGCACGCCCACGCGCGCGAGCGCGTGCGCCAACGCTTCTGCCGTGGGCGCCTGAGACCGGTGGAGATCCACCAGCGGGCCCACCGTGATGTCGAAGGTGCCGTCGGTGCGCACGGATGCCTCACGCGCGCGGGTCAGATAGGCGAACAGTTCGGCCGGCACGACGGCCGGCGCGCCGGCCTGCGCGTTCAGGCGGCTGAGCGGGCTCTGCGGCTGGTAGTTGCTGAGCAGGGCGTCCAGACGCTGGGCCTCCTGCAGCGCGGCCTGCAGGGCGGAGTCGGCGGCGGCCGGACGGGGGGCCTCCACGATGACGGTGAGCAGCGTGCCCATCACCCAGCGCGTGTCCTGCGCGGTCGCCGGCGCGCCGGCGGGTGCACGCGCCGCGGTCGCCGCGAGCGCCAACGTGCAAAGGAGCGCCTGCGTCGCGAGCAAGGTGGCTGGCACAGCGCGTGCCGTGCCAGGTGTGGCACTCGTACGGAGAGCGCCGCAAGCGCCAAACCGGCGACGCTGCCCCGCCCGTCCGTGACGTCTCATGGCACCTGGGGCTGGGGGCCCGGGCGCGACTCGGTGTCGGTGTAGCCATTGCGCTGCGGGCGGAGCACCCCCACCACCAGCGCTCCGATCAAGAGGGCGAGCGCCAGTTGCAACAGCAGAAACGACGCCACCTTGACCCAGGCGAACGCGGGATGGACGAAGCGCACCGCCCAGCTGCTCAGCTCGTCGAGCAAGGCACTGCTGAACGCAACCAACACGAGGGTGGACTTCACGCGCCGCGACGTGGGCAGGAACAGCAGCAGGTGCGTCAGGGTCATCACCAGCGTGCCCATGGCGAAGAGATGGAAATGGCTCACCTCGGCCAGCGCTCCCAGGGGCCGCGCGGGCTGCCCGAACTCCGCCCGCGGATCGCCACGGTAGTAGGCCACCACGGTGGCCGGCCGCAGGTCCATCTTCTGGAAGTAGAGGATCCAATTGGTGGCCCAGAACAGTGCTGCGAACACCAGGAACATCATGAGGATCAGCCGCAGCATGTCGTTGCGGCTCCACTCGCCGGTCACGGTGAAACGCACGGCTCAGCTCCCTTCGTGCAGCGTGGGGGCCACCTCGATCTCGAACACCGCTCTCACCCGCCGGATCGCGGCCGTCACCGCGCCGGCGGTCAAGGTGCTGCCCGCGATCCCCGCGATGCCGCCGCGCAGGCGCAGGTCTTCGCTCAAGCCCCTCCCCGCGAATTGCTGCAACCAACGGGGGGGCGGCATGTACTCGGCCGGCTCATGGAAGGCCAGCAGGTGCACGGCGGAGGTGCGGCCGTGCGCGTCGAGCACGACCAGGATCGTCTCGGGCAGCGTGCGCACGGTGTGCGTCTCGAAGAAGGCGTATCCCTGCGTGGTCCCCTGCTTGACCCCGACGTACATCGAGACCAGCCGTGAGGGCAGCGTGCTGCCCGCGCTGGCCTCGATCTTCCGGGCCGCGTCGTCGGACAGGAGAAGATCGTGCACGATCACGGTGTCGGCGGCGGGAAATGCCAGCCGCAGCGCCGAAGCCCGACTGTGGAAGACCGCCGCGTAGGCCGGGGCGGCCGGCCAGCAGGCCGCACCCAGCGCGGCCAGGACCGCCGCCCGCGCCAGCACGCGCAGCCGCGCAGGCAGCAACGGCGGCCGCCGCAGAGGCCGCAACGCAGCGCGCGGGTTGAGGCGCCGCAGAGCGCGAACCGGCCGCATGGCTAGAACACGAACCCGGCGCCGACCCGCAGTCGGTCGCTCTCGGGGGCGTGGGCGTCGTTGCTGCGATGGCTGTAATCAGCCTTGAGCACGACCACGGGCGTTGGCTTGATCTCAAGGCCGAAGGTCCACAGCCGTGCCGCCAGCGACCGATCGGCGGAGCGTGGGGTCGTGGGATCCCCGGGCAGCGGGACGCTGGGCACGCTCGCCTGCAGGTCGTAGGCCTCTACGCGCGCCCATGGCAGCACCGCGACCGGGCCGGGCAGCTTGAGGGCGGGCGCGAGGTCGAAGGCCGCCTCGAGGTAGGCGCCCCACTGCGTCGCGGGAACGAGCTGGCTCGAGGCGGAAGGCCCAGAGTCGGGGTAAAGCGCGCGCGTGAGATCCGCGGCCGCGTCGATCCGCGTCCCGGCGACGAGCGCGCGCGCCTCGAAACCGCGGTGGCGCACCTGGGCGTGCGCCTCGTACACGGCGGTCCACGCAGCGAGGCGGCGGCCGGCAAACTCCTGCCCCTGATCCGCCTGGCCTCCGTAGAACGAGCCGCCCACCTGCAAGCGATCGTGATGGCTGTACTCCAGGGCCAGCACGCCCGCGACGTCCTCCCACAGGGCGCGATTGCCCTCCTGGTGTCCTTCCCGGATGCCCTCGCTGGAGAAGTGCCCCGCGTTGAGACCGTTCACCACGCCGGCGCTGTAGCGCAACCCGTCGATGAGCGTGCCGTGGGCTTGCACGCCCAGCTCGCGCCAGGTGGTGGGGATGAGGGTCCGCTCGACCTGGGGGCGCAACACTCCGTGGTAGAAGGCGGGCTCGTGCATCGTGTTGAGCAGGCCGATGGGCAGCAGCAGGTTGCCCGCGCGCAGATTGAGGCGGGAATGGAGCAGGAACTCGAGGTAGGAGAACTCGACGGCCACCTCGCCCGGCTCACCGTCGTAGCCCTCGCCGGTGGTGGCGTGCTCGAACTCGATCTCGGTGTTCATGAGAACGCGGTCGCTGAACTTGTAGCCGACGTAGCTGACGAAACGCAGCAGATCGGCCACCCGGACGTCGCCGGTCGCGGCTGTCTGCGTGACGGGCGCCTCGAAGTAGAACTCGCCGTAGCCACCCAGCGAGAGACCCGCCGATCGCCGGTACACCTTGCTCGCGGCCGGGCCCATGCCGTAGGCGCCGCGCAACTGCTCGTCGGTCTCGGGGAGCGCCATCTGCTCCCGGAGCCGCCGGACCTCCGCAGTGAGCAGCTCGACGCGCTGCTCCAGGGAGAGCTGGCTGGCGGCGGTCGAGGCGGAAGCTGCAGCGCCGTCCGCCTGCGCGAGTGCCGATCGTGCGAAGGGCCCCGGGGTGGCCATTACGATGCAGACCGCGAGCCGGTCCATCCGTCGAGTCCATCGGCTGCCGGGCATGGTCTACGTCCTCCTCTCCCGAACGCGTCCGGGAATCTCGAGCCACTGATCGACCCGCAACTGGCTGGTTGGCAGCCAGGTTGGGCTGTGCATGAAATTGAAAAGGATTCTCAATTTCATTCGTGCCCGACAACGTAGCCCCTCGCCCGGCTCCCGTCAAGGCGCCGCAGGAGGCTTTGGCCGGATGGCGTGGCGTGTGGGTTCCCGGGGGGGTCGGTGACGGTCCGAGGTGCTAGTGCGGTGCGCGCATCCAGCGGCCGACCTCCAGAAGGTGGCCGGCGGGATCGCGCAGGTAGGCCGAGCGCATGCCCCACGGCGTGTCGTGCGGCTCGCGCACGGCGACCGCGCCCAGCTCCACGGCTGCCTCGAAAACGGCCTGGACGTCCTCGACCAGGAACGACAGCGACACCCGCTCGTCGTGCGGGTTGGGCACGGCGGCCAGGCCCACCACGTCGATCAGGTTGCGCTCGTCGGTGAGTGTGAGGGTGAGGGCGCCGGCGCGCAGCTCCACGGTCTCTCCAGTCTCGTACACGCGCTCGAAGCCGAAGGTGCCTTCGTAGAACTCGGACAGCTCCTCGACGTCGGAGCAGTACAGGACGACGTAGGCCAGGTGGGGGCTGCGTTGGAGCTCCTCGCGGTCGCTGGAGGGCATGTCGTCCAGCTCGACCTGCTCGGGGTCGAGGCGCTCGTGGTCGTCGGCGTCGAAATCGCCGTCGAACGGAATCCGTCCGCCCATTGCGCCGCCCCCGTTCTCGCGCCATTCGCCCGTCGCGCCGGACTCCTGTCGCGTCGCTCGCGTGTGGTTCTCGTGGCGCGCGTCGTGTCGCTCGCGGTGCTCGCCGCTCTGCGCCCGCCGTCAGCCCAGGATCCCGTAGCGATAGCCGCTGCTGATCGCGCGACCCGCGCGAAAGCGCAGCGGATCGAACAGCTCGGGCGGGAACGCCCGCGGCTGCCCGTCGACGATCCACTCGGCGACGCCGCGTCCGACCGCCGGCGCCAGCTTGAAGCCGTGGCCACTGAAGCCCGTGACCAGCAGGGCGCCCTCCGCGCCCGGCAGCGGCCCGATCACCGGGTGCGCGTCGGGGGTCACGGTGTACAGCGCCCCGCAGCCGCCCCAGATCGTGGCCCGTGCGTACGCGGGGAGGCGGCGCGCCACGCCGGCGCGGCAGCGCTGGACGAACTCGGCGCTCACTCCCTCGTCGTAGTGGTCCGGGTCGTCGACGTGCTCATCGTCATCATAGCTCAGGGCGCCCACACGGGTGTGACGCGGCCCCTCGCTCTTCCAGTACAACCCAAGGCGCAGATCGCCGAAGATGGGGGTAGGCCCCCCGAAGCCCGCCGGCGGCTCCAGGAACGTCTGCTGCGGGCGGACCACTCGCAATGGGATGCCGCCACAATGCCACGCGTCCAGCAGCCGGACCGACCAGGGGCCTGCCGCCAGCACCACGCGCGCCGTGCGGATCACACCGTGGCTGGTGACCACCCCCGTCACGCGTCGACCGTCGCGTACCAGGCCGGTGAGCTCTTCACCGAAGCTCGTCTGCACCCCGGCACGCTGCGCCACCGCCACCAGCGCCTCCACGGTCAGGCGCGGGTCCACGACGCCCGAGTCCTCCTCGTAACAGCCGATCGCGTCCTCCTCGTAGGTCGCGCGCGGCTCGATCGCAGAGAGCTCGGCCTCCTCCACCATGCGGGTGGGAACGCCCAGGCGAGTCTGCATGGCCACATTCTGGGCGAGCGCCGCGCGATCGGCCGCGTGCAGCAGGAAGATCATGCCGCGCTGCGTGAACCCGATGGGGATACCGTGCACTTGCGCGAAAGAGCGGTAATAGAGCAGCCCCTCGCGCGCCATGCGGACGGTCTCCTGGCGGCTGTAGTGCTGGCGCAAGATTGCGCCGCTCTTGCCCGTCTCGCCGGCACCGGGGTAGCTGCGCTCGAGCAGCCAGACGCGGCCCGCCTTGCGTTGCGCGAGCTCGACGGCGATCGCGGCACCCATGATGCCGCCACCGGCGATGACGATGTCGGCCGTGCGCGCCATCGCGGGTCAGGAGCGCCGCGCGGGCGCGACGTGCGCCGCGTTCACTGCGAGTCTCCGGGCGCCGACGCCGGTCGGGACGCTGCTGCGGCCAGGGCAGGTGCCGGACCGCCTGGCGCGGGCGCCTGGCCCAGTGCGGTGCGCAGCGCGCGCTCGAAGCCGGGGTGCAGCCCCCGGCCGAGCTGCACGCTGCGGCGCGCGTACTCGGCGGCCTCGCGGGCCCGCCCTTCCTGCAGCAGGACCACGGCCATGTTGTTGTAGGGATCGGGGTCGGTGGGCTCCAGCGCGATCGCGCGCCGCAGCGCCGTCTCGCTCGCGGCGAGCTTGCCCAGCCAATAGCGAGCCAGCCCGAGGTTCGTCCACGCCTGCCCGTACGTGGAGTCGGCGTTGACCGCGCGCATGAGCACGTCTTCGGCCCGCTGCATCTGGTCGAGCTGGCCGAGTTGGCAGAGCGTCTCCCCGAACATCCCGAGATTGCGCGCCGTGGGCGCCTGCTCCGCCAGCCGCGCGCGCACCTGCGCGGCGGCTGCTAGCTCGCCCCGCGCGGCGAGCCCCATGCCCAGGATCTCCTGCAGCTCCTCCGACGTCGGGAAGCGCTGCAGCGCCTGCCGCGCGATGTCGGCCGCCCCGGCAGCGTCGCCCTGCTGCAGCAGGATGCCGGCGAGATTGGCGGCAACCAGCGGCGAATCCGGCGCGAGGTCCACCGCGCGCCGCGCGAGGTCGCGCGCCTGTGGCCCGCGGCCGGCGCTCTGGTACAGGCCCGCCAGGTTGGTCGCGGCGCGAAAGCTCCGCGGGTTAGCCCGCAGGCTCGACTCCCACACCGTCGTCTCGTTCGCCCATGCGCCCGACAGCAGCGCTGCCCAGACCGCCAGTCCGGCCAGCGCCACCAGAGCGGCCCCGCGCGCCAGTGCCGCGCTCGTGACCCGGCGCAGCCCGCTCGCGGCCAGGCCGCCCAGCGCCAGGCAGAACCCGCACGAGGGCAGGTACAGGTAGTGCTCGGCGAAGACCTCGGTGATGGGAAGGATCCCCGAGGTCGGAATCCAGCTCAGCAGCAGGAACCACACCCCCAGCAGCACAGCCGGCTGGCGGCGGCGGGCGCGCCAGGCAGCCGCGACGAGCGAGAGCGCCAGTGCCGCTCCCACGACCGAGCGCGCGGACCAGCCCGCTCCGACGGCGATCGTCCCCCACCAGTCCGGCACGCTGCGCCAGGGGAGCGCGAGCTGCGCGAGCGCCACCGCCAGCACGTGCAGCGCGGTGCCCAGATTGACGAACACGGCGCCCCATTGCTGCCGGGGTACGGCGGTGCCCGGCCGGATCCACAGTGCGTAGACCACGAAGGCCAATGTCAGCGCCGCCCACAGCGCCCAGAAGGCTGTGCGTGCACGCAGCGCCGCGCGCCAGGGACGCGCGCTGCCGTCGCGCGCCGCGCACCAGACGTCGGCGAGCAGCAATGCGACGGGGAGCGTGACCGCGGACTCCTTGCAGAGCGCCGCGAGTGCGCCCACGGCGACGACCGCGGCCGCGCGCCACCACCCGCCCCGCTCGCGGTACGACAGGAAGAGCAGCACCGCGGCCAGGTAGAACGCCGTCACCAGCAGGTCCTTGCGCGCGCTCACATAGGCGACCGTCCCCACGTGGGCCGGCAGGACGGCGAACACCGCTGCGGCCGCCAGCGCCGTCGCGCGCGGCAGCCTCAGGCGCAGCGCCACCGCGCACAAGAGCGCGGCGCAGGCCGCGTGCAGCGCCACGTTGGTCGCGTGGAACAACCAGGGGGCGCCGCTGCCGAGGTTCCAGTCGACGGCCAGCGACACGAAGCGGATCGGGCGGTAGTTCACCAGCTCGTGGTGCCACAGCGCCAGCGCGCGCGCGGGCGCGCCCCAGCCGTGCAGCGCGAGATTCTGGACGATGCCCGCGACGTCATCGAAGACGAAACCGTAGGTGAGCGTCCTCAGGAACGGCAGCGTGGCAAGCACCGGGATCCACCACCAAGGGCGGTCGGACGGGCGTGGCGCTGCGGCGTGCTCGCTGCGGGACATGCCCCAACGCTACCACGCGGCCGCGCGTCGCAGGAAGCAAACGCGCTGGAACGGGTCAGCGACCGGGCGGAGCGCCGGGGCCGGCCCCCGCGGCCGCGCTGCCGGGCTCGCTCTCGAACGCGTCCAACGGCCGCCCGAAGCGCCGGCTCTGATCCCATTGTGCGTCGTGGCTCTGGATCACCCGCGGTGTGTTCACGGCGAGGAACTCCGGCGTGAGGGCGTCCTGCAGGACGCGTCCGTCCATGTCGCTGGCCGTGGCGCAACCGGTCAGCGCCAGCAGCGTGGGCGTGACGTCGGTCAGCATCGCAGACGTCAGGCGCACGCCGTTGCGGATCCCCTGCCCATAGAGGATGAGCGCCGCATCGGCGCTGGGCTCGGGAACCGGCACCGGCGTCGTCCCATCGCTGCCGATGCGCGTGCCCGTTGTAAAGCCGTAACCGCCCACCACGATCAGCGTGGAGTGGTCGGTCATTTCCGCGAGCAGGCGGCCCAACTCCGCATCCACGAAGCGGTAGCCGGCGTCGACGGCGCCCCCGGCCCGGCGTGCGTCCTCGGGGGAGATCCCAAACGTCTCTGGGTAAGTGTAGATCCAGTAGACCGGCTGCAGCGCCGCCAGCAGCTCGATGTACGTTCCCAGCACCCGCGGCCGGTACGTCTTCAGCAGGTAGTGCGCGATGTCCAGGTGCGTCAGATCGGCTTGATAGGTGATCGCGAACTCCTTGAGCGGATTGGTGTGTTGGAAGACCGAGCCGAGCGGCTCATCGTAGATCATGCGGTACTCGTCCTCCTTCAACGTGAAGAAGGGCGTGACCTCCTCGCGGCGGATCCCGTTGGGGTCGCGCAGCAGGGGCGCCAGCTCCCTCTGGAGCACCGGCGGGTAGGTGTCCAGCTCGCCCGGCGCGCGGGAGAAGGTGCACTCGCGCGTGGCAAACCAGCGCGTGGTCGTGATCCCGTTGGAGGCCACGAAGCCGTTGACGGTCTCCGCCGGCCAGGTGCCCGGCAGGCCAGAAGTGGCCACGAGCACCTTCGCGGCGCTGAGGATCTGCCAGACGCTCTTGTTGCGGCGCACGACGCTGGGCATGGGCGCGCGCAGCCCGTTGGGCAGCTGCGACAGCATGCCAGCCACGCCGTGCTTGGCGGGAAGCTTGCCCGTCTGGATCGTGGCCCACACCCCCGGACCGTCCAGCGGGTAGGGGGCCTGCGCGACCGCCCGTACGCCGCCGTCGATGATGCGCTTGAAGTTGGGGAGCTGGTTGCGGGACAGCAGCAGGTCGACGCGCTCCCAGCTCAGGCCGTCGACCCCCAGCACGATGATGCGGTCGGGCAGCGCGCGGTCGTCGTGGCGGCCGCAGCCGGAGAGCCCCACGGCGACCCCCATGCCGGCGGCGAGCAGCAGCATCCCCAGCGCGCTCGCACGCAACGAGCGGGGCCCGGCCCGCGGGTCCCTGCACCCCGTGGGCCGAGCGGTCGGGTGCTGTCGTTCACCTGCGGCGTGCAGGCCGTCGCCGGCTGCGCGCAGGCTCTGGGCGAGAGCCGACGGGGACATCGACTCACCTGGTCGATCGGTACGCGGAGAAAGCAAGTGGTGTTGCATGCCCGTTGTGACGTCCTTGTAAACGGTCGACCAGCCGTCCAGCCGATTCTGGCCGCGGTCGAGATCGCGACACGCACGCGACGCCATGCGCGCCGTGGCACTCACCCTAGCAGCAGCGCCCAGCTTGAGGCGAGCCTCCCGTTGCCGTAACGTGGGGGCACGCGATGCGCGCGCAGCACCCGTCGCCGCAGGCGGCGGGCCGTTTCGATCCCGGCGCGAGCCCTGGGCGGCGCGGGGACAGGCCCTGACGGAGGAGGCATGGTGAGCGGCGACGTGGAGAGGATGGAGAAGCTCTTGGCGCTTCGCGAGGCGCTGTACGCGGAGATCGGCAAGCAGATCGTCGGGCAGCGACAGGTCGTCGACGAGCTCATGCTCACGCTGTTCGCGGGCGGGCACGCGTTGCTGGAGGGCGTGCCGGGATTGGCGAAGACCCTGCTCATCTCGACGGTCGCCCACGCGCTGGACCTGGAGTTCCGCCGCATCCAGTTCACCCCCGACCTGATGCCGTCGGACATCACCGGCAGCGAGGTGCTCGAGGAGGATGCTTCTACGGGCCAGCGCGTGTTCCGCTTCGTGCGCGGCCCGATCTTCGCCAACATCATCCTGGCAGACGAGATCAACCGCACCCCGCCCAAGACGCAGTCGGCGCTGCTGCAGGCCATGCAGGAGCGCCAGGTCACCGCCGGTGGCGTCACGCATTCGCTCTCGCCCCCTTTCTTCGTGCTGGCCACGCAGAACCCCATCGAGCAGGAGGGCACCTATCCGCTCCCGGAGGCCCAGCTCGACCGCTTCATGCTCAACATCAAGATCGACTACCCGGCCTACGACGAGGAGCTGCAGGTGGTGCGCCGCACCACGGGCAAGCTGGGGGAGCAACCGCGGCCCATCCTGCGCGCCCACGACATCCTGGAATACCAGGAACTGGTGCGCGCGGTTCCCGTGGCCGAGAACATCGTCGAGTACGCCGTCAAGCTGGCGCGGCTCACCCGTAATGGGACGCCCGAGGCGCACCCCATGGCCACCGAGTTCCTGAGCTGGGGGGCGGGGCCGCGCGCGGCGCAGTTCCTGGTGCTGGGCGCCAAGGCGCGGGCGGCGCTCGACGGCCGTCCCACCCCCAGCCTCGACGACGTGCGCTCCATCGCCGCGCCGGTCCTGCGGCACCGCCTCGTCACCAACTTCCACGCCGAGGCCGAGGGGATGAGCAAGGACGCTCTCATCGCTGCGCTCCTCGAATCGCTTCCGGGCTGAACGGAGCCGACGTGGCCGGTCCGCGCACGGGGCTGCTCGACCCCCTGATCATCAGCCGGCTGGGCTCGCTGGATCTCATCGCGCGCACGCTGGTGGAGGGCTTCCTGGTGGGATTGCACCGCAGCCCCTACCACGGCTTCTCGGTGGAGTTCGCCGAGTACCGCCAGTACATCCCCGGCGAGCCCACCGCGCACATCGACTGGCGCGTCTACGCGAAGACCGACCGCCACTACATCCGCGTCTTCCACCAGGAGACCAATCTCCACGCCCGGCTCTTGCTGGATGTCTCGGCCTCGATGGCGCAGGCCGCCCACGGCGGCAAGGACCATCTCACCAAGCTGGAGTACGCCAAGCTGCTCACCGCCGCGCTGTGCTATCTGCTCATCAAGCAGAATGACGCCACTGGGCTGGTGACCTTCGACCGCCGTCCGCTGCAGATCGTGCCGCCGCGCAGCAGCCGCCGGCAGCTGATGCACCTGCTCAGCCTGTTGGAGCGGGTGCAGCCCGGCGAGCAGACCGACGTGGGGGAGGTGCTGGGGACGCTCGCCGAGCGGATGTGGCGCCGCGGCCTGGTGGTCGTGATCAGCGATCTGATCGACGACCCCGACCGCGTGCTCACCGGGCTGAAGCACTTCCGCCATCGGGAGCACGAGGTGATCGTCTTCCACGTGCTGGACCCGCGCGAGGTGGACCTGCGCTTCAGCCAGGAGGCGCGCTTCATCGATCCGGAGCAGCAGCTCGATCCCATCCGCGCGCAGCCCTGGCACCTGCGGGAGGCCTACGTAGCCGAGGTCGAGGCGTGGCGCGGGCGCCTGGCGCGGGAGTGCCAGCAGCACCAGATCGACTACGTGCCGCTGACCACCGATACCGCGTTCGATCGGGCCCTGCTGGCGTATCTCAACAAGCGCGCCAAGCTGGGCTAGGGACGCAGCATGCAGTTCCTCAGCCCCATGTACCTGTTCGGGCTGCTGGCGGCTGGCATTCCCATCCTGTTGCACTTCCTCAGCCGCCGTCGCCCGGTCGACATCCAGTTCGGGCCGCTGCGCTTCCTGCGCCCCACCCAGGAGCGGCAGATGCGCCGGCTGAGCCTGCGCCGGCTGCTGCTGCTGCTGCTGCGCGTGACGATCATCTGCCTGGTGGTGATGGCGGCCGCCCGGCCCACCCTCACCGGCGGGTTGGCGCGCCTGGCCCCCACCGGGCATGCGACCAGCGTGGTGGTCCTGGTGGACGCCAGCGCGAGCATGCAGGCGCAGCTCCAGAGGGGCACGATGTTCGATCGGGCGCGCACCGAGGTCGCCGCGATCGTCGGCCAGCTGAGCGGCCAGGACGAGGTGGCGGTGGCGTTGTTCAGCGACGTGGTGCGGCCCTTATTCAGCGAGTTCGTCCGCGACGGCCAGCTGGTGCTGGCGCAGCTGCAGGAGGCCCGCCCCGACGACCGCGCCACCGACTACGTCACCGCGCTGTCCGGTGCCCTCGATCTGCTGGAGAAGGCCGGCTCGCCCTACCGCGAGATCTTCGTGGTCAGTGATTTCCAGGAGGCGGCGGCCGACAGCGTGCGGCTGGCTCGCCTGCACGAGCGGCTGCGCCAATCGCCGGGAACGACCGTGCTCCTGCGGGCCGTCAAGCCCGAGCCCTTCGTCAACCGCCAGGTCGCCGACGTGGAGCGGCCGGCCACCCTGCTGCGCGCCGGCGAGACCGCCGAGGTCGCCGTGCAGGTGCGCCAGGACGGCGACGCCGATCTCCCTGTGCAGCTCTTCCTGCAGGTGGGCGACGCCACCGTGGGCGAGACCGAGCTGCAGCTGGCTGCCCACGGCACGCGCCGCCACGGCTTCCCGCTCACGCTGCCCGCCGCGGGCGACCTGGCCGGATCGGCGCGATTGCGCCCCGACCGCTACCCACCCGACGACGAGCGGTTCTTCGTGCTGCCGGTCAGCCAACGGGTGAACGTCATGGTGCTGGCGGGGCTGGGGGCCGGTGACGGTGAGCGCGATCCGCTGCTGTTCCTGCGCGCGGGTCTAGACCCGGGGGAGAGCGGCGAAGGGGATTTCGCTCTGGAGGTCGTCCCGGCCGAGCGCATGGACGTCACCCACCTGCAGCAGACCCGCGTGGTGGTTGGCACCGACATCATCGATCTGGGCGCGGCCCGCCTCGCGGCGCTGACGGACTACCTCAAGGCCGGTGGCACGATGCTGTTGTTGTGCGGCGATCCGGGCGTGCGTGCCTACACCAACGAGAAGTTGCTGCCGTCGTGGACGGCGGCACGGCTGGGCCCGTTCCGCAACGGGCGGGAGGGGACGCAGCGGCTGATCGTCTCGGCGCGCGACCACCCCGTCTTCACCGGTTTCGAGGATGACGAGCTGGCAACCCTTGAGGAGGTCGAGCTGCGCAACTACTACCCGCTGCCCGAGACCGTGGGCCGCTCGCTGGTGCGCTTCGCCGACGGCGGAGCCGCGATCCTGGAGGTGGAGGTGGGGCTGGGTCGGGTGATCCTGTGCGGCTTCCACACAGCGGCGACCGCGGGCAACCTGCCATACTCGCCGATGTTCCTGCCGCTGATGCAGCGACTGGCAGGCTACCTCGCGACGGCGGGCTGGTCACGTTACGGCCGGCAGGCCGAGGTCGGCTCGAGCCTGGCCGCGGAGGCTCCGCCCGGCATGAACCCCGGCGCCGTGTTGGAGGTCCGGCTGCCCGACGGCGCGACCGTTCCGGCCACCCTCAATGCCACGGTCACGCCGCCGCGCCTCGAGCTCGCCCTGGCCGAGGTGCCCGGGGCCTACACCTTCCTGGTGGACCACAAGCCGTGGGCCCTGTGCGCGGTCAACGTGCCCGGCAGCGAATCGGTGCGCCGCTTCCAGGAGCCCGAGGCGTTCCGCAAGCAGTACGGCGGCGGCGACGCCGCGCGGGTCACGGCGCTGGCGGGCGACTCGGCAGCAGAGGCGGTGCGGCAGGCGCGCCGCGGCTACGGCATCCATCGCTGGCTGCTCGCGCTGGCGGGGATTCTGCTCGTGATCGAGAGCCTGGTGGCGCGCCGCGTGGGCGCTGCGAACGCGGCGGCCGTGCTGCTGCTGGTCCTGCGCTGAGCGGGCCCCTGTGACCGTGCGGCGCCCGCGCACGCTGCTACTGCTCGCTCTCCCGGCGCTCGCCGCGCTGCCCGCGGCGTGGATGGGCTACACGCGCGAGGACTGGCTGCTCTTGTGGTCGGCCATGGACCCGCGCAGCGCGCCGCCGGGCGCCGCGGGTGTCTTCGCGCGGCCGCTAGCCGCGCTCGCCTGGCGCGCGGCCGTGGGCCTGGGCGGAGACCAACCGCGCGCCATGCACCTGCTGGCCTTCCTGCTGTCGCTGCTGCTGGCGCTAGCAGCCGCGTGGCTGGCGCGCCTGGTGCTGCCGCGCGCCCCGCGCGCGCCCTGGATCGCGGCGGCGGTGGTGGGAGTCCACGCCGCGCTGCTGGAGTGCCGGTTGTGGGCGGCCGCCTGCAACGGCCTGCTCGCCGCCGCGCTGGCGACGCTTGGCGCTTGCACCGCGGTGGCCGCGCTGCAGCCCGCTCGAGCGGGCGGTGCGCGCGCGGCGCTGCAGGCAGGCGCTGGCGTCGTGCTCGTGGCGCTGGGTGGGCTCGCCCGCGCGGATGCGTGGGGCGCGGCGTTGTGGATCGGCGCGGCGCTGCTGGCACGCGCGGCAAAAGCGCGGAGCGCCGACCTGACTCTCGCCGTGGACAGCACGGGGCATGCGCGAGGCGCGCTGCGCGTGGAGGGCCCGCGCAGGCGCGCGGCGCCGGCGGTGGCGGCGACCCTGGCGCTAACCGCGCTCGCGGCGACGGCGGCAGTGCTGCTGACCGCGCGCAGCCGCTTGTCCGGTGCGACGGAGCCGGCGCACCCGCTCGCGCATCCGTCCATGCCCGAGCTGGCGCACGCCGGGCAGCTCGCGCGGCTGCTGCTGGTCCCCTGGGGTGCGCCCCTGAACGCGGCTGCGGCGGCGGTGCTGGGGGCGATCGCGATCGTGGCGCTGCCAGGCCTCGCCTGGCGACAGCGGTCGCAGCCGCTGCGGTCCGCGGGTCACATGCTGATCGCCGGCGTGCTGGGCGCCAGCTGCCTGCTCCCGATGCAGCCCGCCGGACGCTACGTGATCCTGCCGGCGGTCGCCTTGGGGCTCGCCGCCGCGGCGCTCGACGCCCGCGTGCAGGCCTGGCCGCGTGCGCTGCCGCGCGCGGGCTTCGCGCTCGCGCTAGGCGCGTGGCTGCTGTTGCACGTGGCCACCCCGTGGCTGGGCAGTTCGGCACACGAGCTCGCCGCGCGCGCCCAGGCCGAGACCGCGCTCTACCGGATGGTCCGCGCCGAGGGCACCGCGCGCGGCGTCGCCGAGCGCTTGGCGCTGATCGACGCCCCGCCCATGGGCTGGCGCTCCAGCGCCGGCGACGCCGAGAATGTCGTGAGCGCAGCACTTCGCCATCGTGTGGCGGTCGTGTTGCTGGACGCGAGCCAGCCTTTGGCAGCCGCGTTGCCGGCGCTGCGTTGGACGGCCGGGAGATGGGTCTGGCTGCGGACGCCCTCCGCGGACCCGCTGGCGCCGGCGGCCCGGGACAGGCTGACGACGTGAGCGCGCCGCCCGTGTCCAGCGCCACCGCGCTCCTGTTGCGCGACGGGCAAGTGCTGTTGCTGCGCCGCTCCGCCCACGTGGTAAGCCATGCCGGTCGCTGGTCGGCCGTCAGCGGCAAGCTGGAGGCTGGGGAGTCGCCGCTGGCGGCGGCATGGCGCGAGATCGCCGAGGAGACCGGGTTTGGCCAGGCAGAGCTCATCCTGCTCGCAGAGGGCACACCACGGCTGGTCGATGAGGCCCGCTGCGGGATCACCTGGCGGGTCCATCCGTTCCTGTTCGCGCTGCGCAGCGCACGGGCCCCGCGGCTCTGCGCCGAGCACGTGGAGGCGCGCTGGTGCCTGCCGCACGAGCTGGCGGCGCTGGACCCGGTGCCCGGTCTGGCCGCCGCGCTTGCGGAGCTGCTGCAGCGCGCCGGCCCGGCGGCGCGGGCGCGCCATGAACCGCTGCCGCCCGGTCCCTTGCGGTAGAGGCCCTCGACCGCGTCGATGCGGCGGCCGCTCTTCAGCACCGCGTCCACGGGGGCGTCTTGAGTCGCACTACGCGGAGCACACCAGCGCGCCCGGCTCTTCCAGGGGAATCGGTCGAGGGGGGCTGGGAGCCAAGGCGCAGCTGCGCTATCATCGGGTCCGGCGGGCCGCCCGTGGCCCAACGATCGGCCCGTCAACCCGCGACGGCCCCACCCATGTCGTGGCCGGCCGCCTCCATCCCCCACGGACGCGCGAGCGCGACGCCCATGGCAACGCCGACCATCTACCTCGACAACAATGCGACGACCCGTCTGGATCCCCAGGTGCTCGACGCCATGCTTCCCTTCCTGCGCGAGCACTTCGGCAATGCCAGCAGCCGTCACCACGTGGGGGCTGCGGCCGCGGCGGCCGTCTCGGCCGCGCGGCGCGCCGTGGCGCAAGTGCTGGGGGCGCAGCCAGGCGAAGTGGTGTTCACCAGCGGAGGCACGGAGGCGGACAACCTCGCCATCCGCGGCGCCGTGCGCGCCGCCCCACGCCCGCGCCACGTCGTGACCACGGCCGTGGAGCATCCGGCGGTGCTGGAGACCTGCGAGGACCTGGCGCACCAGGGTGACTGCGAGCTCACCGTGCTGGGAGTCGACGCGCAGGGCGGGCTGGACCTCGAGGCGCTGCAGGCCGCGCTGCGTCCCGGCCGGACCTGCCTGGTCAGCGCGATGTGGGCCAACAACGAGACCGGGGTGTTGTTCCCGATCGGGGAGATCGGCGCGCGCGCGCGCGCCGCTGGGGCGCTCTTCCACGTCGATGCGGTGCAGGCGGCGGGCAAGCTGCCCATCGACTTCGCGAGCCTGCCCGTCGATCTGCTCAGCGTGGCGGCGCACAAGCTCCACGGTCCCAAGGGCAGCGGCGCCTTGCTGGTGCGGCGTGGCGTAACGCTGGCTCCCATGGTCACCGGCGGCGGGCAGGAGCAGGGCCGCCGCTCGGGCACGCTGCACCCCGCGGCCGCCGTCGGGCTTGCCCGCGCGCTGGAGCTGGCGGTCGCCGTGCTGCCGCAGGCGAGCCGCCGTATGGCGGAGCTGCGAGACCTGCTGCAGCAGCAGCTCGCGCAGCGCGTCCCGGGGCTGCAGGTCACCGGCGAGGGCGCGCAGCGCCTGCCCACCACCCTGCACGTCACCCTCGAGGTGGAGGCGGAGGCCCTGCTGCTGCTCCTGGACCGCGAAGGCGTCGCGGCCTCGGCGGGCTCGGCCTGCAGCTCGGGGGCGCATCTGCCCAGCCCCGTGCTGACGGCCATGGGTGTCGCGCCTTCGCGCGCGCACGGCGGCGTGCGCTTCTCCCTCTCGCGCGAGACCACGCGCGATGAGATCGAGCGCGTGGTGCGGGTCATGCCGCCGCTGGTGGAGCGGTTGGCGGCCTTGGCGCGGACGGCCGGGGCGTCGAGCGCCTAGGGCGCCGCCCAAAACCACCCCACGCTGCGCGCTGAGAGGGCGCCGACCACGCCCTCGGCGGTGCCGGGCCCGCGCGCCGGCTGCGCGTCCCTGGTTGTCGCGCGGGCGAGCTGCATCTACCTTCCTGCGGTTGGTCCTGCGGATGGGGGACCGGCCATTGCCATGCGCGACACCACGGCGCCCGCACATCCTATCGCCGCCACGTCTGCGCCGGCTCCTGGCGATGCGGCGGTCTCCGCGCAGGAGTTGCAGCAAGCGCTGGACGGCGTCCGCGCGGTCGAGCCGCTCTGGCCGCTCCTGCTCCAGGAACAACCGCTGGCGGTCTCCGGACTGCGCGGGAGCGCCGCCGCGTACCTGATCGCGGCGCTGTACCGGGAGCGTCCCGACACCTGGCTGCTGGTGGCGCCCGACCTGCAATCGGCCGAAGCGCTGTGCGACGACCTCGAGACCTGGGGTGTGGGCGCGGTCCACTACCTGTCCGAGCTTGAGATCCTCCCGTTCGACCGCAAGTCGCCCACCCGCGAGCTCACCGCCACGATCCAGGCCGGGTTGGACCGCCTCGACCGCGGTGAGCCGGGGCTCTACGTCACGACCGTCTACGGGCTGCGGCACAAGGTCATGGGACGCGACGTGATGCGCCGCAACCGCATCGCGCTGCGGGCCGGCCAGACCCTGCGCACCGAGGAGCTCGCGCAGCAGCTGGCCCACCTGGGCTACCGTCCCTGCGGCCTGGTGGAGATCCCCGGCGACTTCGCCCTGCGCGGCGGGCTGATCGACGTGTACTCGCCCAGCCACGAGCTGCCCCTGCGCATCGAGCTGCTCGGCGACCAGGTCGAGTCGATCCGCACCTTCGAGCCGATCGACCAGCGCAGCCGCCAGCTGCTGACCGCGGCGACGATCATCCCGGCCGCGCCGCTGGTGGCCGACGACGACACGCTGCTCAACGCGCTGGCGCGCGTGGAGAGCATGGCCGAGATCCCGCCCGACGACCGCACGCACCTGCTGGACCGGTTGCAGGACAGGTTGCACTTCACGGGCATCGAGGGGCTCGCCCCCTTCTTCCATCCGCAGGAGACCTATCTCGACTACCTGCCCGACGGAGCGACGCTGGTCTGGCTCGCCCCCGACGACCTGGCGCGGCGCAGCGAGGAGCTCGACCTGGAGACCGCCCGCGTGCGCGCCGACCGCATCCGGCGCGGCGATCCCGTGCCGAGGGCGGAGGAGCTCATGGCACCGGCCGAGGAGCTGGCGCGCCATGCCCTGCGCCTGCGGCCGCTCTGGCTGGCAGAGGTCGTGCTGCCAGGCGCAGCGCCCACGCCGCTGGGTCCGGGGGCGCACGACGCGCTGGTGCGAGTGCAGACGCACGGGCAGGAGCGGGGCAACGGAGACGTCGCGGCGCTGCTGGCCACGGCCGCGCGCTGCATCCAGGAACGATCACGAGCGCTGTTGTTCTGCGACAACCGCGGCCAGGTGCAGCGCCTGGGCGAGCTGATCGAGGAGCAGGACCCCGCCCTCTCCACCGCGCGTCCCAGCCTGCGCGTCGGCCTGCTGACGGGGGGCTTCGTGTGGACGCAGGCGCGGCTCGCCTGCTTCACCGATCACGAGCTGTTCGACCGCTACCACCGCCGCGCCCGCAAGCCGCGCTTCCGCGGCGCGGGGCGCGTCTGTGATCCGACGGCGCTGCGCCCCGCAGACTACGTCGTGCACGTCGACCACGGCATCGGGCGCTTTCTGGGACTGCGCGTCATCACCGCCGAGGGGATCCGCAGCGAGTGCCTGCTGCTGGAGTACGCCGACGGCGACCGACTCTACCTGCCGACGGCCAACCTGCTGCTCCTGGAGCGCTACGAGGTGAGCGAGGGGCAAGAGCCCCAGCTGCACAAGCTGGGCAGCGGGCAGTGGGAGCGGACCAAGACCCGCGCCCGCAAGGCGATCGCCGCCACCGCCCAGGAGCTGCTCGCGCTCTACGCCGCGCGGGCCCTGCTGCCGGGCGTCGCCTTCCCACACGACGACCACCTGCAGCAGGAGATGGAGAGCTCGTTCATCCACGAGGAGACGCCCGACCAGCTCGCGGCCGTGGGCGCCGTCAAGGGCGACATGGAGCAGCCGCGCCCGATGGACCGCCTGCTGTGCGGCGACGTGGGCTTCGGCAAGACCGAGGTGGCGATCCGTGCGGCGTTCAAGGCGGTCATGGCCGGCCACCAGGTGGCGCTGTTGTGCCCCACGACCATCCTGGCCGAGCAGCACGGAACCACCTTCACCGAGCGCCTGCGCGACTACCCCGTGAACCTGGCGGTGATCAGCCGCTTCCGCTCGCCCAAGGAGCAGAAGGCGATCCTGCAGCGCTTGCGCGAGGGCTGCATCGACATCCTGATTGGAACCCATCGCTTGCTGCAACGCGACGTCGAGTTCCGCAAGCTCGGTCTGCTCGTGATCGACGAGGAGCACCGCTTCGGCGTGCGCGCCAAGGAGCGCCTCAAGGCGATGCGCAAGGAGGTGGACGTGCTGTCCATGACCGCCACCCCCATCCCGCGCACGCTGCACCTGGCGTTGATGGGGGCGCGGGACATGTCCATCATCGCCACGCCGCCCCGCGATCGCCTTCCCATCCACACCGAGGTGGTGCCCTTCTCCGAGGAGATGATCGAGGAGGCGATCCTGCGCGAGATGCACCGCGGCGGGCAGGTCTTCTTCGTGCACAACCGGGTCGAGACCATCGACGCCATGGCCGGGATCGTCGGCCGCATCGTGCCCACCGCCCGCATCGCGGTGGCCCACGGTCAGATGGTCGAGGCGCAGCTCGAGACGATCATGCGCGACTTCCTGAGCCGAGCGCACGACGTGCTGGTCTCGACCATGATCATCGAGAGCGGGCTGGACATGCCCAACGTGAACACCATCCTGATCGACCGCGCCGACCGCCTGGGGTTGAGCCAGCTCCACCAGCTGCGCGGCCGCGTCGGGCGCAGCCGCCACCGGGCCTACGCGTACCTGATGGTGCCGTCGGGGGAGACGCTGGCCCAGGACGCCCGGCGGCGCCTGGCCGCCATCGAGGAGTTCACCGACCTGGGCAGCGGCTACCACGTCGCGATGCGCGACCTGGAGATCCGCGGCGCCGGGAACATCCTGGGCGAGGCCCAGCACGGCCACATCACTGCGATCGGCTTCGATCTCTACTGCAAGCTGCTCGAGGAGGAGATCCTCGAGCTGAAAGGGGAGGGCCGGCCCAAGCTGCACGAGGTCCAGGTCGACCTGAAGGTTCCGGCATTCTTGCCCGACGAGTACGTGGCCGACCCGCAGGAGAAGATACGCTGCTACCGCGAGCTGTCCCGGGTGGAGGACGAACGTGCCCTCGACGGGCTGGTGGAGGAGCTGCGGGACCGTTTCGGGCGGCCTCCCGCCGAGGCGCGCAATCTGGCGGACGTCACCCGCATCAAGCTGCGGGCGCTGGCCACCGGCGTGGCGGACGTGCGCGGCGGGCGCAAGGGCGTGCGGATGCTTTTCAGTAGCGACCGCCAGCCCGGCTCCTCTATCCTCAGACGCTTGATCGGAACCGGAGTGCCGAGGCTGACGTTCAACGCAGTCGACCGACTGACGATGACCGTGGAGGCGCCTCGGGAGGAATGGATCGCGGCCGTCCTCGCCGTGCTCGGGCAGCTCGCGGACCTGATGGCCGGAGCCGCAGCCTAGTCCGGCGGGGGCCTCCCGTGCGCCGCCACCCGGCTTGCGACACTTCGAGTGTCCCAGCGTGGATCGGCGCCCACCCACCATCCCAGGAGTTGACATGCTCGTGGATCGCCATCTGACGGCTCGGCCCGCGTTGTCCTGCGATCGGCTGCAGCGCGTGGCGCGCAGCGCGGGGGCTGTGGCCGTCGGCCGCCTGGCGCTCGCTCTGGCGCTCTTCGTCGCCGCCTTGGCGCTGCTGGCCGGCTGCGCGAAGAAGGACAAGAACGAGATCCCCGTGGCCAAGATCCAGGACCGGGTGGTCTCGCTGGCCTACTACGAGCGCAAGCTCAACGGGATCGACCAACGATTCCTGCCGTCGGACATCCAGACCCACGAGGGTCGGATGAAGTTCCTCGACACCATCGTCGAGAAGGAGGTGATGGCGATCAAGGCGGAGGAGCTGGGGTTCGCCGCGAACCCAAAGGTCCAGCAGACGGCGAGCGCCGTCAGCCAGCTCAAGAGCGTGACGCTCATGAAGGAGGATGTGGTCAAGCCGGCACAGGACGTCACGGAGCAGGAGACCCAGGAGTACTACGAGAACTTCGGGCGCAACCTCCGTGTCAGCTGCATGGTGTTCGACCACCTCGAGCAGGCGCAGAAGGCCAAGAAGCTGGTGGAGGGTGGGGAGGACTGGTTAACGGTGGCGCGCCGCATGAGCGTCGGTCCCGTGGGCCCCAACAATAACTACACCATGACCATGAAGTACGGGACCGTCGCCGACGATCTGGAGAAGGCTGTCTTCGCCCTAGACGTCGACCAGGTCTCCGATCCGATCCCGTCCTACTACGGCTTCTTCCTCGTCCGCCTCGACGGCCAGGTGATGGAGCGCGTGGAGCCGCTGGACAAGCTGCGGGACACGATCGTCGCCAGCGTGCGCAAGTCGAAGGCCGAGCTGCTGACCCTCGACTTCATCCACAAGGTCTTCGACGAGTACCGCTTCACCATCGACGAGGCGGTGCTGGACACGCTGTTCGCCATGCTGCCCCAGGACGTCGAGCTAATCCCGCCGAAGAAGCCCGAGGAGATGGAGCCGTTGCACATCCCGCCCGACCTGCTGGACAAGGTGCTCATGAGCTATGCCGACCAGACCTGGACTCTGGAGCGCTACCAGCAGTTGTACTCCACGATGAGCAGCCTCGGACGGCCGCGCCGGGAGCACCGCCTGGGCGGACTGCGCCGCTCCCTGCAGGAGATCGCCATCCGCGAGCTGATGCCGATGGCGGCCAAGGGGCGCGGCTACCTGGAGCGCGCCGAGGTCCAGGACGAGCTGAAGCTGCGCCGCGAGCAGAACATGGTCACGCTGCTGCACGACGAGCTGATCATGAAGGAGGTCAAGGTCCAGCCCAGCGACGTCGACACCTTCTGGGCCAAGCATAGCGCGGAGTTCCGCCGGCCCGAAACGCGCGAGCTGTATCTGCTGGCCGCCGACACCGAGGACCAGGCGCGCGCGGCGGTGGTCAAAGCGCGCCAGGGGCAGGAGTGGTCGAAGCTGGTCGAGGAGTACGTCCCAGCGCCGCTGCGCCAGCAGAGCGCCCAGGCCATCACCTACCGCAAGACCGACAGAGGGATCCTCCCGGAGATGGCGTTCTCCGTCCCGAACGAAGGCGGCGTGAGCGAGCCGCGCGAGACGCTCGACCATCGCTGGGCGGTGGTGAAGGTCCTCCACATCACCTCCGAGCACGACCCCACCTTGGAGGAGGCCCGCGAATCTGTAGGCAAAGTGGTGGAGGCGCGCATGGCCGATGCCCTCTTCCAGCAGAAAGTCTCCGAGTGGAAGGCCGGCATGAAGATCAAGCTCTACCCGCGCAACGTGGACAAGGCCGTGCTGTCACGCACGGAAGGGGCGGCCACCTCCGGCGCCGCCAGCGGTGCGGCCGGCCCGGCCGCGGCCGGCAGCTCCACGGGGGCCCCGGGCGGCGCCGCGCCGGCGCGCGGCGCGCGAGGAAGCAGCGCGGCCAGCACGCCGCTGCAGGGATCCTCCATTCCATGAGTCTGCGTCGCGGTGGCCGGGTCAGCGGGCCGGGCGCGGCGATCGCCATGGCGGTCGCCGTGGCGGTGGCCGCGGCGATCGCGGCGCTCGCCGCGCCCGGGAGCGCTCCCGTCGAGTCCCACCCAGAGCCGCCGCAGGCGACCCCGCCGGCGGGCTCCCCTGCGGCCCCGGCCGCGCGTTCCGCCGCGGATTCGGCAGCGGCCCAACCCGCGCCGCCGTCAACCGAGGGGCCAGTCGGGAGCAGCCCCCAGCTCGTCGACCGCGTGGTGGCGATGGTCGACGAGGAGCCGATCCTGCTCAGCGACCTGGAGCGCGAGGTCGAGAGCTACAAGTTCGACGCGGAGGCGTCCGGGCAGAAGGTCGACGCGGACCCCGCGCAGCTGCGCAAGCAGATGCTCGACCGCCTGATCGAGGTCAAGCTGCTGGTGGCCCAGGCGAAGCTCGACGGGATCACACTGGGCGACCAGGAGCTGGAGCAGGCGGTCTCCCGCTCCATGGACGACATGATCACCCGCTTCGGCAGCCGCCGGAACCTCGAGCGCGAGCTGGAGCGCAGCAGGATGACCTACGGTGATCTCGAGGCGCGCAACCGCGAGCTGATCCGCAACCGCCTGTACACCTCGCGCATCGTCGCGACCCACATCCGCCCTCTGGTGGAGGTGCGCGCGGACGAAGTGCGCAAGTACTACGAGGATCACAAGGACCAGGTCCCGCGCCGCCCCGCGAGGGTGAAGCTCGCGAACGTCCTGGTGGTGCCGCAGCCCTCCGAGCAGGCGCAGGTGGTGATCAAGGACGCGCTGGCGAAGATCCAGGCGGATCTCGGCAAGGGGGTAGCCTTCGAGGACGTCGCGCGCAGCTACTCGCAGGACGCCAACGCCACAGGCGGCGGCCACCTGGGGACCTTCGCCAAGGGAGACCTCTTCAACGGGTTGCTGGAGGATGCCGCTTGGAGCCAGCCGGTGGGCGTGGTGGGTCAACCCATCACCACCGAGATCGGCGTCCACCTACTGCGCGTGGACTCGCGCACCAACGATGAGGTAACGCTGTCGCAGATCATGCTGCGTCTGACCATCACCGACCCCGAGCGGGAGCGGGCGGCGGCGCGGGCCAAGGAGGTCGCGGCGCTGGCGGCGCAAGGCCGGGATTTTGCCGAGCTGGCTAGAATGTATTCGGACGATCCCACCAGCCGGGAGAAGGGAGGCGAGCTGGGGGAGTTCGCCGTTGACCAGCTTACCCCGCAGTTCCGCGAAGCCCTGCGCGACCTGCCGGTGGGGGGCGTGGCCGATCCGGTGAAGGGGGCAGCCGGCTACTTCGTGCTGAAGCTGCTCGATCGCACGGAGGCGCGCACGCCTTCCTTCGAGGAAGTGGCGCCCCAGCTGCACGACGTCGTCCAGGACCAGAAGATCGAGGCGGAGCTGCAGAAGTTCCTGGCGGGGCTGCGCAGCAAGTTCTACATCGACGTCAAGAGCTGAGGCGTCCGTGGCCTCATGATTGCAAGCAGGGTCGAGGAAGGGCCCGCCGCCGGGCGCGCGACCCACTGCGGCCCCCAAGCGACGACATGGCCTCCAACCGCCAGGCAGATCCCGCTCCCGCGCCGCAGTCCGGCCCGCTCCCGCCGCCGGCCCTGGACCCGCGTACGATCATCTCCTTCTATCACGTGGACGTCGAGTACGGCGGCCACTACGCCCTGCGCGACGTCACGCTGCCGGTGGCCAACGGCGAGTTTCTGTTCGTGGTCGGGCCCTCGGGCGCCGGCAAGTCGACGCTGCTGCGGCTGATCATGATGGACGAGCTGCCCACCGCAGGGCAGGTCGTCGTCGGCACCTATCTCAGCACCCGCATCCGCCGCGCGCAGATCCCGGTGCTGCGGCGCTCGATCGGCGTGGTGTTCCAGGACTTCCGCCTGTTGGAAGACCGCAACGTCCAGGACAACGTGGCCTTCGCCCAGATGGTGACCGGCGTCTGCGGCGCCGAGTCCAAGCGCAATGTCGCCCGCGTGCTCAACTGGGTCGGGCTGTACCACAAGCGCCACCAGAGCGTGCGCACGCTGTCCGGCGGCGAGCAGCAACGCGTAGCCATCGCGCGCGCCATCGTCAACAGCCCCAAGATCCTGCTGGCCGACGAGCCCACCGGCAACCTCGACCCGGAGATCGCCCGGGAGATCCTCGACCTGCTGTTCAAGATCAACGCCGGCGGCGCGGCGGTGATCATGGCCACCCACGACCACGCGCTGGTGCGGAAGTTCGGCCGGCGCGTCGTCAGCCTGCAGGACGGACAGATCACCGCCGACGTCGAGCGGCCCCGCGCCGATCGGCCCGCGGACGAGCAACGCTCGCCGGCGCGGTCAACGGCGAGCCCGCTGCCGGGGGCACAGCCGCGGGAGGCGCCCCAGCGCTGGGACGCGGGAGTGCTGGAAGTCGTCGACCCCGCGGGGCCGGCCTCCTCCCTGCGCGAGCAGCAAGATGGGGGGCGCTGATGTACAACGCCACGCAGGTGCGCTTCCTGCTGGGCGAGTCGGCCGCTGGGCTGCTGCGCCGGCGGATCAGCGGCACGGTCGCGATCCTGATCATGGGTAGCTCGCTGCTGATGCTGGCGATCTTCAGTCTGTTCACCATCAATCTCGACCGCCTGCTGCAGTCGGTGCGCAGCGGCATCGACATCACCGTATACCTGAGCGACGACGTGACCGAGGAGCAGCGCCAGTCCCTCCACGACGATCTGCTGCACATCGATGGCGTGCTGGGCGTGAGCTACGCCAGCCGCGAGCAGGCGCTGGAGGGTTTCCGCCAGGATCTGGGTGACGACGCCGATCTGCTGGATGCCCTGGCCGTCAACCCCCTGCCCGCAAGTTTCCGTCTGCGCCTGGCGCCGCGCCTGCAGAGCTCGGGCAAGGTGGCCGACCTCTGCCACACGCTCGGGCAGTACCCCGGCGTGGAGGAGGCCGCGGCCCAGGTGGAGTGGATCCGCCGCCTCGACCGTCTGGCCGCGGCATTCGCGGTGGTGACCGTCATCATCGGCGTGCTGGTCCTGCTCTCGGCGCTGTTCGTCGTGAGCAACACCGTCAAGCTCACCATCGAGGAGGGCGCCCGCCGCATGGAGATCATGAAGCTCGTGGGCGCCACCAACTGGTTCATCCGCACTCCGTACCTGCTCAGCGGAGCGCTGCAGGGCGCGGCGGCGGGAGTCCTGGCCATGGGGATCCTGTTGCTCGCGCACCGGGTGCTGGCCCGCCAGGTGCAGGGCGTCTTCTTCTTCGCGCTGGGCCAGATCCTCGGCTTCGTGGCCCTCAGCACCCTGCTGGGCATGGCCGGCAGCTACACGGCGCTGCGGCGCCACCTGCGCCTGTAGGAGTGCAACCGTGCGCCGGTGCGCCGCTCGCTTTCGCCCCGCGTCGCTGGCGCAGTTGCCAGCGTCGAGGGCGAGCAGGCCGCTGCCGCCGCGGGTGAGGCTGCTCGTGGTGCTGCTTCTTTCGCCGTCCCTGCCGGCATTCCCTGCTTCGGGGCTGCTGCCGCTCGTTTCCGCCGCGCGCGCGCAGGCCCCTGGCACGCCGCCTGGGTCCCGCGTGACTTCGGCCACCGTGCCCTGGCCCGCCGAGCCGAACAGTTTGCCGAGCTCCGAGCGCCCGGTTGACTCCATCGGCCAAGTCGACTCCGCCAGCGCGCAGCGCGCAGCGGGCCCGGCCGCGCTCTCTCCCGCCGCGGCGGAGAAGGAGCGCGAGCTGCGCGAGCTGCGCGCTCGGATCGCCGAGACGCGCGCCCGCGCCACGGCGCTGGCCGACGACGAGAAGGGGCAGGTGGCGCGGTTGCACGCCCTGGAGCGCGAGGCCGACTACACCGCGACGCTCTTGGGCAAGCTGGCCGACAAGCAGTCGTCGCTGGAGACGCGCGCCGACTCGCTGCAGGGGGAGATCGGCGTCACGCAGTCGCGCCTGGCCGATCGGCGCGCGCACCTGGCGCAGCGCCTGCGGCAGATGTACAAGCAGGGCCGCCACCACACCCTGGCGCTGATGCTCACCAGCGCGACGCTCGACGAGCTGGCGGCGCGCATGAAGGCCCAGACCGAGATCGCCCGCGCCGAGCAGCGCCTCATCGACGACGTGGTGCATACGCAATGGCAGCTGCGCGACCGGCGCTTGCAGCTCGACCGCAGTCTGGCGGAGGTCTACCGCACCCGCAGCGAGGTGGAGGACCGCAAGCTGGAGCTGCAGGGATTGCAGGACGAGCGCCGCGAGGCGGTGGAGTTGGTGCGGCGCGAGCGGCAGCACTTCGAGAGCAGTGTCACGGAGCTGGAGGAGGCCGCCCGCGCCATGGAATCGCTGGTGTCCGAGCTGCAGCGCCGGCGCGAGGAGAGCGGCACGCCCGCCCCGTCTACCCACTTTTCCGTCCAGCAGGGGCGTCTGCCGTGGCCCGTCCTGGGGAAGATCATCAAGCCCTTCGGGAAGTCGGTGCACCCTCAGTTCAAGACGGTGGTGATGAACAAGGGGATCAACATCTCGTCCGCCGCGGGCACCCCCATCACCGCCGTGGCCCAAGGCGTGGTGGAGTACGTGGACTGGCTTCCCGGCTACGGAAAGTGCATCATCGTGAACCACGGCGACGGCTACTACACGCTGTACGCCCACGCGAGCAACATCTTCTTCAGCCCGGGAGCCCAAGTGCAGCGCGGCGAGGTCATTGGCGAGGTCGGCGACACCGGCTCGCTCAACGGCAGCCAGCTCTACTTCGAGATCCGTCAGGGCAAGCAGGCGCTCGACCCGGCCGCATGGCTGCTCGGCACGGGTCAGGCCCGCACTCCCTGAGATGGCCCAGCGCCTGTCACCGCTGACGCGAGCGCCGGGGCTGCGGCGCCTGGGCGATCTCGCACGCCAGGGCGCGCTGCCGCAGTCGCTGCTGCTGGAGGGCCCCGAGGGCAGCGGCAAGGAGGCCGCCGCGATCGAGTTGGCCTGCCTGCTGTTGTGCGCTCCAGCGCTCGACGCCAACTGTGGCCGCACCGCGCGGGCGTTGCTGCACCCCGACCTGCGCTTCGCGTTCCCAGTGGAGGCCTCCCTCAGCGATCTCGGGCTCCGCGAGCTGCTCGACGCCAAGGCCCGCGAGCCCCTCTCTCGCATCCGCCAGCCGGGGAGCGCCATCCTCCCCATCGGCGAGCCCGACGACCCCAGCCCCTGCTCGATCCGCGAGCTGCGCCGCTTCGTGTCCATGAAGCCATTCTCGGCCGAGAAGCGCGTGGTCATCGTGGCCGATGCCCACCGCATGAACCGCTCTGCCGCCAACGCGCTCTTGAAGACGCTCGAGGAGCCTCCGCCTTGCGCGCAGCTGATCTTGTGCACCCACCAGCCACGTCTGCTGCCAGCGACGGTGCGCTCGCGCTGCACGCGCGTGCGCGTGCCGGGCCTGCGCGAGGACGAGCTCGCCAATCACCTGGAGGCGGCGCACGGCCTGGACGCTGCGCAGGCCGCCCAGCTGGCTGCGGCCTGCGGCGGCAACGCCCGCCGGGCGCTGGATCTGGTCGATCCGCAGGCGCGGCGTCTGGCCGGATGGGCAGCGGCCTTGCTGGAGCGGCTGCTGCAGCGGCGCGTCCACGAGCTTTTGCGCGGGGCCGAGCTGCTGGCCAAGGGCCAGGATCCCACCGGCGCGCAGCCGCTCGCGGGCAAGCTCGCCGACGCGAGCCTCTCCACCGGCCGCGATCTGGGAATGCGGACGCTGGACTTCATGGTGGCCGACCTGGTGGCCCTGGCCCGACTGCGCGCGGGGGCGACGGTGGCGGCCGCGCGCCAGCCGTGGCTCGCGCCGATGGTGGCGTCGCTGGGGGACCGCGATCCCGCGGCGATGGCCGACGTGCTGCTGCGGGCCCGCGACGATCTGGCGCGCAACGTCAACGTGAGCCTCGTGCTCACCCACGCTTTCTGCGAGGCACTGCGCGCCCGGGGGAGCAGCGACCGCACCCTCGCCGCCGCGGCCGCCCCAGGCGATGGCGATGCCGCGCAGGCCGCGGTGGAGGCGCCAGCCGCCGAGCCGGATCCGTGGCAGGGCTGATCGACACCCACCTGCACCTGGCGCGCCCCGAGTTCGACGCCGACCGCGACCCGGTGCGCGCCCGCGCGTACGCCGCCGGTGTGGCCGCCTTCCTGCAGGTGGGGTTCGACCGCTTGTCGATCGAGGCGGCTCTGCAGATGGCCGCGGGTGAGCGGGCCAGCTGGTGCACGGCTGGCATCCATCCCCACGAAGCGCGCAGCTACGACGATACGACGCAGGCGCTGCTGAAAACCCTGGCACAGGAGCAGCGCATCGTGGCGATCGGCGAGTGCGGATTGGACTACTTCCGCGATCTCAGCCCCCGCGATGTCCAGCGCGATGCCTTCCGACGCCAGATCCGCCTGGCTGCCGACGTCGGCCTCCCGCTGGTGCTCCACGTGCGCGACGCCTACGACGACGCGCGGCGGATCCTGCAGGAGGAGGGGCTGCCGCCGCGGCGCGGGATCTTCCACGCCTTCGCCGGTACTCCGGCCTTCGCTCGCTGGGCCGTCGGCGAGGGGTTCCTGCTGGGAATCGGGGGCCCGCTCACGTATCCCACTTCGGGCCTGCCCTTGGTGATCGAGGGGCTGCCGGCTTCGGTGTTCCTGCTGGAGACCGACGCCCCATGGCTTCCGCCGCAGCCCTGGCGGGGCCAGCGAAACGAGCCCGCGTATCTGCGCGTCACCGCGCAGCGCCTGGCTGCGTTGTGCGGCACGCCGCTGGACGACCTGGCGGAGATCACCGCGCGCAACTTCGAACGCCTGCTGCAGGTGGCTCTGCCGGCGGAGTTCTGGGCCATCGTGCCCTCGCAGCTTGCGGCGCCGCTG
The DNA here is from genome assembly GCA_041484665.1 of Candidatus Krumholzibacteriia bacterium. Taxonomy (GTDB): domain Bacteria; phylum Krumholzibacteriota; class Krumholzibacteriia; order JAJRXK01; family JAJRXK01; genus JBGPIA01. The sequence continues at coordinate 85,968 of JBGPIA010000009.1, forward strand.
CCGCAGCGCCGCCACGGGTGAGCGGCCGACCCCGCAGCGCAGGGTGCTGCGCGGTGGCGCGCGCTGGCGAGCGGTAGCGCGCAACGGCGCGCCATGGCGCGCCATGGCGCGGCACGGCGGGGCATGCCCGGATCTTCCGTGGCGCTTCGGCTGGCGTCGCTCCACCACCACCCCGCCCGGGATCGCGCCGCGGTCGCTCCTGCGGCTCCCGCGGCGCCGGCTCGTTGACACCCCACGGGGCGGGTGGTAGAGTCAAGCTTCCTCGCTGATCGGACCTTCCCTGAGTGGTTCGCATCGATCTTGCATCGTTCCTTCCGGAGGTCCTTCGTCCGCACCTGTGCTAATGCTCGCGCTCCGTTGAGGTTTCTGGAGTGTTGCGAGACGGGCATCCGCCCGCGGGACGGGGGCTTTCCCCCCTCGACATAGTGGATTCCGAGCCGTCCCCCGGGGCGACATCGGCACGACCGTGACCCGGCCCATGACCCAGGCGGCGCTGCTGCGCCGGCATGGCCTGCGGCCCAAGAAACGGCTCGGCCAGCACTTCCTGACCGACCGGCGGGTTCTGGCACGCATCGTGGATGCTGTCGTCGCCAGGGGCGTGTCGCGCGTGGTCGAGCTCGGCTCTGGGGCCGGGGCATTGACCTTTGCGCTGCTGGCGGCAGGCTTGGAAGTCGAGGCCATCGAGTTGGACCCCCGGCTGGTCGAGCTCCTCACCGAGGAGATCGGCCTGATGGACCTGCCGCCCGGGCGCGCCCGGGTGGTGCGGGCGGACCTGGCCCAGCTGGACTACCTGGCCCTGGTGGGGCGGCAGCCGATGCTGTTCGTCGGCAATCTCCCCTACCAGGTGACCAGCCTGGTGCTGCTGGGGATCCTGCCCGCGCTCGTGCTGCCGCAGGCCCGGGGGGCGCTGCTGATGATGCAGGCCGAGGTCGCCGCCCGTCTGACCGCACGGCCCGGCGGCAAGGAGTACGGCGTGCTCACGGTGCTGACGGCCGCGCAGGCCACCTCGACGCGACTGCTGCGCGTGTCGCCTGGAGCGTTCCTGCCGCCGCCGCAGGTGGAGTCGGCGGTGGTGGAGCTGCGGCCACGGCCGGACCGGCTCGAGCTGGCGCCCTCGTGCGTGGCCCTGGTCAAGGAGCTCTTCGGACAGCGGCGCAAGCAGATCGGCGGGCTGTTGCGGCGCGCCAGTGGGCTGGGAGAGACGCGACTCGCACAGCTCGCGGCGGAGTTGGGGATCGACCCGCACCGGCGGGCGGAGACGCTCTCGCTCGCGGATTTCGTGGCGCTGGATCGGTGGCTGGGCGGTGGGGAACGGCGCGGATGAGCAGGGAGCGAGGAAGGGTTGTCATGGCGGCGACGATGCTGGCTCTGCTGGGCGTGTGTACGCGATCCGCGGCGGCGCAGTGGCTGGGGTCCACGACGCAGTCGCAAACCTCTGCGTCGCAGGACAGCACCGCCCAGGGTGGCCAGAGCGGCCAGGGCAGCCAAAGTAGCGCGACCACGCCGGGCGGGCCGACGGCACCGACGGGCGCCCCGCCCGGCCTGGGCGAGGTCGGCCGCATGTCCCAAGCGCGCAACGACAGCAGCGCCGCCGACTCCCTCAAGGGGCAGATCGCGTTCCCCCACAGCTTCCCCTGGATCGGGCCCGTACATCCGACCGTCACCCTCTCGGTGGGAAGTGGTGTCTCCGACGTGACCCTCCACGGGACCTCCACCCTGCCCTTGCTGGTGGACGGCTTCCGCACCAACTCGACCTACACCCACGAGTACAAGGACTACCGTCAGGTAGACCGCACCTCGCAGACCGAGGCCGTCGACACGGCGTGGAACCGGCTGTTCGGCAAGTGGGGCCAGCTCAACGTGGGTTTCAACCGCAACTCGTTCCACGATTCGCAGGTGAGCAGCGTTGGCACGTTCGTGGTGGAGAATCGCGACTCCCGAGGCGACGCAAAGCTCGCGGGCAAGGCCGAGCTGCCCGCCGGGCTGCTCTCCACCTGGAACCTCGGGGGTGACATCCAGGACTCGCGCGGGAGCACCCGCGGGACGAACAGCGACAAGACGCTGACCAGCAGCGACGCCGGCGCCAGCCTGGCCTACGACGGTGGCAGCTGGAGCGCCAGCGCCCGGGCCGGCGGGGACCGCGCCCGCGGCGATCGCAGCCTGCGCGGCAAGACCGCTCCGGCGACCACGACGACCGACACGCTGCGCACTGGCCTGTCGCTGTCGCGCGGGTCACGGCTCTCGCTGCAGTTCGACGCGCGCCGGATGCTGTTCGAGGAGAAGCGGCTGGATTTCCCCCGCGACAACCTGGGGCGCGTGGACACCCTGCGCATCGACGTTGGCGACCGCGATTCGCTCGCAGTGCAGGAGGAAAAAGAGATCCGCAACGGCAACGCCCTCGGTGCCACGGTGCGATCGCAGCCTCTGCCCTGCGTGCAGACCACGGGGAGCTACCGCTACGAGTCCACCGAGACGACCTACCGCATCAACCAGCAGGGGCTGCTGCAGCGTCGTCTCGAGGCGCTCGACCTGGGCGCCTCCTACTCCCATGCGGAGGCCAGCAGCCTGTCCGTCCGTTACTCGACCTCGACCTCCTGGACCAACCAGCTCAACATCGGCAGCAGCACGTTTCGCGGCCGTGAGACCCAGGACACCAAGGAGGCCTCCATTACGCTGGATCAAGCCATCGTCTCGGCCACCAGCCTCAAGGCCACCGTCGGCGAGCGTCTGGTCCAGAACGTCTTCGAGGATCCCACCAACTCCAACGATCGCGACGAGCTCTACGATTTCTTGACCGCCAACCTCACCAGCGCGGCCATCACCAACCTGCGGACCAACCTCAGCGGCACGCTGCACCTGACCGACTACATCAACATCGACCAGGCGATCGTGCCCAACAACCGGCAGGAGCGCTTCTACGAGCTGCACGGCGACTACTCGTGGACGGGGCTGCCGGGGGTCCATCTCAACCAGAACTACACGCTCAACATCGTCTACCGCGATTTCACCCAGTCCGACGACAAGGACGAGTTCAACAAGCAGGGCAGGTTCGATACCGCAATCGACGTCGATCTGCCGCGCAGGGCCTCCTTGCACTTGGGGTACACGCTCGATGTCCACAAGAACGGCGTACGCGATGTGGAGACGCCGGGGGTCTATATCCCTACCGAGCGGCGTTTCGATCACATCGTGGTTACGGGCGTCAGGATCCCGGTGAAGGATTACTCCCTCGGCGTCCAGGCCACGCGCGGCTTCCTGGACGACGAGAAGCCCAATGTCGGCACCCGCCAGCGGGAGAATCGTGGCGAACTCCACTCCGGGGTGACCGGAAAGCACAAGCTGCGCGGCAACATGGACCTGGACCTGGCCATCGAGTACGTGCTGGCCTACGGGCCGCGCGTTCGCGAAGAGAGCCGACGCTACTACGTGGCGAACACCACGGTCACGATGAGGTTCTGATGGACGCTCGTCTGCGCGCAGTTCTGACGTTGGCGGCGGCTCTGGCTGCGGCGCTCGTATGCAGCGGTGCGGGATGCTTGTTCGAGCCGCGCACCCCCGAAAGCGGGGGCGGCACGGACATCTGCTTCCAGCCGATCCCGGCCAACGTGGAGAAGGACGTGTTCGTCAACCTGAACGGCTCGCTCAAGTGCAAGCTGAGCGCCAGCTACCAGGTCCAGTTCGCCGACAATTTCGTGTTCATTCCGGCGCCCAGCGTGGCGGCGTCGTTTCCCCAGGCGTTCCTGGACCCCTGGACGCTCGCCAGCGAGAAGACGTTCAGCGACCGGCTGTTCTCCCAGGCGGACTCCATCGTCGTGGACCTGCGCCAGACGGTCGACGCCAGCACGCTCAACGGGACCGACCCCGTGAGCTACGAGGCGACCTACTTCCTGCGCTACAAGCCGCGGGGTGGGCTCGCCACCGTGTACCGGGCGCGGGCCCGCTACACGCTGCGGACCGTCGGCGGGACGTTCCGCCTGACGCAGTGGGAAGATTTCGAGCCGGGTCCCGGGCTGCTGACCCTGGGCCAGCTCAGAGGGGAGCTGTTCCAGTAGTCAATTTTGTGACCGGGCCAGTTTGACCCACGCGCGGGGCTGGCTTTGCGGCCCCCAATTTGCTACGTTTGTTCCCGGAATACGGATTCGATTGTGGAGGTATCCGCACCATGCATCCGAGCCGACCGACCCTTCGCACCAGCCTCCTTCTGCTCTGCGCGCTTCTCGCCGCGCAGTTGCTCCTGTCCGGCTGCGGCATCTTCTCGCCGCAGGAGCCCAAGGACAAGAAATCAACCACACCCCCCGACGAATTGGCGACCACGCCGGACATCCTCGTGAAGAACTTCACGAAGTGCTACACGGGGAAGAACATCGATCTGTACGAGAAGGTCCTCCATCCACAGTTCCAGTTCTTCTTCGCCCAGCAGGACGTCAGCGTGCTGGGCGTCGCGTCGTGGGACCGCGAGCACGAGATCCGCAGCACGACCAACATGTTCACGGGAGTCACCGGGACCAAGCCGGATGGCTCGCAGCAGCCGGGGATCCAGTCCATCACGCTGACGCTGTCGCCCATCGGCGAGTGGACGACCAACGTGGACGCCCAGTACCTCGGTACGCAGAAGCACAGCTACACCGTCGACATGGCTGTCACCTACAAGGGCGACAGCATCGACCAGGTGGGCGGAATCCAGGATCTCTACGTCGCTCCCGTCATCCAGAACGGCCAGACGATCTACCAGCTCAAGTTCTGGGTCGACGACGGCGTCACGGTCCACTAGGTCCCGCGGGAGCTTCGCCTCCGGGAAGCACTGCCCTCCCGGTGCCTGCCCGACCGACGCGCTCGCGCACGGACTTTCTGCAGCGATCGCCCCCGCCTCTAGCGGGGGCGATTCTTGTTTCGCCGCAGGCCATCGCCTACGCTGCGCGCCACCATGAGCGCCGCCCGCCGCGCCTCTTCCATTGGCCACCGCAGCTCCGCCAGCAAGGGCCGCAACTCCCGCGGCCGCAACCGGATCCCGCGCGCCTGGCGCGTGCTGGCGGCGTGCCTGGCGATCCTCGCCGGAGCGGGCCTCTTGACCCTGCGCTGGTGGCACTCCGACGCGGGACGCATGTGGTTGGCCGACCGCGGCGCGCGCGAAGCGCAAGCCTGGGCCCAGCAGCGCCTGGAGCAGGCGGTGCTCTCCGCACTGCGCACGGCCGGCGTCGCTGCGGACAGCCTGCGTGTCCTGCCGCGCCACGACGGCCAGCTGGCGTGCGTGCAGGCGCGCAGCGGCGCGCCGCTGCTGGACCTGGACATCGCCGTGACCGCCGCGGTGGAGAGCGCCGCAGGCCGCGTCCACAGCGGCCGGCGGCGCGACGGCGAGCAGGGCGTCACCCTCGATCTTACCGTGGGGACGCCGGCGCGTCCGACGCTCCGCGTGCTGGTGCAGCGCAGCGCAGCGCTCCCGCAGCCAGCCCCGCCCTCCACGGCGTCGCCCGCGGGCCTGTTGGCTATCGTCGTCGACGACTGGGGATACAATCTGGGCCCCCTCGCCATGCGCCTGCTGCAGCTGGACGTCCCGCTGACGATGGCGATCCTGCCGGAGCTCGCGTATTCCAAGCGGGCCCTCGCGGAGGTCCTGGGCCACGGCAAGGTGCCACTGCTGCACCTGCCCATGCAGCCCGAGCGGGTCGAGGAGTTGGGGGCGGGCACTCCCGCGGTCATGGTGGGAATGCCTGCGGCGGAGATCCGGACACTGGTCTTGCGCCTGCTCGATGGGCTGCCGGGCGTGGTGGGGGTGAACAACCACATGGGCAGCGAAGCCACGCGCCACGGCCCCGAGATGCTCGCGGTGATGCGGGCGCTGGACGAACGCGGCCTGTTCTTCCTCGACAGCCTGACCACGCCCGCATCGGTGGCCTACGACGCGGCGCGGCAGGCCGCGATCCCCGCCCTGCGCAACGACATCTTCCTGGACCGCGAGACGCAGGACCCCCAGGTCGTCGAGCAGCGCCTGCGCTGGCTGATCGAGCGGGCGCGCGAGCGCGGCCAGGCCATCGGGATCTGCCATGTGAACGCCGCCAGCGTCCAGATCCTCGAGCAGGTGCTGCCGCAACTGCGCGATGGAGAGGTCCGGGCGGTGACGCTCACCGACCTCCTCCACCGCCTTCCGGGCTGAGGCGACCATGCGATCCTGGCGTCCCGCCTATCACCAGGGTGTCGGCCGGCGCGTCGCGGTGGCTCTCGTGCTGAGCTGCCTCGTGCACGCCGGCCTCGCGCCCCTGCTCATGCGCGCCCTGAGCAGGCCGGGGCGGGCAGCCCGCTCAGAGCGAGTCCACTTCTGGGAGGGGCACACCGGAGCGTACGGACCCATCCAGCTCATGCCGGAGATCAACCTCGCGCACGGCGACGACCCGCTGACGCGTCCCGCGCGGGCGCCCAGCGCAGCAGCGACACCGCGCCCACGCGGCGCTCACTCGAGCCCGCAGCCTGCGGGCCCGCCGGCTGCACCTCCCTCCTCGGGGCCCGTCCTCCCGGAGCCCGTGTCCGCCGACGAGTCGCGCAGCGATCGCCCAGAGACCGAGCAGCCTTTCGCGACCGGTGTGGCCGGACCCCCAACGCTTGGGCAGGTGGAGCTCAATCGCGCCAGCCAGACGACGCTCGATTTCGTGCTCACGCACTTCGTCCGTCCGTCCTACCCGGCCGGCGTTCCCGCCGCGCTGCTGGGACGGGCGATCGTGGTCCATGTGGCGATGTACGTCGACCCCGGCGGAAGCGTCGCCCAGGCGTATGTGGTGAGCAGCGAGGGAGGGCCGCTGTTCGACGAGGCCGTGCTCGCCGCCGTCCGGCAATGGAAGTACCGCCCCGTGGTGGTCGGCCGTGAGCCGCGACCCTTCTGGGATCAAGTCAAGGTCACGTTTGTCGGCGCGCAGAGCGGCACTCCCGGCTCGGTGCGCGTCAACGGCGGCTGAGAGCCGCAGCGGTCCCGTTGACACCCGGTGGCCCCCCGCTATACTCATTCGGTTGCCCAAGCCCCGGTCCCCAGGTCCGCGTGCGGCTTCGCTGCGCGCGGGTGCGCGGAGCGGGGGAACCGATGGCTCTCGGTGGAATCGGGGCATCGGCCGCGGCGCGCGGCCGGCCGCAGGACGAGGGCCTGCTCACAGCCGCTTCTGCTTCTCCTGCCGCAGGCGACCCGGCCCACCAGGGCCCGCGTGCCTCGCCGCGCCAGGGGATGGGTGGGGATGGAATGAAACGGTCGTTGCTCGTCAAAGTGATCCTGATCGCCCTGATCCTGGGCTGGTCGTTGTTCAGCCTGATCCCCACCGTGCGCCTGATGCGCCTGCCGGCCGACGAGAAGGCCAAGCTGGACGCCACGGTCGAGGGTCGCGAGAAGCTCGACAAGCTCCACGACAAGGGGATCAAGCTGGGGCTCGACCTGCAGGGCGGCATGTACCTGGTGCTGGACATCGACCGCAGCCAGCTCGACCAGAAGGCTGCCGCCGACGCCCTGGACCGTGTCGTGGAGATCCTGCGCAACCGCGTGGACCAATTCGGCGTGTCCGAGCCGGTGATCCAGAAGCAGGGCGACGCGCGCATCATCGTACAGCTGCCCGGCCTGCAGGACGCCGAGCGCGCCAAGCGCCTGATCGGCCGCACGGCGCGCCTGGAGTTCCGTATGGTGCGGGAGGCGGCCGACGTGAACACGCTGCTGCCGCGCCTGGACCGGATCCTGGCCGCCGCGCTGCGCGGAAGCTCCGCCGACAGCACGCTGTCCGGCGGCAAGGCCGCCGTGGACACCGTGGCCCAACACGGCGCCAAGCCCGCCGTCGCCGCGGGCGACTCCGCGGTCAATCCCTTCACCGCCACCGACGACGTCGCCAAGCATGCGGCCGCGGCGGGCGAGAGCGCCGACGAGATGGATCCCGAGCATCCGCTCTCGTCGCTGCTGGGCCCGTTCGTCGCCGGCTACGGCGGTATCCCGGTGGCCGACCGCAATCGCGCCAAGGTCGACGAGTTCCTGGCGCGCCCGGACGTCAAACGCGCCATCCCGCGCGAGCTGGATTTCCTGTGGGGCGCCGAGCCGTACGCCGCCCAGGGCGGGGGCAGGGCGCACCTGCTGTTCCTGGTCGACCGGGACGTCAAGCTGGACGGCGGTGAGATCCAGAACGCCGAGGTCTCGCCCGATCCCGAGCGCCCGCCGACCATGGTGGTCAACCTGGAGCTTTCGCGCCGCGGCGGCCTCAAGTTCGCCAGCGTGACGGGCGCCAACGTCGGGCGCAAGCTGGCCATCGTGCTGGACAACGTCGTCAACAGCGCTCCCGTCATCCACGACAAGATCACCGGCGGCCGCGCCCGCATCACCGGCAACTTCAACAACCAGGACGCCCACGACCTCAAGGTCGTGCTGCGCGCGGGGGCGCTGCCCGCCGACGTGCGCATCCAGGAGGAGCGCACCATCGGCCCCAGCCTCGGGCGCGACTCCATCCACTCGGGCGTCTCGGCCGCGCTGTGGGGGGGGCTGCTGGTGGTGGTGTTCATGGTCTTCTACTACCGGATGGCGGGTCTGATCGCTACGGCCGGGCTGCTGCTCACCATGGTGTCGCTCTTGGCGATCCTCGCGCAGCTGCACCTCACACTGACCTTGCCCGGCATCGCCGGCATGGTGCTGACCCTGGGCATGGCGGTGGATGCCAACGTGCTCATCTACGAGCGCATCCGCGAGGAGCTGCGCAAGGAGAAATCCGTGCGTGCCTCCGTCGAGGCGGGCTTCCACCAGGCGGCCCGTACGATCATCGACTCCAACCTCACGACGCTGGCGGCGGGGGTCGTGCTCTACATTTTTGGCACCGGTCCCATCAAGGGCTTCGCCGTGACGCTGAACATCGGGCTGATCACCAGCATGTTCTCGGCGCTCGTGTTCACGAAGGTCGTCTACGACGTCTGGCTGGGCGAGCGCCAGCCCAAGAGCCTCAGCATCTAGCCCCTGGCGCAACGGACGAGGAGCCATGGAATTCTTCAGGGAAACCCACATCGATTTCATCAGCCGCTGGAAGCTGTGGGTGGGGATCTCGTGGACGCTGATCCTCGCCGGGGTCATCTCCTTCGCCGTGCGCGGCGGCCCGCGCTACTCCGTGGATTTCACCGGCGGGACCGTCGTCGAGCTGCGGATCATCCCGGGAGCGGACGTGGCCGCCGTCCGCGCCGCCCTGGACAACGCCGGTGTCAAGGCCGACCAGGTCACCACCCTGGGCACCAACCAGCAGTTCCTGGTCAGTCTCCCAGCGGCCGAAGCGCAGTCGGGTCAGGCCGCTGCGGAGGCCGTGAGCGTGCGCGACGCGGTGGCCAAGGCGATGCCCGACAAGAACGTGGAGCTGCGCCGCCAGGAGACGGTCGGTCCCAAGATCGGCAAGGAGTTGCGGACCGCGGCCGTCAACTCCATCGTCGTGGCCTTGCTGGTCATCATGGTCTACGTCTGGGTGCGGTTCCCCTCGTTCCAATACGCTCTGGGTGCCGTGGTGGCGACATTGCACGACGTGCTGATCACGGCCGGTATCTTCTCGCTGTTGAACAAGGAGTTCACCCTGGCCATCGTGGCGGCCCTGCTCACGATCGTCGGATTCTCGGTCAACGACACGATCGTGGTGTTCGACCGCGTGCGCGAGAACATGAAGCTCCGGCGCAAGGAGACCTTCGAGGAGATCGCCAACCGAAGCGTGAACGAGACCCTCAGCCGCACCATCATCACCAGCGGCACCGTGCTCATCACGTCGCTGATCCTGATGGTCATGGGCGGTTCGGTAATCCACGACTTTGCGCTCGCCATGTCCATCGGGATCATCGTCGGTACCTACTCGTCGATCTACGTCGCCAGCCCGATCGTGATCCAGTGGTATAGGTGGCGCGCTGGCGCGGCCAAGCGCGTCAAGAAGGCGGCGGCGACCGCCTGAGGCGCGGCGCGCCTGCGGCGCTCCTGCGGGCGCGGCCGGCGCGCGCTTGCGTCGGGGCGGCGCCGGATCTGGCCCGCGCCGCTTCCCCTCCAAGAGACGCCCTTGTCCCCGCCGGGAGACGTCCGGGGCCGCGCGCAGCTCCCTGGGCTTGGCACGGCGAACCGCTCGCCGCGTTCGCCCGCTGTCTCCCTTGCGCTTGGCGTGCTACGCTTGCGCGGCCGCTGCCTGGCACACCCGATGCTCGGCAAGCGGAGTCCCGCCCCGAGCTTGCCGCTGCCCTCCGGAGGCCGCCCGTTCCATGGAGTCACGCCTAGATACGGCTTCGCATCCGCACGGGCGGCGTGCCGAGCTGCGCCGGCCAGCAGCCCTCGTCCGACGGGCCGTGCGTGCTAAGCCGGCTGGTTTGGCGCTGCCGCTTCGGCTGGCCCTGCTGGCGCTGCCGGCGGCGCTCTCGTCGCTCGTCCCGCTGTCGCTCTCGTCGCTCCATCGGGGCGCTGCGGTGGCGGGCGCCCTGGCCGTCGCGGTGGGTGCCACCGTCGGTGAGGCGACCGCGGGTCCACCCTCGGCCGCCGATCTGCTCGAGACCTTCGCCGCGGGCTGGAAGGCGGAGGATGCCGCGTCGATCAAGCTGCTGTTGGCAGCCGGAGAGACGCGCTTTCGCCTTGAGCCCCCGGGCGCGGCGGACGCCGACGGGCCTGTCGACGCCGCCCTCTGCAGCCCGGCGCAGATCTTCTATATATTACAGAAGCTGTTCGCCCAGGTCCGCGTGCTCGATGCGCGGCGCGATCGCAAGCTCGTCAGCCCTCGCGCCGATCAGGCCCACGGCGTCGTCGAGGTGCAGTGGCGCGCCGCGGCGAGCGACGAGCCGGTGCGGCGGCGGCTGTTCATCGAGATGCGCCATCAGTCGGAGGGATGGCGCGTGGTCGAGGTGAGGGCTCTGCCCTGAGCGCCCACGCGCATGCCATGAAGGACGGCTTCCCCGGCCGCCTGATTCGCTCCTCGCTCCCGTACTCCCTGCTCTCGCTCGGAGCGCTGTTGGCCTGCCTCGCGCAGGCGCGGCTGCCGTGGGCGGTGGTCGCGGCCGCGAGCGCCGCGGCCGCGGTGGCGGCAACCTGGCGCGGCGTGCGCTCGCGCAGCTTGCGCGCGGCCGCGGTGCGGGGCGTGCTCGCGCTGGCGCTCGCAGCCGGCGGTCTCGCGGCGGTCTCCATGGCGCGGCTGGCCGCCGTCGACGAGGAGGGCTGGACGCTGCGCTCGCGGGCGCGCCTCGCGCGCGGAGAGCGCACTGCGGGTGACCTGTTGTTGCAGCTGGAGGCCGCGGCCCGCGCGCGCGCCGCGAGCGCGCTGCGAGCGCAGACGGCCGGCGAGCTGGAGCCCCTGGCCGTCCCCCTGGTCGTCGCAGGCACCGCGCTGCCGGTGGGTGTCTCGGTCTGGCGCGGCGGGGAGCTGCTGCGCTGGGCCGGCGAGGTCCCGGGCCCCGACCGCCCGCAACCCACGCGCCGTCCCCTCATCGTCGACCGCGGGTTCCGTCGCTACCTGAGCCTGGCGGCCCGCGACAGCCAGGGCGTCGCGACCCCCGGCACCAGCGGCCCCGCCAATACCGAGGTCGGCACCGCGGTGCACGGGATCCGCGCTGCGGCGCCCCTCGACGCGACCCGCGCTGCCGGCTCCGCCGCCGCCGGCAGCGCCTCAGCGGGCAGCGACAGTGCGGCTGCGGGCATCAACAGCTCCGCCGGCTCGACGGCTCCTGCCGACTCCACGCGGCTTGCGGCGTTCGTCGACGTCAGCTTGGGGATCACCCGCGAGCTGTTCCCGCGGCTGGGGGTCGGCGCCGACCCGGGGCAGCCGCTCTCGCGCGCCACCGGCCTGCGCGTTCGCCTGCTGCCCGAGCGCCCCGCGACCGATTCGCCCGCCAGCGAACTCGAGCGCGTGGCCGGCATCCCGCAGAGCGACCCCTGGGTCTGGCTGGCGCTCACGTCGCCGGGCCCGCGGGAGGAGCGGCGGCTGGCGCTGCAGCGCAGCGGCCAGCGGGTGGCGCTCATGGCACTCGCCGCCCTCGCACTCCTGGCGTTGGCCGCGTGGCAGGCATGGCCGCGCGTCGCCTCGGGGCGAGGCCGCCGCATCGCCACGGCAGCCGCAGTGGTGGCGGTGGTCGCCACGCGCCTGGCCCTGGATCGCGCCGGCGTCCTGGCGGTGGCCTCGACGGGCGCCGGCGGCTCGCTGCGCTACTTGCTGGAGCCAGCCTACTTCGCCACGACCTGGGGTCTCGGGCTGCTGCGCAGTGTGCTCGACTTCCTCGTCACCGCGCTGAGCCTCGCGCTGTTGGCGGTGCTGCTGCGGCCGGGCTGGCTGGCGTGGTGCGGGGGAACGCGCGGCCGCCGCGCCGCCACCCTGGTCCGCCTGCTCACGCTGCTGCTGGCCGCCGGTGGCGCGCTGGCGCTGGGGCGCGCGCTGCAGCAGGTCGTGGCGCAGAACGCCAACCCCAAGCTCATCGGGCCGGACGCTCCGTTCTTCACCTTGCCATTCCTCGCCCTGCACGTGGCGCTGCTCCTGTGCTTCCTCGCGCCGGCGGCGCTGGCGTTGTTGGGGCTGCAGCGCTGGCTGCAGCAGCGGCGCGCCCCGGCACTGTGGGCAGCGGGATGCGCGGCGCTCTTGGGAGCGGGCGCGCTGGCCGCGCGCTGGCCCCCCGCGCCCGCTCTGTGGGCGGCGGCACTGCCGCTGCTGGCCCTGGCGATGTCGCCAGCCGTGGCCCATCCGGCGCCGGCGACACGGTCGGTCGCGGCGCTCCTGGCGGTGCTGTGGGCGGCCGGCTTCCAGGCCGAGGGCCTGCGCACGGTATACACGACCCTCAAGGAAGGGGTGGCGTTGGAGCGCGCCCAGGAGCGCCTGCGCCCGGGCGACAACTGGCGCCGCTTCCTGTTGGAGGACCTGCTGGCGGAGATCACCCACGACCCGGACGCGCTGCAGCGCCTGACCGATCCCGCCCTGGACCGCAGCAGCGCCGCATTCGAGCTGTGGGCCGGCAGCAGCTTGAGCGCGCTGGGCTACGGATCGCGCGTCGAGCTCCTGGGGCGCGGCGGCGCGCTGCTCTCCGAGTTCGATCTCAACTTGCCCTACGAGCCCACGCCCACGGAGAGTTGGCGCCTGCAGCCCCTGGACTTGGACCCGCCGTGGGCCGTGGAGGCCCTCGAGGTCGGGACCGAGGAGGGTCCGTTCCTGGTCTATCGCGGCCGGCTCTGGCTGCCGCCGCTGCGGCCCGAGGGCGACGCGAGCTGGCTGGTGGTCGAGCTCCCCTACGCGGCGGTCGATCCGGCGGCGGCCATGGACCTGCAGGCCAGCGGACCCGCCGCGCTGGGCTTTCCCGCCGGGCGCGAGCTGACGCCGCGCAAGGAGTTCGAGGAGCCCGTGCTCATCGGACGCTTGGGGGATGGGGTGGTGACCGCAGCGACCGATCCCGCGCTGATCGGACTGCCGTGCGCAGGGTTGGCCCAGGATGGCAGCTGGAGCGTGGTGCGCCTGCCCGGTGGGCCGCACCGGGCGCGCCTGGTGCGTGGCGACGCCGGCACGGATCTGGTGGTGGCGTTCGCCGAGCCCACCGTCGTCGAGCGGATGCTCGACGCCAGCCGCCTCACCGCGCTGTACGTGCTCGCCGCCGTGCTGGCCGTCGCCGCGCTCGCGGCGCTGCTGCTGCTGCGCCCGCCCGCGGAGCGCGGCTTCCCGGGCCTGTTCGGCGCGCCGGGCTTCCAGGGGAAGCTCGTAGCGGCGCTGGTGCTGGTGGTGTTGCTGCCGGTGCTGGTCTCGGGCGCGTTCCACGAGCGGCAGCTGGCGAGCCGCTTGCGCCGCGAGAACCTCCAGGAGGTCGCCCGGCGCCTGGACACCGCGCTGCGCCTGCTGACGGGCACGCTGGATGATACCGCTGCCGGCCTGATCGGCAGCGAGTACATCCAGGACGTGCTGCAGCGCGGAACCACCGCCGCGCGGCGCGTGGTCGGCCCCTTCGAGCGCAGCCAAGCCATGGTCTTCGCGCCCGGCGGGGAGCTGCTGCTGGACGAGACGCTGCGCAATCTGGACGCGCGTCACGCCGCGGCATTCCTCCAGTCGGTGCAGAGCGGCGAGGTCGTGCTTGAGGAGCAGGAAGGGGACTGGTTCCTTGGGCGCCTCTACACCGAGCCCGGCGCGCGCGGCCAGCCCTACCACGTCTACGTGCGCCGCCGACTCACCGACGAGGACCTCGGCCGGCTGGCGCGCACGGTGGGCGCCGACCTCACGCTCTACGACGGACCCTGGGCGGTGGTCAGCAGCCAGGACGATCTCTACAAGGCGGGGTTGATCACACCCGTGCTCCCCGCGCGCGCCAGTCAGGCCGTGCTCAGCGGCGGCAGCCGGCGCTACGTGCAGGCCGATCCGCGCGAGGGGCTCGTGGTCGCGGCGGGCTACGCGCCGGTGGGCGGTCCCGGCGGCGTGCGCCGCGGCGTGCTGGCCGCCAGCCTCTTCGCCCGCGCCACCGAGAGCGCGCAGGAGCGCCAGCGCACCGACCTGTTCCTGTTCGGCTTGTCGTCCCTGGCGTTCCTGCTGGCCGTCACGGTGGGACTGTGGGCCGCGGGGCGCATCGCCGAGCCGCTGCGCTCGCTGGCGGCTGCCGCGCGGCGCATCGGCGCCGGCGAGCTGAGCCTGCGCATGCCCGGTGGAGGGCGCGACGAGATCGGCCAGCTCATCGGCGCGTTCAATCGCATGGCCAGCGACCTGCAGAGCACCCAGGCCTCCCTCGCCGCGCGGCGCGCGTTCCTGGAGGCGATGCTGGGCAACCTGAGCGCCGGAGTGCTGGTGCTCGATGAGTCGCGCGCCGTCCGCGAGATGAACGCCGCGGGCCGCCGGCTCCTCTCGGGCTGCGAGCCGGAGATGCTCGCGCGCATCCGGGAGCTGGGGCCGCCGGCGGAGGTGGCCTCCACCGAGGTCGCGCTGCGCGGGGAGACCGGGCCGCGCACGCTGCGTCTGATCGTGACGCCGATCGCGCTCGAGGGCGGCACTCGCGGGTGGCTCGCGCTGTTCGATGATGTCACCGAGCTGTTGGCCACGCGCCAACTGGCGCTCTACGCCGAGATGGCGCGGCAGGTCG
This sequence comes from Candidatus Krumholzibacteriia bacterium, assembly GCA_041484665.1. Lineage (GTDB taxonomy): Bacteria > Krumholzibacteriota > Krumholzibacteriia > JAJRXK01 > JAJRXK01 > JBGPIA01. The sequence goes on from JBGPIA010000009.1 coordinate 101,001, forward strand.
CCCACGAGGTGAAGAACCCGCTCACGCCGATCCTGCTCGCCGCCCAGATGGTCCGCCAGGCCTGCGCCGACCGGCACCCGGACCTGCAGGAGATCGTCGACGACAACGTGCGACAGATCGAGACGCAGGTGCAGCGCCTGCGCTGGATCGCCTCGGAGTTCAGCCTGTTGGGGCGCTCGCAGCTGCCTGCCGCCGAGCCGGTCGGCGTCGCGGAGCTCCTGCGTCAGGTGCGCGCCCTGTACCCCTCGCCCGATGGCAGCCTGGAGCTGCGGTGCGAGGCGCCCGAGGACCTGGTCGCCCTGGCGTCGCGGGAGGCCCTGCTGAAGGTGCTGACCAACCTCGTCGAGAATGCCATGCAGGCCATGGGGGGACAGGGCCGCATCGTGCTGGGCGCGACCGCCCGCGGCGACCGCGTCGAGCTGCGAGTCGAGGACGAGGGCCCGGGCATTCCCCAGGACGTGCAGGACCGGCTGTTCGAACCCTACTTTTCCACCAAAAGCACCGGGACGGGGCTGGGACTGGTGATTTGCCGTAATTTGATGGAGAAGATGGGCGGCGCAATCCGCCTGCAGAGCCGCGCGGACGCTCGCGGCGCCATGGCGCTCCTGGACCTGCCCGGCAGCCGTGCGAGGGACTTGTGAAATCCACCCGGGCGCGGCCGCCGGCGGGGAACGTGGTAGGCTTGCTGGGCGTAGGACGCGTAGTGGCGCCGCAGGACAACGTAGGCCTCCCCTGCGGCCGGCGCGGCCGTTGCTCACGGAGACGAGGCATGGGAATGCGCAGCTTGCCATCGCGTCTGGCGACGCGCGGGGTCGCGGTGTGCCGCGCGCCGATCGCCGCCGCGCGCCACGCGCGCATCGCGCGGGCCACCCTGGCCGTGCTCTGCGCCGTGCTCTCCGCCGGGGTTTCCGCCCCGGGCGGGGCGCCAGCGGCGTGGGCGCAGGAGGTGCCCGAGAACCTCGGCCGCTTCCAGGTCGCGCGCTTGCACTATATGGGGGGCGGCGACTGGTACGCGAATCCCAGCAGTCTACCCAACCTGCTGCGCGAGCTGCAGGCCCGCACCGGCGCCCCCACCACGCCACGCGAGGCCACGGTCAAGCTCGACGACGAGCGGCTCTACGCCTACCCAATGCTCTATGTCACCGGACATGGCACGATCCGTCCCTCGCCGGCCGACATGGCCCGGTTGCGCCGCTACCTGGACGCGGGGGGCTTTCTCTGGGTGGACGACAACTACGGCATCGACAAGTCGTTTCGCGCCATGGCGGCCGACCTCTACCCCGACGAGAAGCTGGTCCCCATCGGCAATGACCACCCCATGTACCGGACGTTCTATCGGCTGCCCGGGCTGCCGAAGATCCACTATCACGATGGCGACCCCGCGCAGGGGTTCGCCATCTACCACGAGGGGCGCATGGCCCTGTACTACACCTGGAGCTGCGATATCGGCGACGGGCTGGAGGACCCGGAGGTCCACGGGGACTCTGCTGAGAAACGCGAGGCGGCCATGCGCATGGCGATCAACGTCTGCACCTTCGTCATGACACAGCCGTAGCTGGGCAGCGCCACCACGGGCGCGCCCGGCGGCCGGGCCGGCAACCGCAGCGGAGGACATCTTGAGCACAGCCACTGCACACAGCGCCGACGCGCGCAGCCTCAAGCAGCGCTTGCGCGGCGAGCTGCGCTGGCTGCGCCTGCGCTTGATCGCCCACGTGGGGCTCATGCTGCTGGGCGGCGTCGGACTGCTGGCGGCAGTGGCCGTCATCGCGGCACCCGCCTGGAGGCTGCGCGGGCCGGCGGGGGCGTGGGCGGTGCTGGCGACGGTCGCGCTGTTGGGAGGCTGGCTGATCGGGCTGGAGCTCGTGGCGCCGCTGCGCCGCATCGCCAGCCTGAAGGGCTTCACGCGCGAGCTGGAGCGTCACGGCGATTTCCAGAACCTGCTGGAGGCCGCCACGCAGTTCACCTCGCCGCGCCGGACCGATCCGCTGGTGTACGGCGCGTCGGCGGACCTGGTCGCCGAAGTGTTGCGCCGGGCCAGCCACGAGGCGCAGAGCACCGCGCTCGCGCGCCGCATCCCGCTGCCGGGTGTCGCCGCCCACGTCGGGCTGGCGCTGCTGTCGATGGCGGTCTGGCTGGTGCTCGGCGTGAGCGCGCCCGGACGCATCGCCGAGTCGCTGACGGCCCTGGCGCGGCCGTGGTCGCTGGCGACGCCGGCGCCCGTGGGCGGGCTGCACCCGCTCACGCAGAACCTGCGCGTGCCGGTCGGCGCGGATGCCACGCTGAAGGCGCGCGATTTCGTCGGCGGTTCCGCAGCCGTGGTGCTGGAGATCAATCGTACGGGCGACTTCTGGCAGCAGGGGCCCGTCCAGATGCAGCCGCCCTTCGCAGGACCGACACCCTACCGCGACGCCGTCGCCCGCGTGGAGCACGTCGAGGACCCATTCCGTTACCGCTTCCGCAAGGGCGATCTGGTCACACCCGCCTTCGCGGTCGATGTCCGGGAGCGGCCCGTGCTCCGCAGCCTCGCGGCGCGCCTGCTCCCGCCCGCCTACACCGGCCAACCCGCCAGCGACCGGCCCGAGCTGGGCGGGGTGGTCTCCGTGCTGGAGGGAACGCGGGTCGAGCTGCGCGGGACGGCCAGCGTGCCCCTGCAGTCGGCGCAGCGGCTCGTGGAGGGCGCGCCGCCCGTGCCGCTGGCCGTCAATGGAGACGCGTTCGCCGACACGCTGGTGGTGCGGCGCGACCTGGCCTTCCGCATCGGGCTCACGGATCGCGAGGGGCTCACCGGCGAGGCGGCGACGGTCTACCGCTTCAGCGCCATCGCCGACGATCCGCCCACCGTGAAGATCACCGCGCCTGCGCAGGACCGCGTGCTCGACCGTGACCTGCGGGTCGCGATCGCGGGCGTGGCCGCCGATGATGCCGGCCTCACGCGCGTCGAGCTCCTGTACAAGCGGGCCGATGCCAGCGACTGGACGCGCCGACGCCTGTACCGCGGCGGGCAGAGCGCCGAGGCGACGCCGGAGATCTCGGACCTCAAGGTGGATGCCGCGCCCAAGGAAGTCGCGCTGGAGTTCACGTGGGGCCTGGGCGAGGAGACGCTGCAACCCGGGGACGAATTGTCGTATTGCCTGGAGGCCACCGACAACAACGCGCTCAAGGGGGGCCAGCGCTCCCGCAGCGCGGTGTTCCGGCTGCGCCTGCCCACGGTGGCCGAGGTGTTCGAGGGCCAGCGCGACCAGCGCACCGAGCAGACGGAGGATCTCCAGTCGGTGCTGCAGGAGGGCCAGGAGCTCCAGCAGACCTTTGAGCGGCTGGACCGCGAGTTGAAGAAGAACCCCAACCCCGACTGGGCCAAGCAGCAGGAGATCCAGGACGCGCTGCGCCGGCAGGAGGCCCTCAGCAAGAAGGTGCAGGACACCTCGCAAGACCTGCAGCGCACGCTGGAGCGCTTCCAGCGCGACAACGCTGGCAGCGTCGAGACCTTGGAGAAGATGCAGAAGATCCAGGAGCTGATCGAGGGGCTCAAGGACCAGAACCTGCAGAACTATCTGCAGACGCTCAAGCAGGCGATGGATCAGCTCTCGCCCCAGGAGATCCAGCACGCGATGGCGGAGGCCAAGCTCACCCAGGAGGAGTACAACCGCCGCCTCGACCGCACGGTCGAGCTGCTGCAGCAGCTCGAGCGCGAGCGCACCATGAGCGACCTGGTAGAGGAGGTCAGCGAGTTCGTGCGCCGGCAGCAGGAGCTCAAGGAGCAGACGCAGCGCCATGCCAGTGAGCCACAGAAGCCCAAGGACAAAGCGGGCAAGCCGGCGGACCAGGATCGAACTGGCAAGGACGCGCAGCAGCAGGGCAAGGAGCCAACGCAGGGCAAGGACGGGCAACAGCAGGGCACCGAGCCGCAGAAGGGCGCGCAGCCCAACGCGCCGCCGCCGCTGAGCCCGCAGGAGCTGGCCCGCGCGCAGCAGCAGCTCGCCTTGGAGACCCAGGCACTCGAAGAGCGGCTGCGCGCTGAGCTCGAGCGCCTGAAGCAGCAGCAGGGGTCTGCGCAGGACAGCCAGAAGGAACAGCCAGACCAAGAGGGGTCTCAAGAGAAACCGGATCAACAGCAGCAGGGACCGGAGCATCAGGGCTCTCAGTCGCCGTCGGCCGGCGACGAGCAGAAGCCTGGTTCCCCGCAGCAGAACGAGCAGCAACCCAACAGCCCGTCCGCCCAGAAGATGAAGGAAGCGCTCGAGCAGGCGCTGCAGAAGCTGCGCACTCAGGGCAAGCCGTCGCAACCCATGCAGGACGCGGCCAAGCAGCTGCAGAAGAACCAGCCGCAAGATGCCATGGACCCGCAGGACCAGGCCTCCGCGCGCCTGGCGTTCCTCTATCAGGTGTTGGCCAGCGGCATGCAGGGCATGCAGATGGCTAGCGCCAAGTCGGCCACCGAGAAGTTGCAGAAGACGGCCTACGACCTGCTCAACGTGAGCTTCGGCGAGGAGGGGGTCATCCATATGCTGGGGGGTGGCGTGCGCGGCCAGCGCATGACGCCGGTGGCGCGCGACCAGGCGCGGCTGTTGCGCTCGGCCACCCGGCTGTCCGAGGAGCTGCAGCAGCTCGCTCGCAGCAATTTCGCCATCCCCGAGCAACTGCTCGCTAGCATGCGCCAGCTCGTGTCGGCGCTGCAGAACACGGTGGACCAACTCGAGCTCACCCGCATGAGCCCGGCAGCGGACGAAGCCACGGCCTCGATGGGCATGACGAACCAGATCGTGATGAACCTGCTCACGGCGGCCCAGTCGTCGGGCGGGCAGGGCGGTGGTTCGACGTCCGAGCAAATGGAGCAGCTCTCCATGGACCAGTCGCGCCTCAACGGCATGACCCAGGACCTGCGCCAGCACATGCAGGATGGGCTCAGCGAGCAGGAGCGCCACCAGCTCGCCGAGCTGCGCGGCCGCCAGGAGGCCCTGCGCCAGCAGCTCGACGAGATCCGCGCAAAGGTCCAGGACCAGCGCCGCGTCCTGGGCGACCTCCACGAGATCGGCCGCCAGATGGAGGAGGTCACCAACGAACTGGACGCCGGGCGCCTCAGCGACGAGACCCAGCGCAAGCAGGATCAGATCCTGTCGCGGCTGCTCGACGCGCAGCGCTCGGTGCGCGAGCGCGACTTCGCCAAGCGGCGCGAATCGCGCGAGGCCGACCAGCTCTACAGCGAGCAAACCGGAGCTGTGGCGCCGCAGAGCCGCGAGGACCAGCAAGCCCAGATCCGCCGCTGGCTGGCGCCGGAGCGCGCGCCGCACGCTTACCAGGACGACGTGCGCCGCTACTTCCGGCGCATCCAGGGCGAGCTGGAGGGCAAGCCGGACGCCACGCCAAGCACCACGCCACCCGCCCCGCAACGCGCTACGCCTGGCGTCACGCCTGGCGTCAAGCCCGAGGTCAAGTCGAAGGGGCGGCCGTGACCGGTGCCGTCCCCGGTCGCTGCCCGGCGCTGCCGCAGCCGGCCGTGCTGCGGCGCGCGCTCGCCGCGCGTGCCCGCGCGCCCCGGCGCACGCTTGCGCTCGTGCTGGCCGTAGCGCTCAGCGCCGTGCTGCCCTGGGGCGCCTCCACGCCGGCCCGGGCCCAGGACCGGGTCACGCCACCGCTGATCCATCCGCCACCCGACACTGCCCCAGATCCGGCCGTGCGCGACAAGTTCATGCTGCTGCGGCGCGTCGAGGGTCTGGTGGGGCAGGGACGGCTGGACGAGGCCGTGGCGCTGCTGGAGGGCGAGCGCGCCAAGGGACCGCTCGACGAGGTGCTCGAGCGCCGGCTGATCAACCTCTACCGTGACGCCGGGCGCAACGCACAGCTGGAGGCGCTGCTCGGCGAGCGCATCCAGCGCGTCGGCAAGACCCCCGAGCTGCGCGATCTGCGGCTGTTGGCCGAGTCGCGCTTCGATCTGGGCAAGACGCAGGACGCCATCAAGACGCTCACGCGCATCGTGGACCTCGCGCCCGAGGATCCGGGGGTGCTGGAGTTGGTGGCCAAGGCGCTCGCCGAGCACGGCGAGCAGCAGCGCGCTGTGCAGCTGTTGCTGGACGCGCGCAAGCGGATCAAGCGCCCTGCAGAGTTCGCCCAGCAGCTCGGGTCGCTCTACGCACAGTTGGGACGACCGCAGGAGGCCATCAAGGAGTTGCTGGCGGTGGTTGTGGAGTCGCCGGCCAACGTGCTGCTGCTGCGCGGCCAGATCCTGGAGCTGGCCGACCACAGCATCGAACAGGGTCCGGCGCTGCTGCAGGCGGTGGAGTCCGCCGCCACCCGCCATCCCGAGGTGAAGCAGCTGGCACTGCTGGTCGCCGAGCTGCGGCTGCGCAGCGCCAACGAGGAGGGCGCCTGGAACGCGCTGGCGCCGCTGGTGCGTGACGGAACGTTCGCGCCCGAGCTGCTGCAGCTGTCGCTGGCGGCCTTGGGTGACAGCCGGCTAGCCGAGTTGGACCCCGCCCAGCGACTGCGGTCGCTCACCCTGTGCGAGCGCGTGTTGCGCGGGATGCTCGACACCCAGAAGCTCGGGCCCGGCATCGAGCCGCGCGCGTTCGACGCCCTCAACCGGGTCTACCTGTCGATCCTGGAGAACGCGGCCTTCCAGGATCTGCCGGCGGTGCGCCAGCAGGCGATGCTCGACGCCGCGCACGCGACGCTGCTGCGCATGGCCAAGCGCAGTCCCGACAACCCGATGACCAACGCCGCGCTGCTGCGCCTGGCCCAGTTCTACGTCTCGACGCTGCACCGGCCGCAGGAGGCGATCGAGCTCTACTTGCGCCTGAGCGTCAGCCCCAACGCCGGGCGCGAGGAGCTCCAGCTCGCCCGCGTGGGGCTGGGCACGGCCTACATGGCCGCGGGCGACACCGCGCGCACGCGGGAGCTGTTCACAGCCATGGGCAGGGACATGAGCTTCATGCCGGGACAGGGGCGTGCCCATTACTACCTGGGCATGCTCGACTTCATGGGCGGCCAGTTCAAGACCGCACAGGACCGGCTGGCCTCGGTCGCGCTGGAGGCCGCCAGCGCCGACTACACCAACGATGCCCTCGACCTGGCGCTGATCCTGGCCGAGGAGCTGCTCGATCATTCGAGGACCGAGCATCCGGCGCTGACTGCCTACGGGCAGTCCCTCTATTTCAGCGTCGTGGCCCGCCCCGACTCGCTGGAGGCGCGCCTGCGGCAGACCATGGCCGCCTCGGCTGGCAACCTGCACGACCGGGCGCGCCTGGATCTCGCCCGGCTGCTCGCGCGCCAAGGGCAGGTGGACAAGGGCCTGGCGGAGATCGACGCCCTCGTGAAGGACACTCCGCGGGCGCGCGTCGCCCCCGCTGCCCTGGAGCTCAAGGGAGACCTGCTGCAGAAACGCGGGGACACGGCCGGGGCGCTGGCGGCGTACGAAGCGGTGCTCACCGGACACGAGGATTATGTCTTCGCGGAAGCCGTACGGGACAAGGCGCGCACGCTGCGCCCGGGAGCCAAGCCCGGGACGCCGCCCCCGCCGGCCGCGGTGAAGGGCGAGCTGCCGTGATCGCTGGCCACTCCATTCCGTCCGCGGGCTCTCGGGCGCAGAGCACGCTGGCCGTGCAGAGCACGCTGGCCGTACAGAGCAGGCTGGCCGCGCAGAGCACGCTGAGCGCGCGGAGCATGCTGGGTGCACTGGCGCTGTGCCTGCTGCTGGCCGCGGTGGGCTCGCCAGCGCTCGCGCAACAGGTGCTGGTGCCCATGGATAGCGCGCAAACCAATCACCTCAAGGCCTACGGGCTGGCGTTCAAGGCGCTCAAGATGGGGCAGCGCGTGAGCTGGCTGCTCAACTACCGCGGCGGCAGCTTCCTCATGCCCAGCTCCACGGCCCTCGATCTGGAAGCGCGCCTGATGGGTGTGACCACGCAATCCGCGTCCGCGGGCGACCTCGCGAAGATCCGCGAGACGATCGCGCACGAGAACATGGAGGAGGTCCTGCTGGAGGTGCCTCCACGCGTCGCCATCTACGCGCCGCCTGAGTTCCAGCCCTGGGACGACGCGGTGGCGCTGGCGCTCACCTACGCCGAGATCGCCTACGACACCGTCTACGATCAGGATGTGCTGGCAGGCCGGTTGCAGGACTACGACTGGCTCCACCTGCACCACGAGGACTTCACGGGCCAGTACGGGAAGTTCTACGCCCACTTCCGCAACTTCGACTGGTACATCCAGCAGCAGAAGATGGAGGAGGCGCTGGCGGCCTCGCTGGGCTTCCCCACGGTCCGCCAGCTGAAGGGCGCCGTCGCGCTGACCATCAAGGAGTTCGTGCTGGGCGGCGGCTTCCTGTTCGCCATGTGCTCGGCCACCGACACGTTCGACATCGCCCTCGCCGGACTCGGCGTCGACTTCGTCGAGCGGGAGTTCGACGGCAGCCCAGCCGATCCCCAGGCACAGGAAAAACTCGACTTCTCCAAGTGCCTCGCATTCAAGGACTTCAAGATCCTCGTCGATCCCATGGCCTATGAATTCTCCGACATCGACACCAGCGACTACGCACGCCTGCGGGGTCCGGAAGCCGACTACTTCACGCTGTTCGAGTTCTCCGCCAAGATCGATCCCGTGCCCACCATGCTGGTGCAGTGCCATCGCAACGTGATCAACGGCTTCATGGGGCAGACCACCGGCTTCTACAAACGCGTGTTGAAGGACTACGTGGTGATCCTGGCGCAGGTGGAAGGGACCGATGAGATCAAGTATCTCCACGGCAGCGCCGGGCGCGGCACGTTCACCTTCTACGGCGGCCACGACCCCGAGGACTACACGCACGCCGTGGGGGACCCCCCGACCGATCTTGAGCTCCATCCGAACAGCCCTGGCTACCGTCTGATCCTCAACAACGTGCTGTTCCCGGCGGCCAAGAAGAAGCCCCAGAAGACCTGAGTGCGCCCGCGGCGCCCAACCGCTGCGGCCGGGGCGGCGTGCGCCGCTCCCGCAGGGCTTGACCCCTCCTGGGCGCCTCCCGATAATCGACAGCGTGGAGTGATGCGCGGCGCGCCAGCCGGGCGCGGACGCGCGGGGGCTTCGATCGCCTGCCGTGGCCTTCTATTGCAGTCGTGCGATGGGGAGGTGGGTCGTGGCGGGGTTCGGTCGGTACGGGAGGAGGTGACCGGCCCGGGAGCGCGCGCTCCCGGACCCTGGCATGACCCCGAGTTCATTTCCCGCCTGCCTGAAGTGCAACGTCGGAGTGCTGCTGCCGCTCTCGGACTACGGACGGGACGGCGCTCCGATCCAGTGGAAGGCGTGGGTCTGCAGCAACCCGAATTGCGGATTCAACATCCGGATCGACAACGGCGAGATCAGCCTGGGCCGTACCATCGCCCAGTCCTCGAAGTAGGACGGCGCGCCCGGAATCGGACCGTGCACTGCAGCCGCGACCCGCAAGCCACCCCGGGGCGCCATCACCACGCGTCGTGCGCCTGCGTGTCACCGTCGGGATCCTCGCCCGCGTCGTCCTCCCAGGGATGGCACCGGCGCAGGCGCAGCCACGCCAAGGTCGCCACCGCGACGCTCACGACCAGCAGCAGCAGACCCCGGTGCCCGTCGGTGAGCGGCTTTCCCTGCCCCCGCGGGTCCACCGCGAGCGCAACCACCACCACCGCGTTGTAGATCGCATGCACCCACAAGGACGCGAGCAGGCTGCCGGTGATCTCCAACGTCAGCCCCAGCGCGATGCCCAGGAGCACCAGCCCGCCCAGGAACCACGGCTGAAAGTGCAGCCCGGCGAACAGCAACCCGCACAGCAGCGCCGCGAGCCCACCACCCAGCGGCCCCCGCGCCGCCTGCTGGATGAGACCACGGAAGACGGTCTCCTCGCCGAGGGGGACCGCGACGCACAGCGCGATCACGGCGAGCACCCATTCCAGGGCGCTGCGGGGCACCAGCTCAGCGCGCAGCTTCTCGAAGGCCTCCGGCACGGGGATCAGGCGGGCGGTCAGACCGCCGAGGAACTCCACGGGCAGCACCAGCGCCAGCGCCAGGAGCGTCAGCCAAAGCAGCTGGCTCGCCGGCACGGGCAGCAGCCGGAAGGTCGACCGGGCTCCCTGCCCGGCCACCCTCGCCATGCGCCAGGGAATGGCGATCAGCGCCACCACGCACGACACGAGCACCGCGCCGTAGAACGAGCCGATCAAGCGGTCCGCCAGGTCCTGGAGCAGGTAGTAGAGCACGACCAGCCCCAGCCCCAGCGTCATCAGGCGCAGGGCGTCGACGACCTCGAACAGCCCGCGCGGCGGCGGCGCGGCGGGGGCCGAGCTTGGCTCGTCGGGCAGCATTGGAGGCGGGCCGTTCATCGCGCTTAGACTGTAGCATGGGCGCCGCGGCCGGCCATCGCAGCGGCGCGCCCGTCGCCTTGACCCCCGGAGCCACCGCCATGTTCATCGTGGACAGCGAGACGATGCGGCGCGTCGACGCCGCCGCCATCGCCGCGGGCACGCCCTCGCTCACGCTCATGGAGCGCGCCGGGGCGGGCGCGACGCGCGCGATCCTGCGCCACCCTGCGTGGCTGACCGGTACGACGCTGATCGTGTGCGGCAAGGGCAACAACGGCGGCGACGGGCTGGTGGTGGCGCGCCTGCTCCAGACCCAAGGGCGGCGGGCGCAGGCCCTGCTCCTGGGCGCGCCGGACCAGCTGTCGCCCGATGCCTTGGTGAACCTGCAACGCGCGCGCGAGGCGGGGGTCGAGGTCGTGGAGATCGCGGCCGACCCGGCGGCCGGGTTGCGCGCACGGGATGCCGCCGAGCCGGGGCGGCTGCTGGTGGACGCGGTGTTGGGCACCGGCTTCAAGCCTCCGCTACACGGCGCGCTCTCGCCGCTGGTGGCGGCGATCAACGACCTGGGGCGCCGCGTGGTGGCACTGGACGTGCCCAGCGGGCTAGATGCGACCACGGGCGCGGCCGACCCTGCGGCCGTGCGCGCCGATTTCACGGTCACCTTTGGCTACGCGAAGTGGGGACTCGTGCTGCCGGTGGGACGCCGGTTCTGCGGCCGCATCGAGCGTGTCGACCTCGAGCTCCCGCGCGACGTCGTCGTGCAGGAGATCGCCGCAAGCGCGGGCCACACGGCCCTCTACGTCGACGCGCTGCTGGCGGCGGGCTGGTGGCGCGAGCGAGCGGTGGACGTCCACAAGTACTCCGTGGGAACGGTGCTGGTGGTGGGCGGATCGGCTACCATGTCGGGCGCGGTCAGCCTGGCCTGCCTCGCCGCGCTGCGCGCCGGCGCCGGGCTCACGGTGGCGGCGGTGCCGGGCAGCCAGCGCCTGGCGGTGGACCTGACCTGCACCGAGGTGCTCGTGCACGGCCTCGCCGAGACCGAAGCGGGCGGCATCTCGCCGTCCGAGCAGGGGCGCATCCTCGCACTGGCGCAACGTCACGACGCGGTGCTGGTCGGGCCCGGCGCGGGCGCCGACCTGGCGACCGCGGCCATGCTCGTGGAGCTGTTGGCAGCCCTCGACCGCCCCGCGGTGGTCGACGCGGACGCGCTCAACGCCTTCTCGCGCCTGCAGCGCGAGCCGCGCCTCCCGGCGCGCTGTGTGGTCACGCCGCACACCATGGAGCTCTCGCGGCTTTTGAACATCGACCGCGCCCGCATCGAGGGCGACCGGGTCGAGGTCGTGCGCGCCGCCGCGCGCGAGCTGCGCGCGGTCGTACTGCACAAGGGCGCGCCGACCATGGTCGCCGCGCCCGAAGGCGCTTTCGCCGTGATCGGGGCGGGGGGGCCGGAGCTGGCCTCCCCCGGCACCGGCGACGTGCTCGCGGGGGTGATCACCGCGCTGTTGGCGGGTGGGCACGATCCGTTCGAGGCCGCGTGCTTGGGCGCCTGGCTACACGGGCGCGCCGGCGAGCGCGTGGCGCAGCGCCTGGGCGACGCGGGCCTGCTCGCGCGCGATCTGCTCCCGGCAGTGGCGGCCGCGGCGCGCGAGGCGCAGGAGTCCCACCGGTGAGGGTGCTGGGACTGGAGACCAGCTGCGACGAGACGAGCGTCGCGTGCGTGGACGGTGACGGCGTGCGCGCCAACCTCGTGAGCAGCCAGGTCGACCTCCACGCGCGCTTCGGGGGCGTCGTCCCCGAGCTGGCGTCCCGGGCACACCTGACGAACCTGCTGCCGGTGCTCGACGCGGCGCTGCGGGCCGCGGGCTGGACCCTGGCCGACGTCGAGGGGATCGCGGCCACCGCGGGCCCCGGCTTGATCGGCGCGGTGCTCATGGGCCTGTCCTGCGGCAAGGCGTTGGCGTGGTCGCTGGGCGTGCCGCTGGCGGGCGTGCACCACATCGAGGGGCATATCCTGGCCAACGACATCGAGACGCCGCTGGCGCTGCCGGCGTTGGTGCTGGTCGTCAGCGGCGGGCACACCGAGACGGTGCTCGTGACGCGCGTCGGAAGCTACCAGCGATTGGGCACGACGCTGGACGATGCCGCCGGAGAGACGTTTGACAAGACGGCCAAGCTCATGGGGCTGCCGTATCCGGGCGGCCCGGCCATCGAGCATCTGGCGCGCGAAGGGCGTGCGGGCGCCGTGGAGCTGCCCCGTGCGCTGCGCCAGAGCGGCAACCTGGATTTCAGCTTCAGCGGTCTGAAAACCGCGGTGCGCCTCAAGCTCGCCGCGCTGGGCGCGGCGCCCCAGCGCGCCCAGCTGGCGGATGTGGCGCGCGGTCTGCAGGACGCCGTGATCGACACGCTGCTGGACAAGACGCGGCGGGCGCTTGCGGCGTGCGCGGATCCCAGGCTGTGCCCGCAACCGCTGCGGGGGCTCTACCTGGCGGGCGGGGTGGCGGCGAACGGGCCGCTGCGCGAGACCATGGCGCAGCTGGCGGGCGAGCGGGACCTCGTGTTCGTCCCGCCGCCGTTGGCCTACTGCACGGACAACGCGGCCATGATCGCCTGGGCCGGCCGACGCCGGCTGCTGCTTTGCGGCGGGGACCCCCTGGACCTGCCGGCCTTCGCGCGCGCCGGCCTGGTTTCCTGGGCGGCGCAGACGCCCTAGCCCTCCCCCCCCGCTCGCCGCCGGCAGCGCATCGCCGCCTGGCAAGCAACCTGCTTCCCATCCTCCCCGGCAGTTCCTCCCGCGGGCGCGGCGGGCCTCCCCAGAGCCGCCCGTCCCCCGGGCCGGGGAATGGTCAGAGCGCTAAGTCGTGATAGTCCAACTATATACGTTTCAAGCAGCGTGCCGACCCTCCCGGGCGGCGGCGGCGGCGCACCCTGCGGTCCCGCCTCAACCTGCACGGCCAACCGAGGACCGGCCTTGAAAGAAACCATTCTCGTCGTCGACGACGAGCCCCACATCCGGAAGATCCTGAAGTTCCTGCTGGAGCAGAACGACTTCCAGGTGATCACCGCCGCCAATGGCGAGGAGGCCCTGGCCGCAGCCCGCGGCAACCTGCCCGAGCTGGTGCTGCTGGACCTCATGATGCCCAAGATGGACGGCTTTGAGGTCTGCCGGCGGCTGCGCTCCGATTACCGCACGAGCCAGATCCCCATCATCATCGTGACGGCCAAGGGTGAGGTCACCGAGCGCGTGCGCGGCCTCAAGGGCGGGGCCAACGACTACCTGACCAAGCCCTACGACCACAACGAGCTGATCGCGCGCGTGCGCAACATGCTCGATTGGAGCCGGGTGCAGCGGCAGGCCAATCCGCTCACCGGGCTACCGGGCAACCAGGCGATCGAGACCGAGCTGCAGCGGCGGATCGACAACGGCGAGCCGTTCGCCTTCATGTACATCGACGTCGACAACTTCAAGGGCTACAACGACAACTACGGCTACTCCAAAGGCGACGAGGCGATCCGCTTCGTGGCCGGCCTGCTGCGCGAGTGCTCCGTGGCCCTGGGCGGCGTCGACACCGACTTCATCGGGCACATCGGCGGCGATGACTTCGTGGTGATCAGCTCGCCGGCGCACGCCGACGTGCTGGCCCAGAGCATCGTCGACCGCTTCGACCGCGAGTCCTACCGGCTGTTCGAGGCGCACGACCTCGAGCGCGGTTACCTCGAGGTCCGCAACCGATTCGGCGGGACCAACACGGTCCCATTTATCACCCTCACCATCGCCGTGGTGACCGACCGGGGTGGCACCTTCCGCCATTGGGCCAAGGTGAGCGACGTTGCCGCGGAGCTGAAGGCCTACGGCAAGTCGCTGAAGGGCTCGGTCGTGGTGAAGGAGCGCCGCAGCCACGACGCCACCGACCAGCCGGTCGGCAGTTCGGGAACCGCGGCTTCCTGAGCGCGCCGCGCCTTGGGGTGGGAGGAGATCCGTGACGAACGTTGGGCAGACCTTCACGAGCTTCCGATTCCTCGTGCGCAGCGTGCGCTGGGTCGAGCTCGCGATCAGCTGCCTGATCGTGTTCTTCGCCCGGGCCGTCAGCCACCTGGAGTTCCAGGTTCTGCCGGTGGCCTTGATCTTCGGACTGGGCTTCCTGTGGAACGTGGCTTTCTGGTACGCCGGCCGCCGCCACCTGCTCGAGGAGCGCGGCCTGGCCGGGGCGCGCCTCTTGATGTGGAGCTGGGTGGTGGCCGACGTCGTCACCAACCTGCTCATCATCGCCTTCACGGGCGTCACCAGCAGCCCGTTCCTGTTCTTCCTCGTGTTCCCGGTGATCCTCAGCACGGTCGCCCTGGGGCGGCCGGCCAGCTGCTACGGGGTTGCGATTGGCTCGACGTTGGGGCTGGCGGCCATCTGGGCCATGGACCGAGCCGGGAGCATCCCGCACTTCCGCAGCTACCCGGCGCTGTCGGGGCAGATCTTCTTCCAGCCCGACGTGGCCGCGGGGATCTTCCTGATGGCGGGCGCGGTGCTGTCGCTGCTCGTCCACATGGTTTTCCGCTTCCGGCCGAACTTCTTCATCTTCCAGGAGAGCTTCCGCGAGGGGCGGTTCCGCATCCACAGCTTCCGCGCCGGCGACATCCAGGAGCTGCGCCTGGAAGAGGTGGAGGCGATCGGTCCCGAGGACCTGCTGGAGGAGGTGGTGCAGAACCTCACCACCAACCCGGCGGTGGTCTTCGCTGCGGCAGTGGTCTTTCCCGCAGGCGACGACACCGTGGGCGGCGCGGGCGCGGAATGGCACGCCGGGCTGACGCGCCAGCGCATCGTGTGCGTCACGCGCCGCCAGGTGTTGGCCACCTGGAGCGAATTCCACTCCGACCGCAGCGAACTGTTCCGGCACATGCGCTACGCCGAGACGGGCGATCTGTGGGAGGGACCCTTCTCGCTCCTGCAGCGCGACGGCCTCTTCACCCAGTTCGACGACGCGGAGAGCTACCTGGCCACCCCCATCGCGCAGGACGGACGCAGCGTGGTGGTGCTCATCGCCGGGCTGCGTCATCCGGTGCAGAGCCGCAACGAGGTGGTGTTGCACCTGCTGAACGTGGCGGCCCAGCTCAAGCCCTTGCTGGTGGCCGAGACGCGCTTGTCGAGCCTGCGCGGTGAGCTGTCGTCGCTCCACGACCAGAACGACTCGCTCACCCGCCTGAACAAGATGCAGAACGATTTCGTGAGCATCGCCAGCCACGAGCTGAAGACGCCGCTGACCTCCATCATGGCGTACACCGACGCGCTGATCATGAACGTGGACAACCCGGCATTCAACGAGCGGCGGGAGTTCCTCCAGGTGGTGCGCGACGAGACCAACCGGCTGCTGCGCATGGTGAACCGCATCCTCGACTTCTCCCAGATCGAGTTCGGCCAGCGCAGTCTCAAGCGCAGCCGTCTGCAGCTCAAGGCGCTCATCGACGACAGCCTCACCACCATGCGCCACGAGCTCGACCGCAAGCAGATCGCGGTCGATGTCAAACTGCCGGCGGTGCTCCCCCGCGTGGACGCCGATCCTGACCTCATGAAGCAGGTGCTGCTCAACCTGCTGAACAACGCCTGGAAATTCAGTCCGCAGGGCGGGACGATCACGATCGCGGCGCGGGAGGGCTCCACCGCCCTGGAGGTCGCAATCAAGGACGAGGGCCCCGGGATCCCCGATGACGAGGTGGAGAACATCTTCAAGCAGTTCTACCGCGTGCGCCGCAAGGACGGCGAGACGCCCGAGGGGAGCGGCCTGGGGCTGACCATCGTCCGCAACATCGTCGAGCTGCACGGGGGCTGCGTCCGGGTCGACGGGGGGCACGGGCGCGGCGCCACGTTCACCTTCACGATCCCCAAGGAGCAGTGCCTCAACGATCGGCCCGAGACGGTGCTGGGCGAGCTGACCAAGCGGCCCGAGTTCGCCCACATGATGAAACTGCTCGTGCGCATGGTCGCCGACTACATGGACTGCAAGATCGTGTCGGTGATGCTCGTGTCGTCCGACCGCAAGCAGCTCTACGTCCAGGTCGCCTACGGGCTGGACGAGGAGATCGTGCGCGACACCCGGGTGACCATGGGCGAGGGGATCGCGGGGCGCGTGGCCGCCAACGGTCGCCCGCTGCTCATCGAGAACGTGGAGGACCTCGACGGGCGCCCCGGTGGCAACAAGTCGCAGTACGAGACGAGCTCGCTGATCAGCGTCCCGCTCGTCATGAACGACGAGATCGTGGGCGTGATCAACTGCAACAACAAGGTGACCGGCGAGCCGTTCTACGCCGACGATCTGAGCCTGCTGGTGACCCTCACCGAGAAGGTGACGTTGGCCCTGTCGCGTGCCCTGGAGTTCGAGGACTCGCGCGAGACACTGCAACGCACCGTGCGCGCCCTGCAAGCCCTGGTGGATCTGCACGGCACCGACGCGCGGGCCACCCGCCGCGCCGTGCGGTACGCCATGGAGTTGGGCCGGCGCATGGGACTCACGCGGCACCAGATCCTGGCGCTGCAGTACGCCTTCGTGATCCACGACGTAGGGATGATCCGCCAGGACCGCGAGCTACTGCGCAAGCGCGGCACGCTTTCGCCCGAGGAGCGCAAGCTGGTGCGCAACCATCCTGTCGACGGGGTGGAGCTCGTGGAGCCGTTCCTCTCGGCCGACGAGCTCGAGGAGGTCATCCGCTATCACCACGAGCGCATCGACGGGACCGGATACCCGCAGGGCCTGATCGGGGAGCACATCCCACTTGCGGCGCGCATCGTCTCGGCGGTGGATGCCTACGACTCCATGACGTCGCCCCGGCCCTACCGCCGCACGCTGCGCCCGCACGAGGCGGCCGAGGAGCTGGCGGAGAACGCGGGCTCGCAGTTCGATCCGGAAGTCGTCCGCCTGTTCCTGGACGTGCTGGCGGAGAACGGTGAGCTGTCGCGCGATGAGTACCAACGTCTCAAGGACGGTGAACGGTGGCTACGCCCGGCGTCCTTATCGTAGAGGACGAGCAGCCGCTGGCCCGCGTCCTCGCCTATGCCTTCAACAACGAGGGCTATCGCGTCGAGCTCGCCAGCGACGGCATCGAGTGCATGAATAAGATCGCGACCTTCGTGCCCGACGTGGTCGTGATGGATATCATGATGCCCAAGCTTGATGGCATCGAGACCATGAAGCTGCTGCGTCAGAACCAGCTGCAGCGCGATCTAGTCATCGTGGCGCTGTCGGCGCGCTCCTCGCGCAGCGACCGGGAAACCGCTCTGGCGGCCGGCGCGAACATCTTCATGAAGAAGCCGTTCGCCATCGCCCGCCTGATGGAGAGCGTCGAGCAGCTGCTGGCCAGCGAGCGCAGCCCCTGAGCGGCCAGGCGGACGAACGTGCACCCCTCCCTCCCCCCGACGTTCCCCGGAGCGACTCCGCTCGTCGTGCGGCTGCTGGTGGCCGCCCTCGCATTGGGTGTTGCGCTGGCCGGCGGGCGCGCCTGGCGCGCGACGCGGCGTGCGTGCCTGGGTGCCCTCGCAGTGGGGGCGGCGCTGCTCCTTCTGGACGATGCGGTGGGCGCGGTGCTGTCCCACGGGCAGCTCGCGTTCCAAGGCACCGGCTGGCTGATCGCCTCGGCGCTGGTGCAGGCTGCCGGCCTTAGCCTGTTGGCCTGGGGAGCGGGCCACGCCGGGCAGGCCGAGAACTCCACGTGGCTGTTGGGCTGGCTCACCATTGCGTCCTGCGCGTTCGGCCTGCTGTTGGGTGTCCTGCCGTCGATCGCCTGGCAGCTGTTGGGCGCGCGCGCGCCCGGCGAGCCCGCTCCGCAGCCGGAGTGGACGCTGTTGCTCGGCCTGGGCTGCACGGCCGCGCTCTTGTCCAGCCTGCGTCACCGCGCGCTCGCGCGCAGCGGCCACGCGCTGCAGGAGCGCGTGCACGAGCTCGGGGCCGCCCAGGAGCAGTCGCAGCAGCGCGAGACCGCGCTGCAGCAGCAGTACGAGCAGGCCGCGCAGGGGCGCCGTCAGCAGCAGGACAGCGTCGAGCAGCTCGCGCGCCGGGCGGCCAACCTCCAGGCCGTGCTGCAGAGCTCGCTCTCGCTGAATCGCCGCCAGGAGCTGGGCCAGGTGTTGGAGGCGGTGGTGGAGTCCGCGCACGAGCGCCTCGGCCAACCGCGCGTGCTGCTGCGGCTGTACAACTCGCGCACCCATCTGTTCGAGGCGCGGGCCTTCGCCGGCCTGCCGGAGAACGAGGTCCGCGAGCTGAGGAACCGCGACGTGACGATGGAGGACTTCCTGTCGGCGGCCCGCGCCGGCGCCGGCTTGGGGGGGTGCGCGGTGGTCGATCCTTGGGCGCCGCCGCCGCCGTCCAGCTCGCCGTTGGGCTGGCGGGCGGGGCGCCAGCTGGTCGTGCCCATTCGCGGCGACGACGGCGCGGTGCTGGGGTATCTGGGCGTGGACGAGCCCAACGGCGTCCAGGTGCCCGCCGCCGAGACGGCCGAGCTGCTGGAGGCGCTTGCCAGCCAGGCCGCCATCGCCATCCAGAACGCCCAGCTCCACGGCCAGCTCGAGCGCAAGAACCTCGAGGTCTCCATGGCCAACGAGAAGCTGCGGGACCTCAATCGCCTCAAGAGCAACTTCGTCGCCACCGTCAGCCATGAGCTGCGCACGCCGTTGACCTCCATCAAGGCGTACAGCGACACCCTGCAGGCGGCGCTGGATGACATGGAGCCGCAGACGGTGCGGGAGTTCGTCTCGGTGATCTCGGCGGAGAGCGAGCGCCTCACCGGCGTGATCGACGACATCCTCGACGTCAGCCGCCTGGAGAGCGGCCGCGCCCCCATGGTCAAGGAGAGCTTCAACTTCAGCGCGCTCTGCCAGGAGGCGGGCGTCCGCATGGACGCACAGTTCAAGGCCAAGGGGCTGCGCCTGCGCCTGGAGTGCCCGCCGTCGGAGGTGGTGCTGTCGGCCGACCGTTCCGCCATCGAGCAGCTGCTGGTCAACCTGCTGGACAACGCCCTCAAATTCACCCCGGAGGGGGGCGAGGTGCGCCTGCACCTCGAGGAGGAAGTGAGCCTGGCGCGTCTGGTGGTGGAGGACTCGGGGATCGGCATTCCCGAAGAGGAGATGGAGCGCATCTTCGATCGCTTCTACCAGGTGGACGGCTCGACCACGCGCGCCTACGGCGGGCAGGGGCTGGGCCTGGCCATCTGCCGCGACATCGTCGAGTGGCACGACGGCCGGATCTGGGTGGAGCGAGCCGGTGGCCGCGGCACGCGCTTCGTCGTGCTGCTGCCCCGCAAGGAGCTCGTGATCCACAGCAACCGCGAGGACAGCTCGGACGTCTCGGAGCGGATGCAGCGCGAGGAGTTCCTGCAGCTGCTCACCACGCTCACGGCGGAGCTGATGGGCACGCGAATCGCCTCGATCATGCTCGTGGATCCGGCCTCCGACGCCCTGCGCATCGAGGCGGCGGTGGGGCTGGAGGAGGAGGTCGTCCACGGCGCGCGCCTGCGCAAGGGCGAGGGGATCGCCGGGCGTGTCTGGAGCGAGGGGCGGTCGATCCTGGTGCACGACCTGCGCGGCGACGCGCGCTTCGCCGGCCGCATGAACGACGTGCAGTACAGCACGCGCAGCCTGCTGTCCGCCCCGCTGCGGCGTGGCACCCACGTGTTCGGCGTCGTAAACGTGAATAACAAGATCAACGGCCAGGTATTCGACGAGGACGACCGGCTGCTGCTGGAGGCGCTCGGCGAGCGCCTGGTGAAGGCCTTCGACAGCCTGGAGGCCTACCGCGTCGGCCACCACCGCCTGGTGGCGGCCCGTTCCGCCCTGCGCGCGATCCTCGACGTGAGTCGCGACCGTTGGTCGTCGCTGCGCGAGCTGGTGGCGCGCAGCGGCCTGGACGCGGCGCGCCGCCTCGGCATGCACGAGGACGACCTGCGGGCGCTGGCCTACGTGCTCAAGACCTACGACCTCGGTCTGGCGCGGGTGGGAGAGCAGATCCTGCGCAAGATCTCGCCCTTGTCGGCCGAGGACCGCGAGCGCATCAACGACCACGTGCGAGCGGGGGCGGAGCTGGCCACCGAGGTGGAGCCGCTGGCCAAGGTGCGCCAGATCCTCTACCACCATCACGAGAACGTGGACGGCAGCGGCTATCCTGACGGCCTGGCGGGAGAGGCGATCCCGGTGGGCGCGCGCCTGGTTCGCCTGACCGACGTCTTCGGCGCCCTGCTGCACGACCGGCCCTTCCGCCGAGCGCTCTCGTTGGACGAGGCGGTTGCGCTCATCCGCGAAGGGGTCGGCCGGCGATTCTGCCCGCGCGTCTCGTCGGCCTTCCTGGCCGCCGTGGAGGGCAAGCGCCGGGAGTTCCACACCGCGCTCACCGTGCTGGGCGGCCGGTCCGCGACAGCGGCCCCTTCCACGGCGTCCGCGCTGCCCGGTGCGCCCACGCCGCCAAGCGGTCCCCCGGTGCCGGCCGGCACCGGGGGAGGAGCCAGCTGACGGTCCCGTCACGCCCCAACCACGACCCACGCCGTGCATCGGAAGGACGCGCAGGACAACAGGAGTGAAGGGACATGAGCCGCAAGCTGCTCGTCGTGGACGACGAGATGTACATCCTCAATATCCTGGATTTCACCCTCGGCAGCGAAGGCTTCGAGGTCATCACGGCTGCCAACGGCGAGGAGGCGCTGCGCAAGGTGAACCAGCTGCGACCCGACCTGGTCGTGCTGGACGTCATGATGCCCAAAGTGGACGGCTTCGAGGTCTGCCGGGCCATCAAGTCGAAGACCGAGACCTCCCACATCCCCGTGATCCTGCTCACGGCACGTGACCGTGCCGCCGATCGAAAGAAGGGCGAGGAGGTCCGGTGCGATGCGTACATGACCAAGCCCTTCAATCCCCAGAAGCTCGTCGAGCGCATCCGCGAGCTGATCGGATCGCCCGCCAGCGACTGACACGCGCGGCCGGGGTGTGCTGGGCTATACTGCGCCCATGCGCGCGCAGCGGCAGGCCGCCCAAGCCAAGGCGAGCAGTCCCCTCGGGCAGGGCACCCACGTCGAGGTGGTCCTGCCCGTTCCCGTTTTCCATCCCTTTACCTACCGGGTCCCGCCCGGGCTGCTGGCCGCGCCGACGGACGCCGCGGCAGCGGAAGATCCGCCCCGCGCGCCCGACCCAATTGCGGCACCCCGGTCGGCGGCGTCGCGCGCGCCCGCGGAATCGGCCCGGCTCGAATCGGCCCCGCCGCTGCCGACGCTCGTGCCCGGCACCGTGGTCCGCGTGCCGCTGGGGCGCCGCACGTTGACAGGGGTCGTGCTGCGCCTCGTCCCACCGTCGCAGCGGCGCGGCCTGCGCGACGTGCATGCGATCCTGCCGGCGCCCTACCGGCTGGGTGCCCCCGCGCTGCAGCTGGCCGCCTGGATCGCCGACTACTACGCCTGCGCGCTCGGCGAGGCGGTCGCGCTCTTGCTGCCTCCCATGCCCGCCACCGCCGCTCGCCGCTCGCCGCTCCTGCCGGCGCAGGGTCAAGCCGAGGCCGGCCCGTCCCTCAGCGCGGCGCAGGAGCAGGCGGTGCACGCGATCTGCGCGTCCGTGAGCGCCCACCGGTACGCGAGCTTCCTACTGCACGGCGTCACCGGGAGTGGCAAGACCGAGGTCTACCTGCGCGCGATCGAGGCGGCGATGGCGCACGGGCGCGGCGCGATCGTGCTCCTGCCGGAGATCTCGCTCACGCCCCAGACCATGGCGCGCATCGCGGCGCGCTTCCCCGGACGCGTCGCGCCCTACCACAGTCGCCTCAGCCACGGTGAGCGCTGCGCGGTGTGGGAGGCCGCCGCGCGCGGCGAGATCTCGGTGGTGGTGGGGGCGCGCAGCGCGGTGTTCGTGCCGGTGCGGGAGCTGGGCCTGATCGTCGTCGACGAGGAGCACGAGGGTAGCTACAAGGCCGACGACCGGCCGCGCGCCCACGCGCGTGACGTCGCGCTGATGCGCGGGTCCCTGGAGGGCGCCCCGGTCGTGCTGGGATCGGCCACGCCCAGCCTGGAGAGTTGGCACAACGCGCGCCGGGGCAAGCACCAGCTGCTCTCCCTGCCGCAGCGGCTGGTCGCCGAGGCGATGCCATGCGTGGAGGTGATCGACCGGCGCACCGGGCGCGCGGGCCACGTTGGCGCGGAGGGTCCCTCCGGCGCGGACGGTTCCTCCGACGCGTCCCGCGCGGACGGCGCGGGGAACGACCAGGACGAGCTCGGCCTGATCGGCCCGCGGCTGGGCGCGGCCCTGGAGGAGGCGCTCGCCCGTGGCGAGCAGTCCATCGTCTTGCACAACCGCCGCGGCTTCGCCCGCTACCTCCAGTGCCGCGCGTGCGGGTACGTGCTGCAGTGCGCGCACTGCGATATCAGCCTCACCTGGCACCTGCGCGACGACCGCATGCACTGCCACTACTGCGGCTACCGCGCCGCGCGCCCGGCCGCCTGCGGTGGCTGCGGCGCCACGCCGATGCGTCCGCGCGGTGTGGGAACGCAGCGCGTAGAGGTGGCGTTGCAAGCACGCCTGCCACAGGCTCGCATCCTGCGCCTGGACCAGGACACGACGGCGGGGAAGCGCGGCCACCAGCGCCTGCTCGACCAGTTCGCGGCTGGGGAGGCCGACCTGCTGGTGGGGACGCAGATGGTGGCCAAGGGGCTGCATTTCCCGAGGGTCACCGTCGTGGGAGTCGTGGACGCCGACGCGGGTCTGCACTTTCCCGATTTCCGCGCCCACGAGCGCGCGTTCCAGCTGCTGGCGCAGGTGGCCGGGCGCAGTGGCCGGGTCGGGCCCGGGCGCGTCGTCCTGCAAACCTGGGACCCCGACCACCGCGTCCTGGGCTACGCCCGCGGCCACGACGTGATCGGCTTCCTGGAGGAGGAGCTCTCGCAACGGCGCGCTCTGGGCTATCCGCCGTGGCGGCGCCTGGCAGCCATCCTGGCCACCGCGCCGCAGGAGGAGGTGCTCGACGCGCTGCTGGCGGCCCTGGGGCATCGGCTTCCCGGGGTGCTCCCACCCGCAGTCCAGCTGCTGGGGCCGGCGCGGGCGGTGCTGGCGCGGATCAATCGCCGTTACCGGGGACAGATCCTGCTCAAGGGCAACCTGGGGACGGCGGGCAAGCGCGCTGTGCTGGACCTTCTCGAGCAGGTGCGCGAGCGGACGCCCGGGGGGTGGCGCGCCGACCTGGCGCTGGACGTGGACCCCCAGCAGCTGCTCTGACCGTGGGGGCGGTCCCAAAGGCGACGCGGGAGCATCGGGACCGGAACCGGTCGAACCTCGTGCGGGAGTGTTGACACAGGCGCCGGCCGAGCCTTATATAGAACGCAGACAGGGCGCGGCTGCTGGCCGCGCAGGGACGTGGGGATCCCGGCCGAGAGTTCGCCTCACCTCTTCTCCATCCTTCAGCTCCCACCCGAAGACGTCGCAGGCGGCCAGAGACCGCCCTCGGGCTTCCTCGCGGGGATGGACGCGCCGGCGAGACCGTCGCAACCCTGGAACCTCCCGGAAGCTGCTCGACCATCGCCCAAGGGGGCGCTTCATGCGCAAGTCGGATCGGATGGTGGCCGTCGTCGTGGCCGCGGTCGCGGGCCTCTCAGCGTGCAAGAACCCGTTCACCACTTCGGGGCTCCTGTACAACGACCTGCAACAGTACCGCAAGGCCGAGGCCGCGTTCCGGCGCGCTCTCGAGGACAACCCCAAGGACAGCGAGGCGCTGTTCAACCTGGCCCGCACGGTGGCGTTCCGGGCCGAGGAAGACCTCAAGAACAGTGCCCGCACCGACGACGAGATCCGCCGGGACCGCAATCTACAGAAGGACAAGAATCTGGTCGGCCGGCTGGACGACCCGGCTGCCTTCCGGGCCGCCTGCTTCGACTCGGCGAAGGTCCTCTACTCCATGGCCACCGAGTTCTACAACAAGGCGGCGGTCGTCGACAGCCTGACCTACGGCAAGCTCGCCCACGACAACATCCAGAGCAACTACTCCCACGCCTTCAACCGCGCCGTGGCGCTCAAGGACCAGGATCGCTGGGACGAGTCCGCCCGCTACTTCGAGCTGGCGTATGCCGTGGACTCGAGCGGAGAGAACGGCCTGCGCGCTCGCCGGCCCATCGTCCAGGTGCAGCTCAAGCTGGCCCAGAACGAGCTGCAGGCGGCCAAGACCGACACCGACAACGCGGCACAGGCCCGGGCCGAGGCGCGGGTCGACGGCGCGGTCAAGATTCTCGACGACATGATCGCCCATTCCTCCGATCCGAAGGCGAAACGCTCGCTGGTCGACGACAAGATCAAGGCGCTGCGGATGGTGGGACGCACCGCCGAGGCCGAGGCGCTACGCGAGGGGTTGTTGGCCGAGAACCCCGACGACCTCGAGTTGATCTACGCGATCGCCAACGAGCGCATGAGCGCCAACAAGTTCGCCGAGGCCGCCGACCTCTACCAGCGCGGGGTGGTGCAGATCGAGAAGGACCCCGGGCTCAATGAGAGCGGGCTGTACGACGACCTGTACTACCTGCTGGGCCTCTCCCGCTTCCAGACCGGGACACCCGATGGGTATCGGGCTGCCATTCCCGCGTGCGAAAAGGCGCTCGCATTGGCCAAGACGAAGGACACCAAGACCGACGTCGTGGAGACATTGGCGCTGAGCAACTTCGAGCTGGAGCAATATGCGCCGGCGATCGAGTACGCCAAGCAGTTGGTGGAGCTCGTGCCGGCCAACCAACGCGCCTGGGCGGTCCTCTGCCGCGCCTATACGCGCAACAACCAGCCGAAGGAGGCTGAGGAGGCCTGCAAGCGCTACGAGGAGCTGAAGGGCAGCCAACCGGGCTCATAAGCCCCTCCCGGGGCCGGTTGGCAAGTGGTTTGCAAGGGGTGGGGAGGAGGCCACCCCGCGCGCGCCGCCCCCGTGGCGGCTTCAAGACGAGCACGGGACAGGATCTTCGTTCCAGGGCCAACCGCCTGGCACCCGCCGGCGGCACGCCCCTCCCATCATCGAGAACGCAACCGATAAGAAGCGGTCCTCCCGCCGGAGGACCTCGGCTCTCAGCCGGGCCGCCCGTGCGGCCCAGGCGGCGGAGCCGGAGACGGTGCCCGAGCTCGAGCCCGTCGTCGAGGCCGCGCTGTCTCCTCCACCCCCTCCCATGTCGGAAGACACGATTATGTCCACGGTGAATACCATCGGCAGCTCCGGTACCGGCCAGGACCTCAACATCGGCGAGCTGAAGCAGAAGAACATCCAGGAGCTGATGCTGATCGCCGAGCAGCACGGCATCGAGGGCGTCGCCCACCTGCGCAAGCAGGAGCTGATCTTCAAGGTGCTGGAGTCGCAGGCGCAGCACGGCGGGATCATCTACGCCGACGGCGTCTTGCAGGTGCTGGCGGAGGGCTACGGGTTCCTGCGCTCGCCCGACTACAACTACCTCCCGGGGCCCGATGACATCTATCTGTCGCCCTCGCAGATCAAGAAGTTCGATCTGCGCACCGGCGACACCATCAGTGGCCAGGTTCGCCCGCCCAAGGAGGGGGAGCGCTACTTCGCGCTTTTGAAGGTCGAGGCGGTCAATTTCGAGAGTCCCGACATCGCCAAGAGCAAGCCGCTGTTCGACAACCTCACGGCGCTCTATCCCGACGACCGGTTCTGGCTGGCCGACCGCAATGGCGGCGTCAACGGCAGCGGCAAGGAGGCGGCCGGGCGCAGCGACCTGAGCATGCGCGTGATCGACCTGCTGTGCCCCATTGGCAAGGGGCAGCGCGGACTGATCGTCTCGCCGCCGCGCGCGGGCAAGACGGTCCTGCTGCAGAAGATCGCCAACTCGATCACCAAGAACCATCCCGAGGTGATCCTCATCGTGCTGCTCATCGACGAGCGCCCCGAGGAGGTCACCGACATGGCTCGCACGGTGCGCGGCGAGGTGGTCAGCTCCACATTCGACGAGCCGGCCGAGCGTCACGTGCAGGTGGCGGGCATGGTGATCAAGAAGGCCAAGCGCCTGGTCGAGCACGGCCACGACGTGGTGATCCTGCTGGACTCCATCACCCGTCTGGCCCGCGCCCACAACACGGTGGTGCCCCACAGCGGCAAGATCCTCTCCGGCGGCGTGGACGCCAACGCCTTGCAGCGGCCCAAGCGCTTCTTCGGGGCGGCTCGCAATGTGGAAGAGGGGGGCAGCCTCAGCATCGTCGCCACCGCGCTCATCGACACCGGCAGCCGCATGGACGAGGTGATCTTCGAGGAGTTCAAGGGCACGGGGAACATGGAGCTGGTGCTCGACCGCAAGCTGGCCGACCGGCGCATCTTCCCGGCGATCGACATCTTCAAGAGCGGCACGCGCAAGGAAGAACTCCTGATCGATCCCAAGGAGCTCAACAAGATCTGGATCCTGCGGAAGTTCCTCAACGACCGCAGCCCGCAGGAGGCCATGGAGTTCCTCCTGGACAAGTTCACCAAGACCGAGAACAACCGGCAGTTTCTCGACTCGATGAACGCCTGAGCTCGCGCAACGCCCGAGGATCGCGAGCGCACCAGGTGGCGGCCCGGCCGGGGCCGCGGCCGCGCCGCGCGGCGCCCTGGAAGCGGCCGGCCGCCCGGCCGGGATGGCGCAGCCGGGATGGCGCCACCTGGCGGGGGTGCGGTGGGTGTGCTAGCCTTGTCCGTCCGGCCACTGGCGGCCGGGATCCCGGGGGCACCGCTAATGGCGCCCCGTTACCGTGAGGACGCAGCAGAGGCCATGAAGCAGGGCATCCATCCCGAATACAAGCTGACGCGCATCATCTGCCTGTGCGGCAACGTGGTCGAGACGCGCTCGACCGCCGGCAAGGATATCCACGTGGAGATCTGCTCCACCTGCCACCCGTTCTTCACGGGCAAGCAGAAGATCGTGGACACCGCCGGGCGCGTGGAGCGATTCCGCCGCCGCTACAAGGAAGGCGCCGGCAAGCCGGCCACCAAGTAGACCGACCCCCCCACCGTCCCGCTCGCGCGCGCCGCGCTCCGCGGGGCGCCCTCGAGCGCAGCCCAGGTGCCCGATGACCGACCGTACCCGGTCGTTCGATCCACGCAGCCTCGACCTGGCCGTGGGCGGCCAGGCCGTGATCGAGGGCGTCATGATGCGCTGCCCCACTGCGGTGGCGACCGCCGTGCGCACTCCGGGGGGCGGGATCGTGGTACGCCGCCGTCCGTACAGTAGTGCCACGCGCCGACTGCGCCTGGGCAAGGTGCCCTTCGTGCGCGGTGCGGTAACCCTGGTCGAGACCATGGCGGTCGGTCTGGGCAGCCTGATGTTCAGCGCCGAGCAGGCCATGGAGGACCAGGTCGTGACACAGAAGAAGGCCTCCACGACCGACCGGCTGATGCTGGCCGGCACGGTGGTGGTGGCCTTCGCCGTCAGCCTGGCGCTGTTCTTCTTCCTCCCGCTCTTGTTGACCGAGCTCACGGGCGTGCGCAGCGGGCTGGGGTTCAACCTGATCGACGGGGCGCTGCGCCTGGGCGTGTTCCTGCTCTACCTGATCGCCATGTCGCGGCTACCGGATATGAAGCGCTTGTTCCAGTACCACGGGGCCGAGCACAAGACGATCCACACCTTCGAGAACGGCCTCCCGCTCACCCCGGACAACGCCCAGCGCTTCCCGACCCTGCACCCGCGCTGCGGCACCAGCTTCCTGTTCTTCGTGATGCTGACCAGCGTGCTGGTCTTCCTCACGCTGGGGAGGCCCGACAACCTGGGGGAGCGGCTCCAGCGGCTGGCCTTCGTGCCGGTGATCGGCGGGATCGCCTACGAGGTGATCCGCCTCAGCGGGCGCTACGCCAAGGCGGTGTGGATCCGGCCTCTGATCTGGCCGGGCCTGATGCTGCAGAAGCTCACCACCAGCGAGCCGAGCCGCGAGCAGCTCGAGGTGGCGATCGCGGCGCTCACCTCGGTGCTCGACGTGCAGGCTGCCGACTTCGCCGAGAAGACCTACCTGGAGCTCGCCCAGGCGGCATCCTGAACCGCCGCGCGCGCGGGCGCGCCGCAGGCGCACTGTGGCCGAAAGCTCCATGCGCGAGATCCTCCAAGCCAAACTGGCGCGCCTGAGCGACCTGGAGCGGGCGCTCGCCGACCCGGCGCTGGTCAACGACCGCGTGCGCTACCGCGAGGTCAACCAGGAGTACGCCCAGTTGCGCGAGCTGGGGCAGCACGCCACGCGTTACCTGCAGATGCTCGACGGGCTGCAGGGGGCGCGGTCGTTGCTCGAGTCGGAGACGGATCCGGAGATGCGGGCACTGGCCAAGGACGAGCTGACGCAGCTCGAGGCCGAACTCCCCCCCCTGGAGCGCACGCTCAAGGAACTGCTGCTGCCCCGGGACCCCGACGACTCCCGTGATGCGATCCTGGAGGTGCGCGCCGGAACGGGCGGCGAGGAGGCGGCGCTGTTCGCCCAGGAGGTCGCCCGCATGTACCAGCGCTACGCCGAGCGGCGCCGCTGGAAGATGGAGATGCTGCAGCTCTCCGCCTCGGCCACGGGTGGCATCAAGGAGGCGATCTTCAGCCTGCAGGGGGAGAACGCCTACGGCACGCTGCGCAACGAGAGCGGCGTGCACCGCGTCCAGCGCGTGCCCGTGACCGAGAGCAGCGGCCGTATCCATACCTCCGCGTGCTCGGTGGCCGTGCTGCCCGAGGCGGAGGAGGTCGAGGTGCAGATCAGCCCCCAGGACCTGCGGATCGACGTGTTCCGCAGTGGTGGGCCCGGCGGCCAGAGCGTCAAAACCACCGACAGCGCCGTGCGGGTGACGCACGTTCCCACCGGCATGATCGTGATCTGCCAGGACGAGAAGAGCCAGCACAAGAACAAGGCCAAGGCGCTGAAGGTGCTGCGCGCGCGCCTGTACGAGCGGGCGCGCAGCGAGCAGCTCGAGAAGGAGGCCGCAGCGCGCCGCCAGCAGGTGGGGACCGGCGACCGCAGCGAGAAGATCCGCACGTACAACTTCCCCCAATCGCGCGTCACCGACCATCGCGTCGGGTACACCACGCACAATCTGCAGGACGTCCTCGACGGCAACCTCGACGAGCTCCTCCAGGTCGTGATCGCGCACTTCCGCGAGCGGCGCCTGGCCCAGAGCGCGCAGGGCCAGCCCAGCACGCTGAGCATGCCGGGTGGACCCGGCGCGACCGGCACGTCCAGCGCCTCTGGCGTGCCGAGCGCCCCGGGCGCCCGCGGCGCGGGGAGCCCCCCGGGCACCCCGGGCTCGTAGGCGATGGCCGCGGACGGCCGGCCAGAGCAGCGGCAGTTGTGGACGCCGCTCGCCCTGATCAAGGTCTGCGCCGAGTACCTCGCCGAGCATCACGTGCCCTCACCGCGGCTGAATGCGGAGCTCCTGCTCTCCCATGTGCTGGGGGTGCCGCGGTTGAAGCTCTATCTGGATTTCGAGCGGCCGATCGTCCAGGGCGAGCTGGACCGCTACCGCGACCTCGTTCGCCAACGCGGCCGCCGCGTGCCGCTGCAGTTGCTCACCGGCGAGGCGCACCTGCTGGACCTCACGCTCACGGTGCGGCCCGGCGTGTTCATCCCGCGGCCGGAGACCGAGACGCTGATCGAGGTGGCGCGGGGACTGTTCGCGGCCGACGCGCCGCCGCGGACGATCGTGGAGGTGGGCATCGGGACGGGCTGCATCGGGATCGCGCTGCTCGCGCACTGGCCGTCGGCGAGACTCACCGGGTTCGACCTGGACGGGGCAGCCGTCGAGCTGGCGCGTGCCAACGCGCAGCGACTGGGAGTTGCGGAGCGCGCGACGTTCGCGGCGGGGGACCCGCTGGGGGAGGCCGCGGCGGGTCAAAGCGCCGGTATGGACGTGACCGGCGACTGTGACCTGCTCGTCTCCAACCCACCCTACGTGCGCCGCGCGGACATCGCTGGCCTGCCCCCCGAGGTGCGCGACCACGATCCGCACGCCGCGCTCGACGGCGGGCTGGACGGACTGGAGGTGATCCGGCGCCTGGTGACCTGGGGCGCGCGGGCGCTGCGCCGGGGCGGCTGGATGGTCTTCGAGCACGGCGACGAGCAGGCGAACGCGTGCGCTGCGCTGCTTGCAGCCGCCGGGTTCGCGGCGGTCGTCGACCACCATGACCTCGGCGGGCGGCCGCGGGTGGCGGTGGGCCGCTGGGCCTGACCGGCCGCTGGCGCCGGGGCGGGTCGTTGGTGCCGCTGGGCCGGGCCCACCCGCCTAGCGGTGGCTCCACGCACGCTTCGCCCGGTCGCACCTTGCATTGGTAATCTGGTGGCGGAGGATGCGTGGAGCTTGCCGCTGCGCGTCCGACCGCCCAGTGTACCGGGGGGACCAGTTCGCGCTGCAGCCAGACCCGGGGTCCAGCCCCCCGCGGGGGAAGGGAATCCGCCCAGACCATGCCCGCCAATCTCTCTCCCGACTACAAAAAGGCCGAGGCGGAGTACCGCAAGTCGCGTGACGCGCACGAGCGCCTGGACCTGCTGCGCGAGATGCTCAAGACGATCCCCAAGCACAAGGGGACCGAGCACATCCAGGCCGACATCAAGGCGCGCATCAAGGAGCTCACCGAGGAGCTGGCTGCCCCACACAAGGGCGGCGCGCGCACCGGGCCGGCGCAGGCCGTGCGTCCCGAGGGCGCGGCGCAGATCGCGCTGCTCGGGCCGCCGAACGCGGGCAAGTCGAGCCTGCACGCACGCCTGACCCATTCCCATGCCGAGATCGGCCCGTACCCGTTCACCACGAAGGCGCCGAGGGCCGGCATGCTCCCGCACGAGGACATCCACTTCCAACTGGTGGATCTGCCGCCCTTGTCGGCGGAGTTCATGGAGCCGTGGATGCCCAATGCACTGCAGCCGGCCGACGCCGCGCTCCTGGTGATCGACTTGAGCGATCCTGCGTGCGTCGAGCAGGTCGCGGCGATCCGTGAGCGCCTCGACGCCAAGCGCGTCACGCTGGAGGAGCGCTGGGGCGCGGCGGTGCAGGCGGGGACGCGCAGCCGCGACGCGGGGCACTTGACCGCGGCCTTTGCCACGCACGCGACGGCAGACGACGGCGGCGATGACCAGGAGCTCGCCGATCCTTTCCGCATCCACCTGCCCACGCTGCTGCTGGCCAACAAGTGCGATCTCGATCCCGATCCGGCGGAGGCCGAGGTGCTCGAGGAGCTGCTGGGCGTGCGCTACCCGGCGCTGTCAGTCTCGGCCACCACGGGGCAGGGGCTGGATCGGATTGCGCCGTTCTTGTTCGAGGGGTTGGGTATCGTGCGCGTCTACACCAAGGCGCCCGGGAAACCGCCTGCCACAGGTCGTCCCTACACGCTGCGCCGCGGCGAGACCGTCACCCACGTGGCGCGCCTGGTGCACCGCGAGCTGGCCGCGTCGCTCAAATTCGCGCGCGTCTGGGGCAGCGGAGAGTTCCAGGGGCAGCAGGTGGGGCGCGAGCACGTGGTGCAGGACGGCGACATCGTCGAGCTGCACACTTAGCGCCGCTTTCAACCCGGGGCGTGGCGCTCTCTTGTTCCGTGCGGGTCGGGGCCCTACCATCCGCGGGGTTCCCCATTCCCCAGCTCTCCACCGATCACCTCGGCCCCACCCGGGAGCAGCGATGGACCGCTTCGAGATCACCGGCCCCAGCACGATCAGAGGATCCGTGCGGGTGAGCGGCGCCAAGAACGCCGTGCTTCCGCTCATGGCGGCCACGCTGCTCACGCGCGGCGTGAGTCGCATTCGAAACGTCCCTGACCTGCGCGACACCAAGACCATGGGCAAAGTCCTCGCCGCGATCGGCGCGCGGATCGAGCACGGCGCTGGCACGCTCACCGTCGACACGCGCGCGGCCGAGGGGATGGAGGCGCCCTACGACCTGGTCAAGACCATGCGCGCAAGCATCTATGTGCTAGGACCCCTGCTCGCCGCGCGGGGCCGCGCCCGGGTGAGCCTGCCCGGCGGCTGCGCCTGGGGGCCGCGCCCGGTCGACCTCCACATCAAGGGCATGGAGGCCCTGGGCGCGAAGATCGAGCTCGAGGAAGGCTACATCGTCGCCACGGCCGACCGCCTGCGCGGGGCGGAGTTCAGCTTCGAGACCAGCAGCGTGGGCGCCACCGCCAACGTGCTCATGGCCGCCGTGCTCGCCAAGGGCAGAACCGTCCTTGAGAACGCCGCGCGCGAGCCGGAGGTCACCCAGTTGGCCGAGGCGTTGGTGTTGATGGGCGCAAAGATCGACGGCCTGGGCACCACGCGCCTGGAGATCGAGGGCGTCAGCGCGCTGCATCCCGCCGATCTGGCCGTCATCCCCGACCGCATCGAGGCGGGAACGTTCCTGACGGCGGCAGCGATCCTGCGCAGCAAGATCGCGGTCGAGGGCTGCCGCCCCGACCACATGGGCGCGACCCTCGACGTGCTGACCGCCATGGGCTGCGAGCTGGAGGCCGAGGACGACATCGTGAGCATCGACGGGAGCGCTGCCAACCGGCCGGTCAATGCCGTGACGCGACCCTTCCCCGGCTTCGCCACCGACATGCAGGCGCAGATGATGGCCGTCGCCTCGCTGCTGCCCGGGATCAGCGTCATCACCGACACGATCTACCCCGACCGCTTCACACACGTCGCCGAGCTGCGCCGCCTGGGCGCCAACATCCGCCTGGATGGCAGCTCCGCGGTGGTCCGCGGCGTGGAGACGCTCAAGGGCGCCCCCGTGATGGCCACCGACCTGCGTGCCTCGGCGGCGCTGATCCTCGCCGGCATGGCCGCCCACGGAACGACGCTGCTCGAGCGCGTCTACCACATCGACCGTGGCTACGAGGCCATCGAGAAGAAGCTGCAGGCGCTGGGGGCCTCGATCGAGCGCGTGCCCGGGCCGCCGACGCCGTGAGCGAGCCGCAGCACGCGCCGGCCGCCGTGACCCGCACGCTGATTCTGGGCACCGCCGGCCACGTCGACCATGGCAAGACGGCTCTGGTCAAGGCGCTCACCGGCATCGACACCGACCGCCTGCCCGAGGAGAAGGCGCGCGGGATCTCCATCGAGCTCGGCTTCGCGCACCTGGACCTGCCCGGCGGGATCCGGCTGGGCATCGTCGACGTCCCCGGCCACGAACGCTTCGTCCGGCAGATGGTCGCCGGAGCGGGCGGTATGGACCTGGCGATGTTGCTGATCGCCGCCGACGAGGGAGTGATGCCCCAGACCCGCGAGCACCTCGACGTGCTGCACATGCTGGGCGTGGGTGCCGGCCTGGTTGTGATCACCAAGCGCGATCTGGTCGAGCCCGCTCTGCTCGCGCTGGTTGCCGACGAGGCGCACCAGCTGGTGGCGGAGACGTTTCTCGCCGCCGCGCCCATCGTGACGGTGAGCGCGCTCACGGGCGAGGGGCTGCCGCACCTGCGCGATGAGCTCCTCCGCCTGGCCGCGCGCGTCGCGCCGCGGGCGCGGGTGGGTGATTTCCGTCTGCCCGTCGATCGCGTGTTCGTGCTGCAGGGATCGGGCGTGGTGGTCACGGGCACTGCCTTTGGGGGCAGCGTTCGCGCGGGCGACAAGCTGCGGCTGCTTCCCGCGGGTGCGGGCATCCGCGTGCGCGAGGTGCAAAGCCACGGCGATCCCGTGGCGGAGGCGGGCGCGGGCGAGCGAGTCGCGCTTTCGCTGCACGGCGTCAAGAAAGAGGAGATCGAGCGCGGCGACCAGCTCGTCTCGGGCGACGGCTGGCAGCCCGCGCGGGTGCTGGGCGTGCGGCTGGAGGCCGTCGTTGGCCTGGACGAGGCCTTGCGCACACGCGCCCGCTTCCACGTACACCACGCCGCGCGCGAGGTGCTGGGGCGGCTGGATCTGCTCGAGGGCGGCACGCTCGCTGCCGGTCAGTCCGGACTTGCGCGCCTGCACCTGGAGGTTCCGCTGGTCGCCGCGCCGGGCGACCGGCTCGTGCTCCGCTCGTATTCACCCATGGTCACCGTTGCGGGCGGCGTCGTCCTCGATCCGCAGCTGCCACTGCGCCAGCGCCGCGGCGACGCGCTCTTGTGGCTGCTGCGTATCGCGCAACGCGGCCCGCGGGCGTGGCCGCTCTTGCGCATCGCGCGAGCGGAGCTCGTGGGGTGCGCCCGGGCCGATCTGCGCCCCTGGTACAGCATGTTGGGGCTTGGCCAACCGGACGCCGACCGCGCGGTCGACGAAGCGGTCCGCGCCGGCTCGCTGCTGGAGGTGGGCGACCGCGTCCTGGACGCCGCGTGCGCGCAGCAGGCCGCGCAGCGGGCGCTGGAGCTGCTGCGCGAGCACCAGCAGGTTGCGCCCATGTCCCCGGGCCTGCCGCGGGAGGAGCTGCGCCAGGCGTTGGGCTTCCGGGGGACACCACAGCACTTCGCGCAGCTCTTGTCGGCATGGACGGCGCAGCTGCCGCTGTTCTCCACCGGCGACCGCGTGCGCGCCGACAGCGCCGCGCCCCAGCTCACCGGCGCGCAGCAAGCGGGCCTCGGCGCACTGGAGCGACGCATCGCCCAGGCCGGCGCCGCCTACGAGGCGTCCGAGGCGGAGCTGCGCAGCCCCGAGCTTCCGTTGCTGGTGGGCTCCGGGCGGGTGGTCAGGCTGGGCGGACGGTTGCTCGCCCACCGTGACGCCCTCGACGATCTGGTGCGCCGTGTCGCCGGGCACTTCGCCCGGACCGATCGCCTGGAGATCGCCCACGTCAAGGAGTGGACGCAGGCCTCGCGCAAGTTCGTGGTACCCTTGATGGAGTGGTTGGACGCCGCGGACATCACGCGCTTCGCCGACGGGGCGCGCCGGCGCGGGCCCAAGTGCCCCACGCCCTAGCACGAGGCGGCTGATCGTGGTGCAAGCGCCGCGCCTGTTCCTCGGTTGCGTGCTGGTGGCGGCGGCCGGGGCGGCGGCGCGCGGCACGACGGGCGCCCGCGTACGGCATCGACAGGCCAGCGCTCCTAGCCCTCCCGCTCCCCCTGCGCGCTGCACCCCTCCGGCATCCGCGGTGTCACGAACAACGTCCTGGCTCGCTCGACCTGGGCGAGCCCCGGCTTGGATCCGCGCGGCTTGCGCACATACTTGCGCTGTGTCACCACCACTGGAACGGTCTGCGACGTACGCGCCTTGCTGAACAGGGCCGCCAGTTGCGCCGCCTGCTCCGTGTCGCGCGAGGAGACCGGCGTGCCGCCGCTGCGCAGGACCACATGGCTGCCCTCCACACCCTGCGCGTGAAGCCACAGGTCGGCCGGCGCGCTGTGACGGCGCGTGAGCGCGTCGTTGTCCTTTGCGGAGCGTCCCACGCGCACCTCCAGGCCGCTGGCCAGCACGAACGTGCGATAGGGCAAACGCGGCTGCGCCTGCCGCAGCGGCGCCGAGCGGTGCTCCTTGGCGCGCACGGGCGCGAAATCGACGGAGAGCTCCACGGCCAGCTCCAGCAGCTCCTCGAGTTGGTGGCGGCGGTCGAGCTCGGCCAGCGCGTCGGCGGCGCGCTCCCGTGCCGCGGCCGCCTGCAGCAGCCGTTGCCGTGTGCCCTCTACCTTACGTTCTCCGCGCGCGGCGCGGCGGTACAGCTCCTGCAGGTTCTCCGCAGGCGCGCGCGCCGGATCGAGGGCGATTTTCGTCGGCTGGCCGTCGAAGCCCTGGAGAGTAACCTCGGCCTGCCCCGCGCCCACCGTGTGCAGGTAGGCAGCCAGCAGGTCGGCCTGCGCTCGCAGATGGACTGCGCGCTCGCCCTCCAAAGCGTCGTGCTGCAGCGCATCGAGGCGGCGTTGCTCGCGGCGCAGAGCGCCGTTGAGCACGTCGCGCAGCCGTCGGCGGACGCTCGTGCACAGGCCAGCCTGCAGGGCGGCGCGCGCCAGCGCCCCGTGCAGGGCGAGCTGGAATCCCGTGCCGCAAGCACCGGCGGCCGCGCCCTCCGCCAAGTCCTGCGGCGCGCCATCGGGCAGCGCGCCCGTTCGCGCCACCGGCTGCGGCTGTGGACCCTGCAGCCAGATGGCACCGGGGCGGGGCCACAGGCACACGGCCATGCGTAGCGGGGGCTCGCCCGCGAGATCCAACGCGAGCCCGCACGGCGCGCCCTGCCCATCACCGAGCAGCGCAGCGCCCGTCACATGGCGCCCGCGCAGGTGCGAGGCGAACGGGCTCTCGCGATACAGGCCCAGCGCGTGCAGCCAGGCGCCCGGCACGGGGTGCTCGTCGAGCCAGATGGCCCGCAGCCACGGCAACGCGGTCGCCCACAGGAAGCTGCCGCCCACGCGCAGTGAGATCCAGCCGGCGCCTGCGGCGATGCCTTCGATGGCGGCGCCGCGCAGCCGGCCCGCCAGCTCCTGGCACAGCGGGGGCAGCCAGGTGGGCGGCGGCCCGAGCGGCCCTGCGGTGGAGCCGGACGCGCCATTCTCCATCTTCCCGTTGCACCTCCCTGCGCGCGCCGCGGGCGAGCGCCGCGGCGGTCTAAAGTTGCGTCCGCGCGGGCTCCGTGCAACCCTAGCACCATGCGGAGCATGACGGGCATGGGAGGCGCGAGCGCCCGCCGCGCCGGCGTGACGCTGCGCGCCGACGTGCGCTCGGTCAACCATCGATTCCTCGAGGTGGTCTTGCGCGCTCCCACGGGCCTGAGCGTGTTAGAAGGTCGCGTGCGCGAGAAGGTCGCTGGCGCCATCGAGCGCGGCCGCATCTCGGTGACCCTCGAGCTGGAGCAGGCCGGTGGTGGCCTGGAGGTCGCGGTCAACGAGCCGTTCGTGGCCGCTTACGTCGAGGCCCTGCGCGAGCTGAGGCGCAAGTACCGTCTCGACGGCGAGATCGAGCTGGCGCACGTGGTGGCGCGCCCCGAGGCGCTCGAGGTACGCGAGCGCATCCTGCCCGAGGACACCATGCTCGCGCTGCTGGACGAGGTGGTGGAGGGGGCGCTCGCGCAGTTCAACGCGATGCGCGCGCGCGAGGGGGGGGCGCTTGCGCGTGAGCTCGCCCGCCGCTGCAAGCTGCTGCGCTCGCAGTTGAAGGTCGTGGAGCGCCACGCCGCGACCGTGCCGCGCGAGGCGCAGCGCCGGCTCAAGGAGCGGCTGGCCAAACTGGGGGCCGCCGACGCCGTCGATCCGGCGCGGCTGGCGGCGGAGGTGGCGTTGTTGGCCGACCGCGCCACGATCACCGAGGAGTGTGAGCGCCTGACCAGCCACCTGCAACAGTTCGAGGAGACGCTGCGACAGAGCGAGCCGGCGGCCAAGCGGCTGGGATTCCTCCTGCAGGAGATGCACCGCGAGGTGAACACCATGGGGAGCAAATCAGCGTCGCTGGCCATCACCCACGCGGTGGTGCGCATGAAAGAGGAGCTGGAGAGCCTGCGGGAGCAGATCGCGAACCTGGAGTAGTCCGCGCGCGGGACGCGCGGCTCCCGCACAAGGCCGCTCACCCGGCCGCCGCCACCACCACTCATGAGCGACACTGCCGCCACGGATTTTCTGTTCCTCGTCTCCGGCCCCTCGGGCTCCGGGAAGAGCACGCTCGCCCAGCGCCTGCTGCAGGCGCATCCGGAGCTGGAGTTCTCCGTCTCCTACACCACGCGCACGATCCGCGGCGACGAGCGGGACGGCCGCGAGTACCACTTCATCGACCGCACGCGCTTCGAGGATATGGCGCGCCAGGGCGGCTTCGCGGAGCACGCCGAGGTCCACGGCAATCTGTATGGCACGTGGCGCCCCGATCTGGACGCGATCTTCGCGCGCGGTCACCAGCCGCTCTTGGATCTCGACGTCCAGGGCGGCAGCAACATCCTCGATCTCTTCGGCGAGCGGGTTGCGGCGATCTTCGTCTTTCCGCCGTCGTGGGAGGAGCTGGAGCGGCGCCTGCGGGGGCGCAGGACCGATGCGCAGGAGACGATCCAGCGCCGGCTGCTCAACGCGCGCTGGGAGGTCGGTTTCGCCCCGCGCTACGGCTACTACGTGGTCAACGATGACCAAGAGCGCGCGCAGGCCGACCTGGAGGCTATCCTTCGCGCCGAGCGATTGCGACGCGCGCGCTGGGCGGCGCGGTTGCTCGCCCCCTGACGTGCGCCCCTCCGCAGGGGCTGGAGCGCAGGCTGGACCCAGACGCGGCCCACCTGCTCCCACCCACGCCGGCCGCCCTTCGGCCATCCGCGTTGCGTCCGCCGGCCGGTCGGCCGCCCGCCGTTAGGCGGGCCGATGATGGAAGCCCGACCGATGGTAGACTGGAGCAGCGGGGTCGCCCGCCCCGGCCTCGCCCCCCGGGCGATTCCGCGGCGAAACGGCGCGGCAGACCCCGGGAGAGACCCTTGGCAACGCCCCAGGACGACGATCCCACAGGGCAGCCCCCCGACCATCCTGACCTGACCGCCTCGGCTGCGGCCCCGGCGGCTGCGGCCCCTGCGGCTCCGCCCGCCCTGGAACCTGATGCGGGGGACCGTACAACTGCGGGTGCGCCGACGGTCGGTCCGGGGGGGCCCGTGGCCAGCGCTTCCGCCACGAGCGGGCCTGGGAACGCCCAACCGGTCCTGGCTTCGACCGTTGCCCTGCTGCAGCGCTACCGTACCGGTGACGACGCCGCCCGCGATCTGCTGTTGGCTCGTTATCTCCCCATGCTCCGCCGCTGGGCCCACGGGCGCCTGCCGCTCTTCGCCCGTGGGCTGGCGGACACCGATGATCTTGTGCAGGTAACCCTGCTGCGGGCATTGAAACACATGGGGAGCTTCGAGCCGCGGCGCGAGGGAGCCTTTCTCGCCTACCTGCGCCGCATCCTGCTGAACGCCATCCGCGAGGAGATCCGGCGGACGGCGCGTCGGCCCTCTAAAGCGCCCCTGGACGAGGAGCTGCCCGAGCCCAACCCGTGGTGGGTGGAGCAGGATACCTTCGAGGCATACGAGAAGGCGCTGGCCGCCCTGCCGCAAGCGCAACAGGAGGCCGTCATCCTGCGGGTTGAGTTCGGGTACACGCATCAGGAGATCGCCGATGCGATCGGGAGCCCCTCGGCCAACGCTGCGCGCATGTTTGTGGCGCGCGCTCTCGTCCGGCTCGCGGAGGCGATGAATGACTTGGACTAGAGACCCGCGCGATGAGGGCGTCTCGCCTGTGGACGACCGCCCCGACCTGCTGCGGCTCGCGCAAGACATCACCGACGAACGCCCGATCGACTGGGAGTCCGAGACACCCCGCCTGGGGGATCTCGCCTCCACCGGACAGCGCCTGCGCGACCTCCAGCGCGTGGCACAGGCCTACCG
This sequence comes from Candidatus Krumholzibacteriia bacterium, assembly GCA_041484665.1. Classification (GTDB taxonomy): domain Bacteria; phylum Krumholzibacteriota; class Krumholzibacteriia; order JAJRXK01; family JAJRXK01; genus JBGPIA01. The sequence goes on from JBGPIA010000009.1 coordinate 140,461, forward strand.
CAAGCCATGGGCGGGGGACTCCCCCGCGGCGGCCGAGCCGGCGCCGGCGGCGCGCACCGTGCTATTCACGTGGGGTCCGCTGCAGGTGCTCGAGCAGCTCGGCGTTGGCAGCTTTGGCGAAGTGTACCGGGCGTTCGATCCCACGCTGCAGCGCGAGGTCGCTCTCAAGCTGCGGCGGACCGGCGGCGAGCGCTTTGGCACGGGCGCTCGGCGGTTCATCGACGAAGCGCGCCGCCTCGCGCGCGTGCGCGATCCCCACGTGCTCTTCGTCCACGGCGCCGACGTGCACGAAGGGCGCGTGGGCATCTGGACCGACCTGGTCGACGGCAAGACGCTGGAGGAGTGGATTGCAGCGCACGGCGTCATGGGCGCACAGGAAGCCGCCGTCGTGGGGCTGGGCCTCTGCCGCGCGCTGGCCGCGGTCCACGCCGCCGGCCTGGTGCACGGCGACCTGAAGGCGCAGAACGTCATGCGCGAGCGCGGCGGCCGGATCATCCTGATGGACTTCGGCTCGGTCAGCGACCTGCCGCGCGGCGCGTCCGAGGCGCCGGAAGCGGCCGGGATCGTCGATCCGCTGATCTTCGGCACGCCGCTCACCATGGCGCCCGAGGTGCTCGCCGGCGAGCGACCCAGCGCCGCGTCGGATCTCTACGCACTGGGCGTGCTGCTGTACCGTTTGGTGAGCGGGCGCTATCCCGTGAGCGCGACCACGCAGGACGAGCTGAGCGCGTTGCACGCGCGCGGGGAATCCACCCCGCTGCGGGACGTCCGAGCGGATCTTCCGGCGGCGTTCGTGCAGGTGGTGCAGCGCGCGCTGTCCCGGGATCCGCAAGCGCGCTTCGCGAGCGCGGGTGCGATGGAGGCCGCGCTGGCCCAGGCGCTCCCACCCGCCGCGGCCGTCGCAGCCAGCGCGGCCGCGGGCCTGACGGCTGGCGCGGCTGCGCTCGTGGACGGTACCGGGCGTACCCCCGCTCGTCGCGCCACCCCCCGCTCGCAGCGCTGGGTGTGGGCCACTGCGGTTGCCGCGGTGGCGCTGGCGGCCGTCGCGGTTCCCCTGGAGGTCCGGCGCTCCGGCCGTTCCTCCGCTCCGCCCACCCCGGCTCCCCTGCCAAGCGCGGGCGGGCGGCCGCTCGCCACCGCCCCGCCGGTCGCCGGACCCGGTTCGAGCGGTGCTCCCGATGCCGCGACGTTGCCCGCCAGTGCGACCTTCTACCGCGTACGCGATGGGGCGCGCGAGACGCTCCTGGCCGGGAGCTGGATCGCCCCCGGCGATCACCTGTTCCTGGAGCTGCAGCCGCAGGAGCCGCTCCACGTGTACGTCATCAACGAGGACGAGCACGGCGAGCTCTTCGTGCTCTTCCCGGTTGCAGGACTCTCGCCGGCCAACCCACTCGCAGCCGGAGTGAAGCATCGTCTGCCCGGGCACCGCGGCGAGGTGGCGCAGGACTGGCAGGTCTCCAGCGCGGGCGGAACGGAGTCGTTCCTGCTGGTGGCCGCCCGCGCGCCTGTGCCGCTGCTGGAGGACGAGATCCGGCGCCAGCAGAGCGCCGACCCCGCGCGCCCCGTCGTCTACGCGTCGCTCAACCTGCAGGCGTTGCGTAACACCCGTGGCGTTGGAACGCTCGTCGACGCCGCAGCGGACTCGCTGTCCCACAGCCGCAGCCGCATCCAGCAGCTCGTCGATCTGCTGTCGGCCGGCGCCAGTGCACAGGACGGCGTCTGGGTGCGCATGCTAGAGGTCAACAACCCGGGCTCGTGAGCGACGCTACCAGGGGCGCGACCGTGGCCCCGCGCGATCCGCCTCGCAGGGACCCGTCCCTTGCCGGGCCCGGGGGGGCTTCCTATACTAGCCCATTGCCCTTGGCAACCCAGGAGGCTCCATGACCTACATCCCCGTCGACCAGATCCTGCGCAGGATCCCCAACAAGTTCGAGGCGATCCGAGTCGCGGCCCTGGAGTGCCGTCGCCTCAACGACCGCTACCAGGCCATGCAGGATCCCCCCGAGCGCAAGATCACGACGCTGGCAGTGGAGCGCCTCATCGACGGGCGCATCGACTACTACGACTCCCGCGAGCGGCGCGAGCAGGAGCGCTCGGAGGCCATGCTGGCCGCGGCAGAGGGCGGTCTCGAGACCCTGTTCGCGGACACCACCGAGGGCTGAGGAGGGCCGATGCCGGCCTTTCCGACCCGATCCGTCGGCATGGACGCGACCCCGCCGGACCCCGGCCGGGGTCGTTCCATTCTGTTGCTGGTCACCGGCGGCATCGCTGCCTACAAGGCCTGCTTCCTCGTCCGGCTGCTCACCGAGGCCGGGTGCGCCGTGCGCGTCGCGATGACGCGCGCGGCCACGCGCTTCGTCACTCCGCTCACCTTCGAGGCGCTCTCCGGCCAGCCCGTGGGCGAGAGCCTCTGGGGCGAAGGCGGAGAGCGGCCGCTGGATCACATCCAGTGGGCGCGCGCGGCCGACCTGATGCTGGTCGCACCCGCCACCGCGAACTTCCTGGCGAAGATGGCCCACGGGCTGGCCAACGACCTCCCCAGCACGCTGGTTTCCGCCGCCAGCAGCCCCGTGATCGTCGCGCCCGCCATGAACGACCATATGTGGGCGAGCGCGGCCAACCAGGAGAACCTCCAGACTCTACGCCAGCGCGGCGTGCAGGTGATCGAGCCCGGGACGGGCTGGCTGGCGTGCGGCACGGTGGCTGAAGGCCGGCTGGCCGAGCCGGAGGCGATCGTTGCCGAGGTGCTGGCGCGGCTTGTGCCGGGTCCGCTGGCGGGCACGAAGGTGCTGGTGACCGCCGGGCCCACGTACGAGCCCATCGACGCGGTGCGCTTCATCGGCAACCGCAGCAGCGGCCGCATGGGGATCGCCCTGGCCGATGTCGCGCGCGAGCTGGGCGCCGACGTGACCCTGCTCTTGGGTCCGACCGAGGTGCCACCGCCCGCGGGGGTGCGCGTCGAGCGCTTCGCAACCGCGTCCGAGCTCGCCGCGCTCGTGCGCCAGCACGCGCCGCAGGCCGACGCGATCGCCATGGCGGCCGCCGTCGCCGATTTCCGGCCAGCGCAGGCGCGCGCCGGCAAGATGAAGAAGGACGCGGGGCCACCTGCGATCGAGCTGACGCCCACCGAGGACGTGCTCGCGTCGCTGGGCAGGGCCAAGCCCGCGGGGCAGTTCCTGATCGGCTTCGTGCTGGAGACGGGCGACGACACTGCGGTCGAGGAGCAGACGCGGCGCAAGCTCGCCCGCAAGAACCTCGACCTCGCCTGCGGCAACCACGCCGGGCGGCCGGGCGAGGGCTTCGGCAGCGACACCAACCGCATGTACCTGTGGGGCCGCGACGAGCGCGGGAGCTGGGTCGGACCTGCCGGCAAGCGCGAGGTGGCGTCGGCGATCTGGAGGCGGGCGCTGCACGTCGCAGCAGCACCCGAGGTCACGGGCGCCGCGGACCCCACGGACGCCGGCCACGAGGACCGGGGCAGCGACGGCGCGCGCCACGCCGTCCCACCACGCGCCGGCCGCTCGCGCGAGACCGCCTCCTGAGGCGCAACGCCATGGCCCGCGATCTGGAGCCGATCGTCGCGGATCTGCGCCGCTACCTTGCCCAGGCCGCAGCGCGGGGGATGCAGCGTCACTATCTCGACGAGGAGAGCATCGGCCGGGCACGCGAGCGCGCACGCGAGCAAACCGGCGAGCGGGCGGGCGGGCGGGCGCTGAGGGCCGGCGCAGCACGCTCGAACCGGCCTGACAACGCCACACTCCCCGGCGCGGACCCCAACGCAGCACCCGATCAGACCAGGGCGCGCAAGGCCCAACTGCTGGCCGAGCTCGATTGCGCGCAGGTGCGCGACTGCAAGCAATGCAAGCTCTGGAAGAGTCGAACGCAGACCGTGTTCGGGGTCGGCAACCCCGACGCGGATCTCGTGTTCGTGGGGGAGGCGCCCGGGCGCGACGAGGACCTGCAGGGCGAGCCATTCGTGGGAGTGGCGGGGCAGCTGTTGACGAAGATCCTCGGCGCGATCGGCTTTGCGCGCGAGGACGTCTATATCTGCAATGTCCTCAAGTGCCGGCCGCCCAACAACCGCGATCCGCAGCCCGACGAGGTGGAGGCCTGCGAGCCGTACCTGCTGCAGCAGCTCTCCATCATCCAGCCCAAGGTGATCTGCGCCCTAGGGCGCCACGCGGCCTACTCGCTGCTGGGCACGACCGAGTCGCTGGCCCGCCTGCGCACCCGCGTCCACGACTACCACGGGATCCCCCTCGTGGTGACCTACCACCCAGCGGCGCTGCTGCGCAACCCACAGTGGAAGCGTCCGACCTGGGAGGACGTGCAGAAGCTGCGGACACTGCACGATCGCCTGGTGGAGGAAGCCCGGGGCGAGCCCTGATCGGCCGGCTCACGTCCTTTTGGCGGCGCAGTCGCGGCCGCTTGTCGACACCCATCCCCCGTCCTCCCCCGGGTTGTCCCCCGGGTTCTCCCCAATCCTGTCCCCGGGCCGTTTGCGCAGGGGGCCTTGCGCGGGTTGCGTGTGCGGCGGGCGTTGGGCTATTTTCGGCAGCCATCGACGGGCCAGCGCCCAGCCAGCCGACGCTCCCGGGCCCGCCGCCGCAACCAAAGGCAGCCTCCGCAGGAGCCGGGTCGCGCCAATGAGCCAGCCTGACATCCCCTCGTCCGCTCTCACCAATTTGTTGCCCAAGGACCGCGTGCCGCCCCAATCGCTGGAGGCCGAGCGCGCCGTCCTCTCCGCCTGCGTGCGCAGCGCCGAGGCGCTGGCCGATTCGATGCAGTTCCTCAAACCGGTGGACTTCTACTCGCCGCGTCATGGTGACGTGTACGCCGCGCTGCTGGCGTTGGCCGAGCGCAACGAGCCGGCCGACCTGGTGACGCTCGCCAACGAGCTCGACCGCCGCGGCGTGCTGGAGAAGATGGGCGGGCCGGGCGAGCTCGACGCGATCCTGGAGGTGGGCGTCAGCCCCGCCAACATCGCCTACCACGCGCGCATCGTGCAGGAGCGGTCGATGCTGCGCCGGATCATCAACATCACCAACATCGTGTCGCGCGACGCGTTCGAGGCGAGCACGCCGCCCCAGAACCTGCTGGATGCCGCGCAGAACGAGCTGTTCCAATTGGCGCGCGAGGCCGAGCAGCGCAGCTTCGCCGCGCTGAAAGACCTCGCGAACCTGACTTTCCAGCACATCCAAGAGGCCTACGAGCGCGGCGGCGAGATCACCGGCGTGTCCACGGGATTCAGCGACCTGGACCGGTACACCGGCGGACTGCAGCCGTCGGACCTGATCATCCTGGCCGGGCGCCCGTCCATGGGCAAGACGGCGCTGGCGCTCAACATCGCCTTCAGCGCCGCGCACCGCGAGCAGATCCCGGTGGGCATCTTCAGCCTCGAGATGAGCAGCGAGCAGCTGGTCACGCGCCTGATCTCCATGGAGAGCGGCTTCGACAGCCACAGCATCCGCACCGGGAAGCTCAAGCCCTCAGACTGGCCGCGCCTGACCCAGGCGCTGGGCGAGATCACGCGCACGCCCATCTACATCGACGACACCTCGGCCATCCCCGTGCTCGAGCTGCGCAGCAAAGCGCGGCGCATGGTTGCGGCCCACGGCGTGAAGCTGATCATCGTGGACTACCTCCAGCTGATCGCCACCACGACGCGCTCCGAGAACCGCCAGCAGGAGATCTCGCTGATCAGCCGCTCGCTGAAGGCCCTGGCCAAGGACCTCGGCGTGCCGGTGCTGGCGCTCTCCCAGCTGTCGCGCGCCGTCGAGTCGCGCGGAGGCGACCACCGCCCCGTGCTCTCCGACCTGCGCGAGTCCGGGGCCATCGAGCAGGACGCTGACGTCGTGATGTTCGTCTTCCGTCCGGAGGTCTACGACCAAGAGAACGAGGACGTGAAAAACCTGGCCGAGCTGATCATCGGCAAGCAGCGCAACGGGCCCATCGGCACGGTGACGCTGCACTTCGACCGGCGATTCACCAAGTTCCACAACCTCGCGCAAGGGCAGAGGGCGGCGGTTGGGGGAGCCTAGGATCGCCGCGCACACCGCGCCTGACCGGCGGCCGGCGCCGCCGTCCTTGGGGATGCCCGCCCTTACGGTTTCTTGACTCCTGGCCGGCGGCTCTTTCCGCCGTCTTGACGCGACCTCCACTAGATTGGTGCGCGGGCGCCTGGCATGCCTCGCGCAGGCCGGGCGTCTGATCCGCAAGCTCTCGCGACGCGACGACTGCTTCCGCGCTGCGGTGGCCGCTCCCGGCGCGCGCGAGCCACACCCGCCACCGCGGGAAGGCGATGCCGCCTCCCGCCACCGCGGGAAGGCGATGCCGCCTCCCGCCACCCGTGCGCGCGGTCTCGACCTCTCGACCCGAGGTGGATGCGATGAAGGATCTCCTGTTCGTGGCGATTACCGTGGCTTTCTTCCTGCTGTCCTGGCTGTACGTCAAGGCCTGCGAGCGACTGTAGGAGGCGAGATGGGTTTCGAATACGTCACCGGCCTGCTGCTCGCATTGCTTCTGCTGGCCTACCTGGTCTATGCGCTGCTGCGACCGGAGCGTTTCTAGGAGGAGGCGCCGTGACTGCGAACGGATGGGTCCAGATCTTCGTGTTCTTCGCCGCCGTGGTGGTGGTGACCAAGCCGCTGGGCGACTTCATGTACCGGGTGCTCGAGGGTGGGAACCACTTCCTGCGCCGCCCGCTCGGTTGGCTGGAGCGATTGGTCCTGCGGGCGTGTCGCGTGGACGGTCGCGAGCAGTCCTGGCAGGCGTATGCCCTGGGCCTGCTGGCCTTCAGCGCCTTCACCATGATCGTGACCTACGCGATCCAGCGCTTGCAGCACGTGCTGCCGTTCAATCCGCAGGGGCTTCCGCCGGTCGCGGCGGGCTGCGCGTTCAACACCGCCGCCAGCTTCACGACCAACACCAATTGGCAGGGCTACGCGGGCGAGACCACCATGAGCTACCTGAGCCAGATGGCGGGGCTCGCCTGGCACAATTTCATATCGGCGGCGGCGGGGATCGCGGTGGCCGTTGCGCTGGCGCGTGGGCTCACCCGGCGCGGCGAGGGCCAGGGCCCGGGCGCGGTGGGAAACCTGTGGGTCGATCTGACGCGCGCGACGGTCTACATCCTGCTGCCGCTGAGCCTCGCGTTCGCGCTGCTCTTCGTCTCCCAGGGAATGATCCAGAATCTCTCGTCGTACCGGGAGGTTGCGACCCTGGAAGGGGGCAAGCAGGTCATCGCCATGGGTCCGGTGGCTTCGCAGGAGGTGATCAAGCAGCTCGGGACCAACGGCGGTGGTTTCTTCAACGCCAACGCGGCGCACCCGTTCGAGAACCCGAACCCGTTGACGAACTTCCTCTCGATGTTCCTCATCTTCGCAATCCCTGCCGGGCTCACCTGGGTGTTCGGTCGCATGGCGAGGGATCAGCGCCAGGGCTGGGCGCTGTTCTGTGCGATGGGCCTCTTGTTCTTTGCCGGCGTGATGACGGTGTACTGGGCCGAAACGGGCGGAAACCCCGCAGTGGGCGCCGCCCACATCGACCAAGGCCTCGGGAACATGGAGGGCAAGGAAGTTCGCTTCGGGGTCGCGTCCTCGGCGCTCTACGCCACCGTGACGACGGACGCTTCGTGCGGCGCGGTCAACGCCATGCACGACAGCTTCACGCCGTTGGGGGGGCTGGTGCTGCTGTTCAACATCCAGCTGGGCGAGGTGGTGTTCGGGGGTGTGGGCGCGGGCCTCTACGGGATCCTGGTGATGGCGATCCTCTCGGTGTTCATCGCCGGCCTGATGGTTGGACGCACGCCCGAGTATCTCGGCAAGAAGATCGAGACCCGCGAGGTGAAGCTGGCGATGTTGTACGTGCTGATCTTCCCGCTCTTGATCCTGGCGCTCGCCGCCTGGTCGGCCGTTGCGCCCTACGGGCGGTCGTCTTTGGCCAACGCCGGTCCCCATGGCCTCTCCGAGATCCTCTACGCATTCACCAGCGCGGCGGGCAACAACGGCTCTGCCTTCGCGGGCCTCAACGCCAACACCCCGTGGTACAACGTGGCGCTCGGCTTCACGATGCTCGCGGGCCGTTTCTGGATGATGGTGCCGGCCCTGGCCATCGCGGGAACGCTGGCTGGCAAGAAGTCCGCGCCCCCCGGGGCGGGGACGCTGCCCACGACGGGGCCGCTGTTCGCCGGGCTGCTGGTGGGGGTCATCCTGATCGTGGGCGCCTTGACCTTCTTCCCGGCGCTGAGCTTGAGCCCGATCGTCGAGCATTTCCTGGCGCAAGCCGGAAGGGTGTTCTGAGCCATGGGTGAAAAGGGAGTCAGGGCGATCTCGGCCTGGGAGGGTCCGTTGCTGCGCGCTGCGTTGCTGGACAGCGTTCGCAAGCTCGACCCCCGCTTGCTGGTCCGCAATCCCGTCATGTTCGTGGTCGAGGTGGGCAGCGTGCTCACCACACTGCTGTGGGTGCGCGATCTGGCGGCACCGTCTGCCGGTGCGGCGCCCCCTTGGTTCGCGGGACAGGTGGCGCTGTGGCTATGGTTCACGGTCCTCTTCGCCAACTTCGCGGAGGCGCTGGCGGAGGGCCGCGGCAAGGCCCAGGCCGCGGCCCTGCGCGGGCTGCGCAAGGAGACCGTGGCGCGTCGCATCGTGGAAGGGCGCGAGGAGCGCGTTGCGGCCTCATCCCTGCGCAAAGACGACATCGTCGTGGTGGAAACCGGCCAGGTCATTCCCGGCGACGGCGAGGTGATCGAGGGGATCGCCTCGGTGGACGAGTCGGCCATGACGGGGGAGTCCGCGCCAGTGATCCGCGAGAGTGGCGGCGATCGCTCGTCGGTGACGGGAGGCACGAAGGTGCTCTCGGACCGCATCGTGGTGAGGATCGGCGTCAACCCGGGCGAGTCGTTCCTGGACCGGATGATCAACCTGGTTGAAGGAGCCAAGCGCCAGAAGACGCCCAACGAGATCGCGCTACACGTCCTGCTCGCGGGGATGACCATCATCTTCCTGATCGCCTGCGTGACCCTGGTCCCCTTCGGCATGTACTCCGGGCTGCGCCTTTCCGTGACGGTGATCGTGGCGCTGCTCGTGTGCCTCATCCCTACGACCATCGGCGGTCTGATCTCGGCCATCGGCATCGCGGGCATGGACCGGCTGATCCGGCACAACGTCATCCCGACCAGCGGCCGTGCGGTGGAGGCGGCGGGCGACGTGGACACCATCCTGCTGGACAAGACGGGGACGATCACGCTCGGCAATCGCATGGCCAGCGAGTTCCTCGCAGCGCCCGGCGTCCGGGTCGAGGAGCTGGCCGACGCAGCGCAGCTCGCGTCGCTGGCCGACGAGACGCCGGAGGGCCGGTCGATCGTCGTGCTGGCCAAGGAGCGTCACGGCTTGCGCGGGCGCGACCTCAAGCAGCCCGAGGCCCACTTCGTCCCGTTCTCCGCACAGACGCGCATGAGCGGGTGCGACCTGGATGGGCGGGTCATCCGCAAGGGCGCCTTCGACGCGATCAAACGCCATGTCGCGGCGCTGGGCGGACGCGTCCCCGGCGAGGTGGAGCAGGCGGTCGCCGCCATCGCCAAGACGGGTGGCACGCCGCTGGCGGTGTCGGACGGCCCGCGCGTGCTGGGCGTTGTGCACCTGAAGGACATCGTGAAGGGCGGTCTCAAAGAGCGCTTCGCCCGCTTCCGCGCCATGGGACTGCGGACGGTGATGATCACCGGAGACAACCCGCTCACCGCAGCGGCGATCGCGGCAGAGGCGGGCGTCGATGACTTCCTGGCCGAGGCCACGCCGGAGATGAAGCTGGCATTGATCCGGGGAGAGCAGGCCCAGGGGAAGCTCGTAGCCATGACGGGGGATGGGACCAACGACGCCCCGGCTCTGGCCCAGGCCGATGTGGCGATCGCCATGAACACCGGAACCCAGGCGGCCAAGGAAGCCGGCAATATGGTGGACCTCGACAGCAACCCGACGAAGCTGCTGGAAGTGGTCGAGGTGGGTAAGCAGCTTCTGATGACCCGCGGTTGCCTCACCACGTTCTCCATCGCCAACGACGTGGCGAAGTACTTCGCCATCCTGCCCGCGATGTTCATGGCGGTCTTTCCACAGATCGCTCCGCTGAACGTGATGCGACTGGCCTCCCCACAGACGGCGATCCTGTCGGCCGTGATCTTCAACGCCCTGATCATCGTGCTGCTGATTCCGTTGGCGCTGCGCGGAGTGCGGTACCGTCCCCTGGGCGCCGCGGCCCTCTTGCGCCGCTCGCTGCTCATCTACGGGGCGGGCGGTGTCGTCGCGCCGTTTCTGGGGATCAAGTTGATCGACGTGGCTCTGAGCCTCGTCCGGCCCGGTTAGGAGGCAGCCATGAGACGTGAGATCGCGATAGCACTGCGCATGACCCTGGCCACGCTGCTGCTCACCGGGCTCCTCTACCCCCTGCTCGTCACCGGCTTGGCCCAGGTGCTGTTCACGCGGCGGGCGAACGGGAGCCTGGTCGAGCTCGACGGGCGCCCGGTGGGCTCTGAGTGGATCGGCCAGCGGTTCGACCTCCCGGCCTATTTCCAGGGGCGGCCCTCGGCGGCCGGGACGGATGGCTACGACGCCACGGCGTCTTCTGGATCGAATCTCGGCCCGACCTCCGCGAAGCTGCGCCAGCGCGTCGTCGCCGACGTCGCGCGGCTCACCTCTGCGAACCCACAAGCGCCGGGACCCGTGCCCGTCGAGCTGGTGACGGCTTCCGCGAGCGGACTGGATCCACACTTGAGTCCAGTGGCGGCTCTCTGGCAGGTCCCGCGCGTGGCGGCGGCACGGGGTGTATCTGCGCGTGATCTCCAGACCCTGGTCCAGGCGCGCACCGAGGCCCGCACCCTCGGATTCCTGGGCGAGCCGCGCGTCAACGTCCTGCTGCTGAACCTGGATCTCGACCGGCGGTTCGGCCGAGCGGGCAGCACGAAGTGATGGACTGACCTGGACTGCGAGCCTGCACGCCAGACTCAGTCGCCCGCTCCCGCGGGAACGTGTCGCCAGGGACTTGGGGGTCGGGTCAACTCGTGGCGGCATTGCCCGTCCCGGCGCTGACTGGCGCGCCGCTCGCGTAGCGCTGGGGCACGTCCTGGAGGAGAGATCATGGAAGACGACGACAACCTGTTCTATCTGTCCGCGGGGCCGCTGGCAGCCATTCTTCTGGGCGCGGTGCTCGTGCCGCTGCGTGGCTTCACCACCGCCTCCAACTTCACGTTTGTTTTCATGGCGCTGACCATTGCGGTCGCTGAGTTCGGCGGACGGAAGGCGGCCGTGGCCACGGCGCTCTGCTCGGCGTTGAGTCTGGACTTCTTCCTGACCCAGCCGTACCTGAGGCTCGTGATCGCTGACAAGCACGACATCATCGCCTTCTTGGGGCTGACGGTCTGCGGCCTCGTCGCGGCCGCGTTCGGCTCGCAGCGCGGACGCAGGAACGCCGACGTGAGGGCGGCCCACGAACAGCTCGAGCTCCTCCACGCTGCCCTGGGCCAGCTGGGCGGGGCCGGTCCGGCCGAGCCCGCGCTCACCAGGGTTCTGGACGCCGCGCAGGCTGCCCTTCCACTGGCTGCCGCCATCGTGCGGGACGGCCGGGGCCGCGTCGTGGCGGCCGCCCCGCGCGGGAATGACCGGCCCATGCCCGGCCAGACGCTTCAACCCGACACCCTGCTGCCACCCGCAGCCTCCCTGCGGGACTTCCACCGCGCAGGACTCCCTCTCCCCGACGAGGGAGGGCGCCTCGTTCTCGTTGCCGGCGGGCGCGAAGTCGGTTGGCTCGACGTGTGGGGAAGCGGAGCGCGCATGAGCCTTCGGTCGCGGCGCACGCTCTGCGACGTGGCGCGCCTGTTGGCCGCGCTGCTCGCGGGAGCGCAGCCCGGCCCACCGCCAAGCGGCTAGCTCGCCTTTGCGCAACGCGGCGATCGGCGACGTGGCGATCTGCAACGCGGCTTCCGCGGTGATGGATTCGGCAGTAGTGTGGGCCGGCGAGACACCAGGATGAACGACGAACGCCCCGATCCCGATGCGCTGCTGCGCCGTCTGGCCGCCGAGGAACCCAGCAGTGGCCATGGCCGCCTGAAGATCTTCTTTGGCGCTTCGCCCGGCGTCGGCAAGACCTACACCATGCTCGAGGCGGCGCGCGCCAAGCGTGCCGAGGGCGTGGACGTCGTCATCGGCTGGATAGAGACGCACGGACGGGCCGAGACCGCGGCCCTGACTGAAGGCCTCGAGCGTATCGCGCCGCGGGAGATCGAGTACCGCGGCACCCGCCTGCGCGAGTTCGATCTCGACCGCTCGCTCGCCCGCAGGCCCGCCCTGCTGCTGCTCGACGAGCTGGCCCACACCAACGCTCCCGGCTCGCGCCACGCCAAGCGGTGGCGGGACGCCCTGGAGCTGCTGGAGGCCGGGATCGACGTCTACACGACGTTGAACGTGCAGCATCTGGAGAGCGTCAACGACCTCGTGAACCAAGTCACGGGTGTGACGGTGCGCGAGACCGTCCCCGATGACGTGCTGGACGACGCCGAAGAGGTGGAGTTCATCGACCTTCCAGCCGAGGAGCTGCTCAAGCGCCTCGCCGCCGGGAAGGTCTACGTGTCGGACCAGGCCACGCAGGCCGTGCAGCGCTTCTTCCGGCGCGGCAACTTGCTCGCGCTGCGCGAGCTGGCGCTGCGCCGCACGGCCGAGCGTGTCGATGCGGATGTGCGCGACTATCGCCGCGACCACGAGATCGAGCAGACGTGGCCGGTCGCCGAGCGCATCCTGGTGTGCGTGCGGCCCAATCGCGAGAGCGGCCGGCTGGTGCGCGCCGCGCGGCGGATGGCCGGGCGGCTGCGGGCCGAATGGATCGTCGCCTACGTCGAGAGTCCGGCGCAGCCTCCGCTGTCGCAGGCCGAACGGGAGGCGCTCGCGGCCGCCATGAAGCTGGCCGAGGAGCTCGGAGCCGAGACCGCGGTGCTCTCCGGCAACAGCGTGAGCGAGGCGCTGCTGACGTTTGCACGCCAGCGCAACGCCAGCAAGATCGTGGTGGGCAAGCCCACCCACCCGCGCTGGCGCGACCGCCTGAAGGGATCGCTGCTGGACGAGGTGGCCCGCGCCAGCGGCGAGGTCGACGTCTACGTCATCTCGGGCGAGCCGGCAGAAATGCCGCAGCCCGCGCGCCCGCCGATCGCGCCGCGTGCGACGCGACCGGTGCAGTATCTCTGGTCGGCGGTGGTCGTCCTCTGCTGCACGATGGTGTGCTGGGCCATGTTGGCACGGTTCGACAAGTCCAACCTGATCATGGTCTACCTGCTGGGCGTGGCGTTCGTCGCGCTGCGACACGGTCGCGCGGCCTCGGCCGTGGCCGCTCTCCTGAGCGTAGCGGCGTTCGACTTCTTCTTCGTCCCGCCGCGGCTGACCTTTGCCGTCGGCGACACGCAATACCTGCTCACCCTCTGCGTCATGCTCGTGGTGAGCCTGCTGATCAGCACGCTGGCAGTGCGCGTCCGCGCGCAGGCCGATGCGGCGCGGCAGCGGGAGCAGCGGATGCAGATCCTCTACGCGATGAGCCAGGAGCTGGCGGCCGCCCGGACCGTGGACGAGGTCGCGCGCGTCGTGTCCCGGCGTGTCTCGGACATCTTCAACGGGCCGGCGGTCGTGCTCGTGCCCGAGGACGGCGGCCAGCTCCGCGCGACGAGCGGCCCGGGCCCCGCGGGTGACTCCCGCGAGCTGGCCGTCGCGCAGTGGGCATTCGAGCACGGGCACACCGCCGGGCTCGGGACCGACACGCTGCCCGGGGCGACCGCGGTCTACGTCCCGCTGCACGGCACGCAGTCCGTCCTGGGTGTGCTGGGGGTACGTCCAGCTGCTGCGCTGCTCCCCTTGCCGCCGGACCAGCTCGACCTGCTCAAGACGCTGACGCGACAGGCCGCCTCCGGCCTCGAGCGCGCCCGCCTGGCGGACGAGGCCGAGCACGCCCGGATCGCGGTGGAGACCGAGCGCTTGCGCAGCACCTTGCTCAGCTCCGTCTCCCACGACCTGCGCACGCCCCTGGCCGCCATCACCGGCGCCGCCAGCAGCCTGCTGCAGGATGCGTCGCTGGGAACCGAGCCGCAGCGCGAGCTCAAGGAGGCGATCTTCGAGGAGGCCCAGCGTCTGAATCGGCTCGTCACCAACCTGCTCGACATGACACGGCTCGAGTCCGGATCGCTGCAGCTCAATCGCGACTGGAACTCGCTCGAGGAGCTGGTGGGGTCGGCGCTGGCGCGCGTCGAGGCCAGCCTCAAGGACCGGCCGGTGCGGGTCTCCATCCCGGCGGATCTCCCGCTGGTTGCCGTGGATGGCGTGCTGATCGAGCAGCTGCTGGTGAACCTGCTGGACAACGCCCTCAAGTACACCGACCCAGCCTCCCCGATCTCGATCGAGGCCAGGGCCTCGCAGGACATGCTGACCGTCGAAGTGGCCGATGAGGGCCCCGGCCTGCCGAAGGGCACCGAGGAGCGGGTCTTCGAGAAATTCTACCGGGCCCCGTCGCGCGAGCGGGGCTTCGGCCTTGGTCTGCCGATCTGCCGCGCGATCGTGACGGCCCACGGCGGGAAGATCTGGGCCGAGCACCGCCTGCCACATGGTTCGGTGTTCCTGTTCACGCTTGCGCTGCGCGGGGGCGCGCCGGCCCCGCACGAGGAGGACGGTGAGCGCTAGCGAATCCGAGAGGGAGGGCCGCGGCGAGGGCGTCGCGCCGGTCATCCTGGTGGTCGAGGACGAGCCGCAGGTCATGCGCTTCCTGCGCGCCACACTCACTGCGCACGGTTACCGGCTCGTGGAGGCCAAGACCGGTCAGCAGGCGCTGATCGACGCGGCCACCCGCGCGCCGGAGCTCGTGCTGCTGGATCTCGGCCTGCCGGACATCGACGGGGTCGAGGTGACGCGGCGCCTGCGCGAGTGGTCGGCGATGCCGGTCATCGTGATCTCCGCCCGCGGGCAGGAGAGCGACAAGATCCAGGCGCTCGACGCGGGGGCGGACGACTACCTCACCAAGCCGTTCGGCGTCGGCGAGCTGCTCGCACGCATCCGCGTGGCGCTGCGCAACGCGGCGCGGGTCAAGGCCGGCGCGGGCGAGGCCACCTTCGAGGTCGGCGACCTGCGCGTGGATCTATCCGCCCGGCGCGTCTTCCTAGGCGAGCAGGAGGTCCACCTGACCCGGACCGAGTACAACCTGCTCGCGACGCTCGCCAAGCACGCGGGCAAGGTGATGACGCACAGCCAGCTCCTGCGCGAGGTCTGGGGGCCCGGCTCCACCAGCCATTCCCACTACCTGCGCGTCTACATGGGCCAGCTGCGGCATAAACTCGAGTCCGATCCGGCGCGGCCGCGCTACCTCCTGACCGAGACCGGGGTCGGCTATCGCTTGGGAGCTGACTGAACATCGCCCGGTCGGTTGTCTCGACCTCCCGCCTCGGATCAGCTGCGGCATCACAGCTTGACGAGCATGGCCACGCAGAGACGGTTCTCCTGCTTGACGAGATCGGGCGCCCAGCCTGCGACCGTCGAACCGGGCGCGCCCTGGTTCCCGTTCGGCGGTGTGACGCCGCCGGCCCCGGCGAAATACGGCACATTCGCAGCCCGGTGATTGAACTCGAGCCGGAAGGTGATGAACTGCTGCGGCATGTAGTCAGCCGTCACCTGCATGTCCCACGCCTTGAACGGATCGCCGGGCTTCCCCGTGAAGTACTCCGTTCCCGAGAGCGCGGTCGCGCCGTTGATCGGCGGCACGAGCACCAGGTAGCGCCCGGGGTTGTTGATCGCACCCCCGCCGAAGGAGAGGCCGAAGCGATTGCGATCGAACCAGAACCGGTTGTAGGCCATGAAGCCGAGGAAGTACTGTGACGAACGCGTCACGCCGCCGCCCCATTCGCAGCCGGCATCCAGGGTGACGCTGGCCGCAGCCTGGCTGAGCGCCGCCTCGGGATGGTCGTAGTACTTGATCATGAAGCTGTCATCGGTGTGGAGCCGATGGCGGTCGCCATTGCCGAACGTGTCCGTTCCATAGTACTGATTCCCGAGCAGAGAGAGTCGGCCGGTCGGGCGCCACAGGATCTGCCCGCCACTGCCGAGCGCCTGATTGAAACGGCCGTACGACTGCCAGCCGTTCACGAGCCAGGGCTCGATCTTCAGCTTGTCGCTCGGAAAGATCTGCGCGCGCATCCCGTTGAAGAACCACGGTGTATTCGACGACACGTAGGAGGGTTGATACGTCCAGTTGTCGAAGTTGTAGTAACTCCAGAGACCGATGTACGACATGAAGATGCCGGCCTGGATGTTGATCCCATTCCACTTGTCGATGTGATATCCGCCGTAGGCCTCGGACAGGTAGCGATACGCGCCGTCGAGATTCCACTGGCCCCGGCCGGTGCTTGCGTCGTTGCGCGGAGTGGTCTGGGAGTACATGCCGAACTGGGTCATGATCCGGCCCGTCACGTTCTTGTACGACAGGTCGCCGCCGATTCCGAGCTGCGTGACCTGGAACTCGCCATGCCGGAACACCTCGCTCGACCCGGAAATCGTATTGTCCTGGGGCTGGTTGAAGCTGTAGTGGTAGGCGGTATCGAGCCTGAACTCGCCGACGAACGCCCCGCAAGTAAGCGGCCGCTCGCTCGACCCGGCGTTGCCGGGCACCCACGAGAAATCGGCGAACGCGAACGGCGCGGCCGGCATGGCGTTCGGTGTTGCAGCGGTCGAGCCTGTCTCGCGGCGAGCTGCGGGCACGGCCGAAGCGTCCTGCGCTCTCGCGCTGGGGGGCGGACAGGACACCGCGACCAAGAGTGCGAGCGCGTGCAGAGTGCGCATCTGGTAACCTCCCAAATCCTAGCCTTCTTGCAGGGTTCGTTTCGTAGGGTGACGAGCGGTCCGCCAGCTCGTCCTGGTGCAGATCGAGGCGCCGTCGGAGAGTTAGTCCCTTCGCTTCACTGTGCTGTTCCACGACCCGGTGCACCGGCCGGGGGAACGCACGTTCGAGGGATCGCAGCTCGTCGAGCACGAGCTTGCGCTTGCGGACGCGCTTTCGAGGCTCGGCCGGGACCCTAACTGGCGCATCTCGATCGAACGGGTGAACTGCGTCCGTGTGCTCGGGTGCGGCGATCTGCGCGATCGCGCCACAAGCCTGCTGGGATCGCGGTCAGCAGTCCGTTCTCGCGTAGCCTTGAGTGGCAAGATAAGGCGCAAGGGCTCAGGGCGGCGTCAAGATCGCGCGGACCTCCGTCAAGAACGCATGTGACGTCCGTCCTGGGTCTCACGCTGTGGGTGAGGCCGATTGCTGACGGAAAGCGCGCGTGCGATTGGCGTCGGTTGGCGCCCGGCAATGGCGCTGGTTCGAACGCCGCCCGCCCGCCTGCCCCGCGCGCTCAGCGCGGTGGGGCCGGCGTCACCGCCAAGGCGAGCCCCCGGTCGCGCCCGTCGGCCGCCCCAATCAGCGTCCCGTCCGCCATGCGCTCGGCGGCGTGTACGCGCCCGACGAAATCGCGCGTGCGCAGCTCGTAGCCCATCCGCGCCAGGTCGGCGCGCAGGCCTGGCCACGCGCGCCCTTCCTCCTCGAACACCGCGTCGGGCAGCCACTGGTGATGGATGCGGGGCGCCGAGACCGCCGCGCCGAGATCCATCCCGTCCTGCACCCGGTAGAGAATCACCTGCACCACCGCGCTGGGGATGCGCGGCCCGCCGGACGCTCCCAGCGCCAGCCACACCTCCCCGTCGCGCAGGACCAGCGACGGGCTCATGCTGCTCAGCATGCGCGCGCCGGGCGCCGGCGCGTTGCGCCCCGAGCCGACCAGGCCATAGAGATTGGGCCGGCCGGGCCGCGTGTCGAAGTCGTCCATCTCATCGTTGAGCAGGATCCCGGTGCGCCCCGCGATCCAGCCCGACCCGAAGGTGTCGTTCAGCGTCGTCGAGAGCGAGACGGCGTTGCCGACGGCGTCGATCACCACCAGGTGCGTGGTATCGGGATGCTCGCGCGGGACGGGCGCTCGCGGTGGGGGACGCGGGATGGCGCGGTGACCGCGCGCGGCGCGCGGGTCTCCCGCGCCGACTGCTGCCGAGCGTCCGGCCCGCCCCGCCGGCGGGAGCAACCGTGCGCGCTCGCGCAAGTAGGCGGGGGCGAGCAGCTCTGCGACCTGCACTTGCATGCGGAGCGAGTCGGCCAGGTGCCCGTTGCGGTCGGCGAATGCCAGGCGCAGCGCCTCGATCAGCGCAGCGGCGCGGGCCGGATCGCCCGGTGGCCCCCCCGCGGCGGGCTGCGCGCGCAGCAGCGCCAACGTCTGCCCCAGCACCACCGCCGCCGAGCTGGGCGGCGGCATGGTCACCAGCTCCAGGTGTCCGGGCGCGTCTCCCGGGGTCCGCCCCGGCGCGCGGCGCCGCGCCTGCCAAGGCGGCAGCCAAAGCGTCGGGCTCGGCGGCCGCTCGGGCAACTGCAGCGGCAGGCGCACCGGCTGGATCCGTCGCGGCGCGTAGCGGCGCAAGTCGTCCATCTGCCAGAGGCCGCCGCCCTTGCGCACCGCTGCCACGAGCTCGCGGGCGATGTCGCCGTGGTAGAAGGGCTCCGGGCCCTCCTCCTGCAGGGTCTGGAGGCAGCGGGCCAGATCGGGCTGCCGGAGCACGTCGCCCGCGCACGGCGGCGCGCCGCCCGGGAACAGCGCGGGCGCCAGCGCGGGCAACGCGGGTAGCTCCGCGGCACGCGCGGCGAGATCCTCGGGCAGCGCGCGTCCCACGATGAAGCCGTCGGCGGCCAGCGCGCGGGCCGGCTCGACCAGCCGCCCCCACGGCAACGCGCCGTGCCACTCCCACGCGGCGTGCAGGCCGGCCGGCGTGCCGGGAATCCCGGCGGCCAGCGGGCCCACGAGCGAGGCGTCGCGCACGCCCGCCGAATCCAGCCGCACGTACAGAAGCGAGTCGGCCGCCGCCGGCGCGGTTTCGCGGCAGTCGATCGCCCAGGTCTCGCTAGGCTGCGCATCGAAGCCGACGAGGAACCCGCCGCCGCCGAGGTTGCCGGCCTGCGGATGGGTCACGGCCAGCGCCAGCGCGGTGGCCACCGCCGCGTCGAGGGCGTTGCCGCCGTCGCGCAGGACCTGCACGCCGACGCGGGTGGCGATGGTGTCGGCGCAGACCACGATTCCGCCGCTGCCGCGCGCAACACGTGCCGTCACGACCGGCGCCACCGCCGCGCTGGGGGCGGTCGTGGACTGCGCCACCGCGACCGACCACGGTCCCCAGACGGTGAGCGTGCCGGTCAGGAGCGCCACTGCACGAAACGCTGATCCCACGACTGCGTTGCCGAACCTTTCCGAACGCCCCTATACTGCGGCCATGTACGTTGTCGCCCGCATCGGCAGTGAGGTGATCCGGCTGGTGACGGACGCGGGACGCGGCGGGCTGCTCTTCGCCCGCATCCTCGGGTCCCTCTCGGCGATCCGCCGCAGCGTCCGCCTCATCATCCAGCAGATGTTCGTGATCGGCAACGGGTCGGTGCCGCTCGTGCTGGTGACCTCGATCTTCACGGGCGCGGTCGCGGCCGTCCAGGCGGCGTACCAGTTCCGTGGCTACGTGCCCATGCGCTTCCTGGGGACGGTGGTTGCCAAGAGCGTGGTGATCGAGCTGGGGCCCGTGCTCACGGCCCTGGTCGTGGGCGCCCGCGTCGGCGCCAGCATCGCCGCCGAGCTGGGGACGATGCGCGTCACCGAGCAGATCGACGCCCTCGAGATGCTCGCCATCGACCCGGTGCGCTATCTGGCCATGCCCCGCTTCATCGCCGCCTCCATCATGCTGCCGGTGCTCACTGTGTTCGCCGACGTGGTGGCCATCATGGGTGGATACGTGGCGGCCCTGGGCACGCTCGACGTCACGAGCAAGACGTACGTCGACGGACTGCGCATGTTCTTCGAGGCCAAGGACGTCTACGGCGGGCTGATCAAGGCCTTCGTGTTCGGCGGGATCATCGCCATCAGCGGCACGATCAACGGCTTCAACACCAGCGGCGGGGCAGAAGGGGTGGGCGCGGCGGCCATGCGCGCGGTGGTGGCATCCTCGGTCATGATCCTCATCGCCGACTACGTGCTGGCCACGGTGATCTTCCAGGTGCTCTTCTCGTCGTGAGCGGCAACACGACCCGCAGCCGCAGCGGCGAGGGGATCGTCATCCGCGGGCTGGCGAAGAGCTTCGGCTCCAACCTCGTGCTCGACGGGATCGACCTGCACATCGCCCGCGGGGAGGCGCGCGTCGTCCTCGGGCGCAGCGGACAGGGCAAGAGCGTGCTGCTCAAGCTCATCGTGGGGTTGCTGCGACCCGATGCCGGCTCGATCCAGGTGGACGGCGTGGAGGTCACCACGCTGGGCCGCCGCGAGCTCTTCGAGCTGCGCCGCTGCATCGGGATGGTCTTCCAGGGCGGCGCCCTGTTCGATTCGATGTCGGTCCTCGAGAACGTGGCCTTGGGCTTGCGGGAGCAAATGCGCCTGCCCAACGACGAGATCCTCGAGCGCGCCATGCAGGCGTTGGCCATGGTGGGACTCAGCGCGGTGGGGTCGAAGATGCCCGCGGAGCTCTCCGGCGGCATGAAGAAGCGCGCGAGCTTGGCACGGGCCATCGTGACACAGCCGGACTACATCCTGTATGACGAGCCGACCACTGGCCTGGACCCCATTACGTCGGACGCCATCAATCGCATGATCCAGAAGCTCGATCGCGAGCTGGGCGTGACCTCCATCGTCGTCACCCACGACATGACCAGCGCGTTCATGGTGGGCGACCGCTTCGCCCTGCTCAACCGCGGGGATATCGTGTTCGAGGGCAGCGCCGAGGAGGCCCGCAACGCCCGCGCGGGCCCCATCCGGCAATTCATCGACGGCAGCGCGGAGGGACCGCTGGAGTCGGTCTGAATCGCGGCCGCCCGCGGGAATGCACCACGGCGCCAGGCCGGACCGGCCGGGCGGCGCCCAGGCCAGGGAGACGAGGGAGACGAGGGAGACGATGACCTCTTCACACCGGGTCGAGATCCAGGTCGGCATCGCCGTGCTGCTCGCCGTCGTGATTCTGGTGGTGGGTCTGCTGTGGTTCCAGCAGTACGCCTACCGCGCGGTGCACGTGGAAGTGCGCGCGCGCTTCGACACGGTGGGCGGGCTGGCTCGCGGCGACGAGGTGCACGTCCGCGGCATCCCGTTGGGCAAGATCAAACGGGTCGATCTGGCGGCCCACGGCGTGGACGTGACCCTGGAGGTCGACGGGCGCGTGAAGCTCACCGACCACGCGCGCCTGGTGGTGGAGGCGGTGGGGCTGGCGGGCGAGCGGATCATGAGCGTCGATCCGGGGGACGGCGCACCGGTGGACCTGGCCAACCACGTGTTCGAGGGGACCTATGCCCCCGCGGTGACCGAGATGTCCGAGCAGTTCCAGGACTTGACCGGGCGCGTGAGCGCTGTGCTCGCGCGCCTCGACCGACTGCTGGCGCAGGTGGAGGAGGCAGGCGGGATCGGCGACGCCGTGAAGAGCGGGACGCGCGCGGCGCACGGCCTGGCCGACCTCCTCGACCGCAATGGCGATGCGTTCACCAGGTCGACCCGATCGCTGGCGCATCTGTCCGCGCAGATGGACAGCCTCGTGTCGGGCCCCGGCAAGCGCATTACGGCCGGTGCCGAGCGGCTCGCGGGTATGTCGGCGCGCGTCGACACGCTGCTGACCGACATGGACGTGGCCGCCGACGCGGCGGCCGACATCCTGACGGCCATCCGCCAACAGCGCGGCAGCGTGGGGCGCATGATCTACAGCGACTCGCTCGCCGTGGAGACGGAGCGCACGATCCAGGATCTGCGCGCGCTCATCGCCGACGTCAAGCGCAACCCCAAACGGTACCTGGGGCTCACGCTCGTCGACTTCTAGCCACACGCGCCTCGCGCGTCCTGCGGCGCGGGCTGTGGCGTGCGGGATGGTTAGGGAGGATCCGATGACCAGGCCGTCCTCGCGTTACGTGTGCAGCGCCTGCAGCCATCCGGAGGTACGGTGGCTGGGCCGCTGCCCCGCCTGCGGGGCGTGGAATAGCCTGCAGCAGGCGCAGGACGGCGCAGGCGCCGCGCCCCGCAGCTTCCAGCGCCGGCTCGAGTCCGACGGCCAGACCGTCGAGGCGGTGCCGCTGGCGGAGGTCGACCGCGACCGGCTCGAGCGCCTGCCCGTGGAGCCCGCGGAGCTGGCCCGGGTGCTGGGCGGGGGCCTGGTGCGCGGCTCGCTGCTCTTGTGCGGCGGCGCGCCGGGCGTGGGCAAGTCTACGCTGCTCACCATGCTCGCGGGCCAGCTCGCGGGAGCCGGCCACCGCGTGGTCTATCTCTGCGCCGAGGAAGCGGCCGCGCAGGTACGCCGACGCGCCGAGCGCGTCGGCGCCGCCACGGAGGGCTTCCTGCTGCTGGAGGAGCCCGCCCTGGAACGGGTGCTCCCGCCGCTCTACGAGCGGCCCCCGTCGCTTCTGGTGGTGGACAGCATCCAGGCGGTCTATACGCAGCAGATCGATGGGATCCCCGGCAGCGTGTCGCAGATCCGTTTCTGCGGCGGACTGCTGTGCGACTTCGCGCGCTCCACCGGCTGCGCGGTGGCGTTGATCGGCCACGTGACCAAGGAGGGCGATCTCGCGGGCCCGCGCCTGTTGGAGCACATGGTGGACACGGTGCTCTACTTCGAGCCCGAGGCCGGAGGCGCGGTGCGGCTGGTGCGCGCGTTCAAGAACCGCTTCGGTGCCACCGGCGAGCTGGCCGTGCTGGAGATGGGTCCGCGCGGGCTCGCGCCGGTGCGCGACGCCAGCGCGCTGTTCCTCGCCGGGCGGCGCAGCGACGAGCCCGGCAGCGCGGTGACTGCCATCATGAGCGGCAGCCGGCCGTTCCTCGTGGAGGTCCAGGCGCTCCTGGCGAAGACGCAGTACGCCACGCCTGCCCGAGTGGTCTCGGGGCTGGACAGCAAGCGGGTGGCGCTCTTGTCGGCCATCCTGGAGCGGCGCGGCGGACTGGAGCTCGTGGCGAAGGACGTCTTCGTGAAGGTGGCCGGCGGATTGCGGCTCACCGACCCGGCGGCCGACCTGGCTGTCGTGGCGGCGATGGCCAGCAGCGTGCGGGAGCGGCCGCTGCCGGCCACCGTCGTGGCGATCGGCGAGGTTGGGCTCACCGGAGAGCTGCGGCCGGTGCCGGCGCTGGGAGCTCGCCTCACCGAGGCGCGCGCCCACGGCTTCACCCGCGCGGTGGTGGCGGCCCCGGACGCCCGCGCGCTGCCGCAGATCTCAGGCATGGCGGTGGAGCCCGTGCGCACGCTGGTCAAGGGTCTGGCAGCGGCCTTCGGGCTGGGCACGGTGCGCGAGATGCGCGAGGAGAACTGAGATGACTCGTGGCCCTACCACGTGCGCCGTGATCCTGGCCGCGGGGGAGGGCCGCCGCGCCGGCGGCGCCAAGCAATTCCGCCGCACGGGCGGGCGCAGCCTGCTCTACCATGCCGTGGCTCCGTTCGCGGCGTGCCCCGAGCTGGGCGGCCTGATCGTCGTCGTGCCCGCCGGCCGCGAGGTCGAGGCCACCGCGGAGCTCGATGACGCCATGGTCACCAAGCTCATCGCCGTGGTCGCCGGCGGCCTCACGCGCGCCCAGTCCTCCCGCGCGGGCATCGCCGCCCTGCCGCGGGGCTGCGCCACGGTGCTCATCCACGACGCTGCGCGGCCGTTCGCCAGCCTGGAGCTGATCGCGCGGGTGGTCCGTGCCACGCGCCGGCATGGGGCGGCGGTGCCGGTGCTGGCGGTCAGCGACTCGGTGGTGGAGGTGGACGGCGCTGGGCGCTTGCGCCGCTATCTCGACCGCGCGAAGTTGCGCGCCGTCCAGACGCCGCAAGGTTTCCGCCGCCAGCTGCTCGAGCAGGCGCTGGCGCGCCGCCCGCGCGCCGACTTCGGCGACGATGCGTCCATGGTGCGGGCAGCGGGGGGCGCGGTGGTGCTGATCGCTGGCGAGCCGGGCAATGTGAAGATCACAACCGCGGAGCAGCTCGAGGCGGCGCTGCTCCGGCTGGGAGGATCGGCATGAGCGCAGCGCGCGTGCGCATCGGCGAGGGCATCGACCGCCATTGCCTGCAAACGGGCCTCCCGCTGGTGCTGGGCGGCGTCACGATCCCGTTTGCGCTGGGGCTCGCCGGGCACAGCGACGGGGACGCTCTCACCCACGCGCTGTGCAACGCGCTCCTGGGGGCGCTGGCGCTGGGCGACCTGGGAGAGCACTTCCCCGACACCGACCCGACCTGGAAGGGGGCGCCCAGCAGCACGTTCCTGCGCGAGGTACGGAGCATGGTCGCCCGTCAGGGCTGGCGCATCGGCAACGTCGATGCCACCATCATGGCCGAGCACCCGCGTCTGGCGCCCTACGTGCCGGCCATGCGGTCAGCGCTGGCGGGGCTCCTGGAGCTGCCGCAGGACGCGGTGTCGATCAAGGCGACGCGCGGGGAGGGGGTGGGCCCCGAAGGGGAGGGGCGCTCCATCCTGGTGCGCGCGGTCGCGCTGCTGGTGCGGGACTGAGCGCCCCGCGCTGCAGCGGAAACACCACCGGGGATACGATGGACACGATGCAGATCGCCGTGCTGATGGGCGGCGACAGCTCCGAGCGCGAGATCTCCCTGCGCAGCGGGCAGGCCGTGGCCGATGCGCTGCGCGCTCACGGCCACGCGGTGGACGAGGTCGTGCTGGGCGATCCGCTGGCCGCGCTCGGCTCGGCGGCGGTGCGCGGTGCAGACGTCGTGTTCGTGGCGCTGCACGGCGGTGCGGGCGAAGACGGGCGGATCCAGGCACTGCTGGAGCTCACCGGCCGGCCCTTCGTGGGCAGCACCGCCGGCCCCTGCGCGGTCGCCATGGACAAGCTCTGGACCAAGCACATCTGCCGCTCCATCGGGGTCCCGACGCCGGCCTGGGCGGAGCTGCCGCAGGGCGCGGGGACCGCCCAGGTCGTGGCTCTGGCCTGCCCGCTGGGCTGGCCGGTGGTGCTCAAGCCGGTGGCAGAGGGCTCGACCTTGGGGGTCACCATCGCCCAGGATCAGGCGCAGCTCGTGAGCGCCTGGAGCGATCCCGGCCGGCGGCCGGGCCGCTGGATGCTGGAGCGCTACATCAAAGGGCGCGAGCTCACGCTTCCGGTCCTGTTGGGAGAGGCAATGGCGGAGATCGAGATGCGGCCGAAGCAGGGGTTCTACGATTACGCGAACAAGTACACGCCCGGGCGGACCGCGTACGACTGCCCGGCGGCGATCGCCCCCGCGCAGCGCGATGCCCTGGCCCGCCACGGGCTGGCGCTGTTCCGCGCGCTGCAGCTGCGCGACATGGCCCGCATCGACTTCCGCATGGACGGGGCTCTGGAGCTGTTCTGCCTGGAGGCCAACGCCATCCCAGGGATGACGGCCACGAGCCTGTTCCCCATGGGCGCCCGGGCACGGGGGATCGAGTTCCCGCAG
This sequence comes from Candidatus Krumholzibacteriia bacterium, assembly GCA_041484665.1. Taxonomy (GTDB): domain Bacteria; phylum Krumholzibacteriota; class Krumholzibacteriia; order JAJRXK01; family JAJRXK01; genus JBGPIA01. The sequence continues at coordinate 165,945 of JBGPIA010000009.1, forward strand.
GTGTGCGAGCGCTTGTGCCGCGCGGCGCTGGCGCGATCGGCCGGCACGCCGCCGCCCCGGAGGGTGTCGTGAAGTTGCGCGTCTACAACCATTCCAAAGGCGTCAAGGAGGAGTTCGAGCCGCTGCGGCCCGGCACGGTGTCGATGTACGTCTGCGGCATGACGCCGCAGGACCGACCGCACATGGGGCACATGCTGGCCTTTGTGTCGGCCGACCTCGTGCGGCGCACGCTGGAATACTTCGGCTACTCGGTTCTGCACATCCAGAACTTCACCGACATCGACGACAAGATCATCGAGAAGGCCAACGCCACCGGCCGCGATGCGCACGAGCTGGCCCGGACCAACATGCAGAGGTACTTCGACGCCGCGGACAGCCTGGGGATCCGCAGGGCCAGCCGCTACCCGCTGGTCACCGAGCACATCCAAGACATCATCGCCTACATCCAGCGCATCGTCGACGCGGGTCACGCCTACGCGGCCGGCGGCAACGTGTGGTTCGCGGTGCGCAGCTATCCGCCGTACGGACGCCTCAGCGGCCGCAGCGTGGACGAGCTGCGCGCCAGCGGGCGCGTCGAGGCCGATCCCAGCAAGCGCGATCCCCTCGACTTCGCCCTCTGGAAGGCGGCCAAGTCCGGCGAGCCGGCCTGGGACAGCGCCTTCGGCCCGGGCCGCCCCGGGTGGCACATCGAGTGCTCGGTGATGGCCACCAAGTACCTCGGGGACACCTTCGATTTGCACGGCGGCGGGCGCGACCTGCTGTTCCCCCACCACGAGAACGAGGTGGCGCAGAGCTGCTCGCTGGGCGGCCAGTACGTCCGATACTGGATGCACAACGGGCTGCTCACACTCGACGGGCAGAAGATGTCCAAGTCGACGGGACACTTTTTCGGCATGGACGAGGTCCTGGCGGAGTTCCCGGGCGAGGTCGTGCGCTTCTACCTGATGCGCGGACACTTCCGCAACCAGATGGAGTTCAGCCGCGAGCGCCTCCAGGAGGCTTCGGCCGCCTACGAGCGGCTGCAGCGCGCCTTGCTGCAGCTGGAGGAGGCGGTGGCCGACCCGGCGCTGGGGACGGGTCTCCCGCCCGGGGTGACCAGCCCCGAGGGGGTCGCGCTGGCCGAGGCCGCGGAGCAGGCGCTGATCAAGTTCAAGGAGGGACTGGCGGACGACTTCAACGGAGAAGCTGCCCTGGCCGCCCTGTTCGAGCTCATTCGGCTGGCCAACCCGTTCCTGGTCGGCCGGTCGCGGCCGGCAGCCATGGACGCCCAACCTGTGCGCCGGGCGCTGGCCGTGCTGAGGGAGGGGCTGTCGGTCCTCGGTCTGTTCGGGTCGCTGCCTGTCCGCGAGGCGATCCCGCCCGAGATCCAGGACCTGGTGACCCAGCGGGACCAGGCCCGACGCGCCCGCGACTTCCGGCGGGCCGACGAGCTGCGCGCCCTGCTCCAGGAGCAGGGGTTCCGGGTCGAGGACAACCCGACCGGGACGCGCGTGCGGCGGGTCTGAGGCGAGGATCCCGACGCAAGCCTGCACGAGCACCACCAGGCCGACCTGCGGCCCGCCCGCCCGACCCAGCGGCGGCGGGGGCCCGGGGAGCCTGCGCCCTTTTCGCTTGACGTCCCTGGGGGGTCTCTTCTATATTCTCGCGTCTGCCGTGAGCTGCCCGGGGGTGCGCCACAGGTGCCAAGCCTGTGACCGACAACCAGTTGCGGGGCTGGCGTAGCTCAACTGGTAGAGCATCTCACTTGTAATGAGAAGGTTGGGGGTTCAAGTCCCTTCGCCAGCTCCATGGGACTGCGATGCGGCTGTGAACCCACGTGCCGGCGATCGCGCGCGGCGCGTCAGCGGGAGCGTTTCGCCTCGCTGTACGACGCGTGCAGCAGCTCACGGACGCGATCGCCGTCGTTGCGGAATCCACGAGATGCAGCGGGCGTTTGCCCGTTTTGATCGGCGGGAGGGATGTGGGGAAGGGCGCGCTGAGTTGTGGGGAGGTTCCCGAGTGGTCAAAGGGGGCAGACTGTAAATCTGTTGCCGTAGTGCTTCGGAGGTTCGAATCCTCCCCTCCCCACCACGTCACTGCCGGAGGATCCGGCAAGAGAACGAGCACCGGCCGCGCGGCGTCGGCGCGGGCCGGGCAGGGAGAATGCGGGAATAGCTCAGTTGGCTAGAGCATCAGCCTTCCAAGCTGAGGGTCGCGGGTTCGAATCCCGTTTCCCGCTCCAATCCGGGCGCAGAGCCCGTATCGCCGGGAGCGCGACGGGGCCCACGTAGCTCAGTCGGTAGAGCACTTGCATGGTAAGCAAGAGGTCAGCAGTTCGATTCTGCTCGTGGGCTCCACGACACCACCAGCCAATCGAGGATCGCTGAGCGGGGGGGAAGGGACTGGCATGGCGCGCGCGAAGTTCGAGCGTACGAAAGAGCACGTGAACGTGGGGACGATTGGCCACGTGGACCACGGCAAGACGACGCTGACGGCGGCGATCACCAAGACGCTGGCGGCGAAGAAGCTGGCGGAGTTCGTGCCGTTCGACCAGATCGACAAGGCGCCCGAGGAGCGCGAGCGCGGCATCACGATCCAGACTGCGCATGTGGAGTACCAGAGCGCCAAGCGGCACTACGCCCACGTGGACTGCCCGGGGCACGCCGACTACGTGAAGAACATGATCACCGGTGCCGCGCAGATGGACGGTGCGGTGCTGGTGGTGAGCGCTTCGGACGGGCCGATGCCGCAGACACGTGAGCACATCCTGCTCGCCCGGCAGGTGGGGGTTCCGTACATCGTCGTGTTCATGAACAAGGTGGACATGGTGGACGATCCGGAGCTGCTGGACCTGGTGGAGCTTGAGGTGCGGGAGCTCTTGAGCAAGTACGAGTTCCCGGGGGACACGGTGCCCGTGATCCGGGGGTCGGCGCTGAAGGCGCTGGAGAGCAGCGACTCGGACTCGTCCGAGTGCAAATCGATCTGGGAGCTGTTGAAGGCCCTGGATGACTACGTGCCGGTGCCCAAGCGCGAGCTGGACAAGCCGTTCTCGATGCCGGTGGAGGACGTGTTCTCGATCACGGGACGGGGGACGGTAGCGACCGGGCGCATCGAGCGCGGCAAGGTGCACACGGGGGAGAATCTGGAAGTGGTGGGCATCCGTCCAACGCAGAAAACGGTGTGCACGGGAGTCGAGATGTTCCGCAAGGTGCTCGACGAGGGGCAGGCAGGGGACAACGTGGGGCTGCTGCTGCGCGGGATCGAGAAGACCGACATCCTGCGTGGGATGGTGGTGTGCAAGCCCGGCAGCATCAATCCGCACACGAAGTTCCTGGGCGAGGTGTACATCCTCACCAAGGAGGAAGGCGGCCGTCACACGCCGTTCTTCACGGGGTACCGGCCGCAGTTCTACTTCCGGACGACCGACGTGACGGGGTCGGCGCAGCTGCCGCAGGGGCGGGAGATGGTCATGCCCGGGGACAACGTGCAGATGGACGTGGAGCTGATCACGCCGATCGCCATGGAGGAGGGGCTGCGCTTCGCCATCCGCGAGGGCGGCCGCACC
>JBGPIA010000010.1:0-168420 GCA_041484665.1 Candidatus Krumholzibacteriia bacterium
CCCGACGCCTGGGCTGCTCAGCAAGCGGCGTCGCTACCCGCCCAGAATCAAGCCGCTGCCTGACCCATCGAGCGCGCTACCCCGCCGCGCGTGACGTCGTATCCTGGGGATGGGATCGCCGGATGGATACGTCCCAACCGCTACTTCTTCGACCTGCCGGACGGCCCGGTCACGCTGGCCGCCTACGAGTCTGCGGAAGCCGCGCTGTTCTTCCCCGGCGATCAGCTGCGCTACTACCTGATCGGCAGCACGATCAACCCGATGGGGACCGCTACACTGCCTGCCGACACGGCCGGCTTCAGCAGCGGCACCGGCTACAATCGCATTTTCACCGTCTACGGCCTGCCGTCGCTGACCTGCGGCGCCACGGATACCGATCCTTGTACGCAACCCAGCATCCTGTTCTGGAACGACCAGCCAGACCGCGGTGGCAATGACGAGTGGATGCAGGCATTCGGCCAGAATGCGATGGTGTTGCACCAGCAGTACGACACCTACCGGACCAATGGGCCGAGCTCGCTGATATCCAACGGCCTGGGCTCGGCAAGCGCCCACGGCGCCAGCGCCGGTCAGCTGGCGGGCTACAACTGTCTGCTCTACGACGCCGCGAATCTCGCCAGCGGCCTGATCAGCGATGGCAGCAGCACGGGCCCCAACGACAAGGGCAACGACGTCGCTGCGCTGACGGGCTGGATGGGCCAGGCAGGCAACCGGTACGCCGCATACTGGGGCGACAACATCGCCAACGGCCTGGGCGGCGGCGGCGTTACCTTCCGTAGCAACGTGATGGGCGTCCAGCTGGTCGGCGACAACGTTCGTCCGTCGATCGGGAATCAGACGGCTCCCGAGGTCGCCCCGACGGGTACAGTGACCGGCTTCGCCACGTACTTCATCGCATATGGCGGCTGCCTTTCTATCAACCTGTTCGACAACATCAACCCGGGTGCTGCGAGCGCCAATAAGGCGCACGCATTCCTGCCGGGCCCGTTCACTCCGTCCGCCAGCGTGTACAACGCGAGGCAGGACACGATCTCGGGCACGCCCTACGACCGCGTGAACGTGACGTTCCCCTACCCCGGATTATTCGCGAAGCTCGGGCTTCGTGGCAAATGGTTCATCGGGCGCCGGTGATCTTGCCGTCGCAGGCAGTTCCCGGACGCCGCCGACGCGCCTCGGAGTGCCGAGTTGGCCAATTTGGGGGTGAATCGCGCTCGTGGGCGTAAGTGCAAACGTACCAATCCCAGGGGCAGGTCGATCGAGTTGAGTTCCCCATCGGTAAAGGGTCGGTTACGTGGCGGCCGCGCCCAGCAAGCGCGCCGCCCGGATCCACTCGCGCTGCGAAGGATGATTCGCCGACAGATGGATCACGAAGCGGCGAGCCGATGCCTCTACGCGACCACCGATCTTCAGCAGCGCCAGTCGCAACGTCTCCACCTGTCCGCGTGCGAGGCTCGTCGGATGCAGCGTTCGCCTCAGCTCCTGCAACAGCATGTAAGCTGCTGCCGTCAGCAGCACACGCAGCTGGTTCGCCCAGAAGCGTGTGCAGCTGGTGCGGTCGATCGCCATCGAGCGCTTGAGTTCCTTGATCCGGTTCTCTTGATCGCCTCGCTGGCGGTAGATGTCGTAGGCGGTGCTGGGGACCCAGGGCAGATTGGTCACCACGTAGCGGCAGTTGTCCCGCAGCCCCCGCCCCTCGAGATAGACGACCTCAGCCTTGAAGATCACTCGGCGGCGCTGCTTCCAGGACCGCGCGGCGTACACCGTCTCCCCATAAAGTGTCACGCTCCGCTTACGGCGCCGAGCCAACTTGCGGGCGCGACCCATCAGACGACGACTGCGACGGCGAAGCACGCGATTCCCGGCGATTGCGCCCAGATACTCCACCTCCTGCTCTTCCAACAGGGCGAAGACTTCCTCGCAGGCGAAGCCTCCATCCAGGCGTACGCGGATCTGGGCGAAGGGAAATGCCCAACGCAAGAGCGGGATGATGCGGCGCAGCACCGCCAGCGTCCCGACCTTGCCGTGGACCGTGCCCGGCCGCAGGATTGCGGTGAAGAGGTACTGCTCGGGCTCGTCGTTGAAGCTGAGATTACCCAACAGCGTCAGAAAGCAGTAGCCGCCATAGTGGCCGTTGAACAAGCCGAGCTGCTGCGCGCCGTGCACAAGGTCATCGGTGGGGTCGAGGTCGATCGTGACACGCTTACACTTGCGCCCGGGCAATCGTTGGCGGTGACGCTCCACGAGCGCATCCGCCATGGTCTCGCCCATCCGGTAGAGATCCTTGACCGAGGGGGTGTTCTCAAAGCGGCTGACGGTCGGCTGCGAGGCGAGGTCGTCGCCGTGGAAAGGATGGCGACCCAGCAGCAGCTTCTGCATGGGATCGTGGCCGATCCGCGTGACATCGTTGGCATCGGGGTAGCCGCACGCCAGCGCAAACACCCGCTGGCGGATCAGGTCGAGAACAGAGTGCCGGACCTTCCCACCCTGCCGCGGGTCGACGATGCAGTCGGCCATGCGCTCGGTCAGCCGCAGGCGGTCATCGACCGCCTTGAGGTGGATGGCGCCGCCGTCGGAGGTGAGGTCGGGCTCGTCGAAGCGGACGTGGAGGGGCTTGCTGAGCAGGTGTGGAAAGAGGACGGTCTGTGTGGTAGCGTCAGTCATCGAAGGCCTCGTCGGTTTGCGGGAATCGCTCGTAAGACAAGCGGATTCTAGCGAGCCACGAGGCTTTCGTCTTTACGTTTCACGAATAATCCGGGCTACGGATTCCTGTTCATCCAGGACGTGCTTCCGAAATCCGGCGGCAGGACGGCGCGCGCGGGACTGCTCCGCGAGCTGTTGATCAAATTCGGAAACGCGCCGCCCGACGACGTAGTCGCTGCGGCCGCGATCCCCAACGCACGGCTCATCGTCCAGCAGAACCACCCCAACCCCTTCAATCCCGCCACGATCATCGAGCTCACCGCCCCCACCCGCGGCAAGCTGACCGTGAGCATCTACAACGTGCGCGGGGAGCTGGTCGCCACGCTCGTGGATGGCGCGGTCGAGCCAGGCAAGCACACGCTCGTCTGGCGCGGCACCGACGCGCGCGGGCGCGAGGTGGGCAGCGGCATCTACCTGTGCAAAGTCGCGGGCTTCGGGCAGGAGCGCAGCATGAAGATGGCGTTGCTGAGATAGGTGCGCGTCGGCCCATCTGGCGGCGACTCCGCGCCCGCGGGGCCGTCAGTTTACCCGGGTAAACGATCAAGATCCGGACCTCTACAACCGGGGCCAAAGTTCCGGCTGCCCGACGGCGGCCGGTTGGCGCCGGCGCTGGGCGCGCGATCCGCGCCGGGTGGCTCGCAAGCGCCGAAAGTTCGTATTGAAGCCAGTCCCTGGCTGGGATCATCCTCACCCGATCCCGCCGCGCCGGGGCGGAGGCGACGTCTGAGCGCCCGGCCCGGCGTACGCGTCGGTTCTCACCGTTCGCACCGAGGTCTCGCGATGAAAGCCCCCGTCCTGCGTGCGTTGTCTTGGTTCTGGGTGTCGGCCCTGTGCTCTGCATTGGTCTGCTGCGTAGTGATCGCCCTGCCAGCCGCAACGAAGGGGCCGCTGGCCGCGCCAGCCGACACTCCGCCCGCGGGCACGGCGCCTTCGTCCATGCTGTCGCCCGCCACCCCGGCCGCCACGGCGACGACCTCTCCATCGCCTTCCACTTCTGCTACCGCTCCTCCCTCTCCTCCCGCTCCTATCTCCTCTGCCTCCCCTACCTCCCCCACCACCCCCCACCCCCTCACCCTCGCCGACCTGTTCTCGCTGCGCCGCGTCGGTGATCCGCAGATCTCGCCTGACGGCGCGTGGGTGACCTACACGGTCGACCGGGCCGACCTCAAGAAAGACGGGCACAACACGGACGTCTGGATGACGAGCTTCGATGGCAAGCGCACGCTGCAGCTGACGCACAGCGACGACGACGAGACCGCCCCGCGCTTCAGCCCGGACGGGCACTGGATCTCGTTCCTCTCCGACCGAGATTACGAGCACGACACCGATCAGCTCTGGCTGCTGGACCGCGCCGGGGGCGAGGCCGAGCGCATCACTGACCTGGCCGGGGGCATCTCCGACTATGTCTGGTCGCCGAACAGCGCGCGGGTCGCGCTGATCGTCGACGACCCCGATCCCGAGAAGGAGCGCACGAAGAACGCCGGAGACGACCCCGACTCCAGCAAGACTCCCCACCCCATCCTGCTCGACCGCTACCAGTTCAAGGCTGACAAGATCGGCTACCTCCGCAATCTGCACAGCCACCTCTACGTGCTCGATCTCGCAACGCGCCAGGCCGAGAACGTCACGCCCGGGACGTACGACGAGCAATTGCCGGCCTGGTCGCCCGACGGGCGCTCGATCGTCTTCGTCACCAAGCGCGGCCCGGATCCCGACCGCCACTCCAACTTCGACCTCTACGTCATCGAAGCGAAGGCTGGCGCGACGGCCCGAGAGCTCACCACGTTCGAGGGCGCTGACGCCAACCCCGAGTGGGAGAGCCCACCCGTCTGGAGCCCCGACGGCACGCAGATCGCCTACGTCCAGGGCGGCCCGGACAAGCTCATCTATTACGCGGTGGAGCAGTTGGCGGTGATCCCGGCGGCGGGCGGCCCGGCGCGACTGCTCACCCCCACACTGGACCGCAACGTCGCGCGGCCGCACTGGTCCCCCGATGGCAGCTCCGTCGACTTCCTGATCGAGGATGACCGTCAGAGTCAGCTCGCCAGCGTACGCGTCAAGGACGGCAAGCTCACCCGCCTGCTCGCGGGCCCGCAGTCGGTCGAGGAGTTCGCGGTTGGGCCCAAGGGCACGATCGCCCTGCTGGTGAGCACACCGCAGCACCCGGCCGAGGTCTACGCGCTCGATGCGGGCAAGGGCCAAGCGTCGGGCGCCGGCGCTGCCGCCGCGCTGCGCCCACTTTCGCGTCAAAATGACGCGCTGCTGGCGCAGCTGCAGCTGGGAGCGGCCACCGAGATCGAGTTCCCCAGCAAGGACGGCACGCAGATCCACGGGTTGCTGATCACGCCGCCGGGCTACCGGTCCGGCGCTGCGGCGAGCGCTGCGGCGGGCACCGCGGCGGGCGCTGGGGCGGGCGCCGCGGCAGGCGCTGCGTCTGCGGCCGCGCGGGGCTCCTCACCCGCAACCGCAGACGGTCCCACCTCGGGCGCCGCGCCGGGCGTGCGCCTGCCGACCATCCTGTGGCTCCACGGCGGGCCGACCAGCCAGTACGCCAATGAGTGGCGCGCCGAGCCGCAGGTCTTCGCCGCCGCTGGTTACGCCGTGATCTTGCCCAATCCCCGCGGCAGCACGGGGCGCGGGCAGGGCTTCGCGACAGCGATCTACGCGGACTGGGGCAACAAGGACACGCAGGATGTCCTGGCGGCCGTCGATGACGTGATCGGCCTGGGCGTGGCCGATCCACAGCGTCTGGGCGTGGGCGGCTGGAGCTACGGCGGGATCCTGACCAACTACGTGATCGCCCAGGACCCGCGCTTCAAGGCCGCCTGCAGCGGCGCGAGCATCTCCAACGTGCTGGCCGGCTACGGGACCGACATGTACATCCGCGAGTACGAGGCCGAGCTGGGTCCGCCCTGGAAGGACACGCAGGAGTATCTGAAGCTTTCGGGACCGTTCCTGCACGCCGACCGCATCACGACGCCCACGCTGTTCATGTGCGGCCAGATCGATTTCAACGTCCCGTTGCTCAACTCCGAGCAGATGTACCAGGCGCTCCGCAGCCTGGGCGTGCCGACCCAGCTCGTGATCTACCCGGGGCAGTTCCACGGCATCCGCAAGCCGAGCTACGTGCGCGACCGGTTGGAGCGCTATCTGGCGTGGTATGCCAAGTACCTGAAGCCGGAGATCGTGGGCGCCGCGCGGTAGCACCGTGTCTGGTGCGGCGTCGCGCGCGCCACCCGGTAGCGCGCCACCCGGTAGCGCGCCGCCCGGTAGCGCGGCGTCTGATAGCGCGCCGCTCGATAGCGCGACATCGGGTGCGGCGACTAGCGCCGCGTCTGGTGCGGGGTCTGGCGCGGCAGCGGGCGCTGCAGCGCAGGGAGCGTCAGCCCCCCTCCTCGAACGGGATCCAGTTCTCGTCCTCGAAGATGTGGATCTGGGCGCTGGCGCGGTCGACAACGAAGATCTTGGCACCAGGGAAGCGCAGCTCCACACCGGCCTCGAAGGTGCGCCCCAGCCAGGTGGCCGCGCGCACCGGCTCGCGCAAGGCGTTGCTGCTGCCCGATGGGCTGCTGATGGCCAGCTCGAAGTGGCCACTTCCGTCAAAGCGCTGGATGCGCCCGTTGAGACGGTCGACCACGTAGTAGCGGTGCAGGCCCTGGACGTCAGCCTCGTCAATCGTCACGCCCGTCGGCAGGTGGAACTCGCCCAGCGCGGAGCTGGGACCGAGCTCGAAGCCCGACTGTCCGCACGCGGGCGCCCTCCCCAGCACCAGCGCCTGGAGGTCCTGTACGCAGCCCGCCCCGGGGGGCCGGAAGCCGACGGCGACGCCTTTGCCCGATGGATTGCCCGCGGGCGGCGTGGGATCGAAGCGCAGGATCCAGTTGCGCGTGGTATCGGAATCGGCGATGAGCAGCATGCCCTCGGCATCGATGAGCAGCCCCGCGGGCTTGAACACGAAGTTGGGGCTGTCGCGGCTGCCCGCGTCGTTCGCCACGATGCCTTGCGGCGTCAGCGTTACGCCGTCGGGGTCGCGGTGGTAACGGAAGACGGCGCCCGAATCGGGGTCGCTCACGTAGACGAACGAGTCGCTGGCCGCGATCCCGGCCAGGCTGCGCAGCGGGGGATCCAGGTCGGCCGAGCCCTTGTACTCCAGGGTCGAGCGATCGAACCACGAGACGCGCGGCCCGCCCAGGCCCGCGCCGCCCGCCTCGCCCACGGCGAGCCAGCGCGAGGACGGCTCCTTGGCCAGGGCGACGGGGTTGCGCAGTCCGGTCGCCGCAGCCTCCCCCGCCGCCTGGGTACTGTACTTGGTGAGCGAGCCCGGCGTGCCCTCGAGCACGAAGATCTTCCCCACCCATTCTACGACGTCGGTCGGATCGATCAGCTGCCAGGCCGGCAGCTCGGAATAGCGGTTGCTGCTGGGGATACCCTTCGCCAACGGGATCGTGATCTTCTCGCCGCAGCCGGCGGCGAGCAGTGCCGCGGCGAGCAGTGCGGCAGCGAACGACAGGGCGGCCGACAGCGCTGCGGCCCGCGGCCCCCCCGCGAGCGCCGCGGCTGCGGCAGCCTGTCCCCACGGCGCGCGTGCTCTCACTTGCCCAGCTCCAGGCTCACGATGTGCATGCCCCCCAGCGCGCCGCGGTCGTCGAAGGCGTAGTCCAGGCGCAGCGTGCGCACGCCCTCGAGCAACCGCAGGCCGAACCCCGCGGCAAAGCCGCCCTCGGCCATGTTGCTCTGGTAGCCGGCGCGCAGGAACAGCCGGTCCCACGCGGAGGCCTCCGTCCCGAAGATCAACGACTCCACATCATCGCTGGGGTGGTTGAAGTCCATGGTGAGGGTCAGGCGGCGCGCGGCTCCCCCGAAGTCATAGGCGAATCCGAACAGCGCGATCGTGGGCGCCGAGAAGGACTGCCAGTTCCCTTGCACGCTCGCCTCCGCCGGCGGCGAGCCGTTCAGGCGCAAGTCGCCCCCGAAGTTGCGTACGGTGAAGCCCACACGCGCCTGGTTGAACCCCACGAAATACAGCGCGCCCAGATCGAGGAACAGCCCGCGGTTCTCGAACTCATCGAGGTTCTCCTGCAGCATCTTCGCCGTGCCGGCGAGAATGAATCGGTCGGTGAGCTGCCGGCTCAGGGAGAAACCCAGCAGGAACTGGTTCGCGTCGAAGCTGAAGCCGTCCCCGTCGGGGTGCAGCTCGGTCGTGCGCACGATGTCGCCGCTGCGCAGCACGCCAGCGCTCAGCCCGACCCTCCAGCTGTGCAGCTTGTGCACCCAGGCCGCGTGCTCCACGTCGATCCCCGCGGCGTACGCCATGTGGCTCAGAAAAAAGCGGTCGTTGCCGTTGACCAGCTCCATCCCCGCCGGGTTCCAGAAGGGGCTGCTGGCGCCGTCCACGGCGGCGCTGATGCCGCGGCCCATGGCGATGCCGCGCGCGCCCGCCGGCACGCGCAAGAACTGCCCGCCGCTGGTCCCGGCGCGCTCGCCGCCAAAGAAAGCGATCAGGCTGGCGCGAGCGGGTGTGGCAAACAGCGTGAGCACGACGAGCGCGGCCGCGGCAAAGGAGGCGGCACGTGCAACGAGCGCGGAACGTGTAGCGTGCGCGGAAAGCGTGACGCGTGCGGAGAGCGCCGCGCAAGCGGCACGCGGCGCGCAAGCGGGACGCGCAACGCGCTCGGGAAGCGCCGTGCACGTGGCGCCGGGGGCTGGCTGTTGTCCTACCACTTGTAGCTCACCCCCGTATAGAAGGTACGCGGATCGGTGCGGAAGGAAGGATCCACCACGTCCTCCACGTACCAGGAGTTGTTCACCGAGAGCGCGCCGTTGTTCTGCCGCTGCACCGCCATGCTGCCATCCCAGTTGCCGCGGTTGTAGCCCTCGCCAGTCCAGGGGTTGACCTTGCGCAGGTTGTCGTGGTCGAAGAGGTTGTGCACCTCCAGAAAGAACGTCAGGCGCTGCCGCGAGGTGATGTCGAAGTTCTTGTTGAGCTTGAGGTCCAGCGAGCTGCGATAGGGCCCCAGCTGGCCGTAGGTGTCCGGGCTGCTCTGCACGCTGATCGAGTTCACCGACTGCCGGAGCAGCAGCTCCGTGTAGCGCGCGCCCGACCACGCGCGGTAGAGCAGGTTCGCGCTCCAATTGGGCGGCATCGTCCAGCCGAAGAGCTGCGGGTGGTCCCGCCGCCCCACGTCGTAGTCGAGGTTGAAGGTGATGGACCAGGGCCGGTCCCACAGGAGCGGCACGCGGCGGATCCCCTGCTCGCTCTGGTAGTTGGGGTTGGCCTGGCCGAGCTGCGCGGCGACGAAGCTGGCGTTGGCGTCGCTGTTGGTGCCGGTGCTGCGCTCCAGATCCACCGACAGACTCCCGCTCAAGCGGCCTGTGGTGCGCTTGGTGAGCGACATCTCCACGCCCACCGAGCGCGCCGCGTCCGCGTTGAAATAGCGCACCGGGCTCACCGTGACCGGGGCCAGGTCGTTGGGATCGGGGGTGCGCTCCGGATCGATGGTGAACTGGTCCAGCGCCGTGGCCTGGGCGTAGCCGTAGATGTCGTTGGAGTAGAAGGTAAGCTCGACGCTCCAGAGCCGCTCGAACTCGTGCTGCACGCCGGTCTCGAACTGCACCGTGACCTTGGGGTCGAGGTCGGGATTGCCCAGCAGCTGCAGCCCGGTGGCGAAGCGCGTCTCGAGCTGAGGGTAGACGTAGTTGTAGCGCGGCCACTGGTTGAAATGCCCGTAGTTGAAGAACACCTTGTCGTGCTCCGATACCGGGAAACTCACCCCGACGCGCGGGCTGAGGCGCGCCTTCCAGCGACGTCCGAAGAATGGGTAGGTCTTGCTGCGGTAGCTGGTCACGTCCTGCGGGAAGATGAACACGTAATCCTGCGCGTGGTCCATCACGTAGTCCACCTCGCGCCCCGGCGCCCAGCCGTCCAGGCGCAGCCCCACGTTCATCACCAGTCCGCGGTAGACGATCTTGTCCTGGAAGTAGGCGTCCCCGACCAGCGGGTGGACGCGGAAGATGTCCTCGTTGTTGGCGAGGAAGCCGGAGGGCGGGCTGCCCAGGCGCCCCTGCAGGTCGACCAGCTGCATCTCGTTGGCCGAGAACTCGAAACCGGTCTTGAACTGGTTGGACCCCAGCCCCAGCCAGGCGTAGTCGGCCTTGGCCGTGTAGATCTCCGTATAGTGGTCGTGCCAGCGGTCATCGTCGCCGCCCAGATACGCCCCGGCCACGAACGGGGCCCCCCCCACCTGTCCCTCGTGCTCGTTGCGGATCGGCCCGACGTACGTGGTGAAGTCGTCGTTGCCGTTCTTGTTGGAGTGCAGCCGGCTGAACTGGCGGCCGAGATTGATCTCGTAGTAGCTGTTCTCGCCCAGCACGTGCCGCCAAGTGAGCTGTGTCAGGATGTTCTGGGTCGTGAACACGTTGTAGCCGTTGAGGGCGTTCTGCCACTTCTTGGGGAACCCCTCGCCGGGCAGCAGGTAGCCCAGGCTGATCTCCTGCTGGTTGGTGTAGGTGAAGTTGAGCTTGTGGGTGGCATCGAAATTCCAGGTGAGCTTCGCCAGCCCACTCCACTCGTTGTTGGCGCTCGGCGACCAGAAGGTGCCGGGCACCACTGGCGAGCGCAACGGCTGGGTCAGCGAGGCGGTCGGCAGATAGGTATCGGTCAGATCGGCGCTGCCGCTCACGATGAACGATTGCTCGCCGGGCAGCTTGATCCCCGCTTGCTCGAGCGCCTTGGTGATGGGGTTGGGGCCGGAGAGCGTCGCGCGCCACGTCTTGGAGTTGTAGTCGTTGCCCGGCGGCGCCCAGGCGTCGTTCTTGTAGGACACCTTCCCCTCGACGCGGTCGCTACCCTCCTTTGTGGTGATGTTCACGACGCCGCTGACGGCCTGCCCGTACTCCGCGGAGAAGCCGCCGGTGAGCACCTCGATCTCGTTGATCAGGTCCTCGTTGAAGCTGACGCCGTAGCCGGCGCCGCCGAGGGGATCCTGCACCTGCAGTCCGTCGACCACGAACGACGTGTCCTCGGCGCGGCCGCCGCGCACGTGGATCTCGTTGTTCTCGAGGCTGACGCCCGACTGCAGCGCGACCAGCCCCACCACGTCGTCGGTGGGCAGCGCCTCGATCTGCTCGCGCGTCACGCGACGGGTGGTGCCGGTGCGCTCGATCTCCAGCATCTTGCGCTCGGCCTTGATCTCGATGCCCTCGGTGCGGATCGCCTGCGGCGAGAGCGAGAAATCGACCGTCTTCACCTCGCCGGGGCCGACCGTGACGGTCATCACGCCGGTGGCGTAGCTGATATAGGTGGCCTTGACCGTGTACGTGCCCGGCGGCAGGCCGCGCAGCCAGAAGCGCCCGTCGGTCATGGCCATCGTCCCGATGCTCGCGCCGACGATGTAGATGTTGGTATAGCTGAGCGGCTCGTCGCGGTCGGCGGCCATCACCGTGCCTCGGATAACGGCCGGAGCAGACGGGTCGGGCATGGAGCCAGCGGTGGTCTGGCTTGCGGTGCCCGCGCTTGCGGGGGGCGCGGCGGCGCCCTGCGCCCGGCCGATCCCGGGAGCCAGGCCGGCGCCGGCCGTAACGACTGCGGCGGCGAGCAGCAGCACTAGCAGTGAAGCGGGCGCGCGCCGCTGCCGGCTCATGGCCCTCCGATCTGCAGGTCCTGCTGGATGAGCGCGCGCAGCGCGTCGAAGGCATTGCTCGAGGCGTTGGCCCACTCCAGCTGGAAGGCGAACAGGACCACGTCGGCGCGGCCGGTGGCCGGCCGACGCACAGCCAACAGCGGCGCGCAGCCTGGCGCAAGGCGGCAGGCGTTGTCACTGGGGGCCCACAGGGTCGTGCGCTCGAAGCGGTAGAGCGGCCCGGTCCCTGCCTTGGCCACCAGGCCGTAGAGTCCCGAGTAGCGCCCGGCCCCACCGAAATAGTTCTGGCCGGCCGACACCAGGTTGGGCAGCGCAGCCTCCTGCGCGGCGATGTCCAGGGTGCCGATCGCGGCTTCCATGGCACTGTTGTAGACGGCGAGCTGCGAGCGCGGCTCCGAGAGATTGTCTTCGATGCCAAGGACGTTGGCGCGAAAGCTCGACGACAGACCGGTGTTCCCGAAGACCTGCGAATCCTCCAGCAACAGACGGCCATGCTGCACGCCGGGCGTGTCCGGGTCCTGATCCTGCGTCAGATAGTCCGTCAGGATGGACTGCGACCGCCTTAGATTGACGCTGAAGGGCGAATTGCTCGTGTACCACACCAAGAGCGGGAACTGGGAGAACGTCAGCCGGATATCCGCGTCACGGGTGGGAAGGCCCCCGCCGATGTCCCACACGCTGTAATCGCCACCGGTGACGCTCTGCATGGCGTCGCGGTAGAACGCGTCGCGGCTGTCGTGGATGCAGTCGTCGATCAGAAGGATCTGGCCGCGCACCTCGTTCACGGTCCAGCCGTAGGTGAAGATGCCCGGCGCTCCTGCCTCGTCGAAGATGCGCACGAAGAGGTGCTGGGGGCTGCCGGCAGGAATCTTGCGCAGCGCGAGCGAAATCGAAGTCGGCGCGGTGTCCAGCCGCACCCAGCCCAGCGCGGGATCGGCCGCGGGATCGCCCGGTTGGAAGACGACCTGCGGATCGCTTCCGTCGTAACGATAGTCGACCAGGTGTTGCAGCGTCTCGTCGCCGTCGTCGTCGAATCCCACGAGCTCGAAGCTCGCCGCGCCAAAGGAAGACACCGGCGGTTTGAAGTTGAGCCGCAGCACGATCGACGGCGGGAAGTTGCGCAAGGGGAAGATGGTCTTGGCGGTGTCGCTGAGCGCCCCGCGGTCGTCCTGCGCCACGACGTAGAGGGTGGGCCATACGCGGCCCGCGATGTTGGTGCGGTAGGTGGCGGTGCTCTCGTCGTGGGTGGTGAACACCCAGCTGGTGGGGGAACTATTGCTGTCACCGATCGCGACGTGGAACCCCACGATGAAGCCGTCTCGGTCCGTACCAGACCAGTAGAAGGTCTGGTGGTTGTAGGACTCCGATCCTGTGATCACCGGGCTGGGGACCGAGATGCTCGCCACCGGGCGTGTGTTGGAGAAGGAGGCCGGGTTGAAGGGCTTGTTGGTGCAGCTGGCCAGCGACAGCGCCAGCGCCACGCCGACCAGGGCGGCCGCCACGGTGGCCGCGGCGCAAGCTGCTGCACCGGCCGGGGCGGTTGCACCGGGCGAGGTGGCTGCACCGGCCGGGGCGGCTGCACCGGGCGAAGCGGCTGCACCGGTCAGGGGGGCTGCACCGACCGCAGCCCGCACGAGCTCGCGCCACGCCGGGGGGGCCCCCGTGTGGACCGATCGAGAGCCTGTCGTGTGCGAAGGGTGCAAGCGCATCGTCCGGCCTGGGGTGTGGCGAATCCGCGCTGGAATCCGCGGCCGGAAGTCTACTACGCGGCGCCGGATTCCTGCTACACCGCGCACCGGCGGGCGCGCGCGTTCATGCCCCGGCACCACCCCGCTGGGCGGCGGAGTGACCGGCCTGCTATGCTTGGGGCCGTGAGCGCGCACACCCCTGCAACCCCCGCACGCCCCGCGTCGCCCGCCCCAACCGCGATCGTGGCGTCCGTCCCGCCCGCTCCAGCCGCGATCGTGGCGCCCGTCGCGCCCGCTCCAACCGCGATCGTGGCGTCCGTCCCGCCCACGGCCGAGGCGGCCTCGCCACCTCCGACCACACCCACCACGGCGGCCGTGGTGATCTCGCTCGAAGTGGCCCGCGCCAGCGTCCCGCTGCGCTCTGGCACCAGCGATCGCTGGTGCGCGGTTGCGCTCCTGGACCTGCAGACCCTGCTGGACGACCACGCCCAGTGCGAGCTCAAGGCCGCGAGCTCTGCCCTCTCGCTGATCGCTCGCAATCCGGAGCGCGAGGAGCTCGTGCACCGCATGATGGCGCTCGCCCGCGAGGAGCTGCTGCACTATCGCCAGGTACGCGACGTGATGCGGCGGCGGGGCCTGCAGGCACGGCGCCCGCAACGCTCACCGTACCTGGCGGGCCTCACCGCGTCGACCGGCGGCGGGGAGCCCTTGCTGGCAGCGCTTGTGACCTGCGCGGTGATCGAGGCGCGCAGCTGCGAGCGCTTCGTGGCCCTGGGTGCAGCCCTGGCAACCAGCGCCGTCCCCGGCGGGCTGGAGCTGTCCAGTCTCTACGCGGGCCTCGCCCGCAGCGAGAGCGGGCACGCCCACGTCTTCGTCGAGCTGGCGGAGCTCTACTTCTCGCGCGAGGCCGTCGCGCGCGAGCTGGAGCGGCGGGTGGAGAGCGAGGCGCAGGTGCTGACCGCCATCCCCGTCAGCGCCCGAATGCACGGGGGCAACGGCCCCTAGGGCGCGCGGCCGCCCTCGCTTGCGGGCCGGGTCCGCATCGGTCACAATCGCCGCAGGCGCAGGCACGCAGCGCTCGCCGACCCAGCACACCGCCAAGGACGTGATTCCATGGATGCCATCAGCCTCGACGATCTGATGTCCATCGACCACCTGCTCTCCGATGAGGAGCGCCTGGCCCGCGACGTCACACGCCGCTTCGTGCGCGAGCGCTACCTGCCCCAGGCCGGCGAGCTGTTCGAGCAGGCACGTTTCCCGAAGGATCTGGTCCCCGAGATCGCCGACCTGGGCCTGTTCGGTGGGAATCTGCAGGGATACGGCTGCGCGGGCATGAACAACGTGGCCTACGGCCTGGCGACCGAGGAGCTGGAGTACGGCGACTCGGGCCTGCGCAGCTTCGTGTCCGTGCAGGGCGCGCTGTGCATGTACCCCATCCATCGCTGGGGCAGCGACCCCCAGAAGCAGAAGTACCTGCCCAAGATGGCGGCGGGCCAGCTGATCGGATGCTTCGGCCTCACCGAGCCCAACGCGGGCAGCGACCCGGGCGCGATGACCACCATGGCGCGCAGCGTCGACGGCGGCTACGTGCTCAACGGCGCCAAGATGTGGATCACCAACAGCTCGATCGCCAATCTGGCAATCGTCTGGGCAAAGCTCGACGGCGACAAACAGGAGAACATCCGCGGCTTCATCGTCGAGGCGGGTACGCCGGGCTACAGCGCTCCCGAGCAGCACCACAAGATGTCGCTGCGCGCCTCCGTCACCGGCGAGATCGGGCTGTTGGACTGCCGCGTGCCCAAGGACGCCCTGTTGCCGGGGACCAAGGGGCTGGGCAGCGCGCTGGGCTGCCTGAACCAGGCTCGCTTCGGGATCGCGTTCGGTGCCCTGGGTGCCGCGCGCGCCTGCTTCAACGAGGCCCTGACGTACGCCCAGGGGCGCGTCGCGTTCGGCAAGCCCGTCGCCGGCAAGCAGCTGATCCAGAAGCCGCTGGTGGACATTGCGACGCAGATCACCCTGGGCCAGCTCGCCGTCCTCCACTACGCGCGCATCAAGGATCAGGGCAAGCTGCAGCCGTACCAAGTGAGCCTGGTCAAGCGCAACAACGTTGCCATCGCGCTGGAGGCCGCGCGCACCTGCCGCTGGATCCTCGGCGCCAACGGCATTACGACCGACTATGCGGCGATCCGCCACGCGCTGAATCTGGAGTCGGTGTACACCTACGAGGGCACCCACGAGGTGCATACGCTGATCATGGGGCGGGCGCTGACGGGGCTGGACGCGTTCTGAGTGCCGGCACGCCGTCGTTGTGTCTCGTGCAGTGACGGCACGCCAAGCAAGGTCATGCGCCGCGCCGACATCGGCCGGTGATCGGCTCTAGGTGCGGCGCGGCTCGACCTGGACCCGGAGTCTCCCCGTGTCGCAGAGGACACACAGCCTGGTCCTCGCGCTCTCGCTGGCCGCCGGCCCGCTGGCCCTCGCTGACAGCGATCCCCGCGGCTGGCCGGTGCGCTTCAGCGAGGTCTATCGCTACCAGCGGGCGCAGGTCGGTCAGATCGCCCTCTCCTGGGACGGCTTGAAGGCCCGGGAGTTCTTCCTCGTCCTGCAGGGCCAGAGCTCGTTCGATGCGACGCTGACCCGCGACCGTGATGGATCGATCCTCTACGGCGGGCGCCGTGCCTCGCACTACGAGGCCCTGATCCCTTGGGGCCAGGACGAGGTCGCTCACCTGACCCTGACGGGACGCCGCGACGAGGGTATCGTCATCACGCTGAGTCTGGCGACCAATCCTGCGCAGGATGGTCTGGTGGTCTATCGCTTCCACGTGAACCGTTTCCTGCGGCTCTACGAGCAAAAGAACCTGCCCAAGGCGAAGGCGGCCTTGGAGCGGGCGATGGAGGAGGATCCCTCCGACAGCCTGGCCGCGCTGCTGTGGCGTCACCTATGGCGGGACGAGGGACTCACCGCGCCTCCCATGAAGGTGTGGACCGAGGAGCAGGAGCGGCTGTTGTGGTTGCGCGTCGCTGAGGGCCAGCGCATCTCGCAGCTGCGAAGCCAGGTCCAGGAGGCGCTCGCGGCCGCCAGACCCGACTCGGCCCAAGCGCTCCTGCGCGCTGCGGGCGAATTCCAGACGCGCCCTGGACAACTGGGCCGCTCGCTTCTGGAGGGAACCGTCGCGATCCAGGCGCGCGAGTTCGGCGCGGCGATCGTCGCGCTCAACGATGCCCTGGGCTACGCCGACACGCCCGTCGACCGCTTCCAGGCGTATCGTCTGCTGGTCGCCGCGAATCGCGCGATCGGCAACGACGCCCAGGCCCGCCTGATCGTCGAGCTGGCCATCCGCGACGCGCCAGACCCGCAGACCCGCTCGGAGGCCGAGTCGTGGCGGGGTGAGGGCCAGCCGTAGGACGCGCGGCGAGGGGCCGGTGCGGACCGGCGTTGCGAATGGGCTCGCGCAGGCGCTCTTGGCGTGCGCGTCAGTCGACCAGCGCCCGCCCGCGCGTCTCCACCACCCAGGGCATGGCGAGCAGCCCCGCCAGCGGCACCAGGCCGACCCAGAACAGAGCCGCCAGGGCGCTCTGGAGCGAGTCGGCCCCGCGCGCGGCGACGCTGCCCACGAGGAACGGTCCGACCGCCGCGATCACACGGCCGATGTTGTAGCAGAAGCCAGCGCCGGTGCCCCTCAGTCGCGTGGGGAACAACTCAGGCAGGTAATACGTGAAGCTGCCGAACACCCCGAACACCGTCAGGCCGATCGGGAAGTACATGAAGAGGCGGACCCGCGGATCGAGGTGCAGGCCGAAGGCAGCCATGATGGCCGCGGCGGAGGCCAGGAAGTAGAGCGTGAACATCCGACGGCGACCGAGGTGCTTGGAGGCCGGCACCGTCAGCAGCGTTCCGATCAGGCCTCCCAGATTGAACCAGTTGGTGGCGGCGGCCTTCCAGCTCTCGGCCAACGCGTTGGCGGCCGTCTTGTCCAGCCCCTGCAGCCGCGCCGTGGCCTGGGCCAGACCCACCGACACCGTGGGGATGAAGGCGTTGCAGCTCCACCACATGAGCAGCGCCGTCACCGCCATGCTGAAACCGCTGATCGTCAACTTCCGGTACTGCGGCGTGAACAGCTCGCGCAGGCGCGGCGGCTTCGCGTGGGCGGCTGCCTTCTTCCAGCGCTCGGGCTCCTTGAGGAAGATCCGCACCACGAACGCTACCGCGGCGGGCACCAGGCCGAACAGGAAGACGTAGCGCCAGGACACCTCCGGGTGTTCCCGGAAATGCACGCCGGCGATCTGATAGGTCACGAAGGTGGCGAGGAACAGACCGAGCGGCGCCGACGTGTAGAGGAGCGCACCAGCCTCCACCCGCCGCTTCTCCGGCACGACCTCCGCCACCATGCTCGCGCCGGCCGCCCACTCGCCACCGATGCCGAGGCTGGACACGATGCGGCAGAGCATCAGCACCCAGATGTTGGGCGCCGCGGCACAGGCAGCTGTCCCGAGCGAGTAGAGCGCCATCGTCATGAGCAGCGTTCGCGTGCGGCCCAGCTTGTCGGCGATGCGCCCGAAGACGGTGCCGCCCACTGCCCAGCCCAACAGCAGCATCGAGGTCAGGATGCCGCCCCACCGCAGCGTGGCCGACCGGGCTTCCGGGCTCCCCAGGGGGATTCCCAGCAGGGTGGGCACGCAGTTCGGCGCCACATAATTGAAGAGGAGACCGTCGAACACGTCGAAGCCCCAGCCCAGCCAGGCCGCGAAGAGGACCAGCCATTGGTAGGCGTTCATGTCCAGGAGCATTCGCCCGGGGGAGGACGGTCCGGCGGACGGGCGTCCGGACGGCGGCCCGGCGTCGGTTCGTGGCAGGCCGGAGCTGTTCCGGGATCTCCCCGCGCTCTTCCGTGGTCCCACGGCGTCCTCCTCGCACGAGCCCGTCTCGCTCCATCTTCGGGCGCTCATACTGCAACAACCGCCCGGCACGCGGAAGCCGCGGATTCTGGGGTGGGGGAGCTTCTCGCTGGGTTTGGACCCTGCGTGCCGAAGCGGCACGGCGAGGCGCAACGCCGGGCCCGGACCGGCTCCACGGCGTGCGGGTCCCTTCGTCGTCCACGCTAGCTTGCACGGATGCGGCTTACGGAGCGCCAGATGCGCGAAGCGGTGGCAGCTCGCGCAGGGCGGTCTCCCGCCGCAGGCCGTGCGGCCCCCGGGCAATGACTCGCACAAGGGCGTGCTGCCCGCGGGGGGCGGTGCCGAGCTCGTCTGGGCGGATGTCGGCACCGGTGGCAGACGCGGAGCGCTCCAGCAGCAATGTGCCTGAGATCGACAGCACGCGGACTGCATAGCGATCGGCCTGCGGGACCGCTTCCCAGCGCAGGCGCCATCCCTGTTCCGGCAGCGCCTCGATCCTCAGGTCCCAAGCAGGGGCCATCCCCAGCGAACGCACCTGGCCGCTGGGCAGCAGCGCGGTGGAGTCTCGCAGCTGCTGCCAGACGCCCAATGCCGCCGCGCCCACCGACGCCGCGATCAGCCAACCGACCGCCTGGCGGCGGCCGATGAGCGGTCGCCAGCGGACGCGTGCGCGGCGCAGCGGCGCGACGCCGGAGGTGGCCGCGGGAGCCGGGGTGGCAGGCGCGGCGTAGGCGGCCGGCACGGTTCGGGCGGCCGGCGCGGCAGGCGTCTTGGGAATCGCGGGCGCGGTCGGCGTCTTGGGAGTCGCGGGCGCGGTGGGCTGGTGCGGGGTGGCTACGGCGCGCAATCGCTGCGCGACCTGCTCGAGGAAGCGCTCCCGCAAGCGCCGCTGCAGGCTGTCGGGCAGCGGCTCATCGCGGGCGTCGACGAACGCCCGGGCCAACGCCAGCTCGGCCTGGCACACCCCGCAGCCGCAGAGGTGCCCGCGCGCCTGCACCGCCAATGCGCCGTCGAGCTCTCCAGCACACAGCTGGTAGAGCGTCGCCAGATCCGGGTGCGCCATCGTTTCTTCTGCCGTCATCCCTGACACCTCCCATCCCCCACTCCTGCGCTCGCGCGGGTCGCTCGCGTCCGCGCCCGCGCTCCGCAAGAGCTCGACCAGCGAAGAGCTCGACCAGGTCGTCGTCGGGCGGCTCCCTGCGCCGACGGCGCAGCCCGTTGTGGCTGCGCGTGGCGCCTTCCATCGGGGATCCATCCCACCTCATGGAACACACGGGCCGCCCCTTTCGGCAGCAACGGGTGGTGACCCCGGCGGGGACGCGCGGGGGCGCTTGGACCTGGCGATTCCGGCTGCCATTCGCAGGGTCTGCGGTGTTCTGTTGGCAACCCGGAGGAGGTGCCCACGATGAAGACCCGTCAAGTTGAGCCCCTTGGATCTTCCCCTTCGCGCTCTCTCGTACCGGCACAATGGATCCTGCTTTGCGCCGTGTGTGTGCTCTGGCTCACGGGCGCGGGCCCGTCGCGAGCAGCAACGCCAACGCCAAAAGCCGCGTCCCCCACGGCTGTGTCAGCCGGGGCGGGTGGCGCGTCGACCGATGAGGCGCGGACGGCGTCATCGGAGCAGGACGCAAACGTCGTCGCGAGCTTGCCCGCAGGCGCGCAGGCGGCAGCGGCCGCGGTCGACCCGACGATCGAGGGGCGGTGCTCCCCGATGATGGGCGAGATCGATTCGTTGCTCGCGGCACAGCGAGAGGAGCTGACCGCGCTGCAGGAGCGATTCGACCGTGCGGCCAACGAGGTGGATGCCCTCGAGCTGCAGCGCGCCATCGAGCGGCTGAAGATGCAGACCGAGGCGTCGATCTTGCGGACCCAAGCACGCTACGCACGGCTGGCCGGCCAGCTGCGAGTGGCGCAGGAGATCGAGGCCACGCTGGAGTCCCTGTCCGAGCCCGCGCAACCCGCGCCGCCCAACGATCGCTTTGCGCCAGTCCAGAGCGACGTAAGCAACCACGCCCAACGCTAGGACACCACGTCCAACCGGATCGGATCGTCCAGATCGAGGAGGAGGCCATGAGCTCGCGAATGTTCTCGCACGCGCCCGCACGATCGCTGCACGTCATGCACCCAAGAACCGGCGGCCTGAGGTGCGCTCTTCTGCTCGCCGCCCTGGGCTGGGTGATGATTGTGCCGGCCGCACAGGCAACGATCGGTCCCCCGGTGAGCGTGCGCCTGCAGGGCGGGCCGCGACCGGCCGAGGCCGGCAAGGTCTACACCGGCGTATTCGAGATCGTGACCGAGCCCGGGGCCCAGCTCACCGGACTCGAGCTGGCCGGCGAAGGGTGGAGCAAGTCCGCGCTGCAAGTCGCCAGCCGGCAGACGATGGGCAAGCTGCAAACGCTGGACGTGCCGTTCGCGTCGGCGTCGGGTGATCCCAATCAGCCACTGCTGCTCCGCTTCATTCTGGACGGCAAGCTTGTGGAGTGGCCGATCGATCTCTCCCCGCGCAGCTGCGAGCGGGCGAGCCGGCCCGCGGGAGTGCGCCTGCGCAGCGAAATCGCCGCGCTGCCCACGGGCGGGGCGTACGCCGCAGGCCCGCGCCCCGGGCCGGCGCCTGCTCCGGTCTCGGCCGTCCACCAGGACGATCCGTCCGATGCGCTCCCGAACAGCTCGGCCGAGTCGAAAGACAGGGCGCTTGGCGAAGGCCCGGCCAGCCCGCAAGTGGCGCGCGACATCCGCGTCTACGGACGCTTCGTCTACACGCGCCAGCCCGATGGCGTGGTGGTCGGCGTGGATGGCCTGAGCGTGTATGTCTACGATGACGACGCCATCGGACGCCAGATCCAGACAAGCGGAATCACGGATCCCACGGGCAACTTCGACCTGACGTTCTCCTGGGATGGGTCGTGCTTCGGTTGCGAGGCCCAGCCGGACATCAAGGTGGTGTTCAAGGCGGCCAACACCGCGGTCGATGTGCAAGCGTTGATCGCGCTGGACTATTACAGCTGGGAAACCGGCACCTGGACCAACTACGCGGGGACATCGCTGAACATCGGCACCATCAGCTCACTCGACGAGGACCTGGATGCGGGGCTGCACATCCTGACCGATATCGTCCACACCTGGCGGTGGCTCGCCGAGAACGAGGGCTATCTCAACATCCCCGTCGTGCACGTTGTCTGGCCCATGATCGGCTCCAATGCGTGGTACACGGCGCTGATCCGCTCCATCTACGTCTGCAACGATGCCGCGAACACGCAGTGGAACGAAGGCGTCCACTCCCACGAGTATGGGCATCATTGGATGAACCTCTATTCGTTGAACCAGGCGGCCGAGTACTGCAATGGAATCTGCGATACCGTACCTGGCATTGTCTGCGGCCACTGCTTGTGGTGCGCGGAGAGCGACCACGACGCGTTGAATGAAGGCTGGCCGGACTGGCTCGGCTACGTGATTCCCACGAACTACGGTGCACGTTACGGGACGGCGGCGTGGAGCCCCTACGGTTTCGAGGGCATCGGCCAGTGTTCGAGCGGGGTCTACGGCGACCCCGCGCTCACCGAAGGCTTCCTGGCCGCGGTCGTCCAGGACATCCAGGACTCCAGCCAGGATGACGACCCGTACAGCCCGGGGTACGCCGATGTCCTGGCGCTGGGGACCAACGAGATCTTCGACGTTCTCGCTATGGATTACCCGGTCAATCCAGTCGACTTCCTCAACAAGTTCAAGGCCCGCTTCCCCCAGTACAAAGAGGACCTCTGGGAAACAGCCAAGGAGGACGGCTACGAGATCGATCAGCTCGCACCGCCCGCGCCCACGGGACTCACCGCGCCGGGCCATCCGGTCGGGGGCAGCTCGGGGGACGCCACCGTGGACTTCACCTGGACCCGGCCCGATGACGATGCATCGGGGATCGAGGGCTACAGCTGGTCGCTGGACGTCGTGCCCGGATACATGCCCGACACCTCCCGGGACCTCCTGGACGTGACCGCGTTCACGACCTACGCCCTGGCCCCGGGGACGTACTACTTTACCCTGCGCGCCAAGGACCGCGATGGCCACTGGGGCTCGGCCTTTGCGCAGTACGGTCCGTTCACCATCCTCCCCCCCGAGCCGGCCAACCTGCGCTACTGGAACGAGCCCGGCTGGAGCTTCGTGGTCGTGCCGCGCGCCTTCAACGACGCCGGCCTCGGCAGCGTGCCCGCGCCCGCCGTGCTCCAAGGCAACACTGCGACGACCTGGTGGAACCTGAGCGGCCGCAACGACGGCGACCAGCCCACCTCCACCGGATTCCAGGCGCGCATCTACGTGGACGACACCCACGCCGCCTCCATCGTGTACGGCGGCATGGCGGGCTCCACCAATTTCATGGCCATCAATCGCGGGATCTCGGGGACCACCGATCCGCTCACGGTGCGCGGCGGGCGCCACGTCTTCGAAGCGCGCCTCGACGCGCTGGAGCAGATCCCCGAGAGCATTGAGACCGACAACGCGTGGGCGCACCAGTGGTGCTGGATACCACTCACGCTCGGGTTGACGGCAGTCACGCGCACAGCACCGCCCAAGCGACTGGCCGGCTGGGGCTCGGTCACCGACGGGTCGGCGCTGCACTACAACTGCGACGGGTTGCGGCTGTCCCCGGGTGGATTCTTCAACGCGGTCGTGATCCGGGCCAGCAAGAACGGCGACGACTACGACTGCCGCATCCACCCCTTGTCGCCCACCACCGCCGACTTCACCAACAACGGCTTCCCATCGAGCAATGTCGGGTACTCCACGCGCGCGGCGGGCTGCATCGACGCGGTGCTGACCAACATCTGGCGCACGGGCCTGACGGCCTACGACGTCGGCGTGCTCAACGCCAACGATGGGCTCGGGGGCTACACGGCGACGCCCGTATTCAGCGTCGCGCACACCCTGGGCGACTCCGTCGTGGTGTCGCTCGCGGCCAACGAGATGCTGCAGCTGCGCCACTTCTTTGTGCCGCTGGCCAGCGTCGGACCCTTCAGCGTCACGGTGGACGTGACGCCAGCCAGCGATCCGGTCCACGTGCTCTGGCTGGACGACACGTTCGCCACGGGTGACCTGCTCGACTACGACGCGATGGCCACCACGGACGCCGCGGGTCACGCGCGCCTGGACTTCATCGTGTACAACGAGGGCTACAACGGGCTGGTCCTCTACCGCGATCCAAAGGACGGCACGGGGCCCATCACCGTCGCCGTGGAGCTGGGCGAGACCCCGCCCGATCCCATGGCCTACAACGCGGCCGGCTGGTACGCGCCGCTGGTGCCGCTTCCGACGCCCACCGGTGTGCCGGCCGGCGTTCCGTTGCCGGCAACGCTCGCGGGCAACGCGGCATCCACGTACTTCAACTTCGCTGTGCGCAACGAGAGCCCGACGGAGGCCCCCTCCGTGCGCAACCAGGTTGACCTGGATGGCGCATTCTCCTTCTACGTCGACTGGAGCCCGGCGCACGGCTATTCGAATTTCTTCTACAACGGCACCAGCGGGCTGGTGGTACGGGGAGGGCGGCACATGCTCTCGCTCTGCCCGGACCGGATCCAGGCCATCGAGGAGATCAGCGAGACCAACAACATCTACGGCGCGCAGTACGTCTGGTCGCCGCTCCTGCTCACCGATAACGCGCCGATCACGCGGTCCGCTCCGCCGGACCCCATGGGCGGCCGTGCCGACCTGCGCAGCGGCGAGGCGTTCTACTACAACTGCGACGGGCTGCGCATCCCCAACACCGGCCCGCGCTGGCACGCGGCGGCGGTCATGCCCGGGGCTTCGAGCAACGTGGACCTGCGATTGCACGCAACAGTGCTGGGCGCCAAGCTTGGCTTCGCCGCGAGCCTGACGACCTCGGGCTGGGGAACCGGCCAGTCGGATTTCGTGCTCGTGGACTTCCGCACCGGCATTCCGATCACGGTATTCGATGTCGGCGCGGTCCGGGTCGGGACGGGCACGGAGAGCTACACCGCCGAGTCGACCGGCTCGCAATTCCTCGCCACCGATCCGCAGGGGACCTACGGACCCTTCACGCTGCCGGCAAACCGCATCGTGAACCTGCACGAGGTCTACCTGGATGCGCGCGCGTACAGCTTCGAGCTGCAGAACGTCTCGGGCAGCGTGGACTGGGGAATGGCATTGCACCAGCAGGGCGTGGCGTACCAGGGGAAGTCGACCACGGTGGCCGGCGGCGCCGCGTGGTTTGCCGACCCGGGCGCGGGTGAGAGCTTCACAGTGGACGTGGCAACCGCAGGCTACTACTGCCTCTCGGTCTGGAAGGTCGGCGCCGCGGACCTGCCTCTGTCGGGCAGCTACGACATCCGCGTGCTGAACCCAGCCGTGACGCGCGTCGACCCGCCGGTCCCACCGCCCACGCACTTCGCGGCCTATCCAAATCACCCCAATCCGTTCAACCCCACGACCGTCGTGCGCTTCGATCTGCCGGCTGCACTCCCCGTGAGCCTGCAGATCCACGATGTCACGGGGCGTGTGGTGCGCACCCTGCTCGAGGGCGAGGTCCTGCCGGCGGGCCAGCACGAATCCATGTGGGACGGGCGCGACGAGCGCGGGATCGGCGTCGCATCGGGCACGTACTTCTACCGCTTGCGCGCCGGCGGCCGCGAGGCAGTGCGCTCGATGCTGCTTCTCAAATAAGGCCCGCGCCGCGGCGGCGGGCCGCGCGACGCGCCTGCGCCGGGGCAGGCGCGTCGTGCTACCGCGTGAAGCCGCGACCGCCCAGGCGCGGGTTGGCCATCACCGGCCTGAGCACCGCTCGTAGTGCCGCAACCGCGTTGGTGGAGCGCCCCAGCACCCTCGCGCAATATTGTACGTACCAGGCCGGGACGCGCGTGGGCGATGTCGGCAGCCACAGCGCCGCCGCGACGACCCGGCGCCACGCGTAGCCCTGCAGCCCCGCCGGCGCGGCACGCTCTCCGACCGCGCGAGCCATGCGCGTGCCAAACGTGCGGTCGATCACGGTGGTCACGCGGGGCAGGACGGCCGCTGCCCCATTGGAGCGGGCGCGCTCGAGCAGGCGTGGCAGCTCGACGCGACGATGCAGAATCCATGCGGCGAGGTCGAATAGCGCGCGCCCCTTGCCCAGATACGCGTCGGCGTGATCCAGCTGCAGGGCGTGGTGCAGCGCCACGTCGAGGTCGCTCAGGCGCAGCAGGCCCGGCGGCGCCTCCTCCAGCGGGACCGCCGCCTCCCACCACTGCTCGAGTACGATGTGGAACGGATTCGTCGGGTAGACCGGTGTCCAGTGCACGTCGACGACAATCGACGGGCTGTCCGGCCTCAGGTACGGCTCCATGTGATGGTGGTCATCGTAGTGCGCGAGGGGGTACCGCCCCAGCGCCACGTAGCCTTGCTGCACCAGCACGTCACGCGCCAGCGGGAGGTGCTTGCGCTCGACCATTACATCGATATCCCCAGGCGCGCGCGTGAGGTTCAGCGGACGGTAGAGCGTGCTGCGCATCGCCAGCCCTTTGAGCGCGATCACCCGGATACCGGTGCGCAGGAGCCCCTCTACCAACCGTTGGGCTGCCGCGGAGCTGTTGAGGCTCAGCGCGGCCTCGCGGTCGCGGGCATTGCGCAGCTCCGTGCGAACCGCAGCGTCGAGCTGGTCCACGCCGACAGCGTGGGACAGAGCGCTCCAGAGGAGGCTGGCCGCGCCATTGCGCGCGGCGAGCAGAACGGTGTCCCGATCGGGCAAGTACGCCCGCGCGAGCTCCGCCTTGCGGCGCTGGGAGGCCGGGCCGGCGACTTCTGCTGCGTCAGGTCCTCCCGCACGTGCCGCTACGTCCCGCAACAAGACGGCCAGCCAATGCGCGAGCCGCCGTTCGGCGCGCCTCACGAGCGTATACCTCCCGGCGATGGGCAAAGCAGTCGACGAGGTCCGGCTCCCACGAGCGACGCGCGCCACAGGGCATACTCGCCACGCGCCCGCAACTCTGCGGCTGGGTCCTGGTCCAACGTCACGTCGAGCCTGTATCCACCTGCCGTGTCGATGGCACGCGCCGCCGACGCCGGTGGTGGGCACACAGGACGATACACGTCGGGCACCACCGCCTCCAGCGCGATGCTGCCGTTCGGCGCGGGCTCGGGGAGCTCCCCCGGTTGCCCCGCGGTCATGGCGAGCACGGCCAGGCGACGGAGGCTGCTGGCCCTCAGGTCGCAAGCCAGCGCAGGATCGCCGTGCCGCAGGGCCCAAGACGCCGGGCCCCCAGAGGTGTATCGTCCACAGCGCACGGATGGGAACCGCTCTCCGCCAGACGCAGTCAGGGAAGCGCGGACGGAAATCGCGATCCCCTTGTGTCGCCATGGGAGGACCCGATGCTCACTCGTTCGCTCGGCTCCAAGGGTCCGCAGGTGTCGGCCGTCGGCTTGGGCTGTATGGGCATGTCCGATCTCTATGGCCCGGCCGACAGGGCCGAGAGCATCGCGACCGTGCGCGCCGCGCTGGACGCCGGATTCACCCTGCTGGACACCGGCGACTTCTACGGGATGGGCCACAACGAGCTGCTACTGCGCGAGGCCTTGCAGGGTCGAGCCCGCGAGCGGGTCGTGATCAGCGTCAAGTTCGGGGCGCTGCGCGATTTCAAAGGCGGCTGGTTGGGTATCGACGGGCGGCCTGCCGCCGTGAAGAACTTCCTCGCCTATACGCTGCGCCGCCTGGGCACCGACTACGTCGACGTCTACCGGCTGACCCGCGTCGACCCGGCCGTGCCGATCGAGGACACGATCGGCGCGATTGCGGAGATGGTGCAAGCAGGACACGTCCGTCACGTCGGCCTCTCCGAGGCCGGCGCCGCAACGCTGCGCCGTGCCTACGCCGTGCATCCCATCTGCGACCTGCAGATCGAGTACTCGCTCCTGTCGCGCGGGATCGAGGCGGAGATCCTGCCGACGGCCCGCGAGCTGGGCATCGGCATCACCGCGTACGGAGTGCTCTGCCGCGGTCTTCTGAGCGGGCACTGGTCGAAGGAGCGCAGCGTGGCGCCCGGTGACTTCCGCAGCTTCAGCCCCCGCTTCCGCGGCGAGAATCTGGACCGCAACCTCGCACTGGTCGAGGCGCTGCGCAGCATCGCCCGGGAGATAGGCGTGACCGTCGCCCAGATTGCCATCGCGTGGGTGCTGTCGCGCGGGAACGACATCGTTCCGCTGATCGGCGCTCGGCAGCGCGACCGGCTCGCCGAGGCGTTGGGTGCACTCGACGTGAACCTCACCCCGGACGACTTGGCCCAGATCGAGCGTGCCGTGCCTCCCGGTGCTGCCGCCGGCGACCGTTACCCCACGCCCCAGATGGCCCACCTCGACAGCGAGCGGCGGGGCAGCCAGCACCCCTGACGGCCAAGCGTCGGCGGTCGCGCGGTCATCGCGCCTGGCAGCACGTTGCGCAGTTGGCACACCTGGCGCCCGCGGTGCAGGTGGCGCCCGTGGCATACGTAGCGCCGGCAGCGCAGGTGGCGCCCGTGGCATACGTAGCGCCCGCAACGAGGGCGCTGGTGCGCTCCCTACTCGGAGCGCACGCTGGTGCGGCTGAAAGCGCCTTCGAGTCGCAGCCGGTACCCAGGTCCGCTGAGGCGCGCAGCGTCACGTCTGCCGTCCACCGAGTTCACGAAGCCGTCGGTGCTCGTGCGCATCGGCACGGTCGGAGGAACGACGATTGTGAGCCCGTTGAAGGCGCCCTGCACGTCGATCCGCACATCGGAGGCCGGAACGCCCAGCCGCAGCGTAAGGTCGTTGAACGCTCCCTGAAGGTCGATGCGGGTCACGGGCACCGAGCTCAGATCGATCTCGCCGCGGGTGAAGGCCAGGTTCAAATCGAGCGCAAACGGCAGGTCGGTGGCCACCGTCAGGTCCCAGCTCTCGTCCCTCGATGGGATGATGATGACGGGCCCGTGCCGTTCCCCTTCGATCCGGACGCGGGTTTCGCCATCCACGTTCGTGGTCCTGACCCATGGGTTGCCCTGCGAGATGACGGTCGCGTCCAACAACCGATCGCCGGCCACCGGTCCCGCCTTCAACTGGATCGCTGCCAGGTGCACTCCCCCAGTCAGCGTCCAGCGGTCCGTTGCAGCCGGCCGGTCGGCGTGGACGTCGAACCGGTCTCCCACGGGGGCCCGCGCGGTATTCGTCGCCACGTACGCCAGGGTGCCCAGCACCAGAAGCGGCGATAACAGAACCGCCCAGGGGTAGCGGGAGCGGTCGAACACCAGGCGCAGCCCCAACGCCACCAGCGCGATGGGCCAGTACGCCAGCGCGTCCTTCCAGAAGAACCACGGGAGCGTGCCGCGGGTATTGAGCAGGAGCAGCACGCCGATGCCGATCCAGAACACCCCACTGGAGACGCGCCGCCACTCGACCCGATCGCCGCTCATCTTGCCGCTCACCGTCCCCTGCCGCGTCGAGCGCCGGCGATCATGGCGATCCCGGCGACGATGAACACGACCGGCCACAAGTTCGCGAGGCGGGCCCAGCTCGGCCAGCGCCACCAGGAGAACCGGTCCACGAGGAACAGCGCGCCCACGACGATCAGGATGATTCCCAGCGCGAGGCCGCCACGACTCGCGTGGTGCGAACCCGTGCGCAGTTCCGCTGCGACCTTTGCCCCTGCCTCGCGCATCTCATCGACGAACCGTTCGGCGGTGGAAGCCGGGCCGTGGACGGGGCCAGCGGTGGGGCCCGCGCCGGCGCTTGCCCCCGGGCCTGGACCGGCGCCAGAGCCTTGGCCAGGTGCGCCACCGAATGCCGCGCCGGAGGGCGGGCTGGATGCAGTGCCGGGTCCGGCTCCAGGCTGGCGGTCCCCCCGCGGGATCGCGACCCAGCCGATGATGTACAGCAGCGGCCCCAGGCCGTGCAGGAACGCCAGCAGGATGAAGCCGACGCGGATCAGGACAGGATCGATGTCCAGGTGGTTGGCGATACCGGCGGCCACGCCGGCAATGACGCCCCGCTGCGTGTCGCGGGTGAGCGGTCGAGCCATCGTCTTTGCCCGCCCTTGCTGGTGATCCGCAAGCCCGATGAGCAACCCATCTCGAAGCTGCACTCGCAAGCCCGACTCCGGAATGGGGATTCCAGCGCTCGCGTGTGCATACGGGACTTCACCCGCATTGTTGCACGCGGCCGTGGTGACCGCCAGGAAAGAGCGCGGCCGCGCGGCCGAGGTGGCCCGCGCTAGCCAGAGCGGGCCCGAGCCGCCCCCTCGTCCAACAGCAGCTTCCGCGTGTACGGGATCAGCCCGCCCGCGTCGATGATGGCCTGCCGGGCCGCCGGAAGCGGCGCGATCGGGAAGGCCATGCCCGAGGTGTGATCGAGCACGACACCCCGGCGCACTTCGAGCTCGTCGCCTTCGTTCGCGTCGAAGGTCGGACAGATGATCATGCCGAGGCCGAGATTGATCGCGTTCTGGAGAAAGATGCGGCCGAAGTTCCGCGCGATCACGGTCAACTCGTGCCCCTTGATGCAGGACGCCGCCTGCTCGCGCGAGGAACCGCAACCGAAGTTGTTGCCGCCCACGATGAAGCTTCCCGGCGGGATCTGCTTGGCCTTGAGCTGCTGGTTGAACTCCACGTGATCGGCAAACGCGTACTGCGGGGTCTCCGCCGGCAGCACCGTGGCCATGAAGCGGCCGGGATAGATGATATCGGTGGAGACGTCGTCGCCGAGCTTCAACACGACTTTCCCTGCGGCCATCTCAGCGCACTCCTCTCACGTCGCGCACTTCCTTCACATCGCGTACTTCGTTCACGTCGCGAAGTTCCTTCACGTCGCGCACTTCGTTCACGGTGCGCACTGCCCTCACGTCCGCGTCCCTGGGATCGGTGATCACGCCCGTGACCGCGCTCGCTGCGGCCACCGCCGGCGAGCACAGATAGACCTCGGAGTTGGGATTACCCATCCGTCCCTTGAAATTGCGGTTGGTGGTGGCGAGCGCCGTCTCGCCGTCGCCCAGCGCCCCCTGATGCACTCCCAGGCACGGGCCACACCCCGGGTTGCACACCACCGCGCCGGCGTCGACGATGTCCCGGAGGTACCCCAGGCGCAGGGCGTCGGAGTAGATCCGCCACGAGGCGGGGAACACGAGCAGCCGCGTTCCGTCGGCCACGCGCTTGCCCTTCAGCGTCTTCGCCACGATCTCGAGGTCGTCGAGGCGGCCGTTGGTGCACGAGCCGACCACGACCTGGTGCACGCGCTTGCCCAGGACCTCGCGAATCGGCTTCACGTTGTCGACGGTGTGCGGGCAGGAGATCTGCGGGTCGAGTTTGCTGGCGTCGATCTCGATCACCCGGTCGTACTTCGCGTCGGCGTCGGGACCGAAGATCACAGGCTCCTCGGCCACATGCGCCTCCTCGCGCAGATAACGCAGCGTCTCCGCGTCGGGCGGCACCACGCCGGCGGTCGCCCCGGCCTCCACCGTCATGTTGCACAGGACGAGCCGCCCCGACGTGGGCATCGTGCGGATCGTCTCGCCGTGGAATTCAATCGCCTTGAAGTTGGCGCCTTCCGCCGTGAGTTTGCCGATGAGGTGGAGGATCAGGTCCTTCGGGTACACGCCCGGCGCGAAGCGCCCGCGGACCTCCACCTTGATCGTGCCCGGCACCTCCACGTTCAGGATCCGGCCCAGCGTCCATACCGAGGCCATCTCGGTGGCGCCGATGCCAAAGGCGAACGCGCCGAGCGCGCCGTGGCTGGTGGTGTGGCTATCGGTGCCGACGATCACCTGGCCGGGCCGCACGTATCCGTTCTCCGGCAGGATCTGGTGACAGATCCCGCCGACGTCGCCGCGCACGTCGTGGAATTTCCGGATGCCGTGCTGGCCGACGAAGTCACGCACCTTCTTCTGGTTACTGGCCGTCTTGGGCGACTCGGCAGGTACGCGGTGGTCGAAGATGATGGCGATGCGGCCTGGATCCCAGATCCGCGGCTCGCGGCCCGTGCCCTGGAAGATCTCGTGGAATTGATTGAGCACGAGCGCGGCGTTCTCGTGCGACATCGCCAGGTCCACGGCCGGCTCGAGCACCTCGCCCACGGCCACCTGCGGCTTGCCGCACGCACGCGCGAGCAGCTTCTGGGAGTACGTCATGCCCATGGTCTTCTTCTCCAGGTTGCGGACTGCTCTCCTACACGACGCCCTTCGCCTTCAAGGCAGCCAGCTCGTCGCGCATGATGCCGATCCCCTCGAGCACCTCCGCGGTATGCGCCGACAGGCGTGGCGGCGGCCCGGTGATCTCGCCCGCGTCCCTCTCGAATCGGGCGGTCAGCCCGAACAGCTCCAGGGTTCCGATGCCCTCCACGGCCACGTCCTTGAGCACGTGGCGGTGGCGCACCTGCGGCTGTCCGAGCGCGTCCTCCAGACTCAGGATGGCCCCGCTGGGGATGTCTCGGGCATTGAGCAGCTCCACCCACTGACCGGTTGGGCGCGCTACGAGCCTGGCTTCGATGAGGGGCGTGAGCACCGCGCGGTTCTGCTTGCGGATGTCCCGCTTCTGGAACCGCGGGTCGGTCTTGAGCGCAGCAAGCTCGAGCACATCGCACAGCGCTTCCCACTGCTCCTGCTTGTTCGCCGCGATGTTGATGCAGCCGTCCTGGGTCCTGAAGCTGCCGGACGGCGCCGCGGTGAAATTGTCGTTGCCCATCAACACCGGTTGCTGCTTGCCGATCAGCAGGTTCGCCGCCACCCAGCCCATCAACGGCATGATGGAGTCCAGCAGCGCGACGTCGATGAACTGACCCCGGCCGGTGCGCTCGCGGTCGTAGAGGGCGGCCATGAGGGCAAACGCTGCATTCAGCCCGCCCACCGTGTCGCACACGGGAAAGCCCGCCCGCAGCGGATTGAGCCGCTCGTCGCCGTTGACCGCCATCACGCCGCTGAGGCCCTGGATGATCTGGTCGTAGGCCGGCTTGAGCGCGTCCGGCCCGGTCTGCCCGAAGCCGGAGATGGCGCAGTAGATCAGCCGCGGGTTGAGGTCTGCCAGGACGTCGTACCCCAGCCCCAGCCGGCCCATTACGTCGGGACGGAAGTTCTCCACCAGCACGTCGGCGGTCTTCACCAGTCGCTTGAAGATCTCCTTGCCCTCGGGCGACTTGGTGTTGAGCGTCACCGACTTCTTGTTGGCGTTCTGGGCCAGGAAGCTCGTCCCCATCAGTTGGTCATTGAGCTCGGGCACGCAGCCGAGCTTGCGGGCCAGGTCACCGTCCTTGGGATTCTCGATCTTGATCACCTCGGCGCCCAACAACGCCAGATGCAGGGTCGCGAACGGCCCCGCCAGGACGTTGGTGAGATCGAGGACCCGGACGCCGGAGAGGATGGGCTTGCTCACGCGAGCTCCTTCGTCGGGATGGGGCCGGACTTGTACACGAAGCCCGGCAGCTCGCGTCCGAAGTACGTGGCCACGTCGCGGGCCACCCCAAGGATCGCATCGAGGTCTACATCCGCGCGCAGGTCCTGCAGGTACAGGGCGTGGACGAAGTCCTCGGTTGCCACGTTTCCGGCGGCGACCTTGGTGAAGGGGCAGCCGCCCAGGCCGGCGAACGACGTCTCGTAGGAGGTCACGCCCACGCGCAGGGCGGCGAAGATATTGGCCATGCCCAGGCCGTAGGTATTGTGGAAGTGGCAGGCGCAATCGACCGCAGGATCCAGGCGGAGGATCGCGCCGAACAGCCGCTCGACCTGGCCCGGGTGGGCGTGCCCTGCGGTATCGGCCAGGCTGATGTTGCGCAGGCCCGCCTCGAGATAGGCGCGCACCATGTCCAGCACGCGCTCCTGCGGGATCGGGCCTTCAAACCCGCAGCCGAAGGCCGACTGCACCGAGACCTGTACCTTCTTCCCCGCCGCCACGGCCTGTCCCGCGGCGCCGATGATGCGACCGGTGGCCTCCTCGGTGCCCATGCCGGTATTCTTGCGGCTGTGGGTCTCGCTGGCCGAGGCCCCCATGCAGAACAGCTCGACGCCGCACTGCAGGCCGCGCTCGAGGCCCTTCTCGTTGAGCACGAGCCCCGACAGCATCGCGGACGGTTTCCGCTCCGCCATCAGCCGCCGAAACAGCGCGTCGGTGTCGGCCATCTGCGGGACCTTGTCCGGGTGGACGAAGGAGCCCACCTGGACGATGTCCACCCCGGACTCCGCGATACCGCGGATCCAGGCCTCCTTTCGCTCGATGGAAACGACCTGCTTCTCCATCTGGAGGCCGTCCCGCGGACCGACCTCGTGGATGATGATGCGCGTCATGGATCGCTTCCCTTGCCTTCTGCTGGCGCATGGGTGACGTCCCAGCGCCGGACGGCTCCCGAGCGCCCAACGACTGCTTGGCGCCAAGCGACCCGCCGGCGGCCGACGACTTCCTGGCGCCAAGCGACCCGCCAGCGCCCAACGACTGCTTGGCGCGCAAGGACTCGCCGGCGGCCTCCCACTCCCTAGCGCCGTGCCGCCACGCCCGCGCCGAGCTTCGCCGCAATCGCCTCGGCCATCTCGAGCGTTTTCGCGCTGCCGCCCATGTCGTAGGTGCGCACCTTTCCCTCGCGCACGACCTCCGCAACGGCGGCCTGCAGGCGCGCCGCCTTGTCGGCCTCGCCGAGCCAGTCGAGCATCATTTTGGCGGCGAGGATGGTGGCGATCGGGTTCACCTTGTACTGGCCGGCATACTTGGGCGCCGAGCCGTGGGTGGGCTCGAACACCGCCAGCGCATCGCCGATGTTGCCGGAGCAACCGAAGCCCAGCCCGCCCACCATCTGCGCGCAGAGGTCGGAGATGATGTCGCCGTAGAGATTCGGCGCCACCAGCACGTCGTAGTTGAAGGGGTTCTTGAGCAGCCACATCGTGATGGCGTCGATGTTGGCGTCGTCCATGGCGATGCCGGGAAACTCCCGCGCCACCCGGCGCGCGGCCTCGAGGAACAGCCCGTCGGTGGCGCGCACCACGTTGGCCTTGTGCACCACGGTGACTTTCCTGCGGCCATGCGTGCGCGCAAACTCGAACGCCGCGCGGACGATCCGCTCCGAGCCCATCTTGGTATTGACCTTGCACGAGATGGCGTACTCGTCGCTCTTCAGCCCGGCGAACGGCTTGAACGCCGGCGCCAGCTCCGTCAGCGTGTCACGCAGCCGGTCGGGCACCGTGTTGAACTCAACGCCCGCGTAGAGATCCTCGGTGTTCTCGCGGAACACGACGAGGTCGATGCCTTCCTTGTAGTTCAAGGGGTTCTCCGCGTAGGCCTTGCACGGGCGCAGGCAGACGTAGAGGTCGAACAGCTGCCGCATGCGGACGATCGGCGAGCGATAGACGAGCGCTTTGCCCTGCAGGCCCGCCGCCAGCTCCAGCTGCGCCTCCTTGACCGGCTTGGAGGTGATCGCCCCGAACATGGCGGCGTCCACGTTGCGCAACAGCTCGATCGTGCGCTTGGGGAAGGCGTCCCCTTCCTGGCGCCAGTACTCCCAACCGATGTCGCCGTGCAGGTAGTCGGCCTCGAGGCCCAACCGGTCGAGCACGATCCTGGCTGCCTCCATCACCTCGCCGCCGATCCCGTCCCCCGGCAGCCACGCGATCCTGTACTTCGTCATTGCGGACGTCCTCCTGATCGGAGCGTTGACGTTCGAGAGGGTCGGCGTGTTGGAGCCCAGCCCTGCCCCAAAGCCGGTGGGGCACGTGGCGGGCCCACGCGCGTGGAGCCACGCGGCCCGCGCGCGGCCCGCGCCGCCTGCGGCAACGCTAGGTAAGCAGGAAGGGCCGCACAAGCGGATCGGGGGCGTTGGGCGGGGCCCGGGATCACACAATCAGAGCGTGAACGCGGGAGGTGCCCGCGCGGCGCGGCTCAGCGCAGGCCGTGGAGCGAGTCCGGCCGCGCGTCGGGGCGCAGCTGCGGTTGAGTGTGCGGCCGCAACTCGGGGCGCAGCTCGGGCTGTGTCTCGCGCTGCAGCTCGGGCTGCGCCTCGACCCGGACAAGCACCGTGCCGCCGACCTGGTGGGGGCTCAGCCGCAGCGTCGCCGGCGCCTGGGACCGCAGGCCGTTCCAGTCGCGCTCGCGCATCACGCAGATCGCTGAGCCACTTTCGTGAACGAGATCCACGAGCCCCGCGACGCCCAGGACTACGGGCAGCGGATGTGGTGTGAAGAAAGGTCGGGGATTGCCCGACAGGACGCTGACGGGTACCCGCGTATAATAGTGGACTCCGCGCGCCAGGGGCGGACTCGTCACAACGGGCTCTCGGCCGCTGCGTTCGCTCAGGACCCTGGCAGCCGCCTCCCGGACCGATGTCATCGCCTCCACGGTCGTCGCGGCGGTCGTCGTCGCCAGGAAATTCAGGAGCACCGTGCTGGAGGCCGTCATCAGCACCCAGCCGCGCGAAGGCCGCACCCGCCCGAGCACGAATGCCATCCCCCAGACGGCGGCCATGGCGATCGCCGGAATGGAGAACGGTCGCAGGCTCGTGACGGCGAGCACGCAGAGCGCGGCAGCCGCCTGCGCAAGCCCCAGCCCCAGGATCAGCCAGCGCTCAACGCGGCTGCGCCAGCCCTCGGCCAAGAGCGAGTCGAGCGTGCTGCCCATCAACAGGGCGAGCGGAACGAAAAGGAACAGCGCGTAGGTCGGCAGCTTGGACTGCGCGGCGGTCAGGAACAGGAGGCTCGAGAGGATCCAGCACCACAGATAAAGGCCGGCGCCATCCCGCGCGGCCCGGCGCACGCGCCACAGCGAGGCCACGAGCAGGGGTGTCCAGGGCAAGGAGCCGATCGCCAGCACCTCGAGGTAGTACTCGATCCGGTTGTTGGAGGCGTGCTCGGCCCGCAGGAACCGCGTGATGTTCTCGTGCACGAAGAAGGCGTCGACGTAGCCCCACCCGAACTTGGCCAGCATGCTCGCGTACCAGGGCGCCGCGATCAGCGCGTAGATCGCCAGTCCCGCCCAGAGCCCCGGCCCGCGCAACGGCGACCGCCGTCTCGCGACGATGAGGTAGGTTGCCGCCGCGAGCGCCGGGATGAGTGAGCCAAGCGGCCCCTTGGTCAGCACCGCCAGAGCGGAGCACGCGAAGGAGAGCGCCACCCAGCGGTCGCGCCGGCGATCTTTCGCCACCGCCATCCAGAAGCTGAACGCAGCGCCACACACGAAGAGAGAAAAGACCATGTCGGTCAGCATGAACCGGGCGGTGACGATGAACTCGATCCCGGTGGCGAGCACCAGTGCCGACAGGAACCCGGCCCTGCGTCCCCACCGCCGCGCGCCGAAGCCGTAGACGAGCGCCACGAGCAGCGTCGCCGCGACGGCCGCCGGCACGCGCCCGGCGAGCTCGCTCTCGCCCAGCAGGCGGTACGAGCCCATGACGAGCCAGTAGTAGAGGATCGGCTTCTCGAACTGGGGCGCGCCGAAAATCCGGGGAGTGACCCAGTCGTGCTGCGCCAGCATCTCGCGGGCGGTTTGCGCGTAGAACGGCTCGTCGGGATCGAAGAGTCCCAGGCGGCCGAGGCGCCACCAGAAGGCGGCGGCGCAGACGAGCAGCAGAATGAAGACGTCGCGCTTTGCGCTTGCGAACATGGTCCGTCGCCGGCAAGGAGCGCCACTACGGGGAGCCGGTCGCATGGACTCGCGCACAGCGGCGCGGGCGACCCCGGCTCCCATCGGATCGCGGAGCAGGGACACTAGCACGATCCGACCGCAAGGGCATCCGTCCACGGGCATGCGTCCACGGAGAAGAGTGGCTCCGGGAGCCTCGTCACCCGAGCTTGCGGCGTTGTTGCAGCGCCGGCGGACGCCCGACCCGCGTGCGCTGGAGGCTCCTGGGGGGATACCCTTGGCTCCTTCAGGCTGACAGGCGCCGGTCACTCGCGTTTTCCCTGGATCTTCGCCTCGGACCCCCGCTGTCAGTCCGTCCTGGCGGCGAGCCGAGGGGAGGCCTCGCCCGGAATCCGGGCGCGGAACCCGTGAAACAGTTGCCGTCGCGCCCGCGGCGATGCTACGATCCGCGTGCTTGCTCGCCTTACCCAGTCCCATTGGAGGCAACCATGAGAAGGACGTCCCGCCCCGCAAGGGGTAGGAAGGGCACTTTCGTACTCATCACGGCCACCGCACTCCTCGCCCTCGGCGTGGGTGCAGTGGTCCTCGCGGACAACTCCGCCAAGCCCGCGCCCGCCAGCAAAGAGGTCACGGTGCCGGTCGCTGGAGTGATGGTCAGCGTCGATCCGCAGACCGGCCAGATCCGGCAGCCCTCCCCCGAGGAAATCAAAGCCCTGACGGAGGGCCTGCAGAAGCAGTTCGGGAGCCCGACTCCCGTCAAGGTGGTCGAGTATCCCAACGGCATGGTGTCCGTTGAGCTCCCGGACGACTACATGCAGTACACGGTGCTCCAGGTGAATCCCGACGGAACCAGGACGGTTGAGTGTGTCACCGGCGCGACCGCGGCCGATGCGCTCCTCAACGCGGATGGATCCGCGCCCGCCGGGGATCACTCTGGGTGCCAGGATGCGACGCAGCCCGCCGACCCCAACGCTGGTAAGGAGTAGTGCCATGAAGAGAATTGTTACTGGCATGCTCCTGCTGGCCTTCGGGGTCGTGGCAGGCAGCATTTCGTTCGCGCCGCGCCCGGCATCCGCCGCCGCGGTCGTCACCATCATCAACAACGACGGTGCGGGCGAAGGCTTCAACGACGCCACCGCCGCAGTCCCGGTTGGCGGCAACGCTGGCGTCACGATCGGGCAGCAGAGGCTCATCGCCTTCCAGTTCGCGGCCAATGTCTGGGGCGCCACCCTCGACAGCAACG
Organism: Candidatus Krumholzibacteriia bacterium; assembly: GCA_041484665.1. Lineage (GTDB taxonomy): Bacteria > Krumholzibacteriota > Krumholzibacteriia > JAJRXK01 > JAJRXK01 > JBGPIA01. The sequence continues at coordinate 37,687 of JBGPIA010000010.1, forward strand.
TGCCGATCCTGGTGCAGGCCAATTTCGACCCGCTGAGCTGCACGGCGACGGCGGCCGTGCTCGGATCGGCCGGCGCGACCTTCATTTTTACGAACTACGTCCCCATCCCGCCTTGGCCGGGCCCGGAGTTTCTCGCGACCTGGTATTGCTCGGCCCTGGCTGACAAGCGCGCCGGACAGGAGCTCAATCCTGGTTTTCCGGACATCGCGGCCCGGTTCAACAGCAACCTCGGCAACGCGGGTTGCTTGACGGGCATCTTCTGGTACTACGGGCTGGACGGAAACCACGGCGCCAACATCGACCTCGTCACGGTCCTGCTGCACGAGCTGGGCCATGGCCTGGGGTTCCAGCAATTCGCCAGCGTGACGACTGGCTTGCAGTGTTGCGCACTACCGGCCCCCCGGCAGACGGACGTCTACGCCCGGCATCTCCTGGACACCACCACCGGGAAGACCTGGGACCAGATGATCGATGCCGAGCGCGTCGCTTCCGCGATCAACACCCAGAGAGTCGTATGGAACGGGGCCGTGGTGGGAGCCAAGGTCCCGCTCGTGCTGGCTTCCGGGACACCTCTGGTGCGCGTCAATTCCCCGGCTGTGATCGCGGGAAACTACCCCGTGGGGACCGCGGCCTTCGGCCCGGCGCTCTCCAGCCCCGGCGTCACGGGCGACCTCGAGCTCGTGAATGACGGGGCCGGTGCTTCGACGTCGGATGCTTGCGAGCCCTTGGTCGGGTTTACCCCCGGCCACATCGCGATCCTCGATCGTGGCACCTGCACGTTCGTCGTCAAAGTGAAGGTCGCTCAAGATGCCGGGGCGATCGCCGCCATCGTCGTCGACAACGTGGCTGGATCGCCTCCTGCGGGCCTGGGCGGCACGGATCCGACCATCACCATCCCAGCGGTCAGGGTGAGCCTGGCGGATGGAAACGCCATCAAGGCGCAGCTGGGAGGCGGCGTGAACGTCACGCTCGGTGTCGACCTGACGATTCGCGCTGGCGCCAACCCGGCGGGCTTGGCGATGTTGTACACACCGGTGCCGGTGGCCTCGGGCTCGACCATCTCGCACTGGGACACGAGCGCGTTCCCCAACCAGTTGATGGAGCCCGCCATCAACGCGGACCTCACGCACAGCCTCATCCCGCCCCAAGACTTGACGCTGGCTCTGATGCGCGACATCGGCTGGTTCGTGGATCAGGACCTCGACGGCATTCCGGACGCGGGTGATCCCGTCGCAATCGCACAGATCCGCCTGACGGTGGACCGCCTGGTGGATGGCGCCGCCGTTGTGCGCTGGGACCCGGTGGCGATGCAGAGCTTCGCTGGCTTCCGCGTCTACCGCCAGGTGCCTGGCAGCGAGCGCGTGGAGATCAGCAACGGCACGCTCAGCAGCGCCTCGTACCTCCAGTTCAAGGACCCGTCGGCACCGGCCGGCGGAGCCGACTACTGGCTGGCCGGGGTGGCGGAGAGCGGCGTGGAGACTTGGTTCGGACCGGTGACGCTCGGCTCGACCGTGCGCCCGGGTGTCCGGCTCGCCGTGAACTCGAATCCGTTCCGGCCGGGCAGCTCGATCTCGTTCGCGCTGCCGGACAGCCGGCCCGCCGAGTTGGCCGTGTACAACGTCGCCGGACGTCAGGTCGCGACCCTGGCGAGTGGCGCGCCCGGCATCGGCGAGCACATCGTCCGCTGGGACGGCCGCAACCAACACGGACAGGACGTGGCTGCCGGGATGTACGTCTTGCAGCTGCGCGCCGGCACCGTGACCCGCACCGAGAAGCTGGTACTGATCAGGTAGGTTTCGTCGAACGCGAACGCGTGCGTCCAGGGCCGTCTCCAACGACCTGGTCCTCGGACGAACCTTGGCCCGGCTGTCGAGCTGATGCCTCGACAGCCGGGCCGTAGCTCCACCTCGCATCCGACCTCTGCGCGCCGTCGGGGCCAACCGCTTCCCTCTGCGACCGGCGTTGGGCCGGTTCGTCGACGGCCGGCGTGGGGATCCTTCAGAGGATCCAGAACTCCACACCCTGCTGTTGCAAGAACTCTTCCGCGCGGGGCCCCTTCAGGTAGGCAAGAGTGGAGAGCGTCCCGGCCTCCAGGCAGGTTCGACCCAGGACCGTGACCGCTCGCGGAGCACCCTCCACCGGCCACCCCGTCTTGGGATCGAGGATGTGGCCGAGCCGCTTCCCCCTCCACAGGACGAAGCGCCGGGCGTCCCCGCTCGTGGCAAGACCGCCGCGCGACAAATCGATGCGATAGACCGCCGACTCCCCCGTTCGTGCCGGATCGTCGACCCCCACACCCCAGGGACGGTCGCCGTAACGGCATCCGCTGGCGTAGAGATCTCCGCCGAAATTCACCACGAACGCGCGGCGGGTCCTGGTCGCAATGAGCGCCGCAGCGCGATCCACCGCATACTCCTTGCCCAGCCCGCCGAGGTCGATCTCCATCCCTTCCGGCATCGATAACGCGGGCTTCGCCCACGTCACGCGGTGCCACCCGACGTGCCGCAGCACGTCCTGCACCGCCGACTCCGCCGGGACGCGATCGCTCCCATCGAACCGCCAGACGCGGCGCAGCACTCCCGAGGTGATGTCGAACATGCCGTCCGACATCTCGTAGCACGTCACCGCGTAGTCGATGAGCAGGGCGGTCTCCTCATCGACCTCAACTGGCCGCCCACCCGCGTGGTTGATCAGATCGATGAGATTGTTGGGCCGGTAGCGGCTGAACTTGCGCTCGATCCGCCGTGCTTCGCGCTCCGCGATCGCGAGCAGCGCTTTCGCCTCGCTACGGTCGGAGCTGTCGACCAGGACCTCGCACGGACCCGCCATCGCGGTAAACCTGCCGCAGAAATAGTCCTCGATTCGCGCCAGAGAGGGTCGGCCGGTGTCGCGCGCGGGGGCGGGTCGCAGCGAACCGGACACGCGGGGCCTCAGAACTGGACGGAGTAGCCGACGATCAGCGAGCCGATGTCCAGCGCGGGGAACAGGTCAATGTCGCGCTGCACACCCACCGCGTCGGGAGGGTGACCGTTGCCCCACTGACGCATGTACTCGGCGCGAACGCTGAACTCGCCGGGATAGTCCGCGAGGTGGAAGCCGTAGGTCGCTCCCAGCGTCATCGTCCGCAGCGGCCCCAGCCGGAAATCACTCGTCGCGATGTCCGGAACCGCGGCGCCCTGGATCAGGCCGAAGGTGAAGAAGTCGGCGGCGGACTGGCGGTAGAAGCGCAGATGCGGTTGCAGGAACGTGTGGTCCTGCAGCTCTCGGCGGTACTTCAGGTCGACGGTGTTGGATCGCACTCCCCAGTCATCCCAGTAGTACCGATAGGACAGGTAGAGGACGTCCTGCGTCAGGTGATAGATGGAGCTCACCAACACATCCGCGCGGTCGCGTGTGGCGGGGCGCTGCTCCGTCAGCTGTCCCACCGTCACACCGCTGTTCGCGTCCAGCAGACTCACCACCTTGTAGGGCTCGGTGAGGTAACCGCGCTCGAAGGCGCGCGACGCGTTCACGGCCATCATCCACCGGCGCGTGAGGATGCGCGACACGCCAGCCATGGCGCTCGCCACGCGCTTCGGGTTCGAGCCCGTCCCGAGCAGAATGCTCCCATCCGACAATCCGACCGGGGTCCCCCCCACGGGAAACACGCCGTCCCGGTTGAATCCGGCGCCCACGGTCAGGGTGGTCAGGCGTTGCATGAGATCGGCCGTGAGTTTCGCGTTCGCTCCCAGCGACTGGTAGTCCTTCTCTCTGGAGGCGTGCGCGCCGGTCGTGGAGGTGAGCCGGCCCCAGAACGGCTTCTGCCACTCGAGATCGAGCGCGCCCCGGATGTCCTTGAAGGAGCTCAACGGGATCTGACCGGCGGGGAGCCGGGTGACGTGGCCCGACGGCGTCGTGGTCGTCTGGATGCGGCCCGACGGCATGGCGCCGCTGGGCGACGCCCCGGTGATTACGTCGATTCCGAGCTGGGCGGAGAGCGATTGGCCGTCGGGGTAGAGGCGCGTGACCCGGGCGGTGGGCTCGAACACCTGCGCGCGGCTCTTCTCGCCATAGATGAGCACCGATCCGTCGAACTGCGAGGTCGCGCCCGTCTGCGCGTGCGCCGCGGCCGGCATGCCTGAAGCCAGCAGCAGGCACGCCACCGCGCTCAACCGGCTGCGCAGGGCTGATGGCCGGCTGGGAGCCTCTAGTTGCATCCGCAGCCGCCGCCTGCGACATCCTGGCCGCCGGTCGAGCCTTCCTTGCTGAAATAGATGTGCTGGTCCACGGCGTACTCCATGGGCGATGGAATGAAGCGCATCGTCTTCTCGGCCAGCAGGTCCCTGTCCCAGGGGTGTACGGCCGTTGCGGCGCAGCCGCTGGCCAGAGCAGGCAGGACGATGAAGAGCACGGCGTGAACGAGCCGTCTCGCCCGTGGCGTCATCGGGGACATGCCTCCTTGATCAGGGTCTCGATCGCATCGGTCCTCTTGGGATCGAAGCCGGCGTGGGAATAGAGGATCGCGCCTGCAGGGCTGATGATGTAGCTCGACGGCATGGCCGCTACCTTGAATGCCTCCGCTGTCTTGCCGGAGGGATCGAACGCAATGCAGAACGGAGCGGGATGCTTCTGCAAGAATGCGTCCGCCGCAGCTCGATCCTTGTCGAGATTGATCGCGACGACCGCCAGTCCTTTCGCGGCGTAGCGTTCTTGCAACGCGCACAGCCACGGGAATGACCGCTGGCAGGGCTCGCACCAGGAGGCCCAGAAGTCCACGAGCACGACCTTTCCCCGCAGGGAATCCAGCGATACCGTGCCGCGGCGTGCGGGGAGGTTGAAGCTGGGGGCGGGCCGAAAGCCCGCAGCACTCCCGGGCGCCGCCGTCGCGAGCGCCGGGAGCACCAGAGCAAGCAGCAGGGCGATCAGCGCCTGGGGCCGGGCGGATTGCCGGAATGGGTGGGCTGGCGCCTTGGAGCGCTGCGCAGGGACTGGGTGACAGTCCGTGGAGAGACGGAAATCGGCCACCAGACGCAAGACTCTGCCGCCCGTCGATCACGAGGCTGAGATTGCCGTCAGGGGCCAGATCACGAGGCAATCGCGGGTGCTGGGGGCTCCCCTGGGGAGTCGCGGGAGCGCTGGCCGTGCGGACGTCGCCGCCGCGGCATCCCTCGCGCCCCGATCGCCCTTCGTATCGTCCTCTCGTACACCGTGCAAGGCGTCCGGTTCCACTCCAGCCCGGAGCCTGCCGCGTGGGATGGCAAAGGGCGCGGGGGCGGGCTGAAGGGAGCGGTCTGGGAGGAGCGGGCGCGCAGCACGAGGTGTGGCCGGTCGCCCGCGCCGCGCGGTGGTATACTCACGTTCTTTGGGAGCGAGCCTCGTGGAAGCCAGCCTCGCACGCAGCCAGCCTCGCAAGCACGCAACGACGCGATGAAGCCGCCCGCTCTCCTGATGGCCCTGCGCGTGGCCGTCCGCGACGGCCTGGTGGGAGGCTTGCTGATGGGCGCCGTCCACACCGGCCTGCTGGCCGTCGCCGGGCTCTACGCGACCGCTGGCCCAAGTCGGATCCTCGCCTCTCTGCTGCGTTGGATGGGTCTCTTGGGCCTGCTGGGCGGGTTGGCGGCGGCTGCCGGGCTCGTGCTGCGCGGACTGTTGCCCAGGCTCGACGCCCCGCAACGCCGCGAGCGACGACAGCTGGGGCTCATCCCCGCTGCCCTGTACTTGGGGGCATGGGCGGTCGTGTTGGGGCACGGCGCGCTCCCGCCTGGGGCGGACGGTCGGGAAGCGTTGATAGCCGCGGCCGCGGCTACGGGGCTGGCCGCGCTGGGCTCGCTGCTGTTGGCCGCTGGGCTCCTCCCACTGCCGCGTCCGCCGTGGCCACCCACGCCGCAGCTGCACGAGGGCGAGCGCTCGGGCGCGGGCGGCATCGCCACACTGCTGTGGACGGTCCTCGCCGTGCTTTTCGTGGTCGCGCCTGGCTTGCTGCCCGCTCCCAGGCCGGCGATCGGCGACCACGAGCTGCAGAGGCCATCGTCGCCCGCCCTGGAGGCCGCAGCCGAAGAAGCTTTCGCAGGCCCCAGGCGCAATCTGCTCCTGATCACCGTGGACACCCTGCGTGCCGACCACCTTGGCTGCTACGGTTATCAACGCGACACCAGCCCAGCCATCGACGGTCTGGCGAGGCGGGGCGTGCGGATGGACCAGGCGATCTGCCCGCGCCCCACCACCAGCCCGAGCTTCGCCACGTTCTTCACGGGGGCTTACCCGATGCGGCACGGTGTCAATTTCACTCAGCAGGTGCTGGCTCCCGAAAACTTGACACTGGCGGAGATCCTCAAGGACGCTGGCTACGCCACCGCGGCGGTCATCACCAACCCCAATCTCTTCCCGGCGTTCGGTTTCGACCAGGGCTTCACGACCTACGTGCATGGCCACACCCGGGCGGGCGAAGGCCGCCAGCGCGCTCTCGACTGGCTGGAGAACGACAGGCCCGACGATCGTCCGTGGTTCTTCTGGTTCCACAGCACCGATCCGCACTATCCGTACAATCCGCTCCCGCCCTACAACGCCATGTTCTCCCAGTCCGACACCACCGGGTCGGTCCAGCGCCAGATCGAGCTCTACGATGGGGAGATCCGCTATACGGACGATGAGCTAGCGCAGGTTCTGCAGTACTTCTACGATCGGCCGGCGCTGTGGGCCAACACCCTCACCGTCTTCGCCGCGGACCACGGCGAGAGCCTCGACGAGCACGATTACTACTTCCAGCACGGCGAGCTGCCCTACGAGCAGACGGCCCGCATTCCGCTCCTCTTCGTGGCACCGGGTGTTCTGCCTGCGGGTGCGGTTTCCCCTGCGCTGGTCACGGGCGCCGATCTCTTGCCCACGTTGCTCTCGGCTCTCCAGGTTTCGATTCCCGGGGGAATCCACGGAGTCAGCTGTCTGCCCGTGCTGCTGGGGCTCGACGATCGCGGGCCGCACGATTTCGTCTTCCTCGAAGCCGGATTCGGCGAGCATATCCGGCTCGGGCGCACGCGGTCGCTGCGCCGGGTCGACACCAAGTACGTGCAGCGTCTCACCCGCTGGGCGCAGTTGCCCGACTCGCCGTCGAGTCTGCCGTGGTCGATCAACGCTTGGCTCGAGGGAGGGCTGCAGCCGGACGAGTTCTACGATCTCACCACCGATCCGCAGGAGGCGGTGAACCTGCTGGGGCGGGACCCGGCGCGCGACGCCCGGGAGCGGGCCTTGCTCGAAGCCTTCCAGCGGCGGCTGGCCGCGTCCGGGCAGATCCGCGCGGGACAGAAGGCCGAGCTGGATCCGGCGACCTTGGAGTCGCTGAGGAGCCTCGGCTACATCCAGTAGCGTCGACCCCTGCCGGCAGCAGCAACCGTTCCTGCGGGCGCGCGCGTCCGGGAACTCAAGCCGCGGAACCGCCGCTCCCCGCGATCCGGTCGATCGCCCGCGCCAGATCGACATCCTTGCGGGTGATCCCGCCGGCGTCGTGGGTCATGAGGTCGATGGTGACTTTGCTGTAACCATTCGACCAGTCGGGGTGGTGATCCATGCGCTCGGCGACCAGCGCGACGCGCGTCATGAAGGCGAACGCCTCGCTGAAGTCCGCGAAGCGCAGCTCGCGATGGAGCTTGCCGTCCTTGAGGCGCCAATGGGTGAGCGTTCCGAGGATGTCGTCGATCTGATCTTCGTTGAGTCTCACGGCCTTTTCCATGGGTCCTGATCCTTTCCGCCCTGGCTCGCGCCCGGCGGCTGTTGCGTCCACTGCGGTTGCGGGACCTTGCGCCCGTCTTGCTGCTGCGCCTGTCGCATCGCGACCATCCCCTGCAGGACCGACTCTTTCCTCAGGATGGAGCCGATCTGGGGGTCGTAGACTTCCCAGGCGAGCCACTCCGCGGCCATGAACACCAGCGCGAACACCTGGGCGCCCTGGCGCAGGGCCCACGGGCGCGGGATCGCGATCTGCACCTCGCGCGAGAGCACTTCCAGGGTCATCACGCCGTCGGCGTCGCGCGCGCCGAACTCGAATCGGCCCGGGGAGACCTCGGCAATCCCCGGAACCCGCAGCAGGCGAGCCCTCACTCCGGCGCTATCAGCCGACGCGGGTCGCGCGGGAGCCCCGTGCTCGGCGCGGGGCGCCTGCGCGGTCGGCGCGGCCTCCGGCGGTGCCGGTTGGCCTGCCAACCCCGCTTGCTCTGTGATCCCCGGCTGGATGACCAGCCGGTACGGACCCGCCGGAGGCTGCGGTGTGGCCGCCGGGTCGGCGGGCGGCTGTGCAGCGCCCGTGGAATCGGCCGGCGGGTGCGGCGCACCTGCTGCTTCGCGCGGCGTGTCGGCGCTCACTTCAAGATCACCAGTTTCCCGCGCTGGCGCTCCCCCGTGCGCAGGTCCTCGACCACAAACACGTACAAGCCGGGCGCGATGGCCCGCGTGTGCTCGCTGAGCATGTCCCAGGCGACCTGCCCGGTGCTGGTCTCGTGGCGCTCGAGCTGGTCGATGAGCGTGCCGCTCAGGTTGAACACTTCGATGCGCGCATCAGCCGGCACGTTCGTGAAGTACACGGTGCGGCCCAGCTCGGCCGGCTCGCCGCCGGGCAGCCGGCGATCGAAGAGGCCCGCCGCCCGGTACGGATTGGGATAGACGCCGACGGGCGGCGATTGCGGCGTTCCGCCCGGTGCCGAACCAGGGGTGATCTTCAGCGAGTTCTCATTGAACCCGCTCTCCAGCTCGGGCAGCCCCAGCTGCGGATTGCGCGAGGCGTAGCTGGTCACGGCGTAGTAGTAGGGAAAGCCGTTGAGCACGTCGGTGTCCACGTACTCGCGCTCGCCGCCGGCGTTGAGCGGCGGCATGCCGACGTTGAATCCCACGCTGTCCACCACGTCGAACTGGGCGAGCAGGGAGGCCTGTTCGCGCGGATCGCCCGAGATCGAGGCGGCCTGCAGCCGGTAGATGCGGTAGCCCTGGAAGTCATGGTCGAGCGTGAACTGATTGCGGTGGTACTCCGGCGACGCGAGCACCGGGTCGTAGCTCTCGGGCGGCGTGTCCACGCCCGGCTTCCAGCGCAGGATTACGGCGTTGTCCGCCGTGGAGACGCCCAGGAGCGGGCTGGGCGGTCCCGACGCCAGCTTGAAGCCCTGGTTGAAGGTCGTTTGCGCCACCTGGCTGTTCTGGAGCATCAGCAGACTGTCCAGCCCGCAGACGACGGCCACCGTGAAACTCGCCGTGTCGCCCGGGTCGAAGCGGTGCCAGGGGCCGAAGCCCATCATCTGGATCCAGTTGCGCGGCACGGTGAAGTCGATGATCTGCCCTTGCGGCCCTTCCTTCTGCCCCACGTCGATGGCGCCCGACGCCATGAACGCGTACTTGTCCGGGTCGAACTGCGGATACTGAGTACGGTAGGGCCACTGCCGGTAGCTGAAGATACTGTAGGGCTCGTTGGTGCCCAACAGGCGCACGCCGACCCACGAGGGTGCCAACCCGCGCTCCCCGTCGTCGTCGCGGGCGTACATCAGGTGGATGTCCGGATCCCCGGAGATCGTGGCAGGGCCGATGAAGCTCTTGTAGTCGTCTTGGAACGTCCAGGGGCTGGAGTCGCTGCCCGGGATCGTGATCGTCGTGTTGCCCACGGTCAGCTCGGAGTACCAGGCCATGAACAGGTCGGTGATCTCACGACCGCTGATGTTCACCACGTCGAACTTCAGGATCACGAAATCGTCGGCGTAGCCGGGGGCATAGGCCAGGGCGTTGACGTTGACCTCCACTCCCAAGGGGACGTGGGGATTCAGCGGATCGTCCCCCGGGGTGGGCGCATCGTAGTCGTCGAAGCGGATGATGAACTGCTGGTCGGCCAGCGCGTCGAGAGCGAACTGTGGGCTGAGGGGATTGCTGCTGATCAGCTGCATCGTGTCCTGCGGCCGCGGCCCGAACTCCTGGTGGGGCGCGTTCGAGCCCGAGGGGGTATCCTCGGCTCCGGCCGACACGAGGGTGCGCCCCTCGCTGTCGATGCCGCCGACCCACAGCCCGCCCACGAACATGTGCTCGACGTGGCTGTGCAGGGGATACTCGCACGACGGCCACGTCGAAGAAGGATTCAACAGGTTGCCGAAGTAGCCCAGGTTGGTGAGCGCCAGCCCGATGTTCCCGACGGAGGTGTAGCGGCTGGTGACCACGGTCTGCGGCCGCGCGGCGGGTGGGGGCTGTGCGCGCCGCGGTTTTCCCGGGTCGGGGGGGCCGCCGATCGCCGGCGAGCTCGTGACCAGCGCGGCGCAGAGCCATCCCGCCCAGGCAGGGCCGCGGATCGAGGCGCGCAGGATGAGTCGGCAAGCAGGAAGCAGCTGCACGGGAGTTTCCACGATCAGGAAGGAGCGCACTGCTCCAAGTGAGGGTGGCGCAAGAGTACTCAGTACGCAAGAGCGGGTCAACTGCACGGGGCCGTCGCGCCGGGTTCTGGCCAAGGCAGCATCCGCCGAGGCAACCTGCGGTTGCGACGCCACCGGAAGCCGGCGAGTATGACAGCGCGAGCGGCCCGCCGGGCCGTTTCCCAACGGACGTCCTACCCCGGTCACCGCCTTGAGCGAGGCGACCTTGCGAGTCTCCATCCCACATCCCACCGCCAGGGCGGCCGCGGGGCATCGGGCCCTGACCCGCTCGATCGCCTGGCTCGTCGCGGTCGCCGCGAGCTCGTGGATGGCGCCGCTGGCAGCCTGCAGGGACCACTCCGCTGCTTCGGCGCGGCCGGCCTCGGTCCAGCCCGGTTCCAGGCAGCCCGCGTCCACCCGGCCGGGCTCGACTCAGCCCGCTTCCACTCAGCCGGGCTCCACTCAGCCCGCCCCCGCGCCGTCGGTTGCTACGGAGACCGCCACTCGCGCAAGCGTGCTGCTCGACCTGATCGCGGGGCGCGCCTTCGTCGCCACGCAGGCGGGCCTGGACAGCGTGGCGCTGACAGCGCCGGACCTGCCGCGACGCCTGGCGGAATTCCGCGCCGCCTTGGCGGCGGACCAACAGACGCCCTGGTCGCCTTCGACCGCGCAGCAGGCGCGCGCGCTCGGGCGCGACCTGCTCGGGCCGCTCGCGCCTGCGTTGCAGGCGGCCACGGCGTGGGAGATCGCGCCGCTTCAGGCGGCGCCGCTGGGCGCGCTGATCCCTCCGTGGTCTGCGGCCGATGAGCCGGTACAGGCCGCGGTGACGGTGTGGTACCGACCCGCCAGCACGCGGCCCGCGGGCGCGCCAGGCGCTGCGGAGCGCAGCGCGTGCGTGCCATCGCCAGAGCAGCAGGCCAGCATGCCGCGCAACGAGGGCGTCCTGGCCATTGCGCCGTTCACGCCCGGCGCGCAGCCAGGCCGCGACGACCCCGACACACTCGTGTGGGCCATGCGCAAGGCGGCGCGCACCGTCGATCTCGTGCCGCGCAACGACAGCGGGCCCGATGCGATCCAGGGCGCATTCGCCGAGCGCAAGTACGGGGTGACCTGGCTGCGGGCGGACCCGCAGGAGGCGCACGCGCTGCTGCCGGCGCTCGATCGCGGTCCACTCTTGCTGTGGTGGAGCCTGCCGGTCGCCTTGACCGCCGCCAAAGCCAGTGCCTCGGGTGGCGCGGGTGCGGGCACGCCGGAAGGCGCCCCGTTCGGCGGCGGCGTGCCGGTCACGCTGGCTCCCCCCAGTGCGCCCGCAGGGTGGGAGTTCGCCCGAGACTGGGCCGCTGGCGTCAAGGGACTGGCGATGGATCTCTGGCCGCGGCCGCACCAGGCCAGCAGCGCCGGCGCGACCGCGTTCCTCGAGGCATTGCAGCAAGGCTCCGGTGCGGCCGACGCGCTGCGCGCCGGGTGTGAGGCGCTGCGCCGCGCGGGCGCGCCCGCGGCGCAATGGGCCGGGTGGATCTACGTGGGGAACCCCGACCTCACCGCGCAGATCGACCGCCCCGGCTGGCTGCAACGAGCGATCCAGAGCAAGCCCGGCGCGCAGCGGTAACGCGCTGCCGCCGTAGCGCGCGGCCTCAGCCCTTCCATCGCCCGGCCCGCTACGCTGGCCGCCGCTTCAACAGGTCGCGGATCTCCGTCAATAGCACGACGTCCGCCGGCGGGACGGCCGGGGCGGCCGGTGCCGCCTCCTGCTTCTTCTTGAGCTGGTTCATGGTGCGCACCAGCATGAAGATCGCGAGCGCCACGATGATGAAATCCAGCAGGGTGTTGAGAAATACGCCGTAGTTGATGGTCGGCGCCCCGGCTGCCTTGGCCGCCGTCAGGCTCGGGTAGCTCGTTCCCGACAAGTTCAGGAATAGGTTCGAGAAATCGACGTTGCCCAGCACCAGGCCCAGCGGCGGCATGATGACGTCGCCGACCAGCGAAGTGATGATCTTGCCGAACGCGGCGCCGATGATGATGCCCACGGCCATGTCGACCACGTTCCCGCGCATGGCGAATTCGCGGAATTCCTTCAGCATGGGGGTCCCTCCCGTTCTATAGGGGTTGCGCCGGCTGCCCACGCAGCCCGCGCCGCTCGGCGCGCGGCTGCGAACCGTCGGTCACAGCAGCTTGTAGGTCAGGCTGAGGGCCAGCGTCTGCTTGAACTGACCGGCCTTGCGTACGCCGCCGTCCACTTCGGCGATCAACTGTGCTGCGGGCTGCGCGGTGTCGATCATGGTAGCGGCGTCGAACTTGTCGTAGATCCACTGCACGTAGAGATTGACGGAGAGGACCTTGGTGATCTGCGCCGTGAACGTGTTCTGGAAGTTCACGTCCGGGGTCTTCCAGAAATCCGCGACCCGCTCCCGCGCCGGATCGACGCCCAGGGCGATCTGGTCGAAATCCTTCAGCGCGCTCGACTTGCTGAAGAACACCGGCCAGAACACCAACAGTTTTCCCTGGTAGAGCACGCGCTTGCCCAGCATCGGTTGCGTGGAGGTCATCTGGTACTCGAAGCCACCGTCGTTGGTACTGAAGCTGCCGGTCTTGTCGCCGGTAGAATCCACGAATGTGCGCGCGAAGGTCTGGCGGAATCCGAAGCCAAGCCGGGTGATCAGCTCGCTGTCCTGCGTCTTGAGCAGCACGCGCGCCACGCCCGCGGTCTCGGTGAGCTTGACTGGATTGAAATGGAGCTTGCCACGTGCGTCGCTCTGGTCGACGAACTGCGAATCCAGCCGCAGCGACACGTACGGATCGACGAAGGTGCGCAGCGTGAAACGCTCGACGTTCTCGAACAGGATGAGGTCGGTCGTCTTGTCGGGGCTGCGCCAGCGACGGCGGCTCGGGTCGGCGGGGTCCGTCTCCTGCTGGCTGGTCTGCCCGTAGGCCAGCTGCAGCTGGTTGGAGGTGTTGAGCGCGCGGGAGATCTGCCGGTCGGCCTTGGCGTTGGTCGTGAACACCCAGACGAACGAGCCCTTGTCACCGCCGGCCCAGTTGCTGCTGAAGCTGCTCTGCGACAGGTTGAGCCCCAGCGTGACCGTTGGCTGCCAGGGTCCCGGGGGCTGCGGGCCCTTGCTCTCCGCCGGTACCTGGTCTTGCGCCCATGCCATGCACGGCATCGCCGCGCACGCCAAGACAGCCAGGCCGAACTGCCCGATCCCTGCTCTGGACATCGTGCCTCCTGCCGTTGGAGACGGGCGTGGGAGGCACAGGGTAGCGCCCGGCCCCGGGGCGGCCAAGCGCTGAGTTCAGCAGGATCGGACTGCGCTCGCCCGACGGCGGAGGGTCACATGCGCGAGCCCAGGAAGCCGGACAGCACCACCAGCTCGTCCTCCCCCGCGTCGGCGCCGGAGCCGCCCTTGCCCTGCGCGGAGTGCTCGGGCTGCACTTCGCGCACGAGATCCGCGGATGTGATATTCGCCGGGTCGATCGGCTTGAAGGCGAAGCGGCCGTTGACCGGCTTGGACGACTCGGTGGCGGGCTTGGATGAGCCGCTCGCGGGCTTGGACGACCCGTTGGCCGGCAGCGCCGCCCCGCTCCGGGTACGGCCGGCGGCGGGTTGCGGCCGCGCGGGCTCGTCCACCACCGGCGTGAAGACCCTCGACGGCGTCTCGCGCGCGCCCGACAGCAACGCGTCGAGCGTCCGCTGGCGCAGCTGCATCGCCGCATCGACGAAAGCCTGCAGGTCCCCGCGGTACGCCGGGCGCAGCGAGTGCACGATCGCCTTCTGGCGGTGCAGCTCCAGGTGGAGCTGGACACCCGGACTGGAGGGGGTCACCGCGGCGACGTGGGAGAGCAGCTGTGGCGCCAGCGCCGCGGCGCGAGCGTCCATGCGCGTGGGGTTGACCTCCCACGTCAGGCGCAGGCGGCGCGGAGGGCGCGGGCGGCCGCGCATCGCTGCAAAGACCGACCCGACGCGACGCAGCAGCGCGCCGAAGCCTCGCGCATCGTCGTCGTCGATGTCGCCGGCAGCCCGGCGCACGGGCTCGATCCGGCAGTCTTCCAGCCCCTGGATGCGCGTCTCGAAGAGCAGCGCGTGATGCCGGGTCCCGGCCACCCTGCGCATGCAGATGTAATACGTTCCGTGCGGGTCGCTGCCCAGCAGCAGGTCCTCCAGCTGCACGCGGTGCTCCTCGCCGCGGTACACGCGCGCGATCTCCCCGGCCCGCTCTGGCACGTGATCGGACAAGAGCGTGAAGCCGCGCTTGGCGGCGAACATGCGCAACGCAATCGTTCGCGCAGCCGCCTGCTTCGCGCGGCGCGCGGCGATTACGTTGCGCACGATGATGAGGAACGCTCCGACAGCGACGCCGAACGCGATTCCCGTCAAGAGGGTCGCGGACATGGATGGTGCTCTCCAGAAACGACTCGGCTTCCGTCCCTGGCTGTCCACGGCACGTGCAAGAGGCGTGCGCGGTCGCCGCAGCCGCACGGCCCTCTGCGCGGTGGGCCGCAAACAGCCGGCGCGTGGCCCGCAATGCCTCGGGCGTCGCTGCGGCGCCATACCGCAACGCGGCCGGTCCGGGTGCCGGCAAGGACGAGCGCGCGGTGGAACCAACGGCGCCGTTCTTCCGCCGCGCGCAGCGGTGCGGGCGAACGCGGCACCGTCCGGGCGCGGCGCCAGCGCGTTTCGTTCGCAAAACGCCGTCAGGGACCGCCCGCGCCCGCGCGCAGGCGGCGTGCTGCAGGCCCCTTGGCCGGTGGAGCCCCGCCCGACGTCCTCGCCCCACGGCATCCTGCTGGTTGCAGCACAACGCTGACAGCCCCCGGCTCCACGCGCTCTCCGAGCGACTCTCCGCAGCCCGCCGGCCGATTCCTGGGTTCATCGGCCGGCGGGCGAGGACTGTCGCGAGGGGAGCGCGTGGAGGCCGGGGGCCTGTGCAGGTCATGCTGCTTCAAAGCGGTGGCTGCGGGGCTGCGGAGTGTCTCGCGGGGGCTCCACCGGCCAAGGGGCGCGGTCACGAGCGCTGCTCGGATCGCTGGCCGCCCGGGCGCGCTGCCCTGCGCGGCGCTCGTGGCTGCGCTGCAAGCGCGGATTCGGCGGCGAAAAGCGCTGCGGCCGAGATGCCGCTTTACAGCGCGCGCGCGCCGGGGTATTCCATCCACGGGCCTGATCCGACCGCGGGCCGCTCGCCATTCCACCCTGCCGCCGTTGGAGCCGCCATGGAGACCGTCCGCCACCAGATGGCTGCCAGTGTCGAGCCGTTTGCTGCCATCGATGCCGACAGCTCGCCCGTGCCCTCCGGGATCCTCGCGGCCTCCTGCCGCCCGACGCACAGCGCGGACTTCAAGCGCACGTGCCCGAATTGCGGGACGGCGCTGTTCGACCGGCAGTGCAAGAGCCGCTGCCCGCGCTGCCACTACTTCAGCGACTGCTCGGATCCCTGGTAGTCGCCCGGCTGGGCTGGGCCCGTCGCGGCGCGGCGCGGGCACTCATGCATCCAGCTCGTACGCCGCCTTCAGCCACCGCTTCACCTCGTCGTCGATGTCCGCGAGCGCGGTGATCGGGATCCGGTGGGTGATGCGGTCCTTCTTCTGATAGCCACCGGTGTCGATCAAGCGCCCCTTCGCCTTCGTCGCCCCCAGGGCGAACCCCAGATCGATGCGCGTTCGGGTCGCGGGCTTGATCTGGGCGAAGACGTGGTTGCGGTAGAGCGGCACGATCGTCTAGCACGGGCACACCCGGACGTCCTTGCCCTGCGCGCGACCCAGGCGCAGCAGCGCGCCGTAGAGCGGCCGCAGGCCCGCTTTCGATCCAGCGAACATCGCCTCGACGTGCTTCGCAGCGGCTGCCAGATAGGCCTGCGGATCACCGTCCTCCAGGCCTTTGCCCTCCGCCCGCGCGGCGAGCCACCCGGCGGCATTCGTGCCTAGCCCGTGCTCCCGCTTGAGCCAGTCGCGGCGCGCTGGCGCCGTGGACGGCCCGTGCTTGCGCACGAGCTCGAGCCACTGCGCAAGGCTGCGACCCGTCCGCTCCGGAAGGGTCGCGACCCAGTCCTGCACCATGGCCACGCTGGGATGGACATCGTAGGAAGCGGGCTTCGCGGCAGAACTGGAGTTCGAGGCAGAGCGGGGGTTCACGGCCGCCCTGGAGGCGGCCTTGGTCGTGGGTGCAGCGGCTGCCTTGGACGCTCTCTTGGGCATGACTCGGGACACGATAAGACCTCCTGGAGTTGCAGGGGAGGGCCGGCGACCTTAGCTGCCCAGGGGCCGCGCGCGGCGTCGGGCGCTGTGCCGAGCGCTTCGTGCGGGGGCGCGGACCGTGCCACGGCCTGTGACCTTTGCGGCGAGCTGGCGATAGCGGAAGCAGCCGATCTCGTGGTCGTTGACCATGCCCACCGCCTGCATGAACGCGTAGCAGATGGTCGGGCCCACGAAGCGGAACCCACGCTGCTTGAGCGCCTTGCTGATCGTGCGGGCGAGCGGGGTCTCGGGCGGAGCCTGCTTGTAGGATGCCCAGGCGTTGTGGAGGGGCCCTTCGCCGACCATCCCCCACAGATAGGCCGCCAGGCTGCCGTGCTCCCGCTGCACGGCGATCACCGCCTGCGCATTGGTGATGGCGGACTCGATCTTCAGCCGGTTGCGCACGATGCCGGGATCGCGCAGCAGACGCGCGACCGTGCGGCGGTCGAAGCGAGCGACCTTGCGTGGGTCGAAACCGGCGAAGGCCAAGCGGTAGCCCTGCCGCTTCTTGAGGATCGTGGACCAGCTCAGGCCGGCCTGGGCCCCTTCGAGCACCAGCATCTCGAACAGGTGGCGGTCGTCGCGCGAGGGCGCGCCCCACTCGGTGTCGTGGTAGGCGCGCATGAGGGGGTCCTCCCCGGCCCAGCCGCAGCGGAGCTTGCTCGCGCGCAAAGCAGCCATGGCCTCAGCAGATCACCGGCCGTGGTGCTCTCATGGTGCCGCCTCGATCAGATGGAACACGCCCAGCACGTGACGGCTGTGCGCGACGATTCGCAAGCCCGCCCCCCGTACGAGCGCGAGCGGCTCGCGGTTCCAGATGCACCCCGCCACGCGCGCATGGAGCCCCGCAGTGCGATCCTGCAGCCTGGCCAACACCCCCACGCTGGTGCGTCCGTGCTCCAGCAACAGGATCCGCCCGTCTGGTGCGCAGACGCGCGCCATCTCGCGCAGGGCGCGCTGCGAATCGGGGATCGTGCAGAGGCTCAGCGTGGATGCGACGGTGTCGAAGGCACCGTCGGGCAGATCCAGGTGCTCGGCATCCATCTCGGCCAGGGTCACCGCGCGTCCCAGGCGCTGCGCGTGGCTGCGGGCTCGCGCTAGCATGGCGCTGCTGAGGTCGACGCCCGTCAACTCGACGTCGGGCGGATAGCAGCCGAGGTTCTTGCCGGTCCCGACCGCGACCTCCAGCGTCTTGCCGCGCGCGCGCGACAACAGCCGCCGGCGCAGCCGGCCCAGGCGCAGCAGCGCCTCGCCGAACGCCTCCTGGCCGTCGTAGGACGCGGCGAGCTCCTCGTACCTCGCGCGGATCTCGTGCGT
The DNA here is from genome assembly GCA_041484665.1 of Candidatus Krumholzibacteriia bacterium. GTDB lineage: Bacteria > Krumholzibacteriota > Krumholzibacteriia > JAJRXK01 > JAJRXK01 > JBGPIA01. The sequence continues at coordinate 55,575 of JBGPIA010000010.1, forward strand.
GGTGAAGGCCAGCACCGTCGCGGGATCTCCCCCGGCGGCGTCCGCTGCGGGCCGGCTCACCATCGGATCAGAGCGGACGCCCAGGTGAAGCCGCTGCCGAAGGCCGCGCACGCCACCAGCATCCCCGGCTGCAGCCGGCCCGCCTTGACCGCCTCGTCCAGCCCCAGCGGGATGGTGGCGGCCGTGGTGTTGGCGAAGCGCTGGATGGTGTTGAACATCTTGTCCTCGGACACCTCCAGGTGGCGGGCCACCTGCTCGATGATGCGCAGGTTGGCCTGGTGCAGCACGAACAGGTCCACGTCGGCGATCGAGAGCCCGTTGGCCCGCAGCGCCTCGTGGATCGCCTCGGGCATGCGGCGCACCGCATGGGTGAAGACCGACTTGCCGTTCATGCCCGGAAAGTGCTCACCCCGCTCGAGGATCTCGTGGGTGATGCGCGGGCCGTCATAGGTCTGCGACGGCGCCTTCGCCCATAGCTCCTTGGCGAACCGTCCGTCGGCGTGAAGGTGGGTGGACAGGACGTGGGAGTCGTGGGCGGGATCCTCGACCGTGCACGCCTCCAGCACGGCCGCGCCCGCGCCGTCGCCGAACAGCACGGCCAGGTCGCGCCCGCGGGTCGTGAGATCCAGCCCCTTGGAGTGGATCTCGGCGCCTACCAAGAGGACGCGCTTGTAGACACCGTTGCGGATGTATTGGTCGGCGATCGACAAACCGTAGACGAAGCCCGTGCACTGCTGGCGCACATCGAGCGCCGCGATGCCGGGCACCTCCAGCTTGGCCTGCAGGAAGCACGCCGTGCCCGGGAACTCGTGGTCGGGGCTGAGCGTGGCCAGCAGGAGCATGTCCAGGTCCTCTTTGCGCACGCTCGCGGCGGCGAGAGCCCGCTGGGCGGCTTCCAGCGCGAGATCGGAGGTCGTGGTCGTCCCGGAGACCCAGTGGCGTTCCCGGATGCCGGTGCGCTGCTGGATCCACTCATCGGAGGTGTCCATCCACTGGCGGAACTCGTCGTTGGTCACGACGCGCGGCGGGACGTAGCTACCGGTGCCGACGATCCGGGAGCGCAGCTGGGCCATGATCTCACCCCAAGCGCGAGCGCGCGGGCCGGCGGCGCGCGCAACGGGCGCGGTCCGCGGCCGGCCGGCCGGGGAAGAGGATGCCGGGGGCGGCCATCATACGCAATCGCCCCCCGGATAAACAATCGCCCCCCGGGGCGGCTGACGGCCCCGGGGGGCGGAAACGCTGCGTCACGCTGGGTGCGGGCCCGCGATCGCGGGAGCCGTCCCCGGCGAGGCCGCCTACTTCACGAGGCTCAACTTGACCACCTCGGGCTCCTGTGTGGCGAAGCGCAGGCGTGCGTAGTACACGCCGCTGCCCACCGCGTGCCCTGAGGCATCGAAGCCGTCCCACACAGCCTCGTGCTTGCCGGGGTCGAGCATCTCCCGCACCAGCGTGCGCAAGCGCTCGCCGCGTTGGTTGTAGATCGCCAACTCCACGGGGCCCTTGGTCGAGACGACGTAGGCCACCTTGGTCCTGGGGTTGAACGGATTGGGAGAGACGCCGACGATGTAGGCACCGCGACGCGATGCCGGAGTACCGCCCGGCTGATCGCCCGTGAAGATATTGATCTGGTCGTCGGAGACGGGCTCGATGGAGTTGCGGCCGAAGCGTCCGTCGAGCATCCCCTCCACGATCTGATTCTGACCGACCGCCCCCACGATGGTGACCCCGGGAGCGGGGAAGACCACCACCGAGGAGTCGCTCGTGTCCTTGATGCTCCACGAGTTGACGCCGATCGTGTCCATCACCGTCGTCACGAAGGTGCGGACGATGACGTTCTCGAGGGCCTCGCTCGTATCCAGGATCGTGGTCGAGTAGCGATCCACCGGCGGCAGCGGATTGCCGAAGCTCACCAGCTCCACCGCGTCGCCGCGCAGCGGCTGGATCTGCGTGGTGCCGCTGAACTCGGCGATGTGGCCCGAGATGCGGACGCGGTCGCCCACGAACAACGTGTTGAAGCCGCTGCCCTCGAACACGAACAGCCCGCTCCAGTCGCCGCCCGCTGGATCCTCGACGAGATACTGGCTCTTGATGCCGGTCTGCAGCTGCCCGGGAGACACCGTAATGATGCCCTCGACATTCACCAGGCTGTCCCGTGCCGCGAACAGGCTACCCGTCGTGCCGGGAGCCAGCGTCGACTGGATGGTGGTGATGGGCGTCGTGCCCACCGCCACCTGCAGGAAGGTCGTCGGAGCGCCGCCGGGCAGGCGCGTCACGGTGGCGGAGTTGTCGGTGCCCTCGACGTAGTAATCGATGTGGCCGCTGGTGTGGGGCGCCGGAACCGTGGCCGACCAGCTATTGCCCCCTCCGTGCGTCATCGCCACGTAGGAGAAGCCCAGCGCTCCAGCATTGCGGTAGTACAGCCGCGCGCTGGCGATGAACCCGTTGGGGTCGACGATGTCAGCGCTCACGCCCATCGGCGTGCCGGACAAGGGCGTCCACGGATGCGGAGTGACGAGGCTGATGAGCGGATTGCCGTTGACCAGGTCCGTCTGGCGCCGTGGCTTGAGCTCGAGCAACGCATTGAACGCCGTCATCGGCCCGATGAGGGTGAATTGCGCGCCCTCCGTGAGCCCAGAGGTGTCGATGTGTGTGTCGCGGTCGAAAAAGACCACCAGGGTGTCGGGGGCGGTCACCAGGTTGATCGTGCCCTGCCCACCCAGCGCCGGGTTGGGGGGCGGCAGTCCGCCCAGCGCGACACTGCCCGTGACCCCGACCAACCTCCCGACGAGCTCGTAGTCGCCGGCACTGCGCGTCCCGCTGCCGTCGAAGTCCTTGGCCTGGTGGACGGTCAAAGCCAGCGGCGTGATCTCGGGCCCCGAATTGATGAAGGTCGTCGAAACGGGCGCGCCAAGCTGCAGCTCGCCGCTGAACGCGCTCACCGTGCCGGTGACCTCGACCGTATCGCCGTAGGCGAGGGTGGGGGCCGCCGTGTTGAAGAATTGGATGCCGCCGGTGGAGTCCTCGACGTAGAAGGTGCCGCTGTTGTAGGTCCCCTTGAGCGTAGAGAGTGCACCACGGACCGTCACCACTTGGGCGTTGAACGGCGACGCGGGCACGCCCGCGCTCGTGTAGACTTGAATATCGGTCATGGGTGTGATCACGGCCCAAGCCGCGGATGCCATGGAGCATACGACTGCCAGCAGAACGAGGGCGGCGAGGGTTCGGATCCTGGACGTTTGCAACATGCTGGAGAAGCCTCCTCTCACGGTGGACCGAAGTGGATCCGCTCGTCGGCAATGAGGCGCGAATCCATTGCTGCGCTGTCGGTCGATGATCGCGATCAGTCTGTGTTCCCGGTCAAGGTCTAAGATCCCAGGGAATTCAACGCGCAGTATACCACGCCACGCAGACACCTCAAAGCACCCCGGTATCGCCCCCGTACCGATTGTGTGACCTTCTCCGCCACAGTCCGCCTCGCCCCGGCAGCGCGTAGCGTCCCAGGATCGAAAGGATCGTGAGAGAGGCACTCAGGGTTCCGCGCAGCGTTCCGGTGATCTTGCTGCGCCCCACGCGCTTACGGTAGCGGACGGGGACCTCGGTGCAGCGCAGCCCCCCTCCGGCAGCCTTGAGCTGCATCTCGACGGTCCAGCCGAAGGCGGGCTCCTGCATGCCGAGGGCCTCGAGCGCCCCCCACGCGATCGCGCGGAAGGGCCCCAGGTCGGTGAACCGCACCCCGGTCGTCCAGCGGATCAGGCGGCCCGCCAGCCAATTGCCCAGGCGCGCCTGCGGCAGCAGAGCCCCCGGCTCACGCTCGCCGAGCACCCGCGACCCGATCACCAGGTCAGCCTCCCCCGCCAGCACCGGGCCGGCGACCGCGGGGAGCTCGAGCGGGTCGTCGCTCCAATCGGCGTCGAGGAACACGACGACGTCGCACGGGTCCGGCCGCCGGCGGCGGATCTCCGCCAGCGCCGCCAAGCACGCGCGCCCGTAGCCGCGCGCCGGCTCGCGGACGACCACCGCTCCGCGCGCTTGCGCGACGGAGGCGGTCGCGTCGCGGCTTCCGTTGTCGGCCACGACCACGGTGATGCCCGGGGCGCGCGGCAGCGCGTCGAGAACCAGGCCGATGGATGCCTCCTCGTCGAGCGCGGGGATCACGATCCAGAGCGGGCGCGCTGGGCCCGCGCCCTCAGCGCCCGCGTGCTCAGTGCCCGCGCGCGAGCTCACGCAGGCCCTCGATGTTGGGCAGCACGAAGAAGCGGCCCTCGGTCTCGAGCAGTCCGTCGCGTCGGAAGCGGTTGAGCAGCGACGTGGTGGTCTCGCGCGTGGAGGCGATCAGGTTCGCCAGCTCCTGGTGCGTCACGCGCAGGTGGATGCGCACCTTGCCCGAGGTCTCATGGTGCCCGTGGCGCTCCGCCAGCTGCACGAGGGCTCCCGCCAGGCGCTGTGGCACGTCATGGAAGGCCAGCGCCTCGATCTGGGAGCGTGCGCCGAGCAGCCGTTCACTCATCTGGCGTGCCACCGCCAATGCCACGTCGGGGTTCTCGGCGAGGATGTGCTCGAAGTCCGTGCGGCTGACCTGGCAGACGAGGCATTCGTCCACCGCCTCGGCATAGCCATTGCCGCGCTCCCCGTGCGCGAGGGCCTCCTCGCCGAAGAACTCGCCCTCCTCGAGGATCGCCAGCGTGATCTCCTTGCCCCGGTCGTCGAAGCGGCTCAGCTTGACCCGCCCGCCGCGCAGCACGTAGATCGTGTCGCCCGGATCGTCGGGCCCCAGGATCACCTGTCCGCGCTGGTAGGTGGTCTCGACCGCTAGGTTGCAGAGCTTTTCGAGCGTCTCTTCCTTGAAGCTGTGGAACAGGTTGATACGCTTGAGGTACCAGACCCTGTCGCTGGTCGTCCGGTCGCCGGGAGCCGCCACGGGGTCCTCCTGCAGGAAGCGGGCACGCGTTGCCGAAGCGGCACCGGCGCGTCCATGGCCGGCGAAGCGTGGGAGCCGCCCCGCCCCAGCGCGTCGCGGAGCGCCCGCCCGACAGCCTGTCTGATGATCCGGCGCGCACCGGTTGCTTGTCGAGCGGCGCCTTCTGAAGAAGGAGGAGCGTGGTGAGCCTGGGTATCTTCCTCAAGGCGCCGCTGCCGGGCCAGGTGAAGACGCGCCTGTGCCCCCCGCTCTCCGCCGTGGACGCCGCGAGCCTGTATACGTCGTTCCTGGCCGATACGCTCCAGGCCGCGGCCGCCTGCGCTGGCCAGGAGGTTCTCTTGTTCTACGAGGGAGCCCACCCTACCAGCTACCTGGCGCCGACCCTGACCGCAGCGTTGCTCCCCAGTGTGGTCGAGATCGCACAGCGCGGCAGCGATCTGGGGGAGCGCTTGGAGGCCGCAGTCGGCGACGCGGCCGAGCGCGGCAGCCTCCCGCTGCTGATCCTCGGCAGCGACAGCCCAGACCTGCCCGCCGGGCACTTGACGGCGGCGCTCGCCGCACTTCCCGCATATGATCTCGTGCTGGGACCCGCATCCGATGGCGGGGTCTGGTGCATCGGCGTGCGGCGCGCGCTGCCCGGGCTGCTGCTGGGCATCGCCTGGAGCCGGCCAACCGTCGCCGTGGAGTTGCGGGCCCGGGCCGCCGCGCGGGGGCTGCGCGTGGGCGACGCGGACGCTTGGTACGACGTGGACACGATCGGCGACTTGTACGCCCTCGGCGCGCGTCTGGCCGGGGGTGGGGCGGGCGCGGCCTACACGGCGCGCTGGCTGGCACGGTATCAGGAGCGCCAGCGAACCGACGGCGAAACGGAGCGGCGGTGAGAGGGAACCACGAGCGGAGCGCTTCCGGTGCAGCGGTGCGCAGCCTTGCCATCGCTCTGCTCGTGGTAAGCAGCGGGCTCGCCATGACCCTGGGCAACACAGCCGCCACACCCCCCGGGAGTGGGCAGAGCCATCCGGGGCCCAAAGCCTCCGACCTACCGGCGATCCCAGGGCATTACACCATCGGCCTGTACGCCGATGCGCAGGGCACCACCAGATCGCTGGAGCTCCAGGCCGACCAGTCGGAGTTCGATGCGTTCGTCGGCGTCACCGGCGACTCGGCGCGCACGTTCAGCGCCTGCGCCTTCACGCTGCGGCTGCCCGAGGGCGTCACCCTCGAAGGAGCGATCCACTGGCGGAACATCCCGGGCCTGCAGCACTGGGGTAATCCAGCGCTCGAGGGCGTGCGCGTCGAGTACGCCGACAGCTGCCAGGCCCAGCGCGGCACCGCGCCCGTGATCCTGGGGCGCGTCCCCATGAAGGCGCAGCCGACGTTCCGCGGCGGCCACATCGAGGTCGCCGGGCACAAGCGGTTCGGCTGCGCGGTGGAGCTGTGCGTCCCCGGGTACCCCAAGCCCCTTGCGGACGGGCTGGCCCTGACCGTCGAGCGCAAGCGGTCGCTGTGGCGCCGCCTGCGCGATCTGTTCTGAGCGCGTAGGCGCGAGGGCGGCGCGTCGTGTTCCTTCCGCTGCACGACCACATTCCCACGCGGCGCACGGCGGTGGTGACGATCGGGCTGATCGCCGCCAACATCCTCGTCTTCCTTTTCGAGGTCGGCCACGGGACGCAGATGAGCGCGCTGATCGCGCGCTGGGGAGCGATTCCGTGGGAGCTGACGCATGGGCGAGCGATCGTCCTTCCCGACACCGGGCTGCCGGAGGCCGAACTTCCAGCCGCCTACCCGACCGCCCCCGGGTTTCCCTGGGTGACAGCGCTCTCGTCGATGTTCATGCACGGCGGCTGGGCGCATCTGCTCTTCAACATGCTCTACCTGTGGATCTTCGGAAACAACGTCGAGGACGTGCTCGGACGGGTACGGTTCATTGTCTTCTATCTCTCCGCCGGGCTGTGCGCTCTGCTCGCGCACGTCCTCAGCAATCCCGGCTCCACGGTCCCCGTGGTGGGCGCCAGCGGCGCGATCGGCGGGGTCCTGGGCGCCTATCTCTTCCTGTTTCCCCATGCGCGCGTCACGTCGCTCTTGTTCTTGGGCTTCTTCATTCGCCTGGTCGAGGTTCCCGCCGTCCTGCTGCTGGGCTTCTGGGTCCTGCTGCAGCTGCTGGGCGGATGCGTATCGCTGGCGTGGTCGGGCGCAGCAGGCGTCGCCTACTGGGCCCACATCGGCGGCTTCGCCGCCGGGTGGCTGGGCGTTCGCCTCCTGCTCCCCGTGCGCATGCGTTGGAAGGACCCCGACCTCCCGGTCTCCTGAGGAGGCACGCCGCTGTAAGCAGCGCGCTCACTTCACGCCCAGCACGCAGACGGCCGACACCGGGCGCAGCGCCTTGCGCTCTGTGCGCACCTGCGTGAGCCCCGCCTCCTCGAGCGCGGCCGCGAGCGCGCGCCCGGTGTCCTGCGCGCTGCGCTCGTCGGCGCCCCGCCAGCGCGGCTGCACCGTGACGGCGAGCACCCCGCCAGGGCGCAGCACGCGCAACTGCTCGCGCAGCGCCGGCCTCGGGTCCCCCCAGAACTGGGCGCAGTTGATGGAGAACACCTTGTCGAATGCCGCAGCGGGATAGGGCAAGGAGATGGCTTGCCCGAGCTGGACCTCCACGCGCCCCGCGCGCACCGCACGCCGGTTGCGCCGGCGCGCGTGCCGCACCATCAGCTCCGAGTGGTCGACGCCCGCCACGAACCCGTCGCGGGCGAGCCGTGCCACGCGGCAGATGTCGGCGCCGGGACCGAACCCGATCTCGAGGATCCGATCCGCCGGCCGCACCTGCAGCAGGGCGATCACCCAGCGGCTGCGAGCCCGGTTCTTCATCGCCATCAGATGGCCGACCAACCGGCCCAAGAGGCCCGTGGGCTTCTCGAATTGATGGGTCCAGCCTGTGCGGGCGCCACCGTGGGGGAGTTGGCATCCGCACCCGAGGGCTGACGTCGTCGCTTCCATGATCTTTCCTCCTGGGTTGTGATCACGGCCGGCCGTGATCAGGTCCACGCTTACGATCGTCCAGCGTTGTCCCTGCTCTTGCGCCCGCTCTTGCGGCGGCGCGCCGCGCGGGCGCGGGGCCGGCGGGCAGCGGGGCGGCGGGCATCGAAACGGCGTGCCCGCGGGGTTGCGGCGTCGGCGCGGGGCGAGCCGGACCTCCTCGATCCGCCGGGCGGCCGCAGCGACTCCGCCAGCAGCGCCCACGGCGGGCCCGTCAGCGCCTCGCGCAGACCGCGCACCACCGCGCTGGCCGCCCGCAGCTGCGACGCCGAGAACGCGAACCGCAGCTGCGCGAAGGCGGCTGCCTCCCGCTGGCGCATCTGCTCCAGCGCCTGCTCGCCTTGCGCGGTCAGGCGGACCAGACGCGAGCGGCGATGGGCCGGGTTGTCCACGAGCTCCACATATCCGTCGCCGGCCAGAGAGTTGACATGGGTCTGCATGTGTTGCCGCGAGACGGGCCGCATCCGGGCCAGCTGTGGGACCGTCCGGGGCCCCTGGTTGTGCAGGCTCAGCAATACTCCGCGCCGACCGGCGCTCAGCTCTCCCTCCTGGTGGAGCTGCTGCGCCGCGAAGGTCAGCCGGTGCATGAGCGCCACGTGGGCCGCGAGCAGCTCCTGCAGGGCCTCGACTGTGTCCGCGCGACGGGACCGGAGGGCCATCGCAGACTCCTTTCTCCGGAGCGCCGGTGCATCACCGGGACTGGGACTGGGACCGGAACCGGAACCCGGTTCGGGACCGGGCTCGGGATCGCCACCGGGACCGGGACCGCCGCCGGGTCCACAATATTGACAATAGACTTGTCATAATGACAACACACCTGTCGTTTGACGGAAGTTGTTACGGAACTGCAAAGAAAGGACGTGGGCCGGGTCTGGACGCGTGGCGGCCGGCCTCGCGCGACGGGGCAGACAGCGGGAGTTACGCCGGGCGGCGCAGCCAGCCGGCGAGCCAGGCCAGGTCCTGGCGGCGCAGGGCGCGCGTCAGCGGCAGCGCCGCCAGCCAGGCACCGATCATGGCGGCGCTGCGGGCAGCCGGCGGAGCGTGGCGCGCCGCGACGGCGGCCAGCCCGGCGGCCAGCAGCGCCAGCGCAGGCCCCAGGAACGCCGTGGGCAGCGGGATGCGATAGCCGCGGCGGGCGGCAAAGCCGTAGTACAGCAGCAGCGTCACGCCGTAGCTGACGACGGTGGCCCAGGCGGCGCCCTCGATGCCCAGGCGCGGGATCCACCAGAGATTCAGCGTCACGCTGCAGACGATGCCCAAGGCGCCAATGCGCAGGAAGTCGATCTCACGGTCGATGGCGTAGAGCAGGCGCGCCAGCATGTGGTCGCCGGCCTGCAGCACGATTCCCCACGACAACAGGCGCAGCGCGCCAGTGGCGGGCAAGAACGCCGGCCCCGGGATGACACGCAGCGCGAGCGGCGCCAACACCCACACCGCCAGGCCGATTCCCGAGCAGAGCACCAGCGCCACGCGGGTGCTCTGCGCCATCAGCGCCACCGTGGGCGCGACCCCGCCGCTCTCCCGTGAGCGCCGCACCGCTGGGTACACCGCCGTGGCGAGGATGCGCGGTGCGAGCACGACCACGTCGATCACGCGGATGGCGGCGCCGTAGAGCCCCACCTGCTCCTGCGGGAGCATCTTGCCCAGCATCAGCAGATCCACGCGGTGGAACAGCAGGGTGATCAAGGTCGAGCCCAGCAGCGGCGCGCCCGCGTGTGCCAGGCGACGTACCTCGGCCGCCCGCACCTCGCGCAGATGCAGGTCGGCGAATTGGTGGCGGACGGCGGCGGTGACCATCAGCCAGCGTGCGATGTATCCGGCCACCATCGCGCCGACGAAGCCGAGCAGCCCCAGCCCACCCCGCAGCGCCAGAGCGCCGGTCACGAACAGCACGAGCCCAGCCACAGCCAGGGCGCGCGCGGTGTACTCCATGCGCTCGCGTCCCTGCAGCACCGCGTCGCCGATGTCGCTGAGGTTCTCGAAGAACAGCGCGCTGCCCAGCACCAGCACCACCGGCAACACCCCCGGCGGGTAGCGCAGGAGCACGACCAGGCCGGCCAGCACGACGTAGGCCAGCGCGCCCGTGACCAGCTTCACCGCCGCAGCGGCGCTGGCCACGCGGGAGGCCGAGTCGGGATCGGTGGCCACCTCGCGCGTCACCAGGTAGTCGAGGCCGGAGTTGGCGAAGATGCGCGCGACCTCCACCAGGGTGGAGCCCGTGGCGTAGATACCGTAGCCAGCGGTGCCCAGCACGCGCCCCGCGATCGCGGTCAGCCCGACGCTGCACACCTTCGAGGCGCCGTGGGCCAGTGTCAGGAAATAGGTGTTGCGCGCGATGACGCGCCCGTCGCCCATGGGAACCGCCTCGCCTTCCCGATCGGGCCGACTGTCGCGGGTCTAGAACACCTGGCCCATGCCCAGGCTCAGCACCGGTGCTGGCCGGTCTCCTTCGTACAGCACCGGCCACGCCAGGTCCACGCGGATCGGCTCATTCACCGCCGCCCGGCTGAGCCCGATGCGCGCGCCGAACCCCACCGCGCCCCGGAAACTGTGCCAGGTCACGTCGGTCTCGTTCTCGAACCAGGCGGTGCCGACGTCGAAGAAGGCGGCGATGCCCGGCGTCACCAGGTCCGCCAGGCCTGGACGATAGACCCAGCGTGCCTCGAGATTGCCCCTCACCAGCCGGTCGCCGGCGAACTCCTGGAAGCGCGCCGCCCGCAGCCCGCTGTCGATCCCCAGCAGGAAGGGGGCGTGCCGGTCGAGGTTGTTGCCGACTGCTCCCAGCGCGCCGGCGGCGAGGGTGAAGCCGTCGCCGACCTTCCAGTACCCGCCCGCTTGGCCAACGGAGCGAACGTCGAGGCTACGGTCGACCTGGTAGTACCCGCTGACGCTCAGGTGCGAGCGCATGATCAGGTGGCGGCTGGTCACGATCCAGACGTCGCGCAGGCGGTAGGCGAGGGCGGTGTCGGAGCTGCCCAGCAACCGCGTGACCCACCCCACCGCGAGCTCCCCCTCATGCCCCAGCGGGAGGTCCTCCACCCGCCCCATCTCGAACAGGAAGCGCTCGCGGCCGTACCGGGTGGTGTGATGGTCCAGGGCGAAGTCGAAGCTGTTGAAGCTGCGGTCCTCGGGCAGCCCGGCAGCGATGCTGGTGGCCGTGCCCAGGGAGCCCACGGCATCGTGCAGCTCCAGGCCTTCCTCCGGGTTGAATCCCTGGCTCCGCACGGTCAGGCCCAGCCCGACACGCCACACGCCGCCGGAGTAGGTGCGGACGCGCCGCCGCACCTCCACGCCCAGGTCCGTCACGTCGGAGTGGGGCCGCACGTAGCGTCGCCCGTCGACGTAGTAGCGCGGGCGCTGGCCCGCGTGGACATAGCGTGCCCCCAGGCCCCAGTCGGACGCGAGACTGAAGAATGGCCGTTCCAGGCTCCAGGCGGTCGTGCTGCCGTCGCTGGTGTCGCCCCGCAGGATGCGCGCGCGCGATTGACCGTCGAGGATCTGCCGCAGGCCCAGGCCGAGGGTACCCGTGCGGCGGTCGAGATCCTCGCTGAGCCCGAACGACACCGAGTTCCCGGTGCCCAGCAGGTTGTGCTCGTCGACGGCCAGCGACCAGATCGGCCGGCTCTCGAACCGCTCGTAGCGGAAATCGAGCGTCGTGGTCCAGACCTCGCGCGTGCGCACGAGCACGTCGACGGTGTCGGCAGCGACCGTGACCGCGGAAATGTCGGTCTCGGCCAGGAACCCTGTCGCGCGCAGCTTGCGCTCACTCTCCTCCAGCCGCGCCAGATCCAGGCAGTCACCCTCGTGGATGACGAGCTCGTGGCGGATCACGCGCGCGCGGGTGTCCACGTGGAGCCAGTCCACCGCGCGCAACGGGAGCCAGGGCAAGCGAGCGCGGTCCTCGGCCGTGAAGATGGGCTGGCGGTCGACCAGGATGCGCCGGATCACGGTGCACCCCCCGTCGGCCCTTGCGAGCGCCAGCGGGATCACTGGCGCCAGCAGCATACACGCGATCGATCGGGCCAGCAGCCCGCGCGTCTGGGATCTAGCGCGTAACGCAGGCGTGGGCCGACGTCGGCCAAAACCTGACATCTGACAGCGGATGCGGAGCCCAATCATGTCACGTTGTCATGATTGCTGGGACGCTGGTGTCACGTTTCTGGAATCGCGCGGTGGGGAGAGGCGGGGGATGATGGTGCATAAGCGTCTATACGTCAATCCATTAGCTTAGCGCAACCCCGAAGGTGCACGGCTGGCACTCCACTTGAAGTTGTGCAACGTCGGCACGCCCGCGAGGACTGGGCGCCGGGAGCCTCCGGCGCAGGGTCGCGGACGGCCGAGGCCACGGCGCACAACGCGCAGCGGCCCGGGGCCACGCGAGCCCGGCAGCGAGCGGTGGCCCGCACGTACCCTGAGGAGGGAATCCCATGACGACCCTGATGACCCCCTTCACGACGTTCGAGACGCTGTGGAGCCGGCTGAACGCTCTCGCTCCGTCCACGCAGACCGGCGGCGAAGGCGACCCGATGGTCGCGCTCCGGCCGCACGTCGACATCTTTGAGAGCGCCTCTGAATTCGTGATCGAGACCGACCTGCCTGGCGTGTCGAAGGACGCGCTCAAGGTCGAGGTCGAGAAGGACCGTCTGACGATTCGTGCCACGCGCGAGCCGCAAGCGCACGAGCATGAGCCGATCCACATCGAGCGCTACGCACGCGCGACGTTGGAACGGACATTCACCTTGGGCACCGATCTCGACGCGAGCGCGATCAAGGCCCAGCTCAAGGACGGCGTCCTGCGGCTGACGCTCCCCAAGGCTGAGCGGGCACTGCCCAAGCGCATCGCGGTCGAGTAGTCAGCGTAGCGCGCTTGCAGACGGCCACGCTCACGGGTTCTTCCGTGGCATGGTCCGCCGGGCAGGAACGGGCGGCCGCAACTCGGGCTCGCGGCCGCCCCTCTCCCAAAGCGACTTCGAAGAGCGGTGAAGGCCCACGGGAAACCGTGGGCCCTTTCATTGGGTCAATTCCTGCCGGGCTGCGCGTATACGGACGTGACTGCCCTTCGTCGCCACCGCTGGAACGGACCTTGCCTTTGGGAGGTGGAGGGGGCAAAGACCCCGCCAGGACACGATCGGTCACGCACTGCAGCTGTGAGGAAGCCCCATGACCGATAGAGCCGCGATGGTCGCGCCACGCCTTGTTGACCTGATCCGGGCGCTGCCCGAGTACGAAGCCTACGGCGACGCTGACACGGCCTACCACAGTGAGTCCCCCTACCGGTTGGCGATCGGGCGGCTCCTGAAGGACTGGGGCGATCGTCTCCTGGACATCGCCGAGTTCCAGGGGCGCTTCCTTTCCGCCGAGCAGGCCCGCGCTATCGATGCGCTCGTACAGAGGATCAGCGACGTCTTCCGGCTGCTCAACTGCAGCGGCCACATCGCCCTGGATACCCGCGACCGGGAGCTGCTGCGCGAGCTGCGCGGCACGGACGCCCGGCTGCTGCGCCTCCTGGAGGAGAGCTCCGAGCTGACGGGGGAGCTGCGGCGCTCCGATATGTCGGTGGAATGGCTGCGCACGACCGCGGGGCCGCTCTACCGCCGCCTGCGCCGCATCCGCCGCCAGGCGCAGCTGCGCAACGAGCTGCTGGGGCTGACACCCGAGCCCTTGGCCAAGCCCGCACAGCGCGTCGCACAGCCGCAACGCGAGCAGCGCCGCTAGCCATGGCAGCCAGTCCGGCACCGGGCGCTGCGGGCGCCGTCCACTCGCTCGCGGTCACGGCCGCGGGGGGACGTCGCGTCGTGGAGTGGAGTGCGCGGGAAGGCATGCTGGCCAGCCAGCCGCTCAGCCTTGCGCCGTATCACGGCACGGATCTGGAGCTGGTCGTGCGCGAAGGGCAGGTTGCCCTCCTGCTGGACGACCACCGCGTGGTCGGCGTGTTTCTGCCCCAGGTGCACGCCGTGGAGGTCGCGGGCGCGCAAGCGGGCGGGCCGCCGGCGCCGCGCCGCACCGACCTCCACCCCCGCTTCCTGCAGCTGTCGCCGCGGCACGTGCTGCTCATGGTGGCGGTCGATTCGCCGCTCACGCTGGCGCTCGACGCGTGCCGTACGAGCCCCACGACCGACGGCCGCCCGGCCGCGCCCACGCAGCCGCAGGGCACCGCAACCGTCGAGATCGGCGATCCTGTGCGCTTCTACAACAGCTTCTTGCGCCGCACCGAGGACCTGGGCGCCGAGCAGCTGGAGCGCGTGCTGCGCGCGCTGCTGCAGGGCCAGGCCGCGGCTGCGACCCGGCCTTTTGCGGCGGGCGGCACCGCCGACCCGCAGCGGGGCAGCGGACGCGGCAACGGCGTCGCACGCGGCACCGACGTCGCGCGCGGCACCGACCTGGCCGGCGGTACCCGCGAGCCGGGCACCAGCCGCCGCCAGCGACGCGGGGCGTTACGGCGCAATCTGGCCGCCGTGGGCCTGCGCCTGCGGGAGCTGCGCATCGTACCGGAGCCGGCCACGCCCGACCCGGCCGGCGCGCTCCCACCCCTTCCGGCGAGCCTGCCCTCGACGCAGATCTGACCGCCGCCGCGGCCGTTCTGGCCGTGGCTCCCGCGGCTGACTAGAATGCCAGCCATGCTCGAGCTGCGCGGACTTAGCAAGCGCTTCGGACGGCATGAGGCGCTGCGGGATGTAAGCCTCACCGTGCGGCCCGGCGAGATCTACGGGCTGCTCGGGCCCAACGGCTCGGGCAAGTCGACCACCCTCAAGATCGCGACCGGCCTGGTCTTCCCCGACCGCGGCGATGTGCGCATCGGCGGTGTGGACCTGGCGCAGGACCGCCTTGCCGCATTGCGGCAGATCGGCGCGCAGATCGAGGCGCCGGCGTTTCCAGCGCACCTGAGCGGGCGGCGCAACCTGCAGCTCTTGGCCGACGTCCAGCAGGCTCCGCGCCCGCAAGCCGATGCGCTGCTGGAGCAGGTCGGCCTGGGGCAGGCCGCGGACCGCCGCGTCGAGGGCTACTCGACCGGGATGAGACAGCGCCTCGGTTTGGCGGCCGCGCTGCTCGGCAGGCCCGCGGTGCTCATCCTCGACGAGCCGACCAGCGGCCTGGATCCCGAGGGACGCGAGGAGATGCTCGCCTTGATCGCTGCCTTGGCCCGCGATGGCGCGCTGGCCGTGCTCTTCACCAGCCACGTCTTCGATGAGGTGGCGCGTCTGTGCCAGCGCATCGGCATCCTGCAGGCCGGGGCGTTGGTGCACGAGGGCCCGGTGCAGGACGCCGACCGCCTGCGCCAGCTGTACTTCGGCGGCGCCGCGCCGCGAGAGGCCGTCTTGTGATCGGACGCGCTCTGCGCCTGGAGTGGGGGCGGTTCCGCGCGCGCCGCGAGACGCGCGCAGCCGCGCTCTTCCTGCTCTTGGGCACGGTCGGCTACGGACTGCTGCTGCGTGCGGTGGGCGGCTCGGGCCTGCCGGGCGCGGCGCTGGTGGGCGCGGAGCCCAGCGGCTT
This sequence comes from Candidatus Krumholzibacteriia bacterium, assembly GCA_041484665.1. Lineage (GTDB taxonomy): Bacteria > Krumholzibacteriota > Krumholzibacteriia > JAJRXK01 > JAJRXK01 > JBGPIA01. The sequence continues at coordinate 71,011 of JBGPIA010000010.1, forward strand.
CCACCTCGCCTACAAGACCGCGCGGGGCATCGTGCCGCTGTTGGCACTGTTCCTGTTGCTGTGGAGCGCGGGCAGCATCGCCTCGGAGCTGGAGTCGGGTACCTTGCGCGCCCCGTTGCTGCGCCTGCCGCGCCCGGCGGTGGCGCTGGGCAAGGCCGCCCTCTACGTGGCGGCGGCGGCCGTGCTGCTGGGCGTCATCTTCGCGTTAGGCCTCGCGCTGGGCGCGCTCACCTTCGGGCTGCACGCAGTGACCGCGGACAGCATCGTGCTGCACACTGCGGGGGCGCTGCTTGGCTCGGGCCTGCTGGGCGCGTTGCTGACGCTCTTGCCTTTGGCCTCGGTCGTGGCGCTGGGGATCTGCGCCTCGTGCCTCACGCGCACGGCGCACGCCGCGCTGACGCTGGCGCTGATCGTGGCCTGCGTGTTGTGGGCGGCAACGCTGTTGCCCGTAGCCGAACGCGTGGTGTTCCCGGCGACGTTGGGTCGGCCGCTGGCGGTCGCGCTCAGCCGTGCCGAGGGGCTCAAGACCGAGAGCTTTCGGGACGGGCTGCTCCAGCACCTGCTCGTCAACGCGCTGTGGACCGCGGGGCTGCTGGGGCTGGGCGTGGCGCGCTTCCGTCGGCGGGATCTGCCGTGACGCGGGCCTGGCACGGGTGGGGGCGGGTGACGCCGATGACGCCGGGGGCAGCAGCCCTGCCGTCTTGGGCGGCGCTCCTGCGTGTCGGGGCGCTGCTGCTCGCGGCGGCGCCCGGGGCGCGTTCCGCCCCCGTCGAGGTGGAGGGACCGCTCGCGTTCAACAGCTACCTGCTCGAGCTGCCCGGCAAGGTCCGCTTCACTTACTATGAGGACATCGACCGCGACGGGCTCACCGATGTGCTCGCGGTCTACGGGAACTCGGACCCGAAGCGGCCACCGCGTGATCTGGCGGTCTTCTTCCAGCGCAAGGACGGCTTTGCGCCGCGGCCCGACCTGCGCTTGCGCATCCCCGACGAGGTCGCGGTCATCGACCTGGGTGATGTCGAGGAAAGCGTGCCGGGGGAAGAGCTGCTGCTGCTCGACGGCACCGGCGTCGACTGGTTCCCGCTCGTGCGGCCGCAGCCCGGGACGGCAGCCGGGAGCGCTGCGGCAAATGCTGCGGCAGGCACGGCGGCAGGCACGGCGGCGGACACGGCGGCAGACACGGCGGTGGACACGGCGGCAGACACGGCGGTGGGCGCACCCACGGACGCAGGGCGGGATGTCGCGGCGGACACAGTGGTGAGCGCCGCAGCAGACTCGGCTGCCGGCGGGCCGATCCTGGCACGAGGCACGCGGCTGGTGGCCGTGGACGGCCTGCTGGCCGCCTCCGACCCCGAGAACCTGCGCAAGTACGACTTCGCGCGCCCGTTGGACGCTGCGACGCGCGCCACGCTGTTCATTCCGCGCACGGAGGGCTACCGCGTCTTCTACCCCGCCGACGACTATGCCGTCGGGCAGGACATCCCGGTGCGCCACGTCCACCGCATCGGCGCGAATTCCGAACGCAGCGACCGCGACCAGATGGAGTACCGCGTGCGCCCCGCGGTCATCCAGCTGGTCGATTTCGACGGCGACGGCCGCCAGGATTTCGCCGTCGCCCACCTCGACGAGGTCGCCGTGCACCGCCAGGTGGACGGGCGCTTCACCACCGCAGCCGATCTGGACCTGTCCCTGGGGATCCTCACCAACGTGGACCGCGAGTCGGCCCAGGGAGTGGACTCGCTCATCGATTTCAAGCTGGCGGACTTCGACGGCGACAAGCTCGCCGATGTGTTCGTATGGAAGACCGTGGTCCAGAAGAAGGCCGTCATCAACGACAAGCAGCAGTACCAGCTCTACCGCAATCGCGGCTTCCGGTTCGAGCCGGTGCCCGACCAGGCATTCGTGCTTAAGAGCTTCGACGCCGCCACCATTGCCGATCTCGACGGCAACGGCAAGCTGGACCTGGTCACCGGCTACTTCGAGTTCAGCGTCGCCAACATCATCAAGGCGCTGCTCTCCAAGAAGTTCGCCATCGACCTGAGCTTCTTCCTGGCCGATGAGCACGGCTTCCCCGACCGCCCGGCGGAGACACGTGAGTTCAAGATCCGGTTCAGCCTCTCCAATCTGGACGAGACGTTCGCGCCGGCGGTCGACGTGGAGGACGACTTCGACGGCAACGGCGTGGTGGACTTCCTGCTGCAGACCGACGACCAGCGCGTGGACATCTTCCTGGGATCGGCAGGGGGGCCCCACCTGTTCGAGCAGAAGGCCTCGGTAAGGCTCCAGACGCCGGCCTGCGAGCGCCATCACGCCGCCGACATGAACGGCGACGGCCGGGCCGATCTCGCGTTCGACTCGTTTCCCGACCGCGCTCCGTTCAAACCGGGCTGGATCAACATCGTGCTCAGCAGCGGAGCGCCGGCGCGGCCGCCTGTCCCGCAGCCGCGTTAGGAGCGCCGCGGATGGCGCTTTCCCATGACCGAGGGGCGTTGTAGGGTGTCGGCCATGCGCACTTGGAGAACGCTTGCGGCGCGCGGGGGTGCTCCCGCGCTGGCGGTGGCGGTGGCGCTGTCGCTGTGGCCCGCGGTGGCCCCGGATGCGCCGCGCGCGCAGAACCCGTTCCTGCAGCAGCGCGACGCCAAGCGCATCCAGCAGATCTCCATCTTCGGCAATCGCGTCACCAAGGAGTATGTGATCCGGCGCGAGTTGCGCTTCCACGAGGGGGACGTGTACGACGCAGAGGCCGTCGCCTCCGCGTGGGAGCGCCTGGAGAAGCTCGACTTCATCTCCTACGTGGACATCCAGGAGAAGCAGCCATCGCCCGGCGAGGTGATCCTGGTCATCCAGGTGGAGGAGGAAGGCCGCCTGTCCTTCATTCCGGGCACGTCCTACGACGATCGCTACGGCGGCGTGAGCCTGGAGGCGCGGGCGCTCTATCGCAATTTCCGCGGGCACGGCGAGGTGGTGGAGCTGGACGCCTCCTGGCTCAAGCTACACGCCTTCCGCCTGGGTTGGACCAACCCCTGGATCCTGGGGCGGGCACACCTGGGCGTATCGCTGGACGGGGAGTGGAAGCGCTACGACTTCCGCTACGAGCCCTTCCACTTCGAGGAGCCCAGCGGCCAGATCGCCGTCTGGCGCGACCTGGGCCGGTGGGCGCGGGCGACCACCTCGTTCGCGTATCGCAACGAGCGCATCGACGACAGCGAGCAGCCCGCGGCCTTCCCCGACCACACGATCGTCGACCCGGTGCTCGCGCTGCGTCTGGAGCACGACAGCCGCGACCTGCGCTACTACCCGCGCAAGGGCGTCCACGCGGTGGCCGAGGTGCGTTACGGCGCGCTGGGCCAGGGGCGCCCGTACACCACCTACGAGGGGCTGTTGGCCGGCTTCTACGCGGTGCCGGTGGCTGGCATCCTCGCCGGCCGCATCGACTACCACGCCAGCAGTACGGCGTTGCCATTCTACGAACGGGCCTACCTCGGCGGCGCGGAGAACCTGCGCGGCGTCGACTTCGGCCGCGTGCGCGGCGACGAGAGTTGGCTGGCCACCGTGGAGCTGCGCAAGCCCCTGTTCCTGCTGCCCCTGCGCGAGGGGCGCACGGTGGGGCTCGGCCTGCATGCCTTCCATGACTGGGGCAAGGCCTGGGCGCACGGCGCGGGCTTCGACAGCGCGCCGGTGCGTTGGTCCTGGGGCGCGGGCGCCCACCTGAACGTCAACATCGCCAATCTGCGCTTCGAGTGGGTGCGCAACGACCTGGGCGTGGATTCGTTCGTCTTCGAGGACCGCTTTACCTTCTAGGCGACGCAGGCGCGCAGCCTGCCCGCCGGCGGCCGGCTCCGCCGGCGAGCCGCTCGCCGTGCGCGCCGGGCCGGCGCCCCCGAACGTGGAAGGAGGTGAGCGCGATGAGCCCAGCGGAACGCATCCGCCTGACGCAGTACGCGAGCGCGGCCGGCTGAGCCGCCAAGCTGAGTCCGGAGGACTTGGCTCGCATCCTCGACGGCCTGCCCACGGCGCAGGACGACCCCAACGTCCTGGTCGGGCTGGAGCGTCCCGATGACGCCGGCGTCGTGCGCATCGCCGGCGATCGGGCCATCGTGCTCACCGTCGACATCATCACGCCGCTGGTGGACGACCCGCGCGCGTTTGGCAGCATCGCCGCCGCCAACTCCATCAGCGATCTCTACGCGATGGGCGCGCGTCCGATCGCGGCGCTGAACATTGCGTGCTTCGTGCCCAGCCTCCCGGCGGAGGTCTACCGGGCGATCCTGTCGGGCGCCGCCGAGACCGCCCGGGCGGCCGGCTGCCCCATCGTCGGCGGGCACACCATCAAGGACACCGAGATCAAGTTCGGGCTGGCGGCCGTCGGCGAGGTGCACCCGCAGCGCATCCTCACCAAGGGTGGCGCGCTGCCGGGTGACGCGCTGGTGTTGACCAAGCCGCTGGGCACCTCGGCGCTGGCCACCGCGCTCAAGCGCGGCGTCTTGTCCGAGGGCGAATCCGCCTACGAGCGCCTGATCGCCTCCATGACGACGCTCAACGCCGATGCCGCGGACGTAGCCCTGCGCTACGGCGCGCACGCGCTCACCGACATCACGGGCTTCGGCCTCTCGGGGCACTCCCTGGAAATGGCCCAGGCCAGCGGGGTGACACTCGAGATCCAGCTGGGCGAGCTGCCCGTGCTCCCGCGCGCCCTCGAGCTGCTCGCGGCCGGGCACACCTGCGGGGGAACCGCAGCCAACCGCGCGCGGGCTCAGGCCTCCCTGGAAATCTGCGGGGCGCCGGGCGAGGCACTGCTCGCCCTGCTTCACGATCCACAGACCTCCGGGCCGCTGCTCATGGCGCTGCCCCCCGCGGCCGCCGACGCGGCTGTCGCCGAGCTGCGCCGGCGCGGGCACGCCGACACGCGGCGGATCGGCCGCGCGCTACCCCAGGCTACCGCTGCGCTGCGCGTCGTGGCCTGAGCGGGTCCGCGACGCGGGATCCGGCGTCCTGCGGCCGCCGCGCGACGGCACCCCCCCCGACCCATCCGACGCCCCCGCGAGCGCCCGCCGCGCGACCCCCCCGCCGCGCGACCCCCCCGCACGCGCTCCGCGCGGTCACGCTGCGCGCGGGGCCGCCCCTGCTTGCGCCGGGCGCCAGGCCGGGTTATCTACCCGAGTGCCGCGCCGGGCCCGGCTCCACCGGAGCGGCACCCATGCAGATCCCATGCAGCAGGGGAATCGAGTGAGTCATACGCACGACGTCGGGATCGCCCTGGCACGGAACGGCGCCCTTCGTCCATCCGATCCGACAGATGCAGTGAAGACATCATCCACTGGAGTGGGGAATGGCAGAGAAGATCGCCGTCTACGTGGACGGTGCCAATGCGTATTTCGCCCAGAAGGAGGCGCTGGGTTGGTGGATCGACTGGCCCAGCTTCCTCAGCGTCATGAAGGAAGGGCGCGAGCTGGTGAGCGTGCGCTGGTACCAGGCGTACCGCGGAACTCCCGAGCCCGAGCAGGATCGGTTCCTCCACCATCTGACCCTGATCGGCTTCGCCGTCCGCAAGAAGATCCTCAAGAACATCTTCGACAAGATCACTGGAGAGACAACGGTGAAGGGCAATCTCGACGTCGAGCTGACGATCGATGCCCTCACCGAGGCGAATCACTACGACACGGCCATCCTGGTCACGGGCGACAGCGACTTCGTGTCGCTGGTGGAAGCGCTGCGTTCCCGGGGCAAGCGCGTGTGGGTGGTGGCCACGCAGCAAAACGTCGCCGTCGAACTGCGGCAGGCCGTAGGGGTCAACTACATCGATCTGCGCGACCTGCGTCATCGCATCGAGAGCGCCAAGCGCGCTCCCGAGCCGCGCAACGACCGCGCCGAGCGTGCCGATCGTCCCGAACGTCCTGACCGTCTCGATCGTGCCGAACGTGCCGAGCGCCCCGAGCGACCCGAACGACCGGAGCCCGTGCCGCGCAACGGCGGGCCGCGGGAGCGCGTCGAGGAGGCTGGCGCCCCGGTCAACGGCGACGAGATCCGGGAGGACGACCCCGAAGCCGGCCTCGTGCCGGCGCCACCGCGGGAGGACATCGCCCTTCCCCAGGAGGGCGAGATCGTCCGCTGCCACGTCCAGGCCGTGAAGCGTTACGGCGTGTTCCTCGATCTGCACGAGAGCGTCAAGACGCTGCTGCACGTCAAGGACATGAACCGCGGCTTCGTGGGGGACGCGGCCGAGTTCTACCGCGTGGGCGACCAGATCACCGTGCAGATCGTCTCGATCGACTGGTCGCGCACCCCGCCCGAGGTACGCGTGCAGGTGACGACACCGGAGATGGAGTACTGACAGCAGGGTCCGCGGCGCCGCGGGCGCGCCGTCATGTGCGTGAAGGAAGGGGCTCGCGGCCGGTCTTCTCCCGGAAGAAGCGGTAGCTGAGGATCTTCACCGCCAGCTTGGCGGCCACCAGCTCGTTGACCTGCGACTGGAGCTGCGGAACCGTCTCGGTGATGTCGGCGCCAATCACCAGGGCCTTGCTGTCCAGCAGCAGCCAGCGCGCCACGCGCAGGGCCTCGCTCCAGCTCAGGCCTCCGGGCTGCGGGGTGCCCGTGCCGGGACACAGGTGCACTTCGAGGCCGTCGATGTCCACGGTGAAGTAGACCGGCCCCGTGAGGCTGGTCAGCTGCTCGCGCAGGCGGTCCCACACCCGGGGCTCCTCGAGCTGGTGGGACCAATATGTATGGATGCGCTCGTCGCCTCGGATGAGCTCGAACTCTTCCTGGCAGGCGCTGCGGATGCCGATGGCGATGAGCTGGGCGGCCCCCATCTCCAGCAGCCGGCGCATGGCACAGGCGTGGTTGTGGATGGTGCCGCCGTACTCGGTGCGCAGGTCGGCGTGGGCGTCGATCTGAACGATGGTTAGCTCGCGGGGGTTCTTGCACACCCCGGCCAGGATCGCCGGCGTGACCGAATGCTCACCGCCCAGCCCCAGGGGGAACGGCGGGGCCAGCCCGTAGCCGGCGCAGGCCTTCTTCAGTCGCGCCAGGTACGCCTCTGGGCGCTCGGCCGGATCGCACTCCACCGGCGGAAGGGTCGCGATCTTGAGGCCGGTCATCAAGTCCCAGCCGAGCTCCTCATCGAAGGTCTCGACCTGCTCGCTGGCCGCGAGGATCGCCGCCGGCCCCTGACCGGTCCCCCGCCCGTAGCTCACGGTCCCCTCGAAGGGAGCGGAGATCACCGCCACGTCGGCGTCATCCAGGCCAGCGTTGGGAACGCCCAGGAAGCTCTGTTGCGGTGAAGCCTTCTCGGCCATGATCGCACCTCGCCGGCCCGCGCCGGCAGCCCGGATCCCGGGCGCCCTGGATCCACCCGTGACAAGCGGGCCACCCGGTGTTACAGTACTGGGGTCGACGACGGCGCGCGCCTGGAGGATCCCAGAGGTCGCGGCCGTTCGGGCGCCTCGGACACCTGTACCTTCCCTCCCGGTCCGAGCCGAAGCGAACAGTCTAGCAGAATCGTTCGGCTTGGGTAGACCGCTTCCCAGAAGGAGTGTGCCGATGCCACGTCCGTCCACCATCAAGCTCCTGCCCTTCCTGCTGCTCGCGATCGCCGCCCTATGGGGCTGCTCGAACGATCCTTCCCAGCCCACGCCACCTGTCAACGAGCCGCAAAACGGCGTGCTGCAGGCGATCGACCTCCACGGCGCGGGCGCGGACTTCGAGGTCCAGACCAACACCTCGGGCGATCCGTTGCATCCGCGTCAGGGGCCTTTCGCGGTCCGCGGTAGCAACCTCCATTACGACACCGACCTGCACGCATTGGTGGTCGACCTCACGGCCATCAACCGCGGCCAGCGCCAGTTCCCCGAGCCCGTGACGCTCACGTTCGTGGCGCTGCTGCCCCCGGGCGTTACCGTACAGAATGCCGACAACGGCGAGACCGGAGCCGGAGCCCAGATCCAGTTCGCCTTCGCCAATGACGACAATCTCTGGAGCCCCGGCGAGGAAAGCCTCCCCAAGACGGTGAGGTTCGGGGTGGATGCCGGCGTCTCGATGGCCTTCGTCGGCCGCATCGACGTCGGGATCGCCGCCGGGTCGGGCGCCATCGGCGGGGTCGTCTGGAACGATGCGAACCGCGACGGGGTCGTGAATACCGACGAGGGTGGGATCGGCGGGGCGAAGGTGCGCCTGACCGCCGAGGGCATGGAGGCGCGCACCGCCACGACGCAGGATGACGGCGGCTACCGCTTCGATAACCTGCCGGCCGGCATGTACGTCGTGCAGAAGGTGCCGATGGCCGGGCTGGAGCCCACCACGCCCACCTCGATCACCGTACTGCTCGTGGAGCAGGACGGCACGGTGAGCGACTTCCTCATGGCCAATTTCGGCTGTGTGCGCCATCCGGTCGACACACCGCCTACGATCGACGTGGGCGATGCCGTGAATGTCAGCGGGAAGTACTCCGGGCCCGCCACTGACCCCGCGACCGACGCTCACCGCATCGTGGCCGACGAGATCGTGGTCCGCAAGCACCGTCGCGACGCGAGCAGCTCGGCTCCGCCGACCGCAACCCCCTTCCATCCCGATCCCATCAGGTGGCTCGAGAATGGATGGCTCGCGGGCCCGGTGACCGACATCAACCTCGAGCGCAACGCGCTGCAGGTGATGGGCACATGGATCCACTTCGCCGCTGAAGACTCCAACGCAGTCTGGGAACCCGGCGGACCGTCTGGCATGCCCGGAATGCCGCCCGCGCTGAATGACGATCCGACCGACACTCCCGATTTCCCCCGCGGCGTGGATCTGAAGCTCGCGGACGTGCACGTGGGTGACCGCGTGGCGGTGCGCGTGTCCGGCGTGGTCTGTCCGGTGTGCGAAATGCCGACCATGCCGCTGAGGGGTTTGCACATCCGTGCGTGGAAGGGCGAGCCCGAGAAGGCGGTGGGCCGCGCCGAGGTCGTCCTGCAGGAGCCCGACACCAATGGCGGACAGCGCCTGCTGGGGCTGATCGTGCTACAGACCCACATCCAGATCACCAAGAACACGGTGATCCACGTCATCCCGGCGAAGTGAAGGGAGACGCAGGAGACGATTCCGACGAAATGCCTGGGGGGATTGCTTCACGACGCGCTCCGCATCCCCTCCAGGCCCGGCGGGTCCGGCGCTCACGCGTCGGCCCGTCTGCCGCGGCTGGTCGCGCGACGCCTTATCACCGTAGCCCCACACCGGACCGGCCGCGGCCCTTTCGCAGCGCCCCCCGCCCCACGGCGGGGGGCGCTTTGTGTGTTCAGCCCGGTACCAGCTCGTCGAGCGTGCGCAGGAAGTCGGACACCAACCCATCGAGTTCGCGTTGCGCTCGGGCCAGCGCCGCGCTGAGCGGCTCCCCCGCGGCGATCGCCTCGGAGAGCTCGAAGTAGTACTTGATCTTGGGCTCGGTGCCGCTGGGGCGCAGGAGCACGCTGGCACCACCGGCGAGCGTGAGCGCGATCACGTTGCTGCGGGGCAACTCGAGCCTCGCCGGCGCGCCGGCCGCGGCCCCCATCCCCCCCTGCACCGCCCGACTGCCGGACGCGCCGGGCGAGAGCGTGCGCAGCGTGCCCAGCGAGTAGTCGGCCACCTGCACCACCGCCCGGTCTGCGCCGATGCGTTGCGGTGTGTGGGCGCGGAAGGACTCCATGATCGCGGCGATGCGCGAGGAGCCCATCGCGCCCGGCAGCGTGACGCTGTGCTGGCGCGTGAGGAACAGCCCGAAGCGGCGGTAGATGCTCTCAAGGTACTGCAGCACGCTGAGCCCGCGCTGGCGGCACACGGCGGCGAGCTCCACGAACATCAGGGCCGCGCCGATGCCGTCCTTGTCTGGCGTGACCTCCCCCACCGAGTAGCCGAGCGCCTCCTCGTAGCCCAGCAGCAAGCGCGCGTCCTCGCGAGCGGCGAGCTGCTGGGCGCGGTTGGCGATCCACTTGAAGCCGGTAAGCGTCTCGTCGTACCGGGCGCCCAGCTCGCGGGCCATCTTCGAGAGCAGCCGCGAGCTGACGATGGTGGTCATCACCAGGGGCTTCGCGCCGGCCGGAAGCGCCGCTCCCAGGCGCTCGGTCAGCAGGTAGTAGCCCAGCACCGTTCCGATCTGGTCGCCGGTGAGCATCCGGTAGCGCGGCGCGGCGGCGGCTGGCATGGCCGCGGCGCTCGAGCGGCCGGCGACCGCGCCCGGCACGCTTGCCGGACCGCCGGCCGTGGAGCCGCCCCGGTTACCGTCCCGGGCACCGTCCTGCGCGCCGTCCTGCGGCACTGCGACCGCGAGGCGGTCGGCGTCGGGATCGTTGGCCAGGACCAGGTCCGCGCGCACTTGCGCTGCCAGCGCCAGGGCCAGGTCCATGGCCCCCTTCTCCTCAGGGTTGGGAAACCGCACGGTGGGGAACTCGCCGTCCGGCTCGGCCTGCTGGGGTACGACGCTCAGCCGCGCGACCCCGTCGCGATCGAGTGCCGCACGCACGAGCTTGCCGCCCACACCGTGCATGGGCGTGTAGACGACCGTCAGCGCGCGCGGGACTTCGGGATGGCGGCGCAGCGCGGCGATGGCGTCGAGGTAGTCGGAAATCAACTGCGCGGGGACCGGGCGGATCAGGCCAGCGCGGCGGGCGTCGTCCAGTCCGGCCAGAGGTACCTCGGCCAGGCCTTGGACCGACTCGATCGCGGCGCTGATGCCCTGGTCGTGCGGTGGGATGATCTGCGCGCCGTTGCTCCAATAGACCTTGAAGCCGTTGTACTCGGGCGGGTTGTGGCTGGCCGTGACGACGACGCCGGCCGCCGTGCGCAGGTGCTTGACGGCGAAGGCCACCAGCGGCGTCGGCGCGTACTCGGTGAAGGCGAGCACGGGGATGCCGGCGCCGGCGAGCACGCGCGCGGTGTCCTCGGCCAGCTCCCGCGACAGTCGCCGCCCGTCGTAGCCGACCACGACGCCGCGCGGCGCATCGGCCGCCGCCACGCGCAGCAGGTAGCGCGCGAGGCCCGCCGTCACGCGCCGCACCAGCGCGCGGTTCATGCGGTTGGGTCCTGGCCCCAGCACGCCGCGCAACCCGGCGGTGCCGAACTCCAGGCGCTGGCCGAAGGCGTCCTGCAGCTCGGCGAGCGCGCCCGCGTCGCCGCGCTGCGCGCCGTCGATCGTCGCTTTGAGCGCGGCACGCGCCGCGGGATCGGGGTCCTCGGCCAGCCACGCCTGCGCGGCTGCCAGCAGGCCGCGCCGATCGTAAGGCGTCACGGCGCCCTGCGCAGCCGCAGGCCGGGCAGGAGCTTTTCGCGCACGAGCGCCTCGGTCTCGTCGCGCAGCGCGCGACGCGCCACGTCCTCGATCGGCAAGAGCGGCCGGCGCACGTCGCCCCCGTGCAAGCCGCGCAGGTCCATCGCCGCCTTGACCCCGGCGATCCCGAAGTCGGAGACGGCCAGCTTGGCCGCCGGGCGCATGCGCTCGTGCATGCGGCGGGCGTCGTCGGTGCGGCCTTCGCGCATCGCCCGCGCGATGGCGAGCATCGGCTCGGGGTAGACGTCGGCAGCCGCGAGGATCCCACCTGCCGCGCCGGCCTCCAGCGCCGGCTGGAAGATCGCGGCGTTGCCGCACAAGACCTGGAAGCTGCGCGGTACGCGCGCCAGCACCTCGCGCAGGTGGGCGAGATCGCCGCCGCTGTCCTTGAGCCCGGCGATGTTGGGATGCGCGCTCAGCTTCGCGATGGCCTCGCTCGACAGGACCATCCCCGTGCAGAACGGCATGTCGTACAGCAGCACCGGCCTGCGCGCGGCGTCGGCCACCGCAGTGAAGAAGGCGATCTGCGCCGCATTCCCCAGGTGCGTCTTGAAGTAATGCGGGGTCAAAACGAGCAACAGGCTCGCTCCGCAGTCCGCGGCGGCGTGGGCCAGCCGGATGGTCGCCGCGGTGGACTCGAGCCCCACGCCCGCGAGCAGGGGCTTGGCCGGCGGGATCACGCTGCGTGCGGCGCGCAGCAGCGCCAGCTTCTCCTCGTCCTCGAGCAACACCGCCTCGGCCGTGGTGCCCAGAATGAGATAGCCATCCACGCCCGCCTCTTCGTAACGCGCGATGTTCTCGACCAGGAGCTCGGGGGCGATGCGCTCGCCGCGGTACGGCGTAGTGAGCGGGAGCAGGACGCCGGAAAGCTGCATGCGTGACCCTCCTCGAACGCGCTATGGGGGCGCCCGGCCGCCCCATTGTGGGCGCTGCGCGTGACCGCGTCCAGTGGGCGCGGCCGGCGTGCGGGGCTGTTGGCGGACTGTGTTGCGGGCTTGGATGCCCGCCGCCTCCCGGCGTAGCATCGGCGGGCCGCCGGCACCCGCGTCCCGCGCCGGCGTCACCCGCAGGGAGGATGAACCTGGTGGAGACCACCACGCCCCAAGGCGCTATCGCGCCCGACCCCACCCTCACCAACCCGGACATCGCGCCGATCGCGCCGGCCCAGCGCACCTGGAACTGGTGGCACTACTGCTCGTTGTGGATCGGCATGTGCGTGTGCATCACCACGTACACGCTCGCCTCCGGGCTGATCGACTCTGGCATGTCATGGTCGCAGGCGCTGTGGACGATCTTCCTGGGTAATTGCATCGTGCTGCTGCCCATGCTGCTCAACGCCCACGCCGGGACGCGTTACGGGATCCCCTTCCCCGTATTCGCCCGGGCCTCGTTCGGCGTGCTGGGCAGCAACGTGCCGGCGCTGCTGCGCGCGCTGGTGGCGTGCGGCTGGTTCGGAATCCAGACCTGGATCGGCGGCGCGGCGATCTACCAGCTCACGCGCTTGCTGTGGCCGGGCGTGGCGCACCTGCCCAATGTGGTGCCGGCCTTCGTCGGCATCTCCACGGGGGAGTTCGCCGCCTTCCTGCTCTTCTGGGCCATCAACGTCTGGTTCATCTGGCACGGGACCGAGTCGATCAAGTGGCTGGAGTCGGTGTCGGCGCCGTTCTTGATCCTGGTGGGGCTCTCGCTCTTGGCCTGGGCCTACGTCAAGGGCGGCGGCTTTGGGCCGATCCTGGCCCGACCCGCGCGCTTCGCCACCCAGGGTGAGTTCCTGCGGGTGTTCTTCCCATCGCTGACCGCCATGGTCGGCTATTGGGCCACGCTTTCGCTGAACATCCCCGACTTCACGCGCTACGCGCGCAGCCAGCGCGATCAGATGGTGGGCCAGGCGCTGGGCCTGCCTGCCACCATGACGCTGTTCGCGTTCATCGGCGTGGCGGTCACTAGCGCGACGGCGATCATCTTCGGGACCGACCACGTGATCTGGGACCCGGTCGAGCTCCTGGGACGCATCGGCGGGCCGCTGTCGGTGCTGCTGTCGATGCTGGCGCTCTCGGTGGCGACACTCACCACCAACCTCGCGGCAAACGTGGTTTCGCCGGCCAACGACTTCAGCAATCTGGCGCCGCGTAGGATCTCGTTTCGCACCGGTGGCATGATCACCGCGGCGGTGGGCGTGGTGATCATGCCGTGGAAGCTGCTGCAAACTTCCCACGGGTACATCTTCACGTGGCTGATCGGCTACTCGGCGCTGCTGGGACCGGTCGGCGGCATCTTGATCGCCGACTACTTCGTGCTGCGGCGCCAGCATCTGGTGCTCGCGGATCTCTACCGGCGCGGCGGACAGTACGAATACCGGCGCGGCGTGAACGGCGCGGCGCTGGCAGCGTTGGCGGCCGGCGTGGCACCCAACGTCCCCGGCTTCTTGAGCCAGGCCTTCCCCGTCCGATTCGGCGGCATCCCGGGCGCGCTCAAAGGGGTCTACTCGTATGCATGGTTCGTCGGGTTCGCCATCGCAGGGGCCGTATACCTAGCACTGATGGCCCGGCACCGGCGCGAGCTGGCGGCGGCGGCGGCCGCCTCTCATCCCTGAGCGGGCGGCCCCTGGCCCGTGACCCGAGCACGGGGCGCCGCGCCCGCCCAAAGCGCCTGCTCCTCCACGCGGATGCGCGCGCGCAGCACCAGCGCGTTCGCGGTTCCCAGCACGAGCGCCGTCAGCCACGCGGTGTGGATCAGCGGCAGCGCGGGGACCTCCAGCAGGACGGCGGCGTAGTTCGGGTGGCGTAGCCACCGGTAGGGCCCGTGGCGCACTAACGGAACACCGGGGAGCACGAGCACACCCAGCGTCCAGCGCTCGCGCAGTGTGGCGATCACCCAGTAGCGCACCGCCATGGTGCAAGTCAGAGCCACAAGCCCCGCAGCAGCGAGCCACGGCAGCAACGGCCGGCGCAGCAGCCAGACCTCCGCGGGGCAGGCCACCAGCCACGCCGTGTGCAGGCCGACGATCCACGCGAGCTGCCCGCTGCCGGCGCAAAGCGCTCCGCGCGCGCGCAACCAGCGCTCGTGGCGCAGCGATACCGCCACCTCCAGCACGCGCTCGGCGGCAACGACAGCGACCAGGATGGTGTAGAGCATCCGCGTGTCGGTGATCACGATGGGCTCACGTTCGTGCGAGGCGCTGGTCGTGCCACGGGCACGATCCGCCGTAGCGCGGCTCGCGCCTTCGCAGCCCCGGCGCGGCTACCACTGCAGCAGCAGCAGCTCGGTACAGAAGCCCGGGCCCATGGCCAGGAGCACGCCGAGGCTGCCCGGCGGCGGCCGGCGCTGGTCGATCGTGTCGCCGAGCACGAGCAGCACGGAGGCCGACGACATGTTGCCCATCTGTCGCAGGCTCTCCCAGGCCAGACCCAGCTCGCCCTGTGTCAGCTCCAGGGCCTCCTCGACCGCCTCCAGCACCCGCGGCCCGCCCGGATGGCAGACCCAGCTCGCAATGTCGCGACGGCTCAGCCCCTGCTCGGCCAGGAATGTCTCCACGTCGCTGCGCAGGCACTCGCGAGCGATCTCGGGGATCCTGGGCGACAGCAGGATCTGGAATCCGCGCTCGGAGATCCGCCAGCCCATCAGGTGCTCGGAATCGGGGTAGAACACGCTGCGCGTGGCGAGGATGCGAGGGCCGCCGTTGGCTCGGGCATCGGCGTGGGCGTTCGCGCGCTCGGCCTGCTCCGCGCGCTCGGCGCGCTCGGCGCCCAGCAGCACGACCGCCGCGGCGCCATCGCCGAAGAGCCCGGTCGCGATCAGATTCGCCACCGACAGGTCGTCCTTCTGCACGGTGAGCGAGCACAGCTCGACGGACAGCGCGATCGCAACGCCGCCGGGATGGCCATGCAGGTAATCGGCGGCGCGCGCCAGGGCGGCCGCCCCTCCGGCACACCCCAGCCCGAACAGCGGCGTGCGCTTGACGCGCGCCGGCAGGCCCAAGCGATTCATGAGGCGGGCGTCCAGCGAGGGCGTGGCCAGCCCGGTGACCGTGACGAAGACGAAGGCGTCCGCATCGGACAGCGGCACGCCGGCGCGGGTGAAGGCGTCGCGCACGGCAGCCTCCCCCACCTGCTGGGCGACGCGGATCCATGCGTCGTTGGCCTGTCCGAACGTCTGCAGCTGGTCGTACTCGGCGAGCGGGAGCGCGAGGTAGCGCCCGCCCACCAAGACCTTCTGGTGCAGCGACTCCAAGCGGTCCAGCGGCACGCCGCCCCGCGCCCAGATGCGGCGCAGCTCGGTGGCGAGCTCGTGCTGGCCGTAATAATGGGGAGGGAAGGCCCGGCCAACCGCGGCGATCTTCACGGCGGATCCTCGCGTCTGGGGGAGGCGGGCCCTGGTGCGCCCGTGCGCGGCGCACTGGGCCGGCCAGCATCCACCCGTACCGACGGCCCGCCAGCGCCAGCGCCCACCCGTGCCGACGGCCGCCCGCCAGCACCCGCCGGCTCTGGCCAGCGCGGGCAGAAGCCAGCCAGCGGCGGGTTCTCATGGCGAAGGCGCCGCGCTATCTTTGCCCGCAAGCATCGTAACGTCGCCCCGGTACGGGCGCCACCAGCGCGGCGCCGCCCGGTGCCACGCTGCGCCGCGTCGCTTCCCCGCGACTTTGAGGCGATCCGTGCCCGCGACCATCCTCGAGAGCATCCACGGCGAGGTGTTGCTGCGCGCCTGCGCCACCCACGCGGGCGACCCGCTGTGGCTGGCGTTCTGGAAGGCCGTCAGCTTCCTGGGCCAGCCCACGTTCTTCACCATCGCCCTGCCCGTGCTGTACGCGCTCTGCTCGCGCGCGTGGGCCAGCCGTTTCGCCGTGGGGTTTCTCACCTCGGCCTTCGTCAGCGAATGGATGAAGGCGCTGGTGGCGCGGCCGCGTCTCGACCTCCTGCGCTTCGGGTTGGCCGGGCCGCTGGAGAGCGGCGGTGCCGTCGACAGTTTCGCCTTCCCCAGCGGACACGTGGTGACCGGCATAGTGGTCTGGGGATGGATCGCGCTGCGCTCGCCGTCGCGCTTGGTGCGCGCGGCCTGCATCGCGCTCATCGTGCTGCTGGCGGCGAGCCGGGTGGCGCTGTTGCGCCACGACCTGCTCGACGTGGCGGGCGGGCTGGCCGTGGGAGCGGCGGTGCTCGCGGCGCTGGCCGCCTTCGACCGCCGCCTGGTGCAGCGTTTGGCCGGGCTGCCGTGGGTCGAGCTGGCCGGTCTGTGGCTGGTGGTGGGCATCGCCGCACAGGCAGCAGCGCAGCTGCGCACGACGGCGATCGTGCTCGGCGGGCTGTGGGGGGTGGGCGCGGGAGCGGCCTGGTCGGCGGAGCGCGGGCTGGCCGACGCGCCGCCGTCTGCATTGCGCGCGCTGCTCGCGGCGGCGGTGTCGGTGCTGGTGGTGGGAGGCATCCGGGCAGCGGCGCAGCGCTGGGCACTCGACAGCGCGCCCGGGCTGTTCCTGCTGTTCGGCCTGGCGGGGATCTGGATCGGTGCGCTGGAGCAGCGCTGGGGCTCGCGCCGCCCCGGGCGCGCCGGTCAGCCCGGCGCCGGACGGACGACCTAGATCGCGCCTGGCTGCGCTTCCTTGAGGATCTCGGCCTCGATCGCCTCGCGCACGCGGCGGATCTCGCGCTCGGCATCGTCGATCAGCGGGGCTGCCGGCTCGGTCTGACCGAAGCGACCCAGGTCCTCCACCTGGCGGCAGATCTGCTGCAGCGAGCCGGCGCCCAGCACGCCGGCACTGCCCTTGAGCGCATGCGCGCTGCGCGCGATGCGGTTGGGATCGCCCTCGGCGAGAGCCTTTCGCATGCCGGCCAGGTGCTGGTCCGCACCCTCCAGGAACATCGTCAGCAGCTCCTTGAACACGCCCGGATCGTCGTTGCCGCCGTACTTGCGCAGCTCGTCGAGCGTGTTCGGATCGATCACAGCTCCCTTGACCCGCGTTTGCACCGCGGCCTCCAGTGCGTCGAGCTCCTGCTGCAGCTCGGCCTCCTCCGTCGCGGGCATGGTCCCCGAGTGGCCGCCCGGCGTGTCGGTGCGCCCGGCGCGGCCCCAGCGCTCGACCTCCAGCAGCAGGGCCGGTGGCTTGAAGGGCTTGGTCACGCAGCCGTTCATGCCGCGCGCGGAGAACGCCGCCTCGTCGCCCTGCAGGGTGTGGGCCGTCAGCGCCAGGATCGGCGTGGACGCCGCGCGGGAGTTGGGGAGCCGGCGGATCGCGTCGGTGGCGGCGAAGCCGTCGAGGTCGGGCATCTGGATATCCATCAGGATGACGTCGAAGGCGCCGCGCGAGGCAGCCTCCACGGCTTCGTGGCCGTTGACGGCCATCTGCACGTTGTGGCCCGCCTTGGTCAGGATCAGGTTGGCGACCTTGCGATTCACCGGGTTGTCGTCCACCAGCAGCACGCGCAACCCGGAGGCGGCAAGGCCCGCCTGCCCGGCGGCATCGACCACAGGAACGGGCCTGGATTGCAGCAGCGGCGGGCGCGGCTCGGCACCCAGCAGCGCGGCCACCACGTCGTGCAGGCGGTCGCGACGCACGGGCTTGCTGAGGGTGGCCGCAAAGCTCACGCGATCGCTGCGACGGGCATGGTCGCGGTCGGCCAACGAGGCGAGCAGGACCAGCGGCGTGCTGGCGAGCTGCGCGTCCTTGCGGATGGCCTGGCCGAACTGCACGCCGTCCATGCCGGGGAGGTTGAGGTCACAGAGCACGAGCTGGAACGGTTCACCCGCGCGCACGGCCCCACGCAACGCCGCCAGCGCGGCGGGCGCGTCGCACGCAGACTCGGCGGTGCAGCGCATGGAGCGCAGGTCCTGCGTGAGCATGAGCCGGCAAGTGGCGTTGTCGGAGACGGCCAGGATGCGGGCGCGCTGCAGCTCGGGCGCCGGGGCCGGCCCGTCGACCGGATGCGCCGCGGGAGTGAGCGCGATCGTGAACCAGAAGGTGCTGCCCTTGCCCTCCTCGCTCTCCAGGCCGATCTGCCCCCCCATCAGCTCGGAGAGCCGCTTGGCGATCGTGAGACCCAGGCCGGTGCCGCCATAGCGGCGCGTGGTGGAGCCGTCGGCCTGGGAGTAGGTCTGGAAGAGGCGCAGGCGGCGCGCCGCAGGGATGCCGATCCCGGTGTCCACCACCTCGAAGCGCACCAGGGCGGCGGTCGCCCCACTGCCGCCGCGCGCGGGCTGCGCGCGCACGATGACCTCGCCCTCGTGGGTGAACTTGACCGCGTTGGTGAGGAGGTTGACCAGGATCTGCTTGAGGCGCATCGGATCGCCGTGCAGTTGCTCCGGCAGCGCCGGGTCGATGAGGCGGCCGATCTCCACCCCCTTCTCGTGGGCGAGGCGGGCGACGATGGCCATCGCCTCCTCGATCACCTGCACCAGCGGGAAATCGATGGACTCCAGCTCGAGCTTGCCGGCCTCGATCTTGGAGAAGTCGAGGATCTCGTTGACGACGGTCAGCAGCGAGTCGGCGCTCTGGCGGATGGTGGTGGCGTAGTCACCCTGCTCGGCGTCGAGGTGCGTGTCCTGGAGCAGCTCGACCATCCCGATGATGCCGTTGAGCGGGGTGCGGATCTCGTGGCTCATGTTGGCCAGGAACTGGCTCTTGGCGCGGTTGGCCTCCTGCTCGAGCGTCACCCGCTCGCGGGCGCGAGCGAGCGCAAAGCCGGCCGCCGCGAGCGCGGCGAGACCGACTGTCAGGAACCAGACCGCGGGAATGTGGGCGTAGAGGCCGATGATCGCGCCCGGCGTGAAGGGCTGGCCATCGATGGAGAGCTGCACCACCCAGCTGCCCAGCAGAACCCCCGCAGCAACGAGCGGACAGACCCAGGCGGTGCGCCGGCTCAGCTGGAGCGTGCGGCCGAATCC
Organism: Candidatus Krumholzibacteriia bacterium; assembly: GCA_041484665.1. GTDB lineage: Bacteria > Krumholzibacteriota > Krumholzibacteriia > JAJRXK01 > JAJRXK01 > JBGPIA01. Next base: position 90,158 of record JBGPIA010000010.1, read on the forward strand.
CCGTCCGAGCTCGGACCCGCCGTGCACGAGTGCGATCCTCCCGGGTCGCCCACGGGCGGTGCGAGGAGACGCGGCGCGCCGGAGCTACCCGCCGCGACCGATCCAGCACCCACGAGCGCCTTCTGTGGTATCGGCACCCGCCGGGGGCAGCTTGATCCGAAGCCCAAAGGTAGCGAGGGACATGCCGGGGCACAGCCGATACCGCAACTGGTTATGGAACAATGGATTGAGTTCGCAGGGGTGGCAGTACGACGGACGCCGCCGGGCGCGCGGCCCGGCCGCTCACGGCCTGCGGACGGCAACCTGCGGCCGGCCCGCAGCAAAGCCTCGCCGGGGTGCCCAGGCGGCGGCGCCTCAACTGCGCGCCACCACTCCGATCACGTTGGGCACGGGCCAGAAGATCCCGGGGCCGCCACCCGGCTCCGCCTCTTCTCCCTCGCGCCGGCCGACCTCTTCCAGGCGATGCTGGCCGACCGCCAGATACAGGCAGGCTTGCCGCCCGCCCTCGACGAAGATCGCGCTCGCAAGCGCCAGATCGTCGCTGGCCAGGCGGGCGTTGAACTCGCGTACCCCCAGCGGCGTCGCGCAGTGCACGAAGACGACCCACCCGCGCCGATCCACCGCGACCGCGGAGATGCCGTAGCGCTTCTCATCCTTCCAGGTCATGGGCTTGCCGGCGCAGTCGAGCAAGCGATAGCTCTGCACGATCGTGGCATACGACGCGCGCAGGTCGGCCAGATCGAAGCCGGCGCAATCGCGGCCGCAGATGCGCACGGCGGGCAGGCCGTCACGCTGCGGATGGAACGCCAGGAAACCGCCAAAGCGCCGGTTGTCGCGGCCATTGTTGACCACATCGCCGTCGACCATCAGTCCAGCGCTGCGCTGGTCGGGCAGATACAGCGAGGCGTTGATCACGGCCGTGAGTTGGAAGGCGCGTGCCCACTGCGGCGCGCTGCGGCTGCCCCCGTGGGTGTGGGCGGTGAGCAGGCGCAGGTCCCAGCGCGCGGGGTCGATGCGCAGGAGCGTGATCAGCGTGTCATCGGGGGCTTGCGCGGGCGACGTGCCGCTGCCCGCGCCCAAGGAGAATGCGACGCGCTCGACCACCAGGCCCGGCGCGACTTCGGTGTGTCCCGGCGTGCGGGCGACCTCGCCCTGCAGGCGCCCGGTGGGACGCCGGTCATCGCGCGATGCGCGCTCCTCGCGAGCCCTGGCCGCCTGTGTCCCGCCCACCGCGCCACGGTTGCACCCGGCCGCGGACGCCACCGCGGTAGCACCGGCGCACGCCAGCACGAGAACCCCCGGCCACCGATGTGTGCGAGCACCCATGCATCATCCGATCGGCCAGGGTCAGCCGCCCGACCGCGGGGTCCGAAGTCATCATGCGCCGGGGCGTCCGCCGTACCCCGGCTTGCCCAGCAGACGGAAGAGGTTCGTCTTGTACGCCTCCACCCCCGGCTGGTCGAAGGGGTTCACCCCGAGCAGCCGGCCGCTCACGGCCACGGCGTACTCGAAGAAATACAGCAGGCTGCCCAACGCCGCTTCTTCCAGCGCCGGCAGGGTCACCGTCATGCTCGGCACGCCACCGTCACCGTGCGCCTGCGCGACCGCCGCCAGCGCCTGGGCGTTCACCGCACCCACCGGGCGGCCCGCCAGGTACTCCAGCCCGTCGAGATCCTCGCCCTGCGCCGGGATCGCCGGCCCCTCGGGCGCGCCTCGCACCTCCAGGAACGTCTCCAGCAGGAAACGGCGACCTTCCTGCATGTACTGGCCCATCGAGTGCAGGTCGGTCGTGAAATCGAGCGCTGCCGGGAACAGCCCGCGCCCGCGCTTGCCCTCGCTCTCGCCGAAGAGCTGCTTCCACCACTCCGCGACGTAGTGCAGGGACGGGTGGAAGCTCGCCAGCACCTCGACCGCGAAACCCTGGAGCGACAGCACATAGCGAGCGGCAGCGTAGCGCACCGCGGGGATCGCAGTGACATCCGCCACATTCGCCGGGTCGGCTCCCGCGCAGCGCTGCGCCTCGGCCGCCGCGCCCGCGAGCAGCGCGTCCACGTCGACCCCCGCCACAGCCAACGGCAACAGCCCCACCGGTGTGAGCACCGAGAAGCGGCCACCCACGTCGTCGGGCACGATGAACGTCTCGTAGCCCATGCGTCCCGCGAGGGTGCGCAGCGCGCCTTTGCGCGCGTCGGTCGTGGCCACGATGCGCCCGCGGGCCTTCTGCGGGCCGTACTGCTCTTCCAGCGCGCGGCGCAGCAGGCGGAAGGCCACCGCCGGCTCGGTGGTCGTGCCGCTCTTGGAGATGACGTTCACCGCGACCTCGCGGCCGCGCAGGCCCTCGAGCAGGTCGTGGTAATAGCTGCCCTCGAGATGATGGCCCGCCCACACGACGCGCGGGCCCAGTGGCCGCTTGGCGCGCTTGGCGTCGTAGTCGAGGCGGTGTTGGCTCGCCTCGAGCACTGCGCGGGCACCGAGGTAGCTGCCGCCGATGCCGATCACGACCAGCGTATCGATCTCCCCGCGCAGGCGGCGGGCGCACTCCAGCAGCCGGCGGTGCTCGTCCTGTTGCTCGCGGGCGCGGTGGTGCGGCAGATCGATCCAGCCCAGCGCATCGGCGCCGGGGCCGGCCCGCTGCCGCAGGCTCGCGATCGCCGCCGCCAGAGCCGGCTGCAGCGCCGCGAGATCGCCGGGCCGCAATGCCCCACCCAGGCGCTCGGTGGAAAGGCGGATCAGTGAACTGTCGGCCAAGCTGGCCTTGCTTCTCGGATCAGCCACGATCGGCCTCCCTGCAGGGTTTCCCCGAGCGCGCGTCGGCGGCCGCCTGCGCCGCGACCTGCGCAAGCGCTGCCACCCAGGCGTGGAGCTGGTGCTCGACCGCGCGCCGTAAACGGCCGGGGGTCCATCGTACGCCAACGCCGGTCAGCGATTCCCGTGCGCGGATCTCGCAGCGTCCGGGAAGCTCCACGGCGGCGGCGCCCGCGCCGGTCGCGGCACCGGCAGCGCCCGCGGCATCGGCAGCGGTCGCGGCACCGGCAGCGCCCGTGCCGGTCGCGGTGGTCGCGCCGGTCGCGGTGGTCGCGGTGGTCGCGGCAGTCGCGCCTTCCGCGATCAACGGCCAGAGCTCCCAGACGTGCGACGCTGCGATGCCCGGCGCCCGAGCATCCCATGCCAGCCGCCACGGCGGCTGGATCGTGCGCAGCGTGGAGACGACGGGGAGGCCCGCACAAATCCAGCGGAAGCGCGCGCCGACGAGGAATGCGCCCTCCAGATCCGCCCGGCGCACGCGCGGGACCCACTGTGGCCAGCGCGGTATGTCGGTCAGCAGCTCCCAAACGAGCTGGGCGGGCGAGTCGATGACGGCCGCCGCCTGTGCGACGATGGGAGCGGAACGGTCGATGTCGAAGCACGGGCGAGCCAGCTCGCGGGACGCCTGGACGCTGGCGGGCGGCGGCTGCTGCGATTCGAGGGAGGGACGCGCGCTGCCGGCAACGGACGCTGGCGCCGCGCGCCCGGGGGCGGGCGCTGCGGCGAGCGAGCCGCGATCGCTCACACCTGCGTGCCCTGCGGCATGGCGACGTCCGCAGGCCCTTGCTCGGTGAACATGCGCAGCGCGCGCTGCAGCACCTCGCGCTGCTCGGCCGCCTGTCCCGGTGCGCCGAACAGCGCACCCTCTTGGCCGCCCGTGGCGAGGATGCGCGGCGCGCGCACCGCGCGCACGACCTCACGGAACACGCTCGGGACGACCGTGGCGATTCCCGAGCCCTCCAGCATGCGCGCCAGCAGCGCCGCCGTCTGATGGTCGAGGCGCCGCGCGGGAAGGATCAACGCCGCCGTGGCGCCCTGGCGCTCCACTTCGCGCAGGACGGCAGGGGCGAGCTCCTCGACGACTTTGCAGGCATCAAGAATGCGGCCGTGCAGTGAGATGACCTCCGGAGCCGCCTCCTCGAAAATCCCCGCGCCGATCATGTCGTCGAGGTGGTAGAGCGGCAGGAGCACCTGTGGGTCGCGGTCAGCCGGCGGGTCGGTGCCCAGCGACGGCGTGAACGCGACATCGGACAGATCGACCTCGGCGGGAATCGTGCGCAGCGACAGGTCGCGGCCCGACTCCTCGAACGGCGGCTGCTCCCCCGGGAGATAGGCGCCGGCCGTGGTGACAACGGCCAGGCGCGTCAGCAGCAGTTGGCGAGGCTGGGCGCAGGGGCAGTTCTCGTTGCGCACGAAGGGATAGCTTTCGAGCGCTTCGGCCCAGCGGCTGCCGGCGGTCGCCATCCAGGTGCGCAAACGCTCCATCCACGCGGCGGGGTTCTCGAGGATCGCGGGTTGCTGGAGGGGATGGGCCTGCATCGCTGTCTGATTGTAGCGATTCACGGCGATGCGATCCAGGGCGTTGTTGGGCTGCGGCCGCCGGCGGTGGGCAGGCCAACCTGTTGGAGGGAGCCTGGTTGCGGAGGCAGCCGGGCGCTCGGTCGGCCCCGCGGAGCGCTTCTCTTGGCACTCGCCGCGAGCGACCGCTCGGGACCCTTCAGCGCTGCTGCATCCAGGCGAGCGCGGGCCTCCAGGGAACGATGTCAGCTTGCGCCGTCGTTTCCCGGTGGCACCGGCCGCAGCCGCCCGCGCAGCGCGGCAGCGACGCCTCCGAGGATGAACGTCGCCGACACCACCAGTCGCAGGGTCACGTGCTCGCCGAGGAACGCGACCCCGCCCAGAGCAGCAAGCACCGGAACGGCGAGTTGCACCGTGGCGGCGCGCGTGGCGGTGAGCCCGGGCAGGGCCGCGTACCAAATCGCATAGCCGAGCCCCGACGTCACCGCTCCCGAGAGCACGGCCAGCAGCGCTCCCCGCGGCGAGACGTGGAGAGCGCGCAGGCAGAGCAGGCTCACGGCCAGCGCCAACGGCGCGGCGCGCGCGAAGTTTCCCGCAGTGATCGCCAGCGGCCGGCCGGCCCCACGGCCCCGCAGCGAGTAGACGCCCCACGCCATGCCTGCGACCGCCATCAACAGCGAGCCGGCGGGCGCCGGCGCGCGCAGACCGGGCAAGACGAGCACGATGAGTCCGGCAATCGCGATGATCAGCCCCCACCACTCGAGCCGGTGAGGGCGCTCGCCGCCGCGTAACCCGACCGCGATCATGGTGGCCTGCACCGCCCCGAACAGAATGAGCGCGCCCGTCCCCGCGCTCAGGCTGAGGTAGGCGAATGCGAAGGGCACCGCGTACAGGAAGAGCGCCGCAGCGGAGCGCCAGCTTCCCGCGGGGCGGACGCGTCGCGCAGGGCCGGCGGTGCGTTCGTCGTCGGGGGCAGGGCCACGGCCGTCGCGGCGGTCACCGCGGCCGCGGCTGACCAGCGCGAGCAGCGAGAGCAACGCCAGCGCACCGGATGCGAGGCGGATGGTGGCGAAGCTCGCCGCATCGATCGCCCGGCCGCCCAGCGCCAGCCGACACAGGACCGAGTTGGCGGCAAACGCCACGAGTGCAGAGAGGGTGAGCAGGACGGTACGCATCGTTGGGCGCCAACCGGCTTACGCGTTGGTGGGCCAGCTCTCGTCGAGAGCCGGCCTTCCACCTCCACAACCGGCTCGTGCGCGGATCACAGCGGGGGAAGCCCGGCAATCACTCCTCTGCCTGCAGCCCGAACCGCACCCCCCGCAGCCCCTTGAGCACGGCGGCCACGCGCGCGTGCGAGAGGACGATGTCGGGCGAGCGTTGCAACGCGTCGTGGTACTGCAAACGGAAGCCGGTCGGGTCCGCGTCGGACCCGAGCAGCAGCCTGTCCGCCGTCTCGATGACCGTCTCCGCTTGACCGCTCACGGGCTCGTCGAGGACTTCGTCCAGCGAAGCAATGAGCGAGGAGAGAACCCGCAGCCACCCAAAGGACGGGTCGTGCATGAGCAGCCGGACCAGCTCGCCGGCACTTCCGACACGGCCGTGGCCGCGCTCGTAGTCGAGCTTGGCAAACTCGACCAGGGAACGATGGTGATGGAGCAGGGTGCTGCGCACCTCCTGAAGCGTCGTCTCGTCGGCCGGCGCGAAGCTCGGCGGCGGAGGATCGTCGTTGGAATGTCCAGGCGGGCGTGGCATGTCTGCCTCCGAGTCGTGCCGCGACGCGGGACCGAGTATGGCCGGTCGCGGATACGAGGGCCAGCCCGGATCGTATCCACGATGAGGCAGCTGCGGGCCCGGTCGCCCGCCAAAGCGACCGCCCCGGTCCACACACCACGGCTCTGGCTGACGGCACGACACGCCGGTTAGAATGGCGACCTGGGGCGAACGACGCGCGTTCGCCGGCTTCGCGGCCCTCACCTCCCACGGAGGCAGCGCATGGCGCACGAATGGCGGCGCGGCGAGTACGTCATCACGACCGATCCGGCGGAAGTGGATCTCGACGTGGTCCACGGCTTCCTCGTGCAGTGCTACTGGGCGACGGGGATTCCACGCGAGGTGGTGGCGCGCTCCATCCAGCACTCGCTCAACTTCAGCCTGCGGCACGGCGACCGGCAAATCGGATTCGCCCGCGTGGTCACCGACCGCGCGAGCGTGGCCTACCTGGGCGACGTGTTCGTGCTTCTGCCCTACCGTGGGCGCGGGCTGTCGAAGTGGTTGATGCAGGTCGTGGTCGAGCACCCGGACCTGCAGGGCTTGCGCCGCTGGATCCTACTAACGCGCGACGCGCACGGCCTCTACGAACCGGTGGGGTTCAAGCCCCTCGCGCGCCCCGAGCGCTGGATGGAGAAGTGGGATCCGGACGTCTACCAGCGCGGGGGTGGCTGAAGCCGGCGCCGTGGCGCGACCCGCGAGCCGGCGAAACGGCGCGGGACTGCCGGCAAGCGGACCGAACGGGGCCCAAGCGGCTGGCCGGCACGGCGGTCTCCCGCCCGACAGGCAGACGGGCCGAGTCCCCCTGACCTACAAGCAGGCGTGCCCGGTGTGCTGAGCTACAGGCAGGCGTGCCCCAGGTGCGCCGACAGGATCGCCACGTCCGTGAGATTGATCAAGCCATCCGGCCAGAAATCCGCGCAGAACGAGTACGCCCCGTTGAGCGCCAGCGAGAACGGTCCGACATCGGCGAGGTTGACCAGCAGATCGCCGTTGATGTCGGGACTGTTGAGGCTCAGCGGGATGGAGGACGAGATCGTCGCGCCCATGGCGACGACCTTGAGGTCGAGTTGCCCGCCGGCCAGCTCGTTGTGGTCGCACCCACCGCCCGGCGGCGACGCATGGGAGAAGCTGGTGAAGCCGTCGGGGTCGGTGTCGGAGTCGGCGATAGCGGTGCTCTGGCAGAATGCGAGCGTCGTCGTCGTGCTGGTCAGCCAGACATCCTGCCGGGGGATGTCGGCGCAGGGGGCTCCATCGTGGTCGAGCAGGTGGACGACGATCCCGCTGGGCACAGTCCAAGCCGCCAGGTTCCCATCCCCGCGCGGGCAGATCCACATGGTGCCCTCGTCACTGTAGGCAGTGGAACGGACGGGATCGATCGTGCCTGCGCGGGCAACGCCTGTCAGCGCAGCACCTGTCGCCACGACGCAGGCGATCACGGCGCAGGCGGTCACGACGCAGGCGCGCGCCAGCGCTCGGGCCGACGGGCGACGCGACCGAGGGAAGACTCGCACGGTGAGGCCTCCTCGAGGGGAACAGGGCCGCTGGGGCCGGCCGCAGGAAGGCAGGCGCGGCGGCCAAGCAGCAGAATGATGTACCGGCCCAAACGGAACGATGCGGGAGGAGGGTTTCCGCACCGAGGGAGGGTTTCGCACGCAGGAGAATAGCACGCCCTGGCGCCGCCGATCAAGACGCCGGTGGTTTGCGTGGTGGGTCAGTTGCCGTGACCCTCTGCGAATCTGATCATAAATATGGTCAGATTCGCACAGGCTCGCCGCCAGCATCACCGTGTGCCCCCCTGCCAGCGATGAAAACCGGGCTCGAATTGACCCGCCTTCGTGGTTTTCAGGCGCGATGATTGCCGCCTGGACTCGCCTTGCTGCAGCCCGTCATGGGGTGCGACGTCGACTGGGTCCGCTCGGGGCCCGGAACACCAGCGTGCCCGCCGCGACCCGGCATTCGCCCGTCTGCAGTTGAATTCAGCCGTCGCGAATCCGTAAGCTGCAGCGATGCCCTCCTCCCTCTTCGCCCGCCTCGCCCGGCGCTTCAGCCCGCGCGTCGACGCGCTCACCCGCCGCGAGTTCTTGCGCGCGAGCCTGGCTGCGTCGGCGGGCCTCTTGCTCAGCCGTACGCTGGGCTGCGCTTCCACGGGGGGCCCTGCCGTTGGCGACCGGTCTCCAGGCGCGGGCGCCGGCGGCCGCGGCGGGACGAGTACGGCCGCCGGGCCGGGCGGGGCGTCCGGCCAGCCCGCGGGCGAGCGCCACGGCAACCCTGGCCGCGTCATCGTGGTGGGAGCGGGCTTTGCCGGGCTCGCGAGCGCCTTCGAGTTGCGCGCGGCGGGCTACGACGTGACGGTGCTCGAGGCGCGCCGCCGCGTGGGCGGGCGCGTCCTCACCTTCCAGGACCTCGTGGCGGGCAAGGTCGTCGAGGGCGGCGGCGAGCTGATCGGCTCCAACCACCCCACTTGGGTCGACTACGCGGACCGCTTCGGCCTGCGGCTGCTCGACATCGTGGAGGACGAGGACGCGAGCGAGCCGATCGTGCTCGACGGGCGCGCGCTCACCGCGGCCGAGGCGAGCGGCCTCTACGATGAGATGGACGGGGCGCTGGCGCGCATGAACGCGGACGCCGCCGCGGTCAATGCCGAGCTCCCCTGGACCTCGCCCGGTGCCGCGGAGCTCGACCGCCGCACCGTCGCGGAGTGGATCGACGCGCTACAAGCCTCCCCGCGCTGCAAGCGCGCGATCACGGTGCAGCTCACAGCGAACAATGGAATGGCCACCGACCAGCAGAGCTATCTGGGCATGCTGGCGACGGTCAAGGGCGGCGGTCTGGAGCGCTATTGGACCGAGAGCGAGGTCTATCATTGCGCGGGCGGCAACCAGCAGCTCGCCCGGCGTCTGGCCGAAGCCGTCGGGGTGCAGCGCATCCTGCTCGAGCAGGCCGTGACGTCCATCGAGCTCGACCCCGCAGGGCAGCGACCGGCGCGCCTGGAGTGTGCGGGCGGCAAGCGCCTGCAGTCCGACGATGTGGTGCTCGCCGTTCCGCCGAGCACCTGGGCGAAGATCCACATCACCCCGCCGCTGCCCGACGCGCTGCGGCCCCAGATGGGCGTCAGCATCAAGTATCTGGCGGCCGTACGCTCGCGCTTCTGGCGTGCGCTGGGCCTCTCGCCCGAGGCGCTCAGCGACGGCGACGTGTGCATGACGTGGGAGCCGACCAACAACCAGCCCGGCGACGAGGGCGCCGCGCTGGTCGCCTTCAGCAGCGGTCCCGCCGCGCAGCGCATCCGCGCGCGGGCTGCGCAGGAGCGCCGCGACCGCTACGGAAACGACCTGGAGGCGCTCTACTCGGGCTTCCGCGCGCAGCTGATCGCCGATCGCTTCATGGACTGGCCGGCCGATCCGTGGACGCTTGCCGGCTACTCGTTCCCCGCGCCCGGGCAGGTCACCGCGCTGGGACCGTTGCTGGCGTCACCGCTGCTCGGGCACCTTCATGTCGCCGGAGAGCACGCGTGCCTGCGCTTCGCCGGGTACATGGAGGGGGCTCTCAGCTCGGGGGCGGCGGTCGCGCGGGCCCTCGCCCGGCGCGATGGCGTCGCGACCGGATAGCAGCTCGCCCGTATGGATCGGGAAGGTCGGTAGGACGCGCATGGCGCGCCGCGAGCCACGCAGCGGCAGGCGGGCGCCGACGATCCCGCTTGAGACCCCAGCCAGCGCGATCTAGGCTGGGGCGCGGATGAAACGAAACGCAGGCGCCCAGCCCTTTGACTCCACGGGAGACCGCTTCATCCCGGCTCTCCTGCTGGTCTTCGCGTTCCTCACCCGCGCTGCCTTCTGGAATCGCTTCGGGAGCGGCGACGCGGACTCGATGGTCGTTGCAGCCGGGATGGCGCGCAGCCTCTCCCCGGGCGTCTCCTTCGCAGATTCGCTGTTGTACGGCCGCCAGATCAGCCCCGGCATGTACCTGCTGTTTCGCGCCGTCGCGCCCTGGTTCGCCGGGCGGCCGGACCACGTGCTTCCCGTCCTGAACGCGTTCGGGCTGTTGGCGGGGACCGCGCTGGCGTGGCCGCTCTACGCGTTTTACCGCCGCTGGTTCGCGCCGGCCGTCGCCGCGGGCTGCACGGTCCTCGTGCTCACGGCACCTTTGGTCTGGGAGGTGGGGACCTACTTCCACCCGGTGGTCCCGGCTATGCTGCTCCTGCTGCTGTGCCTGATGACCGCGGAGCGGATCGCGCGCACGCCGCGCGGCATTGCCTGCGGGCTGTTGACGCTGGCGCTGGGAACGGCGGCCCTGCTCTTGCGCGCAGAGGTCGCCCTGGCGCTGCCCGCGCTGGTCTTCTGGGCCCTGCGCTCCACACGCGCTCGCCGCAACCTCCTGCTGCTCTGCGGCCTGACGGCGATCGCGGGCGCCGCGTTCTATACCATCGTCCACGCCCTCGCGGCGGGAGCGACCGGCCGTCCCACCACCCTCGCGGACTACGTGCGCGACTTCGCGCAGTCCTATTTCAGGATGCGCCCTCTGCGGCGCACCCTGTTCTGGTCGATCCTGGCCATCGGAATGGGAAACCTGCTGCTCGCTGCGCTGGGGCTTGCGCGAGCGCGCCGCCGAGAGGCTGCCCCTCACGCCCCTGGCGCACGAGCCACCGGCGATGCCGGCTCCGGCGCGTACAGCGTCTCTGGAGCGCCCACCGGGTCCGGCCGGACTCCCGACGCGCCCTCGCCTTCGGATCTCGGCCCGGCGCTGCTTTGGGCCTTTGTGCCTGTCGTTTTCTGGTTCCCCAATCCGGTCTTTCTCATGCGTCACTTCCTGCTGGTCGTACCCGCTGTCGCGTGGATCGTGGGTGAGACCCTGCTCGCGCATTCGCGGGTGCGATGGCTGGCGCTGTGGATCGCGGTCGCGGCGGTGGGAAATGTGACCGTTCCCGAAGTCGTGTACGGCGTCGCCCATCGTGTGCAGGCCGGGTCGGCGCGGTGGCCGCACGGGAGCTTCTTCTCCCATCATCGAGCGATGACCAGGAGCGCTGCGCGCTCCTGCCAGCTCGTCGCGCAGCTCGAACGGCTCGCGAGCGGGCGTACCGCTGCGGGGGATCGCACGGCCGCTCCGCTGCGGATGCTGGTACAGGCGAGCTGGGGGGCGTACGGCTACGTCCTATACGGGATGGCGACGGCTGATGTACCTTGGGAATCGTGTCCAGATGGTCCTGTGGATCCCTTGCTGCCGCTGCAATGCTTCCGTCGCGGCAACTCGCAGCTTGGGCTCCTCTTGGCCAACGAGGAGTTCGATCGGCCGCTCCTGGGCGCCGCCTTTGAGCGGGCGCGGGCGGATCACCTGCTGCTGGTGATCTCGGAGGAGGCCGCTGCCGCGCTCGGATTGGGGCCCGCCGAGCGCGCCGAGTCGTTCATCTACTGAGCGTCCTGTTGGATTCGCCCGCCCTTGCGGACCGGCCGGGCCGGACCGGCCGGGCCGTCGACAGAGAGAGCGCGCCTCCCAGAACTGTGATCTCGGGCTGGCGCTCCCTTCCCCGGTGACAATCTTTCCCTAGAGGGGTGCCCGGAGGGGCGCCCGCTGGTCCCGCACCGGGCTGCGCCGTCCCTCACGCTCCGTCGCCGGGGCACCCCGCGTGCCCGGCCGGTGGCCGGCGGGGGGCGGATCCCCTGCGCGAGCACGGCCGACCCGGAGCTCGAGGCGCAACGATCCATCGACCGGGGCGGCGGTCCAGCACCGGCCTCCCAAGGACAGCGCGAGCATGCTGCGCAAACCCAGCTGGAGCCGTTCGCCTTCCCCGCTGGCATCGCTTTGCTGCGCCGTCCTGGTCGCCGGCAGCGTCGGCTCCGCCTGGGCCCAGGAGAACGCCGACTGCCTGGCCTGCCACGGCGACAAGGATCTCACCACCACCCGAAAAGGCAGCACGGTTTCGCTGTACGTCTCCGAGCAGCACTTCGGCCAGTCCGCCCATGGCAGCTTGACGTGCGTGTCCTGCCACGCCGATCTCGACGGCAAGGAGGTCCCCCACAACGTGCCGCTGGCCCGGGTGGAGTGCGGGACGTGCCACGCGATCGAGGCCGCGCAGCACGCCAAGTCGCTCCACGGCAAGGCGATCGCCCGCGGCGACTCGCTCGCGCCGCGCTGCGTGGACTGTCACGGCAACCACGACATCCTTCCGGTGGGGGATCCGGGCTCGGCCGTCGCGCCGCTGCGCGTGCCGTTCGTGTGCGGCAGGTGCCACCAGGAGGGCAGCCCGGTCACGCGCAGTCGCGCGATCCACCAGGACCACATCCTGGAGAACTACTCCGAGAGCATCCATGGTGAGGGACTGCTGAAGAAGGGGCTGATCGTGGCGGCCACCTGCGCCTCGTGCCACACGGCCCACTCGATCCTGCCCCACACCGATCCGGCCTCTTCCATCGCGCGGCAGAACATCGCCAAGACCTGCACGAAGTGCCACGCGCTGATCGAGCAGGTGCACCGCAAGGTCATCAAGGGTGAGCTCTGGGAGAAAGAGGCGCATGTCCTGCCCGCTTGCGTCGACTGCCATCCCCCGCACAAGGTCCGCAAGGTCTTCTACGACCAGGGCATGGCCGACGCCGACTGCATGCGCTGCCACCAGGATCCCGCCCTGAGGGCTTCCCAGGACGGGCGATCGTTGTTCGTGGCCATCGAGGAGGTCCAGCAGTCACGGCACGCAAAGGTGACTTGCTCGCAGTGCCACTCCGGCGTGAACGCCTCGCGTCTGCGGCCGTGCGAAACGATCACGGCAAAGGTGGATTGTGCGTCCTGCCACGCCGACCAGGGACAGCTGTACCAGAAGAGCATCCATGGCGTGCTGCTGGGCCAGAACGACCCCAACGCCCCCAGCTGCAAGGAGTGCCACGGCCGCCACGGCATCCTGGGGCGGCTGAATCCGGCTTCCCCGACGTTTGCCACCAATATCCCGAACCTCTGCGCCCGCTGTCACCGCGAAGGGGAGAAGGCGGCGGTCCGCTATAAGGGGCCCGAGCACGAGATCATTGCGAGCTACACCGAGAGCATCCACGGCAAGGGCCTGCTCAAGAGCGGCCTGACCGTCACCGCCACCTGCACGAGTTGCCATACGGCCCACAGCGTGCTGCCGCGGACCGATCCGGCCTCCACTGTGAACCGCAAGAACGTGCCCGCTACCTGCGGCGGCTGTCACCATGGGATCGAAGAGGCGTTCGAGCAGAGCGTCCACGCCACGATGGTGGGCAAGACGGACAAGGACCTGCCGGTCTGCAACGACTGCCACACTTCCCACACCATCCAGCGGGCCGACGCCACCGGCTTCAAGCTCGAGATCATGAACAAGTGCGGCAAGTGCCATGGCGAGATCGCAAAGACCTACTTCGACACGTACCACGGCAAGGTGTCGCAGCTGGGCTATACGAAGACCGCCAAGTGCTTCGACTGCCACGGGGCCCACGACATCCAGAAGGTGACCGATCCCCGCTCCCATCTGAGCCGCGCGAACGTGGTCCAGACCTGCCAGAAGTGCCACTCGGGCGCCACGCGGCGCTTCGCCGGGTATCTGACCCACGCGACCCACCACGATCCGAAGAAGTACCCGATCCTGTTCTGGGCCTTCTGGGGGATGACGACCCTGCTGGTGGGAACGTTCTTCGTGAGCGGAGTGCACACGCTGCTGTGGATCCCGCGCGCGGTGCAGATGCGCCGTGAGTTGCGGGCCGCCGAGGCCGAGGCCGCCGCCGAGATCGCCGCTGCGCGCGCCGTCCCGGCGGCCGGGGCGCGCGGGACGCCCGCCGGGGAGAACGCGCCGAAGGAGGACGCGCCATGACGGATGTTGGTCGGCCCGGTGCTGGCCCCGCTGGCGCGTCGGCCGTGCGCACGAGCACCCACACCCACGAGCTGCAGTTTTGCCGCTTTACCCCGCTCTACCGGACTCTCCACGTGCTGATGATCGTGAGCTTCATGTCGCTGGCCCTCACCGGGCTGACGCTGAAGTTCTCGTACACCGGTTGGGCGGGAGCGATCTCGCGCTTGCTGGGCGGGTTCCAGACGGCAGGTTACGTCCACCGCACGGCGGCAACGCTCATGGTGGGCATCTTCGTGACCCACCTCACCGATCTCGCGCGGCGCAAGAGCCGCAAGGGCGGCTCGTGGCGGGCGCTGATCCTCGGCCCCGACTCCATGCTCTTCAACAAGAAGGACCTGCACGACTTCGGGGCGACGATCCGGTGGTTCGTGGGCGCCGGGTCGCGGCCACGCTACGGACGATGGACGTACTGGGAGAAGTTCGACTACTTCGCGGTCTTCTGGGGGATCTTCGTGATCGGCTCCACGGGCTTTGCGCTGTGGTTCCCCGTCTTCTTTACGCGGTTCCTGCCTGGATGGTCCATCAACGTGGCCACCATCATCCACAGCGACGAGGCGTTGCTCGCCACCGGGTTCATCTTCACGGTGCACTTCTTCAACACCCACCTGCGGCCCGAGAAGTTCCCCATGGACACCGTGATCTTCACGGGGCGGATGAATCTGGAGGAGTTCAAGCGGGACAAGCCGGCGGAGTACGAGCAGCTCGTCGCCAGCGGCCAGCTCGAGCGCCACCTCGTGGATCCGTACCCACCGGTGGTCATCCGCGCCATCCGCGCGTTCGCCTGGACCGCCCTCTCCCTCGGGTTTGCCATGGTGGTCTGGATCATCTACGCGATGCTGTTCGTCTATCGGTGAAGCCCGTGCGCCGGGGGCCAACCCGCGGACCCCCGGCCAGCCGGCCGCCACGTTCCCGCTCAAGAACCCCGGCGTCACCGGCGGGCCGCGCTTGGTTGCCTGCTGCGGTTGCGCTAGTGTCGGTCCAGAGGCGCACGCACCCACGGCGCTCCCCAAACCGGTCGCCTGCGAACCGGGCGGCCACCGGCTGCTGCGCGTCGAGTCCCTGGCCGACGATGACGGCGCGGCATTCCGCTGACTTCCCAATCCGGATCTTGGAGCTTTGAAATGACCGCCCTCGAGAGCACCAAGCCATCGCACGCCAGCAGCCCGGCCGAGCCGACGGAGCCTGCCAGGCCCACCTGGCGCTTCCCGCGCGTGTTCTGGTACGCCAACGCCTCCGAGCTCTGCGAGCGCGCGGCATACTACGGCACCTTCATCGCGCTGCGCACATATCTGCTGCGCGTCGTCCAGCTCGGCGACGTGCAGGCTGGCTTCGTCGCCGGCCTGTTCGGGGCGCTGATCTACTTCTTCCCGTTCCTCACGGGGGCGGCCGCCGACCGGCTGGGCTTCCGGCGGTCCTTGCTGCTGGCCTTCGCGCTGCTCACCGTGGGCTACGGCTCGCTGGGGATCGTCCACACGCTCGGACCGGTGCTGGCCGGATTGCTCCTGGTAGTGCTCGGCGGCTCGTTCGTGAAGCCCATCATCACTGCCACGGCCGCGCGGTCGTCGACCCAGGACAATCGCGCGCGGGCCTTCAGTATCTTCTACATGATCGTGAACATCGGCTCCTTCACCGGCAAGACGATCGTCGCCCCGATCCGCATCCAGCTCGGCGTGGAGAACGTGCCGTTCTTCTCCGCAGGCGCGGCGTTCATCGCACTGCTGATCGTGGCGCTGCTGTATCGTCCGCAAGAGTCCACCATAGCGCGCCCGCGCAGTGTGCGCGAGACGCTGGCGGGCATGGCGACGGCGATGAGCAACCTACGCTTCCTCGCGCTGATCGTCATCACCGCGGGCTTCTGGGCCATCCAGGGACAGCTCTACGCCTCGATGCCCGATTACGTGATCCGAATGGCGGGCGAAACCTACAAGCCCGAGTGGTACGCGAACGTGAACCCGCTGGTCGTCGTGCTCTGCGTGGTGGCCGTGACCCAGCTCGTGCGCAAGTGGCGCCCCGAGGCCGCCATCTCGGTCGCGATGGCGCTCATCCCCTTCTCGTCGCTGGCCATGGCGTCGTCGCACCTGTTCCACGGCAACCTGCACCTGCTCGGTCTGTCGGTGCACCCCATCACGGCCATGATGGTGGTGGGCATCGCCATCCAGGGCTTCGCGGAGTGCTTCCTGAGCCCCAAGTACCTCGAGTACGCCAGCAAGCAGGCGCCCCCCGGGCGCGAGGGGCTCTACCTCGGCTATGCGCACATGAACACGTTCTTCGCGTGGCTGTTCGGGTTCATCTTCGCCGGCTACCTGCTGCGCGCCTTCTGTCCCGATCCACGGACACTGCCGTCCGAAATCCAGCAACAGCACGCGCTAGCGCTGGCCGGCCAGGGGCCCATGCCCGCTGCCTACGCCCATGCCCACTATCTCTGGTATGCATTCTGCGGGGTCGGCGCTGTCTCGCTGGCGCTCATGGTGGTGTTCATGGCGGTGACGGGGCGGATCGATGCGCGATCGGGCGGACAGCGCGCCGCAGTGCGCTGCTGAAGACCACGCCGCGCCTGGCTTTCGCTTGCGGCACCATGTCTTCTTGACGCCGCGCCCCGGCTGCGGTCACCATCGCCGCCATGCAGAGCCGCAGACGCACTCCCGTCGCCGTCGTGGGCGCCGGACGCATGGGCCGCCCCCACGCGCGAGCATGCGGCGATCGCCGAGCTGCTGCTGCCGCGCGGGGTCGCCTGCCTGATCGAGAAGCCGCTCGCCTCCACGGTGGACGAGGCGCGCCGCGTCGCCGCGCTCGCCCGTGCGCACGGGATCATCGTCGCCGTCGGACACACCGAGCGCTTCAACCCAGCCGTGCGTGCCGTGGCGGAGATGCGCCTGACCCCCCGTTACATCGAGGTGGACCGGGTCAGCCCCATGACCTTCCGCTCGCTCGACGTGGGCGTCGTGTTCGATCTCATGATCCACGACCTGGACATCGTGCTCATGATGACGCGCGCTGCGCTGCGGGACGTGTACGCGGTGGGAGTCCGCGTGCTGGGCGAGCAGGAAGATCTCGCGAGCGCTTGGCTCACCTTTGCGGACGGCTGCTTGGCGAATCTGACGGCATCGCGCCTGGCGCTCAAGACCGAACGCAAGCTGCGCGTGTTCACCGAGAGCGCGTACCTTTCGCTGGACTACGCCAAACGCCAGGGCGTGGTCCTATCGCTCACCGAGAACCGCGAAGCGCTGGAGCGCCTTCGCGCCCTGCTGGCGGAAGGTGCCGACCTCTCGGCGCTGGACTCCACGCAGATCGCGCGCGTTCGGCAGCTGGAGCTGCCCACGGAGGATCCGCTGACCTTGTAGCTGCGGGAGTTCCTGGGCGCCGTGCGCGGTGAGCGGGCGCCGCTGGTGGGCGCCGACGCCGGCTGTGCCGCCGTCGCTGCGGCGCAGCGGGTGGTGGACGCCATCCGCGCCCATCGCTGGCAGGGCGTCGACGGGCACCAGATGGGTGGGAGCGCGCGGGCGGGCAGCTAGCACGCCGCTGGTGGCAAGCGCTTCGACCAAAACCCGAGGAGGTCGCCGTGGGAGTCCTGCTCGCCGACCAGGCGCTGGTGCGCTCGCTCTTGCCCATGGGCGAGTGCATGCCCATCATGGCCGAGGCGCTGCGCGCGCTGGCGCGGGGCGACGCCGTGCTGCCGCTGCGGCCCGTCATGCCGCTGCCCGACCAGCGGGGCGTGCTGGCGATGATGCCCGCCTGGCTGGGGAATCCGAGGGTCTTCGGTCTGAAGATCATCAGCTTCTTCCCCGGCAACCTGGGAACGCCGTACGACTGCCACCAGGGGGCGGTGCTCCTCTTTGACCCGCAGGACGGCCAGCTGCTGGCGATTCTGGACGCGACCTCGATCACATCCATCCGCACGGCCGCCGTGAGCGGAGTCGCGACCCAGCTGCTGGCACGCGAGAACGCGCGCTCGCTCGCGATCCTGGGCTCGGGCGTGCAGGCGCAGTCGCACCTGGACGCCATGCTGCTCGCGCGGCGTTTCGACCACGTCCGCGTGTGGAGCCGCAACCGCGATCACGCGGTCGCCTTCGCGCAGCAGTCGTCACGCCGCCACGGGATCACCCTCGAGGTGGCCGCCAGCGTGCAGGACGCGGTACGCGCCGCCGACGTGATCTGCACCGTCACGTCGTCGCGCGAGCCCGTGCTGCAGGGGGACTGGATCCCGGGCGGGGCGCATCTCAATGTCGTGGGCGCGAGCGTGCGCACCGCGCGCGAGGTGGATGCGGCGGCCGTGGCGCGCGCCCGGCTGTTCGTGGACCGGCGGGAATCGACGCTGGCCGAGGCCGGCGACTTCCTGATGGCCAAGCAGGAGGGAGCCGTCGGGGACGATCATATCCTGGGCGAGCTCGGCGAGGTGCTCCTGGGGCGCGTGCCGGGCCGGCGCTCACCGGATGAGGTGACGATGTTCAAATCGCTGGGGCTGGCCGTGGAGGACCTGGCTGCCGCCCACCACGTCTACCGGCACGCGCTCGAGCGTGGCGCCGGCACGGTCGTGGAGCTGGGTGGCGCCCGCGAGGCGCCGTGACGCCCTGCGCGAGCAAAGACCCGGCATGCGTGCGCTGCGTGCGAACCATGCGCAGGCCGCCCAGCTGTCGGAGGAGGTTCACGTGAACGCGCTCGAGAGCATCTCCTTGGACGACATCCGCGCGGCCAGCCGGCGCATCGCAGGGCTTGCGCTGCGCACGCCGCTCGTGCGCCTGAACATGGAAGGCACGCCCGCCGAGATCTACCTGAAGCTCGAGAACCTGCAGCCCATCGGCTCATTCAAGCTGCGCGGGGCGGCCAACGCAATGCTGCGCGCCGGGCGCGAGCAGCTCGCGCTGGGGGTCTGGACGCCCAGCGCCGGCAACATGGCGCAGGGCGTGGGCTGGACGGCGCGGCATCTGGGTCTTGCGTGCCGTGTCGTGGTGCCGGAGCACGCGCCGCAGACCAAGCTCGACGCCGTGGCCCGCCTGGGTGCGAGCATCGTGAAGGTGCCGTTCGACGCGTGGTGGCAGACGATCCTCAGCGGGAAGTACCCCGCCGGTGCGGCCGTGGAGGCGCCCGGCCTGGGGGCGGGATCCACCGCGACGCCGAGCGCGGCGCGGCCGGCCGGGCCGGGCGTGCCGTACGAAGGCAGACTCGTGCATCCGGTCGCCGACGCGGACGTGATCGCCGGCAACGGCACGATCGGCCTGGAGATCGTCGACGACCTCCCGGACGTGGATGCGGTGGTCGTTCCCTACGGCGGCGGCGGGCTGGTGTCGGGGATCGCGACGGCGATCCGCGCCCTGAAACCCGCCACGCGCATCTTCGCCTGCGAGGTCGAGACGGCGGCGCCGCTGGCGGCGTCCCTGGGAGTGGGCGCCCCGCGCGAGGTGCCGTATCGTGCCAGCTTCGTGGACGGCATCGGCGGCAAGAGCATTCTGCCGCAGATGTGGCCGCTGGTGAGCCGCCTCGTCGACGCATCGCTGGTCGTGACGTTGACCGAGGTGTGCGCCGCGATCAAGCTGCTCGTCGAGCGCAACCGCGTCGTGGCCGAAGGCGCGGCGGCGACGTCCGTGGCGGCCGCGCTCGCGGGACGGGCCGGCGCCGGCAAGATCGTTTGCGTGGTCTCGGGGGGAAACATCGACAGCGTCAAGCTGTGCGCCATCCTCGCCGGACAGATCCCCTGAGGACACCGCCCCCCCGGTGCACGTGAGGCTCGCCGGCGACCCGCAGGCCGCGGCTGCGCGCCCGCAGCCGGTTGGCGACAGACCGCGGGGCAACCATCAGCGCACCGTCTTTGCCCGGTCCCAGCCGAGCACCACGTGCAGCGGCGCTGTCTCAACCTCCACAGTCGGGATAAGGACGAGCAGACGCTGTCCATCGGTCGAGAGCCCCACGATCACGCCGCTGGCGAGCTGGAACAGCTCGTGGGGCGCGTCCCGCAGCAGACCGTTGGCGGCGTGAATCTGCGCCGACATCACGCTGCCACCCGGTGCTTGGTAGAGGATCTCGCGGCCGCCGGCGCTCCAGAACGGCTCGAAACCGCCTGTGGTCGAGACCTGCCAACGATGCTTCCCCTCCGGGAAGTCCTGGACGTAGATGTCGCGGCGCCCTGCCCCCGATGACGCGTAGGCCAGCCACTTCCCGTCCGGTGAGAACCGCGGCGTTTCGTCGTCGGCTGCAGTCGTGATGAGCGGACGGGCCTCGGTCGGACGATCCATCGGCAGGATCCAGATGTCGTCGCCCGTCTTCTCGCTCGTCAGGTTGACCAGCAGCCAGTGCCCGTCCGGGGACCACTCCACGGGCCAGGTCTCCATGGGGGACTGCCAGAGCAGGCTGTCCCCCTGCGTGCCAGAGGCAGCGGTCAAGAACACGCAGCCGTTCGCCGTGCGATACGACTGGAAGGCGATGCGGCTGCCGTCGGGTGACCACACCGGGCTGAATTCGCTGGTCGGATCGGAGGTGAGCCGCGTCGAGGTCCCCCGCTGGAGATCCAGCAGCCAGATGTCGTCGTCGCGGCCGTCCGCGTCCCGGTGTCCGGTGACCACGAAGTGGCCGTCGGGCGAGAGTCTGGGACCGTCGAAGACGTCCGGACGGCCTACATCCTCGAGCCGCCGCCCCTGCCGGTCGAACCAGGCGAGTTGAAGAGACGGGTCGGCGGCCCGGTACGTGAGCACGCCGTCGGTTGACGCGCTGAACTCGAACAAGTGATTGGGCCCCGCAGACGCGATCTGCTTGGCCAGCGCCACGGGCTCCGCGGAGAGCTTGCCCGTGCGCGGATCGAGACGCTGTGCGACCAGCGAGCCGCTGCGCACGTACAGCAGCCAGTCTGGCGCCACGAACACGGGATTCGTGACGGCCTGCATCAGGTCCTGCGTGGGACCGCCATCGATGGACGCCAGGCGCAGCCAGTCGTCTTCGGTTCGCCGCGCGTCGCCGAGGAAAATGACATGGCGTCCGTCCGGGAGAAACGAAGGCCAACGGTGCCCCTCCTCCCTTGGCAAGAGCGACGTCAAGGGCTTCGGCGCTCCGCCACCCTCGGGGATGACCGAGAGGCCGCTGCCTCCGTCTGGCTCGAACACGATCACGCCGGATGAGCCCCACGCTCCTCCGAGGGGGCTGGGCGCAGCGCACAACGACTGCACGGCGCCGCCCGCGGCGGAAACCCTCTTGAGCCGGCCGCCGGCGAAGAACCCGATGTGGCGGCTGTCCGGCGACCAGAACGGCATGGTGCCGCCGTCGGTGCCCTCGAGCAGGCGCAGATCGTCGGAGTCGATCGGGCGCACCCACAGTCGCGACAAGCTCTTCTGCTCGTCTGCGACCATGACGAGCAGCCGCCCGTCGGGTGAGACCTGCACCTGCCCGAACTTTGCGAACGGCGAGTTCGCAGGCCGCACGAATTCGAGGTGCGCGGTGAGCGCCGGCGCGGCTGCGCGCTCGCGCCAGAGCGCAAGCGTCACCACCACGAGCAGGAGCGTGGCCACTGCCGCGATGCCCTGGGCCAGTCTCGCCTTCGGCCGCCGTGCACCGGAGAGAGCCGCCGCTCCCGTGCTCGACAGTCGGCCCTCCGCAATCCCGCGCAGCTCGTGGGCGAGGTCGCGGGCGGTTTGCCAGCGCTCGTCTGGATCCTTGGCGAGACAGCGCCTCACCGTGTGGTCGAACGCCGGCGGCGCGATCGGCGACCACTGCGAGACCGGCGCGGGCTCGTCCTTCAGGATCGCCCCGATCAGGCTGGCCTGGCTCTGGCCTTCGAACGCGCGTCGTGCCGTCGCCATCTCGTACAGCACGCACCCCAGCGCCCACAGGTCACAGCGCGCGTCCGCGTCCTTGCCCTCGAGCTGCTCCGGCGCCATGTATTGGAACGTCCCGACAATGGTCCCCTCGGCCGTCAGCGGCTGCGCCATCGTCGGCGACCGGGTGAGCGCGGCCAGCGTGACGTCGCTCTGACCCGCCGGCCCGCCCAGTCCCGTCAGGCGCGCTAGCCCGAAGTCCATGAGTTTGGCGCCCAACTTCGTCAGCATCACGTTGCCCGGCTTGAGGTCGCGATGCACCACCCCCGCCCGGTGGGCGCGGTCGAGGGCGTCGGCGATCTCCACGCCGAGCTTCAGCGCCTGCGGGAGCGGCAGGGCGCCCCGCTCGAGCCGCTGCGCGAGCGTCTCGCCCTCTACCAGCTCCATCACCAGATAGTCCGTGTCGCCCTCGCGGCCGACGTCGTGCAGCGTGCAGATGTGCGGGTGGTTGAGCTGCGAGATGGTTTTCGCCTCGCGCTCGAAGCGCGCACGCACCTCGGGGCTGGCGGACAGGTGCTGCGGCAGCACCTTGACCGCGACGTCGCGCGAGAGCCGCGTGTCGCGAGCGCGGTACACCTCGCCCATGCCGCCGGCGCCCAAAGGCGCGACGATCTCGTAGGGGCCCAGACGGGTGCCGGGCGTGAGGGTCACCGGATCGGCTCCAGCGTGGTGGCGCGCTTCGCCGTGTACGGCGCCGGCAGGCCCACGCGCCCGTTCACGCGTCTCCCCCGCCCTCGGCCGAAGCGTCGGCGTCCGCACCCACCCCCACGCGCAGCACCACCAGCCGCTGCGCGTCCTGCAGCTGCGCGCGCGCCCACTTGTAGCGTGCCTCCTGGCAGGCCATCAGCACGACCTGTTGGCGCGGCGCGATGGCGTCAAGCAGCAACCGCAGCCCCGCCACCAGCCGCACGTCGTCGGCGTTCGAGAAGGGGTCGTCCAGCAAAAGTGGCAGGGACCCCAGCCCGCCGCTGAGCAGCCGCGACACGCCCAAGCGCGCCGCGAGGTACACGCCGTCCAGCGCTCCGGCGCTGAGCTGCTGCGCCGCCTGCGACCCGGTCATCACCTGCTGCCCCTGTCTCAGCTGGATCCCCAGGTGCTCGTCGAAGCGCAGCTCGCGCACCTCGCTGCCCAGGCCAGCCAGCATCTCCTGCGTGGTGCGGTTGAGCGCCGAGGCCCAGTCGCGGTGGGTCTCCTTGGCGATGCGCGCCAGTGTGTCGCGGGCCAGTACGACGGCCTCGCGGAACTGCTCCGCGCGCTGCAGCGCGGCCTCGTGCTGCGCGATCGACTCCATCAGGCGCGGCGCTTCGGCCTCGTACTTGGCCAGAAACGCCCGCGCCTCGGCGCGGTCGGTCTCCCCGGCCTGCTGCTCGGCGCGCTCGCTGGCCGCCAGCGCCTCGAGGTCGGCGTCGATCTGCTCGATCGGGCGCGGTGGGCGTGGCGCGCGTGGGAGGCGCGAGGCCGCGTCGGCGCCACTCGCACCGGCGAATGCGGCGCGAGCGACGCCGCCGGCGGCACCGGACGGGCCAGCGCCGCTGCCGCCCTCGAGCCGGCTTGCGGTCGCGCCGCCACCCCCGGCCAGCAGCGCCCTCAGTCCAAGCGTCTCCGCCTCCATCCGCGAGAGGTCCGCGTCGATCTCGCGCACGCGCTGCTCCAGGCGGCCGCGCTCGGCCGGGGCGAGCACCGACGCCCGCTGCTCGGGCAGCGTGACATCGCGGAGCTGCTCCAGGCGCTGCGCGAGCACCACGCGCTCCTTCAGGCGGCGCACGCCCCCCTCGAGCGGTTCTGCGTCGGCCAGGCGCACGCCGCAGGTCGCCAGCGCCTCGCGCGCCTCACGCTGGCGCTCGGCCAGCCGGCGCTTGCTCTCGTCCGCACGCCAGCGCGCAGTGTCGGCGGCCGTCCCGGCGCGATCGGCCTCTGCCCAGACCTCGGTCGCTTGCTTCACCAGCTCGACGCGCTCGGCCAGCAGATCGGCCGCCGGCTCGTCCTCGAACAGCGTCCACGCCCGCGCGCAACTCTGGAGCGCCTCGTGCTCCATGGCCGCCAGCTCGTCCAGGCGCGCCTGCAACCCCTCGATGTGGTGAAGCGCCGGTTCCACCACGGCGCGCAGGCGGCGGTAGTGGTCCTCCAGCTCGGGCTGCAGGCAACCGAGGCGCCCGGCCAGGTCGGCCCAGGCCTGCGCGCGCTGCTGAGTGTCGCCCAGCAGGCGCTCGAGGATCTCGCCCAGGCGCTCCAGTTGGACGCGAGCCTGCGCATCCTCGCGCTTGCGGTAGCGCGTACCGCTAGCGTAGACGCCCATGCCCACGAGGATCACCAGCACACCCGGCGCGTGCAGCAGGAGCGGCGAGAACGGCAGGATGACGTGCATGGAGAGCCCGACCAGCACCGGAAGCATCCCCACCAGCATCAGCCAGATGCCGAAGTGCTTGCGGGACTGCTGGCCGCGGCGGATCTCGGCGCGCGCGTAGCGCAGGCGGTCGATCTCCTCCTCACGCTCCTCCTGCTGCTGGCGCAGCTGCAGCTCGTCGCGGGTGCGGCTGGCCAGCGCAAGCCGGTCGTCGTCCGAGAGGTCGGCGAAGCTGGCGGCCAGACTGCGCGCCTGCTCGAGCGTGAAGCCCTGGACCTGCAGATCGGAGACGGCGCTCTGCAGCAGGCCCTCGAAGCGTTGGCGCTCGCGCTGCGCGTCGAAGCTGCGCACCCGGGCCGACTGCAGCGCGTCCCGATCGCCCTCGGTCGGACGGCGGCGCAGGTGGAGGCCGTCGCGGCGGGTGGACGCTTCGTTGCGCCGCTGGGCGGCGTCGTCGGCCTCCGCGTCGTTCTCGCGGGCGGCGCGCAGAGCGCCCTGGACGTTGGTCCAGGCGGCCTCGGCGACGTTGATCGACGTCTCGCCGAGCGCCAGCAACTCGGCACCGTCACCCAGTTGCGCCTCCAGCGCCGCGACCTTCTGGCGGCGCTGGTCGTCCTGCGCCAGGCGGTCGTCGGCGCGCATCCGCTCGGCGCGGGATTTTTCGTGGCGCAGCGCCGCGCGCTGCAGCTCGCGCGAGGCCGCCTCGTCCTTGCGGCGGGCGAGCCCGTCGATCTTCGCGGCCATGCGTGCGCGCTGCTGCGTCAGCGCCGCGAACTGCGTGCGCGTCTCTTCCAGGACCTTCAGGCAGCGCTCGATCTCGGTGTCGACGCGGCCGCGGCCACGCAGAGTCAGACCTTCGTAGCCGGCGAGGGCGGCCTCCAGCGCGGCGATCGCAGCCGCCGCCGTGGTGTCGCCCGCGCGTGTGTCGGCGATTCGCTGCAATGCCTCGGTCAGCCCCTCGGTGCCGCTCCAGACCACCTCGCCCTGCGCCACGAAGGCGCTGCGCTCGAACTGCTCGCGGGAGAGCCCCAGCAGCCCCTCGCCCACGGCGACGCGCAGCCCCTGGCGGAAGCGGTCGGTGATGTCGCTGCCGCCCGACAGCACCCGCACGGTCTCGCGCTCGAGGTCGCGGTCGATGGCGAGCTCCTCGCCGTCCTTCTCCAAGTAGAGCGTGAGGCCGTAGGGCCCGCCCTCCCAGGGGCGGTAGACGTCGCGCTCGACCATGCGGTCGCGCGCCTTGCGCCGGTCGGACTCCATTCCGTAGAGCGACGCCAGGATCGCCGCCGACAGGGTCGACTTCCCGGTCTCGTTGCGCTCCAGCAGCAGAGCGACGTTGCCGGAGTCCGCGTCCAGCGGGAAGCTGCCGCGCAGCCGGCCGAAGCCGCGAATGTCCAGACGCTTCAGACGCACGCCACCGCTCCCTACTCCTCGTAGCGGGCGTCGACGCGCCCGCGGGTCAACACGTCCAACCCGTAGAGCAACGCCCGGCGCGCGGTCCGTCCGGCCTCGCCCTGTGTGGCGACCGCCTCGCGCAGGTGCGCCACGAAGCGCTGCTCGGTGGTGATCGCCTGCTCCAGCGGCGGGTAGCTCTCCAGGTCGACGTCGGGCTGCAGCGCGGACAGGTCCACTCTCAGGTGCCCCCCGCTGCTGCCGAACTCGTCGGCCAGCGCGCGCACCGCGGCCAACTCCAGCCCGGGCGCGCGGCGGCCGGTCACCTCCAGCAAGACCAGGTCCTGCGGGCCGGCGCCCACCTCGGCCAGCGCACGCTGGGCGCGCTCGCGGGCTTGCTCGGCGAAGCGGCAGCCGGTGAGGTCGCAGCGCGCCGCTCGCACCTCACGCCGGTCGAGCGCCACATGCTCCACCAACGCCGGGCCGTCGCCGATCGTCACCACCAGGCAGCCCTTGTGCCCCGTCTCGTCCAGCCCACCCGCGAGCAGGCATCCCGCATAGGCGCCCACGGGCTGACCCATCTCGTCGTCGAGCACCTGGAAGCCGTGGTAGTGGCCTACCGCCGTCCAGGAGAAGCCCTGCTCGAGGACCTCCTCGTGCGTGAACGGATGGGTCGCCTTGTGTGGCTGCAGCCAGCCGCCGTCGTCGCGGCTGCCGTGGAACAGCAGGACCGACAACCGCGCGGGAGGGCGCCGGATGAGGCTCGACAGTCGCCGCTCGCCGGAGGCAACGTTGGCCGCGACGCCGCAGCCGGTGACGGTCACGTCCGGCCGCCCGGGCCACGCCACGGTGCGGAACTCCTCGTGGGCGAACAGTACGACGTTGTCCGGCCAGCTCAGGCCGCGTGTGGCTCCACGCGCGGTAGGGTTGTACGGGGAGGCGCCGCCGTAGGGATCGTGGTTGCCCGGCGCCAGGAACACCGGCTTGGGTGCGATGCGAGCGAAGGCGTCCAGCACGAAGGCTAAGGTGTCGGTGGTGACGGCCTCGTCGTCGAAGAGATCGCCGGGCAGCAGCACGCCGTCGAGGTCGCGCTCCACGACAAGCGCCATTGCCCGCGTGAAGGCGTCGCGGCGCTCCTCCTCGCGGCGGCGCGCTGCCTCCTCGGAGAGCCCCAGGCGCCCGCCGGTCAGGCGCGCGCCGAAGTGGATGTCGGAGAGCTGCAGTAAGCGCAGGGGGCCGGTCATGGCGGTGATGATAGCCCACGAAGGCGCTGCGTCCTAGCCCACGGAATGCGCCATGCGGGGACAGTGCGCAGGCCCTGCGTGGGCCGTGCGCAGGCCGTGCGCAGGCGGCGCGCGGGTCGGCGAGCGAAGCGCCCGGAACGCGCGACGGGTGAGCCCGCGTTTGCGGCGCCCCAAAGCAAACCGGCGACCCTGTAGGCCGCCGGTCAGCAAGGGGCTTCCATCTTCCCCTCTTGGATCGGGAGGCTTGCTCGGAATGCGGCGTCCACAGACAGCCTGGCGCCCATCCCGCTTGGAGTGCAACCTCCGTCGATTGAAGCTAGCAACGCGGCGGAGATCTGGTCAACCCCTGGATGCGCGCCTGGAACATTTTTTGGATGCGGTCATCGAGCGCTGGGGAGGCGGCCGCCGGAACGCGTCGCGGCGGCACGTCTTCGCCGCCGCCGGGGCGCGCTGCGGCGTACGTTGCGCTCAGAACCGCAGCGCGTAGCTGAGCTTGAGGGTGGCCTCGCCGCGGCGCAACGCGTAGTTCCCGGTGGCATCGTTGCGGACGTCGGTGAGCACGAGGTAGACGTCGCTCTCGTCCCCGAAGATGTAGTGGGCCCTTAGTTGCGACAGCACCAGGTCCTCATCGCTGTTGAGCTGCGTGAACAGGTCGAAGGAGAGCTCGTTCGTCGCGTCCACGCCGACCCGCAAGCGCAGGACGTCGGCGTCGAATCTCAGCTCGCGGCCGAGAGCGGAGTCGTCGCGGCGGATGCGGTCGCTCTGTACCTCGGCGGAAACGGCCAGGTGGGGGGCCCAGCGCGCGGTCAGCTCGCCCGCAGCGCTCGTGAGCTTGCCGTCGTACTCGTCCCCCAGGACCAGCTCGGCGTGCGCGGAGAGCGCCTTGCTGCGATCGGACGTGAGCTCCGCGCCGAGCTGGTCGAAGGTGAAGGCTCCCGCCGGGAACACCACGTCCCCGCCGACCTCGAACGGCTCGAAGAGCCGCTCGAAGTTGCGGGTGTAGTACACGGCCAGCTCCTCGTCGCCGCTGCCGAACAGCGTGGTCTGGGCCTGGAGGTTGGTGCTCTCCTTCACCCCGTCGCGGCGGGCGACGTGCTCGGCGTAGACGAAGTTCTCCAGCCGGCGCAGCCAGCCGGCGTTGGGCTCGGGCGTCCAGCCCAGCTCCAGGGCCGCGGTCGTGATATCGTTGCGCGGCAGGAATCCCGCCCGCGGGTGGTAGTCGCGCCCGTAGACCTCATAGAGGGTGGTCATGTTGAACAAGGGATGCGACCAGCGCCAGCGCGTGCCCCACGTCCCGTGGTCGGGACCATCCTGCGGCTCGTGGCTGAAGGCGGCGTACCCCGATAGATCGAGCTGCTCCGCCGGGCGGAAATCGGTATCCAGACCGAAGACCCGGTTGAAGTCCCCGCCGTCCTCCCCCTGGCGGCTGACCGCGATCGCTCCGATGCGTGAGCGGGTGCCGAAGTCCTGGCTGATGCGCGCTACGTCGAAGCGGTGGCGCGGCACATCGCCGCTCGCGTCGGTCTGGATGTCCAGGAGCCCCACGTCCGTGCGGCCGAACTTCCCCGTCAGCCGCGTGCCGTACTCGATGGGGATCGTGAGCGCCGAGAGCCCGCCCTCGCCCGCGACCGCCTCCAGACCGATGCGGCGGCTGAACAAGGCCAGGTTCGCCGGCGAGCCGAACTGGAAGAAATCGCGCTTCTCCAGGAAGAACTCGCGTTTCTCCGGATAGAACAGCGGGAAGCGCGTGAGGTTGACCACCTGGTCGTCCACCTCGACCTGGGCGAAGTCGGTGTTGACCGTCACGTCCAGCTCGGCGCTGCTGGTCAGTCCCAGCTTGAGGTCGTAGCCCACCTCGCCGTGGCCCTTCCATCTCTCGCGGTCGAAGGCCGCCGGATCGAGGGCGCTGCCGCGTTCGAGGCGGCCCAGGGCGTAGGGGCGCGCCACGATGTTGCTGCCCGGCGAGATCCCGCTGAGCCCCTGCAGGTGCCCCGCGTCGGCCACCCGGAACAAGTTGAACTGGCGGTCGATGGGACTCCACTGACTCTGCTCGTTCACCGCGCGCAGCTGCCGCTCGAAGTTGATCCCCATGGTGATGTGCTCGCGCACGGGAAAACGCAGCGTTCGCCAGGGCAGCTCGATCTCGCCCTGCCAGCCCGTGTCGGTGATGCGCACGGCGGCCGCCCACAGGCCATCCCAGTCGGTGTTGAGCAAGCGGCCTTCGTTGCGGAACTGGGCGTCGTAGCGCACGCCGTTGGGATTCACCTGGAAGAAGTACCCGTTCTGGAGGTCATCGAAGGTGTCCAGGGCGATGGCCAGGTAGTCGTCGTCCCACAGGGCCGTGTCGCGCCCCAGGACCTGGTGCACGATGCGGCGCGGGTCGCTCTGTGCGCAGACGAAGCCCAGATAGAGGGCATCGGCCGTATACAACACCCGCACGTCGGTGGCCTGGCTGGCGGGCTGGCCGGTGGCCGGGCGCTGCTGGAGGAATCCGGTGGCGACGGCGGCAGTCTGCCAAACGGCCTCGTCGAGGAGGCCGTCGAGGTGCGGGGCCGTCTCGGCGCGGGGCGGGGAGAGCGCGCGGCGTCCGTCGGCGGACGGGGCCGGCGTCTGCGCGCCGCGCGGCGTCTGCGCGCCTGGGGGCTGCTGCGCGCCGGCGAGCGTCTGGGCGCGCGCGACCGCACCGGCGGCCAGCGCAAGCAGTCCGCACAGGAGGGCACGGCGGGCAGGTGCTGGGCGCATCGACCGTTGAGAAGGCTGCGGGGTAGGCCGGTCTATGCGCGCGAGGGGACGCGGGTGTGGGGAATCGTAGCCGATGTCCGGCGGGCTGGAAAGCGAAACGCTGTCGCGCGCGGCGTCCGGGACGCCGCCGGCCGGACACCAGCGTCAGCGTCAGCGTGATGGGGATGTTGCTGCCCGACCGCTTCTCGCGCGCGGATCATTCCGAGAAGCGGGCTCACGCCAGCCGCACGGGCAACCTGCGCACCCGCTTTCCCGTCGCCGCGAAGATCGCGCTGCACAAGGCCGGCGCCACCGGCGGCACGCCCGGCTCGCCGATGCCTCCGATCGCGTCGTTGCTGGGCACGATGTGCACCTCGACCTGAGGCATCTCATCGAACGTGAGCAGCTCGTAGCCGTCGAAGCTCCCCTGCTCGACGCGCCCCTTCTGCACGGTGATCTCCCCCTTCAGCGCGGCGCTGAGACCAAAGGCCACGGCTCCCTGCAGCTGCGCCTCGACGATGTCGGGGTTGACCACCGGACCGCAGTCCACCGCGCAGACGACCTTGTGCACCCGGACCCGCCCACGATCGTCCACGGACGCCTCGATCACGTGGGCCACGAAGCTGCCAAAACTCCCGTGGCTCGCGATGCCGCGCCCGCGGCCCTTGGGCAGGGGCGATCCCCATCCCGCCTTCTGCGCCGCCAGCTCCAGCGCGCGGCGCAGGCGCGAGTCCTTGGGCAGGAGCTTGCGGCGCAGCTCGCAGGGGTCGGCTCCGGTGGCGGCGGCGACCTCGTCGAGGAACGCCTCGTTGGCAAAGCCGTTCTGCGAGTTGTACACCGAGCGCCACCAGCCCAAGGGCACGGGGGTCTGTGCGACGACGCCCTCGACCAGCACGTTGGGGATGTCGTAGGCCAGCTCCACCGCCCCGTCGACGAGATCGGGTGGGGACTGTGGATCGCCGCCGCCGGAAACCTGGCGCTCGATGGACGGTCCCACCACGCGATGCGTCCATGCGATGACTTTGCCGCCGCCGTCGATTCCCGCGGCCAGCTTGTGCAGGCTCGTCGGACGATAGAAGTCGTGGCGCATGTCGTCCTCGCGCGTCCAGACGACCTTCACCGGTGCGCCGGCGGCCTTCGACACGCGCGCCGCCTCGACGGCGTAGTCGGCCATCAGGCGGCGCCCGAAGCCGCCGCCCAGGAGCGTGATGTGTACCGTGACCTTCTCCAGCGCGATCCCCAGCGCCTGCGCGACGGCACCCTGCACGCGCTGTGGAACCTGCGTCGGCGCCCAGATCTCCACGCCGTCGTCGCGCACGTAGGCGAGGCAGTTCTGCGGCTCCATGGGCGCGTGGGCGAGAAACGGCACTTCGTACACCGCCTCGACCCGTTTGGCAGCGCGCGCGAGGGCAGCCGCGGCGTCGCCCTCATGGCGGGCGACCACGCCGGTCTCGCGGCTCTTCTCCTGCAGCAGGCGGGAGATGGCGGCGCTGTCCAGCGCCGCGTTGGGCCCTTCATCCCAGACTACCGACAACGCGTCGCGCCCTTTCATGGCGGCCCAGGTCGAGTCGGCGACCACCGCGACGCCGCTCTCCACCTCGACCACAGCGCTCACACCGGCGACCTTCTGCGCCAAGCTCGCATCGAAGCTCTTCAGTTTGCCGCCGATGACGGGGCAACGCTCCACCATCGCGATGAGCATTCCGGGGACCTTCACGTCGAAACCGTACTGGGCGCTGCCGTTGACCTTGCTCGGTGTGTCAAGGCGCGGCAGCCGCTGCCCCACGATGCGGAATTGCTTGGGGTCTTTGAGCGGCACGTGCTCGGGAACCGCCTGCTTGGCGGCGGTCTCGGCCAGCTGGCCGTAGGTGAGTCGGCGGCCGCTCGCGGCGTGGACCACCGTGCCGTTCTCGGCGCGGCAGGCCCGGCGGTCGACTCCCCAGGTCTGCGCGGCGGCGCTCACCAGCATCTCGCGCGCCACGGCGCCGGCCTGGCGCAGCCGCTCCCACGAGCCGCGCACGCTGGAGCTGCCGCCGGTGGTCATGTTGCCGTAGGTCTCGCCGGAGCCGGTGCCGGCCACGGTTGCAGGCTCGGCGCGCAGTTGCGACCAGTCGGCCTCGAGCTCCTCGGCAACGATCATCGGCAGCGCGGTGCGCACACCCTGCCCCATCTCGGACTTGGCGACGGTGACCGTCACTGTGCCGTCGGTGGCGATGCGCAGCCAGGCGTTGGGAACGAACGCCGCATCGGCGGCCGCGCCCGCACCGGCCTCTGTCCCGTTCGCGGCGGTGGTGCCCGCGGTGGCGGCCAGCAGCTCGTCGCGCAGCGGCAGGTGCAGCGCCAGGACCAGCCCGCCACCGGCCACTGAGGCCACCTTGATGAAGTCGCGCCGGCTGAGGGTGTGAGCGGACTGTGCAGCGCGTGCGTCGTTCGCGGAATCGTCCGTGCGGGAGGTGATCTCGCTCACGACCGGCCTCCTTCCTCGATCACGCGGTGGATCGCACGGCGGATGCGCAGGTACGTGCCGCAGCGGCACAGCATGGTCGACATCACCGACTCGATCTCGGCGTCTGTAGCGCGGGGCTTCTCGGCGAGCAGCGCCGCCGCCTGCATGATCTGCCCCGGCTGGCAATAGCCGCACTGGGGAACCTCTTCGGCGATCCAGGCGCGCAGCACCGGATGCTGTGGCTGCGCCGCGAGACCCTCGATGGTGATGACATGCGCGCCGGAGACCTCCTGGACGCTCGTGGTGCAGGAGCGGCGGGCCTGGCCGTCGACGTGGACGGTGCACGAGCCGCACAGCCCGCGCCCGCAGCCGAACTTCGTGCCGGTGAGCCCGAGCGTATCGCGCAGCACCCAGAGCAGAGGAGTGTCGGCGCTGACGTCCACGGCCTGGCGCTGGCCGTTGACCGTGAGACTGATGGGAGGCATGCGTGCCCCCTCTCTTTCGATGTGTTGGGTCGGGGAGTGCTGCCGCAAGTATGACCCCCTCGAAGGCGGCGTCAACGGGCGACGGGCCGCACCAGCCGAGATTGCACACCCATGTCACAAATCCGCAGCGGCCGGACACGTACGACACCGGCGCAGCGGCGTGACCGCCCGCCGCCCGGTGCGGGCTCGACAGCGCGCTCTGGCGGGGCGAAGATCTTCCGCGCGGGCGGTCCCGACGTGCGCGCGCCTTCGGGAGGGCCCTCCCCCATCGGGGAGATCCGGCATTCCCCACCCCACTGCGGTGAAACCCGACGGCCCGGGCGTGCGTCCTCTCCCGTCACACGGACAGTCCAGCATGTCACGGTCGGCGTCAGGCGCCGGCGGTTCGCAACCCGAAGGAGGCAGCGCAATGTCGATCGTACGCGTCTCGTCGCGGCGTAGAGTGACCCTGCGAGTGTTTGTGCTCGCCCTGGGCGCGCTGGCCGGCGCATGGGCCGGCTGGCGCTCCGCAGGTCCGGCGCCCAGCGCTGGCGCAACACCGGCGGACGCTCCGGCGGCCAAGCCGGCAACGCGCACCGGGGCGGCGCTCGCCGCGGAGCCGGCGCCGGGATCCACTTCCGGTGCTGCCGCGCTCCTGGCCAAGACCAAGGACGCGGCAGGTGGGGCCGCCTGGGACGCGGTGCGCACGAGCCATAGCCACACCCGCGTCGAGACCGGCGGCCTCAAGGGCACGGCCGATGGGTGGGATGACGTGCTCACCGGCCGCCACTGCGATACCTACGCGCTGGGCCCCATCACGGGCGCCGAGGGCTGGGACGGCAAGGCGGGCTGGGAGAAGGACACCTCGGGACAGACCCGGCGCATGGAGGGTGGCGACGAAGTCGAAGGCGGCGCGAACGAGGCGTATCGCCGCTGCCTCGGCGACTGGTACCCCGATCGCTGGCCCGCCACCATCGAGGACGGCGGCATGCACGAGCTCTCCGGTCACCGTTTCCAGGTGGTGAAGATCACGCCCAAGGGCGGCCGGCTCTTCGAGCTGTGGATCGACCCGGCCACGTGGCTGGTCGATCACATGGTCGAGAAGGCGGCGATCGAGACCCGTACCACCTACCTCTCGGACTACCGGACGGTGGAGGGCAAGCAGGTCGCGTTCGCGGTGCGCTCGACCAACGGCGAGACGAAGTACGATCAGGTCATCACCATCGACGAAATCGACTTCAACGCGCCGCTGGACGAGGCCAGGTTCCAGATGCCGGCGCCGCCGCCAGCCGACTTCGCGTTCGCCGCGGGCAAGACGTCCACTACGGTCCCCTTCGAGCTCATCAACAACCACATCTACGTGCAGGTGAAGCTCAACGGGCAGGGGCCGTTCACATTCCTGTGCGATACCGGCGGGGCCAACGTCGTCACACCGACCCTCGCGGCGAAGCTGGGGGTCAAACCCGAAGGCGCGCTGCAGGGACGCGGCGTGGGCGAGAAATCCGAGGACGTGGGGCTGGTGAAGCTCGAGTCGCTCGGGGTCGGGGACATCACGCTGCAGCAGCAGCTCTTCGCGGTATTCCCGCTGGAGTCCTTCGCCGACGTGGAGGGGGTCCCCCAGTCGGGGCTCATCGGCTACGAGGTGTTCAAGCGCTTCGCGGTGCGCGTGGACTACGAGCATAGCCAGCTGACCCTGACGCTGCCATCGGCGTTCTCCTACCAGGGCGCAGGCGTGGTGGTCCCCTTCCACTTCAACGACCACATCCCCCAGGTCGAGGGCAGCATCGACGGCATCTCCGGGAAGTTCGACATCGACACCGGCAGCCGAGCGTCGCTCTCGCTGCTCAAGCCGTTCGCCGAGAAGAACGACCTCAAGACCAAGCTGGGCGCGCGGTACGAAGCGGTCACGGGCTGGGGTGTGGGCGGCGCCGCGCGCGGGCTGATCGTGCGTGGCCATGAGCTCCGCCTGGGCGGAGTGTCGGTCTCCTCGCCCGTGACGGAGCTGAGCCAGCAGCAGAAGGGTGCGTTCGTCGACCCGTACGTAGCGGGCAACGTCGGCGCGGGTGTGCTCAAGCGCTTCAACATCGTGTTCGACTACGAGGGCAAGCGCCTGATCTTCGAGCCCAACGCGAACAACGCGCAGCCCGACGTCTACGACCGCTCGGGCATGTGGATCAACCGCGCGGGCGCGTCGCTGAAGGTCGTCGACGTGACGGCCGGGGGTCCGGCGGAGGCGGCGGGCCTGAAGGCCGGCGATGCGATCGTCGCCGTCGAAGGCGCGCCGATCGCAGACACGTCGCTGCTGGCGCTGCGCAAGCGCTTCCGCAGCGAGGCCGTAGGCACCAAGATCCGGTTGGGCGTGGACTCCGGCGGAAAGAAGCGCGACGTGACGCTGGTGCTCAAGGACCTGGTCTGAGTCGAGCTGCAATCGGGCCGGCGCGTGCGTGACCGCCGGCCCAGCCCGCGTCTCGCAATCGCTTCCCCGGGGCCGGCCCCGCCGCCGGCCTCGATCTCAGTGTGGCTTCCCGCCCGGGCGATCCGGCGGTCCCGACGGCGACCCCTGGGGCGCCTGCCCCGGCGGGGGCAAGCTCGGATCGAGCTGGCGCGCCTTCTGGTACAGCTGCTGCGCCTCCGGCTTCTTCCCCTGCTCGTCGTAGATCATCGCCAGCTGATAGACGTAGCGCCCCGACTGGGGCTGCAGGCGCATGGCCTCCTGCGTGAGGGTCGCCGCGCGGTCGAGCTTGCCCATCTGCGCGTAGAACACCGCCAGCTGCGCCCGCCCCTCGTGCGAGGAGGGGTCCAGTTGGATCACGTGCTCGAAGGCCTGGGCCGCGGTCGGCAGGTCGCGGGAGAAGGCCGCGGCCATCCCGTAGTTGCCCTGCACCATGATGTCGTCGGGACGCGCCGTGGCGGCGCGCTGCAGCAACGGCAACGCCTGCGCGAGGCGGTTGGTCTGCAGCATCAGGGCGCCGAGCGCGCCCAGCAGCTGGCCATCCTCGCCCGCCAGATCGATGGCGTCGCGCAGCAACTGCTCCGACTGCGGCGCATCGCCCGCGGCGACCTGCAGCGATGATAATGCCAGGATCGTGTCGATGTCGCGCGGATCGATCTGGTGCGCGCGCCCCAGCGAGGTGAGCGCGTCGGCGCTGCGCCCCAGCGACTGCAGGATGAGGCCGCGATAGTAGTGCGCAGTGGCCAGCTGCGGATCGATGGTCAGCGCCGAATCGACGATCGCCAGGGCTCGCGCCGGTTGGCCCTGGTGCAAGAACGCGAACCCGCGTCCCGCGAGCCCGCGCGCCCACTGCGGGTCGAGTCTGAGTCCGTCCTCGAACACCTTGCCCGCATCGGCGTTGCGGTTCTGGTGCGCCAACGCCAGCGCCAGGTCCTCGTAGTGGTAGAGCTCGCGCGGCTCGTCCTTGAGCAGGCCGCGATAGATGGTCTCGGCATCGGGCAGGCGCCCCATCGCCGCGTAGGTGCGCGCCAGGTTGGCACGCGCCTCCACATGGCCAGGGTAGGCCTTCAGCACATCCTCCAGCTTGTGCGCCGCCTCGTCGTAACGCCCCTGCTTGCGCAGGACCACGGAGAGATTGACCGTCTGCTCGACGGTGCCGACCGAGGGCGACGAGCCGTTTGGCGTGGACCCGGCTGCTGTCGATCCTGCCGCTGCCGTGCCGCCATTCGCGGCGACGGTGCCGCCAGGTCCGCCTGGCCCGCCCGGGGCGCCCGAGGCTCCCGATCCAGCCATACCGCCCGGACCACGCAGCCCGCTCTGGCCGGCCGTTCCGCCCGCGATGTACCCCAACGAGCGCAGCATCTCCTCCATGCGTTGGCCGGCCTTGGGATCGATGGCGACGTCCGGGCCGCGGTCCCAGGGACCGGTCTCGTAGGTGGCGATGGTCGTCACCGGATGCTTCGTCATGTACGCGTCGTCGATGGCCGCCGTAAGCACCTTTCCGTGCAGGTCCTGGGCCACGGGCAGCCCCAACAGGTGCAGCACCGTGGGCGCCACGTCGTAGATGCTCGCGCCATCGATGCGCTGGCCACGCTTGGCCTGCGGCCCATCGATCAGGATGATGCCGTCGGGCATGTGGCTCTGGTCGGCAGTCTCGATGCTGAACTCCTTCTCCTTGAGGCGCTCACCGCCGGTGCGGAATCCGTGATCGGACACGACGATCACCGTGGTCGTCGGCTTGCGCTTGGCGAGCAGGCGGCCCAGCAGGGCGTCCTGCCACTTC
Source organism: Candidatus Krumholzibacteriia bacterium (assembly GCA_041484665.1). Taxonomy (GTDB): domain Bacteria; phylum Krumholzibacteriota; class Krumholzibacteriia; order JAJRXK01; family JAJRXK01; genus JBGPIA01. The sequence continues at coordinate 126,739 of JBGPIA010000010.1, forward strand.
CAGTACTCGGCCACGACGTCCTTGTACGCGGCAAAGTCGGCGTCGCTCACCCAGTCCAGCTTGGGCGGAGCGTCCTCCATGAAGAGGTGCTGCGTAGCATCGGTGCCCTCGTAGTAGATGGCGAAGAAGCGCGGCCGCTCCTTGCCCACGAGCTTCACGCCGAGATCGGTGTAGCCCTCTGCAGTGACGAGGGCCTGGCGCAGGTGCTGCACGGGCCCGCCGAAAGGTCCGGCCGCCGCGTCGAAGCCCAGCCGCTCCTTCGGCAGGTGGATCATGCGCGCGAGCAGCGCCTCGTCCGCCTTGTCCGGCGTGACGAACGCCTTCTTGACGTCGTTGATCAGCTCGGGCGGCCAAGTCTTGCCGGCGACGTCGAGCTCCTGGCCGGTCACGCCGAAGCTGTGCCAGGCGACGTAGTCGCTCACGATGAAGCCGTTGACGGGCTCCACCGGCCAGGTCGCCCACCATCCGAGCACGCCCACGCTGACACCCTTCTCGCTGGCCATGTTCCACAGGGCGCGCACCAGGCGGCTGCGGCTGGAGATGGGGATCTTCGTGCCGTCGGGCGCGTCGGTCATGAACCAGGTGACACCGTGGAGGTCGGCCGTGCGGCCGGTGGCGATGCTGGTCCACAGGATCGGCGAGAGCATCGGCTCGTCGCTGCGCAGGCGACCCCAGACGCCCTCGCTGCGCAGCTTCGCCAGATTGGGCAGCGCGCTCTTGGCGATGAGTGGGTCGAGGACATCCCAATCGGCCCCGTCCAAGCCGATGATCCACACCTCGTCCTGGGGGGCCTTGGAGCAGGAGGCGAGCAACGCGGCGGCGGACAGCAACGCGGCGCCCAACAGCGCGGCACCCAGCAGTGCGCCGGCCGCCGGGGCGACGCCCAGCGAGCGGGCTCGGGAGTGGGGGAAGCGCAAGGGGGAAACCTCAGGTTGGGCGGAGAGGGTCGAGCAGTCCCCACAAGCTAGCACACGCCTACTCCCCCAGCAGCTGTTCGAGCGCCTCCAGCCTCTGTTCCCAGAAGCCCTTCATGCGCTCGGCCTGCCGAGCGTCGGGAAGCTTGCTGTGCTGGACCGTGAGCTCCGTCTTGTCGCCAGCCTTGGGGTAGAACATCAGCTCGAGGTTCGTCCTGCCGTCCACCCAGGTGATGCGCATCGACCGGTTCGGCGTCTCCTTGCGGATGACCAGCGGCCCTTCGGGCAGCCAGCGGGCGCGCTCGACCTCGTCGCTGCAGAGTCGGTAGACGCGATCGACTGGCACCTCGAAGGTCTTGCTGCGGCTGATCTGGTAGCCATCGGGCCGCTCGTGCGTCTGGCGCAACCCGCGGGCCCGCTCGAAGTTCACCGCCACCATCTGCTGCCACCAGGGGCCGACCCCGTGCTGCCCCACGAGCACCTTCACGATGCCCTGGTGATCCATCCGCGCGGCGCCGGCGGCATCGAGAATGGCAAACCACTCCGCCCACGTCTTGCCCGTTGCCTTGCGCACGGCCTCGTCGCTGATCCCGGCGGCCCTCGCGCCCGCGCCACCTGCGGCGCGTGGGCCAGCAGCGGCGCGTGGGCCACCAGCGGCGCGTGGGCCAGCAGCGGCGCGTAAGCCGCCAGCGGCGCGTGGGCCGCGCAAAGCGGCGACTTTGTGCTTGAGGCGGACCTGCTTCTTGCCGGTGCTCCGCTTGGCGGCGTCACGCGGGCGTGCGGAGGCTTTCTTTGCTCTCGCCGGGCTCTTCTTTCCAGCCATGTTCATCTCCCGTTGGTCGAGGACGTGGAAGGGTGCTCAGAACGCCGCGTCGAGCTGACGCGCGAGGTAGGCGTCGAGGCCTGGGCCGGCCGGATTGGCCAGCGCCCTCTCGAGCCACGCCTGGCGCTCGAACCCGATCACGGTCAAATCCCATACGCATGCTTTGGTGGCGTAGGCCGGCTGCAGCGTATCCCGTACAGCTTCAGCCGCCAATCGCGGTACTCCCAGACGCCCAGGCTCGCAATCAGCCGTGCGGTGTACGGATCCGCCAGCGCGAGGGCGCCGCTCATCGCTGCGCCAGAGCCCCGCTGCGCACAGCGTGGATGTAGTCGGTGTTGGCGGGCGTGAGGCCCGCGGCGCGTACGTCGGAAGCGATCTGCCCGCGGTGGTACGCCGAGTGCAGCACCAGGTGCTGCAGTACGTCACCGACGCCGTTGCTGAAGCGCTGGCCCTTGGTGTTCACGTACTCGATCGTCTGTGCGAGCCGCTGCGCGGTGAGGGCGCTAAGATACGCGCGCCAGCCGCGCTCCAGCTCCGCCAGCTCGAGCGCACACGTCTTCAGATCGAGTGAGGGCCACGGCGTGCCGGGATCGGTGCGCCCGTCCAGGCGCGCCAGCCAGATCCGGCGCGCCCCCAGCAGGTGCGCGAAGCGCTCCACCGTGCGGGCGGGTACACCCGGCGCCTGCAGCGAGGCGAGCGCCTCGCGATTGGCCCAATCCTCGTAGGCAAAGAGCTTGCGCAGTGTGCCGAGCTCGTCCATGGCAACTCCTCGTGTGCGCGTTGTGCGCGCGGGAGGCGCTCGTCTTCTGGATCACGCGCGCAGCCGAGGGCAGCTGGCGCGCGACGGAAGCGCCGGGGCTTGGATCCTACCGTGCAGGTGGCGCGGCGATCAATGCCTCGCGCTCCAGGGGAGGAGGGCTGGCACGGGTGCAGGTTGCGCGGCAGCGGCGCGCTGCAGGGCTGCGACAGCCTGCTCGAGGCAGGCCCTGGCTGCTTCGACTTCCGGCAGGTCCATCGCGACGTGGCGCTGTCGCATCCAGTGCTGCCAGGTCTGCAGCTGAAGGGCGTGGGCGCCACGCTCGGTGTGGACCTCCTCGGCCACGATCAAGAGCCGCTGCTGCAGCTCCCGCGCCGCGTCGCCCGGGCGTGGGATCGCGCGGAGCGCCTTGGCCGCGAGCGCATCCGTGCGCAACGCGCCGGTCGCCTGGACCCGGCGCAGCAGGGCGCGCGCGGCGGGCGAGAGGCCGCCGGTCTGCCAGCGCTCGCGGGCGGTGGCGACTGCCAACAGCGCCGGCCAAAGTCGCCGGTGCACGAAGGTAACCTTACCCTGCACCAGCCGCACGGTCAGGACATCCGGTCGCTGCGTCAGTGCCTCGGAAACCCGGTAGATGTCTTGGCCGCGCGGGTGGCCCCACCACGAGCCGCGGACCGGCTCGCCCGCCACCAGGCTGGCGACGCTGGGAAGCCGCGAGTCGGCGAGCAGCAGCAACCCGATGCGGCGCAGCACCCGCAGGGGTTGCTGGAGATCAGACGGTTGGCGTGCTGGCATGCTGCCTCACGGCGGTGGGGTTGGTGGTGCTGGATCCCTGCGCGGTGGCTGAGCCCGCGGGCGGCGCGGCGGGCAACCGACGGGGTAAGCGGCGCTGGACCCGGCGAGCGGCGAGCGGCTCATACCCGCGCCGAGTACAGCGCCGGGCGCGCCTTGAGCATGCCGCTCAGCCGGCCGCGGGCCCGGCGCAGCGCGGACCGATCGCGCACCGCGACGAAGACCGTATCGTCGCCGGCCAGCGTCCCCACCACCTCGGGCCAGGCCAGCCGGTCCAGCGCCACGGCCACGCGATTGGCCTCGCCGGGCGGAGTGCGCAGCACCAGCAGGATGTCGCCCGCGGCATCCACGGTCAGGACGCCCTCCAGGATCCGCAGGCGGTCGGGATCGACGTCGGCCGCCGCGGCCGCAGTCGTCCGTCGGTAGACGCCGTCGACCTTCACCAGCTTCAGCACCGCGATGTCGCGGCTGATGGTCGATTGCGTTGGGTGCCATCCCTCTGCGGCCAGGGCGTCGGCGAGGTCTTGCTGCGTGCGCAGCTCGCGGGCGCTGACCAGCTCGAGGAGCTTGAGCTGCCGCCGGTGACGCTGCGCGCTCATGCTCTGCGCCGTGCCGGGATCCTGCGGCGCGCCCCGCGGCGGGCGCCCTTGCGGACGCGAGTGCGCACGCTGTCGCGCATGCTGCCGCGCATGCTGCTGCGCACGCCCTTGCGGACGCGGCTGCGCGCTGCGTTGTGCGCGCGGCCGCTCGCGCCTCGGCCCGCCAAACGCCCCAGAGCGCCGTCGAAGCGGCGCCGCTCGCTCGCAGACCATCGCCGGCAGGCGCGCAGGCGAGCGCGGACCGCCGGCAGCCCGAGATTCCCCGCGCCTCCGAGGCCGGCCCGGCGGCGCAGCAGGGCGGCGTGCGTCGCGCGCGTCGCAGCTGCGGCGCGTACGGCGCGCCCGCCCGGCATGGCGCGCGTGGCGGGTGCGCCCGCAGGCGGCGAATCCTCGGCCCCAGCGCTGGCGGCCGCCTGCGTCCGTAGCGCGGCGGCGACCTCCCGGTAGGCGGCCCGGAATGGCCGCCCTTGCTCGACGCGGCGGAGCACCTCGTCGGTCGCCAGCACGCCGCCCGAGACGGCCGCCGCGCAGCGCGCGCGATCGACTTCCAGGCGCGGGAGCACGGCCGTGACCATGGCCAGCATCTGCCCGGTGCGGTCCAGCCCGCGCAGGAGTGGCTCCTTGAGCAGCTGGAAGTCGCGGTGGTAGCCGCTGGGGAGCTTGCCAGCGATGTGCAGCACCGCGACCAAGTCGGCCTCCACAGCGGCAGCCCGCCCGCGCGTCAGCTCGAACAGATCGGGGTTGCGCTTGTGGGGCATGATGCTGCTGCCCGTGGCCAGCGCGGCGGGCAAGCGCAGGTAGCCGTACTCCTCGGCGCTGAACAGGATCACGTCGCAGGAGAGCTTGCCCAGCTCGCGGGCGAGCTCCGCGCACCACAGCAGGACGGCGGCCTCCAGCTTGCCGCGTCCGGCCTGCACCGCTGCCACGTTGTGCTCCACACGGGCGAAACCGAGCGCCCGCGCGGCGATCTCGCGCCGCAGCGGCAGCGGCACGCCGTACCCGGCGGCGCTGCCCAGCGGGCAGCGGTCCAGGCGCTGCCACACGGCGTTAAGGCTCTCCATGGTGTCGAGCAGGCCTTCGGCGTATGCCGCAGCCCACAACCCCAACGTCGAGGGCATGGCGCGGCGCTGGTGGGTGTAGCCGGGCCAGAGCACCGTGCGATGCCGGGCAGAAAAGCGCACCAGCTCCGCCACGAGCTGCGCGGACTGGTCGTGCAACCGCAGCAGCGTATCCTTCAGATAGAGGCGCAGATCGCAGGCGATCTGATCGTTGCGCGAGCGGGCCGTGTGCAGGCGCTCACCCGCATCACGCCAGCGGCGGGTGAGCCAGGTCTCCACGCCCGTGTGGACGTCCTCGCTGCCGGGGTCGACGCGCAGCGTCCCGCGCTCCGCCGCACGCAGCGCGGCCCGCAACCCGGCGCGCAGCCGCCGCGCCTGTGCCGGCGTGATCAGCCGGCTGCCCGCCAGACCTTCGACGTGGCCAAGGCTGCCCAGCACGTCCCAGCGCAACAGCCGCGCGTCCCACGCGCGGTCCTCGCCCGCGGTGTAGTCGAGCATCTGGCGGTCGAGCGCCTCGCCGGCGGACCACAGCGTCGTTGTCGGTGCGCGTTTGCGGTGCGTGCGCTGCGCGCTCATGCCAGGTACTCCGTGGCCAGCGCGGCGTAGAAGGCCCGCGCCTGCGCCACCTCGGACAGCTCGACCCACTCGTCGGGTGTGTGCGAGCGGGCGCTCGCGCCCGGGCCGCACTTGAACGCGTCGCAGTGGCGTAGGAACACCCAATCGGAGCAGGTCGGGCTGCCGAACGTCCGCGCCGCCGGCAGCACGCGCCGCGCCGCAGCCAAGAGCCGCGAGCCCTGCGGTGTCTCGCATGGCACGAGCCGGTCGGAGGTCACCACTACCTCGCTGCGCAGGCGCGCGCGCAGGCGCTGGGCCAGCTCGGCGTGGCTCCAGGCCGGCGTGCTGCGCACGTCCAGCACGGCACTGGCCGAAGGCGGCGTGACGTTGCGCCCGACTCCGCCGGACAGCATGGTCGGAGCCGCGCTGGGATGCCCCAGCACGGGATGGGGCCGGTCCCTGAACAGCTCCGGCAGCTCGAGCAGGTCGCGGGCGAGCACCAGGGCGGCGTTCACGCAGCCCCCGTCCTCATCGGCGCGCCCGGCGTGGCGCTGGTCGCCGCGCGCCCGCAGCTCCACCATCATGAGTCCGCGCTGCGCCACGGCCAGCTGCAGGCTGGTGGGCTCGCCGATCACCGCGGCGTCGATCGGCCCCGCGGCGGCCACGGCCTGCGGCATCGTCGTGTCTCGCGTCTCCTCGCCGTAGCCCAGCAGCACCAGCAGCCTGCCCGTGCGCGGGCCACCGGCGCGGGCCACGTCGCGCGCCGCCAGCAGCATGGCCGTCACGGCGGCCTTGGCGTCGACGGCGCCGCGGCCGTACAGACGCTCCCCCTCGACGTGCGGCGCGAACGGATCGCGCGACCAGCCTTCGCCGGGCGGCACGACATCCAGGTGCGAGACCAAGGCGAGTGCTTTGCCCGCGCCCCGCCCGCGCAGCTCGATCGTGACGCCGGCCGCGTCGCGGCGGACGTCCAGGCCGAAGTCGCGCGCGGTCTGCTCGACCCGGCGCGCCACGGCCTCCTCCTCCCCGCTCACCGAGGGGACCGCCACCAGCTCCGCCAGCAGCTCGGTCTCAACCGGAGATGTCGCCGCCAAGATAGGCCGCCTTCTCCTTGCGCCCGACGATCATGGTGCCGCAGCCCGCGCCGGTGAAGACCTCCAGCAGGAGCGCGTCGGGAACGCGTCCGTCAATGATGTGGGTCCGCTCGACGCCGCCGGTCGCCGCCCGGATACAGGCCTCGACCTTGGGGCGCATGCCGCCGGCCAGTGCTCCGCTCCCCATGAGCTGCGCCAGGTCGTCGGGATCGGCGAAGGCCACCAGCGTTGCAGGATCGGTGCGGTCGCGCAGCACGCCGGGCGCGCCGGTGAGGAAAACCAGCTTGGTGGCCCGCAGCGCCACCGCCAACGCCTCCGCCACCGTGTCGGCATTGACATTGAACACGTGGCCCTCGTTGTCGGCGGCGAGGCTGGCGACCACCGGCACGAAACGTGCCTCCAAGAGCGTCAGCAGCAGCTGCGGATCCACGCGCTCGATGTCGCCCACGTGGCCAAAATCCACTGCGATGCGCTCGCCGTCGTCACCCATGACGGTCACGAGCGGGCGGCGATGGGCGGTGATCAGCTCGCCGTCCACCCCGCTCACGCCCACCGCGTGGACCTGATGCGCGCGCAGCGCCGCCAGCAGGTCCACGTTGAGCGTGCCGGCGTAGACCATCTTGGCGACGGCCAGAGCGTCGTCATCGGTGATGCGGCGGCCGGCGATCAGGCGTGGCTCGACGCCCATGCGCCTGCTGAGAGCCGTCGCCTGCGGGCCGCCACCGTGCACGACCACCAGGCGGATGCCCAGGCTGGCGAGCAGGGCGATCTGCGCGCAGACCTGCTCCATGACCTCCGTCTCGGCCAGCACCTCGCCGCCCACCTTCACGACGAAGATCTTGTCGCGGTACGCGCGCACGTAGCGCAGCGCGCCCTTGAGCCCGGGCACGCCGCGGCTGCTGTCGATCGTCACGAGTCCGTCACTCCTTTCGCGCCGCCGGGCCGCCGGCGCCCTCCAGCGCCGCCAGCGTGCGCGTCGCCGGGTTGCCGGCCAAGGTCAGCAGCAGCGCGCGCTGGGCGTGCAGTCGGTTCTCTGCCTGATCGACCACCGCGCTGCAGGGGCCGTCGAGCACCTCGTCATCGATCTCTACGTTGCGGCGCACGGGCAGGCAATGCAGGACGCTGGCGCGGCCATCGCGCGTGGTACGCAGGCGGCTCGCCGTCAGGCGCCAGCCGCGCAACGAAGCCTTCTGGGCCGCCTCCGCGTCCGGGCGGCCGAAGCAGGCGAGCGAGCCCCATGCCTTGGGATAGACCGCATCGGCGCCTTGCAGGGCGGCCTCGGGGTCGGCGGTCACGGCGAGCCCGCCACCGTGCGCCTCGGCCACGCGGCGGATGAGATCGGTGTCGCTGGGATCGAGGTCGAAGCCCTCGGGCCGCGCGATCACGACCTCCATCCCCAGGCGCGCCGCGGCCAGCGCGGCGCTGGCCGGCACCGCCGTGGGCAGCGACTTGGGGTGCCACGTCCACAGCAGCACGAAGCGCCGCCCGCGCGTGCTGCCGAGCTTCTCGCGCAAGGTCATGGCATCGGCAAGCGCCTGGCAGGGATGGCGGCGCGCCGATTCCAGGTTGATCACCGGCTTCTCGCAGTGGCGGGCGAAGCTGCGCACGATGGCGTCGCGGCGGGCCGTCGCCCAGTCGCCGCCGCGGGGGAAACTGCGCACGCCGAGCACATCGGCGTAGCGCCCGAGCACCCGCGCGGCCTCGACGATGTGCTCGACGGTGGCGCCGTCCATCATGGCGTTGGGCTCGGTCTCGAGCGCCCAGCTTCCGTTGCCCGGCTCCAACACGATCGCGTGGCCGCCGTGCAGGAACATGGCCGCCTCGAAGCTGGCGCGCGTGCGCAGCGAGGGGTCCATGAACACCAGCGCCATCACCTTGCGCTCGAGGCCGCCCTGCACCTCGCCGCGCTTGACGCGCGCTGCCAGAGAGAGCAACGACTCGATCTCCTCGTCGCGCCAGTCCTCCAGCGCCAGGAAATCGCGTTTGGTCATGGCGGGCCTCCAACGGTCAGCACGGGAACATCCCTGCGGCGCGCAGCCCTTCGCCTTCGGGGAGGCCCAGCGCGAGGTTCATGGCCTGCACGGCCTGCCCGCCTGCGCCCTTCACGAGGTTGTCGATGGCAACCATCACCTGCACCTCCGCGCCATCGCCGGTGGCCGCCGCGTGCAGCAGCGCGACGTTGGTGCCGACGGCGTGGGTGAGCTCGGGCGGCTGATCCAGCACGCGCACGAACGGGCGGTCCTCGTAGGCGCGGCGGTACAACGCGACGGGATCGCCGCCTGGCTTGAGGCGCGCGTGCAGCGTCAGATGGATTCCACGCACGAACGGCCCAGAATGAGCCAGCAGCCGCGCCGTGGCTGCGGCACGGCCGGTCCACGCGCGCCATTGCTGGAGGATCTCCGCCTCGTGGCGGTGGCCCAAGACCGAGTAGGCGAAGATGTTGTGCGCGCGCGTGGGGTGATGCGTGGTGGTCTTGGGCGTGGCTCCCGATCCGCTGCTACCGGTGATGCCGAACAGCGCGGGCTCTCCCAGCAGCGGCGCCTTGGCCAAGGGGAAGAGCGCCAGCAGCGCAGCGGTGGCGAAGCAGCCCGGGGCGGCGATCGCGCGGGCGCCGCGCAGCCGCTCGCCCGCAACATCGGCCAGCCCATAGGTGAAGCGCGGCACGAGCTGCGGGCAGGTGTGCTGGCCGTAGAAGCGCTCGTAGAGGCCCAGGTCCTGTACGCGGAAGTCGGCGGCCAGGTCCACGACCAGCCCCGGCGCGGCGGCGAGCACCTCCGCCGCCAGACGCGAGGACTCACCGTGCTCCAGCGCCAGAAACACGACGTCCTGACCGGCCGCTGCCTGGGCCGGCGACGCGCCGGTGAAGCAGGCGTCGGTCAGTGCGGCCAGCCCGGGGTGGACCGTGGCCAGCGGCCGCCCTGCCTGGCTGCGACTGGTCGCGACGCACTCGGTCACCCGCGGGTGTGAGAGCAGCAGTCGTAACAGCTCGCCCCCGGCGTACCCGGCGGCGCCGATCACCGTGGCCTTCACGAGGTCGCCTCCAGCGTGCCCCCGGGGTCCGCGGAGCTGTGCGCCGGCGCGGCGCCCCCGGTGTAGGCCGCGAGCGCCGCGAGCACCACGTGCACCAGCCTCGCGGGCTCGCGCCGCGCGTTGCACGCGGGCAGGCCGAGCTCGGCGCGGACGTAATCGCGGCCAACCTCGTTGTCGGTGGCCGGGCCGGTCATCACGGTAACCGGCAGGCCGAACCGGCCGCGGTAGATCTGCAGGGCGCCCCAGCAACCCACCGGATCGGGGGCCGCCAGCACGTGCGCGGCGCCCAGCGCCATCAGCGACGGATCCAGCAAGATGTCCTGGACGCCGTACTCGCCGAGAATCCCGTCACCCAGCTCGGCGACGATGGCGTCGGGGCGGCGGCTGCTGACTGCGGCGAGCCGGTTGAGGATGCCCTTGGCCAGCGGCACGGTCATCCCGGCGTGGGTACTGGGCGCGCCGGCATCATTGAAGGTGAGTGCCTCGACCGCTCCGGCATCCAGCATCGACAGCGTGTCCCGCATGAGCGAGACGCCCGTGAGCTTGCACGCCGCCACGCGCAGACCGGCGCGCGTGAGGCCGCGCACGAGCTCGGTGGCAGCCACGGTCTTGCCGGCGTTCATGCAGGTGCCCGCCACGTAGACCACCGGCACCGTGCAGTCCAGCACCTCCGCGGGCGGCACGGCGTGGTCGGCGATCGTCGCGGGCCGTCCGATTCGATCGCTCAAGTCGGGGAAGGCGAGGATCGCCCCCAGGACCTCGGCGCGAAACGGCGAGCCCAGCTCCGCGCTGGCGGACGTGCAGCGGCCCAGGATCCCGCCCAGATTGAGCACGTCGAGCACGTCGCCCACGGCGATATGGGAGGGGACCTCGCCGGCGTAGCCGCGCAGCGCGCGCCGGCTGCCCAACGTCCCGGCCAGCACGTCGCCCGCGCGCAGCGAGACCATCCGGCCCGACAGATCCTCCACCGTGTTGTAGGTGGACTTGTCCTCGAGGATGCGCACGGCGAGCACGTAGCCCGCGGCGGCGTTGATCTCGTCCCCCACGATCACCTCGCGGGTCAGGCGCGCGTTGCGCGTCGAGGAGGAGATGCGGTCCAGCCGCAGGCGCGTCGTGGTCAGCATGGACGTCCTTCCGCGGCGCGCGCGGCCAACAGCGACGGGATCGCGGCGACGCGGGCGAAGGCGCGCGCTTCCGCGCCGGTCCACAGCCGGTTCTCTTCCCCGTAAGTGGCCACCGCGGGATCCATCATGGAGTGCGGACTGCGCACGCCGACCACCTGGAAGCGGCCGGGCGACAGCCGTACGCGCGTCTCGCCGGTGACGCGCGCCTGGGAGCTCTCGATCAGCGCCTCGATGTCGCGCAGCGCCGGGTCGAAATACTGCCCCTCGTGCAGCCGGTCGCCGTAGAAGCGGCCGAGCTGCTCCTTCCAGAAAACCTGCCAGCGCGTGAGCACGAGCTTCTCCAGCTCGCGGTGCGCCGCGATCAGCAGCACCGCCGCGCCCGCCGCGAACCCGATGCGCCCCTTGATGCCCAGCGCGGTCTCGCCCAGGTGGATCCCCCGGCCCACGCCGTAGGCATCGGCCAGCTCACCCAGCGCCTCGACCAGCGCGGGGCCCGTGAGTGGCGCGCTGTCCAGCGCCACGGGCAGCCCTCGCTCCCAGCGCAGGTGGATCTCCCGCGGCGGCGGAGCGTCGGCCGGCGGATCGAGCAGCTCCGGCGGCGGGCCAGCCCAGGGATCGTGCGTCCAGCCTCCGCCCCAAGTCGTCCCCCACAGGCCGCGGTTGATGGAGTAGGCAGCGGCCTTCTGCGGCACCGGCAGCCCGCGCGCCTGCAGCTCGGCGATCGCCTGCTCGCGGCGCACTCCGGCATCGCGGATGGGCGTGAGGATCTGCAGGTCCGGCGCCAGCACCCGCAGCGCGACGTCGAACCGGATCTGGTCGTTGCCGGCTCCGGTGGAGCCATGGGCGACGGCGCTCGCGCCGATCTCCCGCGCGACGGCGACCACCGAGAGGGCCTGCTGGGTGCGCTCGGCGGCGACGGACAGCGGGTAGACCTCGCCGCGCAGCACGTTGCCCTGGATGAGGAAGCGGACGAAGCGGTCGTACACCGCCGCGCGGGCATCGACCTGGTGGTGCTCGCGCGCACCGACCGCCAGCGCTTGGCGGCGGATGGCGTCGCGGTCGCTGGCGCCGCTGCCGCCCGTGTCGACGTAGACGGTGTGGACAGCCCACCCGGCCTCGGCCAGGCGGGGCACGCAGTAGGAGGTGTCCAGGCCGCCCGAGAACGCCAGGGCCACCTTGGGTGGCTCCGCCGGGCGGGGGGCGGCGCCGTCGTGGGTTTCGGATGGATTCTGCATGATGCATAGTTATGCAAGAATCCAGCCGGAAGCGCAAGGGGCAATCGTGGGCAATCGTGAACTCACCCGCGTGCGGTCAGCCGGCCTGCGCCGCCGCGCGCACGAACGCCGTCACCAGAGGGTGCGCGCGTCCTTGCAACGCTGCGCGCTCGGGCTGGAAGAGCGTCGCAACGAAGAAGGGATGCCCGTCCAGCTCGACGGCCCGCGTCTCGCCCACCGCGTCGACCGCGGCCACCCGCAGCGGCCCTGCGTCGAACCAGGCAGCGTAGCGCGGATCGAGCCCGAAGCTGCAATGGTAGCCCTCGACGGCCTCGGCGCAGCCGTAGATCGCGCGCAGGCGCGAGCGGTCGCGCAACCGGATCCGCCCCGTCTGCTCCACGAGCGGGCAGGCCAGCGGCGTGATCAAGGCCACTGCCGCGCCAGGGTTGGACTCGGCGTGATCAGCTTGCGCGTGGCACAGCACGTTGCGGGCGAACTCGATCATTGCGTGCTGGAAGCCGCCGCAAGTGCCCAGGAACGGGCGCGGCTCCTCGCGGGCGAAGCGGATCGCGCGCAGTGCCCCGTCGAAGCTGGCGTAGGGGGTGGCCGGAACGCACCACAGTCCGGCATAGGAGGCGAGCTGCCGGCCAGCGTCGGTCCCGATCGTCGCGGTCCCGACCCAATCGGCCTCGACGGTGCACCCCGCCTGTTCCGCCGACAGCTCCAGCGCCCGCGGGATGGCCTGGTGGGCGAGGACCTGCGGATCGTGGTCACCGATGAGGGCGATGCGGAGGGTGGCGGGCATCGTGGACCGTCTTGCGGGCGGGGGTTGTCGCCGCCGCGCGAGCGCGCCGGCGCGCGGCGTCGTGCGCAACGGAGCCGGGTGCAACGCAGCCGGGCGCGGCGGCGAGCGGCGCGGCCAGTGTACAAGATCGGGGGGAAACTGGCCCGTTCTTGCGTCTTACTCCAGGGAGGCGGCCACGCGCGCCGGCACGTCGCCGCCCGGCGGGAGCTCGTCCCGCCCGATTCCAGGGGTCCAGGCACAAGGAGGCGCTCATGGCGAAGAAGGCAGTGGTGGTCGGGATCAACCAGTACGCGAACGCCAACGGTCTGCGCGGGTGCGTGAACGACGCCATCGACATGCACCTGCTGCTGCGCACCGCGTTTGGGTTTCAGAGCAAGGACATCCGGGTCGTCACCGATGACCGGGCCACCAAGGAGGGCATCCTGCGCCGGCTGCGCTGGCTGGTGCGGGGGGCGCAGGCGGGCGATGCGCTGATCTTCCACTATTCGGGGCACGGCTCGCAGATCCGCGACCGCGACGGCGACGAGCTTACCGACCATCTGGACGAGCTGATCTGTCCCCACGACATGGACTGGGACGGCACCTACATCACCGATGACGACCTCCACAAGATCTTCTCCGGCCTGCCGGCCGGCGTGCTGCTGGAGGTGTTCTTGGACTCCTGCCATTCGGGCACCGGGCTGCGCGATCTCGGTTTGCAGCCGCCGCCCGAGCTGGCGCCGCCGCCGCAGCTGCGCAACCGCTTCCTGCCCCCGCCCGTGGACATCCAGCTGCGCCTCACCGGTGAGGAGGACCAGGTCAAGCTCACGAAGCTCATGGGCCGCGCGGGCGGACCCGTTAAGAACCAAATCCTGTGGGCCGGCTGCAAGGACAACCAGACCAGCGCCGACGACCTGATCAACGGGGCGTGGCGCGGCGCGTTCACGTACTACCTGACGTACCACCTGCGCCGCGATCCAGCCGGGTCGCGAGGCGAGCTGATCAAGCGCGTGCGGCTGTCGCTCAGCCAGCACGGGTACGCGCAGACGCCGCAGCTGGAGATCGACGCCACCCAGCGTGACCGCGGCTTCAGCGAGCCCGCGAAAGCGCTCGGCAAGGAGACGCTGCCCCGCACGATGAAGGGACGCGCGTAGCGACCGTCGTTTTGGGGGCGAGTCGGGACTCGGGGACGGGTGCGCCGCCGGGGCCGCGGCAGCCGCCCGGCTCCGACGGGCTACCCCGCCTGGGCGGCCGCGCCGGCCAAGCTCTCGGCGAAGGCGCGCGCCTGGGCGGCGATCTCGGGGACCGCTGTGGTTTCCCACAGGAGCGGCCGGCGCGCCGGCCCCAGTACGTAGAGCGACGCGTGCACGCGGCCGTCGGCCCGCACGGCGTTGCCGCAGCCGGCCGTCTGCAGCCCCAGCTGCAACGGATCCTGTGCCAGCAGCCCCCGCTGCAACATGCGGCGCACGAGCGGGTCGCCGGCACGCTGCAGGTTAAAGTCGGGCCCCGTGCAGTTGACCAGGCGCGACGCGGTATGCAGGCGCGGCTGGCGCTGCCCGCGCGGCAGCAGCTGCAGCGCGAGTGCCAGGCCGTCGCGCTGCACGCGCAGCAGCCGGGCCGCGCACACAGCGAGCGCGCCGGACGCGCACAGCGCCTGGACGCGAGCGGTCGCCTCGGGCGCCATGCGGTGGCGGTGGGCCTCCCAGAAGGGCCGTAGGTGCTCGAGGAACTGGCGGCGGCGCCGGGCATCGAGGCGTTGCCACAGCTCCGCGGTGCGCGGCCGTAGCGCGTCGAGCACGCTCTGCCACGGCGCGCCAGCCGCAGCGGCGCGGCGGACCTCCGCGCGCAGCGCAGAGACCCACGCGGCGAGCGAATCCCGCGCGGCGGGCTCGAAGGCTAGACGCCACGCCGGCGCAGGGGCGGTGGTGTGCGCGCGCGGGAGCAGGCCGTGCCGGGAGAAGGCCAGCAGCGCCCCGCGGTGCCCCTGCGCGCGCAGCTGCAGCACCACGTCGACCATTGTCAGGCCGGTTCCAACCAGCGCCACGCTCTCCTCTGGCATCACGTCCTGCAGGGCGCCGGGCGCCCACGGATCGGCGCAGAAGCGCGGATCCACCGCCAGGAATGGGTCGTCCGGCAGCAGCACGCTGGGGCTGCCATGGCCGTTCGCAAGCACCACCACGTCGGCGGCAATCGGGGCAGTCTCGGCGAGCTGCACGACGAAACCGCGTCTGCCCTCCAGCTCCAGGACGTCCTGCGCCTGCGCGTGGATCTGCTGGTAGCTGCCCGCGCGCTGCGCTGGCTCCGCGGTGCGGCGCAGCGTATCGGCTACGTACTGGCCATAGAGTGCGCGCGGGAGGAACGAATAGGGCCCCACCGCGGGCCGGCGCGCCGCGGCCCAGCGCAGGAAGTGGTCGGGATCCTCGGGCAGTAGGCTCATGCGGGCGGCGGGGACGTTCAGCAGATGCTCCGCAGCATCGGTCCCGTACGCCACGCCGCGGCCCACACGCGGCGCCTGCTCGAGCAGCGTTACGCGTGGCGCGGTCCGCGCCGGCTGCCGTAGCAGATGGACCACCAGCGCGGCGCCGGTGAAGCCGCCACCCACCACCACCACGTGCGGCAGCCCGGCTGCGGCAGAGGACTCTGTTCTGGCGCGAAGCATCGATGCCTCCCGGGGGGTGCAGGTATGCCTCTGCGCAGGATGCGTGCCTTGCCCGCGCTGGTCACCGTCACACACATAACAAATTGTCAGATAACGAGTTGGTCCGTCCCAGTGAAATCGGGACGCCGGCCGGTTCGGGATGGACCACAGAATATGACTGAAAATCCATCCATTTTTGACTGAAATTGGCGAAACCGTCGCCCGGCGCCCCAATCCGATTGCAAGTCAACCATCACTTCTTACATAAGGAATCAGCCGCCATCGCGCGAGGACGGGCCGGGACCACGGACGGGTGCTTGGTGGGGGGCAGGCTGGGCCAGGACGGGCGGGGGCTACGGGTGGGCCGGGCAGCTCCGACGCGAGAGTGCCGACTCGCAGTGTGGGGCGGTCCGAGCACCCGCGCGGCGCTCGAGGGGAGGTCTGCGCCGCTGCCGCGATCCGGCTTCGGCGCTTCCACGGCGATCCGGCTTCGCCGCCTGCGGCCTCCGCGGCGGGCCGTGCTGACTCAGCCGGCCAGCGGGCCGCCGCCCGGCTGCGAGATCCACCACTCGTAGCCATCGGGATCGCTGAGCGTGCACTCGCGCGCGCCCAGGGGCGTCGTCTTGAGCGGGCCGACCGCGAGCTTCTTGCCGACCAGCTGCGCATGCAGGGCGTCGATGTCGTCGGGCTGGAGGTAGATGCAAAAGGTCTTGGGCGTCGAGGCAATGTCGCGTGCTTCCCCGTGCCCACCTCCCTCCTGCTGCAGCATCAGGAACGTCGACCCCGACCGCAGGCACGCCCAGACGAGCTGCCCCCCGGGCTTGTGGCTCTCGCAGACGGTGAACCCGAAAGCTTCCCGATAGTACGTGATGGAGCGCTGGATGTCCGAGACCGCCAGGCTCGGGATGAGCTTGTTCAGCATGGCAGTGCCTCTTTGCGGCGCGGGCGGGGACCGCCCACGCGTCGATCCCGATGGGCTCGCGTTGCGCGCGCCACGAAGGTCGAGCTTCCTACCGTCCGCGCGCCGTGAGGCCGCGCCACAGGGCCAGCAGCCCGAACGCGGCGATGACCACGCCCGAGCCACGATTCACCCAACGCAGACCGTGCAGGTCGAGCCGGCTACGCAAGGATGCTGCCAGGCCCGACAGGACCAGCCACCAGAGCGCCGATCCCAGGAACACACCCAGGACCAGCGCGGCGGCCGCTGCGTAGCTGCCGCTGGCGGCGCCCAGGCCCAGCCCTGCGAAGACCGCGGCGAAGGAGAGGATCGTCATCGGGTTGGTGAGCGTCAGCAGGAACGTCGTTCCATACGCGCCCCACAGTCCCAGCCCGCGCGCCTCCGCCGCCCCGCCAGCGGGGGCAGCCGTGAACGTTCGCGCTCCAAGATAGCAGAGGAACGTCCCTCCGATGAGCCCCAGCCAGCGCTGCTGGGCGATCAGCGCGCTGGAGAGGACGCTCAGGCCGAAGCCGGCGATGCAGCCGTAGACTGCGTCCGCTGTGGCCGCTCCCAGCCCGCAGGCGAGGCCGGTGCTGCGGCCATCGGCAAGGGTGCGCCGGATGCAGAGCACGCCGATCGGCCCGACCGGCGCGGCGATCGAGAATCCGATGACGAAGCCGCGCAGCAGGAACCCGAAGTCCATGCCCACCAACCATCCTCGAGTGTCTGGTGAGCCTGCGGCCGCGCCGGCCGCTCAGCGCCACTGCCCCGGATCGCCCGCCGTCCAGCGCGTCGAGCGCTCCAAGCGGACCTTGCGCCTGCCGAACGCCACGCGCCCCGCCGAGCGGAAGATCACGACGCACACGAGCGCGAGCACCAACAGGCACACCAGCGGCAGCAGGATCGCCAGCGCCGACGCGGTGCTAGCGCCGACGAGCTCCATCGCCGCGAATGCCGGGTTGGCCAGCCCCCCGGTCGCGGCCGAGGACTTCAGGCGCATCAGCACCGTTGCACCCTGGACCAGGCCCGCGATCCCTCCGCCAGCGATCAGCGCAACGGCCCAGCGCAGCAGCGGCGGGAGGTCCACCATGACCGACGCGCTCACCACGATCCCGGCGAGCACGGCGGTGGGGGTCGCCAGCAGGTCCAGGAAGTGATCGACCACTGGGACGGAGTAGGCGAGCACCTCGAAGACGGTGGCCGCGGCAAAGGCGATCAGCGCCGGCCAGGTCGCGATCCACGCGAAGCCCGGCGTGAGGTGCACGTGGCCGCTCAGGCCGGCGATGCTCAGCGCCAGCAGCGGCACGAACACGCGGAAGCCGCACGCGGCCGCGAGGCCGAGGCCGATGGCGATGCTGAGTGCGGCGTCGATTGGCTGCATCATCTGCATCGTGTGCCTCGCGTCCCTCGCATCGCCTGGCTCCACAGCGAAGGTATCTGGCGGGCGCGGTTTGCACAAGGCGGAGCCGGCTGGGCGAGGCCGGTCACGTTGAGGCGGTCAGGCTGCGCCGGTCAGGCTGGGCCGGTCGCGCCGGGCCGGTCAGTCGCGGAGCGTCCAACCACGGGAGCAGCCGCGCCCGAGGACCTGCCCTATTCGATCACGATCTCGTCGACGAAGATGAACGCGCTATCCCCGTGCCCCGGATGCCAGTCTGGGATGCGGCCGTAGTTGCGAGCGAAGACGCGCACGTAGCGGGCCTCGGCGCCCTGCAGCTCGGCGACGATCTCGCGGACCACGACGCCATACTCGCGATCGGAGACGCCGCTGGTCAGCCGCGCGACCTCCCGGAAGGCATGCCGGTCCCGCGAGACCGCCACAACGACCTCCGCCGGCATCCAGATCCACGAACGCACGTCCTGCAGGAAGCTGGCGCCGACGCGCCGCAGCGGCCGGACGCGGCCGAGATCGACCGTCGCATCGAAGTCGGTGTCCTGATAGCCCTGCCAGCCGCCCGTGCGCCAGTCGCTGGCGCCATGCAGGCCGTCGATGAGCGCCTGCGGTCCGCCGGCGGTGTATTGGGCGTTGGGCACGCTGAGCACCTCGATCGCCCAGTCGTTGGGGATGCGGTGGAAGCGCGACGTGACGACCGGGCTCGTCCGGCTGTCGGATGCAGAGGCTGCCTCGCCGGGCTCGGCGAAGAACGAGATCGTAGCGCTGTCGCGCAGCACCAGCGGCTGCCGGAACTGCTCCCACTCGCCCCGCGGTGGCGGGGGCGCCGGCGTGGCCCCGGCTGCCAGCTGAAACCGGATGCGCGCTGCCGGGTCGGCGCAGCGCAGCTCCACGCGCAAGCTGTCCCGGAAGACGTCCCCTTCCGCCTGAGCCCAGGGTGCCGCAACGATGCGTTCGCCCTGCAGCGCGGAGTGAGGGCGATCCTGCGGGTCGTGGCCCCACCGCTCATTGGGACGCGGCCCAAGGGTCAGGACCAGCTTTCCGCCGGCCATGATCTCGTCGTGACGCAAGTAGCAGCGCGTCAGTGTGTGGCCGTTGAGCTGCCCCCCCTGAACGTAGATCGCGCGCCCGGCAGCGCCGCTGGCGCCTGCATCCGCGGCGCCACTGGCGCGTGCAGGTCCGCGCGTCTCGATCACGAAGCGCCGGCCGCCGTCCAGGTAAAGCGTCACCTTGTCGAACTCCGGAAGGCCCAGTGCGTACTCCCCCGACCCCGGGCACACGGGGTAGAGCCCCATCGCGCTCAGCACGTACCACGCCGACATCTGACCGCAATCCTCGTTGCCGGCCAGGCCGTCCGGTGCGTCAGCGTACAACGTGTCCAGGATCTGGCGGACGCGCTCCACGCTCTTCCACGGCATGCCTGCATAGTGATACAGCCACGCCATGTGGTGGCTGGGCTCGTTGCCATGGGCGTACTGG
The DNA here is from genome assembly GCA_041484665.1 of Candidatus Krumholzibacteriia bacterium. GTDB lineage: Bacteria > Krumholzibacteriota > Krumholzibacteriia > JAJRXK01 > JAJRXK01 > JBGPIA01. The sequence continues at coordinate 145,924 of JBGPIA010000010.1, forward strand.
CCGATCAGCCCCGTGATGTCGGCCTGCTCGCGGCCGGTCGTCTGGCTCTGCGCCGTGAACAGCGCGTCCAGCTTCTCCACGAATGCCTGCTCACCGCCCATCGCCTCCATCAGCCCCGCAATGTCGTGCGGCACGAAGAAGCCGTACTGCCAGGCGTTGGCCTCGGTGTAGTTGTTGTCGACGCGGCGCGGATCAAAGGGCTCCGCCCAGCGTCCGTTGTGGCGCGCGCGCATGAAGCTGGTCTGCGGATCGAGCAGATGCCGCCAGGCCTGGCTGCGCCGCGTGAACTCGGCGGCGACGTCGCCGCGGCCCACCGCGCCCGCCATCTGTGCGATGCACCAATCGTCGTAGGCGTACTCGAGGGTCTTGCTGACCGACTCCGCCTCGCGCTCGGAGGGGACGAAGCCCTGCTGCTGGTAGGCGTCCAGGCCCCGCTCCGGCAGCGTCGCGCTGTGGACCATCGCGTCGAGCGCGAGGCCTGCATCGAATCCCCGGATGCCCTTGAGCCACGCATCGGCAATGACCGACACGGAGTGGTAGCCGATCATGCAGTCGGTCTCGTTGGCCGCTAGCTCCCACACCGGCAGCCGTCCACGCTGCTGGTACTGCGCCAGGAACGTCTGGACGATCTCGCTCGTGCGCTGCGGTTCCAGAATCGTCAAGAGCGGGTGCAAGGCCCGAAACGTATCCCACAGCGAGAACACCGTGTATTGGCGGCGCCCCTGCGCGCTGTGGATGTGCAGGTCCATGCCGCGGTAGCGTCCGTCCACGTCGGAGAACACGTTGGGCGCCAGCAGGCAGTGGTACAGCGCCGTGGTGAAGATCGTCCGCTGCCGCGACGTGCCACCCTCGATCTCGACCCGCGAGAGTGCCTGGTCCCAGCGCTGCCGCGCGGCGCGCCGCACCGCTCTGAAATCCCAGCCGGGCAGCTCGGCGTCGAGGTTGCGCCGCGCGCCGTCGATGTCGACAGCCGAAATTCCCACTTTGACCAGGATCTCGCCACCGCGGTCGCCGAACGAGAGAACCCCCTTGACGCTCGTGCCGGAGCCCTCGCCCAAGCCCTCGCGAAGCGTATCGTTGACTGCGACCCGCGCCTGCTGGAACGGCCTCGAGAAGCGCGCTACGAAGTAGACGACCTGGTCGCGCGCCCAGGAGCTGGAACGGCGAAAGCCCTCGAGCTCGCGATCTCCGACCACGCGCAGCGAGGAGCCGAGCACCGGGTCGCGGTGCGTCAGGTCGACGATCACATGGGCGTCGCGGCCGCGCCGGAATCGGTAGCGATGCAGGCCGGCGCGCTCGGTGGCCGTCAGCTCGACGCCGATGCCAGAGTCCTCCAGCTCCACGGCATACCAGCCGGGCTCGGCGCGCTCGCTCCGTTTGGAGAAGCGCGAGCCGTAGCCCCCGCCAGGTGCGCCGCCGGCGCCAGCGGCCAGCCGGGGCGCGCCGGTGACCGGCATGAAGAGGATGTCGCAGTAATCGGGAACGCCCGTCCCGCTCAGGTGCGTGTGCGAGAAGCCGTAGATGACATCGTCACTGTAATGGTAGCCGGAGCAGCCGTCCCAGCCTTCCAGGCGCGTGTCCGGGCTGAGCTGGACCATGCCGAACGGCAGGCTCGCGCCGGGGAACGTATGGCCGTGGCCCCCGGTGCCGATGAACGGGTTTACGGAGCGGGCAGGATCGTCGTTGGCGTACGCCACGGTCGCGCCGGTGAGAGCCGACGTGCCTGCGAGAAGCGCCGTGCCGATGAGAAGCGAGACGCGGGTCAGGTAATGCGGCGTTACGCTGCCACGCCGCCGCCGTGCACCGCCCTGACGCGCATCAGCGGCGAGCGCCACGGTCCAGCTCCGCCCACAACAGCGCGGCAGCGCCCAGCACCCCCGCGTTGTGGTCGTGGAGTTCCGACACGCGTAGCTCGACCTTCCCCCGCCAGAGGGTGTGCAGGCTCGCCTCGAAGTGCTCGCGCAGCGGTCGCATCAACACGTCTCCGGCTTGGGCGAGGCCGCCGAAGAGCACGATCGCCTGCGGGCTGGTGATCGCCACCGCGTTGGCCAGCGCCAAGCCGAGGATCCTCGCGGTGTATTCGAAGGCGTCCAGCGCCAGCGCATCGCCCGCGGCGGCCGCCTGGGCGATGGCCTTTGCCGTGAGTTGGTCGGGCGCCAGGTCCCGCAGAGGGCTGCGGCGCTCGGCGGGATGAAGCCATTCGCGCACCGTGCGCACCAGCCCGGTGGCCGAGGCGTAGGTTTCCAGGCAACCAAGACGCCCGCAGCCGCACGGCCGTCCGTCGCGCTCGACGGTCGTGTGCCCCAGCTCGCCCGCGAAGCCGTCGTGCCCGTAGAGCAGCTGCCCCCCGGCCACGAATCCGCTGCCCAACCCGGTGCCCAACGTCACGACCAGATAATCGGTCAGCCCGCGCGCCGCGCCGAACAGGCCTTCACCGAGCGCGGCCGCCTTGGCGTCGTTGGTGAGCACGGCCGGCAGCGCGAAGCGCTCGGCGAACATCGCGGCCAGCGGTGTCACGCCGGGCCACGGGAGATTCGGCGGGTACTCGACGGTGCCGCGGTGGTAATTGCCGTTGGGCGCGCCGATGCCGATCCCCGCCACGCGTGCGTCGCCCAGCTGCGGGAGCACCGCGATGGCGGCCGCGTGCACGCCCGCGGCCAGCTCGCGGGGGCCCGCGAAGTCCGCCGTGGGCTCTGACCCCGCGTGCACGCAGTTCCCCGACCGGTCGACCAGCCCCCACTTGGTGTTGGTTCCACCCAGGTCCACGCCCAGCGCTACGTCCATGGTGTTCCTCGTGCGTCCGTTCGCAGCGGGCCCGCTGCGGCCTGCGCCACGGCCGGCCGCTGCCGCGACCGCCCCACCTCATGCCCACGCCAGCCATAGTAGGCGATGTACAGGTACGCCAGCATCGGAACGACGAAGCTGCGGTGCACGCCGAATCGATCGGCGAAGGCGCCTTGCGCCAGCGGGAAGAGCGCTCCGCCGATGATGGCCATCACCAGCAGCGAGCTGGCCTGGCTCTTGTGCTCACCCAGCCCTTCGATGGCCAGGCTGAAGATGTTCGACCACATGATCGAGTTGAACAGCCCTGCTGCGATCACGCACCACATGCTGGGCCGGCCGTTGAGAGCCAACGCCAGTCCCAGCAGCCCCACGATCGCCAGCGCGAACACCCACGTCGTGCGTCCGGGCAGGAAGCGCCCCAGGCGGAAGGCTCCCAGGTTGACCAAGAGGAAGATCCCGTAGGTCAGCGCGATCCCCGCGCCGCGCAGGTAGAGGATCACCAGCAGCGCCGCCGCCGGCAGGCCCAACAGCAGCAGCTCCTTGCGCTGCCGCGGCAGCTCGCTGAGCGAGACGGCTCCCATGAAGCGCCCGATCATGAGCCCGCCCCAGTAGAACGCCACGTAGGTGCTCGCCTCGTGCTGGCTCATCCCGGCGATCTGCGGCAACCCCAGGAAGCTGATCAGGATGCTGCCGACGCTCACCTCCGCGCCCACGTAGGCGAAGATGGCGACGATGCCCAGCACGAGGTGCGGATAGCGCAGCGCGGCCATGCCGCCCTGCACCCGCTCCATGCTCGCGACGCGGGGCAGGTGCTCGAAGGAGATCAGCACCGCGATCAACAGCAGCACGCCGGCGAAGACCAGATACGGTACCTTGACCGAATCAGCGCCGCCCGCCGCGCCCGCAAAGTACTTGAAGACCAGGAACCCTCCCAGCAGCGGCCCGATGGTGGTGCCCAGCGAGTTGAAGCCCTGCGAGAGGTTGAGCCGACTGGGCGCGGTGCTCTCGTCGCCCAGGAGCGTCACGTACGGGTTGGCGGAGATCTGCAGCAGCGTGAAGCCGAGACCCAGGATGAACAGCGCCGACAGGAAGAACGGGTAGCTCACGAATTGCGCCGCTGGCCAGAACAACGCCGCACCGGAGGCGGACAACAGCAGGCCCGCCACGATGCCATTCTTGTAGCCCATGCGCTGGATGGGATCGCCCGACCGCGCCGAGATCGCGAAGTAGATCACCGAGCCGATGAAGTAGGCCCCGAAGAACGCGAACTGCACCAGCATCGCGCGGAAGTAATTCAGCGCGAAGACCCCCTTCAGATACGGGATCAGGACGTCATTCATGGAGGTGAGGAAGCCCCACATGAAAAAGAGCACCGTGAGCACGGCGAGGGGGCGGCGGTAGGACGTGTCGCTGGGGCGGGCCATGACGAGGAAGGCGAGCTTAGGGATGGCCGGGGGCGGCGGTCAAGGACTGCGGCGCGGGCGAACCCAGTTGCCCACCGTTGCTGAATCCGTCACCATGAGCGGCAGGTGCCGAACTCCCCCTGGCACGAGGAAGGACCTTCGATGGCCGATTCCACGGGGCCTGAGATCGGAAGCATCGCCTGGACCGACCTGACGGTCGGCCCCGCGGAGGCCGTCCGCGACTTCTACGCCGGGGTCGTCGGCTGGAAGCCCGCTTCCGTGGACATGCAAGGCTACAACGACTTCGTCATGGCCGCCCCGGAGAGCGGGCGGGCCATCGCCGGCGTCTGCCACGCGCGGGGGTCCAATGACGGGCTCCCGGCGCAGTGGCTCATCTATATCGTAGTCGCGGACCTCGAGCGCAGCGCCGCACGTTGCGAGGAGCTCGGCGGGAAAGTGCTCGTGAAGCCGAAAGGCATGGGCGGCTACGGGCGCTACTGCGTGATCGAGGATCCGGCCGGCGCGGTGGCGGCGCTGTTCCAGCCGGTGCGGGGCGCTTGACCACGATGGAGGCGGCAGCTACGTTTCGGGTGCTATGGGCGATCATGCTCCACCGCTGCCGTACGATCCCGTGATCGAGGCGTACAAGAAGGACGTCGACCGCTCCCTCATCCGCGAGAATCTCAAGCTCACGCCGGAGGAGCGATTGCTGAAGCTGCACCGGCTCCGGCTGCTCGCAGAGGAGCTCCGGCGGGCAGGAGCTCGCAGACCGCAATGACCACCCCGGATTCGCTTCTGCGCGCGCTGGTCGAGGCAAGGGTCGAGTTCATTCTCGTGGGCGGTGTCGCGGCGACGGTGCATGGCTCCTCGCGGCTCACGGAGGACCTGGACATCGTCTACGCGAGGTCTGCGCGGAATATCGAATGCCTGGCGGCCGCCCTCGCGCTCCACCACCCCTACCTCCGCGGTGCTCCTCCCGGACTGCCGTTTCGCTGGGACGCCGGCACCATCGAGCGCGGGCTGAACTTCACGCTGACCACCAACCTCGGCGACCTCGACCTGCTCGGTGAGATCGCGGGCGGCGGAGGTTACGACGCGTTGCTGCGCGATGCGGTGCCGATCGACCTCTTCGGGCTGAGATGTCTCTGCCTTGGCTTGCGGCGGCTCATCGAGGTCAAGCGGGCGGCGGGCCGGCCGAAGGACCTGGAGGCAGTCGCCGAGTTGGAGGCGATCCTCGAGGAGCGCGATCGCGAGTGAATCCACAGCCGGGGGCCGCCGCAGCGCGCCGCGCCGGAAGCCGAGGAGTATGGGGTCAGCGCTCGCTCGCCGTCGGACCGGAGCCCTCCGGGATGTAGGCGTCGGCCTCGATTTCCACGAGCATCTGCGGATCGATCAGGCGGCGCACCTCGACCATGCTGGTGGCCGGCCGGATCTGCCCGAAGAACTCCCCGTGGGCGCGGCCGACCGCCTCCCATTGGGCGATGTCGACGACGTACATGCGCGTGCGCACGACGTGGTGCAGGGACGCGCCGGCCCGGGCCAGAGCCGACTCGATGTTGCGCAGAGTTTGCACGGTCTGGGCGTAGGGATCACCAATGCCGACCAGCCCCTGCTCGCTGGTCGCCGTCGTGCCCGACACGTGCACAAATGGACCGACACGCACGGCGCGGGAGTAGCCGACGACCGGCTCCCAGGGCGTCCCGCTGGAGATATTGAGGCGGCCCATGGCAGCGCTACTCCGTACCCCCGGGTGATCAGGCGTGTGGCCGCGGGCGGCGCGCAGGGGCGCAGCGGAATCGGCGCGCCGACCCGGGCAGTATAGCCGGCGCCCGACGCGGGCGTCGAGCGCGCCCGCAGCGGGGTGGTGGATCGATTCTGGCCCGGATTTCAGCTCCGGCCCGGATTTCATCGCTCGGCAGGGAGCCACACGGCTATGCTGGCGGCGAGCCTCTGCGAATCTGAGCATAATTATGGTCAAATTTGCAGAGGGTCACGGCAACTGACCCACCACCCGCGGCACCCCATTCCCCCCGCGCCGCGTGTCGATTACCTTCATCTTATTGCGTGGATCGCCGCGAGACGAACGCCTTGGTTCAAATCGACGATCAACCCCTCACGCGAGCGCGGGAGATCCTGCTGCGCTCCGGGCACCGCGTGCGCCAGATCCAGCCCGCGGGCAGCGGGAGCCTGCACCATCTGCTCATCGTGGAGTTGGAGGACGGCGGCCTGCAGCTCATGCGCCTGGCCCGATCGCAGGATCTCGAGCACACGCGGGTCTCCCTGCGCGCGGAGGCCGAAGCCGCGCGCCGCGCCCACGGGATCGTCCCCGTCGCCTACCCGATGCTGCTGGTACCCGACGAGCTACGCCCTGAGGCGAGCCTCTCGCCGATTCTGCCCGGCGTGCGCGCCATCGATCTGCGGGCGAAGGCGCCCTACGATCCGGGGATCGGCCTGCTCTGCCAAATGCTCGGCCGCACACTGGCCACGCTCCACACCATCCGCCGTCCGCTGGGCGAGCCCAGCTACATTGGTGGCTCCGGGCGGCCGCTCGACGAGCGCGGGGACCGATTGCTCCACGGCGATGCCCATCTGGGCAACCTGATGGTCGAGGTGATCCCCAGGAAGGGCTTCCACGTCAGCGGACTGATCGATTGGAGCTTCTGCCACTGGGGCCCGCCGGAAGCGGACCTGGTCGAGATGGCGATCTGCGAGGCCGAGCCACGCCCGCGCCTGGGGCAGCTGTTTCTGAAGGCGTACGTGGACAATGGCGGCGAGAAGCCCCGGCGCGAGGTGTTCCACGAGGCCCTTGCGCAGGAGCTCGAGCGGCGCTTGCACTCCCACGCGCAGGCGTACGACCCGGTGGCGCGTGACGTGTGGACGCGCTGGTCCCGGGCGCTGCAGCCGCGCAACGTCGACCCGCTGCGGATATTCGCTCCAGGGAGGCTGCCGGGACGCGACCTGGTGTGACCGCCTGCCTCACACGCGCGGCCTGCCCGTGCAGTCCACACGCTAGGCTCACACGCGCGGCGCGTCCGGCGCGGCGCGGCCGTCACAGCGCGCCCGCTCGGATCGCCCTGCGCCCCTCGCGCTAGCCGCCCTTCACGACCAGCTTGCGCACGGTTACCGGCAGCGTGGCGGATGTGCAGAATACCGCGCCCGGGAACTTCTCGCGCGCGGCCTGCACCTTCTCTTCAGTGCCGTCCACGAACACGAGCGGGACCTCCCGCATGTCCTTCCGTTCGCGGGTCCACTGCGCGAAGGCGCGCCCGTGCGACGGCAGCCGCGCCAGCGACACGATGAAGACGTCCGGAGGCGCCGTGATCTTCGGTGGAACGTCGGTGCTGGAGTGGCAGGACACCACGTGTCCCACGGCGCGTAGGGGCTCGACGCGCTCGAGCACCTCGTCCTTGTTCCAGTGCAAGTAGAAGAGCCTCGCCATCGTGGGACCTCCCGCCGGGGCTCCCGCGCCGGCCCGGCCAGCCCGCGCCCGCCCGTTTCGCCCGCCGGCTCACACGGCGGGCCGGCGCCGGTTCCAATCGGTTGCCTGCTGATAGGCCCATGCCACGGCGGCCGCCTCCCCTTCGCCGTAGAGCTTGCCGATCACCGTCATGCTCGTGGGAGTCCCGTCCTCGCGGAAACCGTTGGGGAGCACGATCGCCGGATGCCCCGTGAGGTTCGTGGCGCGCAGCGTAGGGCCGGCGAACGCCGGACAGACGTAGGCGTCCAGCCCCGCCACCGCTTGAGCGAAACGGCGGATCAGCAGGGTGCGCGCGCGCTGCGCCTGGACGTACTGCACGGCGGGCACCAGCTGCGCGGCCCTGAAGATGTTCGGCCAGGCCTGCTCGACCTGCCGCACCAGCTCGTCGTCGTGGTTGGTGCGCGTCAGCTCGTCGAAGGCGGCGGCGGCCTCCACCTCGAGCACGACCAGCATCTCGCCCACGGGCAGGTCCGGTAGCTCGATGGGCGTGAGCTCGAAGCCCAGCTGCTTGAGCACCTCGACCGCTTGCACGTCGATGGCGCGCTCCTTGTCCTGCTCCTTGCGCTCGCGCTCGAAGTCCGCGTGCGCGATTCCGACCTTCAGTGCGCGCGCGCCGCGCGGGTCGTGCCAGGACAGCGGCGCCGTCACCGCGTCGGGATCGACGCCGTCGGCGCCATGGATGGCGTGCAGCACGATCGCTGCGTCCTGCGCGCTGCGCGCGATCGCGCCCACTTTGTCCATCGTCCAGCTCAAGGCCATGCCGCCCGTGCGCGGCACGCGGCCAAAGGTGGGACGGAGCCCCGTGGCGCCGCAGCGTGAGCACGGCGAGACGATCGACCCCAGGGTCTCCGTACCGATGGCGAAGGGAAGGCCGCCCGCGGCCACCGCCGACGATGACCCCGCCGACGAACCGCTGGAACCCTGGTCGAGCTTCCACGGGTTCTTGGTCGTCCCGCCGAACCAGACGTCGCCCCACGCCAGCTCGCCCACGGCCGTCTTGGCGATCAGCACGGCCCCAGCCGCGTCCAGACGTTGCACGACCGTGGCGTCCTGGTCGATGCGCTGCTCCTTGAACGGCACGCTGCCCCAGGTGGTGGGCATGCCGCGCACCGCGAACAGGTCCTTCAGCCCCCACGGGATCCCGTGCAGCGGCCCGCGCCACTTGCCCGCGCGCAGCTCTAGGTCGGCGCGCGCCGCCTGCTCCAGCGCGCGGTCGTCGGTGAAGGTGATGACGCATTGCAGCTTCTCGTCGAGGCGGCGCAGGCGCGCCAGGAACATCTTCGTGAGGTCGGTCGAAGAGACCTTGCGCTGGCGCAGCAGCGCCGCCAGCACGGTCACCGGAGCGAAGGCCAGGTCCTCCAGATTGGCGGGCGCGGCCTGGGTGGAGAAGCCGTCGGCGCCGGCGCGCGCGGGAGGTGCCACCATCCACGGCGGCAGCGGCTCGCGCCGGGGCGGGTCGCTGGACACCGGCACCGGCGGCGCGCTGCTGGGCAGCGACGATAGCGGCCGGAAGCTCGTCGCCGGCGGGATGTCATTGCCGAGCTTGAGGTCGCGGATCGCCTTGATGGCGGCGACGTGCTCGCCCACCGCCTTGCCCATCAGCTCGCGCTCGGCGCCGTCGAACGAGATGCCGGTGAGCTGCTCGGCACGGGCGATCACGTCCGCGGCCACCTTGAGTGGCTCGCTCTCCGGTTGCTGGGCGGTCAGGATCTCGGGCACCAATGTCGCGCCGGCGGCCAGCGCGGCGGCACGGGTCAGGAAATCACGACGGGACCAGGGGGCAGGCGGAGACGACATCTGGAGCACCTCGCGGCACGCGGGGGAGGGGCGGAATCCGGCGGCCGCAAGCATAGCGAGCGGCGCCCCGCTTGTCCTGCTCGCATCCATGGTGGACACTCGGGCGGTCGGACTCAGGCGCGGACGGACACCCATTAGGGATGGGCTCTTGCGCGCCTGGACGTCCGCGGGGATGGACACCCGCACGGATGGACGCCGGCGCGGCTGGATGTCCGCGCGCGCTCGGGAGAATGCCATGGCCAAAGAACAGCGCTGGATCGGCGAGGCGGGAGCGGTTCCGTTGATGACCACGACGCTTTGGGACTTCCCGTCACAGAACTACAAGGGGGGCCAGGGCGGCGGCAAGCAGGGCGACCCGAACTTCGCGGGAGCCACGCCGAGCTTCGTGATCTGGAACCTGCTCCAGCGCTACACGCAGCCGAAGGACCTGGTGATCGACCCCATGGCGGGCAGCGGGACCACGCTCGACGTCGCCCGTGATCTCGACCGGCGCGCGCTGGGCTACGATCTCGCTCCGGGACGCCCCGACATCTTCCGTGTAGATGCGCGCAAGCTTCCGCTGGAGAGCGAAAAGGCCGACTTCGTGTTCCTCGACCCGCCCTACTCCGCGCATCTCACCTATTCGGGCCAGGAAGAGTGCATCGGAGAGCTGGACGCGCGCCAGAGTGACGACTATTTCCGGGCGATGGACCAGGTGCTGGCCGAGATCCACCGCATCCTGCGCCCGGGACGTCACGTCGCGCTGTACGCCTGCGACAGCTTCAAGAAGGACCGTCCGTTCGTCCCGATCGGATTTCGGCTGTTCGACCTGTTGGCGCGCCGCTTCGCGCCCGTGGACATCGTGGCCGTGGTCCGGCACAGCCGCACGCTCAAGCGCCATCACTGGCACACCGCGGCCGCAGAGGGGAACTACTACCTGCGCGGCTTCAACTATCTGCTCATCGGGCGCAAAGAAGGCCCCGCGCGGGCGGGCGAGCGAGCGCCGGCGCAGCGTGCGCCACGACCACCACGGCAACCACGATCACCGCACGGCAAGCGTGGCGCGGCGGACGCCCGCGGCCCGGGTCACGCGGCGGGCGGCGCTGCGAGCGGCGGTGGGCGCCCGAAACGCCGCCGGAGGACTCCATGACACTGCAACCTTGGGTACGCCGCGAGGAGCGGATCATCGCCGACACGTCCATCTTCCAGGTGCGCAGCGTGCTGGCCCGCTCGCCCCGCACGGGCGAGGACCGCTGGCTGTCGGTGGTCACGACCGGTGACTGGATCAACGTGATCGCGCTGACGGACGACGGACACGTGGTGCTCGTGCGCCAGTTCCGCCACGGCACCCGCGAGTTCACCCTCGAGATCCCGGGCGGGCTGATCGACCCGGGGGAGACTCCCGCACAAGCCGGCGCCCGCGAGCTGCGGGAGGAATCCGGCTACGCGGGTGGGGAGCCGGTGTCGTTGGGTGTGGTGAACCCCAACCCCGCCTTCATCAACAACCGCTGCCACACGGTGCTGATCGAGGGGTGCCGCCGGGTCGGCGACCCCCAACCGGACGGCGGCGAGGACATCGAAACCGAGCTGCGGCCGCTGTCGACCATCCCGCAGGCGATCGCGTCCGGGGAGATCGACCACGCGCTGGTCATCTGCGCCTTCTGGTGGCTCGCCCAGGCGAGGCCCGGGCGATTCGTTGCCGCGCCGTAACCTGCAGGCGAGTTCCTGCGTCCTGTGCTTTGAGGAGGGATCGACCATGACGCGATGCGCTGCGGGGCCCCGGGCCCTCATACTATTATCGGTTGCACTGTTGCTGCTGGCGGCCCTGCCCGCGGCGGCCCGGGTGGAGAAGACGATGGCGCTGACGCCCGGCGGGACCTTCGTGCTGGACGCCGAGGGCAGCAAGATCGTCGTGACCGGCTCCGACCGGACCGACATCCATATGGTGATGGACGGCAAGAACGAGCGGACGGAGGCGCGATTCGACCTCCAGATCCGCGAGGAGCCGGGCCGCGTGGAGGTGCGCTGTCATCGCAAGCACGCCGAGTTCTTGTCGTGGATCAACTTCAGCATGGCGCCTGACCTCACATTCGAGGTCGAGGTGCCACGCCAGGTCGCCCTGGACCTGCGCACAGCTGGCTCGTCGATCACGGTGGAGTCCATCCAGGGTCATGTCCGTCTGCGCAGCGCTGGCGGATCGCTCGATGCCCGCGCGGTCGAGGGGGATGTGGACGCCCACACAAGCGGGGGCTCGATCAAGTTGGAGAAGGTGACGGGATCGGTCAGCGCCGAGACCTCCGGCGGCGGGATCCAGGCCCGGGAGGTCAGGGGCAAGCTGGATGCGCAATCCTCCGGCGGCGGGATCGAAATCGTGGACGCGGGCGGCCGGGTGCAGGCTGGGACGTCGGGAGGATCGGCGCGCGTCGCGTTCGCGGCAGGCAACTCCGAGGGCGGCGAGATCTCGGCGTCGGGCGGTGGGGTCCACGTCGAGCTGGATGCGGCGGCGGGCGTCGAGCTCGATGCGTCGGCGTCGGGCGGGTCGGTCAAGTGCGAGCTGCCCATCAGCATCGCCGGCAGCGCCTCAAGCACGCAGCTGCACGGGCGGATCGGCGCCGGGGGCCCAGCCCTGAAGCTGCGCGCATCCGGCGGAAGCGTGCGGGTCCAGGGGCGCGCGACCGGTTGAGGGCCGCCAGCCCACCCACCCAGCGCGCGAGCGGCTCGCAGCGCGGTGCGTTCACCAAAGGGTCACGAGTTGGAGTCCCACCCGGGGAGCCGACTGATCCGACCTCGGAAAGCGATGCCCCGCGGGTTGACGCAGACCCCGCTCTCGCATGGGAGCGGGGCGCGTATATGTGCTGGAATCCGCAGGGTTTGCCACGGCCGCCGGGGGACGTGGTCTCTGTTTCGAGGAGCGTTGCGGACGGGGTCCGAATGAAAACCTCGGAAACGAGTCGAAGCGTCTCATTCTCTAGGGTTCTGGCTTCGGGACGGCCGGGCGTTTGACACAGATTGAGCATCCGGGGGCCCGGGTGAGACGGCGTTCGGAAATAGACGCGGCAGGGCAGGACCCGCCTCCTTTCATCTGCACCTCACCGGCGGTGGGTCCCTGAGAACGCTCGCGTGTGCGCGATGGAGTTGGCGATTTCCTGCGCCGTTCGGAGCTCGAAGGAGACGACGACACGTTCGAAGAACGGAAGCTGCGGCTCCCAGCGGCGGCGTTGCGATGCGACCAGCACGATGCCCCCTTCCAGGCGGGGCTTGATCCGCCCGTCACACCGCGTCACACGCCGCATGATCGAGCGCCGATCGATTGCGAGCCCCTCGCCGACAGCCCACTCCGACCATCCAAGAGCCCGCGAAGGCGCCGTGCGCGTCGGTGCGCGTTGACCCTCGCGGACACGACCCCGATCCACTACACTCCGACCAGGTCTCGCCCGCCAAGTCCGTTGCCCGTCTCGCCCAAATGGAGGTCCCATGTCCACAACGCACCAGGCGCCCAAGTCTCGTCACTCGACCCGGCAACTGTGCCGCGGCCTTCGTACCATCTTCGTGGTCCTGTCCCTTCTGGCCCCTGCGGGGCGCGGAAACGCAGACTGCACCGACCACTCGATCTTGCCGTATAGGTGGTGCTCGTCACTGGACATCCCGGTCTGGTGGGGAGACGGTCTTAGGTCGGCTTGCAATGGCAGCGGCAGTGAGGCGGTGGAATGCGAGCGCTGGCGAGCTGCGGTACGCGCTGTCATGCAGGAATTCAACCCCGGGGCGGTCATCGAGCTCGACACTGCCCCGTTCCTGTTCGAGGCAGGACTCTGGGATGGAATCACGAAGACGGGAATCGTCGTCAGTCTCGACCATTTGGGACTGCAGGACTGCACCCCGGGCCAGGCATTCGACGAGCATATGGGACACATGCATCCCAACCTGTTTCCACCGACGGGCGCACCGCTCGGGTCCCTGCAATTCGCCGAAGTCGTTTTCAACCTTGACGCACCGTGGGATCTTCCCGCGTTCCATCGGACGACCGTGGCGCGACACGAGTTCATGCACGCCCTGGGAGTGGGCCATGCCACCGGCGGGAACTGTCTGATGAACCCCAGTTTAGCCTGCGGCGTGACGAAAACGATTGACGAGAGCGCGTGGGCAGGCTTGCGCTGCATGTACGGCGATCCGTTTGGTTCGTGCACCGGCTCGATTGCGATCGATGTCTTGAGCACCACGGGGTTTAACGTCGTTTTCGCCACCGGGATATGTGGCTGCAACTCGGGCGGTTGCCAGGTGCCCAAAGCGGCCCAGCCCGTCGCCCTCACCTACGAGTTTGCGCTCAGCGAGTCCGGTGGGCCCTACACCGTCTTCGCGTCAGTCGATGAGAGCAACCTCGTGAACCATGAGTACGCTCACGAGTTCACGCAATCCTACCAATCGGCGATGGTGCGGCTGCGCGCCCTGAACGGAACGTCGCTCGTGGGCGAGGCGTTCACCCTGTACCCGATCACCATCGGGGCCACCAGTACGGCGCTCCCACCCGCCGTGGCAACGCAACAGCCGTTGCGTCTGCTGAGCTCGCCGAATCCCTTCGCGAGCGAAACCGTCCTCTCGTTCGCGCTCACTATCGACCAGATGGTGGAAATCGTCGTCTACGACACGGCCGGGCGTCGCGTGGCGACCGTACACTCGGGAAGACTGGGTCCCGGCCAGCACGAGATCGCCTGGAACGGTCGCCTCGACAACGGGGCCCCGGCTGCCAGCGGGATCTATCATTGCGTTGTGCGGACCGAAAACAGCATCACGACGAAGACGCTGGCCAAGGTGCGCTGATGACGGTTGCTGACGGGGACCATTGACCTGGCGGTCGGCAGAGGGGCGCTGGCACGGCGGTTCGCTAACGTGCCACCGACCGTCGGTCCCTTTCCTGTGTTAGTCCAGTCGCCATCTGCGGCCCTTGCCAGCAGGCTTCTGATCGGTGCCCTCAGCTCAATCGCTTCTGGGGCTGGCGGCCGGTCGCCCAGCGAGCTGTGCGGCCGGCCGCGATTCTACTCCTCCCGCGCGGCGGGCGGGGCAGGCTGGAGCTGTGATCCTGGGCTGGGCGGGCGTGGTGTCCGGGCAGCATTGCGCCCGGCCATCAGCGCGGAACGTACACTGGCGGCAGCCTGATCGACCTTCCACGCCGCGCCTACCAGCCGGGGGCCTTCCCTTGCTGTTGTCAGGGGCGTATGCTCCCGGTCGGGCTCCGCTCGCCTCGACCCCTTGGAGGTGGCGCACATGCGGATTGCTCTCGCCCTCACCGCGGCCTTGATGACCGCAGTTTGTCCCGCGACCGGCAGCGCTAAAGAGGTTCTCTTCTACGAGCATTTCGACCCTGGCTTCACGGCAGCCGGCTGGGTGCTGAACCAGGTCAATGACGGCTCGTGGTCGGTGGATTCCAGTGTCTACCACTTGACAGCAGGTTCACTGAGGCTCGACGGGCTGGTCGGGAACCTGTATCTGTCCCGCGACATGGGCCAGTCGATGGAGAACACCATTTTCGAGGCCTGGTTCTACGACGGGCTGGAATCGCAGAAAGAGACCTACGTTTCAGTGTCGGCCGACGCGAATTATCTTGGATCGACCGGGAATCACCTGAGGATCGGCGTAGACTACTGCGCCTCGGCGAGCGGCAGCTACCGGGTGGTTGAGGGGTTTACAGGACCTGGTGGGCCCGCGCGCAGTCTCGGGTGGCACAAGGCCACGTTCGAGAACGTCGGAGGTATCAACCGCTGCTACATCGACGGTCAGCTGGTCGACTCCACAGCGTTCCAGGGGAACTGGCGGTATCTCATTCTCAATGAAGAGAACAGCTGTCCCGGAACGTCCTGGTTCGACGATGTGCTGGTCTACCGCCCCGGTACAGCGTTCCCTGTCGATCCCACGCACAGTACCGCGACAGGCGGTATGGCCACCACCATTCTCACCTGCCCGGCGCGTGATGGACCGTCCCTGGCAAGCGGCGGAGCGACGATCCAAGTTCGAGTACGCGACGTGGCCGGCAATCTTGTCACGGGATTCCCGTCCGCTGACATCTGGCTGTCCATCGAGGCGGGTGACGCGGTGGCCTTCTGCCCTCCGCGCTTCACCGCCGATCACGACACCGACGCCAGCGGGCAGACCACCATCAGCGGGACACCGGCAGCTGGAGGATGTTCCCAGGCCGGGCTGCGCGTCATGCTCGCCGGCCAGCCGATCACCGGCTCGCCTCCGCTACCGATCAGCGTGAATAGCCCTGACATGACCGGGGACCTGCGCGTGAACCTGGGCGACATCGGGCCGTTCTCTGCGGCACTCAATGGGGCCTACATCTTCTGCGCCGACTTCTACCGCGACAACGTAATCAACCTGGTGGACGTGTCGATCATGTCGCAGCACCTGGGGCACGTGTGCCAGTAGGGATGTGCCTGGTCCCGACCACATGCCGGCTCTTGACTGCACGCTCCTGCCCCGGGTCCACCACCCGCGACGCTGGTGGGCCGTAGCCCAGCGAGCTGTGCGGCCGGCCACGATTGTACTCCTCCCGCGCGGCGGGCGGGGCAGGCTGGAGATGTGATCGCGGCCCAGCCGGCCGCGGTGTCCAGGGCTTGGGGCATCCTGCGTTCAATCCGGAACGGGGCACCCGGGGCCCGATCGGGCCAAAGTTCGGAAGCGACGGATCGCGCGACCGTGGCAGTGGACATCGCTGCCGGGGAGGTCGGGCCGGCTCACCAGCGACGAGCGAAATCCCGGATCTGCCCGCCAGCCGAGCCGGCGGTGCCACGAGCGTGCGGCAGGGGGCAGACACGTCGCGGTGGGAGGCGTATCGTCGAGGGGCGCGGACGGAACCCGTTATCCCTGCCGGCCGGGAGCTGTCATGGGGCGCCAACCAAAGCAACACAACACTGCCAATTCCTATTCGCGAGTGCGCTCGACGCAGATACTCTTCTCGGTCGTCTTGCCTGCAGCCTGTCTTGCGGTCGTCAGCGTCTGGTCGCCCACCGTGCCGCACAGGAGCCAGCTTCCAGCAGCCGGCCACTGTGAACCGAACCTTGTGCAACTGCGTCTTTCGTGGAGCGCGCTCGCGGAACAAGAGACGACGAACGCAGCCGTAGGGGACACAGTCGCCGTGCACCTACTTCTCGACTCAGTACCCGGGTGTTGCCCCGGCATTACGTTCGGCTGGGTTTACGGTCAGAACTCCTTCGGAGTGGGCACCCGGTTCGACCTACTTAGTTTTTCCGCTGCATTCCCCGCCATCATCGATGAGCCAACGTCTCGGCGCCCCGACTCCCTCGCCGTCCGTCCCCAAGAGTGCATTCCGTTGGCTCCCCATCTGCTCATCTGCACTTGGAGGCTGCGGGTATCCAACAATACCCCGAGCGCCTACGCTTATCCGATTGGCTTCGATTTTGGCGGAGTACAAGCATCCGGGATGGCAGTGTGCGACTCCTGCACGACCGGGACGCCCACCTGCTACGGAGCTGAAGACCTCATCTGCAATACACTCCAGCTTCGTCTAACCCAGGTCCCCGTAGTACCCCGTACGTTTTCCGCCCTCAAAGCGGCGTTCCGATGATCGGGCGAATCGGGACCAGATGGGGCCCGCACGGCAGATGCCGCCTTCCTTGGAGCATGGGGGTGCGGCAGCTGCACGGGTGAGGGGCTATGCGACTCTCGCCGTGCCGGGTCCACGAAGGCGTTCACGCTGTCCCGACGGGAGGTTTCTAATCGCGCGCCTCGCCTCCACCGCTTCCGGCGCCGGCGGGCGATAGGCGAGCCATCTGTGCGGCCGGATGCGATTGTACTCCACCCGCACGGCGGGCGGGGCAGGCTGGAAATGTGATCTTGGGCCGGGCAGTGCCGGCGTTCCGGCCGTTGGCAGTGCGTTGATCGACGGGTAGCGAGCATCGTCAGGGCCTGTGGGATTCTCAACTGCGATCGCCGGCCTGCTAGAGCGTCGAGGGAGTTACGCCACGTGCGTAAAGCCCCCAATTGCGCCAAGACCCTGCTGACGAGGAGAAGGGGCCATACCGGCTCGCGAGCCGTTCGCCCGATCACGGCGCTCTCCTGTCGCTCGAAGGTCGATACTGCCCTTTCATTCTGCCGAATGAGCCGACCCCGAGGGGCACGGGTCGGTCAAGTGCCGGCCAGAACTGCACGAAGCCGTAGCGGAGGTCTTGAGCGCCGTCATGCCCGTCGTGGATTGCGGCAGCGATCGCGGAGGAATCCGCCGTACCCCAGTAGTTCTGGCGCAGATCTAGCGTCACCAGTGGCGGGGCGGTGTAGCTATACAGCCATACCGCATACCGACTGACCTGACGAAATGGCTGTTGCGGACTCGGGCGAACCCCCAGTCGGACGCCATCACACCCCACTCGCACCCCGACACAACCAGGCTGTCGCCAAGGACCTGTCCATATCCTTGGCAAGCAATTCCTGCCGAAACCACACCCGGAAGGGTGTTCCCACTCAGCCGCGTACGCGCCGCCCGTATCACGGCTCCCTGGCCGATCGACGTGAGCCCCCCGGCGATCACATTGGTGCCGATGCAGTCGCGGACGTCCGCAACGGAAGCCTGCGTCTGGACCACGATCATGGAATCGAAGCTGCACTCCGCGACCGAAAGATAGGCCCCTAGGTCTCCTGTGATTCCACGGGCACCGATCTGCCTCGTGGTTCCCGAGAAGTGGCTTCGGATGATAGACGCGGTCGCATCCTGCGTGCACCAGATTCCGTCGGTGAACATCGCAGAGAAGATGCAGTCCCTCACGGTGAGTTGAGCATACGCCGTCCCTACGGTAATCCCCGATCTGAGCTGGATGAACTGACAGTTGGCCACGTCCGTCGTGCCGTCGGCGCGAATGCCGGAATCCATGTTGCGGATGATGACGTCCCTGAAACGCAACGTGTCGTGGAGCAGCGAGAAGAACCCCCAGCTGTCGATCGTCTTGGGACCGGTGACACGTGCCCCGGGAGTGCCGATGACCGTAACGGGCTTTGAGATCCAGCCCACGGCGCGCCGATAGCTGGAATCGGCGTAACGCTCCGAGTACTGGTTGTAGGTACCTGCCAAGAGCGACAGGGTGTCTCCCGGCGCGGCCGCATCGAGGGCGGCCTGGATACTAGTGAACTGACCGGCACCGAGGGAAGAGACGCGGAGGACTGCGGCGACTGATTTGTCGGCGCTAGCGCCAGGAAGGACCAGAGATAGAATTACATACAGGCCAACGCGCGAGGTCACCCGCCGCACGCACTGAGAACAAGGGGCAGCAGGATCGCTGACACAGCCGCGTCGACGTGCGTTGCTCGCCATCCCGCCACTGCGATCAACGTCCGGGAAAGGCAGCATGACGGTTCTCTGGCCCAGGCGCGAGCCCGAAGGCACTGATGCATTCGACCGCAAAGCACGGTCGCATGCCGCCCACGTCCGTCAGCCGAGCTGTACCCACACCGGTGGGTCCAATGGAGCCGCGTTTATCGTAGTCTCGGCACGCCGATAGTGCAAGGACGGGTTGATGTCGGTTCGAGCTTGGAGGGCAATGTCTGCGGAGGCTGATGAGCGCGAGCGGCACGTGGTTGCATAGAAATCGACGCCCGGTCCCTCGACTTCCGGCGCACCTGGACGATCCCAACGTTGACCGAACGCAAGTGTCCTCACCATTTAGTCAACCGAGGAGTCCCTGGGCGCCAAGAGGGCGCCCGACTTCGCCTTCGGCCGTGCTGACCGCTGGGGTGATCGGGCCTGACGGCATCTGGCGAAGCGCTGCGGGTGCTGCATCGGTCGAACCGGGCGTAGCGGCGCCCGGGACTCCATCACCCACGGCGATGTCCGACGATGATTAGGCCGCCCGCCGCCAGTACCGATGGCGCAGCCCGCGAAGCACCGGAAGGCTGAGGATCTCGCCGGCCTCCGGCGGCTCGACTTCCCTCGACTCGGGGCAGTCCTCGTCCAGCCCGAGGTGCGTCCGGGAGAGATGGTAGTAGGCCAGGTACTCGGCAAGCACGCGCCGCAGATGGTCGGTGCCGAAGATAATCACGTGATCCAGGCATTCTCGGCGGATGCTCCCGATGACCCGTTCCGCGTACCCGTTCTGCCAGGGGGAATACCGCACCGAGATAATCTCCTCCAGGCGGGCCAGACCGATGCGTTCCCCGAACACGTCTCCGTACTTGTGATCACCGTCGCGCAGGACGAACGTCGGTGCTCCGTCGAAGTCGAGGGCGGCGATGACCTGTTCGGCCGCCCACTCCCCTGTCGGCGTGTCCGTGACCTCAAATCCCAACACCTTGCGGCGGTCGTGGGCGAGGACCAGGAACTCGTACAGGCTGCGCATCGCCACGGTCGGGACCTCGAAGAAGTCGACTGCGGCGATCTCCCTGGCGTGGTTAACCAGGAACGTCTTCCAGCCCTGGGATGGTGGCCGCCGGTGCTTCATGTACTTGGCCACCGTGGCCTGGCTCATCTCGACTCCGAGCTTGAGCAGCTCGCCATGGACGTGCGGCGCTCCCCACAGCGGATTCTCCCGAGCGATGCGACGGATCAGCTCACGTTCCTCCAGGGTGAGCCGTGGCCGGCCGTAGCGACGCCGCTGGCGTTTCCAGCGCAAGTACAGCCGGTAGCCCGTGCGATGCCAGCGGATCACCGTCTCGGGCTGGACGATCAACAGGCTCCTTCGCCAGCCACTCCAACTTTGTGATATCACGACCCACAACGCGCGGTCCTGCTTGGTCAATCGGGGCCGCTTTCCGCCACGCTGCAGCACTTGGACCTGGTGCCTGAGGGCTAGATTCTCCAGGGCCAGCGATCGTCGGGTCTGGAGGGCTGCCAGCGCAGGATCAGGACGAGCATGGCTGCCGCCCGGGGATTGGAGGTCGGACAAAGCTAGGAAACCACGGGCGGACGGATTAATTGGAAGGCACAACAATCACATCCGGCCGCACAGCTCGCTGGGCTACCGTCCGCCAGCCGCAGAAGCGATCGAGCTGAGGGCACCGATCAGGAGCCTGCTGTCGGGGCCGCGAATGGTGCCAGGACCAACATAGGAAGTGGACCGACGATCGGGGGCACGTCATGGGACGGGTCGGCCACTCGGGGACCATTGAATGCCTGCTGGCAACTCCCGCGCGCCAATCTACTTGGACAACCTGGCGCTGATGCGCCTGGCCAGCAGCCGCATGTGCCGAGATTCCTGCCTGTCTACGATCTGCGGGACTGCACTCGCGTGACAGCGGACGCTGCCCGACCCGTCGGCTCCGAACGCACAGCCTCCATGGGTCGACCTCCTGCGACTGCGGGTATACGTAGACGCGCGGAGAAGCAACCGCCCAGCCACCCGGGGGAGAAGCCCGACACCTAGTCTACGATCGGCGACAAGAGGTACTGCCGGGTGTATCGTGGACGACATGTGGACAAGACAACTGGGGCGTGACACGAGCGCGAGGGAGACGTCAAAGATGCTCGGCCACGGGCAGGCCCGGTCTGGGCTCGTCGTACTTGTCGTGGCCGGCGTCCTGCTCACGGTCTATGTGGCCACCCTACTCCCCGGGGTCGGCTACTCGGGCGACACCGCCAAGTTCCAGTTCGCCGGACCAATTCTCGGGACCGTGCACCCGACGGGGTGCCCCACGTACCTCATGCTGAGCCACGTTCTCGGACGCGCACTCCCCTGGGGCCGCCTGGCCTGGCGGATCAATCTGCTGTCCGCCATCTGCGCGGCGGTCGCGGGCGGGTTTGCCGGCGGGCTGCTGATGAGCCTCGGGGTGGCACCGGCTCCAGCGACAGCTTCTGCCCTGGCACTGGGTGTTTCCCCGCTTTTCTGGTCGCAGGCAGTGGTCGCGGAGGTCTACGCGCTACATGCAGCGCTGATGATGACGGCGCTTTGGCTGCTGGCGGGCTGGCGGACTGCCGGAGGGTATCGCGATCTGTACGCAGCGTTGCTGGTGCTTGCCGTCTCGCTCGGCAATCACATGACAACGGTGCTCATCGCCCCGGGCGTCGCGGTCTACGTGCTACGTCATGAGCCCCGCCTTTGGCGTAGTCGCCGAGTAGTCGCCTGGTCGGTCTTGTGTCTGGCAGCTGGTCTCGGGCAGTATGGCTACTGTATCTGGCGCTCTCGCGATCCGACTACGCGGTTCCTCGAGACAACGACCACCAGTCTTGGCGACCTTTGGCGCTGCATCACCGGCGCGCGGTACCATGCTCAGATGTTCGCTTGGCCCGTGCAGACAATCCTCGGCCAGCGCCTTCCCGACTTGCTTGGACAGATCCTGCGCGACCTCACCATCCTTGTGCCACTGGCAATCTACGGGCTGATGCGAGTTCGCTTGCGAGGCTGGCGCACACTCATGACCGTGTACGCAGGCTGCCAGCTCGCGTTCGCAGCTGGGTACGCGAATTCCGACATCGCGGTGTACTTGCTCCCGGTGCACCTCGTGGTGGTGCTCCTGGCCGGAATCGGGTTGGGGGACCTGAGCGCGCGCATTCCGGAGCGCGCTCAATTCCATCGCCTGGCTGCGGCCGCCTGTCTCGCGCTTCCGGTGTACTTCTTCCTACACGACCGCGAGATCGCCGACCGAAGCGGCGACATCGCCGACGCGCGCCATACGGAGTCCATCCTAGCGGCGGCAGGCGAAGACGCTGTCATTCTCACGGCCGACTACCGTGAGGCGTGCTTCCTGCGCTACTACGTCCTGGGTGAGGGTCTCCAAGAGAAGCGTAGCCTCTACGTACAGGACTTTGCGGGCGCGGAGCAGATCGTCGCCTACCTTCGCGGCGAGGCCGCGCCGGTCACCAAGGGCCAGAGCAGCCGCGTGCCTGCCGGCCTTGCGGTTGTGACGACAAATGACGGATTGGTGGAGAGCTTGCGCAGCTGCGGATCCTGGGCCTACCCGCTCGCCGGTGGGCTCGTACAAGGTATCCGTTCGGGCAACCCATGTTGAGCTGACCGCTGGCGCCTGACACTGTCGGGCACCCCCTGGGAGGTGGTGTCCGATGAGCTCGAGGAAGTCGTGGCTGGCCAGGACGCTGGCCAAGCCCTACTGGCGGGAAGCCGA
>JBGPIA010000011.1:0-146090 GCA_041484665.1 Candidatus Krumholzibacteriia bacterium
CGATCTGCTGCCCGACGCCTGGGCTGCTCAGCAAGCGGCGTCGCTACCCGCCCAGAATCAAGCCGCTGCCTGACCCATCGAGCGCGCTACCCCGCCGCGCGTGACGTCGTATCCTGGGGATGGGATCGCCGGATGGATACCCCGCACCTGCAGCACGCCGGTGCCGCGCACGCCGACATTCCACGGACCGCCGGTGACCACGTGAGCCAGCGAGTCCACCACGACCGTCCCGGTGCCGCCGATCGAGTCGCCCAACGTCGTCGCGCCCAACCCCATGGTGAGCGTGGTCCCGGCGCGGGTGACGCGCAGCGTGCCCGTCCCCGAGCGCGCCACGTACAGTTGGGCGTTGGACGCCGGCGTGCTGGGCCCGGTGTTGGGACCGCCGGTGCGAAGCCACAGCTCGGGCGTGCCCACTGTGCTCGAGAGGGTGAAGAACTTGCTGGCCGGCCAGCGTAGCTCGCCGCCATTGAGGATGGTCTGGCCGCCGCGCAGATCCAGGGCGATCCCAGCGGTCGGCCACACGCGCAAACCGTCGTTGGCGACGAAGCTACCGCCCTGCCGCACGTGCAGCACGCTGGTCTTGTCCACGACGTTGTCGGGATCGCCGATCACGGTGTGTCCCGCCACGTGCACGAAGGAGTGGTCCCTGACGGTGAGCTCGCCGTGCCCCGCCTCGGGCCCGATGCCGTTGTTGCCGATCAGGAGGTTGGCCCCTGCGTTGATCCAGGACGTCGCACCGAGCGTCGTAGGTCCGGTCGTGACGTAGCCATTGGACGAGGGGTTGGCCCCCACAATGATGTCCCCGGCCGATTCGATGAATCCGCCGTTGTAGGCGAAGACATTGGCCACGCCGGAGTTGCCAATGATCATGCCATTGGCGCCCACGATCACCCGGCTCCACCGGAACGGCACGCTGCAAAAACCGGCGACGGCCAGCGTGGTGGTGCCGTTCGACGTCGATCCGAGGTCCAGCGGCCAGCTGCCGCCGACCTGATCCGAGAAGTATTGCGCGCCCCCGAATACATCCAACTCGGAGATCCCCGCATACCCGATGTGGTCACCGAACGTGCCCGAGTACGGATTGTTCATCCCGCGGGAATGGACGGTGATTCCTGGTGCCATGGGGCCGGCGTTGCTCAGCGTCATGGTGCACGAGCCGCCCGCGAATCCCAACTGCAGGTAGTCCCAGTTGATCTGTCCTCCGTTGAGCATCAGCGTCATCGTTCCGGAAGGGGGGCCGATCTCGAGACCGGTCGTGGTGTGCGGGCTGGCCATGCTCCACGTGACATTGCCCGCATTGCACGAGAGATTGAACGTGGTGGGTGTCGTGGCTGGGAACGTCACCGTGTACGTCCCAGCCAGATTGAAGTGGAGATAGTCAGCGAAGGCCGGCAGGCCCGCAGGTGTCCACTTGCTGGTTTCGTCGGTGGAGCCGTTGACGGCGGTCTTCCACATGTAGTGGACGAACGCACGGGCGGGGCCAGCTTCGGCGGCGACCAGCAGGAGCAGCATCAGTAGTCCTGATGTTGAGCGGATCGCCTGCCGGGCGAATCCGTGATCGGAACGCCTCGCGCTGCGCTCGAGGCCTTCGTGGGCGGTGGGGAGCGGGGACGTGGCTTGCATGGGACCTCCTCGAAGGGCGAAGATGCGGTTCACTTCCCCTACGTCCGGCGCGCCCGATGCGAACACTGTTCGGCTGCGAGACCGTCGAATGCGGGGGAGGAGGTCGCCATGCCCACGCGGGAACCGAGGTCCAGCGCCGAGCGCCAGCCGAGGTCCAAGCCCAGGTCCACGACCAAGCCAAGGCGTAGAGCCCAGCCCTGGCCCACAGCCAAGCCGAGGCTCAAGGCGAAGTCGAACCCCAAAGCCAGACCCGCGCCCGCAACGATCGATGCGTACCTGGCGACGCTTCGCGCCGACCAGCGAGCGGCCCTAAAGCGGCTGCGCCGGATGATCCGCTCGGCGGCCCCGCGGGCCGAGGAGTGCATCAGCTACCAAATTCCCGCCTTTCGTCAGGACGGGATGCTGGTCGGGTTCGGCGCATCGGCGCGCCACTGCTCGTTCTATCCCATGAGCGCCACGACGATCGCGGCTCACCGCGCGCAGCTGAGGGGGTACGACACCAGCACGGGCGCGACGGCCAGTGGGTGGCCGCCGCCAAGAGCTCCTGCACGACCTGCCACACGGCGGAGAACAGCCCGCATTTTGAGTACGCCAGCTACTGGGCCAAGATCAAGCACTGACGCGCCCGCGCCGCGAGCGCGCCGGCGCCGTCGTGGCCACCGGGCGCACCGACCGCCGGAGTGGCGCTACAAGGATCCCAGGAACGCCGCAAGCGCGGCGCGGTCCGCGCGCGCGAGGTTGCGTGCCCGTTCGCGCGCACTCTCCGCCTCGCCTCCATGCCAGAGGACCGCCTCCCAGAAGGACCGCGCGCGGCCGTCGTGCAGCAGTCGCAGCTCCCCATTGACGGTTGCGAGCAGCCCGATTCCCCACAGTGGAGGCGTGCGCCATTCCGAACCGCTGGCCTGGAAGTCGGGGCGTCCATCCGCAAGGCCCACACCCATGTCGTGTAGAAGCAGGTCGGTATAGGGCGTGATCGTTTGCCCGGACAGCTCGGCGAGATCGGGGACGGTCCCCGTACGGTGCGTCGGGACATGGCAGGCAACGCAACCGATCTGCTCGAAGAGCTGGCGACCGCGCGCGACCGTGGGATCACCCGTGGCGCGCGGCGCCGGGACGGCGAGCGTGCGCACGTAGAACGTCGTTGCCGCGAGGGTCTGCTCGTCGATCTCTGGATCGTCGGCGAGTCCATCCTCGTGCACGGATTGTCCCGCGCAGCTCTCGACTGGGAACACCACAGAAGTGACGCCCATGTCCGCGTTGTAGGCGCCGGCTGTCTGCGCGCGCAGCGTCGCGGTGTTGGCCTTCCAGCCAAAGCGCCCTAAGGCGGCGTGCGCCTGCTCGTCGTCCCAGACGAGGTTGGGACGTCCAGAGATGCCGTCACCGTCGGCATCATCGGGGTCGGCCAGCGCGAGCAGGTCCGCCTCCCGGATGGCCTCGAGCAGTCCCAGGCCGAAGACCGCGGGGCCGATGCGCGGCGAGTTGAGCACTGCGGGCAGCGTGGTGTAGGGCGACTCCAACGTGAACACCGAGCGACGGAGGGTGTAGGGATCGCCATCGCCGAAGCTGCCGCTCGCTGTTTCTTCGCGCCTGGCGATGGTGGCCTCGGGGACGCGTCCGAACACGGCGCGGTCCTGGATCTGCAGTCCGAAGCCGGGGACAGGCAGCGGGCCGCCGTGGGGACCGCCCGGGCCCATGCTGACACGCAGCAGCAACGACCCCGCGTCGCGGCCGTCGTGGATGTGGCAGCCGGCGCACGAGACGTTGTTGAAGATGGGACCCAGGCCGCCGAACTGCGCGGCGGGCGCCGTGACGAAGTTTCGCCCGAACGCGATGTCCCCTTCGCCGTGCTTCGCCAGATGCTCGTCTGAGAGATTCGGCGCGGGCTGCTCGAAGGCATGACTGGTCGCATCGGTTGACGTCGTGCCTCCGCCTGGCGTCAGTCTGGGGTCGGGTTGGGGCTGCGGCTGCGTGGCGGTGGGCGAGTCCGAGCACCCGGTCATGGAGGCCACGCCGCTCAGGAGGAGCGCTGCGGCTGCCAGGACGCGCCACCGCGGTGCTTGCGGTGCGCGTGCCCGGCACGGACGTACCCGTGCGCGCAACTGCCGCACCGCGAGCTTGGCCGGGGCCATCAGAGTCCCGCCACCAGCGGCGCCAGCTCTTCCTGCAGCGTCGCCTGCAGCTGGCGCACTGCGCCCTGGGCGGCCTCCACGTCCGCGCCGTGCTCGAAGAGCGCGCGGCTGAACGGGGGCGGGATGGCGCCGATACCATCGATCGCCGCCTGGATGCGCAGCAGGATATGCGCGTCGAGCGTGGCGTTGCGCGCCAGCACGATGTCATGCAGGCCGGGGCCGGTCGTGGTGCCGTAGCTGCCTCGGTACACGTTGAGGATGCTGCGGATGTTGTCCTGGAAGTCCGCGATCGAGTTGGCGCTGAAGCGTGATTCTTCGAGCGCGGCATTCTGGGCTGCGTAGGGGTCGTTGATCTTTCCGTTGCCCACCTCGTCGGCGATCGTCACGAGGCCCGCGGCCAACTCCTGCACGGCGGCCTTCTGGCTCACGTAGACGCTGCCACTGGCGCCAGCGTGGATGAGCTGGCCCGCATAGTTGCCCCCACTCGGCCTCCACGATGCAGCAAGCTGGCTGGTCGCGCGCCGCAAGCTCTCGGTCGTCGCGGCGAGATACTCGAGCTCCCGGGGTGTGAGCGCGGCAGCCGTGCGCTGTCCGTCCTCATCGAAGAGCAGGTACTCGATAGTGTGGAAGCCCTTCAGGGTGCCCTCCAGCCCGTCGATGAAGTCCGCGGTCAGGGGGCTTGGGCTTGCGAGCACGGCCTCAAGGTCGACCACGTTGACCGGCCAGCTGTCGATGCCGGGATCGATGCCCTGCGTTTCGACAGGCCCGAACAGAAAGGCCTCGGATTGTTCCCAAGGTCGGCGGGCGCTGCGCCAGGCTACGCGGGCTGCGCTCAAATGCACGTCGGTCGGCGCGGCGCGCAGCAGCTCGACTGAGTCCCGCAGCGCCGCGGTGCGCGCCGTGAGGTCCTCATACGTTGCTGTGATCACGCCAACGGCGACATTTTGCAGCTCGGCAGACGCATCGAATGTGGCCGGCGGGGCGGAGGGCTGATCGCTGTCGCATCCGCTGCTCATGATCGCAGCGAGGGCTACTGCGGCGCCAAGCGCGCGGCCATCCGCGCGTTGCTGCCAGACTCTCCTGTTCACTGGGGTGCTCCTTTTCAATCGTCGGGAATAGCCGCTGACGCAAGAGCTTGATCAGAACTCGAAGCCCGTGCCAATCGAGACCGTGTGCTCGTCGTTGTCCGTTGGGATCCCGAGTCGCCGATGGGAGTACTGGGCCTTCAGAACCACGCCATGGCAAGGCTGGAGGTTGGCGCCCACGGTCGTCACGGTGCGCTCCCAGCGCGGATTGTCGAACACCGTGCCGGTCACGCCAGCCATGGAGTCGTAGTGTTCGTAGCGGGCGAACAGGTCCAACCGGGGATGCAGCGCGCGCAGCCACGAGCTCAAGTCGTAGCCCGCTTCAACAGACCAACCGATGGCCTCGCTCCCGACGGGGGTCCGCTTGACGTTGAGGTTATTGGAGAGATTGCGGTTGGCCTGTGAAACCTGGTCGGCGTTCTG
Source organism: Candidatus Krumholzibacteriia bacterium (assembly GCA_041484665.1). GTDB lineage: Bacteria > Krumholzibacteriota > Krumholzibacteriia > JAJRXK01 > JAJRXK01 > JBGPIA01. Next base: position 5,261 of record JBGPIA010000011.1, read on the forward strand.
CAGCGACCCGTCGAGGAACACCGCCCGCGCACGCAGGGCACCCGCATGGAGCGCTGCGTGCGCGTCGCCGACGACCACCCGTGCTGGCACGTGCAGGTCGGCCTGGGGGCGGTTGTCGGCCGTGTTGCCGGTGTAGATGCACACGCCGCAGAAGGTCTCGGGTTCGAGGTGGACGTCCAGGCGCGCTGTAACGGCGAGGTTCTGCGCGTTCACGGTCTCGAAGCGCGTCTGGTAGCCGCGCGCGATCCAGTTCGCGGAACTGAAGCCGCTGGAGTCCAGTCCGTTGACGAGGGAGACGGCGTAGGACACGCGGCGCGGCGCTCCGACGTCGCCATGAATCTGGATCCCGGTCTCGTACCAGTTGACGGGGATCAGACTGGACTCCGTCTCGCTGACAGTGGTCGTGAAGTATTCGGAGGGCTCGTCGAGCTGCGATGCCAGGCCGACGGGGAGCTTGAAGCGTCCCAGCTTCACGCCGAGGGCCGGTCGCCAGGTCCAATCGAGGTGGAGCTGCTCGAGGACGACCTCGCCGCCCTTCTCGATCTCGTCCTCGAATTCACCGAGCTCTTCGAACCGATCGAACTCGACCGACGCGCCCGTACCTCCGTGCTCCAACTCGATTTCGCCGCGCAACCACGCGTGGTCGTCGAGCCGGCATGCGGGATAGAGCGCCAGCCGTTCCAGGTCGATTTGGTTGCGCCGCGTGGGATCGGTGTCCCAGTCGAAGGCGAAGTAGTTGACCGTGGCGTACCCGGAGAGGGTGAAGCGCTGCCCGGGTGCCGGGGCGCTGGCCTCGCTGGAGTCGTCATCGCTAGCGGCCTCGCAAGCACGTGTCACGCCCGCAGTAGTGGCGGCGAGTGCAGCGAACAGAAGCGTCGCGGGCAGCGCCGCGTAACGAGCGGCGCGGAATCGGGTGCTTGGGGCGGGTGGCGTGTTCATGCGCGAAAGATAATGAAACAGGTTTTCATATTCAATATCAAAATCTGTACCGCCGCACCCATGACGCACTTCACCTCTAATAGACTGTATTTTATTGACTTATGATGGTGAGAACGGTTCCAAGCCTGGATTCGTGGGCTCCGAGGGCGCCGCCTTAGGGTGCAAAAGTCTCGGGCGGCTTGGTACGTGGGCCCTGCGGAGGGCCAGCGTCACAGGCTGAGTCGCCGTGAAGGCGCCCGCGATCTGTGCCGTCGGGGCGGCGGCGGCCACGACCGGGACACGGGCGGGTCGCTTGGCGGCCGCCCTGACAACCTGGCACCGCGCCCAAGCCGTGTGCCGGCGAGTGAGCGCGACTTGTGGGGACCAATTCCGACGGAACGTCCGGGCAGTAGGCGCGCCAGTGGAGCGGTCGGTCGGGGCGAAGAGTCATCGTCATTCGACGGCCAGGTTGCGTACTGGCAAGCCGCGCGTGCGTCGTCCCGGCGGCGTGTCGACCGTTGTGTTGGCCACGCGCACCACGAGCTGCAGGGGACCGCTGGTCTCCGGCAACGGGACGTCGACCAATTGCCAGCGCCAAGGGTCGGCCGCGATCGTGACACGGCAGAGCACTGAATCGCCGTGGGCCACAACGACCTCCTGCGGCATGCCCAGCGCTTCCCATGTCGCAGCTTCGAAATGAAGGCGCGCGCCGGGTCGCGCCGCGCGCACCTGAAGACCGGCCTCTCTGGCGAACATCCAACGTCCCCACGTTTCCGGCGGCCCCCAGCCCTCCCCCCACGAAACGACCGTTCCGTGCGGTGGGAGCAGACCAGGGGTTCCGGGTGGGGGCGCGCCGCGCAGGTCATCCCGTGTTGCTGCGACTTGTATCAGCCCGCCGGCGAGTTCGTTGCCCCAGGCTCCATAGCTGCGCAGGGCGTCGACCACGCCCCGGTTCGTCGTCACGACCACAAGTCCCGGCGGGACCATGACATGCTGACCTTTGATTGCCAGTGGGCTGCCGCCGCGCAGGTAGCCGACGATTTCCTCGGGATCGGAGTAGCTTTGCACGTACAGTCGACGCGCTGCCTGGAGGTCCTCACCGAGGACGTAGTAGCGCAGGAAAGACGCTTCACGGTAATCCGTGGTGAGGAAGACCGCGCCGTCCCTGGCCGTAGTCAGGAGCGCTTCTGTTCGGTGCGCGTCCGCGACATCACCGCTCCGATCGGCCATTTTCAAGTTGTGCGCGCCGAGGAACGCGGGCAGCGCGAGGCAAGCCAAGGCAGCCAGCCGGCGAGACTGAGCTGTCGCCGGGATGCGCGTGTAGAGACCCCCAAGCCCCACCCCTGCCAGCAGCGCCACCGTGATGTGCACCGGTAGGAGGAAGACTGCGATGTCGGGGATCGCGTATCCGGCTGCGAACGCGAGCGTGCAGCCGGCGTGGAGCAGGAGAAGCCCTCGGAATCCCGGCAGGCGCAGACGTACGGCCCCGTAGAGCGCCAGCGGCAGGAGAATCGTGAGGTCGCGCAAGCCCTGCCCAAGCAAGTCTGGGAGGCGCTGCCTCAGGATGATGCTCGCCGGCCACGCGAACATCTGGCCGCGATAACGTGCAGCGGTGATGCACCCCCAGAGGTCGGCGAGACCCGTGACCCTTGTTTCGAGGAACACCGTGCTCGGGTCATGCGAGCGCCAGACGTAGTAGCTGTACTGACCGAGCCCAATCGCGAGACAAAGCACGGACCAGCCGAGCAGGCGCGGATTACGCCAGATCTTCGGCTCGTGGCGCAGCACATAGATTGCGACGGCTGGGACGGCGAGTATCGTCGTCATGTGATTGCCGAGCGAGAACGCGAGCACAAACAGGGCAGCGTACAGATCGCGCTGGCTACCGCCCGTGCGCCAGCGCGCCAGCAGCCACCAGACCACCGTGACCAGCAACGCCTGGAGCGCGTAGACCTCGGCGACCACTGCCTGCGACCAGAAGACCGGCGTCACCCCCAGTGCGAGGGCGGAGGCAGCTGCAGGAATCGCTGGCACACCTAGCTGTACGAGCAGAGCAGCACAGAGTCCCGCCGCGAGTGCGGCGCAGACGGCCGAGAGCAGATTGACGCGCCAGGCAAGACGCCCCCAGGGCATCCAGCGCCCGAACACGTGGCTCAGCATCAGGTAGGTCGGGTACCCCGTCGGGTGCACGGTTCCAAGGACGGGTCCGGCGAACTGGAACTTGGCCGTGTCGCCCGAGTAGCCGACTCCGGGGAGCAAGGTGGCCGTGTACACCCCAAGAAGTGTGCCGCTCACGACGAGAACGAGAAATCCCGAGCGCATCTGCAAGATGGTCCCGGCACCGCGTGCCGCGGAGGGGGCTCTGCTACGAGGTCGCGTACGGTTGGCTCGTCACGATGCGCGCGTAGCGCTGCGTGCTGTTCCTCCCAGGGATCGGGCGGCCGCCCCGCGTCGCAGTGGGGGGGATCCGTTTCTCCGGCCCCGCCCCGGGCTACTTCCCGATCTTGCAGATCAGCTCGAAGTACTTCGCGAAGGTGCTCATCCCGCCGCTGGCCTGCCCCCAGTCGTAGTTCTCGTTGGGCGCGTGGTAACCGTGCTCGGGCAAGGACAGCCCGATCATGGTGATGGGGCACTTCAGGAAGTTGGCCATGGTCAGCACCGCGCCGATGGAGCCACCCTCGCGCACGAACGCCGGCCCGCGGCCGAATCCAAACTTCAGCGCCGTGGTGGCTGCCCCGGCGTAGGGGCCGCCCACCTCGCCCATGTACCAATCAAGGTGGTGCTCCTCGCTCAGGACGGCGTCGGGCAGGTGCTTCTTGGTGAAGGCCTTCAGCAGCTTGACCACCCTGCGCGGTTTCATGTTGGGAACCAGTCGGCAGGAGATCTTCATCTCGGCCCACGAAGGCACGACGGTCTTGATGCCCGGACCCTGATAGCCGCCGGCGATCCCGTGGATCTCCAGCGTCGGCCAGGCCCAGATGCGCCGCATGATCTCACCGGCCTCCTTGAACCGCAGCGACTTCAGCTCGTGGGCGGCCGCGTAGCGCTTGACGTTGAAGCCGGCATTCTCGAAATCCTTGCGCTCGCGCTTGCTGAGCTTGGCCACGTCGTCGTAGAAGCCGGGGATCTTCACGTCGCCGGTGCGTGCGTCCATCATCTTGCTCACCAGCATGGCCAACTCGGCGATCGGGTTGCGCGCGGCTCCGCCGGTCAGGCCCGAGTGCGTGTTCTTGGCGCCGGTCTCCAGTCGGATGGTCACGCCCTGCAGCCCGCGCAGGGCGTAGGGCACCGCCGGGCGTCCCTTGGCGATCCAGATGGTGTCGCTGACCACCACCGAATCGCTGCGCAGGTTGCCCAGCTCGGCCTTCACCATGCTCTCAAACGACGGGCTGCCGACCTCCTCCTCCAGCTCCCACAAGAACCGGATGTTCAGCGGCACGCCGGCCTGGCGCGCGTAGCGCGCGGCGTACAGAGCGGTGAGCCCGGGGCCCTTGTCGTCAGTGCTGCCACGGCCCAGGTAGCGGTCGCCATCGATGGTCATGACGAATGGGTCGTGCGTCCAGGTCGGCTCGTCGGCGGGCTGCACGTCCATATGGTTGTAGACGGTCACCCAGGGGTGGCCGGGATCGCTTACGAGCTCACCGATGACGACGGGAAAGCCCTCCGTAGCTACCACACGAGCGGTCGCACCCGCGGCGCGCAGCACTGCTGCAGCGGCCTGGGCACCACGCTCCATGTCGCCTTTGTGGGCGGGGTCCGCGCTGACGGTGGGGATTTCGACGAGGCGCTTGAGATCGGCCTCGAAAGCGGGGCGGGAGACGTCGGCGTACTGCTTCAGGGCGGCAGTGGAGATCACATCCGGCATGCGGCAGGCCTCCTGGGAGCGCGATCGGGTAAGGATCGGGTGGGGCGAGAATCCAGGCGGGCAGCATACCAGAAGGGGACAGCGCCCCCCAGATCCAAGACCGTCTCGAGGACCGGCTCTACATGCGATGTGCGCTGGTGCGCCCGAGTCTCACTGAGGCAGACGCGAGCCGTGCGCCTGGGCGCCTTGACCCGCCGGCGCGGGCGCGCGTAGCTTGCGTCGACCCCCGAGCGATCGCCGCCGCGCCTTCATTCAGGTCACCGCTGGCGGAACCGGCCGCCGCGCCTGTCCGTCCCCAGGGCCGAGACCGACCGCCATGAGCCACATCCACAACGCAGCGTCCAGAGAGCCGGACGGCGGAGCGCGCCCGTCGACGCCGGCCCTCGTGGCGCGGCTGGCGCTGGTGCTCGCGCTCACGCTCGCACTCACGACGCTCGGCTGCGGCAAGGACAAGCACACGCCGGAGCGCAGCAGCTCCGCGGCGGGGCCCCCGACCACGCCGCCGCAACCCGGGTCGGCCCCCGCAGCGACGTCTGGGCCGGCGCCCGCCCAAGTCCCCGCCGGTTCGCCTGCGCCGCAGTCCCCGCCCCCCGGCGAGAGCTCGCATGTGGGCATCGCGTTGTCCCTGCTGCGCGGCGGGCAGGTCGACGCCGGGCTCGACGAGTTGCGCAAGGCTCCCCCCGCGGAGCACGGAGCGGCGACGAGCCCCTTCTGGGTGCCGGAGGTCGCGCAGATCCTTGCCGGCCAGCGCCGTCTGACCACGGCGGACTCGCTGCTGCGTGCCTATCCGAAGGCGGTCACGGACAACGCGGGTCTGGAAGTGCTGGCCGCGAGGCTGGCGAGCACGCTGGGGCGTCCCGACGAGGCAGCCGAGCGCTTCCGGGAGGCGATGTCCGATTCCCGGGTGCTGGTCGACGCCGCGACGGACCTGGCGCGCCTGGAGTTCGAGCGCAAGCACTTCGCCGATGCGGCCGATGCGGCGCAGCAGGCGCTGGCGCACCAGCCGACCAACCAGGCGGCGCGCCTCCTGCTGCTGCAGGCGCTGCTGAAGGGCGGCCGCGCAACGGAGGCGCTGAGCGCGGCGGCGGCGCTGCCGCCGGGCGCGGCACGCCTGCGCTTCGAGGGAGAAGCGTTGCTGGGAATGGGACAGGCCGACTCGGCGGCCGCACGCCTGCGCCGGGCCGTGAAACGGCAACCGGGCTCCGACACCGCGCAGTATGCCCTGGGCCAAGCCGAGCTGGCCTGCGGCCAGTCAGCGGCGGCCGCGCGCGTACTGCGGCCGCTCGCCGCCCGCCCGCACGCCTTCGAGGACTCCCAGCAGCTCTTGGCTGATGCGTACGCGAAGCTCGGGCGCGGGGCGGTCGCCGACAGCCTGCGCGCGGCGCACGTCTTGACCATCAAGCACCGCGAGGCGCTGGCATTGCGGGAGGAGGGGCTGGTGCGCAGCGGTGTGGGCGACCTGCAGGGCGCCTTCGACCTCTTTCAGCGGGCGCGCGCACAGGATCCCTCGATCTCCGACCTGTTCAACGATCTCGGCGCCGTGCTGGCGCGCATGGGGCGCTACCCGCAAGCCGAGCAGGAGCTGCTGCAGGCGGCGCAGGTGTCGCCCGACGATCCCACCGCGCAGCGCAACCTGGCCAACCTCTACAACCTAACCGGCGACGCGCAGAAGCGCGACGAGGCGCTCAAACGATGGGAGGATCTGACCCACGCGGCGCAGGAGCGCGTAGCTGCACAGCGTGCGGCCGAGCAGCGTGCGGCCGAGCAACGAGCCGGTTCACAGCGCTCGGCGGGCAAACGTCCGGCCACGCCGACGCCAGCGCCGGTGAAGAAGGGCCAGGGGTCCGCTCCAAAGTAGCCGAGACAGCGGACCCGGGCTTCCGGCGGACCCTGGCCCACGACACGCCCGGCGCGGCGCCGGCAGGCTCCTCAGCCCTCCAGCGACGCCCGCAGGAACCAGCTGAACTTCTCGAACTCCGTGACGATCAAGGTCAGCATGTCCTCGGTGTCGGTGTCGGCATGCTTCTCCGCCACCGCGCGCGACTCCCGCAGACGCGCGAGGTACAGCTCGAAGCGATCGGCCAGCAGCTTCACGTGCTCGATGTCGCGCGTGGTGCTCTGCGGGTAGTCGGGGATGCCCGAGTTCTTCGCGCTGTGGCGCACCGTTCCGTACGCCAGCGCTCCGAGGGTCACCGCCCGCTCGGCGATCGTGTCATTGTGGTTGGCCAGCGCTACGGCGAAGGCCTCGAACTGCGGGTGCAGCGCCGCGAAGTGCGGACCCTTGACGTTCCAGTGGGCGACCTTGATCTGGCTGTGCAGATCGATGCCGTCGGCCAGGCGCGCATTGAGGGTGTCGGCGATCCGCGCACGCGCGTCCTCGGAGAGCTTGCTGGGGGTTGCGAACATCGTCTTCCTCCTCCTTGTCTGAGAGCGGCCCCGCCGGGGCGGCGAAGCCGGTTGTCCTTGATCCGGTTGTCCCTCGCTGCGGCAACGGTGAGCGCGGAGGCCTGCCGGAGGCGCCCGCGACGGCTCGCGCCGCCGATGTCTACGTGGGTCGCCCGCGCGGGCGGCGGCTGCGCTTGCTGCGCGCGCCCGGCGCGGACGCGCCGCCCGGCTTCGGCCGGCTTACGCCCCGCGCGCCGCGTCCGCCGGACGCGCCGACCGTCCCGGATGCTCCGTCCGCTCCTGACGGCTCGCGTCGGCGGCCGCGCAGCACCACCTGGTACTCGTGCACCTCGAACTCGCGCAGCGAGTCCAGATCGTGGACCCGCAGCGCATCCCAGGGGATGTCGTGGATCGTGCCGGTCACCTCGTCGATGAAATGATGATGGGGCGTGACGATGGGGTCGAACACGACGTTGCCTTCGGCCAGGACGTGCTGGCGCAGCAACCCCTTCGCCACCAGCAGATTCAGCGTGTTGTAGACCGTAGCGCGCGACAGCACGCGCAGCTTGCGCCGCGCGCGCGTCCACACCTGATCGGCCGACGGGTGGTCGCTGGATCCCAGCGCCACCTCGGCCACCGCCAGCCGCTGCGCCGATGGCTGGATGCCGGCCTCCCGCAGCGTGTCTAGTAGAGGGGGCTTCATGGCATTTAGACTATGTCTAGACTTCGACATTGTCAAGGGCGCGTCCGGAGCCCGGACCTTACGCGCCCACGCGCCCCTCGCGCTCGATCCTCCCCAAGAGCCTCAGGATCCCGTCGAGAATGGTCACGGGATGGGGAGGGCAGCCCGGAACGTAGAGGTCGATGGGGAGGACCGAGCCCGCGCCGTTGCGGACCTCCGGGTGATCCATGAACGGGCCGCCTGCGATCGCGCACGCGCCGACGGCGATCACCAGGCGCGGCGGTGCCACCGCCGCGTACGTCTTCTCGAGCGCGAGCCTCATGTTCTGCGTGACCGGTCCAGTGATGAGCAGCCCGTCCGCGTGCCGTGGCGACGCGACGAAACGGATCCCGAATCGCCCCAGATCGAAAACAACCGTGCTAAGGACATTCACCTCCGCCTCACACCCGTTGCATCCACCTGCGCTCACCTGGCGCAGCGAGAGCGAGCGCCCGAAGAGCCGCCGGCTTTGCGCGTCGAGCGCCCCCGCCAGCTGCAGACGGTCGCCTGTGACAAGCAGATCGTCGCGCGTGCGCGTGGCGAGCCGATAGTCCTGGGTGTAGCGGAGCGCGCCTTGCGGGCATGCCTCCACGCAGTCGACGCAGAATAGACAGCGGCCGAGATCGAGTCGTGGCCCCGCTGCGCCGATCGCGATAGCGTCCGTCGGACACGCGTCCGCGCAGGCGCGGCATCCGTTCGGACACTTCGTCGCGTCGAGGACCGGCCGGCCGCGGAATCGGTCGGGGAGTGCGGGCTCGCCCTTGGGGTAGCGGATCGTCCGGTGCCCCTGGCGCAGCCGCGCTGCGAAAGCCTTCAGCATCGCGTCACCGGTCCCCCTACAGATCGTGTCCGCAGTAGGAGAGGTTGAAGCTCTTGTTGCACAGCGGAAAATCTGAGATGGGCTGTCCGCGCATTGCGAGCGCGAGGCCAGCCCAGTTGTGGAACGACGGGTCCACGACCTTGTAATCCTGGAATGCGCCGCGCCCGTCGGTCGTCGCCACGTGGCAGATCTCGCCACGCCAGCCCTCCACGAGAGAAACAGCAGTCCGGCCCACACCGAGCGGGCCGAGCTGCGCGCGGACGGGTCCATTTGGCAGCGTTGCGAGCTGCTCGCGCACGAACGCCGCCGACCGCTGGATCTCCAGCCAGCGGACGAATGCCCGCGCGAAGACGTCGCCCGTGTGCCAGGAAGCGAGCGGGACCTGCGCGAAGCGCCAGATGCCCGACGGGAACTCGTGGCGCACATCGCGCTCGAGGCCGCAGGCGCGGGCCGCCGGACCGACGAGCCCCAGCTCCGCAGCCGCGTCGCGCGCGAGCACGCCGGTCTCCTCGAATCGCGCTTGCACCGATGACGTGTCCCATAGGAGGCCGACCGCGGAGGTGACATCGGCGAGCGTGCGCTCGAGTGCCAGGGCGATTTGCTCTACGCGCGTCGCATCGACGTCGAACGCGACACCTCCGGGCCGGATCCAGCCGCGTCCGAAGCGGCTGCCGCAGGCGAGCGCTGTCAGGTTGAGGAACTCCCCGCGCAGCCGCCCGCAGAACGCGGCGGTGGGCAGGTAGCCCACGTCGCCGGCCAGCGCTCCGAGGTCGCCGGTGTGGTTCGCCAGGCGCTCCAGCTCGAGCGCCACGCCGCGCAGCGCCTGGGCACGGGCCGGCACGCGGCAGCCCGCGAGCGCCTCGACCGCCTCGCAGTACGCCGTGGCGTGCCCGATCGTCGTGTCGCCCGCCAGCGTCTCCATGAGGTGGATCGTGCGCTTGGTCGGCCCCCCGGGCAGCGCCCGCTCGACGCCACGGTGCTGGTAGCCAAGCGAGATCTCCAGGTGCAACACCCGCTCCCCGTGGCACTGGAAGCGGAAGTGCCCGGGCTCGATCACCCCGGCGTGGACGGGGCCCACGGCCACCTCGTGGACCTCGTCGCCTCGCACCTCGAATTGCGTGGTGACGCCGGGCAGCGGCTGCCCCGCCGCCCTGCCCATCGCCGCCCGCGACGCCGCGAGGAAGCGGACCGGCTTGAGCCAGGGGTGCCCCTCCGGCACCACGCCCCACCGCTCCGCGATCTCGCGCTCGAACCGGTGCACCTGCGGGCAATCGGGCGTGAGCGCCGGGTACGCGCCCTCGACCGCGCACGACCCGAGACCGAGCGAGCCCGTGCCGCCGTTTGCCACAACCACGAGCAGCACGAGCGGGCCTCGCTCGCTTGCGTCCGACGCCGTACCAATGCGGGGCCGCGCGAACAGCGCCGCGACCCGCCCGCCCGCGCGCGCCGCCCCATGGACGGCTTGCCGGAAGTCCGCGACCGAAAGCCGCGGGATTGCCACCGCGGGCACGGCCTCGCCGTTGTGGACCGTGAGGAAGCTCGCAAAGCCGCGGGCGGCGAAGCCCTCGTCGCCGAGGGATCTCGATCCGGAGTTGTCTGCCATCACTTGAGTCCGATCGCGCGCGAGGCGGCCAGGATCGCGTCGCGCAGCGCAGGCGGAACGTAGAGCCCCAGCAGCAGCACGAGTACCCCAAGCGCCGCGGGCGGCGCGATGGCGAGCAGGGCCTCGCGCCGGACCGGTCGCGCCGGCCCAGGCGCCCCGCCGCCTTGCGTCATGCGCAGGAACGCTCCCGCCATCCCTACGAATGCCACTGCGAGCATCACGAGGTACGCGGCGGCCACGCCGGCGCGCCCGCCGTCGATCGCCGCCTTGAGGATGGTGAACTCGCTGAGGAAGGGCCCGAACGGCGGCGACCCCGTGATCGCCAGGAATCCGGCGAACCACAGCACGCCCGACAGGGGTAGCACGCGCACCAGGCCACGCACATCGGTGGTCGACTTCGAGTTGTAGGCGGCGAGGATGTTTCCCGAGAGCAAGAACAGCATTCCCTTGGTGAGCGAGTGGTTCACGGCGTGCAGTAGCGCACCAAACCCGCCAGCCCCGCCCAATCCGACCCCCAGTGCCAGGATTCCCATGTGCTCGACGCTCGAGTAGGCGAGCATCCGCTTGTAGTCCGGCTGCCCGATGAGGAACACCGCCGCGATCCCCATCGAGATGAGCCCGAACCCCACGAGCAGGTCCTGGCAGAACGCCGCCTGCCCCGCGGCCGCGCAGACCTGCAGCGCCCGCAGGATCCCCAGCGCGGCACAATTGAGCAGTGCGCCCGACAAGAGCGCGGACACGACCGAGGGCGCCTCGCTGTGCGCGTCGGGCAGCCACGTGTGCAAGGGTGCGAGCCCCATCTTCGTCCCATAGCCAACCAACAGGAACAGGAACGCGGCCTTGAGCCATTGCGTCTGCAGCGACCCGGCGCGCGCGAGCAGATCGCCGATCACCAGCGGCACGCGCGCGGCGGCTGCTCCCTCGCCGGCTAGTCCCGTGCCCGCGACCGCGAGGAAGAAGTTCCCCAACAGCGACAGCGCAATGCCGACCGAGCAGATCATCAAGTACTTCCACGTCGCTTCCAGCGAGCGATGGTGCCGGTGGAAGTAGATCAGCGGGGCGCTGGCCAGGGTCGTCGCCTCGATGGCGACCCATAGAATCCCCAGATGCTGGCTCGCGGTGACCAGCGACATCGTTGCGAGGAACAGCAACAGGCAGCCGGTGAAGATGGCCTCGGGCGCGTTCGAGAAGAAGACGCCTTCCTGGAAATCGGGCCGGGAGCCGCGCGCTTCGCGGCGCAGATACCCGACGGCGTAGACCGCCGCCACGAGGAACAGCGCGCTGGTGATCGACAGGAAGAGCAGCCCCAGCGCGTCGAGGAAGAGCCACCCACCCAAGGCAGGCGCCGGCCGTCGCATCCACGCCGCAAGGGTCAAGGCTGCGTGCAGGACCGCCGTGGCGACCAGCAGCGCGCGCCGTACCGCATCGCTGCGGATCGCGAACGCGGCCGCTCCCGCCGCCGCCGGAATCAGCACGAGCGCGAGGACCAGCACGATCACTCCTTGAGATCGGCCAGCCGGTCGGTCTCGATGTGGTCGAACTGGCGGCTGATGTGGAAGATCGTGATGCCCATGACGAACACCGCGACGAACACGTCCAGCAGCACGCCCAGCTCGACCAGGAGCGGTGCCTCCTGCACTCCGGCCGCGCCGAACACGTAGATCCCGTTCTCGAGTACCAGGTAGCCCACCACCTGCATGAGGGCGGTCTTGCGGCTCACCATCAGGAAAAGCCCGCACAGGATCGTGAAGAGCGCGGCCGGCACGACCAAGGGGGAGATCACTCCGCCCGGGAGCGGCAGCCGCGCCCCCAGCCACAGCGATACGCCCATCGCGACGGTCCCCGCGACGATCGACGCCTGGTAGCCGACGAACGGCCGCGGCTCGCGGCGCACGTTTGCCTCCCGTCGCGCCCGGAACAGCAGCCACGGGAACAGCAGGCCCTTGAGCCCCATGCCCCCCACCGCGAGGAGGAGCGTGTGAAGCGAGGGCGCCCCGCGATGGGCCACCAGCGCCAACAATCCCAGGACGATGCCCTGCGCGGCGACGGCGCGGATACACGTCCGGATGCGGCTCGACCCGAGCAGCATCAGGTTCGTCAGGATGAGCAGCACGAGCGCGGAGTCGATCCAGCTAGCCATGACGTCACCAGAGCACGAGCATGAGGGCCAAGGCCGAGAGCGCGCCCGCGCCGACGAGCAGCTGCGGGACCGCCGAGAGCCGCAACCGCGCCATGGAGGACTCCACGATCCCGGTGATCACGCCCAGCGCCGCCATCCCCGCCAGGAACGCCCCGGCATCGAGCCACGGGCGGCCGGTCCGCACGGGCACCAGGATGCCCACGACTAGCGATCCGAGGATCCACAGCTTGAGCGCGGATGCGGTCTCGATTAGCGCGAGGTCGGGGCCGCCGTGGTCGAGCACCATCACTTCGTGGACCATCGTGAGCTCCAGGTGCGTGGTGGGGTCGTCAAAGGGGATGCGCGCGTTCTCCGCGAGAAAGACAACCAGCAACGCGGCTGCCACCAGCGCCAGCACGGGGCCGGCGCTCGCCCAGGCGCCTCCCGTGATCGTCCCGAGCATCCCGGACAGCGAGAGGCTGCCCGTCTCGCGGGCGATCGCCGCGAGCCCCAACAGCAGGGCCGGCTCGGCCAGCGCCGCGAATTGCACCTCGCGGCTCGCCCCCATCCCCTCGAAGCTCGATCCGGTGTCGAGGGCGGCGAGCACCGTGGCGAACCGCGCGAGCCCCAGCAGGTACGCGAACAGCACGAGGTCGCCGGAGAACGCCAGCGACGCGGGGCCGCCCGCGACCGGGACGAGCGCCATGGCCGCGAGCAGCGCTGCCAGACCCACCACCGGCCCGGCCCGGAACACCCACGTCGTCGTGCGGCTGTAGACGGTGCCCTTGCGGAACAGTTTCGCCAGGTCGTGGTAGCGCTGGAGCAGCGGCTGGCCGGTCCGGCCGGCGAAGAATGCCTTTGTCCGGTTGACGATGCCGGCAAGCAGCGGTGCGAGCAGCAGCGCCGCCGGCAACGACAGGAACGAGACCGCGTGCACGCTCACGGCGTCACCCCAGCTTCCAGACGAGCAGAACCAGGAGCGTCAGCGCGATGTACAGCATGTAGAGGTTTAGATGCCCGTGCTGCAGCCAGCGCAGCTTCGCCAGCCCGCGGGCGGCCCCCCCGAAGGCGGGCCGGTAGAGGCGCTCGTCGATGGCGTCGGGCGTCTGCGAGGCGAACGCCGCGGCGCTCGGGAACAGACCGGCGGGCCGCGTCACCTCGCGACGCACCCGCAGCACCGCGCCAAAGAGCCCGGTGAGCGGCTGGACGAACGACGACCCCGTGTACTGCATCCGCGGCGTTGGCAGGGCGTAGCCGCAGTCCCACGTCACGGATCGCTCGACGGTCCGCCCCCGCAGCAGAGCGCGCCGCACCGCCTCGAGCACCGCGACCAGCGCGAGCAGCAATCCCGTGACGAGCACGACCATGCGCAGCGGGCGCGTCGCGGCCGAGAGACCGTACGCGACCGTCGCCGTTGGCAACTGCGTCGCGATCGCGAGCACCGGCGCCAGCGCCGCCACGAGCCACGGCGCCGCGAGCCCCGCTGCAACGCATCCGCTCGCCAGCAGCTTCATAGCCAGCCGCATCGAGCCGCCCACCTCGCTCGCCCCTGCGGCGCCGGCGCTGCGCGGGGTGCCGAGGAACGCGATCCCGAAGGCCTTCGCGAATGCGGCGACGGCGAGCCCACCGATCACGGCGAGCCCCGCGGCCGCGCCCAGGGCAGGAAGGCTCGCGGCGACCCCGAGCGTCGTCCCCCCGCGCAGGGCGGCCAGGTAGACCAGGAACTCGCTGGCGAATCCGTTCAGCGGTGGCAGCCCGCAGATCGCGGCCGCGCCCACGAGAAACGCCGTGCCCGTGGTCGGCATCCGTCCCAGCAGGCCGCCCAGTCGGTCGATCGTGCGCGTGCCCGCGCGCAAAGCGACCGCACCTGCGCCCAGGAACAAGAGCCCCTTGAACAGCGCGTGGTTGGCGACATGCAGCAGAGCGCCGGCGAACCCGAGCACGGCGACGATGGGAGCGCCCGCGGCCAGCCCGAGCAGACCGATCCCCACCCCCATCGCGACGATCCCCATGTTCTCGACGCTCGAGTACGCAAGCAGACGCTTGAGGTCGTGTTGCGCCAGCGCGAAGAGAGCCCCGAGGACGCCCGACAGCAGCCCGATCCCGATGAGGACGGCGCCCCACCACGGCGCCGGCGGCCCCAGGAACGTGAGCAGCCGCAGCAGCCCGTACACGCCCATCTTGATCATCGCGCCCGACATCACGGCCGAGACGTGCGTCGGGGCGGCCGGATGCGCCTCGGGCAGCCACACGTGGAACGGCACGAACCCCGCCTTCGTCCCGAACCCGACGACGCCCAGCAGGAAGACCACGCCCGCGAGCGACGGGGCCAGCTTTCCCGCCCCCGCGAATCGCTCGAAATCGAGTGACCCCGTCTGGCGACCCAGCAGCGCGAATGCCACCAGCAGGAACGCCGTTCCCAGATGCATTGCGATCAGGTAGGTGCGGCCCGCCGCACGCACACTCTCGTCGTCGTCCTCAAACGTGACGAGCAAGAACGAGGCGAGCGTCATCAGCTCCCACGCCATGAGGAACAGGATCGCGTTGCGCGCGACGACGACCATGCCCATGCTGGCCACCAGCACTCCGTAGAAGAACCACGCCGGGCCGAGCGCCCGGGGCGTGCGGACGTGCTCTATGCGCGCCGGCTCGTCGGATCGCGATTCGCCGGGGTGCACCGCGCGCAGGCCGCCGTCCGCCGGGGCACCAGCCTGCTGCGCGTCGCCCGCTCCGTGCGACTGCTGGAGGTACTGGCCGCCGTAGATGGCGGCCACGCCCGACACGCCAAACACGACCAGCAGGAAGAACGCGGAAAGCGCATCGATCTCGACGGAGAACGAGCCGTAGGGGACGTCCCAGGGCCGATGAAGCGAGGCGACCGGACCCCCCAGCACGACGCGCAGCGCCGGAACCGCGCCGAGCGCGCAGCTGGCGAGCACGCTGCCCACGCCCCAGCGCGTGGAGCGGCCAGCGGGGCGGCCCGTGGAGCGGCCGGTGACCAGGGCGCACGTCCCGCCCACCAGCAGCAGCCCCAGGGCGCACAGGAGCAGCGTCACGTCCACTGGCGCTTTCCAGCAGGCTTGCGGCCCGCGGCGCTAGTCGGTCGTTCGTCCGTGCCCGCGGTCGGTCGTTCGCCTGTGGCGCCGGTCGGTCGTTCACCCGTGGCGGGGGCCGGTCCCGCGCCGGTGGTACCTCCGGACATCGCCAACCCCGCCTCCACGCGCCGGGCCTCGGCCAGGATTTCGTCGCGCGTCCCCTGGCGTGCGACGACGGACTTGAACCCCGGGTCGCGCAGAACGAACGCGAGCCGCGAGAGAAGGTGGAGATGGGCGCGCACCGTCGGGCTGACCAGCGCGAAGAGCGTATCGACAGGCTGCCCGTCGAGCGCTCCGAAGTCGACCGGCTGCTCGAGGAAGCACAGCGTCACCATGGGGCGCGGGACGTGGAGGATGATGGGATTGCGGACATGCGGGATCGCGATGCCGTCGCCGATCCCGGTCGATTCCATCGCCTCGCGCGCGAGAAGCACGCGGAAGAGGAACTCGCGGTCGACCTCGTCGGGCAGCCGCATCGTCTCGACCAGCGCACGCAGGACCGATTCGCGATCGGTCCCGCTGAGCCGGTAGTGGATCCCGCCCGCTTGCAGGGCGTCGACGAGCCCCGGCATCGGCGTAGCCGTGCTCTCGGGCTCCTGGAAGATGTCGACGGAGACGTTGATCTTCCGGGAGGTGGCCCACTCCAGAAGCTCTGCCCGGTTGAAACGGTACTGCTCGTTGACCCGGTAGGCGGGCAGGGTCCCGTGGCTGATCCAGCGGTAGACCGTCTTTTCCGAGACGCTGAGCAGTTTCGCCACGTCACGGACGGTGAGCTGCATCGTTCTTCCCCGATGGTCAACAAGAGAACCGCACAGACATCCTAGGTATCGACATTCTTGGTGTCCATGGATTTCCAAACGCGTCCATTGATGGGTTGACCGCCGGAACGCTTGCGCCCCCGCGCCCTCGCGCCTCCAGCCGACGCCACCTGTCGCTCACCGGTGCCCAGCCGCCGTTCGCCGAATCACCGCAGCCCACTGCGCGCGCGCTCCGTAGGGTGCAGCTGCAAGAGGGGGAGAGCGGGCACGCTGGCGTGGGGCCGGATCGTCCGACCGGATCATCGCCCGGCTGGGGCGCTTGCCCCCTGCCCTTGCCAAGCCAAAGGAGGAATCATGGAGGGGAGATCCGACGCCGATACCGGCCGATGGAGCAGACGCCGTCACCGCTCTCACGCGCACGATCGCGCGCACAGCGTCGTCGTCGCCGTCTCGCTGATCGTGGTGGGCGCGGCGCTCTTGCTGGACAACCTGCGCATCATCGAGGTCGGCCGCTGGTGGAACCTGTGGCCGTTGATCCTGGTTGCCTGGGGAGCGGAGATCGTCCTGCGCGAGAGCCTTACGCCCGCGCCGCGGACGCCCGGCAACGCACCGTTTGAAGGGGAGGCGCGCTGATGAATGGCTCCCCGGGTGTCCGCTTCCATCTGAGTGCCCGGCTTGCGCTGGGGCTGGGCCTGATCGCGGCCGGTGTCCTGTTCACCCTCGACAACGTGGGTGTCGTCGACGCGCACCCGTACCTGCGGTGGTGGCCAGCGCTGCTCATCCTCGTGGGGCTCAGCCGGCTGATGAACGTGCGGACCTCGATCCAGGTGCTCTCTGCGCTGCTGTGGATCGTCATCGGCCTGTGGCTGCTGCTGCGGAACCTCCACCTCATCCACCTCGACTTCTGGGATTTCTGGCCGATGGCGCTGGTCGCGCTGGGCTTCAGCATCCTGTCGCGCTCCGTCTCCACGGGGCGGCCCTCGCAGCCGCGCACGGATTCCACGCAGACGGTGGTTGCGCTGGCGTTCCTGAGCGGGCTGGACCGCAAGCTCGATACGCAGGACTTTCGCGGCGGGCAGGTCACGGCCATCATGGGCGGAGGGGAGATCGACCTGCGCCAGGCCTCCATCACGCGCGGCGAGGTGGTGGTGGACGTGTTTGCCTTTTGGGGCGGGATCGACCTGATCGTCCCGGGCGACTGGACGGTGGACAATCACGTCATCGCGCTGCTGGGAGGGGTCGAGGACAGTCGCAAGCAGATGGCGGGCGATCCCAACAAGCGCCTGGTGGTCAAGGGCATGGCGATCATGGGCGGCATCGAGATCCGCAACTAGGCTGGCAGCCGGGGAGGCCGGCGTGCATCCGATCCTGGCGGACAGGGGGCGGCTCGCCCTGTATCTGGCGGCCTGGGCTCCCGTGGGCGGCCTGATCGCGGCCGCGCTCGCCCTGCCCGACCGCCGCGCCGCGGGCGAGGCCATCGGCCTGGCGCTCCCCTTGGCGTTGTCTGGCGCCTTCCTGTGCCTGGCCGTGTGGCCCCTGTGCCGCTCGCTCCCGCTGGGCGCCACCGACCCCGCGCGGTTGGTCGCCACGCACGCCGCCGGAGCCACCGTCACCTGCGTGCTCTGGCTGCTGGTCGGCGCGGCGGCGGCTGGACTCATGGAGCGGCTGCCGGCCTTCGCGGGCGCGGCGGTGCGCTACCGGCGCGACATCCCGATGCTGCTGTTGGCCGGAGCACTGGTCTTCGTTCTAGCGGCGCTGGCGCACTACCTCATGATCGCCTTCGAGCGATCCCGCGCCGCCGAGCGGGCGGCCCTCGAGTTGCAGGTATTGGCGCGCGACGCGCAGCTGCGCGCGCTCAAGGCGCAAGTCAATCCGCACTTCCTGTTCAACAGCCTCAATTCCATCAGCGCGCTGACATCGGTCGACCCGGCCCGCGCGCGCGAGATGTGCGTGCTGTTGGGCGATTTTCTGCGGGGCGGTCTGCGCGTGGGCGAGCGCGAGCAGATTCCGCTGTCCGAGGAGTTGGCGCTGGCGCAGAGCTACCTGGCCGTCGAGCAGGTCCGCTTCGGGCCCAGGCTGCGCGTAGAGACAGAGGTCGAACCGCAAGCGCGCGGCTGCCTCGTGCCCCCGCTGTTGCTGCAGCCGCTGCTCGAGAATGCCCTCAACCACGGCATCGCGCACTGTCTGAGCGGGGGGGCCGTGCGGCTGGGAGCGCGCGTGTGCGCGGGGCAACTGGAGCTGCAGCTCGCAAACCCCTGCTCGGCCGACCGCCCGCGCGGGCGAGGTACCGGCATGGGGCTGGCCAACGTGCGTGCGCGCCTGGCGGCGCTGCACCCGGGTGATGCGCGGGTCGATCTGCAGGAGCGCGACGGGGTGTTCCGGGTGGACGTCCACCTGCCCGCGGTGGGGGCGGAGGCGGCAGCAGCGGAGACGGCGAGTGCGGAGGCAGCGACAGCGGTGGCGGCGACAGCGGTGACACCGACCACGACCGCGCCGGCCGGCGGCGAGCCAACCCGCGAGGACCCACGCGATGCCTGACCCGCGTCCGCTGCGCGCCGTCATCGTCGACGACGAGGAGCTGGCCCGCGCGGTCCTGCGCGAGCATCTGGCTGCGCACCCCGACGTGCAGGTCGTGGCCGAGTGCGTCAATGGCTTCGAGGCGATCAAAGCCGTGAGCGCGCACGCGCCCGATCTGCTGCTGCTGGACATCCAGATGCCCAAGCTGGATGGCTTCGAGGTGCTGCAGCTGCTCGACCGCGACGTCGCGGTGATCTTCGTCACGGCCTACGACGAGCACGCCCTGCGTGCCTTCGCGGTGCACGCTGTCGACTATCTGCTCAAGCCCTTCAGCGCTCAGCGCCTGGGTGAAGCGCTCGCCCAAGCCCGACAGCGCGTCGGCCGGCCGGCCGCGGTGCCGCCCTCGCGCCTGGCCGCTGCGGCGCGGCGTCCGGGCGAGTGGCTCGCGCGCCTGATCGTGCGCGACGGCGCGCAGGTCCACGTCATCCCGGCGGAAGCGATCGACAGCATCCAGGCGCAGGACGACTACATCTGCATCCGGGCGCACGGGCGGCGGCACCTCAAGCAGCAGACGCTGGCCGAGATCGAGGGCCAGCTCGATCCATCGCGCTTCGTACGCATCCACCGCAGCTGGATCCTCAACATCGACCGGCTGGCACGGCTCGAGCCCGCGACCCGGGACAGCCGCACGGCGGTGCTGCGCGACGGCACGCAGCTGCCTGTCAGCCGCGCCGGCCACGCGCGCTTGATGGAGCTGCTCTGACGCCAGCGCGATCTGGCGACGACGACTGCCTTGACAGCGCGCGCCGGGCTCGCCCAGACTCTGCCCGGCGCTCGCACGAACCATCCGCCGGCGTGTCCGCCGGACCATCCGAGGGGCTGTCTCTGCGCATCCTGTCGCGACCGTGCCTGCGCCCGTCTGGTGGCTGCCGTTCTTCGCATCGCGACGCAGCGCACGCCGCCCAGCGCGTCGTCCACCGGGTCGTCGACCGCGCAGTCCACCACGTCGTCCCGCGCTGGGCCCTGCTCACGCTCGTCGCGTTACTCGTCGCGTTGCTGGGGCCGCCTCTCTGCGATCCGACGGCGCGGGCCGCCTTGCTTCAAGTGCGCGGCCCCGCCGGCGCTGCGGTCCTTGTCGACGGTCGGGCCGAGGGCGTACTGCCGCTGGGCGGACCGCTCGTGCTGACCGCGGGCGCGCACGCGGTACGTCTGGAGCAGGTCGGGTTCTATCCCAGCGAGACGCAGGTCGACGCGATTTCGGACGCGCAGGTCATCGATCTGGCGATGGGGCTGTACCCCAAGAGCCGCAGCGGCGCCGTGACGCGCAGCCTCGTGCTGGCCGGCGTGGGGCAGCAGTACGAGGGACACGACAAGCTCGGCTGGACGCTCATGGCGGCGGAGGTCGCCGGCGTGGGCACGGCGGTGATGGCGCAGCTGCGGTTCTTCAACCAGCGCGACGAGTTCGACTCTGCCGTCGACCGCTACAACCGGGCGCTCAACCCCGAAGAGATCGCGGCCGGCCAGGCCGCCGCGCAGAAGGCCTTCGATCGCATGGGGACGGCCGAGACCGTGCGCAACATCGCCCTGGGCGTCGCTCTGGCGACGGTGACCGTCAGCGTGCTGGATGCGTGGCTGCGTTTCCCGCACGTTGAGGCGGGCTCCGGCGATCTGCCGCTGGCGGCGTCCGAGGCAGCGTCATCGGGCGTTCATCTTGCGCTGCAGGCGCGCTTCTGACCAGGACGGAAAGGAGATCGTCACGATGCGCGCGCGCGTGGTCCACAGCCTGGCGCCTTTGGGGCTGATCGTGCTGGCGGCCGTGGGCAGCTGCAGCCAACGGCCCGTCGAGCCCGTGTTCGAGAATCCCTTCCGGCCCGACGGACCCGACGGCGGAGACCCGTTCCACATCACCGCGGCCTACACCGTGGCCGGCGTGGTGATTGCCTGGTCCAACCCCGGTGTGGAGGGCATCAAGAGCTACGAGGTGCTGCACGACACGGTGGTCACCGGGGACTACGTGCCGATCGCAGCGGTCCTGCCCGGGGCGTTGCTCAGCTTCATCGATGTCGACTACGCCCGATACCGCGACAACTACTACAAAGTGCGCGCCGTGGGCGACAACCAGGAGAGCGCTCTCTCGCGGGTGGCCGCGGCCCGCGTGTTCGCGCCACCGGAGGTCGTTTTTCCCGGCGATCCCACCAAGGTGCGTACACGTTATCCGAGGCTCTCCCTGCGCTCCGACCGCGGTGACGAATTCGAGCTGGCCGCCACGCCGGACTTCGTCGGATCGCAGCGCGTACCCCGCACGGCGGCTCGTATCGATTCCGTGCGGTGGGACTTGGGTCCTGCCCCCGGCAATGGCACCCGGAAGTTCCTCTACGCCCGCGTCTGGACCGGGACACAGGCCTCGCCCACGATCAAGGACTCGACGCTGGTGGAGTTCAAGCCGGCGATGAGCGTGGTCAGCGGTCCGGTCATCGACTCGCTGGTCACCATTCGTGTCACGACCACCGGCGCAGATTCGCTGCGGCTGGCGCGCACACATGCCCGGCTGGCGGCGGCACCCTGGCGGGTGCGCACGCAGGACAGCACCACGGTGGAGGTTGTCCCCGTGGTCCTTGCCGCTTCAAAGAACTCGCAGTTCATCCTCGGCCAGTTCCGCTGCGACTTCGGCTTCGGCCGCGTGGACAGCCTGAGCGTGAAGCCGCTGGTGGTGGGAACCGCCTCCTTCTACTTCAACAACAACGACACGCTCGTTTCCAACCCGCGGGTCTTGGTCGTCTCGGCGGTCAACAACGCGACCCAGATGCGATTCTGGGTCGCACAAGACTCCGCCGGGGTCCCATGGAAGGCCTTTGACGACAGCACGTTCTTCACTCTCAGCGCGGGAACCGGGTACAAGCGGGTCTACGGGCAGTACCGCAATTTCTATGACCCAGACGGCCAGGTCGCGGGGCGGACGATCCATCTGGTGGGCGGCCCTGCGGCGCAGTCGGCGGGCCCTGCGGCGCAGTCGGCGGGAGCAGCGGCGGTGCCAGCGGGCTCCGCGGCGGCAGCGCACCGAGCAGCAAGCGCGCGCCCCGCAGCCTCCGCGCGCTCCGCGGTAGAGCCCGCGGCGGGGTCTGGCTTGGTGGTGTCTGGCGCGGCGGGATCTGCGGACGCAGCGGCACGCGCGAGCGTACCCGGTCCTGCGGGATCGGCAGCTACGGCTCCTCCACCCACTCGACGACGCGAGCGGTAACGCCCTTTCCTGCGGGCCCCACCGTCAGGTTGGCGGACACCGCCTGCGCCTTCCCCGAGGGCCACAGGATCTCGGCGCGCTCCACGCTCTCCTTGGGTCCCAGGGCAAAGGCGAGGATGGGCTCGCTGCAGCTCAGATAGCCCGAGCCGAGCTTGAGCGTCTGGTAGCGCCAGCCGCCCCCGATCCAGGCGCGCACCTTCGCCCCCGCTGGGATGCGGGGAGAGCGCGTGCCGGTGAGCTTCACGCGCAGAACGCGTGCGCCCGACAGCTCGGTGCGCAGCAGCACCGGCAGGCCGCCGTTCTGCGTGACGACCAGATCGCTGTCGCCATCCTCGTCGAAGTCGCCGTAGGCGAGCCCGCGCCCGGCCAGGGGCGTGTCGGGAGCCACCTGCTCGGTCCGTGCGAAGGACACGCCCGCGAGATTGCGATAGACGCGCAAGGGCTGTCGGTAGCGCTGCGTCGGCTTGAAGGTCTTGATGTCGGGCTCGAGGTGCCCGTTGGCGGTCACCAGGTCGGGCCAGCCGTCCAGGTCGAGGTCCACGAACAGCACGCTGAAGCTCTGGTCGTCCTGGCTGGCCTGCGTGAGCCCCAGGGTGGCCGACTCCTCGGTCAGGCGCCGGTCGCCGAGATTGCGGTACACCAGCAGCGGCTCGCCCGCGGCCGTCCCGATGGCGATGCCGAAGATCCCGTCGCGGTGGTAATCGGCGGCGTCGACGCCCAGGCCGCCGCGCGGCGATCCCTGCATGCCCATCGAGATCCCCGCGCTCGCGCCGATCTCCTCGAACGGCGCCCCGTTCGTCAGGTTGCGCAGCAGCAGATTGGGTGTGGTGTCGCCGGCCACCAACAGGTCCGTCCAGGCGTCGGCGTCGCAGTCGAAGGCCAGTACGCCGAGCGCCTTGGCCGGCATCCCCACACCGGCCAGCAGTGTGACGTTCTCGAAGCGGCGCACGCCCGCGCCGCGCAGCAGCACGCACGAGAGGCTCTGGTAGATCTGGGGCGTGCAGTAGGCCTTGGTCTTCCCGTCGAACGTGCACCATTGGTCGGACTGAGGCGACCATTTCACGAAACGCCCCACGAAGATGTCCATCTGCCCGTCGGCGTCGTAGTCGAGCAGCGCGACGCTCGTGCACCAGCCGTCGACCAGGGGCGCCTCCTTGGCGCCGGCGAAGGTGCCGTCGCCCCAGCCCCACAGCACCCGCACCCCGTCGATCGCCGTGAGCACCAGGTCGACGTGGCCGTCGCGGTCGAGGTCCGCCGCCGCTCCGCCCATCCCGTAGATGCCCTCGGGGAGCCCTGCGCCGACGGTGGCGTCGCGGAAGGTGAAATCGCCGCGCCCCAGGTAGAGGCGCGGGCGCTCGCCGGCCTTGGCGCCATCCCAACCGTGCCCGTCGAGGAACAGCAGGTCGAGATGCCCGTCCTCGTTCGCGTCGAGCACGATCACGCCCGCGCCCATGGTCTCGGGCAGCCAGCGCTTGCCGGCGGCCCCGGTGTGGTGGACGAAATCGACTCCGCTGCGGGAGGTCACATCGACCAGGTGTGCGGCGAAGGCCGATCGGACCTCGACGGGGTCATCGAGGGGAGCATCGGAGGCAGGCTCGAAGAGAGCATCGGAGCGAGCATCCGCGCCGGCGCGGGCCCCTGGCTCGCGCGCAACGGCCGGCAACGCCAGAACGGCCGGCAAGGCCAGCAGGGTCAGCCAGGCCATCCAGGACAAGAGCAGGATCTTGTTGCGCATGGGGTGCAGCCGCGGGCCTTTCTCGGAGCCTGTGTGGGGCGCGGCCAGTTTAGCCCAAAGCGCCCAGCCGTGCGCCGGTCGACCCGCAATCAACGCCGCCCCACGCACCCTGGGCGTTGCGCCCGCCGCGTCCGACGGTACATCATGGGCTCCATGAGAACGTTTCTGTCAATCCTGGCTGAGCGGCCCGTCCTGTTCGACGGCGCCATCGGCACCGAGCTTTACCGGCGCGGCGTGTTCCTCACGAGCAACTTCGAGGAGCTCTGCCTCAGCCGCCGCAGCCTGGTGCTGGAGGTCCACCGCGACTACCACCGGGCCGGTGCCGAGGTGATGACCACCAACAGCTACGGAGCCAACCGCTTCCGGCTGGAGCACTTCGGCCTGGCCGGCAAGGTGGCGGAGATCAACCGCACGGCCGCGGCTCTGGCGCGGGAGGCCGCTGGTCCCGGGGTATGGGTGGCCGGCTCGCTGGGCCCGACCGGGCTCGACCCGGCGTCGTTCCTGGGCGCGGGCGCGGCGAAGGTCGAAGAAACCTTTGCCGAGCAGATCCAGGCGCTCGTCGAGGGCGGCGTCGATCTGATCCTGTGCGAGACCTTCGGGCAGCTGGCCGAGATGCAGATCGTGCTGCGCGTTGCCAAGCGGGTGGCGGGGGGCCTGCCGTTGCTCGCCACCATGCGCTTCGAGACCAACGAGCGACTGCCCGACCACAGCCCGCCCGAGGCGGTCGCCGAGGCGCTGAAAGGCTGGGGCGCCGATGTCATCGGGGTGAACTGCGGCGACGGGCCGGGGCTGGCGTTTCGCGTGGCGGAGAAGATGCTCGGCCACGGCCTGCCCGTGATGGCGCAGCCCAACGCGGGCACGCCCGAGGAGCTCGAGGGCCGCACGATCTACGTGGCGAACCCCGAATACTTCGGCGTATTCGGGCGCCGCATGCTCAAGGCGGGCATCCGCATCGTCGGCGGCTGCTGCGGCACCACGCCCGACCACATCCGGCGCATGCGCGGCGCCGTGCGCATGATGGGTGGGGCCATCCGCGTGGCGCGCGATCCGGCCGATGCGGGCGGCCCCGTGGCGCTGGCCGAGCAGGAGACGGCCGAGCTCTCCGATGCGGCGGCCGCCGCGGCCCGCGCAAGCGGCGCAGGCGGTGCGGGCGCTGCGAGCGGCGCAGGCGGGGCACGCGGTGCCGCCGGCGATGGCGGCGCAGCGGTATCCGTGCGCGACATCGAGACCAGCCGGATGCCGCGCGCTCCACTGGCGCAGCACAGCGAGCTGGCACGCAAGATCGCTGCCGGCAAGTTCGTGGTGAGCGTCGAGGTCAACCCCGAGCCGGGAATGGACCCGGGCAAACCCCTGGCCGCCGCGCGCATGCTGCGTGACGCCGGGATCGACGTCATCAACATCGCGGATGGCCCGCGCGCCACGGTGCGCATGAGCAACTTGTCCCTGGCGCTGTTGGTGCAACGCGAGGTGCAGATGGAGGTGTTGCTGCACGTCTGCTGCCGCGACCGCAATCTGCTGGCGCTGCAGGCGGATATCCTCGGAGCCCACGTGCTGGGGATCCGCAACCTGGTGATCATCACGGGCGACCCACCCAAGGTGGGTGATTATCCGGACGCCACGGCGGTCTACGATCTCGACTCGGTGGGGCTGCTGAAGTGGGTCGACGGCTACAACCACGGCGTCGACCCGGCCGGCAAGGAGATGAGCGAGCCCACCCGCTTCTGGGTCGCCACGGGCTTCGAGCCCGCTGCGCTGGACTACGACCGCGAAGTGCGCCGTCTGGAGCAGAAGGTGGCCAACGGCGCGGACTTCGTCATGACCCAGCCGGTGTACGACCCCAAGCTGGTGGAGCGGTTCCTGACCGACATCGCCCACGTGCAGCGGCCCGTGCTGCTGGGCTTGTTGCCGCTAGCCAGTTGGCGCAACGCGGAGTTCCTCAACGCCGAGGTGCCGGGAATCGTGATCCCCGAGCAGACCCGCACGCGGATGAAGGCCGCGGGCTCGGGGCCGTCCGCGCGGGCCGAGGGCGTGAAGATCGCTCAGGAAATGCTGCTGGCCGCGCGCGGGCGCGTCCAGGGCGCCTACATCATGCCGCCCCTGGGCCGCTACGAGATGGCTCCGCAGATCCTGGAATGCATGGGGGAGGCGTGGAAGCGGTGGCCGCTGGACGCGGGCGGGGACGGCGGAGCCGGTGGGGGGCCCGTCCAGGCGGTGCGGCCGACCTGACGGGCGCGGGCGGCGCTGGCCGACCTGGGAGCGGGCCGGCCAGCAGCAGCTCGATCAGCCCCAGCTAGCAGGCCTGCCGCGTTCAGGGAGGCGGGGGCAAGAAAGTGGCTACCGGCCTGGCGTCGGCAGGCGTTCCAGCACGACGTCGTCGAACAGGCCCGCGCCGCCGACCGTGATTTCGGCCCCCAGCGCCGACAACACCACCCACAGCGAATCCCCTGCGCTGGTCGAGGCGGTGGTCGTGAGCGAAACCCGATTCCACTCGGGATCGGAGCTCCAAGCCCTCTCGGAGCTCCATGTGCCCGAGGTCAGGTACATCATGCCGCCGCCAGGCATCCCGACCGCGCGCATCCGGGCGGACAGGCGCAACGTCTCCCCGTTCTGCACGCCGCCGACCGCAGCCCGAACGAATCCGCTTGGGGGGAGCCAGTCCGCGTCCAGCTTCAGAGCCCACGATCCGTCGCCGGGAGCCGGTTCGAACACCAACGACGTGAGCGCCGGGTTGGCCACCTGCCACCCCCGCAGCGTCGGCTGACCGTTGCGCTCGAAGGTGCCATTGGAGAGCAGGTTTCCCGTGTTCGGCGGCCCCCAGGTGTACAGGAACTCGTGCTCGGCGCCCTGGAAGTCGGAAAAGCGCAGCCGCACCGGCCCGGTTTGTCCATACGCGTGCTCGAATGCCTCGCGCAGCGGCGTGAGGTCGAACAAGAGCGTGCGCTCGAACTCGGCCGGGCAGTCCTCGCCGTGCCGATCGTGTGCCAGCAGCAGCTTGGCCTGCACGGGGTTCGATTCCATGAACCCGCCCACCATGTACAGCGTGAAGCCGTGGTCGGGGCCGCAACCGGTGAATCCAACCCGCAGCGTCATCACATCGCCGGTCAGCTCGATGGCAAGCAGATGGTAGGAGTCCTGGTGGATCTGCTCCGGCGGCAGGTCGGTGAGCACCACGGGCTGCGGAAACTCCCCAAGGGGTCCGACGTGCGCGCCGAAGTCCGCGTGCAAGAAGCTGCGCGGTGCGCCGTTCTCGTCCGGGGTCAGCACCACCTGCAGCGGGTTGGTCGTCGTGACCACGACCTCGCAGCGGCAGCGCAGCAAGGGTGGCTGGTAGGTCAGCGTGTACAGGCCCACGTCCTGGACCGGGAAGCTGTAGGTCCCAGAATCCACCGCGGTTGCGGTGAGCGTAATGCCGTCGGGGCGCACGACGTTCACCGTTCCATAGAATGGTCCATCGCCTGCGTCGCGCACCCCATTGGAATTCTCGTCGCGGAAGATCGCGCCCGCGATCACCGGCGCCCCGGGCTGCACGCCAAAGGTAGCCATGGCGGCGAACGAGAAGCTCGTCAGCCCGGGAACGGAGAAATGCCAGGTCTTGCTCGCCGACAATTCGCCGGGCGAGAGCGCTCCATCGGAACCCAGCAGCGCAGAGTAGTCGAGGTCGAGCTCGAGGGCCGTGACGCTCGACGGTTGCAGTGCGCTCAATCGCACCAACGCCGGTGCGAACAGGGTCACAGTGGAGGCGTTTCGGATCGCCACGTCCAACGAGACCGTCTCGGCGGTCGAGTCGACCACGAGATTGCTCCCGATCAACTTCACGGCCACCGGCGCCTGGCCCGGCTGGCTTGCGGGAACGCTGCGCAGCACGAAGGACGACGCGCCGGGATCCAACGCCCCCTCGAACGTAGCTTGCGCGGTCGTCTGATCTTGTGAGGTGGGGGCGGTGGATTGCGAGCAGGCGCTCAGCACCGCCATTGCCAGGGTCGCGAGCGCGAGAATCGAGATCAGCCGAGCGAAGGGAAGGCAGGTGCGTCGCCGATCGGTGCGCATGGCTACGCTCCTTGGTATGGTGGAATTTTGGCTCGGACTCACTATACCCCGGCCGGGCGTCGGGCGGAAGGGGGGAACGCGCGCGAGGGAAGAAGGCGTGCGAAGGAAAGCGTGTGAAGGAAGGCGTGAACGGGAAGGCGTGTGCAGGACGGAGTGAGCAGGACGGACTGAGCGGGAAAGCGTGCGGGGAATCGCCCTGCACGCCAGCGGTTCGCCAGAGCCAGGAGCGCGGCCCGATGCGGAACCGCTGAACGCAAGGGCCGGCACCGATGCCGGCCGGCGCGCCGCGTCGGGGGGACTCGACGTCCCCCCGACGAAACGCTTCGATCAGTGCACGATCGTCAGGCGCTTCAACCCGATGGCTTGGCCATCGACGTCCAGGCGGACGAAGTACGGCGCGGCAGAGACCGTCTGACCGTTGTTGTCGCGCGCATCCCAGCTGGTCAGGTGGTGCCCCGCGGGCAGGCGCCCCACATCGATGCGGCGCACGAGGCGGCCGGCCACGTCGTAGATCCGCACCCCGACGGCGGCGTCGTGGGCCAGCGAGAAGGACAGCTGGCTGGCGCCCCCGGCCGGGTTGGGCCCCAGCGCCTCGAACACGGTGGTTCGCACCGAGCCGGGGGACGGAGCCGCGGTCACCCCCGTGAAGTCGAGCGTGGCAGGGAAGCTGCTGACGGCGCCGCAAGAGCTGGCGGCCACCAGTCGGTAGCCGCCGTGGTCGTTCCAGACGGCATTCGAGATCGTCAACGTCGTGGTGGTGGCTCCGCCGATCGTGGAGCCGTTCCCGGTCGGCCCGTCCGACATCGGCACGTCATTGTGGTACCACCTGTAGGTGAGCCCGCTGAAGCCGCTGGCGATCTGCGCGGTAAACGAGACGTTGTCTCCCAGTAGCGCCGTCTTCGAGAAGGGTTGCTGCGCGAACCACGGCACGCCGGTCTCCGAATACCGGCCCCAGAAGGGGGAGGTCAATGGAGCGGGACCGCCGTAATCGACGAGGCTGAACACGCCTCCCACCTCGACCTCGTTGTTGTAGGCGCCCAGCGCGTAGACGTTGTTGTTCGTGCCGTAGTGGGTGTCGTGCCAGCTGCCGTCCCAGTACCCGATGCGGTTGACCGGGACACCGCCGATCGAGCCGAACTGGCCCCCGACGTACAGACGCGTGCCGTTGGCCACCAACGCGCGCACGGGGCTGTTCGTGCCTCCGGTCGAGAACGTGTAGTAGAAGAGGCCATCGTACTGAGCCAGGTCCGGAGAGCTGTTGATGCCGGGGTACTCTCCTCCGATCACCAGCCGTCCGTTGTACACCTCCAGCGCGTAGACGTTGCCGAGGAAAAACCCCCCGACCTGGCTCCAGCTGGAGCCGTTCCAGCGCGCAAGCCCACCCGTCGAGACGCCGCCGGCCGAGGTGAAGCTGCCGCCAGCGTACAGGTAGCCGTTGTACTCCTTCAGGGCTTGGACGTAGCCGCCGGTCATGCCCGAGCCCAGCGGCTCCCACGCATCCGTGGTCTCGTTCCAGCGCGCGATGTCGTTGACCTGGGTCGCGCCGGAATAGCCGAACAGCCCGCCGGCATAGGTGTCGCCGTTGAAGCGCTCGATGGCGTAGACCTCGCCGTTGAACCCGGCGCCCATCGGCTGCCAGGCGGGCGGCGGGAACGCCAAGAGACTCTCATCCCACCGTGCGATGGAACTGGCGGCGATGCCGCCCGCGTGGATGAACGAGCCTCCTGCCACGAGCTCGTTGGAGCCGTGGATCCCTGGATACTTGAACGCCTTGAGCGCGCGGACCGGCCCGTCCACGCCCACCCCGAACGGCTGCACCGTCCCGCCGGACCAGCCCGCGATGCTGTTGGCGGTGGTCAGCGCGTCTGCGGATTGGTGGAAGTCGCCCCCCGCCACCAGGCGCCCGTTGAAGTTGGTCATGGCCAACACGTAGTTCCCCGAGCCCCCTCCGAACGGACCCCACTCGTAACCGTCCCAGTGGGCAATGTGATTGGCGGGCCCGTCGGCATAGGTGAAGGTCCCCACGGCGACCAACTGGCCGCCGTAGGAGACGGCGCCGTAGACCGTATCGTCGGTCCCCCCGCCCAACGGCAGCCAGGTGGAGGTGCCCGGCGGCAGGAAGGCCACGTGGTTGGCGAAGTGTCCGCTGGCGCTGTTGAACACGCCGCCGATCACCAGTCCGTTGTACACGGTGATGGTGAAGATCGTACCGCCGTATGGCGATCCACTGGTGCCGCTGGTGTAGGTGTGGAACGCGCCATCCCAGCTAGCGATGTTGTTGTATGCGACTCCATTGATGGTGTTGAAACCGCCGACGGCGATCAATAGGCCGCTGAAGACGGCGAAGTCGTAGATCCCACCGGGGTCGGTTCCATCGGTGATCGCCGTCCACCCGCCGGCGTTCCCATGGGAGATCCGCAGTGCGCTCCCGGTGATGGTGGCGGCCTTGATGTAGCCGCCGACGTAGAGATCGCCGTTGTAGACGGCCAAGGCGGAAACTGCGGTGTTGGTCTGACTGCCGAATCCGGCTAGCTCCACCGCTTCCCACAGGTTGGCGGTGGAGTTCCACTTCGCGATGTAGAAAGCGTCATTGCTGCTCGAGGGGACGAAGTGGGTCATGAAGTTCCCGCCGATATAGAGCTCCCCATTGTACACAGCCAACTCGGTCACGCTGCCGGTATTGGTCGCCGACAAGCTCTCCCACGAAGAGCCGTTCCAGCGGCGGACGGTGGAGTCGAACGTGCCCACGTTGTTGTCTCCGAGACAGCCGGCGACCACTTGCCCGTTGAACACCGTGAGGGCACCGACATCCGTCGCGATCCCGCTTCCGAAGGGTTCCCACTGCGCGCTCTCCGGGTTGAACTGGGCAATGTGGTTGGCCGCCACGCCCCCGATGGAAGTGAACTGGCCTCCTACCACCAGCCTGGGCGCAAGGGGACCGGCGCCGTCCGGGTCCCAGGTGATGGCTGCACCGATAGCGCCGTTCGCGCCGTTGGGCGCGTTGCCGTTGTCCAGCGGGCCGGCCCGCCACTGAGCGCACTGCGCGCGTACCTTGGTGGCGGCGTGCAGGGTACAGAGAAGCGTCAAGATCAGGGCCACTCGCGCCTTCATCGGGAGTCTCCTCGAGCTCTTGGGGGTCGATCGAGCAAGTTGCGATCACTCACGGGTTGGAGGGGGGAAGGACTCGTCCGCGACACCGAGGTTACCCCCCCATACGTTCGGCCTCCCCCGAGCGAACGCGGGAGAAGGCTGTGCCCGCGCCCCCGGGGGCACAGGGTGGAAGGGGGCTGGCTCGAGCCCCCTCCACCGTGCGCTTCGATCAGTGAAGGACCGTCAGACGTTTGTCACCCAGACGCTGGCCTTCGACCTCGAGACTCACGAAGTACAGCCCCGCATGGACGCGCTGTCCGTGGTCGTCACGCGCGTCCCACGTCCCCTGATGGGGCCCAGCGGGTAGGCGTCCCATGTCGATGACGCGCACCAACCGCCCCGCCAGGTCGTAGACCCGGAACCGTGTCTGGGCTTCCACGGCCAGGGAAAATGCGAGCTGTGAGGGGCCGCGCGTCGGATTGGGGCCGGCCGCCTCGAAGACGGTCGCGCCGTTCGGTCCAGGAGGCGCCACCCCGGTGACCCCGGTGAAGTCCAGCGAGGCGACAACGCTGGAGTCGTTGCCGCAGGGACTCATGAGCACCATCTGATAGCCTCCGCCGTCGGCAAAGACCGCGCTGGTGAGGGTCAGCGTCGGCGTGGTCGCGCCGCTGAGCATAGAGCCGCCTGCGGTGAGTCCGTCCAGGAGCGGTACGCCGTTGCGATTCCACTGGAAGCTGAGTCCGGGGTATCCGGGCGCGGGTTGGGCAGTGAACGAGACGTTGTCACCCACCTGAATGGTTTGAGAAAAGGGCTGGGAGACAAACCAAGGCACACCGGTTTGGGAGTACTTGGCCCACCGGGGCGATGCGAGTGCACCGCCATGGACGGCGGTGAACACTCCGCCAGCATGGATCTCGCTGTTGAAAGAGGCCAACGCGTAGACGATATCGTTCGCGCCCCCAGCGACTTCGTGCCAGGAGCCGTCCCAGTACGCGATGTTGCTCGCGGGTACGCCGCCAGCACTGCTGAACGTTCCTCCGATGTAGAGCCGGGTGCCGGTGGAGGCCAGCGACCGCACTGCGCCATTGGTGCCTCCGGTGGCGAACGTCGAATAGAACGAGCCCGTGAAGTAGGCGAGGTTGGGGGAGCTGTTGATGCCTGGGTACACACCGCCGATCACTAGCAGGCCGTTGTGTACCTCCAGCGCATAGACGGTGCCGTTGAAGAATCCGCCGACCTGGCTCCAGCTCGCGCCGTCCCAGCGCGCCAACCCTCCGGTCGAGACCCCGCCGGCGGTCGTGAAATCGCCACCGGCATAGAGATAAGAGCCAAAGACCTTGAGGGCGCGCACGGCGCCATTCATGCCCGTACTCACCGCTTCCCACAGCTGGGTGGTCTCATTCCAGCGGGCGATGTGGTTCACCGTGGAGGTGGAGAACGTGAAGGCACCGCCAGCGTAGGTCGCGCTGTTGTAGCGCTCAATGGCGTACACGCCGCTGTTGAAGCCGCTCCCCATCGCCTGCCATGCCGGAGGCGGGAATGCTATGAGAGACTGGTCCCACCGCGCGATGTAGTTCGCCGCGACGTCGCCGGCGTGTGTGAACAAACCTGCGGCGATGAGCTCGTTGGCCCCGCGGACTCCGGGGTACTTGAACGATTTGAGCGCGACGACCGAGGCGTCCATGCCGTTGCCGTAGGCCGAGAGCGAGACGCCATCCCAACCGGCGATGGCGTGCGCCGCGGCGCCGACGTTGGTATTCTGATGAAAGTCGCCACCGGCGATGAGGCGGCCGGTATAGTTGGTCATCGCAAACACGATTCCGGCGGAGCCCCCACCGAAGGGCAGCCACTCGAAGCCGTTCCAGCGCGCGATCGAGTTGGCAGGCTGCCCGCCGGCCAGGTTGAAGTAGCCTCCGGCGACCAGTTCCGCGTTGAACACCATCAGGCTACTGACCCACGAGCTCCCGATTCCCGCGCCCAGCGCCGTCCACGAAGAGCCGTTCCAGCCCGCGATGTCACTGGCTCCAACGCCACCTGCCAGGCTGAACCCGCCGCCGACCATCAGCACACCCTTGTACACCGACAGGCTGAGGACATCAGAATTGGTTCCGCTCCCCAGTGCCTGCCAGGCCGAACCGTTCCAGCGAGCGATGTTGCTGGCGGCAACGTAGCCACCCGGATGCTGGTCGACCTGGCTGAACTCACCTCCGACGATCAACTCGCCGTTGTAGGGCTGCAAGCACGTGACCCGCTCCCCGTTCGTGCCACCGCCCAGCGGCAGCCAAGACGAACCGTTCCAGCGGGCGACGGTTCTTGCAGGCTGATTGCCTGCATCCGAGAAATCGCCGCCGGCGATCAGATCCCCACCCCACGTCGTGAGGCACATGACCTGTCCGCCGCAGTTGAGGACATTGCAGCCGACTCCGACGCCCACCGTCTGCCAGGACGACACGGGGTCCCAGCTCGCAATGTCGTGGGCGTACACCGCACCGCCGGCCAGCGTAAACGCCCCCCCGGCGATCAACTTGTTGTTGTACACGGTCAGGGCGTTGACCCGATTGTTGACCCCGTCGGGGTTGGTTCCGTAGGGCAACGTCTGCCACGAGCTGCCGTTCCAGCGCGCGATGTTGTTGGTTGGCACCCCGCCGGCGTGCGCGAAGCTTCCACCGGCGATCAGCTCGCCGTTGTAGACCGTGAGGCAAGCGACCGCGCCGTCCGTCCCGCTGCCCAACGGTTGCCACATCCCGGTCGCGGGATCGCGCGCCGCAATGTTGCTGGCGGACACGCCCTGAATGCTCGTGAATTGACCGGCCACGACCAGCACGGCTGACCCAGGACCGGCACCATCCGGATCCCAGGGATACATAGCCGAGATGACGCCATCCGTTCCGTTCGCAGCGCCCCCGTTGTCCAGCGGACCCACCTGCCAGTCCGCGCATTGGGCTCGTGCTTGCGAAGCGGTCAGGAGGATGGAGAACGCAATTAGGAGCGGAATCAGTCGCGCTTGCATGCTGGGCCTCCTGGAATGCGAATGGATCGCGCGAGCGGATCCATATCATCTGCGGTGTGGGCTGTGGCGGCGGCCCCGTGCCGACCCCCCTCGGTTCCAACTTTACCTACGTCCGAGGCGCCCGAAGCGAACGAACCTGGGATGAGGCGGTACGGGGAGACCTGCCGTACGGCGGGGATGGGGGTGGGGGAGAACACGCGCCACTCAGCGCTGATTGGGGGGCCGCCGCGTGGCGCGGCGGTTGGTGCGCAGCCAAGGCGATCCGCGGGCCCAAGGCCCTTCCCAAGGACGGCGTCTTGAGCAAGGGCTTGCTTGCAGCACGACGCTGAGACGTTTCCGGCGCAGCCGTCGATTGGAGCAATACCCTACTTACAGAAGCTATTGACCTACAAATGCGCCTCGACGATGCCTACCGAGGCCGCACGACGCCCGCGATCACCGATCTGTCCCGGTCCGCGGCGCTCCGGGCGATCGCAGCTGCTCTCGTCGCTTGACCCCGGGCAGCTCACTCGGCGGATGGTCTGCGAATTGGCGGATGCGAATCGGCGAATGAGTGCGCGCGGCGGCAGTCCCGGCCGACGGGTCCTGCACCGGCGGGCGACCAGTCGCTGATCCCTGACGACCCCGCTCCTGACTGCCCAGCTACCGGAGCCGCACGATGCGGCGGCGATCGAGTTGCGTTCCCGCCTGCGCTCGGATCCAGAAAACTCCCGCCCCAACATCCGCTCCGTGCGCGTCGCGACCGTCCCACCGCAGACGCTGCTCACCAGCCACGAAATCGCCATCGACCAGCCGTGCGACGACGCGCCCACGCACGTCCAGCACATCGACGCGGGCATGGGTTGGGTTGGGAAGCGCAAGCACAAACTCGATCGGACTCGACGATGGATTCGGCATCAGCGTTTGAATCAACCGGCCCGAAAGCGCGGGTTCAGCCGACACCACGCCGAACGCTGCCGCGAGCACGTGGAAGACCGAGTCCATGCATGCATTCACCGTGAGGCGCACGTCGACGTCGATCGCGGGGAAGATTGGGCGAGCCGGAACCCAGCCGCTGTCGAAATGCTGATGCAGCACGTCGTCGGTGGTCAGATCCAGCGTCATGCGCTGGGTGAGCGCGACCTCACCGGCCAGATCATAGGTTCCGTGGCCGGTCACATGGGCGGTGCGCTGGGCCCCGGCTGCGCTACCGCCAATCGTGTAGCTCCAGGCGATATTCAGAAGCTCGAAATGCCCGGAGTGGGGATCCAATCCCGGGCGATAGAACGTGAAGTCCCCATCGAGCGGCCCCGAGATCACGACTGGGCACGCGCAAGGCCCAAAGCACCCGTATTCCAGGTTGGAGTCGGGGAACAGGCGGTACTGCAAGGGGTCCGAGACCTGGGCACTGGCGTAACGGGGGGCCGCCAGCGCGAGCATCACAATTCCGGTAACGAAGGCGGGCCAGTTCCTAGATCGCATCTAACCCTCGTGCTTCCACCAGGGGGAGGCGTGCAGTCCTACATCGCTGCGTTCACCGGTCAAGCATAACGGTGGGCGGGCGTCACTGCCACACCGCAGCGATCGCCCGCTCGCCGGCGGGAGGTTGTCCTTGGAGGACCTGTCCCGATCGAAGGATCCAGCCGCCGTGCGGAACGTGGAATTGCGGCTGGGATCTCAAGTCCGCCGCCCGTCGGGGTCCCGAAGGCAGCACCGGAGCGGGGTCCGCGTCAACCCGCGGGGCCTCGCTTTCCGAGGCCAGATCAGTTGGCTCCCCGGGTGGGACTCCAACTCGCGACCCTTTGGTGAACGCACCGCGCTGCGAGCCGCGCCCGCCCCGCTCCCCCGCGCTCCGCGCCACGCCTGGCTTCCTCCCCGCCCTCACGGCTCGCGATACAGCCCCTTGACCATCCCCCAGCTCACGCTTTCCACGGGCACCGGGGCCACGTCGAAACTGAGATCGTCGAAGTTGGCCGGGTCGCCGTCGCGGAAGGCTCCGAATTCGACGTAGTCGATCTGCTTGCCGTTGGGGCGTGGGGCGATCTGCAGGACCTGCGGCACGCCCACCCGATTGGGTCCGGCCTGGCCGAAGGTCCAGTCGACGAAACCCGCCTTGTTGAAGGCCTTGAGATAGCTGGCCGTCCCCGGCCCCAGATGGATGACGGTGATCGCCACGCGCGGTTGGGGCAGGGTGAAGGTCACGCGGATCCAGCCCTGCACGTCGGTGATGCCGGTGCACTGGCCCACGTCGAAGATGCTGAGCACGTTCGGCGGGCTGCTGCCGCCGCCGCAGGGTGGCACGGCGAACACGCGCTCCAGCCCACCTTCGCCGAAGGCGCGGATGGCGACACCGCGCTGGGCGTAGGCGTCGTTGACGACCGTGCCGGCCACGACGTTGTCGAAGTTGAGCAGGATCGCGGCGCAGACGGGCGGCGCCGTTACGGGGCCGGCTGCCGTCAGCAGGCAGATGGTGGCGATCGAAATCGTGGCCAACCGGGATCGGGCGTTCAACGGGCACCTGCCTTGGGGCGCATTCGCAGCGCGTCGCACTGAGCTCACCGCTTGCCGAAGAACCCCCGCACGACGTTACCCCCCACCATCTTCATCACCTCTGGGTTGTTCTCCAGGCGGCGCATGCTGTAGGCGCGCCAATGTGTGCCGTAGGGCACGTACAAGCGCAGACGGATGCCCCGCTGCACGAGCTCGCGTTGCAGCCGCTCGCGGGGGACGCCCAGCAGCATCTGCACCTCGATCTCGCGGTCGGGCTTGTTCAGCGTGCGGGCAATCTCCAGGGCCGCGCGGATTACCCACTCTTCGTGGGTGGCCAGTCCCACGTGCTGCCCATTGCGCCACATGATCGGCAGCAGCTCGAGCAGTTTGCGCTTCATCTCGGGCTTGTCCTGCAGCGCGATGGGCGGCGGCTCGCGGTAGATGCCGATGCACAAGCGTACGTTGGGCGCGAGGTCCTTGAGCACCTCCACATCGGCCGGCGTGCGGAACAGCCGCGACTGGAGCACGACACCGCAGTTGGAATGCAGCGCTCGCACCCGCCGGTAGATGCGCAACGTGCTGTCGACGGTGGAGTGGTCCTCCATGTCGAAGCGGACGAACGTGCCGTGGGCGGCGGCGCGTGCCACCAGGCTGAGCGCGCGGGTGAAGCACTGCTCCTCGTCGATCTGCTGGCCCAGCGCCGAGAGCTTGATGGAGATGTTGGCGTAGTGCAGACCCGCCAGGTCGTCGATCAGCCGCTGGTACTCCTCGAAGTACCCCTCGACGTCGCTGCGGTCGCGCACGTCCTCGCCCAGCACATCGAGCGTCGACCACAGCCCCTTCGTATGGAACAGCGCGCGTGCCTTGGCCAGCGCCTGCTCGCGGCGCTCGCCGGCGATGTAGGGACCGGCGGCAATGCGCAGGATGGGATCGGGGAGCAGGCGCAGGCTGCGGGCGATCAGGCGCTGCAGGCGGCGACCCAGCGGCTCGGCCGGCTGCGGGGTCCCCGCGCTGTGGCCCCACGGCCCGGTGCGCAGCCGGCCCGTGGTCGACCCGGCCACCGACCCGGCCACCGAACCGGCCACCAGCCCCGCGTCCGATCCCGTCGCCGACCCTGAGACAGGCCCGGTGCCGGTGCCCGCGGCAGCTGCCGCGGAGCCGTCTCCATCGCCGCCCATCCCAGGGAGCGACGCGGAACCGGCAGGGGGAGGCTCGTGCACGCCGGGCGACATGGGCCCATCCTTTCGGCGGTGTCAGGGGGCGCCGGAGGGCGGGACCGCGCGCATGCACGCCACGGCCGCAGCCCGATTCAATGATATGACAACGGCAATCGGCTGCCTAACACCGAACTCGTGGCGAGCGCTGGCCCGCGCCTCGGTCGAGAAAAGCGCGTGACGCCGATCTCCTCTGCAGACTGCGCTCGGGCCATCCTCAGGCGGGCATCCCGAAGCGGGCCCGCAGCTGCTGGTGCCGGTAGGCGAAGATGGTGCGCAGGTCGCGGGCCACGAGCAGGCGGTCCATCAGCACACCCCCGGGCACCGCGTACTCGACCACGTCACCAGCCACCGTGCCCGCGTCGCGCGGCGTGAAGGTGTGCTCGTGGCGCCAGCGCCGATAAGGCCCCCTGCGTTGCTCGTCCACGAAGCGGCGCGCCGGCTCCCACACGGTGATCTCGCTCTGCCAGCGCACGGGCAGGCCGTGGACGCGCAGACGGTATTCGATGCGCGTGCTCGCGCCCATGTCGACCGGTGGCGGCGTGAGCACCTGGAAGTGCAGCCACGGCGGTGTCAGGACCTGGAGGTTCTGCACGTCGGCGAAGAACGGGAAGATCTCCTCCGGGCGGCGCGGCAACCAGAGTTCGGTGTGGAAGACGGGCACAGCAGCTCGCGACGTGTCGTGACGAACCCGTATCAGCGCCCCAGTGCCGCTCGCAGCGCCGGCTCGAGCGCCGGGTGCGCGAACGTGTAGCCGAGCTGCGTCGCGCGCTGCGGGAGCACCTTCTTACTCGACAAGAGCTCGGTCGAGAACTCCCCGAGCAGAAGCTTCAGGGCGAGCGCGGGGGCGGGCAGCACGGCAGGACGGCCCAGCACGCGCCCCAGCGCGCGCGCGAAGTCCCCCTGGCGCGCGGCCTCCGGCGCGGTCGCGTTGATCGCACCGCTCCAGCTCTCGCCCAGGGAGCGCAGCGCCAGCCCTGTCACATCGTCACGGTGCACCCACGACCACCATTGCCGTCCCGACCCCAGCGGCCCGCCTGCGCCCAGACGGAACGGCGGCAGCATCGCCTGCAGCGCGCCGCCGTCGGGGCCCACGACGATGCCGAAGCGCAGCCGCACCACGCGCAGCCCCAGCGCCTGGGCTGCGACGGCCTCCGCCTCCCAATCGCGGCACAGCTGGGCCAGGAAATCAGAGCCGGGCTCGCTGCTCTCCACGAGCTCGGCCTCGCCACGGTCGCCGTAGTAGCCGATCGCGCTGGCGCACACCAGCACGCTCGCGCGAGGCTGCGCGGCGGATGCGCCGCCCGCGCTCGAGGCGCCGCCGGCGCCGCCCGCGCCGGCGAGGCCCGTCACCAGATTGCGCGTGCCGAGCACGCGGCTGTCGCGGATCTCCTGCTTGCGAGCCGCCGTCCAGCGGCCCGCCACCGACTCGCCCGCCAGGTGCACGACGGCATCCGCGGACTGCAGCGCCTCCTGTGGAGGGCGGCCGGCCTTGGGATCCCAGCGCCACGCGCGCTGGACACCCGGGACGTCGCGCTGCGCCCGCTGCGGGTCGCGGGAGAGGGCGAGCACGCCGTGCCCAGCCCCGCGCAGGCGAGCGCAGACGGCACGACCCAGGAAGCCGGTGGCACCCGTGACAAGGACATCCATCGCGAAGCTCCCTGCGCAGTGGGGAGGGTCCCGGGCAAGGGTGGTGGAGTCGGTACTCGGTGCTCGGGGCGGACCGGCAGCGCAGACTAAGGAGAGTAGCAGGGGGCGCGCGCTTGTCACGGGCCCAGGGGGGCGGACCTGGGGGCGGGTCTGGCAGCGGCTCCGACGGCGTGCTTCGGCCGCGGCGCGGGCGGCCCCGGCGTCAGCGGGCTTTGGCCAGGTGCGCAGGTGTCGAAATCGGCCGAAGCCCGTACGAGGGTCCGGAACCGCCCGCCGCCGAGCCATTCCGTAGGCGGAAGGCAGGAGGCAGCGTCCGGAATCCCGGCTCCCGAGCGTCCCCCGGAAAAAACTTACCCTCGAAGTCCTATGGTTGGCAAGCACGAGTCTGACGCCCCCACTCGGCCCGCTGGGTCGGGCTGCGGCCGGTCCAGATGCTCCCCCGCGCCAGGGGGGAGGGCGGTGGGTCAATTCGAGCCCGGATTTCATCGCTCGGCAGGGAGGCAGAGAGCGATGCTCGGCGGCGAGCCCGTGCGAATCTGACCATAGATATGCTCATATTCGCAGAGGGTCACGCCAACTGACCCACCACGGGGGCGAGCTGACGGTAGTCTAGAGCGCCGCGGTAGCGCTATCATGCGCGGTCGATTGCCCTTACCGGCGAGGAGGCACCATGAGCGCTACGGCTGCGGCGCGCCATCGACGGAGAGCTCCTTCTGTAGACCCCAAGGTCGAGGAGGGGCTGCGCAATCTGGGGCTCACCGACTACGAGATTCGCGTCTACATGGCGATCCTGCGCCACCCCCAGAGCCGCATCCCGGAGGTTGCCCGCTGGAGCGCGGTTCCCCAGCCCAAGGTGTATGCCACGGTCAAGCGCCTGATCGAGCGCGGGCTCTGCGAGAGCCACCTCGGACCGGTGAACCAGTACAGCGCCATCTCACCGCAGGAGGCCTTCGAGCCGCTGCTCGATGATCTGCGCGGCCGCCACAACGAAGCCAAGTCCGCCGTGCTGACGCTGCGCTCCGAGCACGCCAAGGCCTCACGTCCGCTCTCGCGGCGCGAAGGCCGCATCAAGGTCTTCCAGGGCCGGCCCGCGGCGGCGCGCAATTTCAAGTTCTTGCTGGCGAACGCGCGCCTCGAAGTGGGGATCATCGCCCGTGTGCCGTTCGTCGTCAGCGACGACGAGGAGATCATTCGCGATCGCATCGCCGCCGGGGTCAAGATCCGCCTGCTCGTGGAGATCCCGGCCCAGCTCTCGCCCCAGGATCGACAACTCATGGAGGAGCAGGTGCGGGCGGGCTCCCAGCTACGCACCATCGAGGAGGTGCCGATGCGGCTGGCCCTCTTCGACAGCAAGATCACGACCATGCCGATGCTGGATCCGGCTCCCGCGGAGGGAGACGGGTTCATCATGCTCGAGATCCGCAACGAGAGCCTCACTCGCGGCATGACGAAGGTGTTCGATATGCTGTGGGCGGTCGCGCGGGATCTGTGAGGCGGCGCGGCCCAGTGGCCCATCCCCCAATGCGTCCACGCCGAGATGGCTCGGCTGGGGAGTGCGCGCCCGATGCGATGCTCGTCCCGCCTTCAGATCGGCCCGCTGCGCGCCGCGCCCGGCTGCGTGCGCGCACGGGCGCGCACCTACGTGCGCGAGGAGGGGCGAGCGGTCGTGCGCTCCATAGTGCTCGCGGCGCTGGCGAGTCCGCTGCTGGTTCCCGCGGCGCTCGCATGGGGCGCGCCGGGCCCGGCCGTGGACACGGCCGCGGAGCCGTCGGCTCCCGATCCCACGCGGCCGATCGACGAGCTGAGCGCCCGCCAGCAGGACGCCCAGGCGCTCGAGCTCAGCGAGCAGGCCCGCGCGCGCGCTCCCTCTGACCTCGTCCTGCTCGACCAGGCCGCGCGCCTCTACGTCGAGCTGCAGCGCGCTGCCGAAGGCGAGGCCGCGCTGTCCGCGGCGCTCCCCGCGGCCAGCACCACCACCGCCGCCGCCGCGTCCGACGCCGCGCGGGCCTTCGTGGCAGGCGCGTTCCTCTACCATCAGGAGCGTTTCACCGAGGCGCTGCCCAAGCTGCAGGGCGCGGCTGATGCGCTGCGCGCGGCCGGCGACTCGCTGGCGCTCGCCCCTGCCGAACTGCGGCTCGGGGAGTGCTTGCGTGAGCTCAAGCGCCGCGCTGAGGCGAAGACCACACTGCAGGAGGCCCACCGCCTCGCCGCGCGCTCGCCGCACGCGCGCTTGGACTTGCAGGTGACCGAGGCGCTCGCGCGCTGCTTGCAGGAAGAAGGCGACAACGACCGGGCGCGCGCGGTCCGGGAAGAGGCTTTGGCGCGGGCGCGCGCGCTGCACGACCCGCTGAGTGTGGGCATCTTCCTCAACGGTCTGGCCGCGCTGCAGCTGCGCGCGGGGCTGTACGCCCGCGCGGCGCAGACCTTCCTCGAGGCATCGCGGCAGGCGCACGCCGTCGGCGCAATCGACGACGAGCTGGCGCGCCGCCTGCGGGCCGGCAACGCACTGGTGAGCCTCGCCCAGCTCGACTCCGCGCAGGCCATCTACGAGCGGGCCCTCGACGACGCGCGACGCGCGGGCGTTGCGGCGCGCGAGGTCCAGGCGCTGACGCGCATGGGCTCGCTGCTGCGCCAGCGAGGCGATCCGGCGCAGGCGCTCGCGCTGTTCGCGCAGGCCCACGCTGTCGCCGACGCGCATCACGTCGCGCTCCTGGACACCTGGCCCACGCTGCTGGCCGAGGGCAATGCTCTGGTCGAGCTCGGGCGATACAAGGAGGCGCTCGCGGCGCTGGAGAGCATCCGTGCCATCACGGAATCGCAGGATCCGCGCTCGCATGCCTCGGTGCTCAACAGCATCGGCAACTGCCACCAGCACCTGGGAGCGCTCGCTGCGGCCCGCGCCGCGTACGACCAGGCGGTGGCGATCATGGAGCAGATCAAGGACTACGCCTCCGTGGGTCGCTACATGACCAACATCGGCAATTGTTACATAGACGAGGGGCGCTTCGAGCAGGGATTGCAGCGCTATCTGAAGGCCCAGCCGATCCTCGAGCAGACGCATCAGCCCATTCCGCTGGCGATCAATCATCTCAATATCGCCACGGTGTACGAGCGCTTCGGCAAGAACGAGCTGGCGCTCGAGCACGCGCGCCAGGCGCGCGCGCTCACCGAGCAGGCTGGCAGCACCTACAACCTCGCCGGTGCCCTGATTACAGTGGGCGAGATCCACGCGCGGATGGGCCGCCAGCAGGAAGCGCGAGCCGAGTTCGAGCAGGGGTTGCAAGCATCCCGCGCCGTCGGCCAGCAGGGAAACGAGCTGCGCGCGTTGGTCGCGCTGGGAACCGTTGACGAGGAGGAAGGCCACTTCGACGATGCCGAGCTCCGCTGGACATCGGTGTTGCAGGCGGCGCACGAGACGGGCGAGACCACGATGGAGAACCGTGCGCTGGTGGGCCTGGGCGATGTCGCGATGAAGCGTGGCCAGTTCGACCTGGCGCT
The DNA here is from genome assembly GCA_041484665.1 of Candidatus Krumholzibacteriia bacterium. GTDB lineage: Bacteria > Krumholzibacteriota > Krumholzibacteriia > JAJRXK01 > JAJRXK01 > JBGPIA01. Next base: position 48,013 of record JBGPIA010000011.1, read on the forward strand.
GCAGCGGTTCCAGCAGGCGCGCGCGGTCGCGCTCACCACAGGCTCGCCACGCCGGCTGGTGGACCCGGTGAGCGGCATCGCCCAGGCGCTGGCGCGGGCCGGGCGCTCCGCAGAAGCGCTGGCCGCCTACGAAGAGGCCGTGGGTTACGTCGAGCGTCTGCGCGAGGGGACCGGCGCTGAGGAAGAGCGCTGGGAGCTCTTCGATCAGTTCGCTCCCCTCTATGCCGGAGCTACGGTGCTGCTGGCGGAGATGGCCCAGCAGCCGGATTCGCTGCCGCCGTCCGGTCAGGCCGGCCAGCTGTCGCCGTCAGGTCCGCGTGCCCAGCTGCCGCCGTCCGGTCAGCGCGGCCAGCCGGTCGAGCCGGGCAGGCCGGCCCAGCCGCAGCGCGCCGAGCAGGCGTTCAGCTTCGCCGAGCGCTGCCGTGCGCGCACCTTCCTCGACCACCGGCTGGTGCAGGGAATCGACGTGGGACACGGGCTGTCCGCGGAGCTGCTGGACTCCAAGCACGCCAACCTCGCGCAGTACAACCTGGCCAACTCTCGCCTGCTGGCCCGCTGCGCGCAACTCGCCGCGGCCGGAGGCGCCGGCACGCCCGAGCGGGCCACGCTGGAGCAGGACAGCGTGGCCGGGCCCCTGCTGCGCGACCTGCAACGCCTCAACGAGGAATACGCGCGCATCGAGGGGAGCCTGCGCCCCGAGCAGAACCGCCTGACCGGCCTGCAGGACACGGGTCCCGCCCGCCTGGAGCAGGTGGCTGCGGCATTAGGCCACGATGGCCTGCTGCTGGAGTACTTCGTTCAGGATGACGTGGTGCTGTTGATGACGGTCGACGGGCGCGCTCGGCTGCGCCTCTACCGCATTGCGCCCGAGGCGCTGCCCAAGGCCCGGGACCTGGCGGCCATGCTGCGGCCCTCCAGCTCGCCGCGCAGCTTCGCGGTGGCAGCGTACGCGGCGCTCGCCCACGAGTTGTACCACGAGCTGCTGGAGCCTGCGGCCGAGCAGCTGCGCGGGGCCGCGCATCTGGTGGTGGTTCCCGACGGCCCGCTGGCCTACCTGCCGTTCGAGGCGCTGCTCACGCGCGAGCCCGCGGGGGGCGGGGCTGACTCGGGCACGGCCGCCTCGACTGCCTCGGCTGGCTCGGTCGCTGACCTAGCGGAGCTTCCTTATCTGTTTCTGGAGCACGAGATCGCCTACGTGCCGTCGGCGACAGCGCTCGTACGTTTGCAGCAGGAGCGCGTCCACCATCCGCCGCTCGCTCGCGCCGGCGCGCAGACGCTGGTGCTGGCCAATCCGGTCTACGCGGGAGTGCTGGCGGGAGTGCCGGCGGAGGGGACGACTGTCGCCACGGCCAACTCCGAAAGCGACGACAGCGGGGAGCGGGGGCGCGCGCTGCGCGAGTACCGCTTCACGAGCCTCCCGTACACTGCCCGCGAAAGCGCGGCGATCGAGCGCCTGCTCGGCAGCAGCAACGTCGTGCGCGTGGAGGGCAAGGATGCCCGCGAGGAGTACGTGAAGGCCGCCGACCTCACCCGCTTCGCGCGCATCCACTTCGCGACCCACGCGATGGTCGACGACGAGGTCCCGCAGCTCTCGGCCGTGGTGCTCGCCCAGGACGACGACCCGACCGAGGACGGCTTCCTGACCATGCGCGAGATCTACGATCTGAAGCTGGACGCCGACCTGGTGGTGCTCTCGGCGTGCAGCACGGCCGAGGGGCGCTCCTACCGCGGCGAGGGCGTGATCGGGCTGGCGCGGGCGTTTCTGGCTGCCGGAGCGGCTTCGGTGCTGGTGACGCTGTGGCCCGTCAACGATGTCTCCACGGCCGCGTTCATGGAGTCGTTCTACGCCGCGCTGCACGCCGGCCGCTCGAGCGAGCAGGCGCTGCGCCAGGCGCGGCTCGACCTGCTGCGCAGCGACCGCCCGGCCTGGCGGCTACCGATGCACTGGGCCCCCTTCGCGCTGGTCGGAGAAGTGCGGTGAGCGACGCGGCGCCGGGGCGCACGCCCAACGCGCGGCCGGGCGGGCAGGCGGACGGGACAGCGGGCGGGACGGCGGGCGGGCACTCGGGCAGGCCAGCGCACGAGCATGCGGGCGCCGCAGGGCGGCCGGCGCACGAGGCGCTGCTGGTGGAAGGATTCCTGTTCGGCGACCGCGCGGCGCTCGCGACCGTCGACGGCTGGATCCTCCCCGTGATCCGCCATCGCGCCTGGCGCTTGCGCGCCAGCCAGGAGGACCTGCACCAGGATATCCGCTTCAAGCTGCTGGGGCTGTTCGAGCGGGGCGCGTTCCGCGGGCAATCCAGCTTGAAGACCTACGTGCAGGCGGTCGCAAAGCATACCTGTCTGGACGCCTTGCGGCGTGCGGCGATCCGCATCGCCGCTCCGATCGACGACCAGGCGGCGGAACTCCTCCCCCCTTCGCGCGACAATCCGGATGAGGGCGTCGAGCGGAGCGAGCAAACCGCGCTCTGCTACGAGGTCCTGTCTCGCCTGCCCCAGCCTTGCCGCCATGTCTTCCAGCGCATCCTGGAGCAGGAGCGCAGCTACGAGGAGATCGCCCACGAGCTGTCGATCTCCGTCGGAACGGTGAAATCACGGCTCGCGCGCTGCCGTGACCGGGCGATCGCGCTGCGCGCGGATCTGCTCGCGGTCCGCCGCTCCCGAGGCCGCCGCGCGATCCCGGGCACGGCGTGATGCGCGATCCCGGGCGCGGCCCGTGCCGCGGGACGGAGCGTGGGCCCGGGCGTGGGTCGGAGCGTGGGCCCGGGCGCGGCACGGAAGATGGGGCGGGCGCTAGGAGGTGGGGATCCCATGACTGATCCCAGGGACGCTGCGGGCTTGGGAGACGCCGCTGAGCGAGACCCCGCACAGGCGTGGGACCACCCCGAGGCGGATCTGATCTTCCTGGAGGTGATCGGCCGCCTCGACGAGGCGCGGCGGCAGCATGTCGAGCAGCTCGCCGCGCAGGACCCGACCTTCCGGCGCCACCTGGAGTTCGCGCGCTGGCTGCGTCAGCAGGTGCAGGACCACCCGGGCGTGATGTTCGCCGACCACACGCCCAGCGACGAGCTGGTGGCCTGGTGCGATGACCCCGCCAGCCTTTTGTCCGCGCGCGCGCAGCGGATCGAGGAGCATCTAGTGGTCTGCGCGGCGTGTGCGGCCGAGGTGGAGATCGTGCGCGCTGTGAACGCGGATCTTGCGCGGACGTCGTCGGTGCGAGCGACCGCTATCGACGCGCAGGACAGCGCGGGTTGGCCGTCGCGCTGGTGGGCTCGACTAGCGGCGCTGCGAACGCTGCCGCCCGCACCCGCCTACGTCGCGCTGCTCGTGCTACTCATTCCCGCGATTGTCGGCGTGCGGTCGTGGCTGTCGCCCGGGGGGCCGGAGGGGACCGCGCCGCCGGGGACCCTGCCGTTGGGCACCGCGCCGCCGGGGACCCCACCGTCGGGGACCTCGCCAGCCGCTAGCGTGCCCCCTGCGGCAGCAGCCGGTGCAGGCGCGCTGATGGCCCTGCGCGCGCCCGTCGTGCTCGAGGCGGCCAGCGCGCGCGGTGTCAGCGCCCCGGTCGAGCTGTCGGTTAGCGGGGCCGGCGAGCAGGTGACCCTGCTGGTGCACGCGCCGATCAGCGTCGAGCCGGGGATCCGCTACGACGCGCGGCTGCTCGGGCCCGCGGGCCAGACCCTGCTGCGCGCCGAGGGGCTGCAGAGCCTCGATGAGTTCGGAACGTTCGCCTTCGTGCTGCGTCCCACGGCGCTGGCGCCCGGCGACTACGAGCTGACGGTGGACGAGGTGGCGAGCGCCACGGGCCAGGTCCGCGCCAGCTTCCAGGCGACGTTTCGGCTGCGGCCGTAGCGCGCGTCCCGCATCCCTGCCGCGCCCCCGCAACGTCTTTGCGGCGCCCTCCCGGATCCGCCCCCGCAACGTCCTCCGGCCCCCTCCCGGATCCGCGCCCGCACAGGCTGCCGTCCATCCGCGCCAGCGCGAACTGCCGTGCACCCGCGCCATTACAAGCTACCGTGCATCCGCGCCAGCACGAACTGCCCATTGCAACCCAACCGCTGCCTCAGGCGTCCAAGGATCGCCCCCGATGCGTCAGCGACCCAGGTGACGGATCCAGGCGGCTGGAGCGTCCAGCCATACTGCAGGAGGCCATCGTGTGCCCGTTCTTCGCCAACGCCGCGGCCATGGGGGCCTGCTTGGTGGCGCTTGTCGCCGCCGCAGATCCAGCGCCAGCGCAGGACGCCGGGCAGGACTCGGTCCAGCAAGCCGCCGGGCAACCGGCACTCGCAGCGCCGCAGCAGACGCCGCGGGCGACGCCGGGTCCCGGGTCTCCGCCCCCGCCGCTGCGCCAGATCCAAGCGCACCGCGTGACCCAGGCGCCTCGCATCGACGGAAACCTCGACGACCTGGCCTGGCAGACCCCGGCGACCACGGGGCTGATCCAGAACGAGCCAACCAATGGAGCGGCGCCGGTCCGCGAGACCCGCTTTTGGATCGCCTACGACGACGAGGCGCTCTACGCCGCCTTCCGCATGTGTGATGCAGCGCCTGACTCGGTCGATCGCGCCATCGCGCGCCGTGACGACTTTCCCAACACCGACGCCATCCTGCTCGAGCTGGATCCCTACAACGATGACCGCAATGGCTCCCTGTTCATGGTGAGCGCCGGCGGGGCGGTCTTGGACGAGCAGCTGTACAACGACGGCTGGGACGATCCCTCGTGGGACGGGGTGTGGGAGTCCGCCGCGGCCGTCGACGCGCAGGGCTGGACGGCGGAGATGATGATCCCGTTCTCGCAGCTGCGCTTCCCGGCGCGGCCCGATCAGGTGTGGGGGATCAACGTCAGCCGCCGCTGCAAGCGCAACCAGGAGCGCGACGACCTCTTCCATCGGGCGCGCACCGACTCCGGCCACATCAGCCGCTTCCCCGACCTGGTGGGCCTGAGCGGCATCCACGCCGGCGGGCGGCGCGAGGCCTGGCTCTACGGGCTGGGCAAGGGGGAGTACCTGCAAACCACCGCGGGCAATCCGTTCAACGACGGCTCAAAGCTGCACGCCAACCTCGGCGCCGACCTCAAGTGGGGCCTGGCCAGCAACCTGACGCTCAACGCCACGGTCAACCCCGACTTCGGCCAAGTGGAGATCGACCCCGCGGTGGTGAATCTGTCCGACGTGGAGACGATCTTCGACGAGAAGCGCCCCTTCTTCGTCCAGGACAGCAACACGTTCAACTTCGGACGGGATGGCACCAACAACAATTGGAACTTCAACTGGATGGACCCCAACCTGCTCTACACCCGGCGCATCGGCCGCAATCCCCAGCTGAGCCTCCAGAACGATCCGCAGTTCACCGAGTCGCCCACCGGCACGACGATCCTGGGGGCGGCCAAGCTGACCGGACGGCTGGGCTCGACGAACTTCGGGGCGCTCAGCGCGCTCACCTCCAACGAGTACTACCACTTCTCCCAGGACGGTGTGCGGGGGCGCCAACTGGCGGAGCCGCTCACCAACTACACGGTGCTGCGCGGCACCCGGGCCTCGCACAGCGCGACCAGCGCGCTGGGCTTCATGGCGACCAGCACCCAGCGCGATCTCAGCGACAGTCTCAGCCGTACGGAGCTGGCGCGGCACGCCTATACCGGCGGCGTGGACGGCTGGACCTACCTGGGCGCAAGCCAGCGGTGGGCAATGCGCGGGTATCTGAGCGGGAGCCTGATCCAGGGTGATCCGGACGCGATCGCGGCGCAGCAGACCTCATCGCGGCGTTACTACCAGCGCCCCGACGCCAACCACCTGCAATACGATCCCACGCGCACGGACCTGGCCGGCTGGATGGGGCGGCTGATGCTCAACAAGCAGAAGGGCGACATCACGCTCAACACGGCGGTGGGCGCTGTTTCACCCGGGTATGAGATCAACGACCTGGGATTCCAGTTCCGCAGCGATGTGATCAACACGCACCTGGCGCTGGGACGCCGCTGGACGCAGCCCAACCGCCTCGTACGCTTCCGCGACGTGTCGCTGGCCAGCTACTGGACGTGGGACTTCAACGGGACGCGCAACGGAGGCGGCCTGGGCGCCTTCTACTCGGCCCAGTTTACCAACTACTGGTCACTCAACGGGAATTTCTTCTACAACCCCTCGTACGAGAGCACGCGCGCCACGCGGGGAGGGCCCCTCATGCGTTTGCCCGTGCACCGGGAGCTCTATCTGTACGCCGAGACCGATTCGCGCAAGATCGTGAGGTTCAGCGTGGAGGGAGGTGCCGGCGAGGACACGCAACGGGCGCGCAATGCGTGGGCGGGCTTGGGGCTCACGCTCAAGCCCAGCAGCGCGCTGACGCTTACCCTGCGACCCTCCTACAGCTGGGAGCAGAACCAGGCGCAGTACGTGGACGTCGTCGACGATTCGACCATGGTCGCGACGTACGGCCACCGCTACGTGTTCAGCGATCTGGCGTACCGGGAGCTGGGCATGAGCGTGCGGGCGGACTGGGCGTTCACCCCGCACCTGACGCTGCAGGGCTACGTCCAGCCCCTGATCGCGATGGGCGACTACACCGACCTCAAGGAGTTCGCGCAACCCGACAGCTACCGCTTCAGCGTCTACGGGCGCGACAACGGCTCGCACATTACGCTCGATCCGGCGACCAACCGGTACATCGTCGATCCGGACGGCAGCACGCAGCACAGCTTCGACCTGGACAATCCCGACTTCAACTTCAAGTCGCTGCGCATCAACCTCGTCCTGCGCTGGGAGTACCGCCCTGGCTCCACCTTCTTCCTGGTGTGGACGCGCAACGGCACCGACGAAGCGAATCCCGGAACGCTGAACATGGGACGCGACGTAGACTCGCTGTTCAAGGCGCCCAGCGACAATGTGGTGCTGGCGAAGATCACCACCTGGCTGGATTTCTAGGCTGGGGCGCGCAAGGCGGCGGGGGCGCTACGGCTTCGGCGTAAGGCGTGTGCGGTCGAGTCCTTCGGGCAGTCCAGCGGGGAACCGGGCGAATCGGCGCGCGGCCACCCATTCGCCGGACTCACCCCAACGCAAACGCGATGCGCGCGAGGCGGAGCTCGATGCCAGGCTGCCGCCCACGATCCATGCCGGCGCCGTGAGGATGAGATACCCCCCATTGGACGCGGTGGAGAGCGTCCCCAGCACGCTCCATGCAGCGATTACACCGGAGGGCGGCGTGTACCCCCAGAGCTCCCCCTTCGCGATCCGGGTGTTGGGGACGGCCACCAGTCCGCCGGACCGCGGCAGCACCAGCACGCTATCCGACCCGATGGCGATCAGCTCGCCGGCGATCCGAGCGCCAGCTGTTCGCATGCTGGTGGACTGCACGCTGGAGGTCTGCTTGCTGGAGGTCTCGGCGCCCTCCGTCCCCCCCGTCAGCTCGAGCACGATCCAGCCTCCGTAGCGGTCCTGGGGCGCCTGTTCTGCCCTGGGCAGCCACCCCTTGGGAGCGGGATTGGTGGTGCATCCGCACAGCAGGCCCGCGCAGCAGGCCGCGAGCGCGGCCCACCGCGCCTGGGCTGCGACGCCGCGATCAGCGTTTCTCATAGCGACTGCTCCAGAACAACGACTCCATCGAGGCCTCCACCCGCTTGAAGCGCGGCGCCAGCTCGCGCAGCACGACCTGCGGCTCGAGCAAGAGCGCCCGGGCGTGTGCGGCGTCCTCTTCCGCCAGCCACTCCTCGCGCATCCACTCCAGGTAGTAGCCCTTCGTCTCCAGGAACAGCTCCGGATCCGGCGCGTCCTGCGGTAGAGCGAACCGCAGCGTGTAGATGTCTCCGGGAAGGGTGACGAGCGTGCTGTCGGGATCCAGCAAGCGGCGCAATGCATCGTCGTCGCGCTGGCCGTACGGCGGCGCGCCGCGACGCACTTCCCGCACTGGCACGCGGACAGGCTCCACGATTCGCTCCAGGCGCGCCAGCGCCACGCCGTCGATGCGCCACGCGCCCTTGGCCATGCGCAGCGTCACGGTCAAGGGACCCCCGGAATGCGTGAGCGGGAGCACGCGCGTGTCGGTGGCCAAGGGGCCGGTCTCGGCGATGCGACCGATCGCGCTCGCTGTTCCACCTTCGGCTCGGACCGCCACGTCGATCCCGCCCAAGGCATGCACGACGGCGGCGGTGCCGGCGCGCGCTGCGGGATCGCCGCGCTGCAGTGCCGCGAGCCACTCACCCGCGTGCGTTCCGAGCCAGGCGAGGCTCTGGTAGAACAGGTACGTCGGCAGCAGCGACTGGCGCGAGCAGACCACCACTCCGAGCTGTCCTGCCGGCGCCGCGTCGAAGTGCAGCGTCAGCGTCTCGGCAGCCGCGAGGTCGGTGGAGTCGGCCGCGCTGCAGTACTCGCGCCCGTCGAAGCTGCACACCCATGCGCTGCAATCGCCAGAGGGGCCCAGGCAGCGATCCGGTGGCTGAACGTTGGTCGCTACCCAAAAATTTCCATCGGTGCCGGCGAAAATCCGGCCGCCTGGCGGGCGCTGCATGGCCAACAGCCGCACCGAGCGTACGACGTGCGTCTCATACGCCTCGTTGCGCATCGTGAGCGCGACCTCGCCACCGGATGGCCGCACGCTGGGCAGGGCGTCCACGTCCACGGCCTCCAGCACCGGCGCAACGCTGGCCGAGAACGCCTCCGCCACCAGGCGCTCCTGCCCGTCGATTGTGGCATAAAACGTCGGGCACGACCCAAAGCACGCCTTGGGGTCGGTAAGGCACGCGACCGCCACGGCGGCGGTGACCACGGTGAGCGCCGCCAGCACCGTCGCCTGTGGCGCTGCATGGACGACGTTGGTCTCCAGCAGTACCACCGAGTCCAACGGGACCGCCAGCTGGCCGCGGGCGATCTCGTGACGCGCGGGATCGAAACGCGTCCCCGTGCCGACGATCTTGCGCGCCTGCTGCGAAACGTCCCAGTGCTGCAGGATGCAGAGATCTCCATTGCGCAGGTGCACCTTGAGGTGCTCCGACTGGCGATCGATGACCTCGAGCTGGGTGGGTTGCAACAATCGCCGCTCGACGACCCGCGCACAGGCCGCCAGCAGCAGCGCGGCGCCAAGACCGGCGACCGACCAGCGTACTCCGCAGGCGAACCGGCGCGCGCCAGCCAGGCGGATCCGCGGGCCCATCGGGTCACCTCGGTGGTGGAGGGTCGCAACCGGCGGAGATCCAGAGGATCGAAGCTATGCCCGCAGCGCTGGCGCGGTCAATGCCAGTTCAGCAGCTCGAATCACCAGCTCCAGGGCGATCGGAGCCAATTCCGCGTCCGCTGGATCCACTCTTCTTCCATCGCGCTCGTCGACTGCACCTTGCGCAGACGATGCAGGAGAAGCGCGACGGTTCGAAGCCGTATGAGGTCTGGGAAGCGCTCAAGCCTCGTGGCGTCAGGTTCCCGGACGGCACCGTATCCCTCCAAGAACCAGCCGAGGTAGTGCGCTCGCTCTTCGCGGCTGGCGTTTCGGAATACCCACAACGCGCAGGCAATGTCCCAGCAGAACCAATGATGGCAGCAGTCGTCAAAGTCGAAGATCTGTATCGAGCCGTCGTGGAGCAAGAAGTTGGTTCTTTCGAAATCTCCATGCACCATCCCATAGTGCGCCGGTTCCGACGCCTGGCCGTGGAGCCAGGCGATGAGTTGGTTCCGCAGGGGCAACGCCTCGTCATCCTCGGCCACTCCGCTCGCGCAGCAGCCGGCCACCGCGTCATCAGGCCAATCAGGTCGGCGAAACTCGCGCCGAGCCTTGAAGCTCTGCGAAAGCGCGTGCAAGCGGCCCATCGCGCGACCCCACAGATGGAAGAGCGGTCGGTCGATGTCGGCCGAGTAGTACTCGAAGTTGCGTCCTTCGAAGCGCGGAAATACAGCGGCGTACGTCCGCTCACCGCTCGCCACGAACCGCGACGCGTCGACAATTCGCTGGCCCGCCAGCGACTCAAGTCCAGGAGCCACGTTCAACCCGCCCGCGGCCACGTGGTCGACGAAATCGAGCTCCGCCTCCAACTGCTCACGGGTACGGTGCGCTTCGCTCGTCAGTCGCAAGACCACTCGCCTGCCTCCGAGCTCGATCCCCCAGCTCGAGTTCTCCGCATCGCGAATGTGGACCGGCTGCGCCGCCCCGGCATTCCAGAGCCGTGCCACTGCGAGCGCCTGCTGCGCCTTCACTCTGGGTGTGCCGACCATGCTCGCACTGTACTCCCAGCGAGGATTTCGCGGCAACAGAGCGAGCTGCCCAACAACGTGCTGGACCTGACGCCGCTCAGCGTCGTCGCACGGTGGCGCTGTGCCGCCTGGCGGCGTAGGGTCTTGCCTGGGTCGATGCTCGACGGGGCTGGGCCGCGCAAGTAAGCACTGATCCGTTCAGCACCCACAAGCGCCAAGTTCCGTTGTGCGCCCGGAGCGGTCAACGCCCGTTGGGGGTGCGGGCCAGATCGGCGCCCAGCGCGGCGCGCACGCGAACCTGCACCGCGCGTGCTTGCTGCAGGGCGCGCTCCAGCGCCTGCTCGGCGCGCGGCCGCGTGACGGCCGCCCATTGCGCGTCGCCCTCCAGCCCGCCTAGATTGATCAGTACGTTGTAATATGCGCCTTCGGCACACGCGCCGGCGCACAGCGCCGCCACGCCACCGTCGCTCACTGAATTGGGATTGCCCTTGGCGACGACGCTCTCGACCAGGTCGAGCACTGGCGACATGCGCTCGAGCACGGACAGCGGCACCAAGGTGGCACCGCGATTGGCCTCGCGCAGCGCTGCGTCGCGCGCGGCGGTCTCCTGCGGCGTCTTCTTGGGCATCCGCCGCGCCTCGAGCACCCGGTTGAACGCGACCGTGTCATCGTCGACCGCCGCGAGCAGCCAGTCCTTGTGCTGCTGGGCTTGCACCGCGACATCGGACAGCTCGTCCCAGACGTCCTCCTGCCCCTTGCGACCCACGGTGAGGTTGGCGACCATCGCGGCCAGGCCCGCCGCGAGCGCCCCGCACAGCGCGGCGACGCTGCCGCCCCCGGGCGCCGGCGACTCGCTGGAGAGCTCGTCGGTGAACCCGGTCACGGTGAGATGGCGCAGCCCCTTTTCGCCGCGCCGGAGCCGGTACTCGATGATCTTCTCGTGGGGGTCGAAGGGTGCGACCTCCCGCAGCCCCAGCGACTGGATCGCGCAGTCGATCACGTCCACCTCGGGGGCGCCGGCGCTCTTGCCCTGCCGGCGCAGGTAGTGGCGACCGGCCAGCAGCATGGGCGCCAGCGGCGTCAGGCCCACCAGCTCGCTGCCGGTCGCGCGCAGCCCGCGCAGCGAAGCCTCATCGCAGACGGCGTCGAAGGCCTGATGCAAGGATGTGACCGGATAGTCCACCAGATTGATGGAGATCTGCGCGCGTTTGTACTCGTCGATGTACCAGCCGACGGCCTTAACGGCACGCAGCCGCCCCGGGACGTTGACCGGCGTGCCGTCGGCGTTGCGCACGATCTCACCGCTCGCATCGCGCTGCGGGCGGCCGGCTTCGCGGATCGAGAGCGCGATGTCGTTGGCGAGTCTGCGGTCGCACGTGTTGAGGTTGACGTTGTAGGCCAGCAAGAACTGCCGCGCGCCGATCACGGTCGCACCGCTGCGCGGGTTGAAGGTGGCGGGACCGAAGTCCGGGCGCCAGCGCGGGTCGGCGAGCTTGTGGGGCAGTCCCTCGTATTCCCCGGCCCGGATGGTGGCCAGGTTGCGCCGCTCCTCGCTCGCCGCGGCGTGCTCGTACAGATAGACCGGGATCCCCAGCTCCGCGCCGACACGCTGGCCCAGAGCGCGGGCGAGCTGCGCGCACTCCTCCATGGTCACGCCGGCCACGGGCACGAATGGGCAGACGTCCGTGGCACCCATGCGCGGGTGCTCGCCATGGTGGCGCGCCATGTCGATCAGCTCGGCCGCCTTGGCGATGGCGTTGAAAGCGCCCTCGAGCGCAGCCTCCGGCGAGCCCACGAAGGTCACCACCGTGCGATGGGTCGCCTTGCCCGGATCGACGTCGAGCAGCTCGCAACCCTCGGTGCCCGAGATCGCCGCGGCGATCTGGCCGATGACCGCGCGGTCGCGCCCTTCGCTGAAATTGGGAACGCACTCAACGATGCGCATGGGGGCTCGCTTTCCATCCGAGGAACACGGCGGCTTCTGGGCGCCGCCGGAAGCGGGGACAGCACTGCCACTGCCGCCAGCCCGGGTGCCTTCGCAGCCTCGACGGGTGCCAGCGTTCCCGGCACCATGGCGCCCGTTGGCGCCCGCCGATTTCGCCCGACCCCCCGCGGTCGCTCGTGTGGTCGGTGCTGCGGAAGCCGCAAGGATAGGTGTACGTCACGCGCGGATCAAGGCAACCCCGCGCGCGCGAGCTTTCCGTCCTCCCACAGCCACAGCGGCCCGTGTGTCCCCGACAGCAGGAGATCGTCACCTTCGTGGCTCACCCGCAGACGGCCGGATCCGTGCGCGCGGCGTGCCGCCGTCACGGGCGTATCCCAGCCAAGTCCCACGGCTTCAGCGGGACTCATCAAGCGGATGGGCCCGCGCGCGCAGAGCCGCAGCCGGCCCCGGGCCTGTGCGACGGTCACTGTGTAGCGCGCTCCCACCGCCTTCACGCTAGCGTACGCTGCCACCTCGATGGGGACGTTTCTGCCCGTGCGCAGTGCCAGTGCCGCGCGCAGCGAGAAATCCTGCAGGCAGTTCGCCGAGCGCGTGCTGAAGCGCCGCACGGGCTCCAGCCGGATCTCGGAGGGCACCCCCGCCAAGAGCAGGGGCTCGACCGCCGCGCCGCCCAGCGCGGATTGCTGGACGAGGAGGGAGTCGACGGCGGCGATCCACGCATCCGTCTGACGGGACGCCTCGCGCCACTCTGGGTAGTCGGTCCACAGCGGGCTGCCGATCAAGCCGACGACCAGCGCAGCGACCGCGACGATCGAGGGGGCTGCGCTGCGCCAAGCGCCTCCACGCCAACCAGGGGACGCAACGACGCCCCGAGCCGCCGCAAGGCCGCCCCGAGCCGCCGCAACGACGCCCGCAGCGCCTGCAACGATGTCCCGCCCGGCGGTGGGACTCGGCACGCCGCGACCAGCTACGATCGGCGACGCTCTCGAGACCAGGGCGACAAGGACCGTCGCCACGCCGACCAGCGGCGCGTACAGGTACCAGGCAGCGATGCCGCGGGCGAGGGTTGTTTGCAGGAGCAGCCCCGCCGCCCAGGCGATGCCCAACCGCGCCAGCGCCCGCCGCGCGCCCTCTGCGCGCGTGGCCAGAATGACCGCGGCGGCGGCGACCACGGCGGCCAGCGCACGGGCCCCCCAGAGTCCCAGCACGCGGCCGGGGTCGAGCAGCGTGACTGCGGCGTTGGCCAGCCCGTGGGTCGAGATGCTCAGCCCTCCGTAACCACCCAGGGAGCCCAGCACGAGCCAGCGCGCCGCAAGCGCCGGCAGCAGCAGCAGCACGCCCGCCGCAGCGCGGCTGGGCCAACGGCCCCGCCCAGGCAGCGCGGCCAACACCAGCGGCAACGCGAAGCCCGTCTCCTTGGCCAGGGGCGCGAGCGCGCCGGCGGCCATCCATAGGACGCGACCTAAGCGGGCGCCGCGCCCATCGCGCACGGCGCCGATGCACGCCAACAGCAGCAGCGCCACGGCGAGACTGTCGCCGCGCCGCGCCAGCGAGGGTACCACCTCGATTCCCAAGGGATGCAGGGCGAACCAGCCGGCCCCCGCCAGCGCCGGGACGACGGCAGCCCCCAGCGCGCGCAGCAGCGCGTAGAGCAGCACGGCGCACGCGGCGTGCAACGCTACGTCGGTGAGGTGGTAGCCGGCGGCGCGCGGCCCGTGCAGCGCGTGGTCGATGCCCAGGGTCAGGCCGGTCAGCGGGCGGTAGAAGCGCACTCCGGGTCGCACGTCACCGCGCACCTCGCGCGAGAAGGGCCCCCGCACGCCGCCTTGCTGATCGAAGCGGTTGACCTGGATGACCTGCGCGCCGTCGATGTCGGTGTAGGAGAGGGCGGGGACGCCGCGATACGTCAGGACCGCGAGCGTGGCCAACAACAGGGGAGCGGCCAGGCGCGCCGGCCAGGGCACGGCGCGGCGTGGCCCCTGCGCAGCCACACGCTGGGCGCGCCGGCTGGATGCATCATGGGCGGGGGGAGGGTTCATCGTGGCGGCTCCGCGAAGCAGCGGCGTAGTGTACGGGACCCCCACCCCCGTTGCACCCCCCTCGGAGCGTCAGCATGGCGGACTTCCTCGACCTGGTCCACGTCCGCGCCCAGTTCCCCGCGCTGTCCAGCGGCTGGGTGTTCCTCGACAACGCCGGTGGCTCGCAGACGCTGGGCGCGGTCGGCACCCGCATCACGGAGTACCTCTATGGCTCCATGGTCGCCCACGGTGCGCCGCATGCGCTCTCGCAGCTGGCGCAGGAGCGCCTGCGTGGGGCAGCGGCCTGCTTCGCCATGCTGCTCAACGCCCGCGATCCCAGCGAGATCGTCATGGGCTCCTCCACGACGCAGCTGTTGCAGAACCTGGGGCTGGCCCTGGCCGACCGCATGGCTGCGGGCGATGAGATCGTGCTGACCGATGCGGAGCACCACTCCAACGTAGAGCCGTGGCTGCGCCTGCAGGAGCAGCGCGGGATCGTGCTCAAGACCTGGAAGGTGGACCGCGAGCGGTGGAGCCTGGAGCTGACGGAGCTGGACCGCCTTATGACCCGCCGCACCCGGCTGGTGGTCGTCACGCAGTGCAGCAATATCCTGGGCACCATCTACGACGCCGCGGCCATTGCCCGCTTCGTCCACGAGCGCGGCGCCCAGGTGCTGGTCGACGGCGTGGCCTACGCGCCTCACCGTGCCGTCGACGTGCAGGCCTGGGACGCGGACTACTACGTGCTGAGCACCTACAAGGTCTTCGGGCCCCACCACGCCGTGCTCTACGGCAAGCGTGAGCAGCTGCTGGCGCTGCGCGGCACCAACCACTCATTCTTGCCGCAGACGATGATTCCCTACAAGTTCCAGCCCGGAAACGCCAACAGCGAGTTGTCCCACGGTGCCACGGCCATCGCCGACTACCTGGAGGATCTGGGCGCCCGCGCGGACACCGACGGCAGCAACGCCGCGGCGGGCAGTTCCGGTGCTGATCCGCGCGCGCGCGCGGCCGCCAGCCGGCACCCCGGTCACTCCGCTACCGCGGCCAGCCCGCGCGCGAACCTCGAGCGCGCCTTCGCGGCCATCGCCCAGCAGGAGGAGCTCCTGGCGCAGCGCCTGCTCGCAGGGCTCGCGCGTCACCCACGGCTGCGCGTGATCGGGTCCCCGGACGCCAGTCGCGCCGTCCGCGTCCCGACCGTCTCGGTCGCGGTCGAAGGCCGCGAGCCGGCGGCCGTCGTGCAGGCCCTGGGCGAGCGCGGCATCGGCGTACGCAGCGGCGACTTCTACGCGCGGGCGCTGATCGACGGCCTGGGACTGCGCGAGCGCGGCGGCGTCCTGCGCATCTCCGCGGTGCACTACAACACCCTCGACGAGATCGACCGCCTGCTGGAGGCGCTGGAGCAGGTCGTCTGAGGGTGGGGGGTCGGGAGCGCGCGCCGGGGAGCCTCGGGGGGAGGCTGCGGGCAAGGGCTGCCGGTGTGGCGCTGCGCGGCCGGGGCTGCGCGCAGGGGCTGCGAGCGGAGGCTACGCGGGGCCGCGCCAAGGCGCTGCGTGCAGGGGCGTAACGCCGGTCCCACCTGATGCGTCCACTCTGCGTTAGGCTGCTCGCACCGGGGCGGTACGAGAGATGGCCTTTGCGAGATCTTGCGTCGAGGCGCCAAGGGCGAACAGCGACCGAATCAAAAGGTCCAGGGAGACGGACACGTCGCCGGCTTCCATTTTTGCGACCCTGGACTGGCTGGACCGAAGTAGTCGAGCCACCTGGCTTTGCGTCAAGTGGCGGCGAAGACGTCGCCGCCGGAGCGAGTCGGCAAGTCGGAGCTTCAGCTCGATGAACGCAGCCTCCTCATCGGACAGTCCGAGGAACTCCCGGGTATCCCCCACGCGCCAGCCCTTGGCCTCGATTCGCTTCCTCTTGGGTTCACGCATTGTCGTACTCCCGAAGTCTCCGGCGACAGGCCTGAATGACCCGGTCTGGGGTGGATGGCGTCTTCTTGCTGAATACCTCGGCGATCACGATGGCGTCCGGATCGACTCGGTACACGAGACGCCAGGTCTGGCCCTCATCGTTGATCCGAAGTTCGTGGCACCTCGGGCCAATCGAGGGCATGGGCAGCGAGTGGGGCATCGACAGGCGTTCGCCGCGCTGGAGCCTACGAAGCAACAGACCAGCTTCGAGTCGGGCTACGCGCGAGAATGGTGGGGTCTTGACCTCGCCCTCAAGCCAGACCAAGGGCCGGTCGATGCCGTTCATTCTCCGCAATGTATGTCGCTTCTGACATACGGTCAAGGGGGCCATCGCGGACAGCCCAACCCGCGCTTGCAACTGCCTGGGATGGCCGAGCTCGACACGGAGTATTCGCGGATTTCCGGGGCGGCCGCCCCCGCAGGTGAAGCGCAACGATCGCGCGGCCGGCGCGTGGGGCGGAGCAGCAACGCGGCGCAGCAACGCGGGGCAACAATGCGGACCAACAGCGCAGGGCAGAGCTTCCGAGCACCAACGGGCGAATCGAAGCGAGGTAGGGGATGACCGAGGTCTTGGCCGGCGGGGCGATGGGTGCCGCGCCCGCGGCGCCATCATCGCTGCGGCGCTCGCTGTGGGTTTACGGCGGGCTCATGGCCTACCTGGCCGCCATCCGGCTCACGCTTAGCGCGCTGGCGACGAGCGGCTTCCGCAGCCCCAGCCAGGCGGCGGTCTTTGCGTGGCCGGTACTGGGCGTGCTGACCGTTGCGGGGTTCGGCGGCGTCTGGCTGTCCCACCGCGTCGCGCTGCCCGGCCTGTGGGATCCGGGCGGCAACGTCCGCCGGCGCGTGCTCCTGCCTGCTGCGATCGGAGCGGCGTTTGGGCTGCTCGCCATCGGGGCCGACCTCGTCACGGGCTGGACGCGCGCCGCCGCGCAGCAGATGGGGCTGCCGTCCATCCACATCGAGTTCCCGGCGTCGCTCTTGATCTACCCGGGCGGCGCGGTGATCGTCGACGTCATCTACTACCTGGTGCCGATCCCGCTCTTGCTGTGGCTGTTCGCAGACGTGGTAGCGCAGGGGAGGGGCCGGCGGACGATCTTCTGGGTCGTCGGGCTACTTGCCGCGGCGATCGAGCCCATGACCCAGGACCTGCGCTCGCCCGGCGGCCCCGGCGTCGGAGCGTTGCTGTTCATGCAGGACTACGCGCTGAATGCCGCCCAGGTGATCGCGCTACGCCGCACGGGTTTCCTGTCGGCGGTGCTGTTGCGCGTCGTCTTCTACCTCGTGTGGCACGTGCTGTGGGGCGCGCTGGGGGCGCACGGCGACTGAGCAGCAGGTCGCGAGCGGCACCCGTTACTTGAGCAGGACCAGGCGCTGGGGCTCGCCGGCCTCCTTTTCGTCCACGATCAACCGCACGAGATACACGCCGCTCGCCACGCGGTGACCGGAGCCGTCCACGCCGTGCCACGTCACGTCATGCGCCCCGGCCGCCAGCGCCTCGCCATGGACCAGCTCGGTCACGCGCCGGCCGCGCAGGTCGTAGACGGCGAGCGTCACCTTTCCTGGAGTGGCCAGCTCGAAGCGGAGCACCGTCGCCGGATTGAACGGGTTGGGGGCGGGCGGATCCAGCCGCGTCACCCGCGGCGCCGCGGGTAGCTCGGTCCCCGTGGCGACGCCCGCGCAGGGCGGGCCCGCAATCCCGACCGTGCCGCCGCACCGCGCCGACATCGCCACCAGCGGCGAGGCGTCCTGATACGCGTAGTTGAGGGCCAACGGCTGGCAGAAGACCGGGTCGGCCAGGGAAACGCTGGACGTGTCCATGCCGCCAGCGGCCACGTTGAACCACTCGGAATGGCCGAACAAATCGCCGCAGTGCAACGAAACGTGACCCAGCGCGCCGTTGCCCTCGGCCACCAACGGGGCGCCATCGACGTCCTTGGTGACGATGGAGTATTGCAGGTCGATCACCCCGTTGGCGGCGTGGACGACACCGGCGCCGGCAGCGTAGGCGGCATTCTGGTCGAGCACGCAGTGCTCGGCTGTGGTCGAGCCCCCCGCGGAGAACAGCGCGCCACCACGGCCGACCGCCTCGTTGAGCACGAACAGGCAGCTCGTCACGGACGACGTGCCCGCCAGCACCGCAATCGCGCCGCCATCGGTGCCGGCGTGGTTCTTGTAGAAGAAGCATCCATCGAAGGCCGGAGACCCGCTCTGCACCAGCACCGCGCCGCCGCGCTGAGAGGCACGGTTCTGCTCGAAGCGGACGTTGCGCAGGATCGGGCTCGCGCTGCTCACGATCAGTGCCCCGCCCTGCGTCGCATTGCTACCGCGGATCGTCAGCCCAGCCAGGACGGCGGTGGATCCCACGCCATTGGCTGTGACGATCGAGCTGACGCCGCTGCCGGTCACCACCACCGCCGCGGGATTGGAGCCGGCTCCTCGAATCTCGATGCCATCTCGCAAACTGAAGGACTCGGGGTAGGTCCCGGGGTTCACCAGCACGCGCGTGCCCGCGCTGACGGCCGCGAGCGCCGCGGTGATCGAGGTGAAGTTGCCGGCTCCCGTCTTGTCGACCACGACCTGGGTCACGCTCGGATCGCGGTTGGGCTGTCCGGGCGTGCGCGGGCCGTACTTGAGGGTGACGTTGCCGCCGCACTCCAGCCAGTTCGCGCCCTGATTGCCCAGATAGACGGCCAGCCCGTCGGGGACGCGCACCAGCGCGTCGTTGGGCGCCGCGCCGGGCGTCGGACCGCCAAGCCAGCCCAGCTGGTCGACACGCCAGAACTGCCCGGCAGCGGTGATCTTGTACAGGTACAAGAGTCCCGACTGCAGATCCTGGGTGAACGAACCCGGCGCCCCCTGCTGCAGCACCATCAGCTGGCCCGGAGCGAGCTGCAAGCCCGACGACAAGGTCGTGAGGAAATTCACGCCGTCGCCGACGGCGAATTGGTTGAGCACCACCGCACTGCCCAGCGGGTTGTAGAGCTCGATGTAGTCTCCCCCGCTGCCCGACGTGTAGAGCACCTCGTTGATCACGATCGACCCGCCCAGGTTGGGTGTCGGCACGCTGTTGGTCTGCCCGAAGGTCGACGTGGACGTCTCGAAGCTCGTCGCGTCGGGATCGCCGGCCTTCGTTCCCTCGACGCGGCTGATGGTGAACCCAGGCGGCGCGGCGGGCGCCCCGCCGGCCGTTCCGTAGGCGACGATGTCGAACACGAAGCTCGTGCCCACGGGCGGCAGCAGCGCCAGCGTTCCGCCCAGGTCGGGCAGGTCGATCACGGTGAGCGTGTGCAGGAACAGCCCGTGTGCGGGCACCGTCCCCGACAGAGTCTCCTCGTCGGGAGTCGGGAAGCCGGGGCCGTTGCTGAGGCGAAAGCCGGTGAGGTCGAGGGTCGAGGCGGAGAGGTTGCGGATCTCGACGGTCTCGCCAACCTTTGGGAGCACGCTCCCGTCCTTCGCGCGCGGCGGCTGCTTGAGTCCGCTGCGCGTCGAGAATTCGTTGATGAGCACGTTGGGGAAGCAGAACGCCGGCCCGGCGTAGAGCGTCTCGACCACCATTTTCCCGGGCAGGACCACGCGGACCCCATAATAGAAGCTCGTGTAGTTGACCGCGGTTGCGTCGATGAAGCGCTGCGTGGGCGCATTGACGCTACCGATCGGAAGCAAATCGGGGTCGAGCAGGTCGCAGGGGTCCTGCGCGCGCAGGATCTCGTAGCGGATCACGCCGCCCGGCGGTACGTAGCCCTGCCAGTCCAGCTGGATCTGTCCGCCCGCGTCGTTGTCCACGTCGGCGGCCGTCAGTTGTGGCGAGGCCGTCACGCACGAGCGCATCGCCAGCCCGTGCAGGGTGACGCTCCCCAGATTCATGGATTCCGCGGGGTGTCCGAACGCATCGATCCGGGTTGCCACGGGGTACCCGGGTCCAATGTTCAGCCCCCACAGCTCGTCACCCAGGAACGCCGTCTCCTGCCAGTCGTCGGATACCCCCCGAGCGGAGCTGCCCAGCACGGAGCCGGCCAGCGTCCCGACATCCAACTGCCGCACCACCAGTAGGCTGAGGTAGAGATCGTCGAACAGGCTGTGCGGGATCCCGGTCGGCGAGAACTCCATGGGCGCGGACGGAAAGTTTGTTACGACCCCGACGCCGGTGGTTGTCCCCGAGCTGGGGTCGATCGTCAGCAGCTCGGTCCAGTTGTACTCGCCGAAGGACATGAACGCCAAGGTATACAGCTTGCCAGTGAGCGGGTTGCGAGCCAGCCCATAGAACCCCCGCGCCCCGAACGCGCTCACCGGGACCTGCGAGAGCACATGCATCGTGGAGGGTTGCACCGTGAGCAACGCTGCCGGAGGCCCGGCCAGGGGCATGGAGAGGATGTACAGCCGGTCATGGAGCGGGTCGCTGGCGAGCTGCGGGTTGGTCAGATTATCCGAGATGAATCCGAGCGTGTTCACGACGCCAAGATGGGGGTCGACCTCGGCCAGGTAGTGGCTGCTGGCGATCTGCCGCAGCGACCAGGCCCGAAGGCTCACGGGCGTTTGCTGCACGCGTAGCGTGCAGTCCACGGGCCCCGTGCCGTCGATCGGATCCCGGTAGACGACGACGCAGTAGTAGCCAGAGTTGGGCACGTTGAGCTCGATCTTCGCCCGTCCATTCGCGTCGGCCGATGCCGTTGCGGTCGCGTTGAAACGGCCTCCGGTGAAGAAGTTGTCGCTCAGCCAGGCGACGCGCAGCGGGCCTGCGGCGACGGGCTGCTGCGTGACGGAGATCGTCACGGCGCCGACTTGCGTCGGGCCGATGGCGACCTCCCAAAGCTTGAGCATCTCGTTCTGCGCGAACGACGCGACCACGGCCGAGCCGAACGTCATGCCGTTGTTGGTGACCTGCGCGACCCGGTAGTCGCTGCTCCCACCGCTGTAGTTGTGGATGCCCACGTCCCAAGGCGAAAAGCCCATGGTGTTGGAGTTGATGACGACGAAGTCGAGATACCCGGCGCCCGCGGCTGAAGCCGCCGTCCAGCTGCCGAAGCCGTTGGTGGCTCCGGTGGACGGCGCGTACAGGAAGACGTCGTCATCGTCGGTGCTGTTGAGGGCGGAGGCGGGGACCGCCGTCCACCACGCCTGCGGATTGACGCGCAGCCCGTCGTTGTTGGGGTAGACGGGCGAGCCGTCGACGACGGAGGCCGTCCCCGCGTAGCGATCCGGCGGCGCGGCGCGCTGCGATGTCTGGCCCGGGGTGAGCAGCAAGGGCGACAGAATCCACTGCCGCGCCCAGCGGTTGTCGTTCTCGTTGCTCTCCGCTACGAGGGTCGTGGGGTCGAGGGCCGCCTCGAAGGTATGGCGTCCCCCGGCCAGGCACAGGGGGCCCACGTTGACGGCGTAGAACCCGCCGTACGCTCCGATCGACGGGTAGCTGACCCAGTACTGGAAACCCCCGTCCACATACAGAAACACGTAGAACGCTGCGCCTGTGGAGACATCGCTCGCATTCCAGCCGCCGAAGTTCCAGAACGTCCCGCACGCGTTGCCCGGCAAGGTCGACGGCTCGGGAACGCTTCCGACGGACGCGTCGGCCGACGGCCGGGGCACCAGCACGTGGGCCCAGCCTGGGTACTGGTAGAACGCCAGGTTCGGTGCGGCCTCCGCTCGCGCGGGAACGAGACTGCAGACAAGACCGCCAATGAGACCGCCGACGAGACTGCCGACGAGTGATGCCGCGGACCGACGTAGGTGGAACATGGTCTCCCCTCCGGTACCAGCCGGCGAATGCTGTGATCAGTCTACTTCAGAAGCACCAACCGCTGCGCCTCTCCCGCGGGCTTGCCGTCCAGCGACAGGCGCAGGTAGTAGACGCCACTGGCCACAGGGCGGCCGGAAGCGTCGATCCCCGTCCAGGCCACCTGATGGGCGCCGGCCGGCAGACGCTCGCCGCCGAGCAACTCCGCCACGCCCCTGCCCCGCACGTCATACAACGCCAGCACGGCGCGACCCGCGCGGGCCAGGTCGAAGCGGAGCACCGTCGAGGGGTTGAACGGATTGGGTGCGGCCGGGTAGAGCCGCGTCAGCAGCGCAGCAGCTGGCGGCAGCTCCCCGGTCAAGATCAGCGCACAGGGCGGCCCGTCGATCCCGATCGTCTCCGCGCAGAAGCCCGCCGGCGCGAGCAGGGGCGACGTCTCGTCCAATGCGTAGTTGAAGGTCAGCGGCTGGCAGTACGCTGGATCGGCGACGAGCACACCGCTGGTGTCCATCCCGCCCGCGCTCATGTTGAACCACACCGGGTGTTGGAAGAGTGCGCCGCAGTTGAAGCTGAGGTGGCCGGTGAGGCCGCCACCCTCGGCCTGCAGCGGGGCGCCGAGCTGATCGCGGGTAACGATGGTGTAGGCGACATCGAAGAAGCCGCCCGCGCTGTGCACACCGCCGGCGCCATTGCCGTTGGCGGTGTTGAGGTCCAGGACGCAGTGGCGGACCAGGCAGTTCCCCGCGCTCCCGAACAGCGCGCCGCCGCGTCCGTCGGCCTCGTTGTCCACGAACAGACAGCTGCGTACCGTTGGCGAACCGCCCAGTACGGCGATCGCTCCGCCGTCCAGATCGGCGCTGTTGCGGTAGAAGAAGCACCCGTTGAAGGATGGCGTGCCGCCCGTCACGGCCGCGCCGCCACCGCGCTGGTTGGCATGGTTCCGCTCGAAGCGCACGTTGCGGATGGTGGGGCTCGCGTTGGTCACGAGCAGGCCGGCGCCCTGGGTCGCGCTCCTGCCGCTGAGGGTCACGCCCGCGAGTACCGCCGTAGCGTCGACGCCATTGGCCGTGACGATCGAGCCGACACCAGCGCCTGTAATGATGACCGCGGCGGGATCGCCCCCCGCCCCTGCGATCTCGACGCCGTTCTCCAACGCGACCGACTCGGGATACGTTCCAGGCCGCACGAGCACGCGCGTGCCCGCGCCCACGGCCGCGAGCGCCGCGCCGATCGTCAGGTAGTCGCCACCGCCGAGGCGATCGACCACCACCTGATTCACGCCGGGCTCCTGGTTGGCTTCGCCCGGAGTGCGTTGCCCGTACATCAAGACGGTTCCGCCTCCGCAATCGTGCCAATTCGCGCCGTGGTTGCCCAGGTAGACGGCCAGCCCGTCGGGCACGCGCAGCAGCGCGTCCGCAGGGGCGGCCCCGGGGGCGGGCCCGCCGCCCCATCCCAGCTGGTCGATCCGCTGGTATTGGTTGTCCGCTGTGATCTTGTACAGATAGAGGACGTTGGCTTGCAGGTTCTGGCTGAACGACCCCAATGCGCCCTGCTGCAGCAGCTTGATCTGGCCGGGCCCCAGCTGCAGTCCGGCGCCCAGCGTGCTGAGGAAGTTCACCCCATCGCTGAGAGCGAACTGGTTGAGCACGGCCGTGCTTCCCAGCGGGTTGTACAGCTCCACGTAATCGCTGCCGCCAGTGCTCGTGTAGAGCACCTCGTTGAGCAGGATCGACTGCCCCAGCGCCGGAGCGGGCACGGTGTTGGTGTTGCCGAAGGTCTGGCTGCCCGCCTCGAAGCTGTCGGCGTCGGGATCGGCGGCGGTGGTCCCCTCGACGCGGCTGACGGTGAATCCGGCCGGAACCGTCGGCGCGCCGCCTTGGGAGCCGTAGCCGACGATGTCCAGCGCCAGCCCCGTGCCCGAGGGCGGCAGCAGCAGCAGTGTGCCGCCTTCATTGGGCAGGTCGATCGTCTGCAGTGTGTGCACGAGCAGCCCGCCCGCCGGGATCACGCCGGACAGATCCTCCTCGTCGGGCGAGGGCAGTCCCGGCCCATTGCTCAGGCGGAAGCCGGTCAGGTCCAGCGGCGCGGTGGAGAGATTGCGGATCTCCACCAGCTCGCCGACCTTGGCCGGCCCGCCCTGCGCTGTTGCGCGCTGCGCCGCGCCGCCAGCCGGCGGATGATTGGATCTGCCGCCCACTGCCGTGGTCTTGGGCACCCCGCCCGCGGGCGCGAACTCGTTGATGAGCAGATTGGGGAAGGCGAAGGCCGGACCGGCGTAGAGCGTCGCCAGCGTGGCGGTCTTGGCCGCGGATACGACGCGCACGCCGAAGTAATACGCCGTGTAGCTGACTGCGGTCGCGTCGGTGAATCGGCGGGGCGATGTCGCCGCCACCTGGGCGATGGCCGGCAGCGCCGAATCGGCGAGCTTGCACGGATCCGTGGAGCGGAGGATCTCGTAGTGCCCGACCCCGGTCGGAGGCGCGTACGCGCTCCAGTCCAGATCGATGTGTCCGCCGGAGTCGTGGGGGGAGTCCACCGCTGAAAGCTCCGCGGACGCGTCCACGCACGGCCGCTGCGTGATGCCCCGGGGAGGTCGGTCGTAGAGCGCCTGGGGGACGATCTGCAGCGCGGCTCCGGTCAGGGGGTCGAAGCGCGTGGTCAGCGGGGGGCTGGCGATCACTGCCCACAGCTCATCGCCCAGGAAGCCGATGTCGTTGTAGCTGTACCAGCCGCTGGCGTCAAGGCCCACGAACGTCGCCACGAGCGTGTTGCGATCGATGCGGTAGAGACGGGTCTGCTCGTTGGACACAACGTCTGCCAGGCCGTAGAGCACGCCCTGGGGAGAGAAGGCCAGCATTGTAATCTTCGCGCCCTGCGCCGGGGGCACGAAGCTCAGCACTCCCCGCGAGCTGAGCTCCCCGGTGGCGGGATCGATGGTCACGAGCTCCTGTCCCGTCACGCGTGGCGCAATCGAGTACATCCCGGTGCCGAATGGATCCAGTGCCAGGCCCACCGGCCCGGGACTCAGATTCACGTACGAGACCTGATCGACGCTCAGCAGCGCGGAATCGATCGTCAGGAGCACCGTCGCGAGGTTGGGGTTCTCGCCCAGCGCGTAGACGCGAGCGTGGAGCGGGTCCGAGGTGATCTGGCGGATGGTCACGCCGCAGTCCACCGCACCCAAGTCCGTCGCGAGTCCGACCCGCGGCTCCACGGCCAACGCCGAGTAGCACGCCTGCGCTTCGCCGAAGCTCCAGGCGTTGTAGAGCAGCGGCTGGTCGGTGACGACGAAGTCACCGTCGCTGTCATCGCTGGCGGTCTTGTTGAGCAGATCGCGGGCCAGCACTCTGATGCGCGCGTGCGCGGAGAGCGGGGTCGTCACCAGCCAGCCCAGCTGGCCGGTGTTGGGGGCTCCCAGCGCCAGCGTCTCGGTGAAATTGACGCCGTCGCGGGCGAGACTCACGTCGACGGAGGTCACCAGGTTGTCGTCGGTGGCGCCCCACTGGATCGTCTCGTTGCTGCCCACCCTCCAACCCTCGCCGCCGTTGGGCGCAAGCACCTGGACCGCGGGGGTGGCCGAATCGTTGAGACGCGCCCAGCGCAGGTTCAAGCTCGTCTGGTCGTAGTAGAGGATATGGGGCGTGCCGGTCGAGGCGCGGGCGATGGCGCAATTGGCGCCCCGCCCGGCCTGGGTGTCGGCAAATTGCTTGGTCCACACGTAGCCGTCGAAGTACGCGGTCTTGAGTTTGAGGTTGGTTGCGTCGTAATAGGCGATGCGCGGGTAGCTGGCCGTGTCCAGGCTCAGCGCCGTGGAGTGGCCCACGTCGCCGCTTGCGTCCACCGTCTCCGTCGCCCAATGCCCGGCGCCCACGCGCCGGGCGTACCGCAGATCCCGGCTCGCGGCGTCCCAATAACTCACCTGAGGCACCGAGTTCGCACCGACGGCCAGGCTGCAGTACTCGCCCATGGGGCTCGCGGCCGTGCCGGCGTCGATCGTCTCGCTGATCCACCCCGCCCCGGGAGGGCGTGTCGCGTACTTCAGGCTTCCATTCGTTGCGTCGAAGTAGGCGATGACCGGCTGGTTCCCAACCAGGGCGATCGATGCGTACTTGCCGACGCTGCCGGTCGACGCCACGACCTGCGTGGTCCACGGGGGGGACGGGCCGCGCGTCGCCAGCTTCAGGTCTGCCGAGCTCGCGTCGTAGTAGGCGATGTACAATGTCCCGCTCGACGCGCGCGCGAGCGAGCAGTACTGCCCGACATCAACGAGCGGCGGGTCGTCGACGATTTCTCCGGTCCAGGCGCTCCCGCTCCAGGCAAGGGCCAGCAGGCGCTGGTTGGTGGCGTCGTAGTACGCGATGGCGGGGAGGCCGCCGGGCGCGACGATCAGCGAGCAGTACTGGCCCACGCTGCCGGTGGTGGCCAGGGGAGCCGTCGTCCAGCGCACGCCATCGTACGCACCGAAGTAGAGATCGAGGCTGGATCGCACGTGGTAGGCGGCGTAGAGCTGACCGGCGGTGTCGGCCGCCAGGGAAATGCCGCGGCCGGCGTTGCCCGCCTGGGCCGTAGCATCCAGGAGGGAATTCGACCAGGCCGCACCCGCCGGGTGAGCTGCCGGCAGCACGGCGCTGGCGGACAGCGCCGACAGCAGGAGCTGCCAAGGGAGTCGTCGGATACGATTCGGCAACATGGCTCGGGATCGTCCTGCCCGGCGTGGGCGTTTTCGAGGAGAGCTGGGGTTGGGCGGCCCGGGACCACGGAGGTCGTCGTATGAGATTCTACCATGTGCCGCAGCCCGGAGCTGGCGCTGTGCCTCTGCCGGGCGGCTCGCGGGGTGCTCTGCGGTCGTGCACCCCTTGGGACCGGACGCCTGGTCACGGCCGCAGGATCCTGTCCGACACGCGTGCGATGCGTGGGCCAGATGGGGACTTTTGCGGCAATATGTCATCAAGCTGTTTTCTATCAACTGGTTGAGACATCGCTGTGGGCGCCCGCCCGCGCGGTCGTCTCGCAAAATCTGGCGAGCCGGTTCCGCGGGGGCCCCGTGGCGCGCGGCCTGCGCAGTCGGAAGGACATGGAAGCACCCACTGCGCGCACGCATCGCCACGCGCGGATCGCCCAGGCGACCGAGCTGCTTGGCCTGATCCTGACCGGGAGGTTGCCAGCCGACCGGCAGATGGACGCCTACTTCCGCGGCCGCCGTCAGATGGGCTCGCGGGACCGGGCGTTCGCCGCCGAGACGGTCTACGGCTGCCTGCGCCGGGCGCGCACGCTCGAGCAGATCGTCGGGCCGGCGCCGCTGGGGCCGCTCGCGCCGCGGCCAGCGCCACTGCCCACGCCATCCCCCACTCCATCCCCCGCGCCGCCGCCCGCGGCGGCTTTGGTCGCGGCGTGGCTCCTGGCCTTCGGGGGCTGGACTGCGGGCGACCTGGCCGAGGCGGGCTTTCCGGGCGATGCGGACGCGCTCGAGGCCCGCGCGCGCGCGTTCGATCCATCGTCACTTCCGTTCGCGGTGCGCGCCGATCTGCCCGATTGGTTGGCGGAGCGCCTGGTCGCCCAGTGGGGCGAAGCGGAGGCCCTCGCCCTGGCCGAGGCACTCAACCGCCCCGCAACGCTGGACATCCGGGTCAACGCGCTCAAGACCACGCGCGCCGAGCTGGCGCGGCGCCTGCGCGCAGACGGCGTCGAGATGGAGCCCACGCCGCTCTCGCCGGCCGGCCTGCGCCGCGCCGAGCGCGCGCCGCTGTTCGCGTCCGCGAGCTTCAAGGACGGCCTCTTCGAGGTGCAGGACGAGGGGAGCCAGCTCGTGTCGCTGCTGGTGGAGCCGCGTCCCCACGACCGCGTGGCCGACTTCTGCGCGGGGGCGGGGGGCAAGACGCTCCACCTGGGCTCGCTCATGGGCAATACGGGGGTACTGTACGCGGTCGATGTTTCGCCGCGGCGCCTGGCGGAGATCCGGCCCCGCCTGCGCCGATCGGGGTTGCAGACGGTGCGTGCCTTCCCCATCGAGCACGAGGGCGACCGCCGGCTCAAGCGCCTGCAGGGCAAGCTCGACCGCGTCCTGGTCGACGCGCCCTGCTCGGGCACGGGGACACTGCGGCGCAATCCCGACATCAAGTGGCGTCCGGTCGACCTGCCTGGGCTGCAGGAGGAGCAGCAGCGCATCCTCCAGAGCGCCGCTCGCCTGGTGAAGCCTGGCGGACGTCTGGTGTACGCCACCTGCAGCCTGCTGCGCGAGGAGAACGAGGCCGTGGTCGACGCGTTTCTCTCCGAGGCCGCAGGGGCGGGGTTCCGCCGCGTGCACGCCGGGGAGATCCTGCGGAGCGCCGGGATCGTGGCGTCCGATCTTGTGACCTCGCGCGGCGATCTCTGCCTGCTGCCCCACCGCCACGGAACCGACGGATTCTTCGCGGTGGCGCTCGACCGCGGATAGCGCGGGTGCTAGCCTGCGCCTGGTCGTTTTCAACGAACATCGCCGGCCCACGCGAGACCGCGCGCGCCCGCGCAGGTGTCTGGGCCAGGTTTCGGTCAGGAGGAACGGAAGTGATGCGTACGCGAATCGTGATCGCGGTGCTCGCCGCGCTCGCCTTGGGTTGCGGTCTGGTTTCCTGCGGGAGCGACGATGGCGGCGGCACCCAACCCCGCACCACCGGGACCATCTCCGGGTCGGTGCTGGACAACACCAACGCTCAACCCATCGCGGGTGCGACGGCCACCCTGGAGCCTGCCGCGCCCAAGCTCGCCGCGGCGGCGGCCAGCGTCGTGACCGGGGCCGACGGAAGTTTCCGCTTCAACGACGTCGCCCCCGGCACCTACGACGTGGTGGTCGATGCGCGCACCGTCCTGGTGTCTGCGGGCAATCCCAACGTCCACTACGCGCTGTTCCGCATCCCCGGCAACGCGGTGACCGCCGGGCAGGACGTGGTGATCTCAAGGCCGGTCTTCATGCCACACATCGACGCGACCCAGGCCGCGCAGATCACCGACAACACCGCCGCCAACGTGCAACCCCTGTCGATCCCCGGGCTGTCGCTGCAGCTCGCGGCGGGGGCGACGACGTTTCCCGGCGGCGGCAAGAGCGGCGAGCTGTCGATCGTGGAGATCCCCCTCGATCGCGCACCGGTGAGCCTGCCCGCGGGCATGGCCCCCACGTTGCTGTTCCAGGTCGAGCCCGCAGGGACGACGTTCTCCCCGGCGGCGACGCTGACTCTCCCCAATCGTGAAGCGTTGCCGGCCGGCCGCCACCTGGGCCTGTTGTCGTTCAACCCCGCGAGCGGGCAATTCGGGCTCAGCGCCCGCGGACTGGTCGCGCAGGATGGCCAGCACATCACTTCGGTGGCGGGCACGGGCACCGGCGGGATCACGACGGCGTCGTTGCACGCCGCGGTGTGCGACTCGCACGTGGTGAGCGGCTGCGTCAAGGACCAGGGCCAGCAAGCGATCGCTGGAGCGCGCGTGGAGATCCTCAGCGGCACCAATACCTCCGACGGAGGGCGTCTGGTGGTGACGGGGGCGACCGCGACGACGGACGCCTTGGGCAATTATTCGATTCCCGGGGTGCGGGTGTGCAACGTCTGGGTGCGTGCGACCCTGGCCAGCGCGTCCGGCTCCGGCGTCGCGCAGACGATCGATGCCATCCAGGTCGACGGCACCGGGCAGACCCACGTTCCCTGCCTGGTGATGACGGTCCAGACCGGCGTGGTGACCTTCAGCGTGTCCGGCCTGGTCCGCACCACCGGCGGCAGTCCCGTCGTCGGAGCGACCGTGCAGTTCGAAGGCCGCTCATGCATCACAGCGCGCGCGCCGGGCGCGGACTTACAGCGCGACCTCATTTCCGCCATCACCGACGGCGCAGGTCATTACCTCCTCGCGAATGTCACGGGGCAGCCCGGAATCGAGTTCCAGCTGTCGGCGTACCAGGTCGCCAACGGCCTGGTCGGCCGCGGGCGGGGAACCGTACCGCCGCTGGCGGAGAACGGGTCCACCCTGAACGGCGACATCACGCTGTGCACCGAGCAACAGGCTTTGAGCGCGTGTCCCACCGGCACCTGGACGCTCACCAGCAACCAGCTGCACATCGCTCCCGACGCCGCCGCGCTGGTGTGCGACGCGACGGCCCTGGATGTGCCCGATCCGATCACGCTGCAGAGCCTGACCAGCGGCGTGCTCACGCTCCTGGTGCAGCAAGACCGCGGATGCGGCCCGACGACGGAGACGAACACCTTCACGCGCGTGAAGGGCACCGGCCCCAGCGGACCGACGGCCGGCAATCTCCCAGGCATCTACCGCCGTACGGCGGTCGATCCGCCCGACCCCGGGACCAGTGAGATCCTCATCCACCTCGGCTCCAACGGCCAACTGGGCGTGATCAGCGACGGCAACCAGACGCTCTTCATCGAGGCGGGGATCTACACTCTCTCTGGCAGCCAGCTCACCACCGAGCCAGCGTTCAATACGACCGACCCCCAGCCGACCTCCCAGGTGATCACCGTGACGCTCACAGGCAACAGCCTGCACCTGTTGAACGCCGACATCGACATCACCCTGGAGCGGTGCGCCCAGACCACGGGAACGGGTGTCCAGGGCTACTGGAGCGGTCTCAACGCCACGGAGGTCACCGTCCTCATGATCGGCGTGGAGGAATACGCCGTGACGAGCCTCGGCTCGCCATCGCCGGCTGCATCCGCGGCGGTCTGGTCCGGTGCGCGGGCATCCGGTGCGGCCTCGCCCACCGCGGCCTCCTCCGGCAAGCCGCGCGCGCCGCGGCTGCTGAGGATGCCGTGGGGGCTGGCGGACGCGCTCCGCTAGCCGATCGCGCGCAGGTCCCAGGCAGGGGGGGGCGCAGCCGGCGCGTGTTGGACGTGCGCCGCGAACGCTAGCCAAGCCTGCGACGGGCCTGCTACGCTCTCGCCCGAGGCTGCCGCGACGTGCGCGACGTGCGCGCGGCGCAACGCGCGCACCCCGCGCGCCGGCGGCCTCGGGCGAGGCTCCGCCTGCGGCCTTCCCCGGCCGACCACGCAGGCTGTCCTGGCGCACGGCCCGGTCACGGCGAGGTCATGATGGCGGATCGCCCGACTCCCACCTACTGGGACTACCTCCAGCTCGACCACCTGCTCGACCTGCAGGGCGGTCTCGAGGAGGACGAGGGCCTGCTCATGCCCGACGAGCTGCACTTCATCATCGTGCACCAGGTCTTCGAGCTGTGGTTCAAGCTGATCCTGCGCGAGCTGCGCCTGGCGCGCGACCATCTGGCAGCGCCGCGGGTGCCCGAGGAGTCGATCCCCTTCGTCGTGCACCACATGCGCCGCGTGAGCGAGATCCTGGAGCTGGCGGTGGAGCAGTTCCGCGTCATGGAGACGCTCACGCCGCAGGATTTCCTCGCGTTTCGCGACAAGCTGACGCCCGCCAGCGGCTTCCAGTCCTACCAGCTGCGCGAGATCGAGATCGTGATGGGGCTGGGCGAGGAGCAGCGCCCTGACTTCGGCGACGCGCACGCGTTGGATCACATCAAGGAGGTGGCGTCCACCAGCTCCACGGGCCGGATGGCCTGGGCGCGCATCGAGCGGGCGCAGCGCGAGGTCACCCTGCGCCAGGCCATGCACGACTGGCTCTACCGCACGCCCATTCAGGGAATCGGGCCCGGCGATCCGGGCGACCCGGCGGCGGTCGAGCAGTTCCTGGCAGAGTACCTGGCCGCCCACGCGCAACTGCTGCAGCAGCAGGAGGCGCGCCTGCTCGAGTCCGGCACGGGCGAGGCCGCCGGGTTGCGCGCGCGCTTTGCGCGCAGCGCCGAGCAGGCGCAGGAGTTCCTGCACGCCCTCGACGTGCCGCCGCCGCTGCGCCCGCGCGCGCAGCGCATCCGCGCCGGCATCCTGTTCATCGAGTCCTATCGCGAGCTGCCGCTGTTGGCCTGGCCGCGGATCCTGGTGGACACCGCCGTCGAGCTGGACGAGCGGCTGGTGCTGTGGCGCACGCGCCACGCGCGGATGGTGGAGCGCACGATCGGCCGCCGGATCGGCACGGGCGGCTCCTCGGGCGTGGATTACCTGGATGAGACCGCGCGGCGGCGGATCTTCCCCGAGCTGTGGACCGTGCGCACGCTGCTCTTGCCGCGGGAGGCTCTGCCGGTCCTGCGGCGGGCGGAGCTGTACGGGTTCGCGCAGTAGGGCCGCGGGCGCGCGGGTGGACGCGTCGCGCGCCTGGCCGGTGGACTCGCTCTGGGAACTTTTACGGCGGATTGACATAGAGTCCGGGAGCGCGCAGCTACGCTGGCGGCGCCCTTGCTTGGGGTTGCCGCGGGGACGGCCATGGTCCGCGCGTCGTGACACATGAACATCCTGGTCGTCGAAGACGAGCCCGGGCTGCGCGCCGCCCTCGTGGATCTGCTGGGGGGAGCGGGCCACCGCGTTGAAGCCGTGGGGGACGGCGCCGCGGCCGTGGAGCGCGGACAGCAGATCTCCTTCGACCTCGTTCTGCTGGATCTGATGCTGCCCAAGCTGGGTGGTGTGGAAGTCTGCCGGCGCCTGCGGGCGCTGCGCCCCAGCCTCTACATCCTCATGCTCACGGCGCGCGGCGCAGAGCAGGACAAGGTGGAGGGTCTGCGCGCCGGCGCGGACGATTACGTCAGCAAGCCCTTCGGGGCGCGCGAGCTCTTGGCGCGCATCGAGGCGATGGCCCGCCGCGCGCGGGCCAGCGGCGCGGGCGAGCTCAACGTCCTGGAGGTCGACGGCTGCCACCTCGACCTGGGGCGCTGTCAGGCGCTGCGCGACGGGCAGTCGGCTACGCTCACTGCGCGCGAGGTAGCGATCCTGCGCTGGCTGTACCAGCATCGGGAGCGCGCGGTCACGCGCGCCGAGCTCCTGGAGGAGGTGTGGGGCACGCCAGGTGATCTGCAGACCCGCACCGTCGACATGACGATCGCCAACCTGCGCCAGAAGATCGAGCGCGACGCCGGCCACCCGCGCATCGTCGTAACGGTCAAGGGCCTCGGCTACGCGTGGGGCGAACGATGAGACTGCGACGCCGTTCCCGCGCATCCCCCCGTTCCCGGATCTCGCTGCGATCGCGCGCCCTCCCGCCGCGCGCTCTCCGCCCCTCCCGCGCCGTTCTCCGTCGAAACCACCTCTGCCCTCCACGCTCGCTGCGCGACTCCGGCTGCCTGCGCCGCGAGGCCGGTGGAGGCACGGGCGCGTCATGAGGTGGCCCCTGGGCCGCGTCGGGACGGCCGGCGTGTTGACCGCGGCAGCCGTGGTCGTCCCGTGCGCCGCGTGGTTCGTCGCCGGCTCGCACGCCGCGAGCCACGAAGCCCAGCGTATCGCGGCAGAGCCGCGCGCGTGGGCCCAGAAGGTGGCCGAGGCGATGGCCGAGCGCATGGGGGCGCGCCTGGAGACCATCCGCGAGACCGAGAGCCGCCGCCCCTTCTATCATTATCGCCCGCTCTTCCACGATCCGACCAGCACGTGCGAGTGCGCGTCGGTGACGCCGTCACCGCTCGCCGCCGGGCCGGTCGACCCGTTGATCTGGACCCACTTCGAGGTCGACGCAAAGGGCGCGCTGACGTTGCCCTCAGCCCATCTGGCGGTGTACGACGACGCTTGCCGCAGCTGGGTCGACGATCCGTCCGAGATCCTGGCGCAGCTGCGGCCAATCGCGGCCACGCTGAGCAGCGCCGCGGCGCAGGCCGCGCGCAACCTCGACTCGCGCGGCTACGTGGAGGCGCCCTGGACCGAAAACGGCGCGAGTGACGTGGCCTGGGTGGGACCGCTCACCTGGCACACGATCACCGTGGCCGGCGAGCCGACGCTGGTGGCCGTACGCGAGGTGCGCACGCCCCCGGGCGACCTCGTCCAGGGCCTGGTGATCGCGCGGACATCGGTCGCTGACGCCGTGCGTGGCGCGGCGCTGCCGGCGCGCTTCGTGCACGGCGACCAGCCGTTGGCGAGCGAGGCCGCCGTGGAAATCGCCGGGCTGGATTGGCAGATCCTGGCCGATGCGGCCGCCGAGATCGCGCAGGCGACCCAGCGCGCCCGCCAGGTGCAGGCGCGCTTCCTGCACCTGTTCGTCGGCGCCGCCTCGACGGCGGCGCTGGCCGGTCTGTTCGTGGTCGGCCTGGTGTGGAAGACCGAGCGGCTGGCCCGTCAGCGCTCCCAATTCGCTGCCTCGGCGGCCCACGAGCTGCGCACGCCGCTGGCGGGGTTGCGGTTGTACAGCGAGATGCTCGCCGAGGGAATGGGCGACGGGCAGAAGTCGCGGGAGTACGCCCGCCGTGTGGCCGAAGAGGCGGAGCGCCTGGGGCGTGTCGTCACCAATGTGCTCGGCTACACGCGCCTGGAGCGCGGCTCGCTGGGCGTGCGGCCGCAGCAAGGCGACCTGGCGGCGGCGGTCGGTGACAGCGTGCGCCGCATGCAGCCCGCCCTCGAGGCAGCGGGGGCGAGGCTGCGCGTGCAGCTCGCCGACGCTCTGCCGCCTGTGGCATTCGATGTGGACGCCCTCTTCCATATCGTGCAGAACCTCGTGGACAACGCCGAGAAATTCACGCGCGGCGCGGTCGACCGCAGCATCGATGTGGCGCTCACCCACGACGGCGCCAGCGTGCGGCTGTCCGTGCGCGACCATGGCCCAGGCGTGCCGGCGGCGCTGCGGCACCGGTTGTTCCAGCCCTTCGCTCGCACCGAGGATCCCGACGCCCCGCCGGGCCTGGGGCTGGGGCTGACGCTCGTGCAGCGTCTCAGCCGCGCGCAGAACGCCAGTGTGAGCTGCGAGAACGCCCCGGGTGGGGGCGCGCTGTTCGTGGTGACGTTTCCCGTGTAGGGGTGCCCGGCGCGCAGCGCCGCAATCGCCCTGTGCCGCCCCGTCGCCCCGTGCCGCACCCTCGGTCCGCGCCGTCGCGCCGTGCCGCCCCGTCGCCCCGTGCCGCACCCTCGGCCCGCGCCGTCGCGCCGTGCCGCCGGTCCGTTCACTCGGTCAGTCCTGTCGCGCTGCGCTCTCGCTCCATCCAGTCTTTACCTCCCTTTGACGGCGCGCCACCGTCTTTACCGCCATTTGACGGCAGATCGCCGCGATCCGTCCGATGCTCTCTGTGCGCCCGCCCCACGGCGGAACACGCGCATGCGAGGCGCGCACTCCACGATGGAGGGCGTGCACTCCAGAGGTCCCATCGAACAGGAGAGTGCTTCATGGACAAGGTCATGGTTTCCAGAATGCGCGGGGGTCTCGTACGGCCTCTGGCGCTCGCGATCGCGGCCGGCGCGGCGCTGGCGGTTTGCGGGGTGCTGACGGTCGCAGTGACGCTGGCCGCGGACGGAGCAGCCGCCGCGCAATCCCCGTGCGGCGAGGGCTCCACAGACCCGGCAGCGCAGACCCGGACTCTGACGCTGCTCTTCCACGGCGGCGTACAGGGCAAGATTCTCGATTGCGGCTGCAAGGCCAAGCCGCTGGGCGGGCTGGCCCGCCGCGCGGCACTGATCGAGAAGGTGCGCGGCGCCAGCAAAGAGAACAGCGTCGTGTTGGTGGACGCGGGCGGCCTGTTCGGCGAGGACTCGCCCCAGATGCGGGCACAGACGGACCTCCTCATCCACGAGACCGCGAAGCTGGGCTACCAGGCGATCGGCGTGGGCGCATCCGACCTCGGACTGGGAGTCGACTACCTGGAGCGGGCACGCGCGGTCGGCGGGCTGCCGTTCACCAGCGCCAATCTCACCCGGGGAGGGCAGCCCTTGCTCGCCCCCTACCTCGTGCTCCAGAGCGGGGGGACGCGCGTCGGTGTCATCTGCGTGCTCGGCACCTCCGCGCGGCCCGCGCCGGGGCAGGCCGCCGGCGAGGCCGTGGCGATCGGGGACCCGGCGGAGGCGTTGCAGCGTTACCTGCCCGAGCTGCGCGCGAAGTCCGACCTGATCGTGCTGCTCTCCCAGCTGCCGGCCGAGGGGCTGACGAGGCTGCTCACGACACTTGGATCGCAGTCGGGGATCGCGGTGGCCGTGGACGGGACCTCGTACCAACCGACCCGCACGCCCCGTCAGGTCGCTTGCACGACCGTGCTGAGCGCCAACAGCCAGGGGAAGTATCTCGGGGAGGCCACGCTGACCTTGGCCGGCGCCGCGCTCGCGGGCACGCCTTCGACCACCGTGCACGAGCTGACGCTCGACCTGCCCGAGAACCCGCAGATCGCCAGCCGGGTCCACGCATTCGTCGAGCAGCAGAAGGTTGTGGCCGCCAGCCACTGAGACCTGCCGAGCGGGCGCGCGTCGTCGGCCGGCGCCCCGGCCTCAGCCGCAAGACGGGCGCCGGAGGTGGACCCGGCGCAGGGGCCTGGAGCGGGCAGCTCCAGGCCTCGCTGCGCTCGCGCAACGTCACATTTTCAGTGTGCACAACCCCCTTGACCTGGGAGCGCCGCCGCACCTTCGTTCACGCGCCGGCCCGGCCCGCCTGCCTTTCCGGGGGGCCGACGCGCTGACCGTTCGAGCGGCGTAGCGCGCGGGGGGCGAGGCGGGGGCTTGGCGCGGGCGCAGACGCGCGGGCGGCTTCCCGGGCCGTGCGCCGGATCAGCGGCGAACGGCGATGATCTCCAGCACGCCGGGTGTGATCATGAGCGTATGCGGCGCGGCCTCCGCGGCGGCGATCGCCCGCGCGATCCCAGCGGCGCGGTCGCGGCCCAGCTGGCCCAGGTCGACCAGCCGTTGCAGACCCACCTCAATGAATGCCTTGGGCCACTGCCACACGAAGCTCGAAGCCGGCACGATGTCGATGAGTGGGCGCAACTCCCGCAGCGTAAACCCGAGCTCTGCTAGCCACACCGGCAGATCCAGCGCGATGTCGGGCTCGCCGCCGCTGGCGCGCCAGCTCTCCATGACGACCGCCACGAACTCCTCCAGCTCCGGGGACCGGGGCGCCATCCGCCACGTGCGGTAATCGAAGTACTCGTGGACGACGAGCACGCCGCCGCGTCTCAGTGTGCCGCCGACCCGCGCGAGCAGGTGGCGCGGATGCTTGACGAAGGCAAACACCCAGCGCGACCACGCGCCGTCAGCGCTCGCGGCGGGCAGCTCCGCCTCGTCCAGATCGAGCTCACAGGTTTCGATCGTGTCGATGCCGCGCTGCTTGCACGTGGCATCGAGCGTGTCGAGAAAGCGTCGGGATCGGTCGATGGCCACGATCCGCCCTGACGGTCCGACGATTTCCGCCAGGTCGAGGGACGCGTACCCCGGGCCGCATCCGATGTCGAGCAGGGTCTGGCCCGCCGTGAAGCCCGCGCGCCGCCACGCGTCCAGCGCGCGCGGCCTCCAGACACGGTGCTGCAGGCCCAGACGCGCGATCTCGTCATCGTGCGTGCCCAGGACGTAGTCCTTCTCTTCGCTTTTCGTGTCGCTCATGGCTTTGGCCGGCTTGTTCACGGTGCTGGTGGCGATGGGGCGGCGGTCGCGGTAGCCGCAGCCTTCGGACCCGCCGCAGCGGTCGCGATGGCCGCGCTAGCCGCCATGGTGCACGCCCAGCGACCGGACGCCCCATCTGCCAGCAGAATGCGCTCCCCGCGACAGTGTACTCCGTCCGGGTGGCGGCTCCCTGGCCGTTTGCGGACGTCGCAGTCACGCCCACCGACAGGCGCCCCAGCTGCAGCTTGACGGGGGCGCCGGTGCTCAGGCAGCCTGTCCGCCATGACGCGAACCGACGTTCTTGGGGCCCGCACTGAAGCCACGATCTGGCTTTCGGCCATCGGTATCGTGGGCGCGATCAGCGCGACGCTGCTGCCCGGCTGCGGCGGCAAGCTGCCCGAGCCAGAGAGCCGCCCCGCCCAGCTCTACGTGCAGTACTGCTCCGGACGCGGCTGCCACAGCCCGATCCCGCCCCAGAGCGATGTCGCCAACAAGTGGAAGCTGCAGACCGACCGCATGCTCGCTCTCATGCGCGAGCGCGGTGCCCCGCTGCCGTCTCCGGAGGAGGAGCAGGAGATCCGGGAGTACCTGCGCAAGCACGCGTTGAAGCCCTGAGGGTCGGGCGCCGCGGGCCGCCTTCGGTCGCGATCCCGCCGGCGAAGACGCAGACGCGGGGCCACAGGCGGCGATGGGGCCGAGCTGGATTACGAGAGGGAGGGCAGCCCAGCGACCGGAAAGCCTTCCCGTGTGGCCGCCTCTGCCAGTCGTTCATCGAGGGTGACGAACGGCAGATC
The DNA here is from genome assembly GCA_041484665.1 of Candidatus Krumholzibacteriia bacterium. GTDB lineage: Bacteria > Krumholzibacteriota > Krumholzibacteriia > JAJRXK01 > JAJRXK01 > JBGPIA01. The sequence continues at coordinate 86,005 of JBGPIA010000011.1, forward strand.
CGGTGGCCGTTCGCGGGAGGCGACGAGCGCTGCGGCAAGCTGAAGCGCATCTGCCGCACGCAGGGCGTGAAGGCCCAAGACGCGCAGCGCGCGATCAGCGACCAGGTCCAGCGTGATGACCTGACTCATGCTCGAGAACAGCAGGGATGCACGATTGCGCGCCGCGGACAGGTCCGCCGTCCCCAGGCGTCCCGCGCGATGGCTGCGCGCGAGGGCAGAATGGACTTCGACACGTGACAGCTCCCAGGTGATGCCCACGGAATCGCTGCGCAGGAGGTCCAGGGCCCAGGTCGTCTGCGCCTCGAGGACCAGCAGCGGAACGATCGCGGAGCTGTCCCAATACCTCATCGTCCCGACTCCCGCTCCTGCAGCAGCGCGGCGAGCACCCCTGCCCCCTGACCGGGTGGCGGCTCGTCACGCAGCTCGCGCGGGAGGCGACCGGTTCCTGGACGGACCAAGCCGTCACGCTCGAGCACGACGAGTCGCTCCGCATCGGTTGCTGTGAACCCACCGGCGCGGCTGCCGATCGGAACAATCTCCGCGATGGGTTTGTCGCGGTCGAAGATGAGAACGCGACCGCCGGACCGGACGTGGTCGAGGTACTGGCTCAAGCGGTCCCGCAACTCGGATATATTGGCTCTTTTCATGACGCCATTATAGCCATATCCAGTCCGGCCCGCAAGGGTTGGAGGCCGGAGCCCGCGGTCCGCGTCCCTAGCGGCGATTGCCTGCCCGCTGCACCATCGCCACCCCCGTCAGGACCAACATGCCGCCCGCCACGATCGCGCCGCGGACTGCCTCGCCCAGCACGACGGCCGCCGCCGCCACCGTCACCAGCGGCTCGATGTACAGGAAGGCGGCCACGCGTGAGGCCTCGATGCGCTCCAGCGCACCGTACCAGAAGAGATAGCCGAGCCCGGAGCAGCCAATGCCCAGGAACAGTAGCGCCGCGATCCCGCCACCGGTGAGCCCGCCGTACTCCTGCCAGCCCCGGCGCCACACGAACAGCGGAACGAGCATGAGCCAGCCCAGCAGCATTGCCCCCGCAGTGGCGCGGCGGCTCCCGAGCTTGCGCAGCGTGGGATGGCCAAGCGTAGTGTAGATGGCCCAGTTGACGTTGCTGGCCATGACCAGCAGGTCGCCACGCGTGGACGGCAGGGCGAGCACGCCCTGGCCCACACGCCCCTGCGTGACGACCAGGATAGCGCCCGCGCAGCCGACCACCAGGCCCGCGGCCTTGGCGCGACCGAAGCGCTCGCGGAGGAAGAGACCCGCCAGCAAGGCCGTCCAGATCGGCGTCAGCCCGACCAACCAGCCGGCATGCACCGCGCTGGTGAGCGTCAGGCCGTGGACCTGGAGCATCTGGTGGGCGAACACGCCCACCAGGCCCATGAGCGCCAGCGCGCCCCAGTCGGCGCGTGGCGGCAGCGCCGGCTCGCCGCGCAGCGCGAGCATGAGCTGCAGGAGCAGCGTTCCCAGCGCGAAGCGCGAAAAGATCAACGTCACCGGCGAAAGCTCACGCAGGACGACCTTGGTCGCCACGAACGAGATCCCCCACATGAGGATTGCGATGAGAGCGCCGGCGCGCGGCGCGAGCCACGACCGACCCCGACCGTTGCGCATCGCGTCCGCGGGCGATTGGGCAGTGGGCGCGGTCACCGGGCGCGGCGACGCGCCGCGGTGCCGGGGCCGTCTGCCTGCGCGCGCGGAACGTCGACCTCGATCTCACCCCGCAGGTACTCGACCGCGCGTCCGCTGATCGTTACCCGGTCACCGCGGTCCTCGCAGAACAGCTCGCCGCCGCGCGCGGAGATCTGCAAGCCACGCAGCGTCTTGCGCGAGAGCCGCGCCGACCAGAACGGGATGAGCGTGCAGTGTGCAGCTCCGGTCACCGGGTCCTCGTTGATTCCGGCCTTGGGGGCGAAGAAGCGCGATACGAAGTCGGCGTCCTTGCCCGGCGCGGTGGCGATCACGGCAAACGCATCCAGCGCCAGCATCCGGTCGAAGCGCGGCCGCAGCGCGGCGATCTGCTCCTGCGTGTCGAACAAGACCAGCAGATCGCGCGCCGCGTGCACCTCGCGCGGCCGGGCGCCGAGTGCTTCCACGAGCTCCTCGCTGCCGGCGGCCGGCTGCGGCGGACGTGCGGGGAAATCCATGCGCAGTAGCTCTGCGTCGCGCTCGACGAGCAGCGGACCGCTGAGCGTCTCGAAGCGGGCGCGATCGCCGCGCACGCGGCCCTCGCGGAACAGGACGAAGGCCGTGGCCAGTGTCGCATGGCCGCAGAGGTCGACTTCCATCGTCGGCGTAAACCAGCGCAGTCCGAAGCCATCCTTGCCGGGCAGCACGAACGCGGTCTCCGAGAGGTTGTTCTCTGCGGCGATGGCCTGCATGACGTCCTCGGGCAGCGGCTGTTCGAGCAGCACGACCGCGGCCGGATTGCCGCCGAACACGCGGCTGGTGAAGGCATCGACCTGGTAGAGCGGCAGTTTCATCTCGGTCCTTCCTGGGGCGCCGAACAAGCCTCGACGACCAGCGGCTGTGCCGCGGGAGGCTTCGTCTTCCGCGGCGGCTTCAAGGTGGCCAGCACGCCCCCGCCGAGCTCCTCCAGACGCCAGTGGATCTGCGAGTCGCGTGTGTCCCGCGCGAGCGACGTAATGGCATCGAGCAGATCGAGCACCGACTGGTCGGCTGTCAGTTCGAATCGCCGGGCAATCTCGGAAACCAGTCCGGACTGCCCCATGGCGCTCCGCCGCACCTCGAGCTCGAGCGTCTGGATTTGTGGAGGGGAGAGTGTGTGGCTGCCGTCTGCATCTGCTCCGGGCCGCGCGCGAACGTCTCGTGCTCGGCGCACGTGCTGATGGACTCGCGCAGGCGCCTACGAATCTCGGCGACCTCGCCTGGGGCAATCCCGCCAGCGGAGGGCGCGATGCGCTCCCTCCGGATGTGGCGTGTCGCCAGCAAACCATCCGCGCACTCTTGACGAAGGATGTACGGGCAAACGAAAACCCATCTGCCAATGGCTGTCAGCGCGACACCGCCGCGGATGATCTTGCCCGGCCGCACTTGCGCGAACCATGTCAGGGTCGAACGCAGGTACAGGTGCTCGCCGTCATCGTAGCGATCGTAGATCGTGCCTCCGAGCGCTGCCATCTCGCGGGTGAACAGCCCCGTGATCTCCCCATTCGTCGGAATGGATTCGACGCACATGCGACCTCCCCTCTCAAGTGTGGGCTGCCTCGCACGCCGCCCCCGTGGAGCCGTTGCCCAAAGTGGGGGGAGTGTAGCGCGGATCGCATGCGCCGTGCGCGGGCCACCGCGGGCGCGCCGTAAAGGGAGTCTCAGACGAGCGGGAGCGCGAGCCGGTCGAGCACGCGCGTCATCAGCCCGGCGCTGGCCGAGAACCGATCCGGCCGGGCGAGCATCTCATCAGCGGGCTGCACCCATGGGCCGGAGGCGAGATCGTCCTGCCCGTGCTCGAGCATGGCCCGCACACCGTCCGCGGTCGTCTCGAGGTGGAACTGCAGCCCAACGACGCGGTCTGCGAGCGCGAACGCCTGATGGGCGCAGGCAGCGCTGCTCGCCAGATGCACGGCGCCCACGGGCAGCTCGAACGTCTCGCCGTGCCAGTGGAACGGCTCGAACCGGGGTGGCAGCACCCCGGCGAGGGGATGGCGGTCCGGATTGGCCGCGCGTTCGGCCGCAAACCAGCCGATCTCGCGCTCGCCGTTACGGAAGACGCGCGCGCCCGCGGTCGCGGCCAACAGTTGAGCGCCGAGGCAGATCCCCAGGACAGTCTTGCCGCGCTCGACGGCCTGGGCGATGAAGCGCTTCTCGCCGCGCAGCCAGGGCAGCGTCGTTTCGTCGTTGGCGCTCATCGGTCCGCCCATGATGATCAGCCAGTCCACTGCGGCGGGATCGGTCAGGCGGACATCGCGCCAGAAATCGGTCGTTGTGACCCGGGCGCCGCGGGCGGCGAGCCAATCCCCGATGCTTCCGGGCCCTTCGAAGGGGACGTGCTGCAGGATGTTGACGTGCATCAGTCCACCGTGCGGTTCGACCGGTCCGAGCGAGTCGACCGGTCCGCTGGGTCCGCCGGGCGCGAGGGGCCGCCGGGACGTCCCGTGGAGCGCCTCGTCCCGCCAGCGCCCTGCGCCCAGCGCACCAGCAGCAGCAACGGCCAGCCTGCCAGGAGCAACGCCATGCCGATCAGCGCGAGCCGCGTCTCGTGCACGAGCACGTGCAGCGCGACTGCCAGCAGGCAGGCCATGAACAGGAGCGGCAGCACCGGAAAGCCGGGCATGCGAAAGACGGTCCCGCCGCCCGTGTCTGGGTGCGGATCGCCGCCCGCGGTGTCCCCACGCTCCGCCCGCCGCCGCAACACGAACACCGTCGAGGCCACCACGACCAGCGTGAGCGCGTCGGTGAACATGACGTAGCTCAGCAGCTTCTCGAACGACCCGATCATCAGGGCCGGCAAGAGCATCGTGGCTCCGAAGAACACCAGGCCGAACTCCTGCACCTGCGTGCGCGGATTGACCCGCTGGAAGATCCCGGGCACGGCCCGGTCCCGCGCCATGGCGTAGTAGCTGCGCGGCACCTGCAGGATCGTGGCGTTCACGAAGCCGGCGGCCGAGACGAAGATCGCCAGCGAGACGATCGCCCCCCCGGCTTGTCCCAGGCAGGCGCGCGCGAGCTCGGCCGCCACGAGGTCGGAGCGCGCCACGCCACCCGTGCCGAGCACGCGCTGATAGGCCGTATTGATGAAGAGATAGAGGGCCGTGACGATGAGCATTCCAGCGGCGACGGCCAGCGGCAGGTTGCGCCGCGCGCGGCGCACGTCGCCGCCGATGTTCATGGCGTTCTGGTAGCCGCCGTACGCGTAGAAGACCGCGACGGCCGCTGCAGTGAGAGCGGCCCACGAGTTCCCTCCGGTCGCGGTCGACGACCCGGCGATGGCGGGGGGCGCTCCCACGCGGCGGCCCAGCAGCAGCGCCGCGGCGCCCAGCGCCAGCAGCATGGCGATCTTCAGCAGCGAGAGGACATTCTGCGTGCGAGCCCCGGCGCGGATCCCCAGCAGGTTGAGCACGAGCAGGATCACCATCAGCCCCACCGCGCACGCGACCACACCGCTGTGGGAATGCTGCGCCGAGGGCGCCAGCAGGGGCGTGAGGTACTCCGCTCCGATGAACGCCACTCCGGCCGCTCCTGCGCCCTGCATGAGCGCCTGTGCCCAGTTGAGCATGAAGGCCAGCACGGGGTGATAGCAGTCGGCGACCACCTTGTAGTAGCCGCCGGGACGGGGAAAGCGCGAGCCGATTTCCATGAAGGTCAACGCGCCGATCAGGCTGATCAGCCCGCCTGCGGTCCAGGCGGCGAAGAAGAGGAACGTCGTGCCCGTGCGCGCGGCGACGATGGCGGGAGTGCGAAAGATACCGATCCCGATGACCAGGCTCACGACGACCATCGAGGTGTCGAAGGCGGAGAGTGTGGGCTCGATGCGGCCGCCGGGCGGCACAGGATCGCTTGCCGTCATGGCGCAGGTTACCCTAGCGCAAGCCCCGGGCGCAGGCCAGCGCCGGAGCGTGGGCGGCGGTTCGCGGTGCGTCAGAAGGCCGGTGGTGGCGTGCGGACGATCAGAACGCGGCCGTGGCTCCCGCCGTGGCGTCGAGGCGGATTCCGGAGAATCCCACGAGCTTGCGCCGCTGCTCGTCCCACAGCGCCAGCGGGATGGTCCGCAGCGCGCCGCGCAGGCTCAGCACGGCTCCGGGCCGCAGCTGTGGGTTCTCGCGATGGCAGCGTGGGAGGTTGTAGTTGGCGATCCGGGAGTCGAGGTGGTGGATGTGATGGAACCCGATGTTCCCTGTGAACCACCGCAGGATCGGGGGCAGATCGTAGTAGGCGCTGCCCTCCAGCGCGGCCACTGTCGGATTCCATTCCTCGCCGCGTGCCCAATAGACGTTCTCGAACTGGTGCTGGATGTAGAAGAGCCACGTGCCCAGGCTCGCCGCCAGGATCGTGATCGGCGCCTGGATCATCAGGAAATGACGCAGCCCGATCAGGAGCGCCATCGCCGCGCCCGTGGCGAGGATCGCGGCGTCGGTCCAATAGACCGACGCGCGCTCGCGTTTCCAGGTGCTGGAGTACGCCTGCGGAAAGCGGTACAGCACCACGAACAGGAGCGTCGGTCCCAGGAAGAACATCACGGCGGGGTGGCGGTAGAGCCGGTAGCGGAGGCGTCCCCAGCGGCCGAGCTGGAGATACTCGGCCACCGTGAGGGTCCAGATGTCGCCGATGCCACGCTGCGCGAGATTCCCAGCCGAGGCGTGGTGGACGGCGTGGGAACGCCGCCAATAGAGGTAGGGCGTGAGCGCGAGCACTCCGCACAAGAAGCCCAGCGCGTCGTTGGCCCGGCGTGATCGGAAGAACGATCCGTGCCCGCAGTCATGCTGGATGATGAACACGCGCACGAGCATTCCCGCCGCCACCGGCGCGAGCAGCAGCGTCAGCCAGTAGCCGACGTGCAGGCTGAGCACCATCAGGCACCAGACGGCCGCCAGCGGGAGGAAGGACGTGCAGATCTGCCAGATGCTCTTGCGCAGATCGGGGGTCCGATAGCTGGCGAGCGGCACGGAGGCGGACGCGGCCCTGGGCACGCGCTGGCGATGGGCGATGGTCAGGATGTCGAGGCTCCCGGCAGAAATGGATCGCCCGGCGCTGGTCCCCCCGGGAGCCACCCTCGCGCAGGGGAGCGGGAGGGCCGGAAAGCCGGGGAGCAGCGGCAAGCAGCAGGCTCTGAGCGCGGGCAAGATAACCTAGAATGACAGAAACTGCACGAAATTGGACCCCCGCCCGCGCCGGCCGAAGCGGCGTGCTGCGGACGGTCGCGCCTGCCCGTGGGGCCGCGCGCTCGAGCGGGCCAGTCTCGCCGGCCTGTTGGGCCGGGCCATCCCCTCGATCGCACGGTTCGTGTGTGGCTGGGCATTCCCCGCTCAATGCACAGGGCGTACCACCCGGCAGGGGTTCCCCACGGCCAGCACGCCCGCTGGGATGTCCTGCACGACCACGCTGACTGCACCGATCGTCGTGCCCGAGCCGATCGTAATGCCGGGTCAGACGATAACCCCACCGCCGATCCAGACGTCGTCTCCGATCGTCACCGGCGAGACCGGCTCGCGGCCGCTGGCACGCTCGCGCGGCGAAGCGGACCGTGGTTCCCCCACCGACGATCAGCGCGAGCGCGCCGCGCCGCACGCGGCTCAAGCGGGCCGCCCCGCGCATTGACCCTCCGCTGTGGATGCGGCAAGCTCGGGTGCGTCATGGAGTTCGACATCTTCTTCTCGATCAGCCAGACGCCCGTCAGGGGATTCACGCCCGACGAAGCCACCATGTTCCGCAATTTTTTCGCGCAGGTCGAGGCTGCGGACGCTCTGGGTTTCGGCGTGGCCTGGATTGCGGAGTCGCATTACTCCAGCGAGGTGCAGAAGCTGCACCGCAAACCGGTGATCCCCCATTGGCAGGGGGAGGTCGGCCTGAATGTGGATTTCCTGCAGCTTTCCCACCATATCTTCCAGCGCACGCGGCGCATCGAGACCGGCTCGGCGGTGATGAACATCGTGTGCAACGGCGGCCCGCTGGCCGCGGCCGAGCGCGTAGCGGCATTCCTCGCGCTGCACGGGCTGAATCCGCAGGAGCACCGGCGTATCCACGTCGGGTTCTCGGCCGGGCGCTTCGACTTCATGAACCGTGTCACCGGCGTCGACGCGCGTGACCGGATCGAGGAGGCCGCCTGGCCGGTGGTGAAGGGCAGGATCTTCGCCGAGGCGGCTGAGATCTTCGTCCGGCTGCTGCGTGGTGAGACGCTGTCCAGCGACGACGTGCGCGCTCCGGTGCTGGCGCGCGCCGAGTTCCGCACCGACCCCGACTGGCAGCGCCTGCGCGAGCTGGCGGGCGCGGCCGCGCGCGACAGCATCCCCATGGCGCGGCGCTGGGTATTCGAGCCCGTGAAGATCGTCCCGCAGCAATGGCGGCGCGATCTGCTGCAGCTGGTCGCTGGCTCGCACGATCCGCAGGTGCAGGAGGACCTCAACCAGTTCCTCCCCGTACAGGTCTTCAATCTGTCGATCACCCCTGCGGAGGTGATCGAGGATACACACCGGCGCATGTCCAGGGCCTATCATCTTTCGGGCGGACCGTGGCGGCGCAGCTACATGCCGCGCACGGTGTTCGTGTTCGTGAACGAGGAAGCGGGGCTGACGCCGCAGGGCCGTCGTGAGGCGGCGCGCGACGAGGCGCGCGCGGCGCTGGGCGCGTACTGGACGGCGCTGGAGGGGACGCTCGATCCCAAGAAGGTCGAGGGCGCGGCCGACAACGCCCTGATCGGCAACGCGCAGGACCTCGTCGAGCAGATCGTGGCCCGCTTCCACGCCGAGGATCGTCTCATGCTGTGGTTCGATTTCTTCAACCACGACAACGCGCGCGTGATCCGCAACATGCAGGTCTTCATGGAGCAGGTGGCCCCCCGCGTCCGGGGCGCGGTGCGGGCGTAGGCGACCCGCGCTTCTGGCGCATCGAGTCGCCGACGCCACGCGACCATATCCATCACTTCAGGCTGACCGATGCCATGCAACTCGATGCGTGGCTGGCGAAGCTCGTGCGGGAGGCCAACGCTGGGGTTGCAACAGGGTCCTCAGGGAGACGAACTGCGCTCCCCAACACAGAAAGCGCCGGCGGCTCGGCGCGGCCGCCCCAGGCGGTCGTGATCGACCTCGAGCGTATCCCGTCGGCTGGCCGTGACGTGGCGCTGTGGTTGCGTTATCAGCGGGGCACGCGCTCGGTGCCGATCGTGTTCGTGGACGGCGAGCCCGAAAAGCTGGCGCGGTCGCAGGCCGACCTGCACCGGCGCTTCGCCGGGGCCGCGCGCTCGCTGGTGGAGGGCGGGGCGCTCTGGATCCCGTGGCGCAAGCAGGCCTCAGGCGCCGGCGCCGATCTCACCCAGGCCGCCGTCCGTGCCTTCGGACTGGCGGCCGGACGCGACTGAGACCCCCGCCGGCCGCGCAGCGCCCGCTTGTCGCGCTCCCGCGACGGCCAGGGCGAGCTGGCACAAGCGACCGAGGAGGAACAGCGTCCGTGACCGAGCCTGTGGTCTGGACCTTCTTCTATGGGTCCTACATGAACCTGGACGTCCTGCGGGACACCGGCCTGGTTCCGCAGGAGTGGGAGGTGGCGCAGCTGGGCGGGTTCGACCTGCGCATCGCGCCCCGCGCCAACCTGGTCGCCTCCAACGTGGGGTGGGTCTTCGGAATCGTTGCCACCGCCACCCACCCCGAGCTGGAGCGCCTCTATGCCCACGCCCGCGACGTCCTGCGCGAGATCTACGTGCCGCATCCTGTTCTCGTGACCGCCCGTAGTGGGAGGTGGCGGCCGGCTCTGTGCTACATCGCGCCGGCCATGGAGCCCCGGCCTGCCGAGCGCGACTACGTGGAGCGCATCCTCCGGCCGGCGCGGGAGCTCGGCTTCCCATGGTGGTATGTGCGGCAGATCGAGGGCTTCATCCCACAGTAGTCGCGCGGAGGCGGCCTGGGGAGGCGAGTCGTCGCTGGAAACGGCCGTCCCGGCTGCCTGCACGACTGCCCCGTCCCGAACCGTCCGCGCGAGGAGCGACGACCATGGACCATCAGGAGCAGATCCAGGCCCTGCAGCGCGGTGGCCAGTCCATTCTCGCGCTGCTCGATGGGCACCCCATCGAGCAGGTGCGCTGGAAGCCAGCGCCACAGAAGTGGTCGTTGCTGGAGATCCTCAATCATTTGTGCGACGAGGAGCGCGACGACTTCCGCAAGCGGATCGCGCTCGTGCTCGAGGATCCCGCGCAGCCGTGGCCGCCCATCGATCCGGAAGGCTGGGCCCGCGACCGCGACTACAACAGCCGCGACCTGCAAGCGTCGCTCGCGGGCTTCCGCCGGGAGCGCGCGGCGTCGCTGCAGTGGCTCGTGGGGCTGCCGTCGCCGGACTGGACGGCAGAGCACAAGCACCCGAAGCTGGGCGGCCTGCGCGCCGGCGATCTGCTCGCCGCGTGGGTTGCCCACGACCTGCTGCACATCCGCCAGATCGCCAACACGCGCTTGGCCTGGGTTGCGATGTTCGCCGAGCCGTACTCGACGCGCTACGCGCTCCCGTGAGATCGGACGCGGGGCGCGTGCGGCCCATGGCCCGCGAGTGCCGTGGGCGCACACCACGAGCGAAAGGTCCTGACCATGCTGGCACCCATCCTGGCTGGAATCCTGACCCGCGATCTGCGAGCACTGCGCCGTGAGGTCGAGGCCTATTCGGACGAAACGGACGTCTGGCGCGTGGCGCCGGGCCTCAGCAACTCTACCGGGACGCTGGTGCTGCACCTGGCCGGCAACCTCCAGCATTTCGTTGGTGGGCAACTGGGCGGCACGGGCTACGTGCGCGACCGCAACGCGGAGTTCAGCCTCCGCGATCTTCCGCGGCACGAGCTCCTGGCGCGGATCGACGCGGCGGTTGGCGCCGTGGAGCGCGGGCTCGCCTCCATCTCCGACGCGCAGCTCGCTGCGCCATTCCCGCAGGCTGTGGGCGGTGTGACGATCACGACCGCCGACTTCCTCGTCCATCTGGCCGCGCACCTGGGCTACCACCTGGGCCAGGTGGACTACCATCGGCGGATCCTGACTGGCAACGCGTCCAGCGTCGGCGCGTTGTCGGTCGCCGAGCTGCGCACTGCGAAGAAGCTCCAGCCCTGACCGGCCCGGGCGTGCAAGGAGCCCCACTGTGACAGCGCAACGGCCCAGTGCGGTCGTGCTGGCCGCGATCCTCATGCTGGCCCAGACCGAAGGCGCCGCACGGCCTGCCAATGCCCGCCGGCTAGCTCGCAGGCGGCGCTGGCGGGCATCGGACCCCCCTGATACGCTGCTTGCGGCCGCATGATGCAGCGTCCATCCGCTCGCGCAGTCCGGAGAGCCTCCCGCATGACAGCTCGCAAGAACTCCGCGCGACCTCCACGTCCCGCGTCCCCCGCGCGGCTGCGCCCCCCCGCACCCGCCGCGCTTGCGCCTCGCACCGCGACGCCGCCCCGCGGACCGTCCCGCCCCGGCTCGGACGTCTACCCACGCAGCCCTCTGGGCGAGACCATCGCGGGCCTGCCCACCGGTCGGGATGTCGAGTGGGAGCCGCTGCTGGACTACCGCCGCAACGGTGTCAGCGAGACGACCATCCACGGCGCTGTGGCCTGGGCGAGCGGCCGGCGGATCGTCCACTCCTTCGGCGGCAATGTGCTCTGCTACGGGCGCAGCATGATGAAGCCGCTGATGATCAAGGTGTTCGCCGCGGACCTCGATCCGCTCCTCGCGTGGCCGCAGAAGGCGATCGCGGTCGCCAGCCACAACGGCAGCGCCGAGCACGTGGCCGCCGCACAGGAGATCCTCCCGTCCCAGGAGTGGGGGCTGATGCAGACGCCCCTCGATGTCCCGCTCGTGCAGTTCGGCCGGCAGATCCGCCGCCCGCGCCGCTGGTACAACAACAGCTCCGGCCTGCACGCGGCGGTGCTCCTGGGCTGCCGGCTCAAGGGGTGGAACCGGGCGGGCTACACGCTGCAGCAGCATCCATTTTTCGCCGAGTACCTGGAGCAGGTGCGCCGCTTCCTGGGGCCCGACTGGCGTCCGCTGCGCATCGCGCGCGACGGCGACGGATTCCCCACGCTCTCCAACACCGTGAGCGAGCTGGCGATCACGTACGCCGGACTGGCCGCCACACGCGACGAGGACTGGATCTGGGAATCGATGGTGCGCCATCCCGATCTGGTCGGCGGCTTCAACCGACTGGACTCGACGATCCTCAAGGCGTGCGCCGGCAACGTGATTGCGAAGGAGGGCGCCGACGGGTTGCTGGGGATGGCGATCGTCCACCCGGACTATCCGGACGGTTTGGGGATCGTGATCAAGATCGCCCACGGCTGGAATCCGCGCGCGAGCTGGTACGTCGCGCGCGCGTGCCTTGGCGTGCTGGGTTTCGAGCTGCGCAACCCATACCCGCTCTACAAGCAGAAGGCCTTTCTGGTGCCGGGCGTCGTGCCGCCCGAGCGTCTGGCCCTGCTGGAGTCCATCCTGACCTGGGACGAGTGGGATCCGGACCGCGACCGGTGGTACTACGACTGGGACGCGTACGCCGACGGCGAAGTCGGCACGCCCACGGACCGCTAGGGCGGATTCGGGGGCGAGCCCGGCCGCGGCCCAGGCGGGTCCTTGGGCCAGACGCTGTAGCTTGGGCCCAGGCCGGCACCGTCACCCACGACACCGTGCCGGTTCTTCGGCGCCGCCGTGGGTCCCTGCCCTGGTACTACGTCCCGGCCCCTGCTACCCTCGCGCTATGACCCGCGTCGACCGTCGCAGTGGCGCCCGCCCCCCCGCCGCTCCATCCGCATCCGCCGGTCACCGCGCACCGGCGCACCACCTTCCGGTCCGCCAGCTCCATCATTTCATCGGCGGCGCCTTCGTACCGCCGGCCGGTGGCACCTACCTCGATGACGTCGCTCCGGCCACCGGTAAGGTGATCTCGCGCGTCGCGCGGGGTACGGCCGCCGACGTCGACCTGGCCGTGGCGGCGGCGCAGGCTGCCCTCGACGGCCAGTGGGGCCGCTCCAGCGCGCCCGAGCGCGCCGACCTGCTGGACGCCGTGGCGGAGAAGATCGCCGAGCGCGGCACCGAGCTGGCCGAGTTGGAGTCGTTGGACACGGGCAAGCCGCTGCAGCTCGCCCGCACGCTGGACGTCGCCCGTGCCGTCGCCAACTTCCGCTTCTTCGCGGGCGCGGTGCGCCATGACGAAACCCCCCTGCACGCCATGCGCGGAGCGATCAACTACACGCTGCGTGTGCCGTTGGGGGTGGTCGGGCTGATCACGCCCTGGAACCTGCCCATCTACCTGCTCAGCTGGAAGGCCGCGCCAGCGCTGGGCATGGGCAACGCGGTGGTCGCCAAGCCGAGCGAGCTCACGCCGCTCACGGCGAGCGCGCTGGCCGAGATCTTCCACGAGGTGGGCGCGCCCCCGGGCGTGTTCAACCTCGTGCACGGCCTGGGTGGCGAGGCCGGCCAGGCGCTGGTCGAGCATCGGGGTGTGGCTGCGATCTCCTTCACGGGCGGGACCTCGACCGGAGCGAAGGTCGCCGCCGCAGCTGCGCCGCGCTTCAAGAAGCTCAGCCTGGAGCTGGGTGGGAAGAACCCGACGATCGTCTTCGCCGATGCCGACCTCGACGCGGCGCTGGACGGCGCCGTGCGGGCCGGCTTCCTCAACCAGGGCCAGATCTGCCTGTGCGGCGCGCGGCTGCTCGTGCAGCGCTCGATCGCTGACGAGTTCACGCGGCGCTTCGTCGAGCGCGTACGCCAGATGCGCGTGGGCGATCCGACCGACCCCAAGACTGACCTGGGGGCGCTGATCTCGCCTGCGCACCGCGAAAAGGTCGAGAGCTACCTCGCGCTCGCCAAACAGGAGGGAGGCACGATCCTGTGTGGCGGGGAGCGCCCGAAGCTGCCTGCGCCGTTCAACCAGGGATGCTTCCTGACCGCGGCCGTGATCGCAGGATTGCCACCGGGCTGCCGCACGGCCACCGAAGAGATCTTCGGGCCCGTAGTCACGGTCCACGCCTTCGAGGACGAGGACGAGGCGGTGCAGCTGGCCAACGGCGTGCGCTACGGGCTGGCAGCGTCCCTGTGGACGCGCGACCTCGACCGCGCGCACCGGGTGAGCCATCGTCTGCAATCAGGGATGGTGTGGGTGAACACGTGGTTGCTGCGCGATCTGCGCGTGCCCTTCGGCGGGATGAAGGAGAGCGGCGTCGGGCGCGAGGGCGGCCGCTGGTCGCTGGAGTTCTTCAGCGACGCGCGCAACATCTGCATCAAACTGGGAGGCGAGGGATGACCGCCCGGGCGAAGGGCCGCATCGTGGCGGGGTTCCTGGCTCCGCATCCGCCCCATCTGGTCTACGGCGAGAACCCGCCGCAGAACGAGCCGCGCTCGGAGGGCGGCTGGGAGAACCTGCGCTGGGGCTACGAGCGAGCGCGGGCGAGCCTGCGCAGCAAGCCCTACGACGTCATCATCGTCCACTCGCCCCACTGGAAGACCGTGATTGGCACGCACGTGCTGGGCGTGCCGCACTTCGAAGGCCTGTCGGTCGACCCCGTCTTCCCCAACCTGTTCCGGTATCACTACAAGCTCGACGTCGATGTCGAGCTGGCCGAGGCGATCCACCACGAGGGGTGCGACGCCGGCCTGGTGATGAAGATGATGCGCAACCCTCGCTTCCGCGTGGACTATGGCACGCTCACCTGCACGCACCTGATCAACCCGGCGTGGGACACGCCCATCGTCGGCCTATCGTCCGGCTCCGCGTTCCACTATTTCTCCAACGACGTGGGCCAGCGCGAGATGATCGCCCTGGGGCAGGCGACGCGCCGCGCCGTCGAGCGCACCGGGCGCCGCGCCATCCTGCTGGCCAGCTGCAGCCTCAGCCACCGCCACTTCACCGAAGAGCCGCCCACGCCAGAGGATATGTCCCACGAGCACATCTACCACCATGGTCAGTACCTGTGGGACATGCGGCTGCTGGATCTGATGCGCGCGGGCCGCACGCGCCAGCTCATGGACGAGCTGCCCGACTTCATCGATCAAACGGCGAGCGAGGCCAAGGAAGGCAGCCTGAGCTGGCTGATTGCCGCACTGGACTACCCCGCCTACCCGGCGACGGTCCACGGGTACGGCACCGTGATCGGGACGGGCAACGCCGTGGTGGAGTGGTCACCCCCCGAGGTGGGGGCGAACACCGCGCCCGCGCGTGCGCTGGGCTCAGCACAGCAGCAGCCCGCCCACCGCCAGCCGGCTGGCCCCAGCGCGCTGGGCCGGCAGCCCGCGGGTGGGCAGCCCACCGGTGGGCAGCCTGCGGGTGCGCCGCCCTCCGGTCGGGGAACCCGGCGTCAGGGGGCCCGGAAGTGAGTGGCGGCGCGCCC
Organism: Candidatus Krumholzibacteriia bacterium; assembly: GCA_041484665.1. Classification (GTDB taxonomy): domain Bacteria; phylum Krumholzibacteriota; class Krumholzibacteriia; order JAJRXK01; family JAJRXK01; genus JBGPIA01. The sequence continues at coordinate 101,015 of JBGPIA010000011.1, forward strand.
GCCCCGGGCAGCGGTACGTCGCCCGTCGTGCGCGGCTACATCGTGCCCGGTAAGCCGCACCCGCTGTTGGCGGCCGACTGCTCGCCGGCCTGGTCCAGACTGCGCGACGGGTTCGCGCGCGTGCGCGAAGAGATCGCTCGCACCGACGCCGACCTGCTCGTCCTGTACAGCACGCAGTGGATTAGCGTGATCGGCCACCAGATCCAGGCCGACCCGCAACCCGAGTGGGTGCTGGTCGACCAGGAGTGGCACGAGCTGGGTGAGATGCCCTACCGCTTCCGCATCGACGCCGAGTACGGTAAGGCCTACGAGGCGTCCGCCCGCGCCCGGGGTCTGCACGCCCGCACGGTGGCCTACCACGGCTTCCCCATCGACACCGGCACCGTGGTGGCGCTCCAGCTGCTCAACCCCGACAATCGCCTGCCCGCGAGCGTCGTCTCGTGCAACATGTACGCCGACCGCGGCGAGACGCTGGTGCTGGGCAAGGCTGCCGCCGACGCCTTGCGCACCACGGGCAAACGCGCCATCGCGGTTGCCGTGACGGCCCTCTCCAACCGCATGTTCACCGAGCCGATCGACCCGCTGCAGGATCGTATCTCGTCACTGCGGGACGACGAGTGGAACCGCAAGCTCCTCGAGATCCTCGGCGAGGGTCGCCTGGAGGACGTCTCGCAGCTCACCCGCGAGTTCAGCGCGCAAGCCACCGCCGATCAGAAGATGAAGGCGATCTGGTGGCTGGCGGCCGTGATGGGCCAGCACAACCGCTACGAGGGGCGGGTCGTCGCGTACGAGCCGGTGTGGGGGACGGGGGCGGCGATCGTGGGCCTGACGCCCTCGGCGAAGGCGGCGGCCGATCTCGAGTTCGACGAGGAGGACGTGGAGGTTTTCCACGGCGATCGCAACGTGCTCGCCCCGGCAGAGGGCGCGCCGGTCGCCGACGGCGAATCCGCGGCCGACAGCGCGCCCGCAGCGGCCAGCGCGACCGTGGCGGCCGGAGGACCCATGGTTGCGAGCGCGCCTACGGCTGCCAGCGACCTCGCGGCCGCGAGCGGGACCACCTCGGCCGCCGAGGTGATCCGCGCGCCGGGCGCCCCGCGGCCCGTGGGAGCCTATCCACACGCGCGCCGCGTGGGCGATCTGCTGTTCCTGTCGGGCATCGGACCGCGCGATCCGCAGACCGATGCCATCCCCGGCGGCCCCGCGCGAGACGCGCAGGCGCGCCGCCTGCCGTACGACATCGAGGCGCAGACGCGCGCCGCCGTCCACAACGTGCAGACGATCCTCCAGGCTGCCGGCTCGTCTCTGGACCGGGTGCTCGACGTCACGGTGTTTCTGATCGACATGGAGCGGGATTTCGCTGCGTTCAATCGCGTCTATGCCGAGTTGTTGGGTCACGCCGGCGCCACGCGCACGACGGTGGCCGTCGACGCGCTGCCGACGCCGATCGCCGTCGAGTTGAAGGTGATCGCGGCAGCGCGGTGAGGGAGCGATGGAGGGCGCGAAGGCGAGGAAAGCCGCGGTACCGCTGGGTCTGGCGAGCGGGAATACGTCCCGTACAGACCACTGGCGCGCCGACGTCAGCACAATGTATGTCCGGCTTCGCCGGGAACACCGGCCTCCGGGCGCTTCGAGATGACCATGCGCGGGCACGGCCCCACCACTAGCCAGCTGATCGCTCTGCTGGAGGCCAGCAAGCTGCTCAACAGCACGCTGGACCTCACCACGCTGCTCAATCGCATCCTGCAGTGCGCGCGGGACCTGAGCGGCGCCGACCGCGCCACGCTCTACCTGGTCGACCACGAGACGAGCGAGCTATGGACTATGACCATGGCGGGCGACAAGATCCAGTCGTTCCGCCTGCCGATGGGCAAGGGGATCGCGGGTCGCGCCGCGCAGACTGGCCGGGTGGGCAATATCGCCGACGCCTATCGCTCCCCGCATTTCAACCGCGACCTGGACGCCAAGACCGGGTACCGCACGCGCTCGATGCTGACCGTGCCGTTCCGCGGGCGCGACCGCCGCGTGCTCGGCGTGATCCAGACCATCAACCACCTGGAGCGCGGCCACTTCGGCCCGGCGGAGCGCTGGTCGATCGAACGTCTGGGGGACTACGCCGCGCTGGCCATCGAGAACGCGATGTTCGTCAAGGCGCTGCAGGACAAGAAGCGCATGGAGGAGGACCTGCTGGCGGCGCGCCACATCCAGGGCAGCCTCCTGCCCAAGAGCCTGCCCCGCGTCGCGGGCGTTGACCTGGCCGCCCGCTACACGCCGTGCCTGGAGGTGGGGGGCGACTGCTTCGATGCCCTGGCGCTGCCCGGCGGCCGCCTGGGCTTCTCCCTGGGCGACATCTCCGGCAAGGGGATCACGGCCGCGCTCATGATGGCTAACCTGCAAGCGCTCTTCCGCGTGGAAGCGCGCCGCGACGGCGAGCCGCACGCGGTGCTCTCGACGATGAACCGCCTGTTCCACGAGAGCACGCAGGTCGAGCACTTCGCGACCTTCTTCTACGGCATCCTCGATCCGGTCACCGGCTTGCTGCGCTTCTGCTCCGCGGGCCACGAGTCGCCGGTGCTCCTGCGCGGCGACGGCAGCATCCTGGAGGTGGATCGTGGCGGCGTGCCGCTGGGCATCCTGCCGGACTTTCCGTTCGTGACGCAGGAAGCCGCGCTGCGCCAAGGCGACCTCTGCCTCATCTACAGCGACGGCATCACCGAGCAGAACGATCCCAAACGCCGGGAGTTCGGTCGCGCGCGGCTGATCTCCATCGTGCGGCAGTCGCGCCACTTGCCCGCCGAGGCGCTCGCCCAGGCCGTGGAGGTGGCCGTGCGCGAGTTCGCCCGCGGCCAGAAGCAGTGGGACGACCTCACGCTGGTGGTCTTGCGATTGGCGGTGGGCACGCCAGCGGTGGTGGCGGACGGCGCAGCGCCCGCGGTCACGAGCGGGGAGCGGCCAGGCGCTCCGGCGGAAAGCGCCGGGGACCATTGACAACGCCCCGCGTTGTTCTACCCTGTAGTCCTCCGTATCCCCCAGGCCTCGCCCCGTCCGGACAGAGACCGGCGTCCCCCCGGTGAGGCCTCGCCCCCTGACAGATTTCCGCTCGGAAACACAAGGAGTTGACGCGTATGAAGAAGTCGTTCCGCACCGTTCTGGCGCTCGCGCTGGCTGTGGCTGTTGTGACCGGCCTGTCCGCCCTCGTCTTGGCCGGCGATCCGGCCGCCAAGCCCGCCGCCAAGCCCGCCACGAGCTCGTCGGCGGTCAAGCCTGCCATGAGCGGGGCGCCCGACATGGCCATGATGAAGGCCGAGATGATGAAGTGCGCGGTCTGCAAGAACATGGCCGCCAAGATGGACCAGTTCGGCACGCTCAAGGCCGAGGTCGTCCACCTGGGCAACGGCATGGCGATGATCCACATGGTCGCCGATCCCAGCAAGGTCGAGGCCTACCATGTCGCGAGCGCAGCCACGGCCGAAGCCGGCAAGGCCTGTATGGCGTTTACGGACGACCAGGCGAAGACCGAGCTGTGTCAGTTCTGTCAAGAGATGCGCACGGCCGCCAAGGCCGGCGCGAGCATCAGCTCGGGCCTGACCAAGACCGGCGACATCCTGGTCATCACCTCCAGCGATCCCATGGTCCAGAAGCAGATCTCTGCGCTGGAGACCAAGTGCCAGATGATGACGGCGTCGATGTAGACCACTGCCTGCGCCCTGCGAAGGCGTCGCAACGCACGAAGGGCCCCCGCGGCGCGGGGGCCCTTTTTTTTCATGCGTCGCGATCGCGTCCAGCCGTCAGCTGCGCGTGTACGTGCCCTCCACGAACGGCACCCACTGCTTGCCGTCCTGCGACTGCTCGAGGCGGAACGTGAAGTGCTTGTCGCCTTCCTTCATTTTGTAGATATAGCGTGCCCACCCCATGGGATGGCGATGCTCATAGGCCAGGGTGTCCCCCTCCCAAGTGCCGCGCACGGCAGCGGGCGAAGAGGGGCCCATCGAGTCGAACCAGCACATCGTGTATGCGCGCTCCTTGGGGTCGAAGCCGTGGACTCCGTGCCCACGGTAGGTCACCTTCCCCGCGCGCTCCTGCTCGTAGTCGGTGACGAGGAAGAATCCGTCCAGGTCGATGCGCGCGTGCCATCGGGCCTTGGCCCTCCCACCCTTGGCGTCCCAGGGGGAAGGAAAGAGGGTCTCTTCTCCCGTCCAGTCTCCGGCCAGGGTCGCGAGCCTGCGGTGCTCGGGACCGGGCCTGGGCATTTCCATCTTGGGCATCTCCATGATCGACCTCCTGTGGTGGGCGGGAGCCCACGCGGGCGCTTCGGTCGGGGGGGACGCTGATTCTACACGAACGGGGCGCCGTGCGCGCAACACGCTGCCCTGGTGCGCCGGGAGGAAATCGCCCGGCCGCTGTCCCGGCGGCCGGCACGCCCTTTCCCCTTGACCGCCCCAGGGGCGCACGATGGAATCGACGACGCAGATCCGCCATGATCGATTCCCGTAGCAGCTCTGACGCGAACGCCAAGGCTCCACCCGCGCGCCGGCCTGGTCTCGCCCCGGACCGCCTGTTGCTGGTGCTGCTGGCGTTCGTACCGCTGGCCGCTCTGGCGCGCGGACTGCGCTGGGGCGGCATCGCCACGTTCGTCTTCGCCGGCCTGGCCATCATTCCGCTGGCCGGGCTCATGGGCAACGCCACGGAGCAGCTCGCGGCGCGTCTGGGCACGGGCGTCGGTGGACTGCTCAACGCCACCTTCGGAAACGCGGCCGAGCTGATCATCGCCCTGATGGCCATGCGCCAGGGGCTCTACGATGTGGTGAAGGCGAGCCTCACGGGATCGATCATCGGCAACGTGCTGCTGGTGCTCGGCTTCTCCATGCTGCTGGGAGGCGCTCGGCGCGAGCGCCAGACCTTCGACCGCGCGGCCGCGGCGGTGGGCTCGACGTTGCTGGCGCTGGCGGCGATCGGCCTGGTGGTGCCGGCCATCTTCCACCACATCGCCGATGACGCCGTGGCACGGCGGGCGCTCACCCCGGCGCGCGAGGCTGCCATCGAGCGCAGCCTCTCGCTGGAGATCTCCATCGTCCTGTTCGCGACGTACGTGCTCAGCCTGCTGTTCAGCCTGCGCACGCACCGGCATCTGTACGCCGGGCAGCAGCAGATCGCAGGCGGCCACGGACCGCGGACGGGCGAGCCGCCCGTTGGCGATGCAGCGCCCGGGGGCCAGCCCCTGCAGCCCGCCCACGCCCAATGGCCATTGCGGCGCGCGGTGACACAGCTGGTGGGGGCGACGGCGCTGGTGGGGTGGATGAGCGAGTTGCTGGTCGGTGCCGTCGAGGAGGCATCCCACGCGCTGGGGCTGACCGAGGTGTTCGTGGGCGTGATCGTGGTGGCCGTGATCGGCAACGCAGCCGAGCACTCCACCGCGGTCATGATGGCGGTCAAGAACAAGATGGACCTGGCGCTCAATATCGCCATCGGCAGCAGCATCCAGATCGCGCTGTTCGTGGCGCCGGCGCTGGTATTCGCCAGCCACCTCATGCCGCACGGCCCCATGGACCTGCGGTTCAGCCTGTTCGAGGTCGTGGCGGTGGCGATCGCCGTCGGCGCGGTGAACCTCGTCGCGCAGGATGGCGAGTCGAACTGGCTCGAAGGCGCGTTGCTGGTCGCCGTCTACTGCGTGCTGGGAATCGCCTTCTACTTCCTGCCTTGATGCTCTCGCACGCGACGATGCCCGCAGCGGGCCCCTACGACGATCCAGCCGTCTACGATATCCTCCACACCCCCGGATCGGCGGCGGAGCTGGACACGGTGCAGCGCCTCGCGCGCCGCCACCTGGAAGCGCAGGGGCGAGGCCGGCGCCGGTACACGTGGCTCGAGCCGGCGTGCGGCACCGGGCGCTATCTGCGCCTGCTGGCGCGGCGCGGCGAGCACGCCGTTGGATTCGATCGTGACCCGGCGATGGTGGCGTATGCCCGTCGCGGGATGCGTGCGCTGGGGCCGCAGCGGCGCGCCCGCGTGCTGGTCGCCGACATGACCCGCTTCGCCGACCGGGTGGGGCCGCGCCGCATCGACATCGCCTTCAACCTCGTCAACACGATCCGCCACTTGCAGAACGATGCGCAGATGCAGGCGCATCTCATCGAGGTTGCCCGCGTGCTGCGCGCCGGTGGCCTGTACGTGGTGGGCATGAGCCTGACGCAGTACGGAGCGGAATTGCCCAGCGAGGATCTCTGGGTGGGAAGGCGCGGCTCCTGCCGGGTGACCCAGCTCGTGCAGTACCTGCCGCCGGGGAGCCCGGGCCCCCGGGGGCGGATCGAAACTGTGATCAGCCATCTGATGATCGAGCGTCCCCGGGGCGTCGAGCATCGAGATGCGACCTACGACTTGCGCTGCTACGACGCCGCGCAGTGGCGTAAATTGGTGGAGCGTAGCCCGCTGCGGATCGTCGCGGCGGCCGATGCCCACGGCAACCCGATCGTGGACTGGAATACTACCTATGTAGTTTTCTTGATGCGGTCCGCCCCTTGACAGGTCCGTCCCCGGGGGTGGACCTTGTCCCGGTCGCCCCTGGCTGTCCTGCGTTGTCCCCACCGGGGCACGGGCATAGAAGCTGCAACCTCAGCAGGGCCTCCGACCCTCGAGCTCGACCGGCGCGACCATTCCGGAGCGGTTTCGGGGCCGTCGGCCACTGGCAGGCCAGGCTCAACATGGCGACGATCCAAGCACCCCGCGTGCCTTCCTCCCGCGCTGGCGCGGCCGAGCGTTCGGGGACCTCCCTCAATCCGCTCGCCATGCTGCCGAATCTGCTCCTGTTGGCGATCACGCTGGCAGGCCTTCCGTATTACGTGCTCGCGGCAGCCGCGCGACTGCGCAGCCCCTTCCATCCGTGGTTGAAATCGTCGGGCTACGTAGGACAGACGGCGGGCCTCGTGACGTTCGCTGGTTTCCTGTTCATGTGGCTCTACCCGATGCGCAAGCGGATGCGCCTGCCGCCCCGCGCCGGGTCGGTCCCGCAGTGGCTCGACGTGCACATCGTCGTAGGGCTCACACTGCCGCTGCTGGGCGCGCTCCACGCCGGCTGGCGCTTCCGGGGCCTGATCGGCCTGGGCTATCTGGCCATGCTCATCGTGTGCCTGAGCGGAGTGATCGGTCGGTATCTCTACGTCAGGATCCCGCGCAGCCGCGCCGGAGCCGAGCTGGACCGCGAGGAGGTCGCGGCGCAGCGCCGCCAGCTCCTGGCCGACCTGACGGAGGCCACCGGGCTCACCACCGAGGATCTGGAGCAGATGCTGACCGTGCAGACGGTACGGGCGTCTCGCGGCAGGCTGCTGGGGGCGCTCGCGCAAATGGTGGTCGACGATTTCGCGCGCGCGCGCACCCTGCGCGCTTTGCGCAGGCGCTGGAAGGCGCGCGGGCCCGACGGTGCGACCCTGGACCGCACCGCCCTCAACCGCGGGCTCTCGCTCGCCCGAAGGGAGATGGCCCTCAGCCAGCAGGTCCGCCTGCTGGAGGCCACGCAGAAGATGTTCCGTTACTGGCATGCGGCGCACAAACCGGTCGCGATCGCGGCATTCGGCGCCGTCACCGTCCACGTGATCGTCGTGATCGCAGTGGGCTCGACCTGGCTCTGGTAGGACGAAGTCGAGGCGGGAGCGCTCCGATGGGAATGCTGCTCACCACACTGGCCTTTGCCGTCCTCACGGCCGCGCTCGTCGCCCACCACGTGCGCCGCGGCGCAGCAGCGCCGGGTCAAGCTTGCGCGCCCGTCGCGGCCTGCCCGCGTTGCAAGGCGGCCATCGCGCCTGGGACGACCCGCTGCTCGCGCTGTGGCGTTCCGCTGCAGGCCTTCGAAGTCGTGGCCGCCGCCAAGGCCAGCGAGGAGGTCAGCGAGGGCGGGGACAAGTTGCACGCGGTCGTGCGCGCGGACCTCTGCGTCGGCTGCGGGTCGTGCGTCTCCGTCTGCCCCGAGCCGGGCGCCATCCGGATGGACCACAAGCTCGCCGTGGTGGCCAAGGCGCTCTGCGTGGGGCACGGCAAGTGCGCCGAGGCCTGCCCGGTGGGGGCCATCATCATGTCCACCGGCGCCGCGGTGCACCGCGTCGAGGTGCCGGAGATCGACATCCACTTCGAGAGCAACGTGCCCGGGGTCTACGTCGTCGGCGAGCTGGGCGGGCGTGGACTGATCAAGAACGCCATCAACGAGGGCAAGATCGCCGTCGAGCACATCGCCGACGAGCTGGGGGGAGGGTCACGCCGCTCACCGGACACAACGGGCGTCCACGATGTGGTCATTGTCGGATCGGGACCCGCCGGCCTCAGCTCCGGACTGCAGGCCCTCCAGTCGAAGCTGCGGTACGCTGTCCTGGAGCAGGGGACGCTCGCCGACACGATCCGCAAGTACCCGCGGGCGAAGCTGCTGCTGGCCGAGCCGGTGACGGTTCCGCTGTACGGCGATCTGTGGGTGGCCGATGCTTCGAAGGAGTCATTGCTGAAGGTGTGGGAGACGGTCATCGCCAGCACGGGACTGCAGGTGCGCACGGGCCAACGTGTGGTCAACGTGGCACGCCACGGCGATCTGCTCCACGTCGCGACGCCCGACGCAGTGTTCCGCACGCGGCGCGTGGTGCTGGCCACGGGCCGGCGCGGGACACCGCGGCGCCTGGGGGTACCCGGCGAGGAGCTGGGCAAGGTCATCTATGACATCGCTGAGATGGAATGCTTCGCCGGCCAGCGGATGCTCGTGGTCGGCGGCGGCGACAGCGCCGTGGAGTCGGCGCTGGGGCTGGCCCGGCAGCCGGGCACGGTGGTGACGCTCAGCTACCGCGGCGATTCCTTCAGCCGCGCGAAGGAGCGGAACAGGACGAAGCTCGAGACGGCCGTCGCAGAGGGGAGCGTGCGCGCGCTGCTGCGTAGCGAGGTGCGGGCGGTCCACGAGCAGGAGGTCGAGATCGAGGTGGCGGGCAAGCGCAGCATGCTGCCCAACGACACAGTGGTCGTGCGCATCGGCGGCGAGCCGCCCGCCGCATTCCTGAAGCAGATCGGCATCCGCATCGTCAAGAAGGACGTGCCGCTGCCGCAGGGAGAGGAGGCGATGGTTGGCTAGCACGCGCCGGGGAACGCTTGCATGGACGCAGCGTCCACCGACGCCGACCCCGCTGGCCCAGCATCCGTTGGCGCAGCGTCCGGCGCCGCCGCGCCGCACGCTGTGGCCGCCTCAAGCGGCTAGCGCCGTGCGCACGACGGCCACGGCCCTGGGTGCCGCGCTGGCCCTGACGTGCGTCGTCACCGCAGCCGCCCGGGCGCAGATCTCGCCGGGCCCGCTGTCGCGCGCCCACGCCAGCCTGGAGGGCAACCTCCACTGCGCGAAGTGCCACGGTGGCGGAGGCGAGAGCGCGCAGGACCAGCGGTGTCGTGCTTGTCATGAGGAGATCGACTGGCTCATCCGGCAGGAGCGGGGACTCCACGGGCACGAGGTGAAGGGGAACTGTAAGAGCTGCCATCCGGAGCATGCCGGTGCCGGCTTCCAGCTGATCGTGTGGAAGGAGGGCAGCCCGGAGCGCTTCGACCACACGCGCACGGGCTGGGCGCTGGAGGGAAAGCATGCGACGGTGCAGTGCAAGGAGTGCCACAAGGCGAGCTTCCAGCAGCCGCAGATCGTGGCGCGGATGCAGCGCAAGGACAAGGCAGCGAGCTGGCTGGGTCTGGACTCCGGTTGCCGCTCCTGCCACGAGGACGTGCACCGGGGGACGCTTGGAGTGGATTGCATGAAGTGCCACGACACGAAAGCCTGGAAGCCGGCGCCGCGATTCGACCACGCGCTGTCGGACTTCCCGCTCACCGGCAAGCACGCGGCGAGGGCGTGCGCGAAGTGCCATGCCACGCCCGAGCTGAAGCTGGTGAAGGATCGGCAGGGGCACGCGATTCCGCTCTTCAAGCCGCTGCCGCACCAGGAGTGCTCCGCGTGCCATAAGGACCCCCATGCCGGCTCGCTGGGGGCCGCTTGCACCAAGTGCCACACGACCGACGACTTCCATCGCATCGACCACAAGACGTTCAATCACGACCTGACGCGCTACCCGCTGCGGGGCAAGCACGCGGCGCTGGCGTGCGCGAAGTGCCACGATCCGGCCACTGCGTGGGGTAAGAAGCCGGCGTTCGCTACGTGCGGCTCCTGCCACACGGATCCCCACGCTGGCCAGGCTACGAGCGCGGGCAAGCCGGCCGATTGCGCTGCCTGCCACAGCGTCCAGGGCTTCAAGCCGGGCACCTTCACGGTGCAGCAGCACGCCGCAACGCGCTACCCGCTGGACGGGCGGCACCAGCAGGTGAAGTGCTCCAGCTGCCATGGCCGCAAGCCACCGGGGGATGCGGCCAAGGCCGCGGCCACCGTCGGCAAGGCTGGCGTGTGGTTTCGTCCGACGCACGACCGCTGCGGTGATTGCCACGCTGAAGTGCACGGCGGCCAGCTCGCACACCGGCCCGACACGGGGGCCTGCGAAGGCTGTCACACCACGCAGGGCTGGCGCCCCAGCACCTTCACCGTGGCGGCACACGCCGCGCTGCGCCTGTCGCTGGAAGGCCGCCACGGCGCGATCGCCTGCTCCGCATGCCACGGGCCCGACCGCAGTGGGCTGCCACAGCTGCCAGGGCCCAAGGTCCTGGGCACCGCCCGCGTCGCATTCACGTTCACCGACGTCTCCTGCACGGCCTGCCATTTCGATCCCCATCACGGACGATTCAGCGCCGGGGGCGAGCGTGCCCGGTCCAAGGGTTGCCTGGACTGCCACGACCCGCGCGCGTTCCGCCCGTCAAAGGTGGACATCGCGGCTCACGCCGCGGCCCGCTTCGCGCTGGACGGCGCCCACCGCGCGGTGCCGTGCTTCGCCTGCCACCAGGAGCTGGCCGGCGCGGGCGGAGCGGCCAGCGGGGCGGCAAAGGCAGCCGCGAACGGTGCGGCGAACGGAGCGGCGAATGGGGCGGCGAACGGGACCGCGAGCGGGACCGTGAATCGGGCAGCGAACGCGGCCCCGATCGTGGCCACGGCGGCTGGTTCCGACACCGCCGCGGCTCGCGGGCGCGCACGCTCGACGCTGGTGGCTGCCACCGCCGCGGTGCGCCGCGCGTTGCCGTTCGCGATCGACAAGCGCGCATGCCGCGACTGTCACCGCAGCCCCCACGGCACACAGTTCGACGCACGGAAGGACCATGGAGCGTGCGAGAGCTGCCACGGTCTGGAGAGCTTCAAGCCCGCTGTGGGCTTCCATCACGCCAAGGACTCGTCGTATCCACTCGAGGGGGCGCACACGAAGGTTCCCTGCGCGCGTTGCCATCCCACGAAGACTGGCAGCGACCGACGCCCGCAGGTGATCTACCGTCCACTTTCCACTCGTTGTGAGAGCTGTCATGGGGCGGCGCCCGTAGCGCCGCTGAAAGGGGAGCTGCGATGAGACGCGTACCCGGAGCGGTCTGGCTGGCCTTTCTGCTCGCGGCCGCCAGCCTCGCTATCGCCGCGGTCGGGGATCAGGTCCCGCCCCAGCAGCAGCAATCGGGGCAGCCCAAGTCCGCGCAGCCGCGGGCCGTGAAGCCACTCGCCACACAGTCGCAAACCGCACCATCGCAGTCGACGAGGACGCAGGCATCCAAGCCGCAGGCGACAAAGCCACAGGCCACGCAACCGCAGGCATCAAAGCAGCAGACGGCGCCGTCGCAGGCCACGAAGGCGCAGGTAGCAAGACCGCAGGCCGCGCAGTCGCCGGCCGCCACGGCCGCTCCCGGCCAGCCGCCCTATCCGCACGGAGCCTTCCGTGAGGACTGCGCCCTGTGCCACCGTCCCGACAGCTGGACGCCGGCGCGCATCAGCGTCCGCTTCGACCATTCGCGCTTCGGATTCAAGCTCGACGGAGCGCACGCCTCGGCGTCGTGCCGGGGCTGTCACAAGAGTCTGGAGTTCGCCGCTGCTCCGACCGCATGCATCGACTGCCACCGCGACGTCCACCAGGGCGAGTTGGGCACCGAATGCTCCGGCTGCCACGGTACGCAGAGCTTCGTCGACCGCGGTGACCAGGTGCGGATGCACCGCCTGACGCGCTTCCCCCTGGCCGGAGCGCACACCGCACTGGACTGCGCATCGTGCCATCCGCTGGCGGCCCCGGGAGCCCTGACCTACGTCAAGACGCCTACGACGTGCGAGGCCTGCCACATGAAGGACTTCCGGGCGACCACCAATCCGGACCACCAGGCGGCGGGCTTTACCCACGAGTGCACGACCTGCCACTCGGAGGCCAGCTGGAGCCGCGCTCGGTTCGACCACGCCGGCACCAACTTCCCGCTCACGGGCGCCCACCAGATCGTGGCCTGCAACAGCTGCCACACCGGAGGGACCTTTGGAGCGCTGGCGACCACCTGCGTCTCGTGTCACCAGGCCGACTACAACAACACGACGAATCCGAACCATCGCTCAGGCGGCTTCCCCACCGATTGCACCCAGTGCCATAGCACGGTGAATTGGAGCGGCGCGACCTTCAACCATGCGACGACCGGCTTCGCGCTGACCGGCGCGCACGCCGCGGCGCAGTGCTCGCAGTGCCACACGGGGAGCAGCTTCAGCGGGCTCTCGTCCACGTGCGTCTCGTGCCACCAGGGCGATTTCAATGGCACGACGAATCCCGATCACCGCGCCGGAGGCTTCCCCACGGATTGCACGCAGTGTCACAGCACGGCGACCTGGAGCGGCGCGACCTTCAACCACGCCACGACCGGCTTCGCACTGACCGGCGCGCATGCCGCGGCACAGTGCGCGACGTGCCACGCGGGGGGCGTTTTCACCGGCCTATCGCCCACATGCGTGTCATGCCATCAGAATGACTACAACGGCACGACCAACCCCAATCACCGCACGGCGGGCTTCCCCACCGATTGCACCCAGTGCCACACGACGGCGACGTGGACCGGCGCGACGTTCAACCACGCCACGACGGGCTTCGCGCTGACCGGCGCGCACACGGCGCTGCAGTGCGCGCAGTGCCATGTGGGGGGCAATTACAGCATTACGTCGCCCGCGTGCGTGTCGTGCCACCAGAACGACTTCAATAGCGCCACGAACCCCGATCACCGGGCGGCTGGCTTCGCCACCGATTGCACCCAGTGCCACAGTACGGCCAGCTGGAGTGGCGCCTCGTTCAACCACGCGACGACCGGCTTCGCTCTGACCGGCGCGCACACGGGGCTGCAGTGCGCGCAGTGCCACGTGGGGGGCAATTACAACATCACGACGTCTGCGTGCGTGTCGTGCCATCAGAACGACTTCAACGGCACGACGAACCCCAGTCACCAGACGGCGGGATTCCCCACCGATTGTACGCAGTGCCACACCACGGCCACCTGGCCCGGCGCGACGTTCAACCACGCGACGACCGGTTTTGCTCTCACCGGCGCGCACACGACGCTGCCGTGCGCACAGTGCCACGTGGGGGGCAACTACAACATCACGTCGCCCGCCTGCGTGTCGTGCCACCAGACTGACTTCAACGGCACTACCAATCCCGATCACCGCGCGGCGGGCTTCCCCACCGATTGTAGCCAGTGCCACAGCACGGTGAATTGGAGCGGCGCTAGCTTCAACCATGCGACGACCGGCTTCGCGCTGACCGGCGCGCACGCCGCGGCGCAGTGCGCGCAGTGCCACGTGGGGGGCAACTATACGAATGTGTCGCCCGCGTGCGTGTCGTGCCACCAGACCGACTACAATGGCACGACCGATCCTCCGCATGCGACGGCGGGCTTTCCCACCGATTGTTCACAGTGCCACAGCACGGCGACGTGGGCAGGAGCGACGTTCGACCACGATGCGGCCTACTTCCCCATCTACTCGGGAAGGCACAAAGGCAAGTGGGACGCCTGCAGCACGTGCCACACGAACTCTGCGAACTACACCGTGTTCAGTTGCTTCGGCTGCCATCCGCACGACGACCAGGCGGGGACCGATAGCCACCACCAAGGGCAGAGTGGCTACCGGTACGAGAGCACGTCCTGCTACCGCTGCCATCCCCGGGGGAACGCAGGATGACGCAGTTCCCGCGTCGAAGCGCGATTGGCTGGGTCGTCATGGCAGTCGCCGCGCTCGCGCTTCTGGGAGGCGCGCCCTGCGTGGCGTGCGCGGCGCTCGCCGCGACGTCCGCGGCAACGGACACGACGCCGTCAGCATCCGGCGCCACGCCGCGCATGATGACCGCGGGCAGGGTCACCTACCTGACCGGCACGACCGCGTACGTCGATCTCGGACGCGACGACGGGCTGGGTGAGGGGGACCGTCTGGAGGTCGTTCGCGGTGGCAAGTCCGTGGCGACGCTGCAGGTGAGCTACGTGTCGTCGCACCGCGCTGCCTGTGCGATCCAGCCGCCGGAAGCGACGCTCGCGGAGGGCGATCCGGTGCGCGTGGTGGCCCGCGCCACCCGCGCGGACGCGGCGGCGACCGCGCCCGTGGCCACAGCGTCGACCAACCTCGTGGCCGCGGCGCCGGTGCGCCGGAAGGGCTCCTGGCTCAACGAGATGGGGCTGCGGGGCCGCGTGGGCGGGCGGTTCCTCGGACTGAAGGACCGCAGCGGCACCGGTGCCAATCTCAAGCAGCCCGGTCTGGAGATGCGCGTCGACGGAACGCGGGTGGGCGGAGCACCCATCGACCTGGCGGTAGACGTCCGGGCGCGCCAGACATTCCAGACTCTGCCCGACGGGGGATCCCAGCACGCGGGCCAGACGCGCGTATACCGTCTCGCGACGACGTGGCACTTGCCCGATCCGCACTTCCACGTGAGTGTCGGGCGGCAATTCTCCTCCGCGCTCTCCACCGTCAGTACGTTCGATGGCGTGGAGGCGGAGCTCGATGCCGGACAGGTCGGCGTGGGCATCTTCACCGGCACCCAGCCCGGGCCCATCGATTACAGCTTCTCCACCGACGTCTGGGAGCACGGACTGTTCTTTCGGGTGCACGGGCCGGGGCCGACTGCGCAGATGGCGCAGGTGGGTCAGGGAGGGCAGATGGCGGCCCGTTGGGAGGTGGTGACGGCCGCGATCGGCTCGTACCAATCGGGCCAGATCAACCGTGAGTACCTCACCACCCAGGGCCGGCTCGACGCGCATGGGCTGTCGCTGTCGCTGTCCCAGGACCTCGACCTCAACCGCGGCTGGAAGCGGGACGCCGGCGAACAGGCCGTCTCGCCGACGAACACCTTCGTGAGCGCGCGTATGCGCGTAGCCCAGCGACTCGACCTGGACGGCGGGTTCGACAACCGGCGCAACATCCGCCTGTACCGTGACCGGATCACTCCGGAGACGGAGTTCGACGACACGTACCGGCAGGGGATCTGGGGCGGGAGCGGGCTGCGCGTCGGCGGTCACCTGCGCGTGGGAGCGACCGTCCGCAACAGCAGCGGCGGGGCCGCCGGCGCCTCGACGTCATGGGGTATGACCGCGGCCGCCAGCCGGCTGACCCCGGCGCAGGTGGATCTCCGGCTGCGGAGCACGCGCTACAACAGCGACCTGACCGAAGGGTGGATGCACACGCTCTCGGGCGGAGTGCGGCCGGGGCAGCGCCTGGGGCTCGAGCTGTTCGGCGGTGTCCGCACCGACCAGGGGAAGATCCAAGGCACCTCCGACGCGCGCGCCACGTGGTTCGGGGCCGACATGGACCTCGGCGTGGGCCGTCACTGGTACCTGGCGATCTCCGCAGAGCGGGACGAGCGGGGCCCGGAGCAGTTCGATCAGGTCTACGGCATGCTCAACTATCGCTTCTAGCCGGGCGGACGGACTGCAGGCGCCACGTCGCCGAACCGTGAGCAGACCGCGGAAGACAGCGGTAGACAGCGGCCGACCGCGGCGCCGATCAGGGGGCGGATCGCTCGCGGATCACGGGGGCTGGGCCACTCGACAGCACCGGAAGGGACGCGCCCAGCACCACCCGATTCAGCCCCACCCGGCACCGCCGCGCCAGCACCTGCACGCCCGCTGCGCGGGCCTCCTGCAGGGCTTCCGCAAAGCCGGGATCGATGTGCCGCGCGGCGCGCACGCTTTGGGCGTCGGGGCGCTGCACCACGAACAGCACGGCCGCCACGCACTTTGCATGCCTCGCCAGATCCGCGAGCTCGCGGAGGTGCCGTGCGCCGCGCGCGGTAACGGCGTCGGGAAACAAGCCGACTCCGTCCTCGACCAGCGTCACGCTCTTCACCTCCAACAGCATGCGTCCTCGTACCGTACCGTCCGCCGCGATCCGCCGCGCCCTGTGCCGCTGCCCGCCGTTCGCCGCCGCCCACGGTCCCGCCGCGGCTCCGCGCGCGCCCGGGTCGCACAGCAGGAAGTCGAACCGGCTGTGCCCCACCGTGACCTCCGCCCGCTCCAGCGTCCAGGCGCCGAGCTCGGGCAGGGCGCCGGCCCGCAGCGCCGCCGCGACCAGGCGATTGGGTAACGTGGTGTCCAACGAGACCAATCCGCGGCCACTGGGCGTCTGGACCAGCGCGGCCGACCAACGCGTGCGGCGCGGCGCGCCACCGCCGCGCCGCGCGCCCAACGCATCGCGCAGCCACACACGGCGGCCCGCGACCAACAGCTCCCGCAACCGTCCCGGATCGGCGAGGTGCGCGGTGACCACTCCGCCCGTCGCCGCCAGGCGGCAGCGCAGCACGAAGCGGTTGGGGCGCGTCAGGAAGCGCGCCTCGTGGAGAGGCGAGGGCCACGCAATCGAGACCAGCGGCATCGCGGCCAAAGGAGAACGCGGCCGCGGTGGCGCGGCCCGTTCGCTCAGGCTTCCTCCGACCTCGACGGCTCGCTCTTCGGGGCTGCCTCGGGCCTGCCCTGCGAACCGTAGGGATAGGCGGGAAGCTGTGTGGGGCGGAAGACAACCCTCGTAATCCCGTGTTGCGCGAGCTCGGTCAGGAGAGCGTCCGCGCTCTGGACCAGCCAGTTCATGTACTCCCGGGTCGCCTCCAGGCTCTGTCTGACCTCCTCGACGGTAAAGGCGCAGGGCCAGGGCGGGTAGCAGGGCGGCCCGCCGGGGTCGACCACTGCGGGTGCATTCGGAACCGTGACGACGACCTGCTTGCCCCCGTCCTCCACTTGCTGCACCGCCCCGAGGAAGAGATCGCCGTAGAAGCGCATGGCGTTTTCGGTCAAGCGCAGCTCCTTCCAGGCCTGCCGCGCGTCGAACGGGATGGTCTTGTTCATGTCCTCTCCATTTCGGTTGCGGTCCAATTCGGCTCAGGGCTTTTCCGCACGCGCGGTTCCCAGCAGCTGGGCGAGCTCCACGTTACGCACATAGTCGGAGTCGGCGTCAGTCCACAGCGTGCGCAGGCGCTCCAGAGCCGCGCGCGCACCCGCGCGGTCACCCTGGGCCTGGTTGCTTTGGCCCAGCAGGAGCAACGCGTCCGGGTAATTGGGGTTGAAGGCCAGCACGCCCTGGGCGGCCCCGGCGGCCTCCTGCGGGTCGCCCCCGGCCAGGAGCGCCTCGCCCAGCGCCGTGCGCAGGAGCGGTTCATCGAGGCGGCCGGAGTAGGTGAGGGCCCGGCGGTGCATGCGCACCGCCCGCGGGAGATCGCGCTCCGCTTCGGCGAGCTTCCCCTCCAGGTTGTAGTAGTAGCGTTTCGCGGTCAGCGCCTCGGCGGTGGTGGAGTCCTCCAGGCTGCCCGCGAGCTGGTCGGCGATGGCGAGCGCGTGCTGCTGCGCCGCCGGCAGGTCGCCCGCGGCGACGGAGAGCAAGCCCGCGATCCAGCGATTGTACCAGTCGTCTTGGATCTGCAGGGCCTGCGCGGCGCGCTGCTGCCCGCGCGCCGTCTCGCCGCGCACGTAGTCGAGGTAGGCGAGTTGCGCGAGCGGGCGCGAGTGGTCGAAGTACCCGCCGGGGTTTTCCTGCCAGCGCACGAGCGATTGCTCGGCCGCGCGCATTCGGCCCAGGTGCAGCAGCACGACCGCGCGGTAGGGGAGGTCGGCTCCTGACCGTTTGAGCGCGAGGGTGTCGCACAGCCCCAGCGCCACGCCATAGTCTCCCACCATCCCCTGCAGCTGAATCGTCCACATGAGCGGAAACGCCTCGTCCGGCAGGCGCTGGCGCCACTGGCGGCAGAGGCGCAGCGCCTCGCGGGGCCGGCCGATCTCCATGGAGCAGATGGTGAGATCGGCGAAGAACGAGGTGTCGAATGGATTGTGCTCGCGGACCGCGTTGAACTCGGCGTCGGCCTGCAGCCACTGTCGACGGCGCATGTACACGCGGGCGAGCTTGACGCGCGCGTCGACCTCCTCGGGGTGCTCCGCCAGGATCTGCTCGTAGCGCCGAGCCGCTTCGTCGTACTGCTGGTGGCCGAGGAACCACTCCGCCTCGACCAGATCGCGCAGCGTCTGGGGAGCGCCGTGGCGGTACTTCATGGCCAACGTCAGGAATCGTAGCCGCCCCTCCTCGTCCAGAGCCAGCCTGGCCAGGTACAGGTACGCATGTGCGAACGACGAGTCCGCAGCGACGGCTTCCTGGAAGCTCGCCCTCGCCGCCGGCGTGTCGTGCCGCTGGTAATGCCGCAGGCCCTCTTCGAAGAAACGCATGGCTTCCACGGAGCTCGTGGAGTGCGCCGGCGACGCGGCGTCCTTGCCCGTGACGCGCTGCAGCGGGGCGCGCAGAGCCTGCGCGATGCTTCCGGCCAGCGTGTCCACGGAGCCGAAGAACTCCGCGTCGAGGTCGTGCAACTCACGGGGCCAGCTGGCCACCACCGCGCCCCTGTCCAGATCCTGGAGCTCGCAGTTGATGCGGATCCGGCCGCCGCTGGCGGTGTAGTTTCCGCTCACCAGATACGCGGCCTTCGCCTCGCGCGCTGCCCCGAACAGGTTGCGCACGGGGATCCCGGCGGCCTGGGGCGCTGCGACCTCCAGCGCGGACATGACCGTGGTGCGGCTGACGACGGTGTAGCCATCCACGCGCCCCAGCGCTCCGATCAGCCCGTCCATGATGCCGCTGGAAAGCCACTCCAGGTCCGCCACGCCGCGCGTGTTGTCGAACGGGGCCACCATGATGCGGCGCGGCGCAGGAGCCCGGCCCGCCCGCTCGAGCACGCGCGGGCCCAGCAGCGCGAGCGCGACCAACAAGACGCCCAGTCCTGCCCACTGCGCGCGCCGCCTCGACCGCGTCCAGCGCTGCGCGTACAGCGTCTGGTCCGTCGCAGGCGCGCTCGCCGCGAGCCGGGCGCGTACGATCTCCAGATCGTGCAGCAGGCTGTTGGCATCGGGGTAGCGATGCTCCGGCTCCTTGGCCAACGCGCGCGCCACGATCTCGTCGAAGCCGGCGGGCAGTCCGACCGTCAGCGTGGAGAGCCGGGGCGCCTCGACGGTGAGCAGATCGTGCACGAACGAGCCCCGTTCCTTGGGCTCGAAGGGAAGCCGGCGGGTCAGCATCTCGAACAGGACCACGCCCAGCGAGTAGAGATCGGCCCGGGCGTCCACCGGACGGCCCTGCAGCTGCTCGGGCGCCATGTAGCAGAGCGTGCCCACGATCTCGCCGGCGCGGGTGATGGTGGTGCTGTCGACCAGATGCGCCACCCCGAAGTCGAGCACCTTGCAGTGCCCCTCGGGGGTGACCATGACGTTTTCCGGCTTGAGGTCGCGGTGCACCAGCCCGTGGGCGTGGGCCGCGCGCAGCCCGTCGGTGACCTCGCACGCGATGCGGACGGCCTGGGCGGCATCCACTCCCTCGCCGCCCAAGATGGCCCGCAGCGTGCGCCCGCGCACGTACTGCATGACCAGGTAGAGCCCCTCACCGTCCTGGAGCGCCTCGAACAGGGTGACGATGTTGGGATGATCGAGATCGGAGATCGCGCGCGCCTCGCGCAGGAAGCGCGCGCGCTCGGTGGGGCCGGCCAGCGCTGGGTGCTTGAGGGCCTTGACGGCCACCGTGCGCCCGAGCATGAGGTCCTCGGCGCGGTACACGGCACCCATCGACCCCTCCCCGAGCAGCTCGAGGAGGCGGTAGTGCGAGACGGTGGGGGACACCGGGACCATGGGGCGCTCCCGTCGTCGAGGAGGACAGCGGCGTCAGCCCCGGGTCCAGGCTATCCCAATGCAATCCGGAGGAACAAGTGCGGAACATGCGCGGAACGAGTGACGAGGCGCCGCGCCGCGCCGGGCAGGCGCCCTCCGGCACGCGCGCGACGGTGACCAGGTCGAGGGCCCACCGCCGGCGGCCCTTCCTGTGGTGCCTTTACTGCGCCACCAGCGGCGGCCCCGGCCCCTCCGTCGGGGCGAGGATCTCGAACACCTCGATCGGCTCGTCGATCCCCTTGAGCTGCCGCGGGCCCAGCGAGCGCGTGGACACGCCGTCGACGGCCAGCGCCGTGCGGCGATCCAGCAGGATCTGCCCGTCGAGGCTCAGCGCCTGCAGCCGGGCGGCGAGATTGACGGTATTACCGATCACCGTGTATTCGAGCCGCTCGCTGCTGCCGACGTTGCCGGCGACCACCGACCCGGTGGCGATGGCGATCCCCATCTTGATCGGCGGCTTGCCCTCCGCGCGCCGCGCCTCGTTATGGGCGGCCAGGCGCTCTTGCATGCGCCGGGCGGCCTCGACAGCTCGCTGCGGATCGTCGGGGCGCTCGATGGGCGCGCCGAACACCGCCAGGATCGCGTCGCCAAGGAACTTGTTGACGGTGCCGTCGAGCGCGAAGATCACCTCGACCATCTCGCTCAGGAATCCGTTGAGCTCGTCCACGAGCTGGCCGGGCTCCATGGTACGGGTCCAGGCGGTGAAGCCCCGGATGTCGACGAACACCACCGTGGACTGCTTGAGCGAGCCGCCCAGCTGGATGCGGCCGGCATCCGCCAGGATTCCCTCGAGCAGATCCCGCGAGACGTACTTCTGGAAGGTGCTGCGCAGGATCTGTCGCTCGCTCTCCTGGCCCACGAACGTGAGCGAGGTGACGATCAGGTAGCCCAGCAGGAGCGCCACCGTGGGCGCGACCACCGGCACGAGCAGCCGTCCCATGGTGAATGCCAGGTGCGCTGTCGCCAGCAGCCCCAGCAACACGGCGAGCCACAGCCAGAACCACCGCGATGACTTCAGCGTCGGGCCGATGGCGCTGCCGAACAGCAGCACGAGCGCCGCGGCCAGCAGCGGCCATCGCAGCGGCAGACGCGTCAGCCGGCAGCCCTGCAGGAGGTCGTTGAGCAGGTTGGCGTGCACGTATAGCAGCGGCATCGACGCGCTCACCGGCGTCATGCCGAAATCCAGACTGTAGCTGCCGGCACCCGTCACACCCACCAGCACGATCTTGCCCTTGAATACGTCGAGCTCGCCCTGGTGGGAAGGATCGGCGGCCGCGCTCTTGATGCGCGTGACGGCCTCGATGAAGCTGATGCGGTTCACGCCGGGGAGGAACGCGTCGCGATCGCCGACGTAATTGATCTCGTGCAGTCCGTCGCGGGGCAGCCGCAGCACCCGACGCCCGCTGCGCGCCTCGACGATCCAGCCGGCCAGCGGATCTGCCACCACATCGGGGGGCGCCAGATGCCGTGCCTGCATCCAGCAGACCAACGCCAGCGTGGGGAACAGCCGCCCGCCAGTTTGGATGACCAGCGGCACGCGGCGAAAGCTCCCGTCGGCCTCCAGGTCCTGCAGCAGCGTGACCTGGCCCACGCCCACGCCCGCAGGCAGGAAGCTCGCCAGCGGCATGTCGAGGCGGCTGCCCGCGTAGGCGAGCGGCATGCTCGTGCCCGGGCGCAACGGAATCGTGTACGGATTCAGAAGGGTGTCGCGCCGCGCCGCGATGGGCTGCCCGCGGGAAAGCTCGTCGAAGAAGTGCGCGGCCAGCACAGCTCTGCCCGGGCTGCTGCGCAGCTCCACCCAGAGCAGCTGGTCGCGCTCGGCCAGGGTGGCGGACGTGGTGAACAGCAAATCGAACCCAATCGAGGCGGCTCCCGCCTGCCGCAGCCCGTCCAGCAGCACGCCATGCTGATCGCGCTCGAGGGGAAACTGGCCGCCGTAGCGCTGGATCGTTTCGTCGTCGATCTCGACTACGAGCAGATCGGGGTGGACGGCCGGCGGCTGGCGCAGGCGGAAGCGGACGTCCTGCGTCTTGAGCTCGAGGATGGAAATGAAACGCATTTGCGCCAGCGCGGCGCACAGCAGGGGCAGCAGGATCGCCACGAGCAGCGCGCGCTCCCAGCGCGCGCGCCGCGTCCTGCCCAGCCAGAAGGGCGTGAGCTGCCAGCCGATCCGCACGCCCTAGGGACGCTCCGCAGCAGCCAGGGCCAGCGGCATCCAGTAGAGCCGCTGCGGCCCGGTCTCGACTTGGTCGGCCTTCGTCCCGGCCGCGCGCGTGGCGACCTTGTTCGCCTCGGCCACCGTGCTGCGCGTCGACAGCGAATCCGCCCGCGGGATCTTCTGCATGGCGCGCGCGAGCAGGTCCTCGATCTCCACCGTACGCAGGCCGGCCTCGTCGGCGGCCTTCGTCGCAATCGCGCCAGGGGCACCCGGCCCGCCGGATGCACCCGCGACGCCCGCTGCGCTCACCGCGCCGGCCGCGCCAGCGACGCCCGTCGACCCGTTGGCAGTGCCCGCGTCGGCGCCGACACCGCTCTCCGGAGCGTCTTGCGTCGAGAGGCCCAGCAGGAAGTACGCGTTCTGCACGTCGCCCACCAGCCGTAGGCCCCGGCGCACGTGGGTCAGGCTCGCCTCCTCCTCACCCACGGCGTGCAGGAGCACGCCCAGATTCAGGTGCAGGCCGCCCTCGCGGGGCGCGGCCGCGATCGCCCGCTCATACAGCTCGCGGGCGCGGGGCGTCTGCCCCTGGAGGAAGTAGACGTTCGCCGCGTTGTTGAGCGCGGCAGGTTGCTCAGGCTGCTCGGCCAGCACGAGGCTGAACTGACGCAGCGCATCCTCCAGATGGCCGCCCTTGGCCTGGACGATCCCCAGCTCATTGCGCAGGCGCAGCTTCTCCCCATCGGCCGTTGTGGCGGGTGCCGCGAGCGCCTTCGCGGGCGAGGCGAGCGCGCCCGCTGCGCCGCCGGCGCCCGTCGCGCCCGTGGCA
This sequence comes from Candidatus Krumholzibacteriia bacterium, assembly GCA_041484665.1. Classification (GTDB taxonomy): domain Bacteria; phylum Krumholzibacteriota; class Krumholzibacteriia; order JAJRXK01; family JAJRXK01; genus JBGPIA01. The sequence continues at coordinate 124,048 of JBGPIA010000011.1, forward strand.
TGCCCGGCTCGCGCCGCCGAGGAAGCTGGGGAGGCCTGGGCGGAGAGCGCAGGAACCGCGGCCGCGCACAGCCCCGGCAGCAGGAGCAGGGCCAGCGCTCGCGTCGGACGCAGCGGGCTGGCGGCGAAAGCAGCGGGGCGGCGGAAGCGCATCATGATCTGTCTCCTGGCTGTGGGGGGGAGCCTACTTCGTACCGGCCGGGGACTTCCAGTACAGCACGTCGTGCAATGTCTCGGCCTCGATCTTGGCCCCGCGCGAGCCTCCAGGGACCGTGCGCTGTGGCAGCCCCGCGGCGCCGTTGGCCGCCGTCGAGTCCTGCTTGGTGGTCCGCGCGGTGTCGGGGGCGCCCGTGGTGGTGGCCTGCGACGCGCCGCCCAGCGCCCGCGCCAGGGAGTCGGGCTGCGCCGCCGCGAGGCCCGGCACGCGCCGGCCATCGCGCGCGCTGTCGGCGCCTGCCGTGGCGGCCGCGACGGTGTCCTGCTGCGCGAGCAAGGGCTCCGGCACGGCCGACATTGCCTGCTTGAGCAGCTCCTCCACGCGCTGCAGGCTGAGCTGCTCGAGGGCCACAGCCTCGCCAGCGCGTCCACCCGAAGCTACGGTCGCGTCGGCCTTCACGCCCAGCATCTGCAGGGCGGCCGCCACGCTGCCGGCCTTGTGCACCGCGCGCGAGAGCTCCTTCTGGCCCTCATCGCTGCGCCCGAGCACGTGCAGGGCCAGCCCGCGGTTGAGCGCGATGCCGGGGTCATCGCTGTCCATGGCCCGGGCTCGGTCGTAGCTGCGCAGCGCGACCCGGTCGTCACCGCGAGCCAGCTCCGTGTTTCCCAGATTGTTCCACAGCGCCGCGTCGCGCGCGCCCTCGGACACCGAAACCAGCTCGGTGTAGGCCCGGTCATAGTCGCGGTTGAGGTAGTACACCCGTGCCAGCTTGATGGCGTCCTGCGTCGGGTTCTCCTGCCCCAGGTGGGCCAGATACGTCTGCTTGAGGAAGTCATCGCGCCAGCCGCCGATCTGCGCCAAGTCCTCGCTGACCGCGCGCGTCACCGTGCTGGCATCCACCACGGGGGCCTTAGCGCCGGCCGGAATGCGCGCGGCGTAGACGGCCGCCTCGTAGCGGGCGCGGGCCTGCAGCACGTCCACCACGTGCAGCTTGTCGGAGCCCTCCCAGCGCCGGAAGAGATCGGCGCCCTTGCGCCAGGCCTGATGGAACGGGGCGCCCAGGGCGGTGGTCTCGACCGGGATCCACAGCGAGCCCTCGCGCTCGACGAACAGCGCCGGATCCAGCCCCGTGGCGTCGCGCTCGCGGGCGTGGATCCCCGTGTCGAACATCACGTAGATGTGCTCGGGCACGTCGACCAGCGCGGTGCGGATGCCGACGTTCTCCAGCATCGTGGCGTAGAGCACCGAGCTGTCGTCGCAGTCGCCGCTGCGATGCACGAGCAGCTCGGCCGGGTACTGGATGTTGTCGACCGCGAACGGCTTGTCGCGCATCGCGCCGTAGGGGTTCAGCGCATCCGGCGTGTAGGTGATCCCGCAGGCCGCCAGCCCATCGAACAGGCGCGCGGCGAGCGTCGTGGTCCGGTTGAGGACGCCGCGGTCCTGGGCTGCGGTGGCCTTGACGATGTCGCGGGTGAAGTCCGACACCAGCTCGTTGCTGGGCGTGATGAAAGCCGCCGCGCGCTCCACGCCGTCGCCCCAGGTCAGCACGCCGGGCTCGTACATGAACGTCTGCACCTTGCGGCTCTCGTTGCGCCGTCGGCCGGCGCTCTGGTAGGTGACCTCCACCGTGAAGGGCATGGGGCGCCCCTCGCGCAGCTCCACCACGCGCGGCGACAGCGGCAGCGTCACCGGCACGCGGGTGGCCGCGCCAGGGCGCAGGTAGAGCGTGCGCTCGCTCGGCTCGTCCATGACCTGCTTCTGCATGACGCTCACGCGCACCTCGACGGGCTGATCCGTGAGGCTGGTGAGGACCACCTCGCCGGTGGGCTCTGTGGCGTAGGTCTTGTAGAAACTGGCGAACAGCGGCTGCAGGCTGGCGTCGCTCACGTCGACCAGCTTGGGGGCCAGCGTGAAGTCGACAGCGACGCCGAAGGTGTGCGTCGCGTCGAGCATGGGGTGGCTTTGGAAGCTGTAGCAGATGGTGGCCGGCCCGTACTGCAGCCCGAAGCCCAGCGACAGGCGGGAGCCGTCCAGGCCGTCGAGGTCCTTCGTCCATCCGCCGCGTACCGCCAGCGCCTGCAGCAGCTGCCACTCGACGCCAGCGTGGGCATCGCGGTCGACGTCCGCCACGACCAGCACAGTCGGGATGACCTGCCAAGCGCCGCCCGCGGCCAGCACGCCGTCGAACGGCCGCGACGTGCTCCCGTCGTCGTAGCGCAGCGTGCTGCCGCCCGCGTCACGCCACGCGACGCCCAGCGAGACGTTGTGCCGCGGCATCACGAGCGCGCCAAAGTCCATCCCGATGCCCGAACCCGTTCCCTGGTCCACGCTCTGGTAGGTCTGCTTGTACTGCCGGTACTTGGCTGCCGCTCCCAGCGAGACCCTGCGCACCGGCTGCCAGCCGAGCCCGAAGCTGATGCGATTGAGGCCGTCCTCGAGCCCGCCATCGGAGAATCCGCTGTGGTACCACTCCAGCCCGAACCCCAAGCCCTGCCACGCGGGGGACGCCAGGGACAGGAGATTGTCGCGGATCCCCAGGCCGAACTGGTTGGCGGTCGTGGCGCGCAGGCTGGAGACACGCAATCGGCCCAGCCCGGCCGGGTTCCAGTAGAGGGCGTCGGCCCCTTCAGCCACGGCCGTGTAGGCCCCGCCCAGCGCGAGCGGACGCGGTCCCACGGGTACCTGGTCCTCCCCGGAGCCCGCCAGCGCTGGCGTGGACGCCAGGATCGGCGACAGGGCTAGCCCGGCCGTGAGCGTCCAGGAGAGTGATAACCGATTGCAGTTCATGATTTTATCGGCTTAGAGCCGTCCTTGTGTCAGCGTCCGGCTTCTGGCCTGATCTCTCGTCTGTGCAGCCGCCGCGCCATGCGCCCGGGCTCGCCTGCCGTGCCGCGCCCGGGTCTGCCTGGGCCCGCCTGCGCCTGCCACGCGCCGGCGGCGCGCCGGCGGCGCGACTGCGGCGCGCGCGCCGGGCGACGCCGACCTTGACGCGGCCGTGGCTCACCGGGTCAGACCGTGCTTCTTCATCTTGTAACGGAGGTTGCTTTCGCTGATCCCCAGGCTGCGCGCCGCGGCCATCTGGTTGCCGTCGACGCCGCGCAGGGCCCGGCGGATCAGAGCCTTCTCGTACTGGTCGAGGGAGTCGCGCAGATCCGGGACGGCGTCCTGCTGCTTGCCCTGGGCCATGCGCGGCCGTTCCCCGCGGCCGGGCTGGCCGTCGCCACCGGTAGACGGCGGGACCTCCTCGACTGCATCCCTCGCAGGGGCCGACGGGGCGTCGCCGCGGATCTCCGCCGGGAGCGCCGAGGGCTCGATCACGTCGCCGCGGCAGAGCACCACCGCCCGCTCGACCACGTTCTCCAGCTCGCGCACATTCCCCGGCCACGTGTAGGCCAGCAGCAGGTCGAGCGTCTCGCCGGCCAGCCGCAGGCGCGGCTTGCCGTTGCTTTCACCGAAGCTCTTCACGAAGAAGCGCGCGAGGTCGATGACATCGGTGCCGCGGTCGCGCAGCGGCGGCAGCCAGATCGTGACCACGTTGAGCCTGTAGTACAGGTCGGCGCGGAATCGCTTGTGGTCCATCAGCGCCTCGAGATCCTGGTGCGTCGCGGCCACCAGGCGCACGTCGAGCGGGATGGTCACCCGGCCGCCGACGCGCTCCAACTCGCGGTCCTCGATCACGCGCAGGATCTTGGTTTGCGCTTGCGCGCTCATGTCCCCGATCTCGTCGAGAAAGCAGGTACCGCTGTTGGCCATCTCCATGCGTCCCTTGCGCGCCTCCACACCGGTGGCCACGCCACGCTCGATGCCGAACAGCTCGCTCTCGATGAGGTCGTGGGGGATGGCCGAGCAGTTGATCTGGACCAGCGGCCCCCGCATCCGCGGACTCAGCTGATGGATCAGCTTGGCGAAGATCCCCTTGCCGGTCCCGCTCTCACCACGCAGCAGCACGTTGGCGGTGCTGCCAGCCACAGCGCGTGCGGTCTCCAGCGCGTCGAGGAACGGCGGACTGCTGCCCACCGGCTCGCTGGGCTTGGCCGAGGCGCGCCGGCGCAAGCGGGAGTTCTCCGCCTGCAGCTCGTTGCGCTCGCGGGCGAGCTCGGCATAGACGCGGGCGTTCTGGATGGCCACCGCAGCGTGGCTGGCAAGCGTGGCCAGATACGCCACGTCGGCGTCGTCGAAGGTCGCCGGCTGCTCCGCCCCGCCCTTGTTGAGGGCCTGCAGCACGCCGATCACCTTGCCGCGGCGATCCTTGATCGGCACCGCCAGCAGGCTGCGCGTGCGGTAACCTGTGCGCTGATCGGTCGCCCGGTCGAAACGGCTGTCCTCGTATGCATCGGGAACGATCAACGGGGCGCCGTGCGCGGCGACGTGGCCGGCGATCCCGACCCCCAGCTTGACGCGTACGCTGCTGATTCCGTCCCCCTGCGCGATCTCGCTGACCAGCTCCCGGCTGTCGTCGCTCACGAGGTAGAGCGTCGTCCGGTCGGCGCCGGTGTGCTGCGTCGCGTGGAGACTGAGGGTGTGCAGCACATCGCGGATGCTCAGCGTGCTGTTGAGCAGCAAGGAGGCATTGAGCAGCGACATGAGCTTCTTATCGTTGGGTGTCGGTTCGGGCTTCATGGCGATCGAGTCGGCCAGCTGGGGAAACGAGTGGAAGCCGTGGATCCAGGACGCGGGCCCTCGGCGCGGCAGCGCTTGCTGGGCCAAGGCACTGCGGGCCCGCGGGTGCGGCCCAGAGGACTCGGCCCGGTCACCGCAGTCCGGATTTCCCGGTCTGGACTGCGGCCCGCAGGATCCGCGTGCGCCCTGCGAGCGTACCATTTCGCCAGAATTGGCGAAAGGACTCCCTGAGCGCCGGCGATCCGGACGCGCCGGGGTCGCCAGGGCGGGCTCAAGCCCCATGCTGGGCGGCCGAAACCCGCAAGGCCAGGCACACGCACCGCTCCCCTCAGCTTCCGCGCCTGCGCGGCTGGAAGGCCATGAGCTCGACTGAGGTCCTCGAGCAGATCGAAGCGATGGGGGAGCTCCCCGTCCTGCCGCAGACTCTGCTGCAGATCCAGAGCGTCGCCACGGACGACCGCAGCAGCGCCGAGGATCTCGCCGCCGTGATCCTGCGCGACGAGGCTCTCACCATGAAGGTGCTGAAAGTGGTGAACAGCTCGTTCTACGCGAGCCGGCGGCGCAAGGACGAAGTCCGCACGGTCAGCAAGGCAGTGGTGGCGATGGGCTTCGAGCAGGTGCGCCGCATCGCCCTGGGCCTTTCGATGTTCGACATGATGAGCAAGCTCTCGCGCTCCCCGCACCTGGCGGAGATCGCGCGGCACTCGATTGTGGTGGCCGCTTTCGCTCAGCGCCTCGCTGAAGCCTGCCGGCGCGCGCTGCCGGAGGAGGCCTTCGTCGCCGGGCTGATCCACGACATCGGCAAGGTGGTGCTCATCGAGTGCTCGCCGCAGCGTTACGAGCAAGTGCTGCTGGACATCGCGGCGGGGGCCCAGGCGGAGGACGCCGAGCGCGCGCAGTTCGGCATTACCCATCAGCGGGCGGGGCGCAAGCTCGCCGCGCGCTGGGGATTGCCCCACGACCTGCAGAGCCTGATCGGCGACCACCACGACATCGATCCTCTGCGGCCGCCCCGCGCGCTCGACCCGATGCAGGGAATCCTCGTCTACGCCGACGCCATCGCCCATTTCCGCTGCGACGTCGCGCACCGGGACCGGGAGCGCGAGATCCTGCGCGCCGCGGCCCGGGCGCTGGGCATCGGGACCTCCGCCATGGAGGACATCTACGCCGAGGCGGTCGCGGGTCTCGCCGACCTCGCCGGCCGCCTGAACGTGGGAGGCGGCGACCTCCCCGATTTCCTCGTGCTGTTGAAGGAGGGCGGCACGGCTCCCAAGCCCGTGGCGCCCGACCCGCAGGAAGCCGTCCGCCGCACCGCCGCGCTGCTAGCGCTGCACCGCGACATCAACAAACGCATGAGCGCGGGCGAGGATTCCGAGCGGCTGCTCGCCCGTGTCGTCGAGGCGGCTCATCGGATCGTGGGCTTCGAGCGCGTGCTGTTGCTGAAGGTGGAAGTCCGCACCCACGGCCTGCAAACATGGCTGTGGGCGGGGCCAGGCGCCGCCGAGCTCGCCCCGGCCTTCACGCTGCCGTCGCCCGAGGGGCTGGGCGCCGTCGCCGAGACCGTCACGCAAGGCCGCGGCTTCCACGTGCCCTTCGCGCGGAGCGAGGCCTACGGCTCCCACGCCGGGCCGTTGTTGCTGGAGATCACGCGCACCCGCAGCTACGCCACGGCGGCGCTCCAGGTGGGTGGGCGTGTGGCCGGCGTGCTCTGGGCCGACCTGGGCGCCGACGGCGACGAGGTGCAGGCCGATCGGGCGCAAGACCTGCAGGAGCTGGCCGTCCAGGCCGGGCTGCTGCTGGAGCGACCGGTGCTCGCGCGGCGGCAGTGAGCGCCCGCGGCGGGGGCCGTTGACGCGGTCGTGGCCGCGTGCCCGGAGCACGGACGACGGGCCGGCAGGACTTGCCGCCCGGCAGAGAATGCCGGATCCGCCATCATGCAGGAAACGCTGGTCGCGCAGACGGGCGCCGGCGGATGGCCTCGCTCAAGTCGTCCAGCGCGCCTGCCGATAAGCCCTCTCGGAGGGGCTGGTGTGCCCGTCCTTCGGGTCACCGCCAAGCCCGGCCGAGAGACCGCGGCGGCCGCACGGCAATGCACGTCCCGCCTGCCCCACCGGGGGACAGGTTGCAGGAAGCATGTTCGCAATCATCGGGCTTGTCGTCGTCATCGTCTCCATTCTCGGCGGCTATGCCTTCGCGAAGGGGTCCTTCCTCGTCCTCATCCAGCCCGCGGAGTTCATCATCATCGGTGGAGCGGCGATCGGGATCATCCTGCTGGGAACGCCCCGCAAGGTCATCCAGCAGCTGTTGAAGTCCCTGCCGCTCGTGATCAAGGGGTCGCCGTACACCAAGCCGGCGTTCCTCGAGCTGCTCAAGATGCAATTCGAGGTCTTTTCCAAGATCCGCAAGGATGGGCTGATCGCGCTGGAGGAGGAGGTCGGGGAGCCGCACAACAGCCAGCTCTTCAAGAAGTACCCGTCGTTCATCACCAACCCGCCGGCGGTAGACTTCTTCTGTGACTCCCTCAAGCTGCTCATCGACGGCACCGACGTGGCCGAGGTCGAGCACATCATGCAGTCCGACCTCTCGACGTTGCAGGAGGAGGGCTCGCTCCCGGCGGGCGTCCTGCAGAGAGTCGGCGACTCTCTGCCCGGGCTGGGGATCGTGGCCGCGGTGCTGGGCATCGTGGTGACGATGCAGAAGCTCGACGGGCCCCCCAACGAGCTCGGCCAACACATCGGCGCGGCGCTGATCGGGACCTTCCTGGGAATCCTCCTCTCCTACGGATTCCTGCAGCCGATCGCCAGCGCGGTGGAGGGCATCGCGCGCGATGAGCACAAGTACTTGCAGTGCATGATGGTCGGACTGATCAGCTCCACAGGGGGGACCTCCCCCGTGACAGCCGTGGAGCAGGCGCGCCGCGTGATCTTCGCGGCCGACCGGCCAAGCACGGCCGAGCTGGAGGCGGCCGTGAACGAGCTCAAGGCCGCCAAGCCGGCGTAGCGGCGGGGAGCATCCGATGGCGGGTCAGGACAAGGGCGCGGGCAAGGTCCGGCGCCGGGGCCAGCATGTCGCCGGCCACGTGCCGCACGGCCACCACGGCGGCGCGTGGAAGGTGGCCTACGCCGACTTCACCACCGCCATGATGGCGTTCTTCCTGTTGATGTGGATCCTGGCGTCGAGCAGCAAGCAGCAGAAGGAGGCCATCGCGCGCTACTTCCGCGCAGACGGCTCCGTGGTCGACGGCGGCTCGCAGGCGGAGGGGACCTTCGAGGGCGGGCCCGGGTTCATGTACAACCCTCCCAGCAACGGACCGGACCTCGAGGGCAAGGCGCTCGAGGCTGCGGCCCAGGAAGTGCGCGAGGAGCTTCAGCAGCTCGATCTGGAGAACGTTTCCGACCAGGTCTGGATCTCGCTGGGCCCCGACGGATTGGTGATCGAGATCTCCGACGATCCGAAGGACGAGCTCTTCACCATCGGCGGCTCGAAGATGAACCCCGAGTTCGAGAAGATCCTCGGTGCGGTCTCCCATAGCCTGGTCAAGCTGCCCAACCGCGTCCGTCTGGAGGGCTACACCGACGCCCGCCAGTATCCCGCGGGCGCGACCTACACCAACTGGGAGCTTTCGGCCGACCGCGCCAACGCGGCGCGCCGCCGCCTCGAGGGCCAAGGGCTGGCGCGCGACCGATTCGACAGCGTGGTCGGCTACGGCGACGGCCGGCCGGCCGTGCCCACCGACCGGCTCGCGCCGGCCAATCGCCGCATCACGATCACGGTCCTGCGGCAGCATCCACCGACTCCGAAGCAGGGCGACGCACCGCATTCGGGGAACACCAGCGCGCGCGGCTAGATCGCGTCCGCATTCCCGCCCGGGACCGCAGTGGACAGGCCGGCGGCGCAGTGCGCCGACTCACCAGTTCTGGCGCAGCTCGCACAGGTAAGGAGGGTTGCGGTCTTGGTCGCCGAAGAAGGCCAGCCGGATGGGCGCCTGCGCATCGCGCGCGCGGGCATTTCCCCGCTCGCCCGGAAGAGGTATCGTGGGCTCCCGCGCTGCCCAACGGCCGCCCGTTGCGGCGGCATCCGAGGGCAGCACGGGGACACGGTGGGGGAGGAGCGCGCGTGGATTCGCAGGCGATCTACCAGGCCTTCCTCTACTACGCGGTCTTCCTCTTCTCGACGACGCTGCACGAGGCGGCCCACGCGTGGGCGGCGCTGCGCGGCGGTGACCCGACCGCCTATCTCGGCGGGCAAGTCACCCTGGACCCGCGGCCCCATATCCGCCGCCAGCCCTTCGGCATGGTGCTGCTGCCCGTGCTGACGGCGCTCACGTCGGGCTGGCCGATGGGCTTTGCCAGCGCCCCTTACGACCCCATCTGGGCGCAGCGCCACCCCCGGCGCGCGGCCTGGATGGCGCTGGCCGGCCCCGCCGCGAACCTGATGCTGGTGGTCGTGGCCGGGCTGCTCATCCGCGGTGGGATGCTGGCGGGGGGCTTCCGCGAGCCGACTTCGGTCGGATTCGCGCAGGTCACCATGGCGGCCGGCGGTGGCACCTGGGCTGCGCTGGCCACGATCGTGAGCGTCCTCTTCTCGCTGAACCTGGTGCTCCTCGCGCTGAACATCCTGCCGATCCCCCCACTGGACGGCGCGAGCGCGGTTCCGTTGTTCCTCAGCGCTTCGGCTGCGCAGCGCTACCGGGCGTTCGTGCTGCAGCCGATGTTTGGATGGGTAGGGATCCTGATCGCCTGGCGGCTGTTCGACCGGGTCTTCCACCCGGTTTTCCTGGTCGCGGTGAACCTGCTCTATCCGGGAGCCGGGTTTGGCCGTTGAGCGCTGAACGCGGGCTGCGTCGTCGCCAACCCGCGCTGATTCACGGACGTGGTCAGTCGACCCTCCCCCCGCGTGAACTGGAAGCTCACGGCGGATCTCCTTCTCGTTCGTGATCCGCGTCAGCGATCGGTCGGCCGCCGGTCACTCTGCCTTGCCGGACGGCCCGCCGGTGCGGCCGACGGATCGCGCTCCAGGAGGACCGCCAACTCCTCCCAGCGGCGCAGCTTCTCGTTGAGCGCAGCCTGCAGCCGCGCAGCGCGGGTGCTGGCGTCGACCAGCTCGCTTGCGGACAGCGCGCCGCCGCTCAGCTGTCCGCCCAGCGACTCCAGATCCGCCTCGATCAACGCGATCTCGTCCTCGAGGTCTCCGACCTCGCGCCGCAGCCGGGCAAGCTCGTTCTTGCCGAGGTCGCGCTTGCGCAGCGGGCCGGCAGCGGGTTGGCCAGCTCCAGGCTTTCTCCCCCGCGGGCCAAGGGAGCCGGGCGGGGTAGCTCGCGGCCGCGTGGCGCCCGCAGCGCGGGGATCGCTCTGGGCAGCTTCCGGCGGCGCGGCGTCGGGCTTCGCAGGCTGCGCGGGCGCGCCCTTGGTCGTCCCCGGCGTTCTTGGCGCCGGCGTAGCGGCGCGGGAGCCGCCCGACCCCCAGGTCGTCTCCGCGAGCGCCTCTCGCTCCGCGAGCACCGCACGGCGATAGTCGTCGTAGTTGCCCAGGACCTGCCGCACGCGCACGGCCGGCTCGCCGCTCTGCGCAGCGCGGTCTGACGCCGCGGCCGCGCCGGTCTCGAACGCGAACACGCGGTTGACGATCCGATTGAGGAAGTAACGATCGTGGCTGACGCAGATGAGCGTGCCGCTGAAGGTCGCCAACGCCTCCTCCAGCGCTTCGCGCGCGTCGTAGTCGAGGTGGTTGGTGGGCTCGTCCAGCAGCAGCGTATTGTGACGCTCCAGGATCAGCCGCAAGAGCGACAGGCGCGCGCGCTCGCCGCCGGACAATGTTCCCACCCGCTGATCGATCATGTCCGCGCCGAATCCGAACGCGCCAAGGAACGTGCGCAGCGTTCCGTCGCTGCTTTCGGGGTCGAGCAGGCGGATCTCGCCCAGGACCGTATTGGTATCATTCACCGCGCGCAGGTCCTGATCGTAATATCCGAGGTCGACGTTGTGGCCGGCGGCGATCGATCCGTCGATGGGAACCAGCGCCCGCGTGAGCAGCTTGAGCAAGGTCGTCTTGCCCGTGCCGTTGGGGCCGATGATCCCGATCTTGTCACCGCGGAGGACCTGGCAGTCCAGGTCCTCGAACAGCCGCAGGGACCCGAAGCGGTGCGTGAGCCCGTGCGTTTCGAACACCAGGTTTCCGCTGACGCGCGCGGGGGCGAGGTTGAAGCGGTACTGCTTTCCGTCGCTGGGCGGCGCCTCGATGCGGTCCAGCCGCGCGAGCTGCTTGCGGCGGCTCTTGGCCTGCCCGGTGCGCTGGCCGGCGATGTTCTTGCGGATGAAGGTCTCGGTGCGCTCGATATGCTCCTGCTGGCGGCGATAGCGCTCCTCCCACTGCCCCTTCTGCTCGGCCCACAGCCGGTGGAATTTAGTATAGCTGCCGGGGAAGCGGTCCAGCCGCGCGTTGAACAGGTGCAGCGTGAAATCGGTGGCATGGTCGAGGAACGCGCGGTCGTGGCTGATGGCGATCATTGCGCCCCTGCGCTGCATGAGGTGCTCCTCGAGCCACTCGCGCGCGTCCAGGTCGAGGTGGTTCGTGGGCTCGTCCAGCAGCAGCACGTCATGAGGCGCGAGCAGCACCGCCGCCAGCGCCGCGCGCCGGCGCTGCCCCCCGCTCAGGGTATTGAGCGGCTGGTCGAGGCGGTCCGCCTCGAACCCCAGCCCCAGCATCGCCGCCTCACACCGGGAGTCCATGGTGTAGGCGTCGGCCTGCTCGAAGCGCTCGTGCAGGCTGCCGTACTCCTCCAACACGCGCGGGTCCTCGTCGCCCGCCCCCAGGCGGTGCGAAAGCTCTTCCAGTTCGGCCTCGATCCGCAGCAGGTCCGCGAACGCCGCCTGGCGCACCGCTTCCCGCACCGGAAGCGGGCTCTCCAACTCGCTGTCCTGGGGCAGATAGCCGACGGAGACGCGGGCGGCCCGCTGGATCTTGCCGCGTGGAGGCTCCAACTGGCCCAGGATCAGACGCAGCAGCGTCGTCTTTCCCGCGCCGTTGATGCCGACCAGGCCGTAGCGCTCGCCGGCGTGGATGGTCAGATTGGCGCCGTCCAGGATGGTCTGCCGACCATAATCGAAGCCGACGCCCTGCAGCGTGATCAACGACATGGCGCTGAGTATAGGCGAAGCCCGCCCGCGGCGCCGCTCGCGTCGCCGTGGCGAGGGCTGCTCGCAGACCGCTGGCGCACGACGGGCGTGAGTGCAGGGAAGGCCCGGGGGTTCGTGCTATCCTGTTGACATGGGAATCCGCAGAATGATCATCCGGAAACGGTCGCTCCACGAGCCCGAGCCGACCTCCGACCTGCAAGACCTGACTCCCGGCGACCGCATGGCTATGGTGTGGCCGCTGACGCTCGAGGCGTGGGCGTTCAGGGGGGACCTGCGTGCTCAGCCCGGATCATCACGACGTCTTGTCCGAGTTCATCGACGGCCAGGTTGAATTCCTGCTGGTGGGCGCGTACGCCCTCGCCGCGCACGGGCTGGTGCGCGCCACCGGGGACCTTGATCTGTGGGTGCGTCCGACCGCTGCGAACGCCGCACGGGTGGTCGCGGCCCTCCAGCGCTTCGGCGCGCCCGCGGAGCACTTCAGCGCAGCGGATTTCGTCCGGCCGGACTCTGTGGTCCAGGTGGGCGTCGAGCCCTTTCGCATCGATGTCCTGACCAGCATCGATGGGGTTGGCTTCGAGCAAGCGTGGGCGCACCGGATCTCGGCCTCGATCGAGGGACTCTCCGTTCCCGTCATCGGACGCGAGGAGTTGATTGCGAACAAACGGGCCACCGGCCGGCCCCAGGATGCCCTCGATGCGCAGCGGCTGGAGCACCTGCGGCCCTAGCCTCCCGCGCAGGGCCGCCCGCGTGCCGCGCTCGGGCGCGGCCCGCCCGCCGCGGGCCGGTCGGGCCGTCCGCCGCATCGTCTCCGGATCTCTGGACCCTCGCCCAGGTCCGGCTCCTCAGGTCATCCGCCGTTGCAGCCAGAGGCCGAAGAAGGGGTCGACGAAGCGGATCGACGCGTCCTCCTTCTTGCGGAGCACCTCCCGCGCGATCAGGGTGCGCAGGTTCTTGCTCACCGTGCTGGGCGAGCCGAGCCCCAGCCGCGTGACCATGCGCTGGCTGTGCAGGCGCTCGGTCTGCCCCCCGGCCAGGGCCAGCGCCAGATTGCGCTGGAAGGGCGAGAGCTGGTCCCACTGGATCTTGAAAGCGTACGCCTGGGTCTCAAGCACGTGGGACAGCGCGTTGCGCAGGTCGCTCTCGGCGAGCGTCCGCCGCTCGCGCCCCGCCTCGAACAGCGCGTGGGCCAGCATCTGGACGTAGTGGGGGATGTGCTCCGCCAACTCCAGGAGCTGGAACACGAGATCGACCTCGATGGACATCCCCGCGTCGCGGAAGCGCTGCTCGATGCCCAGCGCCATCGCCTGGGGAGACACGGGTGCCAGGCGCACCGGCTCGGCCAGCTTGTGGAACAGCCCGCGCGGCTCCTGGAAGAGCGTGCGCACGCTGTCGTCGCGGCGCAGCACGAAGACGTAGCTCACCGAGAGATGGCGGCGGATGGCCGCGGCGAAGGTCTTGAGCAGGTCCAGGTCGGCGACTGCCACGAAGTCCTCGAAATCGTCCAGCACGACCACCAGGGGCCGGCCGCGCGTCTGCCGCAGCTGGGCCGGCGCCTCGAGGATCCGCTCCAACAGCACGCGCAGATCGCGGTCACGGTCCCACAGATCCAGTTGCAGGCCGGGCCGGCCACTGCTGGAGATCGTGACGCGCGGTACGAAGCTGGGGACGAGCTGGCGGACGGCCTCCTGCATGGCCTCCACCGTGCTGGTCGGCTCCAGCGTCAGCGCGGAGGCGTAGACCTCGGCGAAGCGACGGGTGTTGATCGCCGGCGTGAGGTCGGCGTAGGCAGTGTCGATTCCACCGGCCTTGCACTGGGCCAGCGTCGCGAGCAACAGGCTGGTCTTCCCGGTGCCGCGCGGAGCCGTCAGGGCGAGATTGCGCCCATCCTTGAGGATCCTCAGGATCTCGGCCTGCTCTGTCTCGCGGCCGACCAACAGCGACTCGCTGACCGGGGTACCGAAACGGAAGGGGTTGGCGGCCATTCAGGACTCCCGGGCGCCCGAGGAACCCTCCGGCCTGCTGCCGGGCGTTTTACCAGAGGGTGAACTACTACAAATGAAACTTGCGTTACGCCGCCTGGTAAAGTATAAATTCGTGTGGTCCTGGGCGGTGCAAGGGCTTCTCCCTTCGTGGCAAGGGGTTGCTCCTCGCCTGCCGCTGGCCGGACGGTGTGGGGTAGGGGGCGTGGGGCACCTGCTCCGCGCTGGGCATGCCAAGGTCCCTGGGCAACTGCCCGCTGGATGGAGCAACGCTCCATCCCCCGTGGCGTGTACGAAGAGTAGGGACCCAGACAGTCGGCCGCTCGGGACCGCTAGGTTCGACCGGGGCCTCAGGGGTGCCAACCCAGGCTGCTGAGGTCCGACGGGTCAAGACGTTCCCGGTGAACGTGGTTAGCCACCGGATAGAGCGGGAGGATGCGCAAGCTCCTCCCGTTCTTTTTGCCGCCATGTGGCGTGGTATGCTCCGTGCGTCCCCCCATGCGCATGCCCTGCACCTTCCTTTTCCTGCTTGGCCGGCGGCGCGCCTGCACGTCTGGCCTGCCGAGGTCCGGGTTCGGGCCAAGGGCCGGGCGCGAGCCCTGGGCCGCACGCGAGCCTTGGGCCGCGCGCGCGCGCTGGGCCGTCCTCGCGTGGGTGGCGGCGAGCGTGGCGAGTGCCGCGGGCGCGGCCAGTGCGCTGTCACGAACTGCGCGCGCCGCTGACACGCCGCCGCCCGTGCCTGCTGCGGACTCCCGCGCGCTGGAGATCTCTCGCTCCGGCAAGAGCTGCGAGGAGTGCCACCGCGACCTCACCCCGGTGCTGTTCGCCGCATGGGAAGGCAGTCGCCACGCGGCGAAGGGCGTCACCTGCCAGGCCTGCCATGGCCGCGATCACAGCACGATCTTCTCGCACAAGGGTGAGGTGAGCGCGCGCGTCTGCGGCGGCTGCCACGCCAAGCAGGTCGAGGAGTTCGGCCGCAGCCTTCACGCGCAGGCCGCCGCGCTCATGGAAGCCGACCCGAAGTTCCAGCGCCTCAGCCCGGCCGTGGCCCAGCTCGGATGTGAGGGATGCCACCAGGTGGGGGAGCGCTGGCCCGATGGCAGCGCAGGCAAGTGCAACACCTGTCACAGTGGACATGCGTTCAGCGTGACCGAAGCGCGCCAGCCCCAGGCGTGCGCTGCCTGCCACGGCGGCCCGGACCACGCCCAAATGGAGATGTGGCAAGCCAGCAAGCACGGACAGCTCTATGCATCCGAGACGACGCGAGCGCAGGCGCCTACCTGCGTCACGTGTCACATGCCAGGCGGCACTCACGACACCGGCCGGGGGCTGACGCTGGGCAACGTGGCGAACGGCGCGGTGCTCGTGAGCGACACAGCGCCAGTGCGCATGCGCACGATCGCGCCGCCGGCAGCACGCCAGGAGCGCACGCACATGGTCCAGACGTGCCTGCCGTGCCATTCCTCGCGCTTCGCGGCCGCCAGCTTGGAGGAGGCGGATCAGGTCAAGCGCGAGGCCGACCGCATCCTGGGCGAGGCCGCTACGCTCGTCACCGGCCTCTATGATGACGGCCTGTTGCAGCGCGCGACCACCACGCAGGAGGAGCTCGCGGCCTCCGGGCACGCTGCCGGGCCGGCGTTCGTCCTGGGCGGCGATCAGGTCTATTCCGGGCTGTCGTCTGCGGAGCAGATCTTCTTCGATCTCTACAAGTTCCACCACGCGACGATGTTCAAGGGGGCCTACCATAGCAGCCCCGAGTTCACGCACAACAGGGGCTACCTGCCCCTGCAGCAAGGCCTCACCGCGCTGCAGCACGAGGCATCGCAGCTGCGTGAGTCCGCTCGCGCACGCGGGGCCGCAAGCTCGCGCGAGAAACCACGGCGGCAGGCGGGAACCCCCGGAGAGGGCAAACGATGAGCGCGATCACCACCAAGCAGGGAGCACGGGCTGCGAAGCGGATGCAGGCTTCGCGGGGCGCGCCGGCTCCGCTGGGCACGCAGGCTTCGCGGGGCGCGCCGGCTCCGCTGGGCACGCAGGCTCCCAAGCGCACCCAGCGCCAGGCGGGCGTGGGGCTCTGGAGCGGGCTGCTCGCGGTGTGCGTGGTGGTTGCCGCCGTGGCGGCTGCCGCCGCCGCGACGACCGCCGCACCGGCTGCCGCCGTCTCGACCCCCGCTGCAGCAGCCAGCGCCTCGTCGGTTACCCCGGCTCCATCGTCAAGCCGCGTGATCCAGTATCGCGGGCCGATGCCGCTGCTCCCGGATTCGGCCAACAATGGCGAGGTCAAGCTCACCTTCGAGCTCTACCGATCGCCGACCGGGGGCGTTCCGGTGTGGACCGAGACGCGCACGGTGGTCGCGCACGATCGCTTTGTCGAGGTGGACCTGGGTCAGGTGGAGCCGCTGCCCGACGAGGCATTCGAGAGCCCCTTCCGCTTCCTGTCGATCTGGCACGCAGCGGTGGAGTTCAAGCCGCGCAAGCAGGTGGTGAGCGTCGCGTATCTCGCGGCCAAGCCGGAGGAGTACGCGGCGGGGCAGGCTGGTGTCGTGTCGACCGGACGCCTCACCGCAGCCGCCTATGCCGACGCGGGATCCGGTGGGATGACCGCTGGTGTCGCACCCGCCACGGCGGGGGGCACCACCAGCGGCACAGGCGGCACCACGGTCGGCGGGGTCGGCGGGGTCGGTGGCGGTCTCGCAGGCGGCTCGATGAGCGGCTCAGTCGGGGACGTCGCTGGCGGCACGGCCGGCACCGCGGCCTCGGGCGCAATGCTCTCGGGCGCGGACAGCGGGTCGGCGTCGCCGCAACCGCCGCCAGCGCCGCTGGGCAGCACCGTCGACGTGGGCGGTTTCGCCATCGAGCGCAATCCGCGGTCCCCGACGACCTGGCTGCAGGCCGAGCGTGCCGCCGCGCAGCTCGGCGCGCGCCTACCCACCTTCCAGGAGTGGTACGCCGCCGTGGACGGTCCGGCGCGGGCGCAGCTCGAGCAGGTGACGGGGCACTACGAATGGGTCATCCCGTGGGTCTACGACCCGCAGATCCACTCCCGCATGGAAGAGCTCTACCGCGGGAAGCCGGTGGCCTGCTATTACAACGAGCTCAGCCCCCAGCACGATTATCCATACCGGCTGGTGGCGATCCGGGCGCGCTAGGCAGGCGGTGGGGCGGCCTCAGTGCGGTCCGTGCCGCAGCGCGTGCACCGCACTGCCGTAATCCTGCGACGAGAAGATCGGGTAGCCAGCCACCAACTCGTCGGCGCCTGCCGCGACCAGACCGTCGCGCGTCCTCGTCCACACGCCGCCATCGGCCTGCAGGGCGAAGGGCAGCTCCTGCGCGGCGCGCTGCTGCGCGAGCCAGCGCAGACGGTCGTAGGTGGTCTCCTCGAAAGCTCCTCCCGCGCGCGGGTCGACCCCCAGGGGGTTGACGACATCCACTGCCGCCAGGTGCGGGGCGAGGGCGTTCAGCGGCGTCGCGGGGAAGCACGCGACCCCGGCCTGCACGTTCAGCGCACGGATCTGCCGCAGGCAGCCGGCCACGTCGGGCGTGGCCTCGACGTGGATCGTGATCCGATCGGCGCCGGCCTTGGCGTAGGCCTGCAGCAGGCGCTCGGGCTGGTGCGTGAGCTCCACCAGCAAGTGAACGTCGAGCACCCTGCGCGTGAGCGGGCGCAAGGCGGTCACTACCGAAGGGCCCATGCACAGGTCGGGTACGAGGTGCCCATCCATGACGTCGATGTGGTAGCCATCGGCGCCGGCGGACTCCAGGCGCTCGAGCTCCTCGGCCAGGCGCAGCGGGTCGGCGGAGCGCAGGGAGACGAGGACGCGGAGCTCGCGCAGCCCGCGCAGCTCGCGCAACCCCCCCGCCATGCTCAGTGTCCTCGCAGCAGCCGGTCACCCAGGTACGCGGGCAGGCCGGCGGCTTTCATCCGCTCGTGAGTCAGCCAGATGTCGTACTCCACTCGCACCAGCGCCAGCTCGTTCTGCTGCAGGTCGAGGATGGCGTAGGCGGCGCGGGGGTCGCGGTCGCGCGGCTGGCCGACGCTGCCGGGGTTGAACAGATAGCGGCACTCCTGGCGCAGCGCGTACGCCGCCAGCGGGCCCGGCTCCACGATCTCCCCGTCGAAGACGTACTGGAAGTGGGTGTGTCCGCAGGCCGAGATCCACATGGGCTGTGCCGCCACGACTTCCTGCATGCGCTCCTCGGAGAAGACGTACTCGTCGCGGTCGTCGGGAGAGCCGTGGATGAAGAGCGCCTTGCCCTCGACCTCCACCCGCGTGCGGAAGCCCGCGATGTAGTCGAGGTCGGCGGGGGAGAGGATCGCCCGGTTGTGCTGCAGCGCGAGCAGGGCGAAGGCGTTGAAGCGCTCGGTGGACAGCTCCCCGAGCAGGCCGGCCTCGTGGTTGCCCTGGACGACCTCGGCGTCGAGGTCGCGCAACGCCTGCAAGCACTCCGCCGGGTTGGGGCCGTAGCCCACCACGTCGCCCAGGCAGATGTAGCGGTCGGGACGCCGCTTGCGCGCGTCGGCCAGGACGGCCTCCAATGCCGCGAGGTTGGCGTGGATGTCGGCAAGGATGCAAAGGCGCATGACGCTCGCCGGCCGGCGCGCTACCGTGCGCTGCGGGCCCGGCCGGGAAAGGGGGAGGCCTGAGGGGACGTGGGCAGCTTCAGATATCGCGCAACTTTACGCCGGGATGGGCCCGGTTGGCTACCCCGGCCGCCAGCCCCTCCTGGCGTAGGACAGCCGCTCTCCCGGCACACCGCTTGCCCGCCACACTGGTCATGACCCCAGGCTCCATCCGCCGGCCGCTCGTGATCGCCCACCGGGGTGACAGCGCCCACGCCCCCGAGAACACCCTGCCCGCCTTCGAGGCGGCCGTCGCCAAGGGGGCCGACTGCATCGAGCTGGACCTGCTCCTCTCGCACGACGGCGAGGTTGTCGTCTGTCACGACCCGGTGCTGACGCGCCTGGCCGGGGGCCGCCAGCGCGTACGGGATCTGGATGCGGCGGAGCTGGCGCGGGTGGACGTGGGCGGGCGCCTGTTTCCGCGTTTCGCCGGGACGGGGATCCCCGCTCTCGCGGTCGTGCTCGAGCGCGTCGGCACGCGTCTGCCCCTCTGCCTGGAGCTCAAGTCCTGCGGCCACGGCCGGCGCGAGGCGGACAATCGCCGGCTGCTGGCGCGCTGCCTGCAGTTGGTGCCACGCCGCTCTGCCCATGCCCTGGCCAGCTTCGATGCCGGCCTGGTGCGTGGGGTGCTGGAAGCCGGACGCAAGGCCGTCCTGATCGTCAGCGAAGCTGCGGCGCTGCGCCGGCTCGCACCGCGCGAGCTGAGCGCCCTGCACGCGGTGAGCGCGGCGCACGATCTGCTCGATGAGGAGTTCGTGCGGCGCGTCGTTCGTGCCGATGTGCCGCTGTGGGTGTGGACCGTCGATGGTGAGCGCGCCGTGCGACGCGCCCTGGCCTGGGGCGCCAGCGCCATCTGCGGCAACGACGTGGCCGCCAACCGCGCGCTGATCGACCGCCTGTGGCACGTGGGCTCAGGTGCGGAGCGTGCCGGTGCGGGGCCTGCCGGGACGGGGCGCGCGGGCACGGGGCGTGCCGGAACGAGGCGGTCCCCATGACCATGCAGGCCCCCGGACTGCGCCCCGATCCGCGCGAGCTGCGCACCCGCCGTTTCGACCTGCTGGTGATCGGCGGGGGGATCCACGGCTGTGGCATCGCGCGCGACGCCGCGCTGCGCGGGCTGCGCGTGGCGCTGATCGAGCGCGACGACTTCGGCGAGGGCACCAGCAGCCGCAGCAGCAAGCTCGTCCATGGCGGCCTGCGCTACCTCGAGCAGATGCACCTGCGCCTGGTGCGGGAATCGCTCCGCGAGCGCGCGATCCTCCTGCAGATCGCGCCGCATCTGGTGCGGCGCCTGCCATTCCTGCTGCCCATCTACCAGGGCGCGCGCCACGGCAAGCTGAAGGTGGCCTTGGGCCTGACGCTCTACGACCTGCTGGCCGGGCGCGGCATGCTGCAGCGGCACCGCGTGCTCTCGGCGCAGCAGGCGCTGGCGCTGGAGCCGCGCCTCAACCCGCACGGCCTCGCGGGCGCGGCACTCTTCCACGACGCGCAGATGAACGACGCCCGGCTTGTGTTGGAGAACGCGCTGGACGCCCGCGCCCACGGCGCGGAGGTGTGGAGTCGGGTGGAGGCCGCCGAGCTCCTGCAGGATCAGGGGCGCGTCGCGGGCGCCGCGCTGCGCGATCGCCTGACCGGCGAGCGGTTCGAGCTGTTGGCCACGCTCACCGTGAACGCGGCCGGACCCTGGTATGCCGACGTGCTGGCGCGGCAGCAGCTCACCGCGCACACGCCGTTGCGTCTGAGCCGCGGGACGCACATCGTCGTCCCTGCGGTGACGCACGGGCACGCGCTGCTCTTGACCGCGCTGCGCGATGGCCGCGTCTTCTTCGTGCTGCCGTGGAAGGGCAAGTCGTTGGTGGGCACGACCGACGTCGAAGTGGACACGCCCGAGCGCGGCCACGAGCCGAGCGAGGACGAGATCTCGTACCTGCTCGACGAGCTGCAGCTGGCGCTGGACGGCGACGCGCCGCGACGGGCGGACGTGCTGTGCGCGTTCGCCGGCGTGCGCGCGCTGCCGCCCGGTCCGCAGTCCGAGGTGGGCGATCTGTCGCGCGCGGCGCTGGTGCGGGAGGAGGCCCCCGGCCTGCTGGGCGTCCTGGGCGGCAAGTACACCACCTACCGCGCGGTGGCGGAGCGGGCCGTCGACCACGCCGTGCGTCTGCTGGGACTGTCCGGCGGGCGAGTGTGTACCACCGCGCTTCGCCAGCTTCCCGGCGGGCGCATCGCCGACATGAACGACTACTTCGCCGTGGCCGAGGAGACGCTCACGCGCGAATACCAGTTGCCGGTGGAGGTCCTGCGCTACCTGGTGGGGACCTACGGCAGCCGCCACACCGAGGTGCTGAAGGTGATCCGCGAGGATCCGGCGTATGGCGAGCCGCTGGAGGATGGACTGCCGTTCACGCGCGGCGAGATCATCCACGCGGTGCGCCACGAGCTGGCGCTGACGCCGGACGACGTGCTGTGGCGCCGCACGTGGCGCGCCCACGTGGGTGACGTCGGCGAGGTGGCGCGGCGGCGGTGGGAGGATGCGGTGCAGGCGGCGATGGCCGCCGTGCAGCGCTGACTAGGTCCGCGAATCGGGCGCCGGCGACGGCTGGCAGAGATCGCAGGTGCGGCCCAGCCCGCGTAAAGCGATCAGCTCCACGGCGGGCGACCGGAAGCCCGTACGCACGGGCTCCTCGCGCATGAGGTCGGTGCTCAGGTATTTCTTGTTGCTGTCGGGGAAGATCGTCACGACGACCGACGAGCACCCAAGCTCGTCCTGGGCCTTCAGCGCTCCCAGGAAGTTGGCACCCGACGAGATCCCCACGCCATCACCGTGCCGCCCGTTCCGACGCCGGCAACGAAGGCATTGGGGACCAGCGAGAGCTGCGCCAGCTGCGACCCGATCTCCGGCCCGGTGGTCAGCTCGTGCGCCTCGCTGTTGTCCTCGTTGGAGCACTGCCGGGGCAGGAATGCCCCAGGCGTGCGTGCCGCCAGCTCCTCGGCCAGTTGGATACTGCCGAGAAAGCCGCCTTGCTCCACGTTCACGAGGTGCACCTGCGCGCCGAGGGAGCGGATGAGGTTGATTCGCTCGGGGCTCATCCAGTGGGGCATGAAGACGGCGACCGGGTGCCCGAGCGCCCGCCCGATGGCGGCGAATGAGAGGCCGGTGTTTCCGCTCGTCGCCTCGACGATCCACGCCCCCGGCACGAGCACGCCCTTCTGGTAGGCGCGCCGCACTTCGTGCAGGGCCATGCGGTCCTTGACGCTCTCCGTGAGGTTGAGCGTCTCGGCCTTGGTGTACACCGTGCGCCGCTCGCCGCGGAAAACGCAGTCGACGGCGAGCATGGGCGTGTTGCCGATCAGGAAGGTGAGGCCGCGTAGACGCTGGGCGAGCTCGGCGGCGGGCGGCGCGGCGGGCGACGCGGCGGGCGACGCGGCGAGAGGCGTGGCGGGCGGCGCGGCGGGCGGCGCGGCGGGCGACGCGGCAGGCGGCGCGGCGGGCGACGCGGCGGGCGACGCGGCGAGAGGCGTGGCGGGCGGCGC
>JBGPIA010000012.1:0-129913 GCA_041484665.1 Candidatus Krumholzibacteriia bacterium
CCATCATCCGGCGTGCACGTTCGTTGAGATGAGGCCAGATGAGGGCGAACTTCCGCTCGAGTGCGCTGAGGGTTCCCATGGATCCAAAGCATATGCCAACCGCTCCTGGTTGTCAACGTTATTCATTGACGGGTCCTAAGTTTAGCTCACCCTCCTACTGCGCGTTGAGCATCGCCTGCAGTCGTGTCGCGAGTTCCGCCCCATCCAACCGCTGCTCCGCAGGGAGCCGCCCCACGAGTTGGTGCATGAAGAACGCCGGCGCCGGCGGATGGTCGTCCCAATGGACGCCGCGCGGATAGGCCAGATACACGTCCCACGCCGGCTCCGCCGCGAGGCCAATGGGCTTCTGGAACATCTCGCCAACTGATTGCGAAGGCACCCAGAAGTGTCGCACGCGTGGGTCGGGCAGCAGCACGGTGGCCTTCCCGGCGGCAGCCTCGTTATCAGTGCGAAGAATCGGCTCCCACACCGCGTACACCACCAGATCGCCGTGATCGATTTGCTTCAGGACCTTGTCCAGTACCTCACGGGCACCGCGCTGGCAACCCGGTCAAGTCGGAGCCAGCAGCAGCAGCAGTCGGACCTTGTCCTTGTCGCGATTGAACGCCGCCCGTAGTTCGTCCGCGTCATCGGAGAGCGGTGCGACGAGGGACCGACCAACCGCCGCGGTCTCGATCTCTACGAGCTGCTTCGAGAGCCCGGGCCCGCCCACGCGCTGGAACGTCAGCGGCCGCTCCACTTCGTCGTCCGGTGCCTTGCACATCCCCCGCAGCCATACGCCATCCGCAGAGAGCGCCCCGCGGAAGCCCGCGTCGATGACGGCGAAATGCAGCTCAACGGTCGAATCCTGCAGCACCACTTCGACCGGATAGTCTTCGACGTCGAACTCCGGAACGTCCAGCTCGCCGACCCAGCGTGTCCCAATCTGGCCGAGGTCGACGAGGACCTCGATCTGCTGGCCGTCGCCGCTCGTGTACGTGCCCTTCCACTCGCCGGCCAGTCCGTGACCGGAACGCTCCGCCGCAGGCTCCACCAGGGAATACCCAGCGCTTGAGATGGCGAGTGCGAGCGCGCGGCGCGACGGTGGAGAAGCTGAGGCGATGGTCACCGTTGCCTGGCGTTGCTCGAAGCTGGCATCGGCCCGTACCACCCCAGGAACGGCGCCCAGGGCCGTTTCGATGGCGGCCTCGCACCCCGCGCACGTCATGCCTGAGACGGCCAGCGTCCAGTCCTGAGTCCCGGAATCGCTTGCGGCTGCCACAGTCGATGGCTTGGCACCGAACAGGCGTCCCACGTAGCTGGGGAAGAACGCGAAGGCCAGGACGATGGCTGTGGAGATCCACAGCACGGTACGGTTGAGCTGTGCCAACCTGCTGCCGCGAAGTGTCGCGCAGGCGCTGCCGGGCGCGCATGCCTCTGGCTGCTTCGCGCGCCGGTGGTTCAAGTAGAAGCCGACAGCCAACAGCCCGAACGTGGCACCCAGCAAAAGCGGCCGGAAGCGTTCGACCAACATGGCGACTCTCCCGACGGACGCGCCGAGCCCCACCAGCAAGAGTGGCAGCCAGCAGCACGCCGACGAGGCAAGGGCCGAGGCAACCGCACCGATGCTGGCGAGCACACGCGCGTTCATGGCGTTCCCCGCTGGATGGCGTTCCGGATGGCCTCCTTGTCGGGGACGCCGGCCAGGCCCGCGCTCGTCGGGTACACGCGGCAACGCAGGACGTACGGTCCTGCGCCCTCCTCGGGCACGACGTCGCGTCCGTCGATACGGATCGAAGGAGACCCGAGGAACCGCACGCGGGCGGCCATCTCGTCGTCGCGAGCGGCGATCCGTTCGATCGGCGCGGTCTCCCCGAGGTCCGCCAGGGCCTCGCGGACGCGCCGCTCGGCTTCGTCGTGATTGGGGCAGCCATCGAAATAGAGGATCTCGAGTTTCATGGCTCCTTCTCCAGCGCTTCCAGGATTGGGCAGTCGCGCGTCGGCCGCCTCGTTTCGCAGGCCGCCACCAGCTTTGTCAGGACCCGCTCCATGCGGCCGAGCGCACGCCTTTTCTGGCGGATGTCGGCGAGCTTTGTGCTGGCTCGGAGTTTGACGTCACCACACGAGCGCTTGGGGTCGACGCGCAGCGAGAGCAGCTCGGCAATCTCATTCAGGGAGAACCCAAGTTCCTTGGCGCTGCGGATGAATCGGATGCGCTCGACGGCATCGACATGGTAGTCGCGGTAGCCGGAAAGCCGGCGCGGCGGGCGCTCGATCAAGCCCTTGCGCTCGTAGAAGCGGATCGTCTCCACGCCGATCCCGGCCCGCGCGGCAAGCCTTCCGATGGTGAGTCGCTCCATGACGGCCTCCGTCAAGCTACAGGGTAGAGCCTGTACCATACTACGGGGTCAAGGGCGCCGTTCCGGTGTGGCATGGGCGGACCAGCCTCCGCCGCGCGGCCGCCGAAGTTGGTGAGGTAGGCGGCTCGACGGAGCGGGGCGCAGGCGCCAAGGCGGCTGACTACCGCCCGCGCGATCGAGCGGGGACTGGTGCCATTCAACAGCCACCCCCTCCCGAGTTGTCAACCTCCGAACCGAGAGCCGTGTCGAGTAGCCCCGGCCGGTTGCCCGGCCGGGGCTACTCGACAACGGTTGCTTGACACCTGCATGCCCGTCGGGGTCAGCGCGAAGATCCCGCTGTCGCATGTCCGAAACGTTGCAGAACGGACGGAGGCGCTTCCGAAGGCGAATAGTCCGTGCCATGCGTTCTCGACGGTCAGTGACTCCACTGTGAGATGCGTTAGCTCCCTGACCATCGCGATTCCCCTAAGATCCACTGCGCTCCCGTCGAATTGCGCCGGACCGACGACCACCGCGTTGCAGTCAGTCCCGATCAGCACGAGGCTGTCGACCTTCACGGCCGCGCGCGTCTCGGCGGTCCAGCCCACCGTTGTGAATGGCGCGTTTTCGTCGTATCGCCCGGGCCCGATGCACACTGTGTCGCCGCGGGCTGCGGCGTCCAGGGCCGGCTGGAGAGTGGTGAAGTCCCCCGATCGATCGCGCTCGACTCGCGATGTGCGCACTTCGTCAGCCATGGACAAGGCGCATGCCAGCACCAAGGCCAGGGCGGGGCACGCCGCTACAGTCGATCTCGACCATCTCAGGGAAGACCACCCCGTTTCGAGATCGGCGCCTGGGCTACTCCTCAAGTATGCGCCCCGTGCTGGCTGGGGCCAAGCCGGCCGTCGCAGGCGCGCAGCCCGTGGGGACCGACCGTGGGCCTCTGATTCCGGTGTCTTTCCGCCACCGGTCCGCGTATGCTCCAGCCGTCCTGCTCTGGCAACGGAGAGCTGGCTGGCCCCGACCCCACGGCCCGCGGTGCGAATCGCGGATGCGAGCCGGCGCTGCAAAGGTCCCTGCCGCGATCGCGCGGCTGCCCACTCCACGCCCATCCCGGCGCGCGCCTTGTGCCGGGTCCAGAAGGAGGATCCTATGTCATCGCATCGCTATTTCGTCTTGGGTTCGCTGGCGCTGGTCCTGGCGCTGACGCCGAGTGCTGCGCTTGCCGACGACGTCCTCGCGGGCTACGATCTCTTCACGAGCCCTGCTCCCAACTCCTATCAGAGTTTCGAAGGCTCCCCGATACCGGCGGACTTCTTCGACCCCGGCTCCTCTCAGTTTTCCCGCTCCATCCTGCTCGGGGGTCAACCGCTCGGCAATCATCCGAGCTGCCCTTCGGACAATCTCTCGGCGGTGGACACAATCGTACGGAGGTTGAGCACGGCGGTCCTGCCCACGGACCCTTCGACCGATACGATCCCCATCGAGATCGTCGCGCTGTCACTGGTGAGCGTGAACCCGATCACCGTGTTCTACGACACGGGCGCGGACCCGGAGTTGTGGAACGTGAGCGTGGATCTTTCAGCATTGGCGCCTCAACCGATCGGCACGATGACCATCTCCCACACGGCGCCGAGCGGCGGCACATTCGACTCCATCTTGCCAGTCATCCCACGCTTCACGTTCACGCGTATCAGTGATTCGGCAGTGCGCGTGCTCGACCTCGGGTGCTGTGCGGGGGTCACCCAGTTCGCGGCGTTTGAAGTTCCCTGGGTGTACAGCACCGCGCCCGGTGGATCGTGCACTTCGAACTTCTGCGTGAATCCCGGCCAGCTCACGGGCTACACCGGCGCGGGCTCGCTGGCCACGCATGGCGTCATTTCGGTCTGCCCGGAGAGTCCCGTCTCCGCGCCACCATCTTCGTGGGGAACGGTGAAGAGGATGTACCAGGACTCGACGCGGTAAGACGGCGTGCGCCCACTGTCTGGTGACAACCGCTGATACCCTCGCGACTCGTGATAAACAGGAGGGAACCCCCTTTGGCGGCTTCGATCAAGCTCGCCGAGGGGGGTTTTTCCTTGCCCATCGCCAACCGAGATCAAAAAGCCCGGACCTGCCCATCACAGAGCGTGAACGGTCTCAACAGCGCGAGGGCTATCGTCGATGCGCAGGGCGAGAATCGCCGATAGCTGTACCAGCCCAGGTACCGCACCAGCTACTCCAGCGGAGACGGGATCTGCCGCACGAGCCCTGACTGGTCGCAATCCGTCCCATCATCGGAAAGTCGCTTTGAGCGCGGAAGAGGTTCGGGGTATTGGCGGGACCGAGGTTAGATGAAGGTGGAATGCATTGCAGATGAGGTCTTGCGCCCCACAACAGGTGGGCGTGCCAGTTGTGCAGGAGTCGCCTCGACCAGGAGACGGAGTCTGCGTCAACCAGCGGGGCCTCGGAGTTCGAGGCTGGAACGGATGGCTCCCCGGGTGGGACGCTGCTCGAAGTGTTCTCAGTTCGGTGGGTGAGCGCCATCGATGAGCAGGCTGTCAAACGGCCACACGGGTGCGCGGAGCGGGCCATCGGCACCATCCGCGCGTTCCCAGGCGGTCATCGGTGGGGAATGTGTTCGCCTCGCGTTCCCCAGACGTAGGTAGAGAGTGATGGCCCCGGCAGTGGCCGGCCATCTTGGACCGGACTCCCCTACTCCGCGCCCCTCAGAGACCACGGAACCGATCCCACGGAGGTGTCCGCCATGAAGACTCTGATCAGAACATCTCGCTGGATGGCTGTCGTGCTCTTTGGTGCAGCCCCGGTTCTTTCGGCCCCTCTCGGGACTGGGTTCACCTATCAGGGGCAGCTCATCCTGAGTGGCAGCCCCGTCAACGGAACCGCGAATCTGCGGTTCAGCCTGTGGGACGCCGCGGGCAGCGGCTCGCCCCCGGTGGGCGGGACTCAGATCGGCACGAGCCAGCCCCTGGCAAACGTTCCGGTGGCAAACGGTCTGTTCGTCGTGCAACTAAACGAGGCCGGCGCGTTCGGGCCGAGCGCGTTCAACGGGGACGCGCGCTGACTCCAGATCGACGTGTGCGCGGATCCGACATGCACGACGCCGACCATGCTCAGTCCGCGCCAGCCGGTCACCGCGACGCCGTATTCACGGTTCGCCGCCGGTCCCTGGCAGACGAGCGCTGGCAACGTGTTTTTCTCCGGCGGCAACGTAGGCATCGGTACGACGTCGCCTGGATTGCCTCTCGACGTTCGGAACAATGACGCCACTGACGTGCTCAAGCTTCAGAACTCAAGGGCGAGCGGTTGGTCATCTTTCGGTGCCTACGACAACAGCGGTGAGGGGAAGGCAAGCTTTGGATTCGGCAATCCTTCCTCGTCTCTTCCCGCGCTGGTGGGCCGAGGGTTCTGCTTCACACGAGTTGGAGTTGATTTCGTGACCAGTCATGGTTTTGGCGCTACGTACTTTACTTCGGCCGGCAACGTTGGCATCGGCACCACCGCTCCTGCGGCAAAGCTGGACGTCCGCGGTGACGTCAAGCTGGGAAGCAGCGGACAGTACTACGCTACCGGCGGCGAGGAGAACCTGCGCATGATGCGTGGCGAAGTAAACGCGAACGGGAACGCCCCGATTGGGTGCTGCTACTCGGTGGCCCATCCGAGCACCGGTGTCTATGACATCACGTACACCACGTCATTTGCCGACGTGCCAGTCATCACCGTCCAGCCGATAAATGGCAATGAGGTAGGTGCTGTCATTGTCGGCTTTGGCCCTCTTTCGACTCCAACTGCCTCTGCCTGCAGAGTGATACTGTACGCGACCGGTACATTGAACAGTGTTAATCGCGATTGTTATTTCATTGCCATGGGACCGCGATAGCGGGCCGCAATCTCGCTACGCCTGCGTTTCGCCCCCCGTTCGCGTTGCGCGGACGCGGGCGAATGGAGCCATTGCGAAGGAGAGAGCCATGAGAAAGTGGGATCGTGAAATGTGGGCATCACGCCTCGGGGGCGGTGCGCTCCGAAGCGCGGCGTGCAAAGGGGAAAAGGCGAGTTTTGTCCGGGTGCAGGGTCAGTGCGAAGCGCCCCATCCGCTTGGGCAGCACCGCTAGCACGCGCTCCGCGTCGCCCCGTCGTTCGAGTCCGATCACGAAATCGTCCGCGTACCGGATCAGGCAAGCCCTCCCCCGGAGTCGTGGCCGGACCTCGCGCTCAAACCACAGGTCGAGCACGTGGTGCAGATAGACGTTGCCGAGGAGCGGTGAGAGCACCGACCCCTGGGCTGTGCCCTGGTCCGGCTCGGAGTACTCCTCGCGGTCAAGCACGCCCACGTGCAAGCATTTGCCTACGAGCCGCAGGAGCGATTCGTCGGCCACCTGAGTCCTCAGCATCTCCATCAGCTTGGCGCGGACCAAGCTGTCGAACAAGGAGACGAGATCCGCCTCGATGATCCAGTTCGCCGCGCCCTGGTACACCGCTCGGTCGAGGGCTCGCAGTGCATGGTGTGCACTCCGTGCCGGCCGGAAGCCGTACGAGCAATCTAAGAAGTCCTGCTCGTAGATCGCTTCCAACACCTCGCGTACGGCGTCTTGGACAATCTTGTCCTCGACCGTCGAGATGCCGATCGGCCGCGTCTTGCCCTCGCCCTTGGGGATGTGCACTCGTCGGATCGGCTGGTGCCGCCATCGCCTCGACTTCAGCCGCTCGTGCAAGTCTTGGAGTCTCTGCTCCAGGCCCTGCCCGTATTCCGCCTTCGTGACGCCATCCACCCCCACCGCTGCGTCGTTCCGCAGACGGCGGTGGGCCCGTTGCAGGGCCGGCACATCGATCCGATGCGCCAGCGAAAGGACCCTCCCGTCGGGTTCTCTTCGCGCTCGTTCCACTACCTTTTGAAGTCCCGTTGACACGCGTTCCGATGTCTTGGCATCGCGCATGTTCCCCTCCAAAAGTTCACGCCAGCACGGACACGCCTTCGCTCGGCTGGGTCGAGGTGCCTGTCTCTTCCCCAGCGTCAACGCTCGTATGCGGTCCTCCGACTCCCTCGTCCCCATCGGCCGCCGCTCTGGTCATCCCTTGCCGGCGACCTACCACCGGATAGGTGCTTGTTCTTAGCCCCGACGCGGGTGCGCCTACAAACCCACGCCAAGTCGGAGGTTGGTCACCGGGCCTCCGTCGCCCCGGTCTGTTCGGGTGGAGGTAGAGGGTCTCCCAGGTTGCTGGGCCGTCCTGTTCGAGCGTGCCGCGATTCCAAACCCCGTCCGTTGCGTCTCCCTCTGGCCCCTCGATCGAGAGAGTCGCTGCTGCCTTCGAGACCTCGAACGCTCTCGGCTCCGGACACCCAACACTTTCGGGGCTAACTCACGCGGCCCACTTGCTCGCGCGCCTACGCATCGCCAGGTCCGTTACCGGCCCTGGCGCAAGGCTCGCTACCGGTCTGCTGGGCTCCAGCTTTGACCGGGCGGGTTTCGCACCCGCGGGACGACAAACAAGATTTCCAGGAACTTCCGCTGTGCTCCTTTCCTTCTTGACCAACCTTGCCTGGTCGCACTCGAGGAGCGTTGTGGACGGGGGCCGGATGACGACCTCGGAATCGGGTGGCAGCCTCTCGATGTCTCGGTTTCTGCCTTCGGGATGGCTGGGCGTTCAACACCCACGACAGCCACCCCATCCTCTAGCGCGAGCTCTACCGCTGCGCCGCACCGGGTTGCACGTGCCGCCGCAGGGAGGACCACCATCTGCACTACAAGGGCCGTGGCGACGACGACGTCCCGGACACCCGCACCGCGCTGTGCCCCTTCCACCACCGTCTGGGCGAGCACGGCGGGCTCTTGCGCGTGCGCGGCCGCGCCCACCCCAACGCCCGCACGCTCGTGCGGGAGATGGGCATCGACCCCCAGGGCAGGCCCAAGGAGAGGTTCCGCGGAGATTGGAGGATGAACGGCGAATTCGAAGCGGCGAGGTAAGGACGAACGTGGCGACTCAGCGAACGAGCGCGAGCTTTCGCGTCACGGCCCGTCCGCAGGCCTCCAGCCGGGCCACGTAGGTCCCTGACGCCACGCCTGCGCCGGCGGCGTCCAACCCGTCCCAGGTGACCACGTTGCGGCCTGCTTCCGCCGGTCCGTCGGCCAGCAGCCTGACCAACCGCCCGCGCAGGTCATGGATGCTCAGGCGCACCGATCCCGGAGCCGGCAGCGTGAACGACAGCGCGGTGCTCGGATTGAACGGATTGGGAGCATTCGGCTCGAGGGTCGCAACGGCAATCGCGACGGGGAGCTCGGGAGCCGCAGTCGGGAAGTTGGAGAGGTCCGTATGCACCACGTCGCGAAACAGCTCCATCGCGGCCAGCGAAATGCGGGCGCCAGGATCGAGCGCCCCATGGATGAACACGCCGAATACATAGTCCTGCGAGCCGTACGCCGTTCCCGTCCAGGTGGGCAGGCGCACCCAGCCAGCCTCCGAGTCGAACCGGCTGGCGCCCAGCCAGTAGCTTCCGGGCTTCCAGGTCAGGCGCACCTGCGCCCAGTAGGCCGGGGCCACTGCGGCCAGCCCCATCGCCTGGGCCTCCTGGTACACCAGAGTGCGCAGGTCATCGGTGAACCCGAACGCCCCGCTGCTCTCGTTGATCATCAGGCCCCAGCACGTCTCTCTCGTCGGCGCGTCGAGGAGGGTGCCGTTGACCTCCCCTTCGAAGAGCAGGCCGATATCCTCCAGCGTCATCCAGTTCGGGTTGTTCGCGAGCTGCGGGAAGCAGCCGATGGGAGTGTGCCGGATCCGCGTGTGGGTCATGCCGACAACGTTGGCGGCCATGGCATTCAGCACCGAGACCCCGTACCGCTGCATGAGCGCCAGCGTCGCGGCGTTGTCGGAGAACTGCATCATGTACTGCAGCGTCTGGCGCAGCGTCATCGTGACGTACGGCGCGCCGCCCACCGGGCAGGTTCCGCTGTAGTTCACCGAATAGGTGAGCATGCTGTCGAGCCCGTCGCGTCCGGACATGACCTGACGCATCGCGTACAGCAGGGGAAGGGTCTTGATCGTGCTCGCGGGCTCGAACACGAACGTCGGCTGCAGCGACGCCAGCACGGGGCCACCGACCCGCTTCAGGTAGGCCCCCGTGGACCCGTCGCTGCCGTAGGTAAGCGCGTCCGCGACGCGCGTGGTCAGCGGGTTGGAGTCGTTGACCAGGGCGATGGCATAGGTGGTCTGGGCCCCTGCCTGGTAGTACACCTCGAAGTCGACCACGCGCGCGCCATTCTGGGCGAGCCGGGGCGCGATCTGGGACGGTGTCACGGGGAAGTACCACCACCAGTGGACAGCCGCGGGGCCGCTGTTGGCCACCAGCAGCGCATCGAAGCGGCCGAAGGTAGCGTCTCGCAGCTGCAGGTTGACGATCCGCGCGGTGTTCGCCTCGGTGAACGCGTCCAGATCCGAACGCGACACGTTCGTCAACCGCCACCACCCGGTGGAGTCGGAGCCCGTGTTTGCGAGCATGACCACGTCGTAGCGCGGGACTCCGTTCTCCACGTAGCTCTCGATGTCGACCGGGCGGGCCTTGTGCTGGGCAAGGACAACACCGGGGTCGGACACCCCGGGAGAGAACCACCACTGCTTGGCCGCATCGCCTTCATTGAGGACCATGACCGCTGCGTAGCTGATCGTCCCGGTCGCCGGGTCGACGTAGCGCTCGATGTTCGTCAGGCGGGCGTGTCGTGCGCTGAGGCGCGATACGACGCCCAGGAGGTTGATCCCGAAGTCCCACCACCACGTCCGAGCGTACACGCCGGCATTGGCGACGAAGGCTGCCGTGAACAGGGTGGGATTAACGTGGACGACCTCGAGGTCGACGATGCGCGCGCCTCGCGTGGCGATCACACTGTCGACCTGGGCGCTCGTCGCGCTCTCGATCCACCAGGCTGGGGTCAGCTCGGCGAGGGTCCGGTCGTCGCCGGCCGAAGCGCCCGCGGTGGTGGCCCAGCACGGCCAGCCCAGCAGGGCGGCGAGCGCCAGCCGTGCCAAATGACATGGGCCGCGCATCGAGCGCATGACGGCCTCCGGCTGCCATCCAACGGGGACGGGCGTTCTGGTTGGCGGGTCCAGGCGTTCTGGTTGGCGCGAAGAGTATAACCGATTTCGGGTGCCAGCCCTTAGGGCAGCGAACGCGGGGGCGGGCGGGTTGCGCGAGGCCGACTCTGGCTGGAGTCGCTCCCGCGCCTCAGGCCCCGCGCAAGTATGCCGCCTTCAACCGCGCCGCGGCACGCTCGCAGGCGGCCTCCGCGCGCTCGAGATCGATCGACTTGTCGTGCAGCGCGGCACGCAGCCGCTCCTTGCCACGCTGCAGCGCAGCCTTCGCGCGCTCGAGGTCGATCTGATCCTGGAACTCGCACGAGTCCACCAGCAGGATGGCGCGGTTGTCCTTGACCTCGGCGAAGCCGAAGCCAACGGCGTAGTGCTTCTCCTGAACTCCGCCCTCGCCGCCCGGAGCAGTCTCGACGGTCACGACGCCGGGCCGCATGGCAGCGACCATGGGCGCATGGTGCGCCCACACGCCCAGGTAGCCGTCTGCGGCGGGCAATGTAAGGCTGGTCGCCATGCCGTCGAACGAGGTGCGCTCGGGCGTGACGATGGACACTTCAAAGGAGGCCTTGGCCATGGACCTGCTCCACGCGGATGCGCGCGCCAAACGGGTGCGCGCTGCGGCTGCGTCTGCCGAACCACTGCTCCCGGCGGTTGCGCACGCCCCCGCGATCGACGCGCCGGATTGGCGCTACACCATCCCCTGCGCCTTCAGCTTCTCGCCCTGCGCAACGGCCTCCTCCAAGGTCCCTACCATATAGAAGGCCTGCTCGGGCATGTGGTCGTACTCGCCCTCCACAAGCCCCTTGAAGCTGCGGATGGTGTCCTCGAGCTTCACGTACTTCCCCGGGATCCCCGTGAATTGCTCCGCCACCTTGAACGGCTGGCTGAGGAAGCGTTGGACCTTGCGCGCGCGCTGCACGATCACCCTGTCGTCCTCGCTCAGCTCGTCCATCCCCAGGATTGCGATGATGTCCTGCAGGTCCTTGTAACGTTGCAGGACCTCCTGCACGTGGCGCGCCACGCTGTAATGCTCCTGACCGATCACGTGTGGGTCCAGGATGCGCGACGTCGACGCCAGCGGATCCACGGCCGGGTAGATCCCCAGCTCGGAGATCTGGCGGCTGAGCACCGTGGTCGCGTCCAGGTGCGCGAAGGTGGTGGCCGGTGCCGGGTCGGTGAGGTCGTCGGCGGGCACGTAGATCGCCTGCACCGAGGTGATCGAGCCCTTCTTCGTCGAGGTGATGCGCTCCTGCAGGGCGCCCATCTCGGTAGCCAACGTCGGCTGGTAGCCCACGGCGCTGGGCATTCGGCCCAGCAGCGCCGACACCTCCGAGCCCGCCTGCGTAAACCGGAAGATGTTGTCGATGAACAGCAGCACGTCCTGACCGAGCTCGTCGCGAAAGTACTCGGCCATCGTGAGCCCGGACAGCCCCACGCGCAGGCGCGCGCCGGGCGGCTCGTTCATCTGGCCGTAGACGAGGCAGGTGTTCTTGAGTACGCCGGACTCCTTCATCTCCAGGTAGAGGTCGTTGCCCTCGCGCGTGCGCTCGCCCACCCCACAGAAGACCGAGTAGCCGCCGTGCTCCTTCGCGATGGAGTCGATCAGCTCCATCACGATCACGGTCTTGCCCACCCCCGCACCGCCGAACAGGCCGATCTTGCCGCCCTTGGCGTAGGGCGCCAGCAGGTCCACCACCTTGATGCCAGTCTCGAAGATCTCCCTCATGCCCGACTGGTCCTCCAGCGACGGGGCCTCGCGGTGGATGGGCCAGCGCTGCTCGGGGTTGGGCAGCTTGAAGCCGTCGAGCGTCTCGCCCAGCAGGTTGAAGATGCGCCCCAGGCACTGGTCGCCCACCGGCACCGTGATCGGGCCCGCGGTGTCGCGCACGCGCATGCCGCGCACCAGGCCGTCGGTGCTGTCCATGGCGACGCAGCGCACGACGTTGTTGCCCAGGTGCTGCGCCACCTCGACCGTCAGCCCGCGCGCGCCGCGCGCGGGGTCCTCCACGACTAGCGCGTTGAGAAGCTGGGGCAGGCGATCGCTGTGGAACTCCACGTCCACCGTCGGGCCGATGACCTGGACTACCTTGCCGTACTGCACCTCTGCCACGTCTTCCTCGCTCTCTTGCCTCGTTTGCCGCGCTTGCTTCGCGTGCTTCGCTGCGCGCGCCTGCGCCGTCGGCCTGCCTGTGGCCCAGCACCGTCGCGCGTCTTCCTGTGTCTAGACGAGCGCCTCCGCGCCGCCGACGATCTCGCTGATCTCCTGGGTGATTGCCGCCTGCCGGGCCCGGTTGCGGAAGAGCACCAGCTTGTCGATCAGCTCGCCCGCGTTGTCGGTGGCCGACGACATGGAGGTCATTTGCGCGCCGTGCTCGCTCGTGAACGACTCCAGGACTGCCATATAGAGACGATTGCGGACCGCCTTGGGCAAGAGCGTCTGCAGCACCTGCTGGACGTCGGGCTCGTAGATGTAGTCGGTAGGCCGCTCGTGCGCGTCAACCAGCGCGGCGAGGGGGCCCCGGGCACCGGCGATGCGGTGGGCGCCAGCCGGGCCGCGGGCGTCAGCCAACCCGGGAGCGCCGGCCATCCCGGGAGCGCCGGCAGTCCCCTGCCCGCTGGCGCCGTCCTGGGCCCCGTGGACCCTGGCTGCCGCAGACAACTGCCCGCCCGCCTCGGTCCGCAGTTGCGCGCTCAACGGCAGCAGCGTGGACCGCTCCGCCCGGTAGCTCAACGTCGAGATAAAGCGCGTGGAAAAGACCACAATCTCCTGGACCTCGCCCTGCCGGTAGATCCGCATCAGCTCGTCGGCGATCTGATGGATGCGATCGGTTTCGACCGCCCCGCCGAAGTCGGTGACCGCCTTGCGGATCGGCCAGCGCCGGCGGCGGAAGTACTCGTTCGCCTTGCGTCCGATGGCGTAGATCTCGTGCTCGACGGCGGCAGCCTCGCCCTGGCCCGCTGCGCCCGCGCCGGCGGTCGCTCCCAGTGCACCCGGGCCTGCTCCGCCCACTGCACCCGCTGCCGCCGCTCCACTCGCGGTGGCACCGCCGGGGCTGTCGATGCGCTCCTGCTCGTCGAGATAGCGCTGCGCCAGCTTGATCACGTTGGCGTTGTAGCTGCCACAGAGCCCCTTGTCCGAGGTGACGACCACCAGCATCCGCTTGCGCACGTCGCGCGCCTCGAAGAACGGGTGCGCCACGCCAGCCGCGCCGCCTGCGCCGCCTGCGCCGCCTGCGCCCCCCGCGCTCCCCGCGCCGGCCACCCTCGCCAGCAGCTCGCCCAGCTTGGCCGCGTAGGGCCGGCTATTGCGCAGGCGGCCCTCGGCCCGGCGCAACTTCGCCGCGGCCACCATCTTCATGGCCTTGGTGATCTGCTGCGTGTTCCGGATCGACCGGATGCGCTTGTCGATCTCTTTGATGTTCTGCGGCACCGCGCGCTCCCGCTGGCCGGCTCGCCGTCGCCGGCCCTCAATCTCTTCGGGCGTCCGATCGCTTCCCGGTCACGTGGGCTGGTACGTCTTGTTGAACGTCTCGAGAGCCTGCTTCAGCGCCGCCACCGTTGCATCCGACAGCTGGCCCGTCTGCCGGATGTCGTGCAGCACGTCGGCGACCTTCTCCTCCATGAACGTATGCAGCTTCGTCTCGTAATCACGGACCTTGTCGACCGGGACCTGGTCCAGGTATCCATTGGTCACCGCGAAGATGATGGCAACCTGCTTCTCCACGGCCATGGGTACGAACTGGTCCTGCTTGAGGATCTCCATCGTGCGTTGGCCGCGGGCGAGCTGCGCCTGCGTCGCCTTGTCCAGGTCGCTGGCGAACTGGGCGAACGCCGCCAGGGCGCGGTACTGCGCCAGGTCCAACCGCAGGCGCCCCGCGACCTTCTTCATCGCCTTGGTCTGGGCGTTGCCTCCCACGCGGCTCACCGAGATCCCGGGGTTCACCGCCGGCCGCTGGCCGCTATAGAACAGGTCGCTCTCGAGGTAGATCTGCCCGTCCGTGATGGAGATCACGTTCGTCGGGATGTACGCCGACACGTCGCCTGCCTGCGTCTCGATGATGGGGAGCGCGGTGAGGCTGCCGCCCCCCTCCTCGTCGCTGAGCTTGGCGGCGCGCTCGAGCAACCGGCTGTGCAGGTAGAAGACGTCGCCGGGGTAGGCCTCGCGCCCAGGCGGCCGCCGCAGCAGCAGCGCGAGCTGCCGGTAGGCCGCCGCCTGCTTGCTCAAGTCATCGTAGATGCACAACGCGTGCTTGCCGCTGAACATGAACTCCTCGCCGATCGCCGCTCCGGCGTAGGGCGCGATGTACTGCAGCGGCGCCGGATCCGAGGCGCTGGCAGCCACGATGACGGTGTACTCCATGGCATCGTGCTCGCGCAGCACGCGCTCGACCGAGGCCACCGTGCTCGACTTCTGCCCGATCGCCACGTAGATGCAGTACACGCCCTTGCCGCGCTGATTGATGATCGTGTCGATCGCAATCGCGGTCTTGCCGGTCTGGCGGTCGCCGATGATGAGCTCGCGCTGGCCGCGGCCGATGGGGATCATGGAGTCGATGGACTTGAGTCCGGTCATCAGCGGCTCCTTCACCGGTTGCCGCTTCAGCACGCCGGGAGCCTTCGAGTCCAGGATGCGCGTCTTCGTGGTCGGGATGGGCTTGCCGCCGTCCAGCGGCTGCCCCAGCGGGTTCACCACCCGCCCCAGCAGGGCATCACCCACCGGCACGCTGGCGATCCGGCCCGTTCGCTTGACGTGGTCGCCCTCCTTGATCTGCCGGTCGCTGCCGAAGATCGCGACGCCGATCGAGTCGGCCTCCAGGTTGAGCACCATGCCGATGGTGCCGCCGGGGAACTCCACCAGCTCTCCGGCCATGACGTCGCGCAGGCCATAGATGCGCGCGATACCGTCGCCCACCTGGAGGATGGTGCCGACGCTCTCGATGTCCAGCGCCTTGCTGTACGCCTTCAGCTCCTGGGTCAGCACGGAGCTGATCTCGTCCGGTCGCAGCTTCACCGCGATCTCCTTTTGAAGTTCTCCCGGCGCCTGCGCTTCTCCCGGCGGCGCAAGTCCTCCCAGCAGACGCGGGCCCCTAGACCGGGGCCGCCAGCAGCTGCTTGCGCAGGTCGTCGAGGGCCGTCCTGATGCTGCCATCGATGACGCGGTCGTCGAGCACGACGATCAACCCGCCGAGGATCGCCGCGTCGACCTCCAGCTCCAGGATGCACTCCTTGCCGGTGGACGCGTCGAGCGCCCGCTTCAGCCGGTCGAGGGCATCCACCTTCAGCGCTACCGCCGAGATGACCTTCGCGCGCAGCTGATTGCGGCGCTCCTCCACCAGCTTCTGGAATGTGGCCGCGATCTCCGCCAGCGCCCCGATGCGGTCCTTGCGCAGCAGCATTCCCAGGAATTCCAGCAGCATGGGCGTGATGCGCCCCGAAAGCGTCTTGCGCAGCAACTCCACCTTGTTCTCGGTGGGGATGTTGGGCCCCTCCAGGAACGCGCGCAGCGAGACGTTCTCCCGCACCAGCGCGGCGACCGCGGGCAGCTCCGCGGCCGTGTCCTCCAGGACGCCCTCGTCGAGCACGGCGCCCATCAGCCCCTGGGCGTAGCGCTGGGAGACACCCTGGTCCTGCTTGGCGCTAGGCACGCACGTCTCCCAGCTGCTGGATGAAGTCCTCGACCAGGCGACGGTGCTTTCCGTCGTCGAGCTTCTCCTTGACGACCATCTCCGCCGCGGCGAGCGCCATCCCCACAACCTGCGAGCGCAGCTCGAGGCGCGCCGAGCGCACTTCGTGCTCGAGGTCGGTCTGGCCCTTGGCCAGGATGTCCTTGGCCTTGCCCCGGGCCTCCACCTCCAGCCGCGCCGCGATCTCCTCGCCGCGCTTGACGGCCTCCTGCACGCGCTCGCGCTCGATCGCTTTGATGTTGGCGAGCTTGCTCTCGAAGTCCCCGCGCAGTTGCTCGGCGCTCTGGAGCTGCTGCTCCGCCGCGGCATAGTCCGCGCGGATCTTGTCGCGACGGGCGTCGATCATTCCCAGCAGCGGCCCCCACGCGTACTTGCGCAGCAGCCACAGCAGCATGAGAAACGCCAGAATGTTGGTGACGATGACGGCGAGCAGTTGCCGGCCCGCCAGTCCGCCGGTCAGCGTATCCATGGGTTGTCCGCGTCCAGTCTGTCGATCAGCCGAGCTTGCCCATCAGCAGGATGACCACCAGCAGCGCGTAGATCGTGAGCGCCTCGATGAACGCGGCGCCGATGATCATCGCCGTCTGGATCTGGCCGATCGCCTCGGGCTGGCGGCCCATCGCCTCCATGGCTCCGCTCACCGCCTTGCCCAGGCCCAGCGCGCTCCCCAGGGCCGCCAACCCGACGCCCAGCGGAAGAGCAAGTCCAAGCAGGTTCATGACCTCTCCTTTGTCATTTGGTGATCGCGGGCTGCGCGGCGCCGACACTTGCGACGCGCTCCCCACCGTGCCCAGCGTTCCCCTGCGCATCGAGGGCCGCGTGACGAACGTGACCTCCGCGCCCGGCCTGGCCCTCATGCTGGCCCTCATGGCCGTGCTCCTCATGGGGCAGCATCAGCGAGATGTAGACTGTCGAGAGCAGCGAGAACACCATCGCCTGGATGAAACCCAACAGCATCGACAGCAGCATGAACGGGAAGTGCAGCGGCAGCCCGATGGGCAGCCGCAGCACCGAGAGCGCCGCCACGCCCAGGATCGCGAAAATCGCCAGCAGCATATCCTCGCCAAAGATGTTGCCGAACAGACGCAGGCTCAAGCTGACCGGCTTGATCAGCTCACCGAAGATCTCCAGGAACAGCATGAGCGGCGAAAGCGCCCAGCCCACGACGTCCTGCGGCGAGCCGCACAGATGCTTGAAGTAGCCCCACGGGCCGTTCTTGCGTATGCCGGTGAATTGTACGTAGAGGAAAACGCACAGCGAGAGGCTGACGTTGTTCACCCAGCTGCTGGTGGGCGCCTTCGCGAGGGGGATCAGCCCCGAGTAGTTCATGAACAAGAGGTAGAGGAACAGCGTGCCGACGAACGGCGTGTAATGCCGCCCGCGCGGGCCCATCACGACCTTCACCATATTGTCGACGGTCTCGACGATCAGCTCGGCAAAGGCCTGCGGGCGCCCCGGCATCTCCGACAGGCGCCGGAAGACCAGCAGGCAGAGCACCGTCAGGACCAGCCCAGCCGACATCGCGAAGATGGAGTTCTCGAACATGCCGAGGTACCGCGCCGCGCGGGGGGGAAGCCCGGCGTGCTCCCGCAGCAGGCTCACCCAATTGGGGAGCTCGATGTTGCCTTCGTGCCCGGCTTCGTGCTGCGCCTGCGTGGCGACGCCGGGGGGCTTGGCGGAAGCGCCATTCGCCTCTGCGGCGGCGCCGGGGGCCTCTGCGCCATGCTCCTGCTGCGCGAAGGCCCGCTGGGGAGCGCTCGGCCCAAGCAGCAGAACCGCGGCCAGCAGCGTGGCCAGCAGCATGCCCAGCAGCACGCCAGCACAGCGTGGAAGCGTGCGGGCTTCCACTGTCCCCGTCCCGATCGCCTCCATCCTCACGAGATGTTGCCCCGTCCTGCCGAGGTCCCGTCGATCTGCCGGCTGGGCAGGGCGGCCCTGGGCGCGACCAGTCGTCCTGCGGCCTTCAGTACGATCACCAGCAGTGGAAGGGAGAACCCCGCCAGGAGCGAGCGGGCGGGAAAGCCGCCACGCAGCGCGAGGAAAATCCCAACGGCGTACAGCAGCGGGATCTTGACGAGCAGCGCCACGAGGATCGCCCCGAGCTGGCGCCCCGCCGGCCGCACCGCCAACCGGATCAGCCGTTCCAGCGCCCACAGGTTCGCCGTGCTCCACAGCGCACTTGCGGCGAACCCACCGCCCCACCGCACACCGACGCGCACGGTGAGAAAGCCGCCCAGCACCAGGGCGAGCCCCAGGCTGATCCAGCGCACCCGGCGCAGGAACCGATCGTCGACTCCGGTGACAGCTTGCATCCTGGTGGGCAGCGAAGGCCCTCGGGTTTGGGATCGAGTTGCCCGCGCGTGCGCGCGCCGCCGGGCCCTTGGGTGTCCCGCAGCCGACGGTCGGCCTGGGTTTCGTTACTGCTGCGCCCGCCGGAGGATCTGGATGACCTGGCGAGCGCTCGCAACGAGCCCCAGCACGATCCCTCCGAAGGACGGCCACGGGGCGTGATCGAAGCGACGCTCCAGCCAGCTACCCAAGAGGTATCCGAGCACGGGGCCCACCAGCAGGACCGTCGGGATCATCGTATAGAAGCCGATCTTGCGGGCGGCGTCTGCCGTCTTGCGCAGGCGCTCCGGATCGAGTTTCCCGTTCACCGCAGATCCGCCGGACCGGCCCGACCTCTCACCGCCGGGCGGAGGCCTGGGCCCTCGAACTGCTTCTACGAAGCGACCATCCGCCGCGAAGGCCGCAGGAGTATAGGCCCAGCCGCTTGGGCGTCAAGCGCGGAGGCCTGGTTCGGCGGGGAGGATTCGAACCCCCATAACCGGAACCAAAATCCGGGGTCCTACCTTTGGACGACCGCCGAGCCCGAACCTCTGTCGCATCCCTACCCGGCCGGGTGCAGGGTGGTCAAGGTATCACCGCCGGGGCAGCCACGGCCACCCTCAGCCCGCCGTCCCGCCGAGCTTTGGACCCTCCGCAGCGCCGTCCACCCGCGCTTTCCCGTGGCGAAATCGGAACC
This sequence comes from Candidatus Krumholzibacteriia bacterium, assembly GCA_041484665.1. Taxonomy (GTDB): domain Bacteria; phylum Krumholzibacteriota; class Krumholzibacteriia; order JAJRXK01; family JAJRXK01; genus JBGPIA01. Next base: position 19,104 of record JBGPIA010000012.1, read on the forward strand.
GCCGTCCCATCATAGGATGCCATGCAGCACGTCGATCAGCTCCTGCGCGAGCATGCCCACCTGCGCAGCGTTGACTACCAGATGCTCTTGGAGCGCGCCCGGCCTGACCCGGCGGCGCACTGGGCCGAGCTGGTGCGACGCAGCGCCCCCATCGTCCACACGGTTGCCTATCGCCTCGCCGAGGGGCTGCGCGACCGCGACGCGTTGGCCGAGGCCGCCACGCGGCAGGTGTTCGAAGCGATCCAGGCCGGCGATTTCGCGCTCGTGCGCGCCTTCGTCGGCTACGGCAAGTGGACGAGCCTGCTGGTGCTGCTCACGCACAAGGCGCCGGTGCTGGCCGAGCGCCGTCGCGAGCGCGAGTTTCCGGACCCCGCCCAGGCCTGGCCGGTCGGCGACCCGGACGGCCCCATCCCACCGCTGGAGCCCCAATACCGCGAGCTGCTCGAGCGCGAGGGTGACCGCTTGCGCGCCGCGCTCGGCAAGTTCCTGCTGACACTGCATCGCACGGACCGCCTGCTGCTGGCCATGCGCTACGAGCAGGGACTCAGCCTGCGCGAGCTGGACCACCTGTTCCGGCTGGGATCCCCGCAACGGATCGCGTCGCTGTTGGCACGGCTGCGCACCCACGTGCAGCCGCTGCACGCGGTGGTCGTGGCGTGGGGTGTCCCGCCAACGCAGCACGAAGCGCTCGCCCGGGCCGCTTTCCATCATCTATATGCGTCGCGCTCGATGGCGACCCCGCACGAAGAGCACACGGCCCCCGCGCTGCAGCGCCGCTGAGGAAAGACCAATGGCCGCGCCCAAGCTCTGGGGCTATACCCGCAAGCAGCCGATCGGCAACGAGATGCTCGTGAGCTGGACCGACGGCGACCTCACCGCCATCCTGGCCAAGGAGGTGGAGGAGCGCCTGCTGGGCGAGGCGCAGGAGCGCGCCAACCTCGCCGCCTTCGCCCGCGCCTGCCAGGACAGCTGGCGGCCGGGCTCGCGCGAGGATGGCAACCGGCTGTTGGAGCCGCGCCCCGCGCTCGTGGACCTCTGCGCGTCCACCAGCGGCACGCCGCCCGAGGACGTGGAGGACAGGCGCGTGGCCGCGCTCCGGCCGCGCGCGAGCTGGCTGCTCGGCGGAGGCGCGATCCTGCTGGTGAGCCTGCTGCTCGCGCTCTGGATGGTGCGCAACCTGTAGGCGCGCGGTCGGATGGCCGGGTGGCCGCGCAACCGTCCCGCTTCGCCTCCCCTCCACCACCCCCCAGAAAAGGCAACCGCCCCCGGAAGCATCCCAGGGGCGGTTTGATGAGCGCTCAACGCGCTGCGCGTTAGCAGTCGTTAGCGATAGAGCGCCTTGATCTGCCCAAACGAGCTGGCCGCGTCAGGAACCACATCGAGCACCTCGAACACGATGTCGCGCCACGCGGCGTTGACCGTCGCGTCCGGGATCTGCGGGTTCATGAACACCTGCATGTGCCCACCCACGCGACCGTCGTTCAGCATGCCCCACTGTCCGTAGGGGGGATCCTCGGCCGGATTGCCCTGATCGAACGGCAACACGGGGCTCGAGAACGGGAAGCCGCCGTAGACCACCGTGTACTGGATGGTCGCGGGATCGAGCTGCGTCAGCCCGTGGCTCAGGTACTTGACCTCCACATGGATCGCGGTGCCCTTGGCATAGTGCAGCCCGTAGGTGCCGGTGAACGAGAAGAACGGCAACCGCCCGCCGAAGCAAGCGATCTCACCGTCGGTCGTTCTGACGTTCAGGCGGCCATCCACGTCCTTCGACCACCAAGGAGCAACCTGCAGGCCCGCCTCAGCTTGGCCCGAGCCGTCGATGACCAGGTCGGCCGCCAGCCTGAAATTGCTGTCGTTGTTGAACGGGGCTCCCGTTGCGCCATCCGTCGAAAGGTGCCAGTTGTGCAAGTTGGCGAATCCCGGGGAGCAGCTCACGTTGGCATCCTCGATGATGACGAAGGCCGGGTAGAGATTGTTCGTGGTTACCGTCGACGTCGAGCAGTCGTTGAAGACGCGGGTCTTGATCACCGCGCTGTTCGCCGGCGGTGTCGAGGCGAAGGCCATGGGCGCGACGCTGACGACCACGAAGGTCATAAGCGCTGCCGCCCAGGCCAGGTTCCTGATACTGATCCGTCTCATGGTGCATATCCTCCTAAGGCAAGTGTTGCTGAACCGACCACGATACACGGACGGAGCGAAGCGAAACGGCCACTGCTTTGCGGCTCGACGAGTCTACCAGATCCGGCTCGCCTGCGGGCAACGGACCCGCTCGGTGATGCCGGCGACCGCGCCGCCAGCCGAGGGTCGCTCCTCTCGCTGTTTGCGCGTGCGTCGCGCCGGGCCCAAGCCCCACGGCTCCAAGAGCCGACCGCCGCGCCGCACGTGCTCTCCGACGCGACCCGCCCGTGCCGGGTCAGCAGTCGCGTGGATCCTGTGGACCCGCGTTGCCGCGGCTCCCTGGAATCGTTCTCGATCGTCTCTCTGCGTTCCCAGCCGCTCCCCGGGGTTCCCCGTCCCGCCCCAACCCGGTCCCCCCCCCCGGCATCGCAAACCCCCAAGGCGTCGATCCGCTCCTGCAGCCCGCGACACCTTGATCACAGAATCAGAGCGCTCACCGCAGAAGGACGCACTTCCCCCACGCCCTTTGCCCGTTAAACTCCATCCGATAGAAGTACACGCCGGCCGAAAGCTCCTGCGCGTTCAGGCTCGTCTGGTAGTCCCCGCTGGCGCGGACGCCGTCGACGAGCGTCTTGACCCGCCGGCCCGACACGTCGTACAGCGCCAGGGACACGCGCCCGGGCTCGGCCAGGTGGAACGGGATGCTTGCCACGCCGCGGAAGGGGTTGGGAGAGCTCTGCAGCAGCACGAACGGTCGCACGCCGCTGGCCGCCGGGACGCCCGCGCCCGTCGCCGGGGTGAAGCCGGCCCGCTGCAGGCCGCGCTGGATGTCCTCGTTCGCCGTGAAGCGGCGCCAGGTCCGGCCGTTGAGGTAGTTCTCGATCATGATGACGATCGGGCCCTGGTCGATCCCCAGGTAGTCGGTGTCCCACCAGTTCACCGTGAGGTTGAACGCATCCTTGAACCCGTAGGGTCCCCACAAATGCGCGCCGTAGCTGTCAAACATGTTCTGTAGCGTGGGGATGACTTCGTTCGCGGCGAACGCGATCGAGCTGGCCGCTGCGGTCGGCGTGATCGTCCCATCGTCGTTCTGGGCGGGAGGCGCTCCGCGAGCGTTGTAGCCGCCGGGTCCGTCGGACGCCGTGAGGCCCCAGAGGTTCGCGCCGTAGCCCACCCAGCCGAATTGGTTGCGGATGGCGTGCTGCCGGTTGGCCAGCGTTGCGCGGCGGGAGTTCTCGAAGTACGTGATCCCGTGGCTCTGCATGTAGGAGTCCCAGATGAACCGGTAGTCGATCCAGCAGTGCGAGTACTGGTGCCCGAACAGCGGCGCGAAGTGCACGAAGCTCAGGTTGTAGGACGTGAGGAAGGAGTAGCCGCCGGTCCAGGTGCCCCAGGTGCCGGCCGGGACGGGATGGGTCGGCGATCCGAGCGCGAGGATGTAGAGGATCATCGCCTCGTTGTACCCGATCCACGGCCCGAAGCCGTTGAATTGCGTGCCCGGCTTCCAGCCCATCAGGATCCCGCTGGTGGTGTTGGTGGGCGCGACGTTGCGCATGAACTCCCAGTCGGCGCGGTAGTAGATGGAGTCGGCCAGCGCCCGCACCTGCGTGTCCGAGGCGTCCTGTGAGGAGAAGTACTGCTTGGCGTCGAGCACACCCCCGAACAACAGCGCCGTGTCGATCGTCGACAGCTCGGAGTTCCAGGTCCGCGTCGCCGTGTTCATGTCCAAGAAGTGGTAGTAGAGCCCCTTGTAGCCGATCTTGCCGTTCAGGTCGGGGCCCTGGGGCTGCGTCCACAGGGTCTGCAGGGTCGTGAGGACCCGGTCGCGCCCGGTATCCCGCGTGACCCAGCCGTGGTCGATGCCGATACAGATTGCCGAGAGCCCGAACCCCATGGCCGCGACGCTGCACGGCGAGGTGGACGTGCTGCGGTCCTTGACCATCCCGTTGCTCGGGTTGGCCTCGTTCCAGAAGTAGTTGAATGCCGTGTGCTGCAGCGTATCCAGCAGCGCTTCGGTGGTCAGCACGGCCGCGTGCGACGCCGATGCGGCGAGCACGATGGCGGCCAGCAGACTGACGGCGATCGCTCGCCGGCTCGTTGCCCTTCCCAGTGTCATCCGTCTCTCCACAGCACCCCTCCTCGTCGTATGCCTGCGATGCGGTCCCTGTAGGCGCTGCCGTCTAGAACGCACACACCACCGTGAACCGGTGCGTCTCCGAAAGCCGTTGATGATCCGCCCAGCCGTAGTCCAGCCCGATCCGCCGCCCGCCCAGGTCACCCTTCAATCCCACACCCAGGGTCAGGCCCAGCTCCGAGTCCTGCTGCCAGAGGTTCTGGTATCCAGCGCGCAGCGCGAACACGTCGCGCCACGACCATTCCGCGCCCGCGCTCAAGCTCTCGGTATTGTCGCTGGGATGGAAGGCGTCCAGGGCCAGCAACAGGTTGCTGGTCTCGCTGAGGTGGCGCGGATAGGCGATCCCGACGCGGAACAGCGTGGGGACCGGAAACTTGTCGGTGAGCTGCTCGCCCGGCAGCGCGCTGTTGTCGCCGTGACGGGTCGGGTCGTTGTCGTACTGGATCGCCAGGTCGCGCCCGTCGAACCGGGCGCTGGTCCCGAAGTTGGAGAGGCTCGCCCCCAGCGTCAGGCCATTCTCTGCGATCCGGTAGACCGTCCCGCCGCTGAGCGTCAGCTTGTGCAGCGAGCTGTGCCAGATCGTCTCGCTGATGTAGTTGACCTGCAGGCCCGCCGCGAACCGATGGGTGATCTGTTTGCCGAACCCCAGCGCCACCGCGAGATCCGAGACGCTGTAGCGCTCGCCGGTGCCCAGGGGCTGGTCCACGGTCCGTACGTTGATGTCGCCGGAGCTGAGCGACGTAACACTGCCGAACAGCGTGCCGACGCCGCTCAGGCCGACCGCTGCCGCCGCGTAGTCGAATGTGATGTCGGCGAACCACAGACTGTGGGTGAACTGGACGGCGGAGCCCGTGAGCGGCCCGATGGCGCCCGGGTTGTAGTACACCGATTGGATTCCGTTCGCGAGGCCCACGCCGGCGTTGCCCATGGCCGCGATCCGCGCGCTGGGCTCGATCAGCAGGAACTGCCCGATGGAGGTTCCGGTCTTGGACTGGGCCGCCACCGGCCCAGCGGTCAGCGCCACCCAGAGCGCCGCAGCCGTGGCCAGCATCGCGCGCAGGACCGTCGCGCTGGCCGGCGCCGTCTCCGGCGCCGCCGCTGCTGCCCGTGCTCCCACCACGCTCCGCATGCGAGACCTCGGCTTCATTTGATGATCGAGAACTTCCCGGTGCTGCTGCCCAGGCTTCCGCCGTCGACGTTGAAGATGTAGAGCCCCGGCGCCACGTCGAGGTTGTCCTTGGTGCGCAGGTTCCAGGCGATGAAGGCATCGTTGGAACCGTCCTGCCGCAGCGTCTGCACCAGCTCCCCGCGCACCGTGTAGATGTTGATCGTGCAGCCCGTGGGCACGTCGCGGAACTCGATGCGCCGCTCCCCTCGTCCGGACACCGCAAAGCGCTCCGGCTCGAAGCTGGCCGAGCCCACGTATGGATTCGGCACTACATACGGCTGCGGGCGCGCCTGGGCCATGGCCTGCGCCGCATCGACGCGCTCGCCGCGGCTGTTGAAGGCGAACAGGTCGGCGGTGGTGAAGGGTGTGGTCAGCTTGAGCTGGAACACGTCACCAGCGCGCGGCGGCTGGAGGGGGCCGCGCCCGCCCTGTCCCAGGGTATCGAGCTGCGCGCGCCAGGTGCTGCGCCCCGTGGTCGGCGCGGCGGCGGTATACGTGACGATGTCCACGTACTCGTCCACCCCGCTCAAGGTGCCGTCATGGTCGCTGTCACGGAACCGGAAGTCGAGCTGCCGGTCGCCGCCGGGCTCGTGGGCGATGATCAGGAACTTGGCCGGCGGCGCCTCGAGAGTGATGGGGAACGTCAGCGACGTGTCGCGCACGGTGTCGTCGAAAATGATGGTGATATCATCGGGGTACCCGGACCTGCGCAGATTGATGGGCAGCACGTACGAGTACGCAACCTTGAGCTTCGCATTCGTCGGGCCGCCGGGCGCGAACCCGGTTGCCGTCGGATCGGTGGCAGGACGGCTCCAACGATGGCTTCGTCGGACGGCCACGAATTCCTGCGTGCGGACCACCGGCAGAAGCCCTGCCCCCGTCGGCCCGATCCCCTCGCCGTCAAGATCGGTTGCGCCCTTGAAGATGGTGATCGCGCTGTCCGCCCGCGTCACGTCGATGAGCGAGTACGAGACGGCACGGATGCTGTCCGGGGATGGGTTGGCGAAGGTGATGTGGAAGAGGTGGCCGTCGGGCACGTGATTGGAGGCGACGACCTGGATTCCCACGGTGCCGGTGCCTTCACCCGCGACGTGCGTGGCGGCGTCGGCCGTCGCCGCGATGAAGCCCGGCGCCTTGGGCTCCGGGCGCACCGTCACGACGTTGCTGGGCAGGATCAGACCAGCGCGTGCCGTGTGCGACACGGTGATCGCGTTCTCCGACGGGTAGAAACCGTAGAGGTCCGAGCCGAAGTCGTAGGCGCAGACGGCGTAGAAGTACTGCTGGCCGTTGGTCACGGTGGAGTCGGTCCAGGTGTGCCGAATCCCGCTGTCGTTGCCCAGATAGTAGGCCACGCCCTCGACCACCAGGTCGCTGAACCCGTTGCGGCCGTCGTTGAGATCGAACTGGGCGATGGGTTTCCCGTTGCCCAGGGGGCCCGAGCCCGTGCTGGTGGTGATGACGCGCGGATCGCGGAACTCCGGATCCGTCGAGCGGTAGATCCGATAGCCCTCGAAATCGAACTCGCCCGTCACCGGATCGGCTCCCTGCTCCGCCTTGGCGTCCCAAGAAAGCCGCACGAAGCCGTCGCCACTCTCCGCCTTGGCCGTGGGCTGCGGGGGCGGCACCGCGAACTGGTAGTTGGCGTTGTAGATCTGCTGCACGGTCTTCACCGTGCGGCGCAGCTCGTTGATGTCCCCGCCGTAGGCCAACGCGAGACTGAAGCGCTCCGTCTTGCCGGCCCGCAGGTTGAACGGCCCCGACGCGAACAGGAAGGCGATATTGTAGTTGTCCGCCAGCGGCGGGTCGAAGCGCGCGGCCGGGTTGGGGTTGGTGAACTGCTCGTACAGCCGCTGCGGCCAGTTGGAGGCGTCGGTGAAGAAAAGAATGTTGTCCACCGTCGGATCCGGGTTGGCGCTCTTGATGCGGTTGAGCTTGAACCCGGTCAGCCCGATCTGATCGGACTCGTTGAGATCGGTGCGGTCGAAATTGGGCTCGCCAAGGGTGGGGCGGCCGTCCCCCTCGCCGGTGTCATGCGTGTCGGGCACGCCGTCCGCGCCCACGTCGTTGAGGTTCTGGTTCCAGTCCATGTCCTCGTCACCCGTCCACCAGCGCCCCGCCCGGTATCCGGGGCGGTCCTCCAGCGGGCCGTAGGCGGCCTGGAACTTGGTCAGGTCGTAATGGAGCGTGACGTACGCGCGGATCTGGTCGCGGTCCACGATCAGCTCGCCCTCGCCTCCGTCGCGCTGCTCATCGGTGATGCCGTCCTCGTCGTTGTCGACGCCGTCTGTGGAGTTGCCCGGCGTCTCGAGGTACGCGTAGCCCAGATAACCCGTGCGGCCGCAGCCCGACAGGTCCCGCCCGTGGCCCTTCTTGTCCCAGGTGTAGACGAGGTTGAGGACTTGCGCGTTCAAGGTGCGGTCGAAGAACGCGTTGTCGTCGTCGGACTCGGCGACGTGGTCGCACGACTCAGCCGACCCGCCGACTCCGGAGTCCATGTAGAGCCCGAAGATGATGTTGTCGTTGTAGTCCGTCGTGCTCTCATTGGTGATATCGTAGTGCCAGAAGATGACGTTGCCGGCCTGTGGGTTCGCCCATTGGAATCCGCGCACCTCGATCCGCAGACCCAGCCCGCGCCGCGTGGCGTCCCGGCTGTCCGGGTAGTAGTCCCACGCGTCGTAGAACTGGTCGTCCATGACCATGAAGCTCTCCTGGTCGGCCGCCGCGCGCTTGCCGAAGTAGCCGTTCCACTGCCCCGACCACCCGCAGTCATCCGGAACGTTGGGCTTGTCGGGCCAGCAGTCGGGCCATGTGCGCGGGTCGTTGCTGATCGCCGGCGAGCGCCCGCGGTTGATGCTCGGATCGGCCTGGAAGTACCCCCGCCGCGGCTCGAAGCGCATGATCCGGCCGGAATACGGGCTGGTACCCTGCCGCTCGCGGAAACCGGTCTCCATGATGTACGCGTCGCTGCCGTCGCGCTGGCGGATCTTGGCGAGCACGAAGGGCGTGATGCCGTCGCTGTAGTTCATCCCGCTGCCCTTGGGTACCTCGACCGAGTGGAAGACGCTCAGGTCGACGTTGAGCGGGGGGTCCGGATAATCGCCCACCATCCCGTAGTTCCAGAACACCGTGCGGATGTTCGCGGCGTCGTGGAAGCCGTAGCGCTCGGCGTCGATCCGCCCGCGCTCCTCGGGCGGTACCGGTGTCTGAACCTGCGCCTGCGCGGACGGCGCCGGCAGCGCCGCCGCCAGCACGGCCATCAGCACCGCCGTCAGCACCACCGTCGGCAAGCCAAGCGCAGCCGATGGCACGGTCCGCCCGGCGACCCGCCAGGGCGGCGCGGCCACAGCTGTCGGCGCAGCCAGCCGGGCGGGCGCGGCCGGCGCCACCACGGCGTTGCGAGTGTGACGATCCTTTCCCACGCCCTCCCCCTAGAGTCCCGAATTCAAGCGGATGCCGATCTCGATGCGGCGCGCTGCGTAGAACCGCGTAGGGTCGCGCAGAGCCACCTGGTCGGTCACCGGGAACCGCGAGTAGTAGGGGCTGCCGGTGCTGGAAAACACGTCGCCCTTGAAATAGCGCGCGTCGAGCACGTTGAACACGCGGCCAAAGGCGCTCAGGCTAAGCCCCTGCATCTTCACGCTGCGCTCGGCGCGCAGATCGATGACCAAGCCCAGCGGTTTGCGCCCCGAGTTGCTCTCCAGCCCGAATCCGAAGCCCGACGCGAGCACCGGCGTGTAGGGCTGGCCGCTGGATACCCGCAGCACCGTGCTGGCCGAGTACACATCGGGCTTCGAGAACGCCACCGTCATGTTGAACGTGTGCCGCTGATCCCAGCTGAAGGGGATCAGGCGCGGGCGGGGGTCCTCTCCAGCCGAGGCGCGCGTGGCGGTTTCGCGCGGGTCGCTGCTGTTCCCCTGGGCGTACTCCCAGGTGTAGTCGAGGGCGATGCTCGCGGGCCCGACAGCCCGGTGGTCGGCGGTCACCGTGAACCCGATGACGTTACCAAAATCGACGTTCGTCAGCCGCGCGTACTCGGCGCCCGTGTAGGTCGAGATGAACTCCGTGCCGAGCAGGTCGCGGATGTCCTTGTAGAATACTGTAAGGTCCACGCCGAACTGATCGGTGAGCGCGTGCTTGTAGCCGAGCTCGTACTGTACGGTCTGCTCGGGTCGCACGTCGGGATTGCCCAGCACGCCGTACTTGTCGACGGCGTCGCCCGCCTGCAGGTTGACCAGCTTCCCATAGTTCGCATTGGAGAAGATGTCGCTGATCGAAGGGAACTGGTAGAAGTGCCCGTAGGCGAGGTGCACGGCGATGCGGTCCGTGATGGGGAAGGCCACGCCCAGCCGCGGGGCCAAGGAGGTCTTCACCGAGGTCCCTTTCGGCAGGGACTCGGGGACGCCCCGGAGCGCGTTGGCCGGGTTGGCCAGGTCGCTGGGCAGATTGGCCCGCGCGTCGAAGTACTCCATGCGCAGCCCGGCCCTCACCGTGAGGTCCTTGAACTCCATCTGGTCCTGGAAGTACAGGGCGGCGATTTCGGGCTGGTAGGTCTGCACGCCGGGAAAGTCCGGCGGGTCGTCGAAATGGCGCACCAGCGTCTGCCGCCCGGCGACGGTCGTGTAGACCAGGTACCCGGGCGTCCCGAAGCTCACCTTGGGTAGCTGCAGCTCTCCGCCGGCCTTGATCTGGTGCTCCTGCGTCAGCTGGCTGACGATCGAGCCGTTGAACAGGTAGGTCCTGGTCTGCTGCTCGAAACGGCCGAAGTCGACGCCCTGGATGAACGCTCCCACCGTGTAGTTGTCGTCCGCGATGGGCGGGCCGGCGGCGTCGTACGCCGCAGCTTTGACGTCCTTGTACGCCCAGTCGTGGTATCTCACGTAGTTCTGCCGCAGGCTGACGTTGTAGAACGTGGATTTGGAAAGCGTGTGCGTCCAGTCGAGCCCGTGCACGATCGAGAAGTTGTGCTGCTTGGTCATGCCGTCCGGGTTGAAGCGGAAGGCCCAGTTGCCGCGCCGGCCGTCCACGTCGTCGACGATGGCCTGGTAGCTGATCTTGACGTTGGGCAGCGAGCTGTTCGTGACCTTCGCGACGCCGGACCATTCGCGCGAGTACCCCAGGGCCAGCAGCTTCCCGTCCCCGGTCGGATGGAATTCCTTCTGCTCGAAATTCGACGAGTCCGTCGGCACGAACACCCGCGTGGCCTGGACGTAGTCATCCAGGACGTAGCGGCGCGCGCTGAGCAGGTAGACGGTCTGGGAAGCAGGCAGTGGGCCGCTGATGTTCAGCTGGTAGTTCTGGATGTTCGTCGGCTGGAACTGGTCGGTGACGTGCCGGCCATCGCTGCCGGGAAAGACGTAGCCCCCGCCGAAGAGCTCGCCGCTGTACTGGAACTTCTCCGTGCCCTGCTTGAGCACGGCGTTTACCACGCCGCTCATGGCCTGGCCGTACTCCGCGTCGAAGGTGCCGCTGATGACCTGCACCTCTTGCAGCAGCGACCGGTCCAGGCGCAGGCTCGATTTGTTGTCGTAGGCGTTGTTCACGCTGACACCGTCGACCTGGTACTGGACCTCCCCCTCACGCCCGCCGCGGAAGTGCCCTTCGACCACGCCCGCCTGCAGGTTGACCACGTCCTGCAGCTCCTGCACCGGCAACGCCTGGATGTCCGCGCTGCTCAGCGTGGTTTTCGAGCTGGTGAGGCTCACGTCCACCGGCGGTCGCTGCGCGGTGACGACGACCTCCTCGGTCTGGAGCGTCGCCTCCTCGAGCGTTGCATCGACCCGCGTGGTGTTGTCCGACGAGACCACCACGTTCTTGACCGTCAGCATCTTGAGCCCGAGCCGGCTGATGCTCACGTCGTAACTGCCGGGCGCGATGTTCAGCACGGTGAAGTTGCCCTGGGCGTCGGAGAACGCCCCCAGCTTCTGCCCGACGACGGCGATCGTCGCGTAGGCGATCGGCTTCTTCGTCTTGTCGAGCAGCTGGCCGGAGATCTTGCCGGTCGTGCCGGCCCGCAGCCCTGTCGGAGCGACGACCGCGAGCAGCGCCAGCGGCGCGACCAGCGCCAGGCTGGTCCATCGACCGCACGCCCGCAGCGCGCTCATGGCGCTTGCCGCGCCCGCCGCGCCGGCTGCCAGCGCCAGTACCCGCCCGACCCTGCGACATTCCACGACCACGTGCCCTCCGTTCGCGCCGGACCCGATGGTCGCGGCGGGGCGCCGCGCCCGCGGATCCGCCCCGCGCGGCCATCGTCTCACACCAGCAGCCGGCCCTCGCTTCGCCGGCAGACGTTCCTACCGGACGACGACGGTCCGGCCCGACATGGTCGAGCGCAGGGCTCCCGTCACCGGATCCTGCAGCTGCAGGCGATACATGTACACGCCGGCGGCTTTGTCGCCGCCGTCGAACAACGCTTCCCGCGAGCCCGGCGTTTGCACGCCGAGATCGCGCTGCTCCACCAGCCGGCCGCGCACGTCGTAGACCTGCAGCGTCACGCGGGTCTGGGCCGTCAGCGCGTAGCGGATAGTCGAAAGCGCGGAAGCCGGGTTGGGATAGTTGAAGAGGCGCGCCGAGCTCTCGGGCTGGGCGACCGGCGGATCGCCGACGGCGGTGACGAACGCGGGCGACAGGTACCCCCAGGCCGGGCAGCACGCGTCCTCGCGCTCCCGGAACCACCAGGTGCGCGTGCCGTAGCTGTCGCTGACCGGCAGGGGGTCGCTGAACGAGTCGCCGTCGAGCATGTCGATCCCGATGAACAGGCGGTGGTCCCCCAGGTCGGCTGGGTAGCCGAGGCGCGTCAGGTCGACCGCCAGCTCGGCGGTATACCCGGTGTCCACGTCGATGCCGAGCGTGTCCACCACCGTGCCAGCTTTCAGCGCGATGGCGACCTGCGCGCCACCCGCGTTCACCAGCGTGAACAGGAAGTCCCGTGGGATTGCCGTCCCGGCCGGGCCGACCTCGAACGACAGCGGCTCGCCCTTGAGGTTGTTATCCGCCCCGCGCAGCGCGTACTCGTTGATGCTGACGAGGAAGCCGTCCCAGCGGTCGAACGCTGACTGGTACTGCACGACTTTGTCGCGCACATCGAATCCGAGGTACAGGGTCGTATCCTTGTAGAACATCTTTACCGTGGCATCGCCCGGGTCGATCACCGCGGCCATCCCACCCAGCACAGGCGGCTGGTACTGGCCGGAGCGGTTGGGGCCCACCCCCGGATAGGTCCTGCGCAGCGCTTCGTCGTTGTAGCGGATGTCGAAGCCGGGCAGGGCCGCCCACACGGACTCATTCAGCGTGCCATCAATGTTCGGCGTAGCGAACGTAGCGCCGTTGGCGATGTACACCTCGGGCGCTGTCTGCGGAACGGGTCCGGAGTGATCCGTCACGTCCGGGCGGGCGAACACGCGGACCTCGTCGTACCACATGGCGTTTCCCCACGGCGACTGGAACCACGCGCGGTTGGCGCTAAAGCCCGCGGGGGTGGTGGGCCAGAACCCGTCGCAGTCGTAGACGGAGCAGTTCCACTCGACGATGTCGCCCTGCAACTTCGTGACGTCATAGCCCATGGGGGTGAGGTTGAACTTCATCTCGACGGTGTACCCCTGATCGGGAACAGCGTCGGAGTTCGAGATCCCCTGCACGACGGTGACGGCGTCCCAGGCGTCGATCTGCGCGGGCGTGCGCGGCGAGCCGATTGGCAGGGTGATCCAGGCCCCGCCTGCGAAGAGCGGCAGCTGGCCCACGGGCTGCGGGTCGGCGTGGAGGAGATTCCACCACGCGTAGAAGTATTCTATAGGCCCTTTGGGGAAGCCCGAGGCCAGGTGGTCCTTGATGGACATCAACAAGCCGTCGAAGCGGTTGAACTCCTGCGAGCCGCCGACCGATGTGTCTTTCATACGCGCGCCGAGGTACATCTGGTTGCCGTAGACCAGCAGCTTCAGCGTCGCGTCGGTGGGATCGGGGACGGGGATAACTCCCCCTTCGTTCTTGAATCCGCTGCCTGGGATGCCCGAGTCCTGGGCCCATTGGACCCGCACGGACTCCGCGACCGCCCAGGCGGGCTCATTCAGCACGCCGTCGAGGGTGATGGGCGTCGAGGAGCGGCGCGCCCACATGACATCCAGTCGCGGTGGCTGCGCGAACGCCGGCAGCGCCGCGCAGAGGATCGCGATCACGAGCAGAACGATTGCCGGTGCCGTTCTCATGGTTGGGGCCTCCTGATGGGTCTTCGTAAAACCGGGGTGTCGTCGTCGTTGGGATTAGGTCGCTGCCGACGTCCGTCTGCGCTCCGACCGAGCGTCGGCAGCAGAGGGGTGCGTGGATCCGCACGAGCTCCGCACCACCAGGGTCGTGGGAAGCACCTCGTGATGGGACGCTTGCGGCTGCGGGGACGCCGCTGCGGCCGCCCACAGCCGAATGGCCCGTGCTCCGAGCTCGTACGCGTCCACGTGGACCGTGGTGAGCGGCGGGCTCAGGTATTGGGAGATCGCGATGTCGTCGAATCCGGTCACTGCCATGTCCTGCGGCACGCGCACCGAGGCGTCGCGCAGGGCGCTCAGCAGGCCGATGGCCATGTAGTCGTTGGCGGCAAACACCGCGCGCGGACGCGGTTCCATCGCGAGGATGGCGACGGCGGCCCGGTAACCCGATGCCTCGGAGAAATCGCCCTGGATCTCCTGACCGGGGGCCGGCAGCAGCCCGGCCTCATGCAGCGCCTCGCGGTAACCGCGCAGGCGCTCCTCGGCGTCGGCGTTGCCCGCGGGGCCCTTGATCATTGCGATCTCGCGGCGGCCGAGGCTCAGCAGGTGGGCGACCATCGCGTGTGCGCCCTCGAAATTCGCAATCGAGACCGCGCAGCACCCATCGGACCCCAAGCGAGGGTTGAGGAGCACGATGGGGAACCTCCGCGCGAGCTGTTGGATCGCGGCGGCAGACCCCTCGTCCGGCGCCATCACGATCAAGCCGTCGATGCGCCCGCGCATCGAGCGCGCGGCCGCAGCCAGGGCGTCCGTGTCCGCGTGGGAGCTCGACACCAGGACCAGCAGGTGCTCGCGGCGCGCCCCGTGGTCGATGCCGCGGATGACTTCCGAGAAGAACTCCCCGAACAGGTCGGGGAGCAGCAGGCCGATGGCGTGCGTGCGGGCAGTGATGAGACTGCGCGCTGCCAGATTGGGCCAGTAGTCCAGGCCACTCGCCACCGTGCGCACGCGCTGGACGGTCTCCTCACTCACCCGGGAGCTGTCGTTGAAGACGCGCGAAACGGTCGCGATCGACACACCCGCCGCTCGCGCTACGTCCCGGATGGTTGACACCGCCGTCTCCTGGGCGAAACCGAGGATTCACGGGAGGGCCGCGTCCGCGACGGCCACCGAGGCTCGCGGAGCGGGTTCTCGGTTCGGCGTGTAAACGGTTTCATAGATGCGTGTGCCGTGTCAAGCCCGCTGCTACATTGCGACCGGGCGGCGGCCGCCAGGCGACGGAAGGCGGCGGCCGCGACCAGGGACCGTACGGAGGATGATCTTGTAACATATTGTGTTAGAGATAGTTATGCTCTCCGACTGGGCCAGGGCAGCCTGCGAGCTCCCCCGCGCCCCGCAAGAGATCTTCCCCGCGGCGGAGCTTCAGGTCTAGAGTGCCCCCGCGGCGGGGCATCGCGGCGGGGCATCGCGGCGGGGCATCGCGGCGGCGGCGCTGCGCCGGCGCCCTGGGTCGGCTCGGTGCGGCGCCCGCACGGCCCCGCGCGCGGCCGGAGGCGACGGCGGGGTGGCTCCTGGACTCCGGCGGGCGCCAACCGGCGGCCGGCTCGCGGGCGACCTCCCAGAACCGCGGCATCCCCATGCACAGCGCACCCCAGTCCACGCCGCTGCACCCCCTGTTGGGCCCGGTGCCGTCCGCGCGCTTCCTGTCCAGCGAGAGCTACGCGGTGCTGATCACCGCCGCGGGCACGGGTGTCTCGGCCACGCCGACCCACGCGCTCACACCCTGGCGCGCCGACCGGACCGAGGATCGTGATGGCCTCTTCGTCTATCTGCGCGATCTGGACAGCCGCGCCTTCTGGTCGGCCGGCTTGCGGCCCGTGCCTCGCCCGGACTGCGGTGCGAGCGCTCGCTGGCAGCCCGGGCGCTTCGTCCTGTCGCGGCTGGACGACGGGATCGAAGCCACGCTGGAGGTTTGCGTTGCGCCGGACGCCGCGGCGGAGATCCGGCGCCTCGTGCTCGTCAATCGCTCCGGCCGGCCACGGCGTATCGAGGTCACGACCTTCGCCGAGGTCGCGCTCGACGACCCGGCGGCGCATGCCGCGCACCCGAGTTTCTCGAAGCTCTTCGTGCAGACCGAGCGCGTGGAGGCGCAGCAGGCCCTGCTGGCGACGCGCCGGCCGCGCTCGCCGAGCGAACGCCAGCCGTGGATGATCCACGCGCTGCTCGCGACGGGCGAGGGGCGAGCTGAAGCGCAGAGCGGGGGGCGAGGCGCCGCAGCGGACGGACTCGCCGCGCGCGAGCAGGGGCACGAAACCGATCGCGGTCGCTTCCTGGGGCGTTGCGCGCCTGTGGATGCTCCCCGCGCGCTGACAACCGACCTCCCGCTGTCCGGCACGACCGGCAACGTGCTCGATCCGTGCGTGAGCCTGCGCCGCGTCCTGCGGCTGGAGCCCGGCGCCCGTGCGGAGCTGGCGTTCCTGCTCGGCGCCGCGCCCGACCGGTCGGCAGCGCTGGCCCTGGTCGAGCGCTTCGAGCACCGCGGCGCGATCGCGGCCGCGTTCGAGGGAGCGCAGGCCCGCGAGCGGGAGCTGTTGGGTCGCTTGGACGTCACGGAAGCGCAAGCCGAGTCGTTTCAGGAGCTTGCCGGAGCCATGCTCTACGGCCATCCGGGCCTGCGCGCCTCGCCGGCGGTGCTGGCGCGCGCCCGCGGCAGCACGGCCGATCTCGCGCGCTATGGCATCTCCCCGCGGCGCGCGCTGGCGGTGGTCCACGCCGAGCGGCCCGCCGGCGCGGCCCGCCTGCGCGAGCTGGTGAATGCCCATCGCTATTGGCAAGCGCACCGCCTCCCGATCGACCTGCTGGTGCTCTCCGATGGCGAGCCGCCGCGCATCTCCAGCGCCGCAGCGGATCAGGTCACGCCGCCGTTGGTCGTGCGCGCCGCCGATCTCCCGCCCGCGGATCTCGACCTGATCGATACCTTCGCGCGGCTCGTCGTCGCCGACACCGCATGGGACCTCGGGGCGTGCGATGCGCTGCCAGCGACGGCGGTGCCGCGGGCAGGGGGCGCCACTGCAGGGGCCGCCATCGCATCGCGCGCCACCGTGGGACCCGCCACTGCAAAGCCCGCCACCGCAGCGGCTGCGACAGCACCGCTGGAGGAGCTGCGCTTCGCCAACGGCCTCGGAGGCTTCACGGCCGGCGGCGAGGAGTACGTCATCCGCCTACGACGGGACGCGTCGGGGAGCTTCGCGTACCCGCCCCGGCCATGGACCAACGTCATCGCCAACGAGACGTTCGGGTTCATCGTGAGCGAGACGGGCGCCGGCACCACGTGGAGCCGCAACAGCCGCGAGCATCGCCTGACTCCCTGGTCGAACGATCCCCTGCTCGATCCGCACGGCGAGGCCTTCTACGTGCGCGACGAGGAGACCGGGGCGTTCTGGTCGCCCTTGCCCGGCCCCGCGCCCGCGGCAGGCGACTACGAGATGCGCCATGGCCTCGGCGCGAGCTGCTGCCGCCACGAAAGCGCCGGGCTCGAGCAGGAGACGGTCCTCTTCGTGCTGCACGACGCCCCGGTGCGGGTCACGCGGCTGCGCTTGACCGATCGCAGCGGGCACGCGCGCCGGCTGTCGTTGTTCGCGTACTACCGGCTCGCGCTCGGCGGGCTGCCGCAGGAGAGCGGGCGCTTCGTCGTCACCGAGCTCGACCTGGCCTCGCAGGCGGTCCTGGCCCGCAATCGGCTGGCCGGAGAGTTCGCCGACGGGATCACCTTCGCCGCCGTCGTGGGGCCGGGCCCCGCGCAGCGAGCGGGCGGGCTGGAGGCGCCGGAGGGCGCCAGCGGTACGGCCCGGCTGCAGTCCGTCCACGCCAGCGGCGACCGTTACGCGTTCCTGGGCGGGGGCGGAAGCCCGGCCGACCCCGCCGCGCTGCGCGCTGGCGCGACGCTCGACGGTCACGTGGGGGCCGGCCTGGATCCCTGCGTCGCACAGCAGGCCGTGCTCGAGCTGCCCGCCGGCGGCAGCGTGGAGGTCTGCTTCCTGCTAGGCGAGGCGCGCGAGCTCGACGAGGCGCGCGCGCTGATCGCGCGCCTGCGCGCCCCCGGGGCGGCGGCTGCGGCGCTGGAGGAGGCGCGAGCTTTCTGGCAACGCGGCGTCTCCGGCGTGCGCATCGAGACCCCCTCGCCTGCCCTCGACGTGATGGTCAACGGCTGGCTCCCGTACCAGGTGCTCAGCTGCCGCATCTGGGGACGCTCGGCGCTCTATCAATCCGGCGGAGCCTTTGGCTTCCGCGACCAGCTCCAGGACGCCGGCGCGCTGGTGTACCTGTGGCCGCAGCGCGTGCGCACGCAGCTGTTGCTGCACGCGGCGCACCAGTTCGCCGAAGGCGACGTCCTGCATTGGTGGCACCCGCCGGCTGGCCGCGGACTGCGCACCCGCTTCGCCGACGATCTGCTCTGGCTCCCCTCGTTGACCGCCTTCTACGTGCGCACGACCGGCGACTGGAGCGTGCTGGAAGAGCGCGTACGCTTTCTCGCCGCCAGGGCGCTGCGCGACGGCGAGGACGAGGCGTTCCTGCAGCCGGAGGACTCCGGCACGTCGGCCGATCTCTACGAGCACTGTTGCCGCGCTATCGACCGCTCGCTGCGCACGGGGCACCACGGTCTGCCGCTGTTCGGGACCGGGGATTGGAACGACGGCATGAATCGCGTCGGGCGCGAGGGCAAAGGCGAGAGCGTGTGGATGGGCTTCTTCTTGTGCTCGATCCTCGAGGAGTTCATGCCCTTGTGCGAGCGCCGCGGGGACCGCGGCCGGATCGCCGCGTACCGTACGCACCGCGAGCGCCTGCAGGTCGCCCTCAACGACGGTGGCTGGGACGGCGAGTGGTACCGCCGGGGCTATTACGACAACGGCGCGCCTCTGGGGTCGCACCAGAGCGATGAGTGCCGCATCGACGCCTTGGCGCAGGCCTGGGCGGTGCTGTCGGGCGTCGCACCCCCAAAGCGGGCGCGCCAGGCGATGGACGCGGTGGAGCGCCATCTGATCGCCGAGCCGGACGGGTTGATCCGGCTGCTCACGCCGCCGTTCTCCCATACGCGCAACGACCCCGGTTACATCAAGGGCTACGTGGCCGGCGTGCGCGAGAACGGCGGGCAGTACACCCACGCCGCGCTGTGGGTCGTGCGCGCCCTGGCCGAGATCGGGCGCCACGACCAGGCGGCGCGCCTGCTGGAGATGCTCACTCCGATCCACCACGCGCAGACGGCACAGCAGGTCGCGGTCTATCAAGTCGAGCCCTACGTCGTCGCCGCCGACGTCTACGGGGAGCCTCCCCACGTCGGGCGCGGGGGCTGGACCTGGTACACCGGATCGGCGGGCTGGATGTACCGCGTCGCGCTCGAGACGCTTCTGGGGCTCACGCTCGCGGGCGGCGACGCGTTGCGGGTGCGGCCCCGCATCCCGCGGGATTGGCCGCAATTCACGCTCGGCTACCGCGTACCTGGCGGGCTCGGCGTGCCGGACCGCCTCGACGCGCGGCGCGAGCCGGGCGGACCCGCAGCGCCCGGCGGGTCGCGCGTGCCGGGCAGCGGCGGCGACACGGTCTACGACATCCGCGTCACCAACCCGCAGCGTGCTCCGGAGCGGGTGGTCGCGGTGACCCTCGACAAAGCGATCGGACGCATCGAGGGCGGCGCGGCACACATCCCGCTCGTGCACGACGGGCGCACGCACCAGGTGGAGATCGTCCTCGGTCGCAGCGAAAGCGGGCCCGCGTGAGCGCGCACCGCCGTGTCCGCTCCGCCGCCCCCGATCCCGCGGGCGGGCGCGTGCAGTTCCCCGAGCAGTTCCTGTGGGGCGCGGCCACCTCCGCGTATCAGATCGAGGGCTCGCCGCTGGCGGACGGAGCCGGTCCCAGCAACTGGCACCGGTTCGCCCACTCGCCGGGGCGCACCGCCGACGGAGAGACCGGCGACATCGCCTGCGACCACTACCACCGCTACCGGGACGACGTCGCGGTCATGGGCGAGCTGGGCCTCTCGGCCTACCGCTTCAGCCTGTCGTGGAGCCGCATCCTGCCCGCCGGGCGTGGGGCCGTGAACCCGGCCGGGCTCGACTTCTACGCGCGCCTGATCGATCTGCTGCTGGCGCGCGGGATCCAGCCGTGCGTCACGCTCTTTCACTGGGATCTTCCGGCGGCGCTCGACGACTGCGGTGGCTGGCTGAATCCAGACAGCGCGGAGTGGTTCGCCGAGTACGCGCGGGTGGCATTTCGCGCCTTTGGCGACCGCGTGCCGCTGTGGGCGACGATCAACGAGCCCTGGGTGGTGGCCGACGCCGGGTATCTGCACGGCGTGAATGCTCCCGGGCACCAGAGCGTCTTCGAGACGCCGATCGCAGCGCACCGCCTGCTGTGTGCCCATGGCGCCGCCGTGCGGGCCTACCGGGCGGAGGCGCGCTCGAAGACCGGCCAGATCGGCCTTGTGGTGAACCTCGAGCCGAAGGACCCGGCCTCGCAGTCGCCCGCCGACCTCGCCGCCACACAGCGGTCGGACGCGTACATGAACCGTCAGTACCTCGACCCCGTATTGCTGGGGAGCTACCCCGAGGAGTTGCAGAGCGTCTTTGGCGAGGCGTGGCCGGCGCATCCCGAGCAGGAGATGCGCCTCATCGCCGAGCCGATCGACTTCCTGGGGATCAACTACTACACGCGCGCCGTCATGCGCCACGACGACCTGGCGCCGCCGGTGCGGGCGAGCGCCGTGCCGCAGCCCCACGCGATCCGCACCGAAACCGGCTGGGAGGTGCACCCGCAGAGCCTCACGCGGGTGCTGCTGTGGGTGAAGGAGCGCTACGGCAACGTTCCGCTGTACATCACCGAGAATGGCGCCGCCTTCTACGACCCGCCCAGCGCAATCCACGGTGAAGTCCAGGACCCGCTGCGGGTGGAGTACTACCGCGAGCACCTGCGGGCTGCCCACGCCGCGCTGCGCCAGGGCGTGGACCTGCGCGGCTATTTCGCCTGGTCGCTGCTGGACGACTACGAGTGGGCGAGCGGCTACTCCAAGCGCTTCGGCCTGGTGCACGTGGACTTTGCGACGCAGCGGCGGACGCCCAAGGCGAGCGCGCACTTCTACCGCGAGGTCATCCGCACACGCGGCGAGGCGCTCAGCGACGCGCCGGGGACCGCGTGAGGCGGGCCAGCCCTTTCCCGTTGACCGGCGCTGACCGTATCCCGTAGCTTTTCCAGCACTTAGCATCTGCGTGCTCGCCCGTGCCGCGCCCTGGCACGCAGCCCGTTCCCAGCAGAGGCAGCCCATCATGTCCAACCCGCTGTTCGCCAAGAAGCCCTTGAGCTTGCTGCTCGAGGAGATGAAGGGGGACAACCGGCTCCGGCGGGTGCTCGGGCCGGTCACCCTCACCAGCCTGGGCGTCGGCGCCATCATCGGCACCGGCATCTTCGTGCTCACCGGCGTCGCCGCCCACGACCGGACGGGCCCCGGCCTGATCCTGTCGTTCTGCGTGTCCGGCGTCGCGTGCATCTTCGCCGCGCTCTGCTACGCCGAGTTCGCCTCGATGGCGCCCGTCGCCGGCTCGGCCTACACGTACGCGTACGCGACCTTGGGCGAGCTGTTCGCCTGGATCATCGGTTGGGACCTCGTGCTGGAGTACGCGGTCGGATCGTCCACGGTCGCCCACGGCTGGTCGGCGCACTTCCAGGACCTGATCAAGAGCTTCGGCTTCAGCATCCCCCATGCGTTCGCCTCGGCGCCCTTCGACTTCAACCCGGCGACGGGCCAGTTCTTCTCCACCGGGTCGTACTTCGACGTGCCGGCGATCGTCATCACCGCGATCATCACCACCATCCTGGTCATTGGCATCCGCGAGAGCGCCGGGCTCAACGCGGTGATGGTCGGGGTGAAGCTCTTGATCGTGCTGTTCGTGATCGCGGTCGGGTCCTTCTACGTCGACCCGGCCAACTGGCATCCGTTCGCTCCGTTCGGCTACACGGGGGTGAGCTTCTTCGGGCACATGCTGTTCGGACAAGCGGGGGCCGGGGGCACACCGTTGGGAGTGCTGGCGGGAGCCGCCATCATCTTCTTCGCGTACATCGGCTTCGACTCGGTGTCTACCCACGCCGAGGAAGCGCGCAACCCACAGCGCGACGTCCCCATCGGGATCATCGCATCGCTGGTCATCTGCACGATCCTCTACATCGCAGTCTCGGCGGTGCTGACCGGGATGGTCCGCTACGACCAGATCGACATCAACGCGCCGGTGGCCCGCGCGTTCGCCAGCCGCGGGCTGCCTTGGGCGCAGCGGCTGATCGACGTGGGCGCCATCACGGGCATCACCTCCGTGCTGCTGGTCATGATGCTCAGCCAGCCGCGCGTGCTGCTGGCGATGGCCCGCGACGGACTGGTCCCGCCGAGCATCTTCGGGGCGGTGCACCCGAAGTTCCGCACCCCGTGGAAGTCCACCATCGTGACCGGCCTGTTCGTCGGCACCATGTCGGCGCTGCTGCCCCTGCGCATCCTGGCCGAGCTGACCAACATCGGCACGCTGCTCGCATTCGTGATCGTCTGCACCGCAGTGCTGATCATGCGGCGTACGAACCCGCACGCCGAGCGGCCGTTCCGCGCGCCGTTCGTGCCCTTCGTGCCCATCGCGGGAATCGTGACCTGTGTCGTGCTGATGTTCTCGCTGCCGGTGGAGAATTGGTGGCGGCTGATCATCTGGCTCGGCCTGGGCTTCGTGATCTATTTCAGCTATGGCCGCCGCCACAGCGTGATGTCGCGGGTACGGGCCGCGGAGGCGCTCAACGGCAAGGGGACTGTGACCCCGCCGGTGCGTCCCGAGGAGGCATGAGGACTCCGGGGGAAGCCCGGGGGGAGGCTCCCGCACCCGGCTTCAAACGCGAGCTGAAGCTGCTCGACTCGACGATGATCGTCATCGGGTCGATGATCGGCTCGGGGATCTTCATCGTCAGCGCCGACATCGCGCGCACCGTCGGCTCGCCCGGCCACCTGCTGCTGGTGTGGTTGGTCACGGGCGTCATCACCGTCATCGCGGCGCTGAGCTACGGCGAGCTCGCCGGCATGATGCCCAACGCCGGCGGCCAGTACGTCTACCTGCGCGAGGCCTACAACCCGCTGGTCGGCTTCCTGTACGGCTGGACGCTCTTCCTGGTGATCCAGACCGGAACGATCGCGGCCGTGGCGGTGGCGTTCGCCAAGTTCACGGGCATCCTGGTCCCCTGGTTCGCCGAGACCCACGTGCTGGGGGCCGTGCTGGGGCGCAAGATCTCAGCGGCGCAGCTGCTGGCCATCGCCAGCATCGTGGTGCTCACCGGCGTCAACCTGCGGGGCCTGCGCACCGGCAAGATCGTGCAGGACGTCTTCACGATCACCAAGACGATCGCGGTATTCGGGCTGATCCTGCTGGGCATCTTCGTGGGCCGCAACGCGCATGCGGTGGCGGCCAATACCGCGAGCTTCTGGAACGCGGCTTGGACGCACGTGACTGCGGGCCGCGTCGCCAGCGTCGAGCCGCTGTCGGGCCTGATGCTGCTGGCCGCCATTGGCGTGGCGATGGTGGGATCGCTGTTCTCGGCCGACGCCTGGAACAACATCACGTTCACGGCGGGCGAGGTGGTCAATCCGCGGCGCAACATCCCCCTCAGCCTGGTGCTGGGGACGGGCACCGTGATCGTGCTCTACCTGCTGGCGAACGTCGCCTACATCCTCGTGCTGCCAGTCGCCGGCTCGCCGGAGGGGGCGACGGTGTTGGAGCGCGGGATCCAGTTCGCCCAGAACGACCGGGTGGGGACGGCGGCAGCCGCGATGATCTTCGGCGGACCGGCCGCGGCCATCATGGCTGTATTGATCATGGTGTCGACCTTTGGGTGCAACAACGGGCTGATCCTGGCCGGAGCCCGCGTCACCTACGCAATGGCGCAGGACGGGCTGTTCTTCCGCCGCACAGGAGCCCTGAACAGCAAGGCCGTGCCCGGCTTCGCCTTGGTAGCGCAGGCGATCTGGGCGAGCCTGCTGTGCCTGTCGGGAAGCTACGGCAATCTGCTCGATTACGTGATCTTCGCCGTGCTCATCTTCTACGTGCTCACCATCGCCGGGATCTTCCGCCTGCGCCGCCTGCGCCCCGATGCGGAGCGCCCCTACCGCGCGCTGGGCTATCCGGTGCTGCCGGCCTTGTACATCGTGGCGGCCGCGGCCATCTCGCTCGATCTGCTGATCTTCAAGAAGCAGTACACCTGGCCAGGCCTGGTGATCGTGCTCACCGGGATCCCGGTGTACTTCCTGTGGAGAGCGCTGGCGGGCAGGCAACGCACGGCGGGCGACAGCGGCGCATAGGACGCGTGCCCCGCCTGCCACGGCCCGGCCGGTCAGTGCCGCAGCAACACCGTCGCCGGCACGGCGCTCACGACGATCTCCCCCGCTGTTGAGGGCTTCACCGACTTGCCATTGACGAGCGCCGCGCGGACGGGCCAGGGCAGCGGCGGGCGTACTATGATGCCGCCGGCGGGGACCCTCAGGCCGCCCTCGATGCGCACCTGCACCACCGTGTCCGCGCTCTGCATCGTGTAACTCAGCGTCCCGTAGCGGGTACCCAGGCCGCGCACCACCAGGCCCGGCGCCGGGTGCAGCCAGGCCAGGGGAACACCTGCGCCGATCACCAGCGCGTCGTCCTCCTCGCGCTCGTAGGCGAGCATGTCCAGCACCGACCGGATGTAATCGGACCCGACCCAGGTGTGCGGCAGGTCGCCCAGGAAGTGCGGCGCGCGCGCGTCGTGCCACACGACCTCCGGCCACTGCCTCCAGCCGGTCGGGCGCTGGTACCCCAGGAAGAAATCGAGCGCCTCGTTCGCGCGCTCGCGCCACCCCAGACGCACGAAGGCGCCGATGGTGCGGATCTCATAGGGGGTGAACGCCTCCCACGCAGTACCGGCGCGCCGGTCGCGAAAGAACTCGTAGTACTTCTGGAATGTCCGCTCGACGGCCGCGCGCGGTAGTACGCCACCGGCCCCCGCCGGCGCGAGCGCGATGGTCGTGGAGGTCGCGTCGAAATCACCCAGGTCGGCGCAGCCCGGCACGTAGTCGATGGCGTGACGCTTCATCGCAGCGTCCACCGACGCAGCGAGGTCGTGCTCGAACTGCTTGCAAATCGCCTCGAGCCGCGCGCGGTCACCTTTGCGCCCCAGCTCGCCGGCGAGGAATGCGGCGTCCTTGAAGCCACGCAGCGCCCAGAAGTCGTCCCAGTACGAGTGCATCGGCTTGGCCGAGTATCCCTCGTGGCTGATGGACGGCGGCAGCAGCCCGAAGAACTCCCGCTTGTCTGCCGTGCGGTACTCGTCGCTGCGCCGCGTCTGGCGCAGCGAGTCGAGGTAGGCTGCAGCCTTGCGCACGCGCGGGAACATCGTCGCCATGAGCGTACGGTCGCCCGTGTACCGGTAAAGCTCGGCGACGAGGTAGATGAACTCCCCACTGCTGTCGTGCTCGGGCACCGGATCGGCGCCACGGGCGTCTACCACGCAGGGGATCTTGCCGTTGGGGTACTGATTCGGCGCGTACCACTCCAGGAACGCGCGCACGGGCTCGCTCTCCCCCAGCCGCAGCAACGCCGAGCAGGTGAGCGCGCCATCGCGGATCCACGAACGCGCGTACGAGCGCGTGCCGGGCTGCAGCGCCGGCCCCACGCGGCCCGCCAGGATCCAGGCGAGCTGGGCGCGCAGCGACTGCACAACCGCTGCCGAGGAATCAGGGAGCTGGATCGTGACGCGGGACAGCCGTGATTGCCACTCGGCGTGGCAGCGCTGCAGTTGCTCCTCGGATTCCGTCAGGGCGGTCCTCACTGCCTGGTCGCCGTCCCCGGGTTCGGGAATCGGCACAGCCGCCACGCCGGGCCGGGGGATCTGCACGTCCACGTCGTGCTGCGCTCCGGGCGCCAGGTCGAGCGGGAATGCCAGGGCCCCGGAAGCAGCCTCGAAGGGGTCGTCCACGCTGCCGTTGGGCGGAAGGCGGCCGGCGCGCAGATAGTCGGTGACGATGTCCCCCGCATCGAACGGCACCGCTCCGAAAGCCGCCGAGCACGCGGCGGCTTCGAACAGAAGCGTGCCGTCGAGCGTCGCGCGCCAGATCCTGCCGCCAGCGTACGCGCGGGACGAGATCGAGCGCACGCGGGCCGTCCCACCCGGCATGTTGAGGAATTGGGCGGGCGGATTCACCTGAAACGGCCGCAGCGCGAGGTAGAGCGTCACCAAGGCCGAGACCTGGCCGTGATTGGCGATCCGGTAGCGCGCGCTCAAGCGCGAGAGCGAGGGGTCTCCCGCGGCAAACGCCGTGATCGTCAGGCTCAGATCGCCCACCGACCACCGCACCGAGGGCACCG
The DNA here is from genome assembly GCA_041484665.1 of Candidatus Krumholzibacteriia bacterium. GTDB lineage: Bacteria > Krumholzibacteriota > Krumholzibacteriia > JAJRXK01 > JAJRXK01 > JBGPIA01. The sequence continues at coordinate 45,120 of JBGPIA010000012.1, forward strand.
GCAGGAATCCAGAGTCCAGCGACGGCTCGATCTGCGCATCGCCCCAGGTCACCAGACGACCGCCGACGTATAAAAACGGCTCGATGGAGAGCGCGCCCTTGCCGGTCTCCAGCATGCCATCCTCGCTGAGCAGCCCCTGCGGCGCGCCGCTTTCGGTCCCCACGATCGTCCAGTAGACCTGTTCGCCCGACATGCCGCGCGGGTAGCTGCCACGCAAAGCGTCTTGGGCAATGGCCTGGAAGAAGGCCTCGCGCGTCGCCGACCATGCGAGCGGTTGCAGGCGCAGCTCGCGCATCGCGATGGCGGGCTGCCCCGCGCCTTCCGCTGCAACTCTGCGCGCCCGCACGCGCACGTAGCGCGATTCGGACTCGGGCGCGTAGACATAATCGCGCCCGCCGTTGCTCCCGCGCACCTCACGCAGCGTGCGCCAGGCCGTACCATCGCCGGAGGCCTCGACATCGTAGTCGGGGGGGTGGCGGCCCGCGGCCCAATCGACCACGAGCCCGCCATACTCGCGCTCGCCGCCGAGGTCCAGGGTCAGGGACGGCGTCGCATCGGCCGTCGCGCACTGCCAGGCGGTCGCCGTATCGCCGTCGGCCGCCGCTGCCGCAGGATAACCGGGCGCTTGCGAGGAGGCGCTGGCCAGCGGTGGCGGAAACGTGGATCCGGGCGGCGGGAGTGGCCGCAGTTGCAGGTCGTCGATCCAGACGCTGCCGGTTCCGCCCTTGCCGGCCGTGACGGCGAACTCGAGCGCGGCCACGTGCTTGATCTCTCCGCCGCCCGCCGGCCCCCACGCGAAGCTGATCTGGCGCTTCTTGATCGTGAACGTCTCCCACTGTGCGGGGAAACTCACGTCGCGCCGCACCGACCACCAGACGTTCTCGCTGCTGTCGTCGATCAGCTTGAACTCGAGGTGGTTGGACGGCGCTTCCCCGCGGATGCGAAACGAGAAGGCGTAGTTGTCCGGCAGATCGAGCGAGAGCGCGCGGTGCGCCACCGCGTACCCGCCGCCATGGAGGAACTTGAAATCGAGCCGCATGGCGTGTCCGTGGTCGCCGGCATCGGAGCGGATGGCGAGCTCCACGCCGTCGGCCGGGTGCGCCGACCAGGCGCTGACGCTCTCGAAGTCGTCGACGACGACCGGCGCCATCTGCGCGGCGGCCCGCCCGGCCGGCGTCACAGCGCCAGCCAGCAGAAGCGCGCACCCCAGAGACCGTATCACGGACGCCTCAGCCCTTGACGCTGCCGGCCAGGATGCCGCGCACGTAAGCCCGTTGGAACAGCAGAAAGACCACCAGCGCCGGCAAGGTGGTGAGCACAGAGCCCGCCATCATGAGCTCGGTGTCCTGGACGTGCTCGCCCGACAGATTCGCCAGGGCGACCGGCAGCGTGTAGTTGTGGTTGTCGCTGAGGATGATCAGCGGCCACATGAAGTCGTTCCACGCATTCAGGAACGTGAACGCCGCCAGGGTCACCAGAATCGGCCGGATGACTGGCACCACGACCGTCCAGAAGACGCGCAGCTCCCCGGCGCCGTCGACGCGCGCCGCGTTGAGCAGATCGTCGGGCACGCTCAGCACGTACTGGCGGATCATGAAGATCCCCAGCACGTTGGCGAAGTACGGGATCATCACCCCCAGGTAGGTGTTGACCAGGCCCATCTGGCGCAGCAGCAAGAACAGCGGCAGCATCCCCACCTGCGCCGGAATCACCAGCGCCAGGGTCAGCCCACGGAAGAGCCCGTCGCGCCCCCGGAATGGCAACTTGGCGAACGCGTATCCGGCAAACGCATTCACCACCAGCGAGACGAGCATCGCCCCCGATGTGACCACTGCGCTGTTGAGGAAGTGGCGGGCCAGATCCAGACGCGTGAACAGCGCGATGTAGTGCTCGAAGGTGACCCGGCGGGGAATGAAGCGCGGCGGGAGCACGTTCGCGTCGCCGGTCGGCATCAGCGATGCCGCCACCATCCACCCCAGCGGCGCCAGCGTGAGGATCGCCCCGAGCACCAGCACCACGTGCAGCAGAACCGGGCGCAGCGGCGCCGGACGCGGCGGGGCCGGGCGTGAACCGGCCGCGCGCGGCGCGGGCGGACGCGGGTCGGGCGGCGGCAACCCGGCCGGGGCCGGGTCGGCCGGGCGCGGCTCCCCAGGGCGGGGCAGCTGCGCCATCACCGCTGCCCCTTCTGCAAGCGCATCTGTACCAGCGTGCCGATCAGCGTGATCAAGAGCAGCAGGAACGCTAGAGCCGAGGCCACCCCCATCCGCCACCAGCGGAAGCCCTCCTCGTACATGAGCAGCACGAGTGACGTGGTGCTGCGCAACGGGCCTCCTTGCGTCATCACATAGGGCTCCGAGAACAGCTGGAAGAAACCGATCATCGTGGTGACGCCCACGAACAGGAACGTCGGGGCGAGGCCGGGCAGGGTGACGTGGACGAAGCGCCGCCAGGCGCTGGCGCCGTCGATGGCGGCCGCCTCGTAGAGCTCCTCGGGGATACTCTGCAGGCCGGCGACGAAGATCAGCATGTTGTAGCCGAAGTTTTTCCACACCGCGAGCAGGATGATCGCCGGCATCGCCCAATGCGGATTCCCCAGCCAGTCGATCGGGTGGATCCCCAGCCGGCCCAGCATGTGATCCAGCAGCCCGTAGCGCGGGTGGTACAGGTACCGCCATACGATGGCGACCGCGACCAGCGTGGTTACGACCGGGGCGAAGTAGATCGTGCGGAACAGTCCGCGCCAGCGCACCAACTTCGCGCTCAGCAGCAGGGCGGCGACCAGCGACACGATCACCGAGAGCGGCCCCCCCGCCACCACGAAATACAACGTGTTGCGCAGCGCGCGCCAGAATTCCGGGTTGGACAGCGCCTGGGTGTAGTTGCGCAGCCCCACGAAGCGCGCTGCCTCGGGCGTGCCGATGGCGTACAGGTCGAAGTCGGTCAAGCTCAGCAGCAGGCCGGCCACCACCGGCACGACGAAGAAGACTGCGATCAGCGCGAGCGCGGGCGCGACGAACAGCCACGCGGTGCGGGCTTGCTGGCGCTCCAACGTCGCGCTCACGGCGCGTCCTTGCGCGCGAGCCCGCCGGACGCGCGGCGGCGCTCGCGCTCGATCAGCCAGCGCCGCTTCGCCAGGATGCGGTCCACGTCGCGATCGAGCAGCGCCAGCGCCGAATCGGCCGGCGCCGCTCCGCGCACCGCCAACTCGGCGCGCTCCTGGAGCTTGGTCGTGATCAGCTCCCACTCGGGGATCTTGGGCGTGGGCACGACGTATTGCAGCTGCTGGAAGAACACCCGCGTGTCGGGGTCGCGCGCCAGCGACGTGTCAGCCCAGGCCTCCGTGCGCGCGGGCAGATCACCGGTCAGCCGATAGAAGGCCAGCTGAGTCTGGGGCTGCGAGAGGTACTCCACCAGGCGCCACGCAGCCTGCTTGTGGCGCGACGCGCGGAACAGCACGAGGCTGGAGCCGCCAGCGAGCGAGACGCCCGGCGACGGCGACGCTGGCATTCCCGCGTCGTGCAGCTGCGTTGCTGGCCCCGCGGCCCCCGGCGCCAACCCACCCGACCGCGACGCGTCCGGACCCGCCACGTCCGGCGCCGGCAACGTCGACGTGCCCCATGCGTCCTGCAGCTCCGGTGGCAGGCGCCGCCGGAACTCGCCCAAGTTCCAGGGCCCGCTTATGTACATGGAGAAGTAACCGCGCGCGAACTCCTGGTACAGGTTCGCGATCTCGTTGTTGCGCACGGGCGGCGCGAGGCCATCGCGGAAGAGGTCGAGGAAGAACGCAAATGCGCGCCGGAAGGGCGGCTCGCTGAAGGCGCCTCGGGTGTCGTCGTCTTGCAGCAGCGGCGAGCCCGCCTGCAGGCCCAGGATCACCTCGGGCGGCCACTCGTTCACCGGCAGGAAGATCGCGAACTTGTCCGGCCCGACCAGCTTCTTGATTGCCACCATCGCCGCGTGCCACTCGCTCCACGTTGCCGGGACGGCGTCGTACCCGGCGCGCGCGAGGAGATCCTTGCGGTAGAACAGCACGCGTGTGTCCACATACCAGGGCACGCCATAGAGCACGCGGTCGATGCGGTTGGTGTCCCAGATCCCGCGGAAGTAGGCGCTGGAGTCCACGGCTGTCGAGCCGGCGAGCCACGGCGAGAGGGGCTCCAGGGCGCGCAGCGCCGCAAACTCCGACACCCAGGTATTGCCCAGCTGCGCCAGGTCGGGCGTCGAGCGCCCCACAAAGGCGGTGAGCAGCTTCTCGTGCGCCGCCGTCCACGGGATCTGCTGGATCTCGACGTGGATCTCGGGATGCTGGCGCTCGAAATCGCGCACCAACTCCGACACGACCTCGCCCTCGCGGCCCATGGCCCAGAAGCGCAACGTGGTGGGCGCATCGCCCGCCGCGCGGCCGCAGCCTGCGACGAGCGTGCAGGCCGGCCCTGCGGCGAGCGCGCAGACGAGTGCAGCGCGCACTGCCCTAGCCCGCGCCGCGCGCGCGCCCGTCACGGCGCCACCGCAGCCGAGTCCAGCCAGCCGCCCGTGAAGCCCGCCGCGCGCAGTCCGCGGATCAGGTGGGGGTTGCGCCGCATCGTCCGCCACACCAGGCCGCTGCGGTAGTTCTCCACCATGGCCAGAATCGGTCCCTGATCGATCCCCAGGTAGTCGGTGTCGAACCAGCCGAGCTGGGGGTCTACCTGACCATGATGCGCGTCGACCGGCAGTTTCAGCGTCGGGTTATAGGCATCCAGGAACCCGTACTCCGAGAAGAGGTGCTTGCCGTAGGTCTCGCGGATGTTGATCAGCGCAGGCAGGACGATCTGTGGCGTGAAGGCGATCGAGCCCGCGACGGCGGACGGCGACAGCGTGCCGTCGTCGTTGACGCCGGTGAACGACGCCCCGCGCGCCCAGTACGTGTGGAACTCGCGGGAGCGCCCGTCAATCGCAAGCGTGCCGTCGAGCGGTCCATCGCTGGCCGACAGCCCGAAGCAGCGCGGGCCGTAGCCCGCCCAGCCCATGGGATTGGCCACCGCATAGGCCTGCTGCGCGTAGACCGCGCGCCGCGAGTTCTCGAAATAGTCCAGGTCCTGCTGGCGCATGTAGGCGTCACGGATGCCGCGGAAGTCGATCCAGACGTGGGAGTACTGGTGCCCGAACAGCGGCGCGAAACCCACGTGTGGCGCGCCGTGGAAGGCACCCCACTTGTAGCCGCTGATCCAGGCAGACCACAAGTCACCCGTGACCGGATGGCTGGTGGATCCCAGGGCCAGGATATGCAGCACCATGGCCTCGTCGTACCCGCGCCAGTCGTAGGGCAGGAAGCCCTTCTCCGGCGACCAGCCCAGCACGAGCGTGGGCGGGCGTACCTGCGCCCAGCGCCAGTCCGCGCGCTGGTAGAGCGCCTCGGCCAGCGTGCGGATGCTGTCCTCGGTCGCGTCGGCAGCGTCGAAGTACGACTGGCAGAACAGCGCCCCCGCCAGAAGCAGCGCGGTGTCGACCGTGGAGAGCTCGACGTCGGCGAAGCGGTGCCCCGTCTGCGGCTCGAGAAAATGGTAGAAGAACCCGCGGTAGCCCGTGGCTCCGTGAAGCGTGGAATCTTGCGGGGCGGCCAGCATGGTGTGCAGCGTGCGCAGCACGCGCTCGCGGGCCTGCGCGCGCGTCACGTATCCACGCTGCGCGCCGATCGGGTAGGCCGTGAGTGCGAACCCCATCGCGCCCACGCTCACGAATGACCGGGTCGGCGCTCGATCGGGGGTCAGTCCCGTGCGCGCATCGCTGAGCTGCCAGAAGAACTGAAACGTACGCTGCTGCAGCGTGTCGAGGAAAGCCGTCTCGCGCGGCGTTGGCGTGTAGGCAGGCGCTGCGGCGGGGACCACAGGCCGCGGCAGCGCGGGCGGCGTGGCTGCCGTAGGCGGCGCAGGCGGCGCGGGCGTCGCATGGACGCCGGCGTCGGTCCGGCAGCCGGTGGCCGCCAGCGCGAGCAAGAGCGCAACGATGCGAAGCCCAGAGCGCATGGCCGCTCCATTCTTGGGCCAGCGGTCGGCGCGCGCAACCCCATTCGGGCCGGCGCCTGATCGCGGGTTCGTCGCGGCGCGGGCGCGGTGCGGCCAGCGCGACAAGCGCGCCATCGTCGCGCGGTTGCCCCGCCATTGTCGCGCGGTCGCCCCTGCCTTCACCCCACGCCCCGCCGTCCCTCCTTTGAGCATCCCGACTTGCGTTCGCACTCCGCCGGAAGGAAGATGATGCGTCGCGCCCGACGGCGGCCGCCGCACGGCCACCGCACCGCGACCGAAAGGACTGCGGCATGCCTGCTCTGCGTCTGGAAGGCATTGCGAAGACCTTCGCCACAGGCCACGCGGCGATCTCGGGCGTCGACCTCGAGATCTCCGAGGGAGAGCTGGTGGTGCTGCTCGGTCCGTCCGGCTGCGGCAAGAGCACGCTGCTGCGTATCGTCGCCGGGGTCGAGGTGCCGACCGCGGGCCGCGTTCTCATCGACGGCGACGACGTTACCCAGCTGCCGCCCCAGAAACGCGACGTGGCGATGGTCTTCCAGAACTACGCCCTCTATCCTCATATGAGCGTGCGCGACAACCTGGCGTTCGGGCTGCGGATGCGGGGCACTCCCCGCGACGTCATCGGGAGGCGCGTGGCGGAGGTCGCCGAGATCCTCGGGATCGCCAACTTCCTGGACCGCAAGCCAGCGCAGCTCTCCGGAGGCCAGCGGCAGCGCGTCGCGCTGGGCCGCGCGATCGCGCGGCAGGCGAAGGTCTTCCTGCTCGACGAGCCGCTCTCGAATCTCGACGCGCAGTTGCGCGCCCACACCCGCACGGAGCTGGCGCGCCTGCACCACTCCCTGCACGTTCCCATGCTGTACGTCACGCACGACCAGGAGGAGGCGATGACGCTGGGCGACCGCGTCGTCGTGATGCGCTCCGGCCGGTTCCTGCAGATCGGCCCGCCCATGGAGATCTATGGCCGCCCCGCCACGCGGTTTGTCGGCGAGTTCGTGGGCTCGCCGCGGATGAACCTCCTGCCCGGCCGGCTCACTCCCCTGGGCGGGGGTGGTGTTCAGATCGACGGGCTGGGGGGCGGGCTGCAGCTCGCGCCCGGAATGGTGGGCGGCGGGCGGGCAGCCGGGGGCGCCCCGGCAGCAGGCAGCGGGCAGGTTCAAGACGTTGGCCGCGCCGGCGGCAGCGGCGAAGCTGCGGGCGGCGGCCAGCCCGTCATCGTTGGACGTGACGTCGACAACGTGCGGGCTCTGGACGGCGGGCGCGCGCGCGAGCCGCGCGCTGTCGTCGTGGGCATCCGCCCCGAGGACATCGAGGTCGTCGAGCCGGCCGACGGCGATCTGCTTGCTCGCGCGGACGTGGTGGAGCCGCTGGGCAGGGAATCGCTCCTGCATCTGGTGACCGGCGAGCGGGCCGGCGATCCACAAGCCGAGCTACGGGTGCTGGCCGCGGCCCCGACGCCGGTGCGGCCGGGTGCGCGGATCGGCCTGCGGCTGCGGCGTGAACGTATCCATCTGTTCGATCCTTCCACCGAGGAGCGGCTCACGGGCTTCGCATGAGTCGCCTGGGCGAGCGCGCCCGTCCACGCCCGCGCTCTGCCGGCAAGCGCGGCTTGAGGCGGCCGGGCCGACGGGATACCTTGTGAGTGGCAGGGGGCGGATCCCCACACCCAGACGACGGGCGCTCCCCATGGCCGGACGGCGTGGACGCGGGCGGCTCAACCAGTGCGGCTCGCAGGGGCATCGGCTGCGCGTCGGCTTGGGCGTCTGCCTCGCCACCCTGACCATCGCCACGAGCATTCTCCCAATTGTCTCCGCGATCCTGCCCGCGATCCTCCCCGCGTCCGCTGCCGCAGCGCCCGCCCCCAAGCGCACCTATACCTTCGACCAGGACCCGATCCGGCTGGGGACGAAGGCGCTCGATGAGGGCCGCCTCGACGAGGCGAAGTCCCGCTTCGAGGAGGCCCTCGCCAACGGGTATCAGGTCTCCAGAGCGCGGTTCGGCCTGGCGGAGGTCGCCGTCGACGAGGGCCGCCTCGCCGACGCGGAGACGCTTTACCACGAAGCGCTGCTGGCGCGCGTGCAGGAGAGCAAGAAGCCCGACTTTCCGCAAGCGCACGCCGGCCTGGGGCTCTTGATGCTGCGCACGGGGCGCGCTGCCGAGGCAGCGCAGGAGTTCCAGGTTGCCCTCACCGAGAAGCCCGGGCTGTGGGGCGCGGTCTTCGGACAGGCGGCGCTGCTGCTGCAACAGGAGAAATGGGACGAGGCCAAGCCCCTGCTCGACCAGGGCGCGACCCGCAAGGGCCGCGCGGACGGCGAGGACCAGTACCATTTCGGGATCGGCCTCTATCTAGCGGGGAAGGGGGACTTGAAGGGCGCGGAGAAAGAGGCCCTGCTCGCCCTCAGCCTCAACCCGTACGATCCCCAGTACGGCACGCTGGTGGCGCGCATCTACGAACGGCGCAACGTCCCGACGCTTGCCATCGACGCCTACGAGAGGGTGCTCGGCGCTCCCGGTACGATGCCCACAGCACCGATGCTGCGCGATCTCGGAGCGCTGTACCAGAAGGTGGGGCGCTACAACGACGCACGGGACCGCTATCAGCAGGCGGTGGCGGCGGACTCGACGTACGCCCCCGCGCTCAAGGACCTGGCCAATCTGCTCCGCCTCGCGAAGCAGCCCGACCACGCGGCCAAGGTCTACCTGCGCTACGTCCAGTTGCAGCCCAAGGACCCAGATGCCCAGGTGTGGCTGGCCGAATCCTGCAACGAGCTCCGCCAGTACAGCCAGGCGCTCGAGGCCGCGCGCGCGGCGCTGGCCATCGACAGCACGCGGATCGATGCGCGAGTGGCCTTCACCCGCGCGGGCATCCAGAGTCGCGACGCGCAGGCCCGCGCCGCAGCGGTCCGCGTCTACGCCTCGCTTCCCGATACCCTCCACTGGAAGCCGGCGGACTACCTGGCGCTGGCGACCGATCAGATCGACGCCAAGCAGTATCCATTGGCAGCGAAAATATTGAAATGCTCGCTCGAGCTGGACCCAGCGCAGCCCGAGGCCTGGTTTCAGCAGGGAATGCTCGAGCTCAATACCGCGCTGCCGGACTCTGCGATCGTCCATTTTCAGCGCGCGATCCGCCTGAACCCCAACTCGGCTCTATATTACTTGAACCTCGGCATCGCGAGTTTCCAGGCGAAGCACATCAAGGATGCGATCGCGCCGTTCCGCAAGACCCTCGAGCTGAATCCTGATCTTACCGTAGGACGCGTGCTGCTGGGGCAGGCGCTGGTCGCATGCGACTCGCTGTCCGCCGCGGAGGCGCAGTACCGCCATGTGCTGCAGACAGAGCCGGCCAATGCCAAGGCGCTGCGGGGCCTGGGCTTCTGCCTGATCCGCAAGGCGGACTACGGTGGCGCGGCCAGGATCTACAAGGCGGCCAGCGAGGCGGAGCCGGCCAATGCGGACGCATGGGCTGGGCTGGGAAACGCCAACCTGGGGCTGCAGGACTGGGCGGCGGCGGAGGCGGCGTTCAAGAAGGCCGCGGCCATCGATCCCAATAACTCCAGCGTCAAGAAGGGCTTCGAGCTGCTGAGCAAGGCGAAGAAGGCACCCGCGGGGAACAAGTAGGGTCGGGGCACGAACGCTCGTTGCGCGCGGATCCTCTGCAACGGGATACACGATCGGCGGGATCGGTGGGGGCGGGTTCGTTGCGAGCAGCTCTTGTGCAGGAGGCAAGGCGCTGGGTGATGCGCACGCTGCCCGGATCGATCGTCGGCACGGCCACGCCGGGGGCGGCACGCGCCGTGGTGGGCGCGGCCGCGCGCTGGGTGGCAATCGCCGCGATCGCGGCAGCCATCGTCGCGGCGCCGCCACGACTGCACGCACAGCAGGCCAAAGCGTCCGGATCGCCCTCGGGCGCCGTGGTGTCCGCTCCGACCCCCGACGCCAGCAGCGATCCCGCCGCGGGTGATTCCCTGTCGTTCTCACCGTCCCGGGCGCAGGACGAGGTCGTCAGCACGCCGGACGAGGGACGCGGGCTCATCCGCAGGATCATGGGATCACGCTTCGGCGCGAGTAAGGTCGCCGACCTGCTGTTCCGCCACAGCGGCATCATGTGGCTGTTGCTGCTCTTCGCCGTCGCGACGATTGGCGTGCTGTACCGCGTTGGAACTCCTGCGATCACCGACCTTCCGGGCCCGGCCGCCCCGGTGCTGGCCGGTTTCCAGACGCTGCCGATCGTGGGCGAGGCGCACCCCGTCGGGAGCCTCGCGATGCGCCTCTCGCGGCAGGCGGCCGCGCTCGCGATCCTCGGCCACCTGATGGTGTTCGGAGCCTGGTTCGTGCAGCGCAGCCTCCCGCATGCGACGCCGCCGCGCCGGATGGTGCGCTTCGTTACGGTCAAGGAGCTCGCGCCGCCGCCATCCATCGGCGGGGCATCCCCGCCACCCGTGATCAACATCGCCGAAGAGGTCGCTCCGCCGCCGATCGGCGTCCCCGAGCCGGTCCCCGCGGTCCAGGCCCAGGCGCCCACCATCGCCACGCAGCAGGAGATGTCCGAGGCCATTGCCCCGGTCAGCATGAGCGGGCTGGGATCCGGCAGCGCCGGCGACTCCATCGTCATCGGGACGCCGGGGCCCGGCGAGGTCGAGCACAGCCCCACCCCCGACGAGTTCGTCTCGGTCGAGGAGGAGCCCGTCCGCCTCAAGATCGATCCGCCGGTCTATCCCGACGTGGCGAAGGCAGCGTCGGTCGAGGGGACCGTACTGGTGCGCGCGCTGGTCGGCAAGGACGGCAAGGTGAAGGATTGCATCGTGATCGAGGGGAGCCCGATGCTCACCGAGGCTGCCGTGGCCTGCGCCAAGACCGCGGTCTTCAAGCCCGCCCTCGCGCAGCACAAAGCGGTCGAGGTGTGGGTGATGATGCCGATCACGTTCCAGCTGCGCTGAGCTGTTCCAGCTACCACCCGACACTCGACCCGCAGCGGGGTACCCGTACGATCGGGCCCTGGCGATACCACGTCAGCCGAGATAGCTGCGGCTCACACGGTTCGCGAAGTACAGGCCGAAGCCGGTCCCGATCGTGCTGAGCGTGAACGCGGCCATCAGGCCTAGTCGCTCGCCGAGCACCCAGCCGAGCCAGCCGCCGAGCGTGGCGCCGAGCAACGCCATTAGCTTTCTCACGACTCGTGCCCCTTTCCGCGCGGCCGATCCATCGCGTCGCCGCCGCTGTGGGTCATGGTCTGCGTCATTGCGTCCTACCTTCGATCTCCGATTCGGGATGCGAGTGGTCGGCATTCGGCGCGTCTGCGCCCTTGAGGGACTATGGGTGGCCCCATCCCAGCGCAACGACGTCGAAGTCGCCGGTGTGGAGGCTCGCGAATGCGGGGTTGAGCTGGTCGTTGTCCCAGCGCGCGTCCATCGTGCCGGTGATGTACATGCTGCTGCCGTTGTCGGCCACGATCAGACCGTAGGTCTTCATCGACTGGAAGATGCGTTGGATCGCCGGCGCGTAACCCGAGAGATCGACCGTAGCCTTCAGCCGCAGACGCGCGCCCATCGGTGGGGCGCCCGCGGCCGAGCCCGCGCTGTGGGAGGCTGGCCAGACGTAGCCGTGCGTGTCGCTCACGGTGACGCGGAGCGCGTGCCGGATCGCCTGGGAGCCCGCCGCGTCGTCGTAGCGCACGAGACCGGGGAAGATCGCGCACCCCGCCGCGTCGGCGGAGGTCCACGTGTCGGGCCTTCGCGCGTTCGAGGCGAGATCGAAGACCGCGCCTGAGGCGGCTTCCCAACGGGAGAGACTGCCGTTCCAGTGCGTCGCGTAGGTCTCGAACAACAGCCAATGGTCGCGATCGATCACCAGCAGATGCCGGTCGCCGCTGCTCCCGCCCCCCGCCAGGCCACCCTCGATGTAATTGGGTTGGGTACGCGCCGCGTCGGGCACCGGGTAGCCGGGCGTCTGGCCCGCGGCGCCCGGGTCGCTTTCGTTGCCGTACGGGCTGAACGTGAACGGGAGGCGCGGCTGCGTCCCTGAAACGGTCACGTAGGGAATGCCGAAGGGTGGTGGCCCGAAGTCGGGGTGCAGCGGCTGGCCCGCGCCGATGAAGGCAATGTAGCCATCCGAGCCTGGATCGACCGGGGCCGCGCCGATGTCGAGGTTCCACCAGTTGTTGGTGGGGAATACCTGACGGCTGGCAAGGTCCTCCTGTAGGAGCGCGCCTACTTCGGGCGGAGACCCGCCGCCGGGTCCACTCGGAGACTTCGACCCGCAGCCCGAAAGTGCCGCGAGCGCGGCCGCCACGGCGAGGTGGGGCAGGACGCCCAGGGCGTCTCGAACCGTGCGCATGGCAGAGCCTCCTGACCGACAACGCGGCTCCCGTTGGAGGCGCGTCGTTTCCGGCTGCGCCGCGACGAACACGCCGCCGCTGCCTCCCCCAGTGCACAGATCGAGCCGAAAACCCTTCTTTGCCTGTTGACCTCGGGCGCGTGTGCATCAGGCGCGTGGCCCATCGATCCGATGTCCGAGTGGAAGGGACGGTCACCGAAGGCGCGCGCAACACTGATTCGGGGCGCGCGGACGCACCCCCTTGATTTCACGCGCGCGTCTCCTGATCTTGAGTCCGAGGTGAGCTGTCGACCGAGAAACTCCAGTCACCCCGTGTGACGAGGACTGCCCACGAGGCGAGGCGGAAGCGTGGCTCGCAAGCTTCTCATCCGATTCTTAGGTCTGTGCTTCACCGTGGCCGTCTCGGGTCTGGCGACGACCGCCGTGTCCGCAGAGGTGCCGAGGCAGGCTCCCGTGGGCTCCACGGCCGCCGCACCGGTCTTCTCCGTTTCGGGCCCGGAGTTGGACGTCGAACCGATCGTCAACACCGACGATTCGCTCCCGTTCTCTGCCTCACGGATGGCGGCCGAGACGGTCGCCGAGCCGGAGAATGGCCGAGGGATAGTCCGCTCGATCCTGCTGTCCGGATTCGGTGACACCCAACTCGCCGATTTCCTCTTCCGCCGCCATGCGATCATCTACCTGCTGCTGGGAGCGGGACTGCTCGCCATTGGAATGCTCTACCAGTATGGCGGGCGTGGCGTGATCGAGCTTCCAGCTCCCACATTGGCTCTCAGCACCGGCCACACGCTCCCCATTGTCGGCGAGGCGCACCCACTCGGGCGCATGTCGGTGCGCATGTCGGAGCGGGCCGCGGTCATCGCCGTGCTCTTCCATATCCTGATCTTCGGAGCATGGATGGTCGGGCGCGACCTGCCGTACTCAGCCGCGGCGCGTCCTGAACTACACAACATCTTCAGACTCATGCCCGTACCTCCACCCATCAGGTTGACGGGGCCGCCGCAGGTTGTGATCGCCGAGGATCCGGTCAGGAAGGTCGTGGACGGTGTGCCGGATCCCGTGCCCGACCCGCTGGCACCCGACGTTGAGCTCGCCAGCCCTGGAGAGCTGCTGGGTCTCAACAACGCAGGTCCCGCTGGCTTCGGCACTGGCGGGGAAGTCGAGATCCAGCCAAGCCCGCGCGAAGTGCCGACTGAGTTCCAGACTCAGATCACATGCCCAATCGACATGGGAGAGGTACCGATCCCGCTCAACATGCCCAGGCCCGTCTACCCTGAGATCGCGCGCACCGCTGAGATCGAGGGCGTCGTGATGTTGCAGATCCTCGTCGGAGAGGATGGCAAGGTGAAGGACGTGCGGGTCACCAGGGGCCACCCTATGCTGAACGACGCGGCGATCGCCGCGGCCCGCAGGGCGACTTTCACGCCGGCCATGCAGCAGAAACGTCCGGTGTCAGTGTGGGTCGAGCTCCCGGTGCACTTCACGCTCTACTGACCGTCGCGCGCTCGCCCGCCCCTCGTCCCCCCTACCGGATGATGACCTTCCCGTTGGTTGCGCGCACCGTTCCCCGCTTCCCGATGGTGATGGCCGCCTCGGTGTACGTCGCCATCTTGATCGAGACCAGCGCACCTGGACCGTAGGTGGCAACCGCCTCCGTCACCGTATTGTAGGGCCGGAACTCCGACCCGTCTTCCAGCCCCACGTAGGATTGGTCCACGTAGACGATCGGCAGGGGTTTACAGCGGTACATGCCTCGCCCGTGGGTCGCCGCCATGAGATAGCTCGTCCCCTGCCAGAACAGCTCGTCCACCTCGGCGTTGTTGGGGCCATCGTTGCCTCCGTACGCAGGCGTGATCCTCCAGCTGACGCCCTTGTCCTCGGATGCAAACACGCCGATGTCCGTCCCGACGTAGATCCAGTTGGGCTGCAGCGGGTGGTAGCGCACCGTATTGACCTGGATCGCCGGCAGATCGTGCGGAGCGGCCCCCGTGCGCTGGAACCACGATGCTCCGCTGGTGTTGGTGAGCCATACGGTGTCCGTCGAATAGCCTCCGACCGTGACGATGACTTCGTTGTAGGCGTAGGGATTGATGGCGATATCGGTGATGAACCTGTTTCCTACGGGGAGCGTCCGGGGCGTCCAGGTTGTTCCGCCATTGATGCTGTAGAACAAGAGCCCGTTGTCGAATCCCACCCAGATCGCCAAGGTAGAGGACTGCGCGACGTCGATTGCCGTGCAAACGCCGCTCGGTGGGTCGAGGCCCGGCAGCTGAGCCCAGAGATCACCCGCGTTGGCCGTTCGCCAGATGTGCCGACCACCTGCGTACAAGACCGCCGGATTATTGGGGTCCATCACGAGGGGGGCAAGGAACCCAGCCAGGGCCTTGTCTCCGGTTTCCGTGAGGCCTGCAGTCTTCTGAACGAAGGACTGTCCGCCATTGTCACTGCGCGCGATGTTCAGCCATGGTCCGGCACAGAAGATTCGCGCCGGATTGGAAGGGTCGACCGCCGCATAACCTGCGTCCCCCCACACGGGGTTGGTCCAGCCCTCCGTTCCTGCTCCAGAGTGAAGCACCAGCATCCCGTTGTCCTGCGTTCCACCCAGGATGACGCTTCCGTCGGGGGCTGCCGCTCCCCCGAAGAACTGTGTGATGCCCAAGCCGTGCGCGAGGTTGGTCCAGCCGGAGTTCGGGCTGGCGGTCGTGATGTCGGTCGCCTTCTGGATGCCGCCGTCGTTTCCAACGAACACCGTCTTGTTGGTCGTGCCGTTGTAGCCCAGGGCGGGGACGACCACGTGCTCATCGCCGTGCGCCGATGTGCCGGCGGTGTAGCCCTGCCATGCGCTGATCCAGGCAGAGGACAGTCCGCCATCGATCGTGCGGCGCAGGTCGCCGAATCCGCCCCAGACCACGACGTTCGCGTTGGTGGGCGAGATCCACAGCGCGTTGGACCATGGATCGGCGTTCGTGAGCAGCCAGGGGCTCCAGGTCGTGCCTCCGTCCATCGAGCGCCAGATGACGTCGGAGAGATCGTTCCCGTCGTCGACGAGGCCGGCGGAGACCGCAATCATATTGGAGTTGGTGCGCGCGAAGGCGATCTCGCAGCGGCCAGCGTGCAGCGGCATCTTGTTCAGCGCGCCCGTGGTCTGTCGGTGCCACGTCGTCCCGCTATCGACGGACAGGTAGAAGTCGCTCGTGGTCCCCGCGGCGATGACGCTGGGGTTGGAGGGGTTGTACTTCACGTCGCGTACGGGCTCACCGAAATCCGGGATGAGGATGGGCGTCCAGGTGTTCGCGCCATTCACGGACCGGTACACGCCCGTTCTCGTCCCGGCCAGCAGCTCGTTCGCTTGCGTAGGGTGATGGTCCAGCCGGCTGACGAAGTCGAAGTCAGGCGTGGCCGTGAAGGGCATCTGGGTCCAGGTCACGCCGCCGTCGATGCTCTTGAAGACGCCCGCGCCCGCGATGCTCGCATTGCTCCCCTCCAGCTCGCCCGTTCCGGCGTACATCCGTTGAGGGTTCGTGGGGTCCATGGCGAGGGTGACCACCGCCAGCGCCGGCAGGAAGTCGCTGACCGGAGTCCAACCAGGGCCTCCGATGCCGGTACCTCCGTTGGTGGTGCGCCAGATGCCACCGCCAGCGGTGCCCACCCACATGACGCTGGGGTTCGTCGGATCGACCAGGATCGCGCGCAGGCGGCCGCCGATATTGCCCGGCCCCAGCCACTGCCAGCTCCAGATGCCGGCATCCTGGGGCTCGACCACAATGGACCCCTTGGCCTTCGCCTGCAGCTGCTCCTTCGCGCGCAGGAGAGCGCCGTAGGGGATCTGGCCGTCGGAATCCAGCCGCTGCCGTCTGCGGAGCTCGGCCCGTGCCTGGATCTCCTCTGCTTCCTCCGCGTTCTCGAGCTCGTTCTCGAGCGAGCGGCTCGGCTGGGCGTGAACGGGCGCGACGGACAACAGGATCAGCACCGCCATCGCGAAACGAGAATGCCGCGAGCGCATGGTTGCCTCCCTAGGGCGCACGACGGATCGAGGACTGCGAACGATCACCAAGCACCAGGAGCCCGGCCATCACTGCAACCCCACCAGCACGAGCACCAGCCCCTCGCCGTGCTTCAACGAGCCCATGGCCTTCCCCAGGACAGCCCCCTGGGCCCGCGCGTGATCGTCGACCCTCATCGCATGCCCGGGCAACGACGAGGTCGTCAACAGATCCCCCGGCTCGATCGGCCCATTGTTCGCGGTCGCGAGGCAGTACACGCGGCCCGTCAACGCGACGGGCGAAGCGCCGCTGGCGGCCGTGCCGTCCTGCCCCATGAGCATTCCCGGCTTCACGCCCCCCGCGCCGCTGATGACCCCGGCCACGCGCCGGTCGTAGGTCGTTCGGCTGACCACCAGCTTGCCTTCGCGATCGGGGTCGATGCTGACGACCATTCCAGGCGCGACGCCCGATACCGGCTCCGACATCCCCGCCGGCGCCGCATGGCTGCCGACCGCGCCACGTCGGTCGTCGCGCGCGTCGCGGGTGGCCTGGTTCTTTTCGGTATCCCAACCCACGTTGCCCGTCCCGACGTCGAAGCGCTCGGAGAGGTCCGATCCGCCGAGGATCTCCAGCACCTTGGTGTGGGTCACCCCGGCGTTGTCGACCCAGAACTTCCAGTCGCTCCCATTGGTGGCCACGATGTAGTTCCCCGTCCCCGGGCGCTGCAGCCACAGGATCTCACCGCTGCCGTCGTTCTCCATGTGGGTGGTGGCCCAGGTGCTGTTGTTCTGGAAGTAGCCCGCCATTCCCCCGGTGGGCTGCGTGTTCACGGCGTGCACCGTCGCGTTCTCGCGGAACTGGCCATCGCCCTCGGCCTGCAGGCTGTTCGGCGTGAGCTTGATCGGTTGCTGCCCCTCGACCCGGAAGCGCATCTCGCCGCTGGTGGCGTAGGAGATCTGTCCCGGATATGATGACGCGCTGTTGTTGAAGTTGATCGCGCCCAGCAAGGTGGGGGGATTGCCCAGGAAACTGTCGCCACGCAGCTCGAGCACCGACCCGTTGCTCGACAGCATGGACTCGAGGCGAAGCACGGACTGTAGCGCGCGGACATCCAGGGGCCACTGGGGAGTGGTCGTGCCGATCCCGACGCGCTTCTGGTCGTCGACGAACAGCCCGCGCGTCTGCAGGCTGTACGGGGTGGCCGCAACCCGCTGGCGGGGGGAGAGCGGCTGACCCGCCACGATGACTTCGAGCCATCGCTCGTTGCCGTCGAAGCCACTGACCCCGAAGTCGAGGTCGACGGTGAACAGCCCGTCGGCGACCGCGACTGCGGGAAGAATCACGGCTCCCACCGTGTTGCTTCCGGCGGGGTCGTCGTACAGCAGGAACCGCATGCTGAACTGTCCGTTGGCCGGCGTGCCGTTCTGCGTCAGCTTCCCCTGATAGGTGAACGCCGACCCCAGGGTCTGCGCAGCGAGCGCCGGGGCCGCCAGGAAGGCGAGCATGGCCACCATGGCCGTGGCCGCCCGCAGCAGCGTCTGGGAACTCTGGTTGGACATGGCTTGGACTCCTCGGTCGGATCGGTGTGGGGAATGGGGGGCATCCGTGCTGCGTGCGCGTTTCGCGCGACTCCTACCGGACCAGCGCGATCTTCTGGCGTGCATGGTGGTCACCCGCCTCGATGGTGACCACGTAGACCCCGCTGGCCACCTGGGCGCCGCTGGCGTCCGCGCCTCGCCACTGCAACGATGTGCGGCCCGCCGGGCGCCGCTCGTCCAGCAGGGTGCAGACGCGCTGGCCGCGAACGTCGAAGATGCGCAGAACCACATGCGCGGCTTGCGGGAGGTCGAACGCCAGCGTCGTCGACGGGTTGAACGGGTTGGGATGGACCGGATGGAGCTGGAATGGCAGCGGCGGAGTACCGGCGGTCGGGTCGCCTTCGCCGCCACCGACGCCGGTGGAGATCGCGCCGCCCTGCCAGAATCCTCCCGCCAGTGTGAAGGCGCCGCCGCTCATGATGCCTCCAGCGTCGGGCTGGCCTGCCGTGCACGCGATCGCGTAGGTGGCGCTCGAGCCGGCTCCGCCGCCGCCGTCGATGGTCGACCACGAGATGCCATCGAAGGTGGTTGGGGCAGCGGCGAGCGTCAGCCCCACCGCCACCAGCAGGCCCGCGCCGGCGACCAGCGACGCCGAACGTCCTCGTTGGCGCAGCGGGAGGAGCCAGGGGCGCTTGATGGGGCGCATGACGAGGAGCATGACGGGGAGCATGACGGACCTCCTGGGCCTGATGGCGCCGGCGACCCCGTGAGGGGGTGCCCCGGTCCCGGCGGCTTCGTGCCGCGTCCCTGGACCTGACACGCCGGCTGCTGAGAGGGGAAACGCAATCCGGGTCCAGCAGGCGACATCGAATTCGCGGGGGTGGCCTGGCCCCACAGGCTTAAGCCGCCGGAACGGGCAGGGGCGTGTCGGGGTTCGCGCCCGCTTTGCGTTTCTCGGGATGCAGGCGGTCTCTGCCGACCGCCGCGAAGGGAGATCGCCCGTGGGGTGCATCCATGCGCTCGTTGCCGGGACGCTGAGCGTGTCGCAGCGGGGCCTCGTCCTCGCTTTGACCCTCATGCTCGTCCTCGGCCTGGCCGCCGCCTCCCGCGGCGCGCGCGCGGCCACCTTCCGCATCGAGATCGACTACATGGTGGGGAGCCACTCCCATCGGCCGCAGTCGGCGGAGATCCAGGCCGTCCAGCAGATGTTCGCGTGCCATGGGCACACGCTGGTCGTCGACGTGAGCGACGCCATCCCCCACTACGACGTGCTGAAGCTGGATCCGGGCAACTCGAACAACTTCTTCAACTACTCGGGGGTGCCCAACAGCTTCAAGGCGATCAAGAACCAGTACTACGACCACGCGGGACAGCCCGGTTGGCACTACTGCATCTTCGGGCACAACTATGAGACCGTGGACAACTTCGGCGTATACTTCGTCACCACCAGCTCGGGGCTCGGAGCGGTCTCGGGAGACGATTTCGTCGTCACCCTGGGAAGCTTCACCGGTCAGATCGGGACAGCGTTCGATCGCGCCGCCACGCTGGCGCACGAGTTCAGCCACAATCTGGGCCTCACCCATTGCACGCTCAGCAGCTGCCTCGTGATCGGCCCCTATGGGCCGAATCATGCGAGCATCATGAGCTACGCGTACCAGCTGCGCGGGGTGCGCACCGCCCTGCTGTGCGACGGGCTGATCCCGCCGCAGACCGCCTACCTGTTCAAGGATGTCGACTACTCGAACGGGACCATGTGCTCGCTCAACGAGAACGCCCTCGACGAGACCCTGGGAACCACCATGCAGCCGGTGGACTGGAACTGCAGCAACACGTTCAGTACGCCGGTCGCCGTGGACCTCAGCAGCGACCAGGATCTGTCGGGGCCCCGACCGGGCTGGTGCCTCAACCACGGCTCGCGCGAGACTATCCAGGACGCAGACGAGTGGGCCTCCATCGTCGACGTGACCGCCACGAAGGCTCCGGTACAGCTCGACGATCTGCCGACCGTCTCATGCATCACTGCCGAGGAGGTCGCCAGGCAATCCGACAAGTGGTCGTGCCCGGCACCGGCGTTGGTGACGGAGGCCTGCGTGGGCGGACGCATGTTGTACGCGAGCGTCGGCGCGGGGGGCATCCCCACGGGAGACTGCGATGCGCCCTACGGATTCGTGAAAGCGGCTATGGCCGCGGCGGCGCCGAACAGTGCTCTGTTCCTGCGGCCGGGGATCTACAGTGAGACGGGGATGGGGCCGGTGGTCATGAGCCAGCCGATGTGGCTCCTCGCAGTGAAGGGCGCGCGGGTGCAGTAGAGGTGGCTCGCCTCTCGGCCACCCTCGCCCCGACGCGGCGGCGGCGGCAATCGTGGTAGGATTGCCGCGAGAGCCGACCATGGAGCCGATGCCGCCAGAGCGCCGCTTCAGTCCTGACCGCTGGGCGCGGATCGAGCAGCTGCTCGATCGTTGCCTGGAGCTGCCTGCAGCCGACCGTGCCGCCCTGCTGGAGCGTGCGCGCGCGGACGACGCGCAGCTTTGCCGGGACGTCGAGGAGCTCCTTGCCGCGGACACCCGCGCGCAGGGGCCGCTGGACGCGGCGGCGGATGAGTTGTTCTCGGATTTGGTCGCCGCGGGCAGACGGGGATCGAACGGCTCGCCGGCCACGGCGGACGAGGCGGACGAGACAGCTCCCGGCCAGATCGGACCGTACAGAATCGTCGAGGAGATCGGCCACGGCGGCATGGGCGTCGTGTTCCTCGCCGAGCGGGCGGACGGCCAGTTCGAGCAACGCGTGGCCCTCAAGCTCGTCCGCGGCGGGCTGGACTCTCCCGAGAGCAAGCGCCGCTTCCTCCAGGAGCGCCAGATCCTGGCCCGCTTGCAGCACCCCAACATCGCCGTGCTGCTGGATGGCGGCGTCACGCCGGACGGCTTGCCGTACTTCGCCATGGAGTACGTCGCGGGCGAGCCCCTCACCCGGTACTGCGACGAGCGGCGCATGGACTTGCGCCGCAGGATCGAGCTCTTTCTTTCCGTCTGCGACGCGGTGCAGCACGCCCACCAGAGCCTGGTGGTCCACCGCGATCTAAAGCCCGCCAACATCCTGGTCACCGCGACGGGCGAGGTGAAGCTTCTGGACTTCGGCATCGCGGCGCTGCTGGAGCACGATGACGCATTCGCGCAGCAGACGCAGCAGATGCTGCGCCTGACTCCGGAGTACGCGTCACCCGAGCAGCTGCGCGCCGAGCCGGTCACGACCGCCACCGATGTCTATAACCTGGGGCTGATCCTCTACGATCTGCTGACAGGGTGCCGTCCCCATGCAGCGCGGAGCTCCTCCCTGCTGGCCCTGCAGCATGCGATCCTCGAGCAGGATCCGTTGCCGCCCAGCCGGACCGTTCGTGCGGCCGCAGCCCGCGGACACGCGGAGGGCGCGCGCCCGGCTGAATCCGGTGAGGAGATCGCGGCGCGGCGCGCAACGACCCCCCTCGCGCTGGAGCGCCACCTGCGCGGAGACCTGGACAATATCCTGCTCATGACCCTGCGGCGGGAGCCTCGAGAGCGTTATGCCTCCGCAGAGGCGCTGCGGCACGACCTGGACCGCTACCTCACGCACCAGCCGGTGACGGCCAGCGGTGGCTCCACTGCCTATCGGCTTCGCAAGTACTACCGTCGCCATCGCGCCTCGATGGTGGCGCTCGCGGCGGTCTTCGCCTCGCTCGTGGCCGGTCTGCTCGGCATGAACTGGCAGGCCCGCCGCGCTGCCCGTGAGCGCGACCGCGCCCGCCAGGCCGAAGCGCGGGCCGTCGCCATCAACGAGTTCCTCGTCGACGAGATGCTCGAAGGCGCGTCGCCCGAGCAGGCGCGCGGGCGCGAGCTCACCGTGCACGAGGTGCTGGGCACGGCGGCGCGACGCGTCGAGCAGGCGTTCGCCGGGGACCCCGCGCTGGAGGCGTCGCTGCGCGAAACGATCGGGCAGACCTACTCGGCCCTGGGGGACTACGAGGCGGCGCAGGCGCATCTGGAGCGATCCGTCGCCATCCTGACCGCGACCCGCGGCGAAGAGGATCCGCAAACCCTGGCAGCGGCCGCGCTGCTGGGCCAGGTGCTGGCGCGGCGTGGAGATTACGTCCGGGCCAGCGCGATCCTCACCACCACACTCGAGCGGCAGCGGCGCCTTCTGGGAGGAGAGCATCTCGACACGCTCGGCAGCGAGGGGATGCTGGCCGGGTTGCTCATCAGCCAGGGTGAGTATCTCGCCGCGGAGCGACGCCTCAGGCCGCTGATCGAGCAGCTGCGACGGCTGCATCCAGAGGAATGGCACCTGATCACCACCAACGGGAGGCGCCTCGCCGGCGCGCTGGACATGCAGCGCAAGAGCGCGGAGGCGGAGGCGGTCTGTCGCGAGACCCTCGCGCTGCAGCGGGAGAAGCTCGGTGCGGATCATCCCGACGTCTCGGGCACGATGGAGCTGCTCGCCAGCATCCTGATGCGCCTCGACCGGTTCGCGGAGAGCGTCCGGCTGGAAGAGGAGGTGTTCGCGCGCAACCAACGCGTGCTGGGCGAGGAGCACCCGGGGACGCTGCGCTCCGCTCGCGTGCTGTCCAACGGCTATTGGCAACAGGGAAAGCCCGCCCGCGCCGAGTCGTTGGCACGGCGGACGGTGGAGGTCAGTACGCGCGTCCTGGGACCGGAGCACCCCGAGACCGTCTCGGTCATGACGAACCTGGGGATCTTTCTCCGCTACGAGAACCGCCTCGGGGAGGCGGAGCGCATCTACCGGCAGGTCCTGGACATCAACCGCCGCACGTTGGGCGAGGAGCATCCTTCGGCCATCAAGGCGCTGAAGAACCTCAATATCCTCCTCCTCCGCGCCGGACGCGAACGGGAGGCCGCGCAGGTCACCGAACAGATCATCGCGGTCAGCAGCCGGGTCGTAGCGCGGCCCGACTGCGACGCGACTGCCCTCAACGACTTTGCGTGGTTCCTGCTGGAGGGCGACTTGCCGCAGTACCGCGACCCCGCCCGGGCTCTGCAGCTTGCCGAGCGGGCGGTCACGCTCAGCGAGCACAAGCAGATCGAGTTCCTCGACACGCTGTCGCATGCCTGTCAACGCACCGGCGACCTGGCGCGCGCCATCGCCATCCAGCGGGAGGCCATGGCGCTCCCGGATGCCGTCCATCGCAATGGGCTGGAGGCGTGGATGATCCAGCTCCTCGAGCAGGCGGGGGACCCTGCGGCGGTGGAGGATTTCCTGCGCGAGAATCTGAAGAGGCGCAGGGAGCTGCGCTCGCCCGACGATCTGCTCATCGCGATGTCGCTGCGCCTGCTGGGCAGGCACGAACTGCAGCAGCGCCGTTTCGAGGAGGCGCGGCGGCAGTTCGCCGCAGCCATGGAGCAGTTCCGCAAGACGCTGCCCGAGGCGCACTGGCAGGTGGCCCGCGCGCGCAACGAGCTGGGCGCCGCGTTGCTGGGCCTGGGCCGCACCGCCGAAGCGGAAACGCTATTGGTACGATCCTGCGAGACGCTGACTGCCAATCCGGCCGCGGTCCAAAGCGCCGGGGAGGAAGCCATCGAGCGCGTCATCGGCTTGTACGAGCTGCTGCAGCGCCCGGAGCGGGTCGCCTTCTGGCAGTCCCGCCGCGGGCGGCCACGCTGATCGATCGCGGGCGCCGGCACAGTCGTGCGCGACCGGGGCAGTGGACTTGCGAGTTCGATCGGTCGTCCGCAGCCGCCGCCCGGTCACGCCACATCGCGATCGTTCAGCTCGCGGTAAAGGAACATGCGCGCCTTGCGCCAGTCGCGCTCGACGGTACGGCTGTCGACGCCGAGCGCTTCGGCGGTCTCCTCCACGGACAATCCGCCGAAGAAGCGCAGCTCCACGACCTGGTTGAGCCGCTCGCTCACGGCACGCAGGCGCCGCATCGCCTGGTCGAGCTCGATGATCTCGGCGGCGCGCGCTTCGACGCGCAGCTCGTTGTCGTCGATGGCCGTCTCGTGGACGCCACCGCCCCGCTTCAGCGCGAGCTGCCGGCGCGCGTAGTCGATGAGGATCTGCCGCATGGCCGTTGCCGCGACGGCGTAGAAGTGGCCGCGGTCCTTCCAGGTCGTCTGCGCGTGATTGACCAGCTTGAGGTAGGCCTCGTGCACCACAGCCGTCGGGCTCAGGGTGTGACCGCTGGCGCGCGGCCCGAGCTGGCGGCGCGCGATGGCGCGCAACTCGGCGTAGACGTGGGGAAGGAGCTGATCGAGCGCCTGCGCATCCCCCTCGCGGGAAGCGATCAGCAGCTGCGTGATGTCGTGGCTTGTTTCCATCGGGATGCGCCTGGATCGTCACGCAACCTCTATACAATCCCACCGTGGTTCCGGCCGCCCCATCCAAAGCCAAGCGATGAAGTCCGTCATGGGCGGCTCCCCTCCCGCGAGGCGCAACATGGTAGCGACCTGCCCGCGGTGATGGGTCGTATGCAGCACGATCTGGAGAATCGTCTCACCCATGGTGGCTGGCCCCGCGCTACCGAAGCGCTTCACCACCTGTGCAGCCCACGGGATCTCGACGGTCTGGCGGAGCGTCGGCTCTTGGAGCGTTCCCGCGTACGTCCGCAGCTCACGATAGTAGCCGCGTGCCCACCGGCCAAGCGAGCGCAAGTCCGAGAAACTCGACAGCTCGAGGATGGACAGCGCTTCGCCGCGCCACATCTGCAGGTAGGCCCGCTGCGTCGAATGGAAGTGATGCAGACGCTCGCGTAGCTGCCGTTCCTGCTCCAACGAGGCGACGCCGAGAGCCGCCTTCCAGATGAGCGCGTCTGCCCACTCCATGTGATGGATCAGGCTCGCAACCTCGCCCGGCGTCATTGCAGCCCCCTCGAATGCTGCGTCCAGCCCTGTGGCCAGCCCTGTGGCCAGCCTAGCGGGCCGCTGAAACCGCACATGTCGGTGAGCGATGCGCTCACCTGTGCTTCTCGCCGGCGAATAACAGCCACGCGGCCCAGACGCAGTAGCCGGTCGCAGCGGGGAGGCCGACGAAGGACAAGGCAACGGGGATCGTCGTCGTGCCGACTACGATACGCCAATGGTACAGCAGCCTCAAGAGATGGAAGATCCCCACCAGAAGGAAGATCGTGCCGGAGAGCGCCAGATACAGCTTCTTGCTCATCTCATCGCTCCAAACCGTCGTTTGACACGCGGTCCAGGGGGGAACGCTCCGCGATGCACGCCCGGCTGCGCTGCGCAGGCTCTTCGGGGCGACGCCGAAGCCCGCCGGGAAAGATAGGGCGCTCGAGCGCGCGGGTCGAGCGCAGCTGTTCAAATGTCGCCGACCGCAGCCGGGAAAGGATCGGTGCGCTCATCGCCTGCGCGACCGCGCCGAGAAGGAAGTTAGTGAAATAGCTCGTTTTGTAGTCGAGGGGGCGGCCTCTGCCGGCCAAATCGCCGCAGGGCACCGTCCTGGGCGTGGCACTTTCTCCCAGCTGGTGCGACAGACCAAGGTGTACACTTCGCAGGGGCGCGAGCCTTCTGCTCCCAGACGTCCGCCCCGGGCGCGCTTTGCTCCTGCATAAAGGAGTTCTCGAGCATGATTCCTCAGGCACCCGGCCGGCGCGATCCAATCGCTCGGCTCCTCCTAAGCGCTTCCCTCTTGGCGCTCGCGCTCGCGCTCGGCCTAGCCAGCGCCACCGGGCCGGCCTCAGCGCAGGTCTTGCCGCTGATCCAGTTCGCATCGCCTGGCTTTCCGATCCTCGAGGGCAGTACAGGCGTGGAGATCAACGTCACCGTTGTCGGCCCGCGTGCGGGATCGGTAAGCGTCACCTACACGATGGTCGATCGCTCCGCCCAGGCCTATGTGGACTATTCGCCGGAATCCGGCACGCTTGTCTGGGGCAGCGGGGATCCCGATTTGAAGCTCATCCACACCGGGGCGCTCAGCGATGCCGTCCCCGAGTCGACCGAGTCCTTCCAAGTCCTCCTGTCGTCGCCCATCGGAGCCACGATCGGCACGCCCAACCCCATTACGATGCAGATCGTGGATGTTCCTCCTCCGCCCGTGACGGCGGCGATCGTGATCCCCCCAAATATGCCTCTCGATGTCAATGGGCAGTATGTCCTGTTCGGCAACGCGAGCACCGGCATGGACATTCCCGTCCACGTCGCCAACGCCACGTCTTGGCCGCTCACGGTGCCCTACTCGCTCGACGGATCACCCCCGTCCCACTCGCTCATCTTCCAGCAGGGCGAAACCGACCTGCCCATCACCCTGCCCGCGGAGGTGGTTCCGCCGGGCGCGACCCAGGTGTCCCACCTGGTGGCGCTGAGCACGCCGGCGGCGGGGAAGACAGACGTCACCGCGGCCGTCGCGTCAGAGCAGGGCCTTGCCCAGATCCAACAAGAGACCGGAGCGTCCGGAGCTGGCTGCGCCTGGACGGTTGTCTGCTTCATAGATAAGATTTTTCACCTGTGTCCCTGCACTTCTTTGACGATCAATTGCCATTCTTTAACCAAAGCGCTCGCGTCGGGGACGTCATCGTCTCGGCCGGCACAGCCGACCGTGGATCCGATCACTACCCTTCAGCAGTATCGCGACCAGATCCTGACGCCCACGGCGGTGGGCAGGTACTACGTCAACCTGTACCAGCAGCTCAGCCCCGACGCCGAAGTCGCCCTCCTTCGCCAGCCGTTTTTCCTCTACGAGTTCTTCAGCGCTTCGCAGCCCTGGGTCGACGGGATCTCAGCCCTCCTGGCCGGAACGGGGGACTCTTTCGTCATTTCGACCGACATGGTGCAGGGACTCGAGGCTCTGCTCGCGGATTTCGTGACCTACGGGAGCCCGGGGTTGGGCGCAGCCCTGCAGCAGGAGTGGAGCCGCTTGGACGTGGCGAATCTCCCGGGCCAGAACATGACCCAGTTCCAGCAACAGGTGCAGGCGCTGGGTGGGCGCGTCCCGGACCCCGCCCGGAGCTGGGGTTCGGTCAAGGCGACATTCGGTAGTACATCGGTCACGAAGCACTAGCGCGTCGCGGGACGCCCAGCCCCTCTCGGGGGGGCTCAGCTCAATGCGATCGCGCTGTCTCCCACGCCGCCCGATTCCCCTACCGTAGAGTGGGCGCCCGGCGCGGTGCCCGGCTCGTCGCCGGGTCCGTTTCCGAGCGCCCCTCACCGAACCCGGCGTGCGCCTTTCGTTACGCACCGGGCTCTCCATCCGCGATGGCGAAGCGAGGTGGCCGCAGCCACCCGAGCTTGAAGTAGTGCACCGGCGTCGCCGAGAGCTCGAACGGCTGGACGTTTCCGTCGCACCATTTGAGACTTCGACAGCCAGGCTTGCGCCTGACGTAACGTCGTTTCAGCTCCTTCATCGTCGTGGTTGGGTGCTTCTTCCTGAGCCATCTGTAGATGGTCCACCACACGTAGTGATCGATTGCGTCGAAGACGTGCTTCGCCCCCCACGCATGGCGGTAGAAGTTGCACCAACCGCGAAGGATCGGGTTGAGATGTTCGAGACGGTTCTTGAGAGATTCCGTGAGCGTCGAGCGCTGGAAGAGGTCCTTGATGCGCTCCCGCAGTCGATGACTGCGGTCCTTTGGAATCACCGCCGCGCTGACGAGCCTCCCGTTCGACGGGTGCACGCGCACGCGGACGTGATGTCCGAGGAAACGGAGGGGGCGCGTCACAGGCGTGACGAGCGTCTTCGTCTCCGACAACTCCAGGTTTATCTCCTTCAGCGCCGCCGCGATCGCGGCCTTTTCCTTGTTCGCGACCTCTTCAGCTCGGAGCAACTGCTCTTCGCCGGGAGGGACGCTCACGAGAATGATGAAGTCATCCGCGTACCGAATGGGCATGTAGATCGCGCGTCCGCATCGCCGGTCGTAATTCCGGGCGAGGAGCGCGCGCTGCGTGATCGCTGCCGGGTCGGAAAGAATCGTCGGCGTGTGGCGAGGCCACACGTGACGTTCGTACCGTTCCTCGATCGCGGCGAGCGCGATGTTGGCCAGCAGGGGTGAAAGAATCCCGCCCTGGGGTGCGCCGGCGTCCGTGCGGAAGAACTGCTCCTCCGCGAGAACCCCGGATTTCAAGAAGGCGAGCACAAGGTCATTGACCTTGGCGTCGCCAATGCGACGGCGAACGCGGACCATCAACACGTGATGGTCGATGTTGTCGAAGCATCCCTTGATGTCCCCTTCGATCGCCCACTGATACGGGAGCCGACGCTCCCCCCGGACCTCCCGCGGACGCAGAAGCATCCGAAGATGCTCCAGCGCGCCGTGGGCGGATTTCCCCGGGCGGAAGCCATACGAGACGGGATAGAAGTCCGCCTCGAAGATCGGCTCCAGAATGTTCTTCGTCGCCGCTTGCGCGACCCGATCTGCGACAGTGGGGATTCCCAGGGGGCGAAACTTCCCCGGGCTGCCGACCTTCGGGATGAGTACGCGCCTCGCCGGACTCGGCCCGTACGCTCGGGATCGCAGCGCACTTCGCAGTCCATCGAGGAACGCCTCTGGCCCTGGGTCGGACAGCAGGTCCCTCACCGTCTTTCCGTCTACGCCCGGTGTGCGTCGTCCCTTGTTGCGGGCGACGCGCGCCAGTGCGATCCGCAGGTTTCGGGGATCGGTGACCAACCCCCAAAGCTTGCGGAACACGTAGTCGGAGCTCTCGTGACTTCGCTCGTACAGCTTCCGTTGCTCGGTCAGGAGCCACGCCTTATCGAGGGTGGATGCCGCATACACGGCTTTCCCCTGCGGCCCGGACGCCGCACGCGCAGACTGCCCCCCTTCGCCATGTGCACGGCTCTCCCGTGCTCCGACTACTACGGAGGCTCCGCCCCCCGTCCGAGACATCACCGGACTTGGCGGCTTGCCGGGCTTCGCGATGCCCGGCGCTCGGATCGGGGTTCCTGTGTTCAAGAGTGGATCCCTTGGTGCTGTAGGCGGTCGGCTGTATCCCTGGCTGCACGGGCACGCTCCCGATTCGGGGCGGGGGAGCAGCGCGCCCATGACGGGCGTACCCAGTCGCTAGACCCAACGACCAGGCTCTGGCAGCAGTCCCCGCCGCGAACGACGGGGTTGGCTATTCATACAGAGACGTCCAACACCGACTTCAACATGCTGGACCTTCATCCACGCGGTTTCGCCATGGCACCTGCGGTAGCCCGCCTCGGACGCACGCGCGTCGTCGCGGACATTTCAGGCCGTTCGGCTCTTGCAGGTCGCCGTTCCAATCTCGGCGACGTTCACGGCCCCCTTCTCTACCCGGCCCGACCCGGGCAAGGATGACGTTCTCAGGTCATCGGATCCTCCCTTGCTTCACAGCGCACGGATCTACTTGCCCTCGATGATCAATACGCCGGTGACCGGGAGGCGCGCCTCGCGTGCTTCCCAACGAGCACGGCCGCTGGGTACTGCGGCTTGCGGGTCGGCGCCGGCAGCGCACTCGGTGGAGTCGCGACGCTCGCAAACGCCGGTGACGGGCGGCCCGAAGGATACGTGGTAGGGACGCCGAGGGTCAGGAAGGCCGTCGAGTGCCTGTCCAACGGTAAGACCTTCACGGTGACCGTGGCGGGCGTGTCGCAGCAGAAGGTGTACGTGAAGCCGGCGCGGGAACGGGCGATCGGCTCAGCGCGAGCGGATTACCTTGATTGACCTCGGGTCGCCCCCGGCAACCAGCCGAACCAGATACGTTCCTTCGGGCACCGTGCTCCCTTCGTCGTCCTTTCCGTCCCAGAGCGCGCTGTGCGGCCCTGCGTCCTGGTCCGACTCCATCAGCGAGCGCACCAGCCGGCCGCGCATGTCGAACACCTTGAGCGTCACCGGAGTCGCGGCCGGGAGCGAGTAGCTCAGAGCCGTCGAGCTGTTGAACGGGTTGGGTCGATTGGGAAGCAGAAGCAGCCCGCGCTCCATCCCGGGTGGGGCATTGGTCGAGATCGGAACCGTGCTCGTGTTGCCGGCGTCGTCCACCAGCATGACCTCCAATGTCGGGGGTGGGACCGTCCCCGGCGGAAAAGTCACCCGGAAATTGGTGATGTCCCCGTCAGCGGACGGAGCGTCGTACGGCATGGGCAGCTCGACCACCTGCGTGCCGACCGTGTAGCGCACGGTCGCTCCGATCGCCATGGAGGTCGCGTCTGTCGCCCGGACCGCTAGCTCGTAGAGGCCCGACGCCGCGTTCTGGGTCAGCGCTTGCGACACCAGGTAGGGCGCGTCTCCATCGGAGCCCTCCTGCACGTGGATTCCGTACATGAAGTCCCCCGGCGCGTACATCACCGCGCCGCTCGGAAAGTAGACATAATCCCGCGCTACGACCTGCCCGAGAAACTCCATCACCTGGCCCTGCGGCAGCGCGGAACACTCGCGTTGCGTGAAGCTCCAACGCAAGAACGTGTGCTCGTTGGGGTCGTCCTCGCCCAGCAGCGGGGTGATCTGGAAGGGGATCTGGACCACGAGTGGATCCCCGACGCAACCTTGCCCGGGAACGACGAACTGCTGGCTTCCGGCGCCGGTGGAGGGAGGGAAGTCGAATTGGACGACCGCGCCGCCGGGCGCGTCGCGCAATTGACCCAGCAGCATCGCGGGAAAGGTCAGCTGGTTGAAGCCCATCGAGTACCAGTTACCGGTGCTCCACCCGGCCACCCCGGATTGTAGGGGTCCCGAAGGACAGCAGCCGCCGGTCACGACCCACCAGCTCGAGGTCCCCGTCGGTCCAACACCATCCCCTGGGGTCAGGAACTTGTCCGTGTGATTGAACACCGCATCGCAGCCCACGAAGCCCCCCGGGCAGTCTATCGCCAGATCGAGATAGGGCGCCATGAGATCGGCGTCGGTGAACGCCACGCTCAGGTTGACAGTCGCATCGAAGCTGATGTTGTCGTGCCAGTTGTTGCCGGCGTGCAGATGGATCCGCTTGCAGCCGAAATGGTAGTTGGGATACCACGAAACCTGACCGCTGGGGGTGCACGTCCACTGTCCTGCCGCGACGTTGGCGTGGTATGCGTCCATCAGGACCTTGGGCTTGTTGACATTGATCATGGCACAGACGACCAGCCTTACGTCGTCGCCGGGCAGCGGATTCTTGAGGGACATGTCGTACCAGAAGTGCACCGATGTCCCCGCTCCAGGACTCTTCTGGTAGCCAGCCCGCCATTTGAGGGTCTTCCCGGGGGCCCCCGGGATGGCCGACTCGCCATTCTTGAAGATGTCCGCTCTCGAGCGGGCAGGCAGCAGCAGGAAGAGGAACACGAGCAGAGCGAGCGGCCGGCCCAGCTCGTGGAGCTGCCCGGCAAGAGCGCGGCGCGTCATGGTGGGGACCTCGTGGCGTCGAGGGGGTTGCCCATAGGCTATTCCTCCTCGCTCGTGAATGTCAATCTCGCCGGGCTGCCGATGCGCTGACGGTGACTCGAGGCTAATGTGGCAGGCCGCCCGCCCCACTACCACTCGTCCTTTCACCTCATCGCCCAATTGCTCCGTCTGCGGATTCGGGTTAGTCGCCGGGGCGCGGGCCGCCCATGGCTCAGTTCCGCACGGTTTCCCACGCCGCCTTGGTCGCGTACACGCATGTGCTGGCCCTCGAGGATGACCACGTCGTTGGCGGGCCGCCGCGCCTCGCGTGCTTCCCAACGAGCCCGGCCGGTGGGGGGCGCGACGTTCGGGTCGGAGCCAGGTTCGCGCGATGACCTTCTCCGCCGGCCGGGCCGGACTGAGCTGGTCCATGATCTCGCGCAGCAGGCGCGGATCGGTGATGGACGCCAGCTCGGCGGCCAGCCGGTCCGCGATGGAGAGAATCCGATCGCGCACCAGACGGAACTGGTGGAATGCCGCAGCCTTTGCGGTCGCGGGAGCCGCTCGGGCGGAGCGCTTGGCTCCAGCTGCAGGGTGCTCGCGCCGCGTCGCGCGCAATGACTTGCTCAAGGCGTGCCCGCGGGTTGCCCCGCGACGTGAGGCCGCTGCAGATCAACGGACAATCGCCATCGAGCGCGATACTTCCGCGTCCAGCGTCGTCAGGCGTGCTTCGTAGACGCCCGAGGCGACCCGTGGGCCATCCACATCCCGCCCATCCCAAGTCACCACGAGCGTGCCTGCCAGCGCTGGTCCATCCAGCAGCGTCGTCACCAGCCGCCCGCGCGCGTCGTAGATGCGCACGTTCACACCGCCGGCGGCCGGGAGCGTACACACGATCTTGGTCGAGGGATTGAACGGGTTAGGAGCAATCGACACGATCGCCAGGCGCGCGGGCAGTGGGGTGGGCGGGGCACCCCAGCGCGCTGTCACCGTCTCGGATTGGAGGATCTGGTCATTGCCCTGCATTTCGATCTGGTTCTGGTAGCTTACGCCTGCCGTGGCCGTGCTGTCGGTCCAGGAAGTTAGCGATGCCGCCTGCTGCTCCGTCCAGCGGATGCGCTCCGCCAGCGGATTATCCCCCGATCCTCGAAGCAGGATCAGACGCCGCAGCCCTTCCGTCCAGGGGAGCTGCCACGAGAGCGCAATCGCCTGCTGAACCGCCTGCACGGTCAGCTGCGGGCGCACCACAGGTTCTGCCCGAAATCGTCGACCGGAATCGGATGCGATCTGCACGGCGCGGGCCTCCGCCGGCGATTCCGGCGGAGGCCCTGCGGAGCTCGAAGATCAGTGCACGAAGACGGCCCTGGCCGAGCGCACGGTCGTACGGCCTCCCGATTCGATCACCGCACGTGCGTAGTACGCGCCGCTCGACAGGTGGCCGGCGCCGTGCCCTTGGAGCTCGAGGCGATGCCGACCTGCCCCGAGTGTTCCGTTGTAGAGCGTCGCTGTTTCCCGTCCCGCGACGTCGTACAGCTTCACCTGCACAGTGGCCGCCTCGGGCAGATCGAGGGCGAATGCCAGGGTTGAGAGCCCGCCGGCCGGTGCGAAACGGAGTTGGGTCGACGCCGCGGTATCCGCGCCGGGATCCACGCCGGTCGCGGCGTTGACCACAACGCGCACGCGTCTGGGCGTGTAGATCACGCTCGCTTGGCTGCCCAGCGGGCTGCCGTTCCAGGTTACGGCGCTGAAGGTGCCGGTGCGCGACGTACACGAGAGGACCGTGAACGTGTCGGTCGGCGAGTGGACGAAGCCGGCCTCGAGCCGCAGGTCGAGCGTACCGGTGAGGGTGGCTGGACCGTTCACGACCAAGCTATCGCAGTGCGCGCCTCCAAGCGTGCCGAGGTCCGACGCGTAGTGGCCCTGGGCGTACTGCGTGTAGTTGCCCGGCACGTGCAGCGCTCCGCCGGGGCCGCTGGCGGAGTACGGATCGATGCGGCCGGTGTTCTGGAGCATGGTCACCAGCCGACCCCAGCCGGCAAGACTGCCGGAGATCGGCATGTTGAGGGCATCGATCTCTCCGCCCTGGATGTTGACGGCTCCAGCGTTCAATACGGTACCGGTGGTGGTGAGGCGCCCGCCACTCGCGAGCGTGAGCGATCCACCCGGTGAGTAGATAGTCGTGAACGCTGGATTGATGCCGGTGACATGCAGGACGTTGATCGTGGCGCTCGAGTCGGCGACCACCGATCCGGTGCCGCCCGCCGTCAACCCGCCTCCCAACCAGAAATTGTCGCGGCATTGAAGCAGCGAGCCCGCGCCACGGACCAGCACGTTGCCAACTCCGGTCGCGCCGGCGCCGAGCGACAGCGCACCCATATCCGCGAACGACCCGCGCAGCACGTCCAATTCGCCGCCGCCACGGACTGCCAGGTTCATGCCCCCGCCACTCGAGAACGTAGCCATGGAGTCCACGAGGATCTTGCCGAAGCCGCCCAGGGAGTCCCCCAAGGTGGTCGAGCCGGGGCCCATAGCGAATACCGTGCCTGGCTGGCTGAGGTGCAGGGTCCCGGATCCGCCGCGGCCGACGAAGAGCTGGGCGTTGCCGTTGAGCGTGTTCGGGCCCGTGCTGGTGACCCCGTCGCTGATCGCAAGCTCCGGTGTACCGACCTGGCTGTTGATCGGGAGGTACTTCCCCGCCGGCCACAAGAACGCTCCGCCGCGGACGTGCAACAAGCCGCCGCGAAGATCCAGCCCCGGTCCAGCTGTGGGCCAGATCTTGATCCCGCCATTGACGCGGAATAGCCCGCCCTGCGTGATCCGCAGCACGCTGCTGGCGTCGTTGTCCGGGTCCCCGACGTCGCAGCGGCCGCCCACGCGGACCGCGGCACGATCGCGCACCGTGAGCTCTCCATGCCCCGCGACCACGGTGTCGTAGAAATTGAATCCGATCCACAGGTGGTTGTGGACATTCATGGAGGAGTTGCGGGAGATCCCGGTAGAGGGTCCGATCGTGACCCATCCCCCAGAGCCCGCATCCTGACCGAGCACGGTGGTGCCCGCGATATCCAGGTACCCGCCGTTGTAGGCGAACAAATTCGCCGCCCCAGCGCCGCCGATGATCATCCCCTCCCCCAGCTCGGAGCCTGTTACGTGGAGCCCGCTAGGGAGGCGGGCGGGGCCAACGTCGGCGCCGGCCACCCTCAGCGTGGTCGCAGAGGACGCAAGGGGGGCCATCTCGAAGGGCCACGAGGCGACATCCGTGCGCTCGCAGTAGTATTGCGCTCCCCCAAACACATCCAACTCCGAGATGCCGCCATAGCCGATGACGTCTCCGCCAGAGCCGCTGAAGTAGGGGTTGCCCATCGACTTGGAGTGGAACTGGGCCGGCGGCAAGAAGAGACCCCCATTGGTCAACGTCATCGTGGTCAAGCTGCCGGGATATCCGAGGTTCAGACAGGTGACGTTCATCGTGCCCGTGTTGACGGTGAGCTGCGGCGCTCCCGAGCCCGCCCCTACTTCGAGGATGTACGTCGTATGGGGGCTGGACAGGCTGAAGGTCACGTTTCCGCCGCCGCAGCTAAGCGAGTTCGTAATGGGGACGGTTGCTGGGAACGTGACGGTGTAGGTCCCGCTCACGTCGAAAAAGCCAGTGTCGAGGTAGCCGGGCGTGCCGGCGGGGTTCCACTTGGTCGGGTCATCCGCCGAGCCGCTCACGGGCGATTTCCAGAAGAAGTAGATGAACGCCCCTGCCGGGGCCGGCAGGGTCGCAGGGAGCATGAGAATCAACGACAGGCCGCAGAGCGTTCTCGCGGCCGGCAGGAATCGGGCGCGTTTCATGGTGGCCTCCGGAAGGGCGTGGAAGGGCCGACACCCTTCTCTACGTCCGAAGGCTGCGAACTGAACCGCCGAAAGCGCTGGGCCGGTGGCCGCGCGTCCTGCGGTGATCACAAACGATTGGCGAACAAGGAGTTCTATCTGTCCGGGCCCCGCAAACCGCGCCGTTGCGCTGCCTGAGGCACGTGCTGCGACCTGGCCCCACGCGTGACCAAGTGGTGAGGATCCTCGCGTGGCGTGCGGGGCCGCAGGACCGGGTGGACGAGGCGTCGCTCGACAAGGCGCCGGCCAAGCAGCTCACGTGGCTGCGGGTCCAGTGTTCTTCCGAGCGACGCCGCGCAGGGTCGCTGCCGAGAAACTAGCAGTGGTGCCCGATATGTGCGCTGAACACGCCGACGTCTGCCAGGTTTACGAAGCCATCCGAGTTGAAGTCCGCACAGGCATTATAGGCGCCATTGAGGGCAGCCGAAAACACGCCGACATCCGCCAGATTGACGAACAGGTCGCCCGTCATGTCCACACTGACGACCGTGATGGGGAGCGGCGATCCGGCAATGGCGGGCGGGCTGGTCCATATAAAGACGCTGACGGCCCCGCCGCAACCTCCTGCTGCCAACGAGCCGCTGATGGTCGTCTTACCGAACAGATCGGTCGGCGCATCAGCGATCAGCGGGTTGGCAGGGCACGCGGTCGGAGCCGCGGCCCAGATACCGGCCGCTGGCTCCCCAACATCCGGCCCGAGAAACGCACCGAAAAGCCCGACGGAGATCCTGAGCCCCCTACTCGCGAGCGTCGGGCCGTCGCCCGCGGGGCAGACGAAGATCCTGCCCGCGGCAGATATGCAGGTGCTGAACACCGGGACTGGGGGCCACTGAGCGTCGGCGGGAGTGCTCAGGCACAACCAGGCGAGCGCAGCGAGGATCAGAGCGACGTGTGGCTTCACATTCATAGTTGCCACCTCCTGGCGTTTGGGACCGCGGTAACGCGCTCTTGCGTGGCGAGGACAGTGGGCGCGTACCGTGTCGGGGATCATAGGTCACGCATCGCCAGCGGAGCAAGCCTTGCGCGACGGCGCAGCTCGGTGCCTGTGGCGAAGGGCCGCCGGGCGGGACTCCCGAGCTTGGGTCTCAGCCACTCAGATTTCATGGTCGCCGGCAGGCAGAAGCGTCGGCGGGCACGGATGCAAACAGGTCGGGAGCCCACCTCGCCTCTCGACGCCCGCCCCGTCGTCTCCTCCCCGACCCACTCCGCTGCGCCCACCGCGCGCCACCGCGCGCCACCGCGCAACTCGCGGCCACGGATCAGCGCGCCGGCGTTTCTCCCGATCGCGCTTCTCGCTTCGCCAGCGCTCGAAGGTAGTCGACGATGTTGCGGATCTTCCGCTCGTTGAGCGTGCGGCCCCACGGTGGCATTGCGGTCGAGAGCCCGACGCTGCCGCCGCCGGCGCGAATGGCCGCGGCCAGGTCGTCATCGGAGTGGGTGGCCTGGAAAGTGGAGTCGGCCAGCGCGCGCGGACGCGGGTCGAGGTTGTAGGCGTTGAAGCCGTCCCCCTTGCCCTCCTCACCGTGGCAGTTCATGCAGTAATGGTGAAATAGGGCGCGCCCTTCGCGGGCGTTGTAGCCCAGGTCTGGGATCGGCAACGTCGGCACTGCGTAACCCTGGGCTGTGGAGTCGGCGGCCGTTGGAGCAGTGGTGACCGGCGAAGCGGTCGTAGCAGCAGACGCGCTTTGCATTGTCGAGTCGGCCGGAGCGCCCATTCCCGTGTTGATCGTCGCAAGAACCGCGGCCAACACCAGGGCACCGCCGATCAGCCCGCCCCGGATCGCTGCGCTGCGATTCCTTGCGCCGATCGCGAGCCCCGCCCAGACCATCCGCACCCGCCTCACGGCTTGCGCCCCTTTCCCCGCTTCGTGCCCGTGGCCGCCTTCCCGGAGTTTCCGGCGCTCCCCGCGCTTCCCGCATCCCGCCCTAATCCCGAGCCCTCCGGCGGCGGGATCGACGCCACGTAGGCGGTCAGATCGCGGGCATCGGTATCATCCAGGCCGTAGTCGGGCTCGCGCACGTCGGCGCGCCACCGCTGCGGGCCCTTGAGCCACCAGTAGATCCACCCCGTCTTCAGGCGGGCCGCGGCTCCGTCGAGCAGGGGTCCATAGTAGCCACCCCTGCCCCCCACCATGTGGCAGGCCTGGCATCCATATCTCTCATAGAAGAGCTTGCGGCCGCGCTCGATCTGCTCGTACGCCGCCCCGGCGGGAAAGATCTCCTCTGGAATCCGGTCGTCTCGCAGGACGTTCTCGACGAAGTTGGCCATGAAGGCCGCTTGGTCGTCGGGAATCTGCAGCGGGATCATCCTCTCCTCGAGGATCGGGCGCAGGGTGGTGGGCAGCTTCAGGTAGCTCGCGAGCCAGGCCTCCTTGACCTTGCTTCCCTCGGCGCCCAGGGGCGCCGTCGAGATGTCACCGCCGGCGCCGTTGATCTGATGGCATGACAGACACCGATACTCGCCAGCCAGCTGCCCGAAATGTCCGGGAGGCGTGTAGTCGTGCTGCGGCGCCTCCATGACATAGGCAGCGGGCAGGGGATCGCGGCCCAACGACAGCAGCGCCGTCACCAGCGCCTCGACCTGGTGTTCGGTGAGATTGAACTGCGGCATCCGCAGGCCTTGGCGGAACGAGCGTGGGTCGGAGACCTTGGCGGCCAGCCAGTCGGGCAGCCGGCGCGGCAGATCCTCGCGCATTCCGAAATCCAGCTGCGCAGCCGGCTTGTCGGCGATGCCGGTGAGCTCGGGGCCGATCGGCACCGCGATCCCCTCGCCGTTGATGCGGTGGCAGCTGCCGCAGCCGAGTCTCTTGTAGATCTCCTTGCCTGCCTCGATCGCTTTCTCCGCCGGCCGCACGCCGGGCGAGGGGGTCGCAACCGACGGCTCCGGAATCGACGGATCGGTGAGCTCTTCCATCATATAGGCGCTGAGATCGGCAAGATCATGGGGGCTGAAGTGGTAGCGCGGCATGCGGATCCCTGGGTAGAACCGCTGGGGGTCGCCCAGGAACGCCACCAGCCAGCGACGGTTGACCTCGGAGGCGATTCCGGACAGCTCGGGCGCACTGCCGTTGCCTCGGCCCTCGACCGTATGGCAGGAGATGCAACGCGAGGCCGAAAACAAGACCTTCCCATGGTCAACGTCCCCGCCCTGGCTCGCGGTCCGCGACTGGTCAGCGTCTTCGCCCTGGCTGGCGACTTGCGCATGCTCGGCGTGCGCGCCGTGATCGACCTCTCTGCTCGCGGTCCCGCCCGCTGTTTCTGCGCCCAGCTCCACGATCGGCGGTCGCGTCCACAGGAACGCCGTGAGCGAGTCGATCTCGCCGTCGCTCAGCGCGAAGTTGGGCATCCAGGTTGCCGGTCGCAGCGAGCGTGGCGCATGCAGCCACGCCTTGAGCCAGGCCGGGTTGGTCTTCTGCGCCAAACCGGCCAGATCCGGCGCCTCGGTCTTCCATCCTTCCTGCCCGGCCACCTTGTGACATCCGTAGCAACCCACGCGCGTCATCAGAGCCCGGCCCTCCGACAGCAGCGAAGCTTCCGGCACCTCATCACCCCGGTGACACCGTCCGCAGGCCGCCTCGGTGTAGCGCAGCGGCAGCAGCGGCGAGCTCCAGTCGGGGACGCTTCCGTGCGCCTCGGCAACGGTCGTGGCACGCCCCTGCCCCTGGTGGCAGATCACGCAGCCGAAGCGTGGAATGTCGCCGGGCGTGTGCGGGGTGCGTGGGTGCTGGCGGAATGGCTCGGTTACCTTCGCCATCCGCGGATCCTCGAGCCCCAAATGACACGTGACGCAGCGGTCCACACGGCCGTCGAAACCCGGAAGCCAGATCTGGTGGATCCCGATGTGCTGGGCCCGCGCCTGCTTCAGCTCCTTGAGCGATCCCGCGCTGCGCGTAAGCAGGCTGCGATACTGCGTCTGGTAGCGACGATAGCCGCGGAAGTAGTCCTTCACTGGCGAGATCGCCAGCACGATCAGGAAGGCGACGCTCGATACGGCGAACCAGAACCACAAGCGGTCGGAGGATGGCTCTTTCGGACTCATCAGTGTGCACCAGGATGCCAGGGCCAGACCCATTTCCAACCGGGGCCGCGGAACAGCACCCCGATCAGGGTGAGGACGACGGTGACCGACACGAACCAGGTCATGATCCAGTTGGAGAGCGGCACCTTCGCAAGGCGCCCGCGCCAGTCCGGTGGGCAGGCCGGTATGGCCGGTAGAGCCATCGCCAGGGTCACCAGTAGCGTGGGCACCAGCACCGCCCACACTCGGAAACCCACCAGGAGCGCCGCGAGCGCCGCGCTCACGACCAAGAGCGTCGCGAGCTTCTTGCGCCGCGGCTCCGCGAGGAAGCCGGCGTTGTCCAGGTTCACCCTGAAGTAGGGGATCGCGACCATCGCAATGACAACCAGCCCCGGGATGAGGACGCCGGCGACGATCGGCGGAAAATAGTGGAGCAACTCCTGCAGGCCCAGGAAGTACCAGGGGGCCTTGGTCGGGTTGGGCGTATTGGAGGGGTCGGCGATTCCCTCCAGCGGGGCGTCGAAGAACAGCGAGATGAGCGACAGGACGACGACGCACACCTGGATGAGAATGATCTCGCGCAGCAACAGGTGCGGCGCCGTCATCACCAGTTCTTCTTGATCGACGAGCACCCGCGCCGGGGTATCCCGCCGGATCAGCGCCACCCGCTTGGGCGTAGCTTTGGCATCGCTGTCGCGCCCGACCTCGAACTCGGTCACGGCTGGCCTCCTCGGCTGCGACCCGATCCCGCAGAGCCCGCCAGTCCTCCGTCCTTGCGCACTCGCCACAGGTGCAGCGCCACGCCCAGCACCAGTCCCACGGGCAGCAACGCGCAGTGGAGCACGTAGAACCTCAGCAGCGCGTTCTCACCGACGATGGTTCCACCCAGCAGCAGGTACCGCATCGGACCTCCCAGCACCGGCACGGCCCGTACCATATTCGTCCCCACCGAGACACCCCAGAGCGCCAACTGATCCCAAGGCAACAGATAGCCGGTGTAGCTCAGCAGAAGCGTCATCAGCAGCAGGACCACACCCACGACCCAGTTGAACTCGCGCGGGGGGCGGTAAGCCTTGTGGTAGAAGACCCGCAGCATGTGGAGGAACACCACCAGGACCATCATGTGCGCGGCCCAGCGGTGCAGATTGCGCAGGAACAGCCCGTTGCCCACCACGAACTGCAGCTCCTTCATGTCGTGGTAGGCCTGTGGTACCGAGGGGTGGTAGTAGAGCATGAGCATGAGGCCGGTGGCGGTCAGGAGCGCGAAAAGGATGAGGCTGATCGCTCCGAGAAAGTAGGTGCTGGAGGCCTCGAGGCTGCGCCGGCGCACCTTGGCCGAGTGGAGATGGAGGATCACGCTCTCCATAACCAGCATGACGCGGTTGCGATTGGTGGGCCGCACGCCGTGCCGCACGATCGAGCGCCAGACCCGATTGTCCGTGGCTGTCTGCAAGAAGCTCATGCTCGCGCCTCGATTGCGGTTGGTGGGCCGCACGTTGCGTCAGAACCGGTAGACCGTCCCGGCCGGCACCTCGATCGATGTGTCCACGATCAGCTCGCCTTTGTCCGAGAGGCTCATCTGCACCCAGCGCAGCGGCCGCGGCGCTGGCCCTGCCATGACGTCACCCTCCAGCGAGAAGCGGCTGCCGTGGCAGGGGCATGCGATGAGGTTCTTGTCGGGCTGGAAGCGGGCGATGCAGCCCAGATGGGTGCACACCGACGAGAGAGCCCGGAAGCCGTCGGCCAACCGGATGACGAACACCCGGTGCGCGGCGTCCTCGAGCACCGCGCCGACACCAATGGCCTCGGGCTGGCCGGCCGAGAATGACGTGGCCGGCTCGAACAGCACCCGGGGACGAAGGAAATCGGCCATCACCGCGCTGGCTCCGCCGCCGGCGAGCCCGCAGGCGATCAGGCCGGTTGCCTGACAGAAGAGCCGGCGGGTCAGGACCGGCTTTCCCGCGTCGCCGGTCTCAGACATGGCTCGCCTCCAATGCGCTCGGCTGCGGTCGGCCGTGGTCCAGTCCGCTCGGCTGCGGTCGGCCTTGTTCCAGTCGGCTCGGCTCCAATGGGCTCGACTCCAATTGGCTCGGCTCCAATTGGCTCGGTTCCGTGAGGAAGAACTGCTCCATGGTGATGGTGCCGGCGGGGCAGCGCAGTGCGCACAGTCCGCATCGGATGCAGATCGTCTCGTCCTTGATCAGCGCGGTTCCGCTGGGAACGTCCTGCTCGACGAGCGCGGCGGCAGCTGCGCCACATTCGGCCACCAGGTCGTCACGCAGCGCTCCATCGGCTGAGAGCGCCGACAGCGGCACGAACTCGATGCATTTCTCAGGACAGACGTCGGCGCAGCCGCCGCACAGGATGCACTCGGTGCCTCGCTGCGGGTCCTCGTGGAACACCGTGTTCACCCAGCAATGCAGGCAGCGCGACGCCTCGAGCTTGGCCGATGTCTCGGACAGACACTGCTCGATCTCGGCGATGCCGATACGGCGCTCGATGGGCAGCGCCGGCAGCTTCTGCCGCGGCACCCCCTCGTAATCCAGCGTCCGGCGGTAACCCGGGAGCGGCTGGATCACGATCTCCACCGTCTCCAGAGCGGCCTGCGCACCGCGCAGGTGGGCGTGGATGGAGGACGCCGCGCGGCGGCCGTCCGCGATGGCGTTGATGGCGATGCGCGGGCCGAACGCCACATCCCCGCCGGCGTAGACTCCCGGCGCGGTGGTGGCCAGCGTGTCGGCATCGATGCGGATCGTCCCGCGGGGGGTGGTCTCGACGCCATCCTCGGGCCGCAGGAACGACAGGTCGCAGGCCTGGCCGATGGCCAGGATGACCGTATCGGCCGCCAGCGCCAGCTCGCTGCCCGGCACGAACGTCGGATTGAAGCGGTGCTGTGCGTCGAAGACCGCGGAGCAGTCGATAGTCTCCAGCCCCGTCACGCGGCCGTTCTCGCCGAGGATGCGCTGGGGTCCCTTGCCGGCATGGATCACGATCCCTTCGTGCTGCGCCTCGAGGATCTCGCTGCGGTCGGCCGGCATCTCATCGAAGCCCTCCAGGCAGACGATGTGGACCTCCTTGGCGCCGAAACGGATGGCCGACCGCGCCACATCCAGGGCGGTCACGATGTTGAGACTGGGATTCACCACGTCGTCACGCACCGCAGTGCGCAGCGCCGTGCGCGCCACGTCGAGCGCCACGTTTCCGCCACCGACCACGAGCACCCGCTTGCCGAGCTCCAGGCGGTAGCCCATGTTCATATTGAGCAGGAAGTCGACGCCCTTCAGCACACCGTCCAGATCGGTGCCCGGGATCTGAAGATCGCGGCTCTTGTGCGCACCCGTGGCCACGAACACGGCCCGGTATCCCTGGCTGCGCAGGTCGGCCAGCAGGAAATCGCGAC
The DNA here is from genome assembly GCA_041484665.1 of Candidatus Krumholzibacteriia bacterium. GTDB lineage: Bacteria > Krumholzibacteriota > Krumholzibacteriia > JAJRXK01 > JAJRXK01 > JBGPIA01. The sequence continues at coordinate 87,522 of JBGPIA010000012.1, forward strand.
CCAGCCTCGCTCCCAGCTTCAGCTCCACGCCCAGGCTGAGAATGGCGTTGATCTCCAGCTTGATCAGCTCGCGCGGGAGTCGGTACTCCGGGATGCCCAAGCGCAGCATGCCGCCCGCGACCGGCTGGGCCTCGAAGATCGTGACCGGGTAACCGAGCAACGCCAGATCGTGCGCCGCCGCCAGGCCCGCGGGCCCGGCGCCCACGATCGCCACACGGTCCTGGGGATGGCGCACCGGCCTGTCGCCGTAGATCTCCCGCAGCGCGTCGAGGTCGATCATGCTCTCGACGCCAAAGCGCTCGGTGATGAAGCGCTTCAACGCCCGGATGGCGATCGGCTGGTCGAGCGCGCCCCGCCGGCAGGCGGGCTCGCATGGCGCGGCGCAGATCCGTCCGCAAATCGACGCGAGCGGATTCGGCCGGCGGGCCACCGCGTAGGCCTCGCGGAAGCGCCCCTCGGCGATGAGCGCTACGTAGCGTCCGGCTTCGGTGCCGACCGGGCAGGCCTTGAAGCAAGGGAAATTGCTCTCCAGCCACACCCGGTCCACCAGGGTCGTCTCGGCCACGGTCGCCAACCTGCTTCCGGTTCCTGCTTCGTGCGCCTACGACTTGTGCCCGTTTCGCGCGCCTGCTTCGTGGTGCTGAGTCGTGTTCTTGCCTCTCGCGACCGCGTCTGCTTCCTACTTCTTGAGCTCGAGATCGGCGGTGGTCGACCCGGCAACCGTCACAGCTTTGCTCGCCTCCGTCTTGAACTTGGGATGCCACACCTTCACGGTGTACGCGCCGTCGGGCAGATCCTTGATCACGTACGCACCCGTCTTGTCGGTCACGGCAAACCACGGAGTCGGCAAGGCCAGGACGAAGCCTTCCATCTCCGGATGCACCTTGCACAGGAGGGTGGCCGCGCAGCGCGCCTTGAACGTGTAGCCACGAGTCTGCCCCTTGGGCCAACTGCCGAGATTGAACGTCTCGCAACACTTGTCCGGCGAGAAGACGTTGTGGAGTACGGCGTCGCTGTTGAGGAAGTCCACCGTCGTCCCCACCAACACCGGCAGGACGTGGGGGACGAACACCAGGTTCTTTTGATCGATCTGGGCGTGGGCCGTCGGCGGCGGGAAGGTTTTCCCAGCGATCGCGTCGACGTAGACGACCGCATCGGCATTCGTCTTGACTCCGGGCACCTTGACGACGCCCTTCAGCTCGCCCGCCGGCGCCACGGCTGGGACGATCAGCACGACCGAGAGCAATGTGACAGCGCAGAAGAGCTTCACGAGCTTCATACGTTCGACCTTTCTTGCTTGCTCGAGCCGGCGCGCGCGGGTGTTGTCGGGGCCTTCTGCAGGGCCCGCTCCAGCACCCTCTTGCGGGCCTGCTCGAGGCCCTTCTCAAAATCCAATGACCACGCCGCCCGAGACTTCCTCGTACTGGAACTTGCCGCCCGTTGCCTTGAGCCAGTCGGTGGCGATGAAGGACTTGATGTTGGCGCGGACCAGGCAATCAATCGTCAGCGAGACGCGGTCGACCTTCTCGTCCCCGAACTTGAAGGACTCCCAGCGACCGGCGGGGATCAGCCACGGGTAGGCCACCCAGGCGACCTCGGCAAACTGGCTGTTGGTGGAGATGTCGGTGGGCTCGGTGTCATCCAGGAAGGGGCGGTCGTCCTTGCGCGCGATCAATCCGGCATGGGCCAGCAGGTCGAGGTAGTTGACCGCCACGTCGCCGCCCACAACGTGGAATGGATCCTCGGGGCCGGGATCTCCATTGGGCAGCGCGCCGATGCGCCCGGGGTTGTGGATCGGCCCGCCAACCTTAGGCAGCACAGCGTCTGGAAGCGGGATCGATCCCTTGCCCGTGTACGCGAACGCCGACACAGCGACCGACTTCTCACTCCACGGCTTGGGATTCGCCGGCAGACCTTCCGCTGCGCCACTGCGGGGGACGCCGTCGGACTCCAGACCGCCGACCTTGTAGGAAGCCCGGGCGTAGACGTCCTTCGACTTGTCGCCGACGCTGCCCGCTCCTTCCACGACGCCGGCGTTGTACGAAAGCCGGTGCGCCACGACGCCATAGGCCTCGATCCCCTGCTGGAATGGCTCGGCGGACCAGGTGTTGTCACCCACCGGCTCGGTGAGCGCGAAGTACTCCTGGTCCATCAGCGACCGGTGCGTGCTCACCAGCATCAGGCCTGGCTCGAACGAGCCGACCTTGAACTGCAGCTCGGGAGTATCGAGCGGGCGCACCAGCAGATTGAGGCGCTCCATTTCCGTGGCAATGCTGCCGCCATCGCGGGCAAAGACCACCGAGCCCCAGAAGGAGAAATGTTCGCCGAGCGTGCCAGCGCCCAGAATCTCGAATTCTCCACCCATTCCGCCGAAGGAGAACGTCTCCCCTGCGCGGTCGTACGCCATCGTGCTTGTGATGAGCACGGCGACCGGGGGAAGCCCGGAGATCTCTCCCGGCCAGACGGACTTGGGCCAGAGCTTCTTGTAGCCCTCGGCGCCCAGCGACACTGGTTGATCCTTGGAGATGCTCGCATCCGTACCGGCCGGGAATCGGTAACCGTTCGCGCGGAACGCTTCGCCGAACGGAGTGAGGCCCGGAAACGCCACGTGGCACGTCTGGCAGCTCGTCTGGTACTTCCGGGCGAACGCCGGAATGGCTCCAGCCTCATTCGGCCAGATCGCCACGCAGGCCAGGACGACGAGCACCAGCGCGCCCGCCGAGCGGAGCTGACTCCACGCATCTCGCCACATTCTATTGGTTCTGTCGCGCCGCATGACACCTCCCGATGGTTCCGAGGAAATGCCGAACGGGCCCAGAGTGCGCGAGCGCGCCCCGCTCTACAATCCACGGAACGGATCATTTTCCTGATTCAATTGCATCAGGGGCTGCGCAGGCCATCGGGCTGACGTCGCGGGATTCCCGGCGGGAATCGCGGGGGTTCAGGCAGGAAATGCGGAGGCTCAGGCAGGAAATGCAGATGCGCAGGTGGGAGCTGCGGGGGCTGCGGGGGCTCTGACTGGAAGTGCGAGAGCTCGGACGGCGATCAGAGCAGATGCTGGCGCAAGGCCAGCGAGACGGCCTCCAGCTTGCTGTGGACGTCGAGTTTGCGCAGGATGTTCTGGATGTGATTGCGCGTGGTGGTCACGCTGATGAAGAGCGAGTCGGCAATCTCGCGGGTGCTGGTGCCGTCGGCGAGCATGCGCAGGACCTGCACCTCGCGCACCGTGAGCGGCACCGGCGGCCCCGGCGCGGGATCTCCCTGGCCCTGCCGATCCACGACCGGCGCGGGCGAATCGGCCAAGATCCGGCGGATGAGCTCGGTGACATCCCGCCGGCGATCGACCGGCTGCAGAAAGTGGATCACGGAGTACTGCGACGCTCGCGGACCCGGAACCACGACGATGGAGAAGCTGGCCGCCATCGTCTCGCCCGATTCCTTGCGAACCTCCAGCTCGAAGTGCCGCACCGTCTCATGACGGCGGACCATGTTGATGAGAGCGCACTGCTGGTCGCAGTAGCGATTGCCGAACACGTCAACCCCGCACAGGATATCGTGGCATGGTTTGCCTAGGACGCCGGCCGCGGAGTAGCCCAGCAGCTCTTCGGCGCTCCTGTTCCAGATGACGACGCGCCCCTGCTCGTCGCTGGCGAATGCGGCGGCGCCGGTGCGGGCGATCAGGTCGAGGGGATCCACGGGGCCACCTTCTGCCGACCTGCGGCAAGACAGCTTCTTGGCGGGCCCGCACGTCCCAGAGCATCACCCTGGGCAGACTGGCGGGCGAGCTGAAGACGGGTCGAACCAGGGGATGCAGATTCGAAGCGAACGGGCCTGGGTCGAAGCCGCCGCAAACCGGCGCCCCGACGCTTGAGATCGTATCCCCGTGGCGGGATCTTGAACAGGGGTCACTCGGTGCCTGCCTCTACCTGGTGGCGGCCAGAATCGTATCGCCAATCGCCGCGATCCCCCTCCAGACCAGGTGCCCACCGTGCAGTCTCACGACATGCGCCAGTCCGGGCGGGAGGTCGGGGCAGAGCGTGTCCTTCTCCGAGGCGCCGTAGATGCACAGCAGCTTGCGTCCGCGCAGCTTCTCCACCTCGGGTAGAACGGGCAGCGCGGTGGGGCGCGGGTGGGTGCCCAGCCACTCGGAGATGTGGAACTCGAAGTCCGCCATGTGCGCGGGGCCAAGCAGGACGATCGAGCGCACGCGGTCGAGCAGGTCGGGTGGAAGCCGGTTGGCCATGAACGCCAGCACATCCGCCCCCAGCGAATAGCCGATGAGGATGGCGTGGTCCTTGTTCCAGGCCGTCATGTAGCTGCGCAGGATGCGCTCGAGGTCCTTGGACGCCTCGTCGGGTGTGCGGCGCTTCCAGAAGTAGTGCAGCGAGCTGAGTCCCACCACGGGGATGCCCTGCCGCACGAAGGCCTTGCTGAGCCCGCGCTCGGTGATGCTCCAGCCTCCGTCGCCGGTGACGATCACTGCCAGCTCGTCACTCGCGGCGTGGCCAGCACCAGCGAGTCCCCGCGTGCCTGCTGTGTCCGCCGCGCCTGTCGCGCCTGCGGCGGCCGCCGCGTTCCCCGCGCCCCCGTCTGCGGTCTCCGGCTCGACCTCCGTCAACGGCAAGTCGCTCAGGTCGTTCGCGCTCGGCGACGGCTGCCCGCCTGCCTGTTGCTCGCCGGACGGCTGCTGGCCTGAAGGCTGCTCACCCGACCGCTGCTCACCTGACCGCTGCTCAACAGACTGCTCGCCGCTGCTTTGTTGCCCGCCCGACTGCCCGCCCGACCGCTCCCCGCCCTCGTGCTGGGACGGCGGTTGCCGCACGCCCAGCTGCTCCGCCCCCGGCTCCTGCGCGCCTGACCGGCCGTGGGCCAGCCGATCGAACGCCTGCTTGAACTGTGGCTCCCAGTTGCGTGGCACGGAGAACCCGTGGCCGACCTTGGGCAACGACACGACCTCGCCGTGGGGAACCTGCGACACATACGCCCCGACGGCGGCTGGATCGCACACCTGATCGATCGTGCCCTGCAGCGCGATCCAGGGAACCTCGAGCGACTTGGCTGGCAGGAAGCTGACCCCTTTGCCCTGCGGTCCGGGGCCCCACTCCAAGCCGCTCCCCTTGCACATCGGCTTGGTCAACGGCAGATCCGGGCAGAAGCCCATGCTGATCGCCCCGCCGAAGGTATTCGACGGTGCCTGCACGAGTGCCGCGTAGACGAGCGTCGCCCCCGACGAGTACCCCACCAGGATCGGCGTGATGTAGTCGGGGAACCCCATCTCCTTCTGCGCGAACTTGCTGAGCAGCTCGAAGTCCGACGCCGGATACGAGCATGGCTCGTCGCTTGACTCCAACGCATGCAGGTAGTGGGTGATGTTGACGCCGACGACGAGCGCGTCCAGGCCGGCCAGCGTGCGTGCCATGTCGACCACGCCGAGGTTCCAGCCGCCGTCACCCGAGACGAACAAGACGACGGCGCTGGGCTGGGGGACCTGCGAGTAGAGCGTCACCGTCCCGAAGCGCCCGAACTCCAGCGTCTTCTCCGTTGCGCGGGCACGCGACGGGCCGCACAGCGCGATCGGCGCAGTCAGCAGCAACGCACCCAGCAGCCCCCACCAGCGCCTACGCGTCGGTTCCACGAGTCCCCCTCCTTGCCGTACCGCCCGTCATCCCGGGTCCCGGTCGCGGGTGTACCAGCGTGCTCGGGTCACGCCGCAGACCGTGCCCGGAACACCCTGCCGACCCGCGTCCATGCCGCGCCGTCGGTCACGCCCCAGCCCCCCACGCTAGCACGCCAGCGGCTCGTGCGCCGCCTCGGGCTTGAAGGGGTTGAACGACTTCCTGCGCGGATCGTTCCCCCCGCGGATTCGCCGACCCACGCCGGGACGACCGACGGGGCACGACCGACGGGGCTCCTGGCAGAGGTGGCTCTCCTGGGGTAGTCTCGCCCCTGCAGGAGGATGGCCTTGGAGAAGACTCTCGCCCACTACACGGTTTTCGAGCAGATCGGTGCCGGTGGCATGGGCGCTGTGTACCGTGCGCGTGACACGCGCCTGGGACGCGACGTCGCCCTCAAGCTCCTGCCTCCCGAGATGTTCGCTGACGAGCGAGCCCGCGCGCGCCTGCTGCAGGAGGCCCGCCTCGCTTCGGCGCTGAACCACCCCCACATCTGCACGATCTACGAGGTCGGCGAGGCGGACGGTCAGACCTACATCGCGATGGAACTGGTACGGGGCCGCCCGTTGAGCGAGCAGATCCCTCCGGAGGGGCTGGCCGCCGAGTCGGTGCTGCGCTACGGCGCGCAGGTCGCCGATGCGCTGGCGCACGCGCACGACCACGGCATCGTGCACCGCGATCTCAAGGGCGCCAACGTCGTGATCACGGCGGACGGGCGCGCCAAGGTGCTCGATTTCGGCCTCGCCAAACGCACGGTCGCCGAGTCCGGTGACGAGCCGCTCGGACCCCAGCGCACCGCGCCACCGCCGTGGCCCAGCTCGCCGGAGCCGCAGCCTACCTCGCCACAGCCGCGGCCCGTGTTCACAGGATCGCCGCCCAATCCCACCGACAGCGGCCTGGTGGTGGGCACGCCGCAGTACTGGGCGCCCGAGACTTTGCGCGGCGAGGGGGCAAGCGAGCGCAGCGATATCTGGGCGTTGGGTGTCCTGCTCCACCGGATGGCGACGGGCGGGATGCCGTTCCAGGGGCGCACCCCGTACGACCTCAGCGCCGCGATCCTGCACGAGCAGCTGCCTGCGTTGCCCGCGCGCGTTCCGGCCGGGTTGCGGGCTGTCATCCAACGCTGCCTGGAGAAGGAGCCCGCGCAGCGTTTCCAGCGCGCGAGCGAGGTCAGAGCGACGCTCGAGATCCTGCAGCACGATCTGCGGGTGCCGGCGCAGGAGGTGCCTTCGGCGGGGAGGCCGGCGGCGGGGAGGCCCGTTGCCGAGCAGCCAGCCGCGGACCGCCGCTCTCGGATGCGAAGGGGGGTGCCACTTTTCGCCGCGGCCGTGCTGTTGGTAGTGGTGGCCACGGGCGCGGGCTGGCTCGTTTGGCGGCAGTCTGGGCGGCCGCGGGAGCTCAAGCAACGCCAGCTGACCACCGACAGCTCGGACCCGTCCAGCCTCGCGTTCATCTCACCCGATGGCAAGTATCTCGCGGCCGTCGGTCACGCCGGCCTTTCCCTGCGCGCGATCGACTCTGGCGAGAGCCATCCCCTGACGCTGCCCGAAGGGTTCTCGTTCTCGGGCCTGTTTCCCTTCGCAAGCTGGTTTCCGGACGGGAGCCAGCTGCTGGTCAGCGGCCACATGGCGGACGAGACGCCCTGCATCTGGGCCATCCCCGTGCTCGGCGGGCGAGCACGCAAGATCCGCGGCGATGGCAGCTTCGCCACGCTTTCCCGCGATGGCTCGCGCATCGCCTACATGCGCCAGGGGAAGAACGGCGCCGAAATCTGGTGTGCGCGCGTAAGCGGCGAGGACCCGCGGCGTGTCATCGCCAGCGACTCGACCGGAATGATCCCCGCCTGCCCGGTGTGGTCGCCCAGCGGACAGCGCCTGGCCTATGCCAGGGCCGTGACGGGGCCGCAAGGCCTCGAGATGCAACTCGAGAGCTGCGACCTCGAGGGGCACCGCCGCCACATCTTCTCGGCCCCGCCCGGGCAGCGGATGCACTACTTCACGGTTCCAGCCTGGTTGCCCGATGGTCGCCTCGTCTTCGGCCTCTCCGACCCGCCTCCCAGCCAGGGGGATATGAACCTCTGGTCGATGCGGGTGGATCCGCGCTCCGGCGCTCCTTCTGGCAAGCCGCGCCGCGTCACGCAGTGGCTTAGACTCTCGCTGGTCTGCCCAACCGGGTTCTCGGCAGACGGAAAGCGGCTCACGGTCGGTATCGTTGCGTATCAGAGCGACTGCTACATCGGCAGGATCGCGGGCGGCGACTCGCTCTTGCAGGACATCAAGCGATTGACCCGCAGCGATCGGATGGACTGGCAGCCAGCCTGGACGCCGGACAGCAAGGCGATCCTGTTCGCCTCCAACCGCAACGGCAGCTCGGACATCTTCAGGCAGGCGCTGGACGCGAGTGAGGCCGAGCCGCTGGTGACGGGACCGGGGGACCAGAGCTGGCCGTGCATCAGCCCCGATGGGAGGTGGATCCTCTACGAGGACTTGGGAAGCGCCAGTGCCGGTAATCCTGCGCCCACGGCGCGCCTGATGCGCTTGCCGGTCGCCGGGGGTCCACCGGAAGCCGTACTCGACATGCAGCCCACCGCAGGGTATTGCTGCGCGGCGCACCCGGCTCCGGGCGCCACGCGGGCTTCGCTCTGCGTGCTGAGCGAGATGCAGGGCGCAGACATGGTCTTCATGGCCTTCGATCCGCTGCTCGGCCGGGGACGGGAGCTGACGCGCGTCCGTGCGGAGGTCGGCTCACCCTGGGATCTCTCGCCGGATGGGGCCGCCCTGGCGATCGTGGTGCAGGACTCGGTGGCACACATCCGGGTCGTCTCGCTGCGCGATGGCGCGACGCACGACGTGAGGCCGAACCCGCAGTTTGGTATCGAGAGCCTGGCATGGGCGGCCGACAGCGGAAGTTGGTTGGCCACCGGCATGGTCGGCCGCGCTGGCGCGGAGGAGTGGCGCTTGGTTCGCGTTGCTCCCGGCGGCAAGGCGACCGCGCTTGTGCCTCCGCAGTTCTGGATGTACAGCTCGGCGGCATCACCCGACGGCCGTCGCGTCGCCTACACGAACAATACCGGTGAGAGCAGTGTCTGGCTGCTTGAGGATTTCTGAGCCGCCGGGCGTCGTGTTGCCCCGTCGCATGGGAGTTCCGCCGTCGCCGCGAGGCTAAGGTTGTGATATGACGACCCACAACGCGCGGTCCTGCTTGGGACGCTGGTCAGCCTGCAGCGTGGGGGATGCGGCCGCTGTAGAGACTCGGCACCAGCCACGGCTTCTTCCGCAGCAGCTCGACGATGGGCGGTGGCGCGAGGCCCTTGGAGGCGTTTCGAGCCTGGGCCGGCGACTGCGGCCACTGGAAGGGCAGCTCCACATAGCTGTCGGGCCCGGTCGCGCTCGCAAGCAGCTCCAGCATCGCGCGCAGCACGGCGCGCTGGCCGTCAGCGTCGTGCGGTCGGCCCAGGGGCCGGCCCATCGGGTAGCTGATGCCCGCCAGCCGGGGCACGCCGACGGCGCGGGTCAGCTCGGGGATCATGGAGAGCGCCACCGTGGGAATGCCGCTCGCCTCGAGGACGCGTTGAACCAGCCCTACGGACCGGCAGCAGAACGGTCAGCCGGGCACCAGCGCCGCCGCGTCGACACGCTCGGCGCGCATGCGCTCGGCGATGGCCGGCGCCGTCTTCTCGACTAACTCCTTCGGCTGGAGGATGTAGCCCATCATAGAGTAGTGGGTGGGCGCGGGGCGGCCGACGACACCGTCGCCCGCGAGCTCGGCCAGCCGGCGCATCGGTAGCACGACGTCGAGATCGGCCTCGCCGAAGCGCGGGTCGATGTGCATGTGGTACAGCCGGACGTCCCGTTCCGTGGTACCGAGGGGGATCGCGCGGAAGCTCGGGTCGCCCCACCAAGGGTCACGCCGCTCGCCGTCCTGGTCGAAGGGCTGGTCGTCGTTGCGCGCCACACCGGCGGTCGAGACGAGCGCCACGGTGCACTCGCGCAGCGGCTTCGCGAGCGGCGTAAAGGGGATCGCGCCGGGCTCCTGCCGCGCGGCCCAGGCCTTCATGATCTGTCGCGTTGCCAAGTCGAGGAAGCGGTACGAGTCAATGGTCATCAATGTCAGCCTTGAGCCGCCGATGGGCCGGTTGAGGCGTCCGACAGAACCGGACGCACGGTCTTTGCGCGTCCAGATCTAGGGTGGATTTGCAGTTCGAACGCACAACCGTCTTGGCGACGGATTGGGGGTCTGCCGGTGCTCTGGGGCGCGCTGCCTCCAACCACGCGGCCGCGGGCCTGAAATGACCGGCTCCTGTTGGGACTCAGAGGGGCGATGAGCGCGGTGCAGTTGCACCGGATGAAGCAGCGCCTCGTAGAAGCGATGCGCTCGACGGCCGTCCGTGGCGAGTTCCGCATTCCAGACACCCACGCAATCACAATCTTGCATTACCCGGCCGAAGGACAAGTCGTGCGCCATGCCAGGCGCAACAATGAAAGCGCCGCGCTCCGAGATGCGAGCGCGGCGCGTTTCAAGCGAAGTCGGACGCTACCGATAGAGCCCCTTCACCCTCCCCCATGTGTCGGGCACTGTGGGCACGGGCGCACAGCAGTCGGCATCCACCCACTGGCGGAGATTGCCCGGCCAGCCGTCCGCGCACATTTCGCGGGGCGGGGAAAACGGGAACGCGATGAACGAGCGGCAGGAGATGCAGTCTTGGGCGGCTTCAAAGCCAATGCCAAGCTCGGTCCGGTCGCACGTGCCACTGTCCACGAGCTTCACGCTCAGGAATGCGGGCCCGTTGATGCAACAACGATCCGGGAGGGGAAACGAGGCTGTGAAGCTCTGGAACGAGATGGAGGTCGCGAAGTAGTTGTACGTTTGCGGCCCGCACAGCACGACGCTGGGATCCGGCTCCAGGCACGCCGGGCCGGGCGTCGCGCCGATGATGCTCACTTCCACCGTGAAGGTGCAACCACCAGGCACGATGTATCTCCCCAGCACATTTGCGATCGTCAGCTGAAGGGCGCCGCCCTGACACCCCGCGCAGTCAGTTGGATTCAGTAACGTGTAGTAGTTGACGCCTGGAGTCGTGACCCCTCCCCCCCAAAAATGTTGTTGGTGGTCCGCAACTCACCCACCGAGCAGGTAGCGGACACCGCAGCCGGCCCGGCTTGGCGATCGGACGAATGTTGTTCGGGAACGACCTGGCTCGATCCCGCCGAGACCCCAGCCCGCGAGACACCAACGGGGAGCGTCGCGAACCACCATACGAGGAGGAGGCAAGTGCAAGCGTAGCGCCAAGGCATGGTGACCCCCTTTGAAGCGCGGCTCCGAGGGCTGCCCCATGGCCTCAAGTGAGACCTCCCCCGGGGCCCGGGTGAGGCTGCCCGCGAGGGGGGCGTGTGGCCGAAATCCTATCAGCTCACCGAGGCCCCAACAGCGCGAAAGTTTTTCCACGGTAACGATCGGTTGCAGGTGGGGATGCCCGCCACGAGTCTCCGCCGTGGGAACCAGTCGACTCAAATCTCGAGGCGCTTGGCGTGGCAAGCCTCGTCACGACGGGTAATGCACAGACGCGGGTACCGCTCCAGTGGCTCGCAGATGAAGGGCAGATCGGGATCGAGTCGGCTCCACACCGCGCCGCGGCTTCCGCGGCGCGCGCGAGAATCATCTTGACTCGGCCCCGCACGCGACGGGACGATTTGCTCGCATCGCTGGCGCCCACCCCCGAGGAGGATGAAGAAATGCTACGGTCCCGCTCGGTCGCTCGCCACCACGTCCCGCTCGTCGTTGCCGCGGCGCTCATCGTCACGTGTTCGGCGGCCCTCGCCAAAGATGCCGACACGAACAAGGACGCGAAGGATCCCGAATGTCCCGTCTGCGAGAAGAAGATCGGCACGTTGTCCGTGGTGGAACCTGAGCAGAAGTGGTGGACGCAGTACAATCTCGAATCCCCTGAGGCGCTGATCAAAGTGTTCGTCGCGCAGAGCAAGTGCTTCACGTTGGTCGATCGCGGTAAAGGACTCGCAGCCGCGGAGAAAGAGCGCGCCCTCGCCTCGAGCGGCGAAACGCGCGTCGGCTCGAACGTCGGCAAAGGACAAATGAAGGCTACGGACTACGTGCTGGTGCCAGACATCGCCAACCAAAACGCGAAGTCGGGCGGCAAGAAAATCGGTGGTGCGATCGGCGGACTGCTCGGACACAAGGCGGGGGCGGTGTTGGGAGGTGTGAGCCTGAAGAGCAAGACGGCGGACGTCGTGCTGTCGCTGACCGACGTGCGGTCGACGGAGCAGGTGGCGGTCGTGCAAGGCCACGCCAAGAAGACCGACCTGGGCTGGGGGGCGGGGGGCGGAGCGTTCTGGGGAGCATTCGCCGCGGCAGGAGCGAGCAGCTACGCGAATACCGAGATCGGGCAAGTCGTCGCGATGGCGTACCTCGATGCGTACAAGAAGCTCGTCGAGGAAGTCCAAGCGAACACGCCCGACGCGAAGGCCGACAACGTCTCGCAATCGGTCACGATGTCGAAGCCGGGGCGGATGTACGCAAAGCCCGACACAAAGGCAACCGTGGTGCGCGAGCTTGAGGTGGGCATGATGCTGTACCCGAGCGGCGAGAAAGAAGGGATTTGGTGGAAGGCCTCCGACGAACTCGGCAATGAGGGCTGGGTACCGTCGACGCTCTTCAACTTGGCTAAGTAGGGTCAGCAACCACGGCGCGTGGCGCGGCGTGCATCGTTCTGTCCCGACGCGGCAGTTGCTCCGCGTGATGCTTGATGATGCGCGCGCGTCACCCACAACACGCCGCAGGCAAGCGGGCGCGCGTTCACGGCCCCACCCGCTCGATGGCAGCCCGGATGACCTGCTCGTCAGCTGCGCCGCTCAACCCGGCGCTGCTCCGGTACACGCGGCAGCGCAAGCCGTACGGGCCGGCCTCCTCGCATGGGAGTTCCGCCGTCGCCGCGAAGTTCCGCCGTCGCCGCGAGGCTACCGAGCGAGGGTTACCCTCAAGCTGCGTTGCCCGTAGGGTGTCACTAGCCGCGCATAATAGACCCCGGACGACACCGCGGCCCCTCGCGCATCGAGGCCCAGCCACTTTGCGCCGTGCTCCCCCGCCTCTTGCTCGGCGTCCACCAAGGTCGATACGCGGGAGCCGCGGGCGTCGTAGATCGCCAGCGTGACCTGGCCGGGCGCGGGGATGACGTAGCGCAACGTTGTCGCCGGATTGAACGGATTGGGGAAGTTCTGCTGCAGCGCCAGCGTCCTGGGCTGCACCGCCGTGCCGTTGCCCGGACGTACGCCGGTCGAACTCCCGTGGAGCAGGTACTCGTCGAGCACGTTGCGAACGATTCGTTGGAGCGCGGGGTCGATGACCAGGCTCCCGCCGAAACTGATCGAGCCAGCCGCGAACACGCCGCCGCCAGCCGGCGTCTGGTAGTAGGTCATGTCGGCACCGTAGCCGCCGGCGTTGGTTCCGCGGGCGAGCAGCTCGATATTCGCCGGCGGGCTCCCCCGGTCGTCGGCACCGTTGGCGGACACGATCACGCCATCCGGCGCCAGTCCCGCAATGGACGTATCCATCTCCCACCCGCTTGCGCCACCGCCGTTGATCCCGGCGGCGCCGACCAGGCTGCCGTTCACGACGCCGGTCCCGGCGAAGAAGCGGTGACCGGCCTGCAACACCTCAAACGGCGCGAAGGTCAGATACCCTTCGTACCGAAACGCGATTCCCAGCACCGCGCGCTCGGGGCGCGGCGGAACCAGATTGCGGAAGTAGGACTCCGACCGATCGAGGCTCACGCCCTCCGGGAACATGGTGAGCGTGTTCGCGTCCGGTGAGAAAATGACCTTCTCGAAGATGCCGTTGCCCGACATGTAGACGAGCGATCCACCGCCGGCGAGGTAGGCCTCCAGGTTGTCGAGCATCTCCAGCGACCAGTACTCGTTGTGCGTGTCCAGGATCAGCCCCTTGTACTGACTCAAGTCGGGGATGCCCCGGTGCATGTCGGTGTCCGTATACACGTCGACGTGGTAGCCGCACGAGGTCAGCCAGTCGAGCACCCATAGCTCCGCACGCGCCAGGTGATTGAGCCCGCCGGCGTCGATGGGCGCGGCGGCGGGGTTCGGCCGCAGGAAGCTCAGGTACTGCCCCGGAGGACTGGTGTACTTGGACCGGCCGTCCCAGTCGTTGTAGGCGTTCCAGGTATTGGTGTTCGCCAGCACCGCGAAGTCGCCCCGGGCCTGCGGGCTTGGCTTCACGATGAAGACGATCCGGAACGTGCGGGAGCGACCGTCGGTGCATTCGGCCGCGTAGATGCCCGATGGCCAGGCCGGTGGGATCCGCAGATCGAAGCTCGAGCTCCAGCCGCATCCGTTCGCCCATGCTTGCGCCGGGAGACCCTGCAGACCGGCCGCCTCTGCCTGCGGCGCGGTCATGGGAATCGCCGCGTTCTGATCGCCCTGACGCTGGAACCGGCTGAACGTGACTTCATATGCCGACGGGCTGGAGACCATGAACGAGACGTTTTCGCCGGGGGCAGCGGAGAGCGGCGAGCAGTACCCTTCGAGCGGCGCCGCGACGGCAAAGGCGTGCAGCGAGGACCACCCGGTGTCCACCGCGGCGGGGCCGTCCCACAGGTTGCCGCCGTCCAGGTAACCCCGGTGCTTGTACCACAGCAGGGTGCCGCCGGGCGTGACGGCGTAGATGACACCGTCCGCGCTGGCAAAAACATGCTGAAAGCCGTTCCAGCCCGCGCCAACTGCAATGGGGCCTTGCCAGTTGAAGCTGCCATCGTTGCGGCCGAGATGCTTGTACCACAGGAGCGTGCCGTCTGGCTGGATGCCGTAGATGGCGCCGTCCTCGCCGGCAAAGACAGACAGGAAGCTCTGCCAGCCGACGCCCACCGCCAGGGGACCGTCCCAGGCGCTGCTGCCGTCGAGGTGGCCGCGATGCTTGTACCAGAGGAGCACGCCGTCGTTCTGGATCGCGTAGATGATTCCGTCCCCACCGGAGAAGACGGCCTTGAAGGTCTGCCAGCTATTGCCGACGATGTTGGGACCCGCCCAGGTGAAGCTCCCGTCACGGTAGCCGAGATGCTTGTACCACAGCAGGGTGCCGTCGGTCTGGATCGCGTAGATCACACCGTCCCCGCCAGGGAAAGCATCCTTGAAGCTCTGCCATCCGGAGCCAGGCTGTTGCACGGCTGACCAGGAGGCGCTGCCATCCACGCCCCCCAGATGCTCGCGCCAGCGCAGCACTCCGTCGGACTGGACCGCGTAGATGTACTGTGCCCATGTCGACGCAGGGACAGAGGCGATAACGGCGAACAAGAGCAAGGCGATGATGCGGGAGACGGTCCCACGGTGCATGACGTTCCTCCATATGACGGAGGCGCGGTGGGTGCGTACCGCGCGAAGAAAGGCGCGTACTCGGAGTCACGGAGAGTCGAGAGGATCGATCTGTGACCGGGGACGGGGCGTGACGGACTTCAGGGGGTGTCGTTCGCGCCGACGATGGTAGCACAACCGGCCGTGGTTCGCACGAATGATGCGGAGGGGGCTGCGCTCCGATGGGTGAACAGTCCCCGTTCGACGTGGGCGTCCTTAGTTCCGCTTGGCGATCGCTCGTACCCGCCCGAGGGCCAAGCACTTTGTCGAGTCAGGCGATTGGCTTCCCTGACCTCGACCGTTCCGCCAAGAGCGCCGTGCTAGGCCAGCGGTTGCAGCGTATGGCGGCGTCCGAGCCTCCCCGCGAGCGGTGCGGTCCCAGCACGCGGAACGGAAGCCCGATTCGCCCGAGGTTCGCGGACTGTCCTACCGTTGTGGCGTGGGGCCGCCCCGTTGGGCGGCCCCGAGTGTAGGGATTCGTCGCACCTGGTGGAGTCCATCTGCGACTGGCCGGTGCCTTATCGGAGCAGGAGTAGCCTCTGGATGTCGGATGCTCCCGTGGCCAGCAATCGCACATGGTAGACTCCCGCGGCGACGGCGTGGTCGGCGTCATCGCGGCCGTCCCATGCGGCGCTGTGCGGTCCGGCCGTTAGTACTTCGTTGACGAGCGTTCGCACTTTGCGGCCGCGCGCATCGTAGATCGTCAGGGAGACCCGCTCGTTGGATGCGAGCGTATATGCGATTGCGCTGCCGGAATGTGACGGATTCGGTGCCGCGCCGAGCAGTGCTGTCCGCGCTGCGGCCGCCGACGCGGCGCCGACCGGTGCCCAACTGGACGCGGTCGAATAGGCAGCCTGTGGCGCTTCCTGCACTTCGATCGCTAGTTGGAGCCCTCGCTCCAAGCCGTCGAAGCTTGCGCCGCCATCTGCACTCACCAAGCAGGCTGACTCGGTTTCGGGCGGCATGCGTCGATAGCCGATGCCCGCTCCGCCGCCCGCGCTGACGTCGCGGTTGGGGTTTCCGAGCTGGTATTCGGCTCCCACCCACGTCCGGCCGCTGCCGATGCCACTGGTAGAGACCGTCGCGTACTGCAGCCAGTTGCTCCCCTCGCCTGCGACGCTCTCCGTCAGCGTCACCGCCTGATCGAGCGCCGGCATTCCGAGCGCGTTTGAGGGAGCCACCAGCACGTGCAACGGGGGCGTTGCCGGATCGTTGTTGTACACGCGCACGCCAACCACCGTCATTCCCGCCGGTACGTCGTACGCGAGTAGATAGATCGGGTGGGTTGCGTGTTCATCGAAGCTCAGCACGCCCTCCACGTCCGCGACACCAGCAATCGTGGCCTCTGCCGTGAGAGCCCACCCCAAGATGAGCCCGATGAGCATGGACATCTGTATGCGTGTCATTCTGATCACCCCCCGATGCAGGACGTAATTTTCACCGTGTGTTTCTGGCTCCACGACGTTGCAACCCCGTTGTCTGCCGTGATCTTGTATTCGAACCAGCAGTTGGGATGGCATGGTTGGGTGGACCAGGAAAAGGTGCAGGCATAGCCGCCGGTCGTCTTGGTCTGCGCAAAGGCGCAGCCCAGCGACTGTGGCGTCAGCGTTGTCTCGTAGTCGTGGCACTCTGAACCGCCGGACTTGTACGTGAGGTCCAGCTTGACGGTCGTGGCGGGGCCGCCGTCCATCCAGCTCCAAATGAACGTGACGATCCCAGGGCCAAAGTATTTTGCGCACGTCACCGTGGCATCCTTGACGTACGGGATGCTCTGGTCCGCGATGGTCACGGTCTGGTTCGGCAGGTACGTGCCCTCAGTCGTTTCGATGCCGTTGGGCCAACGAACAACGACCGTACCCAGCGTGGAGCTACCTAGCCCGAACAGCAGCGGTACCGATGCTCCCGTGGAGTTGCCCGAGCTTCCCTGTACCCACTGCGCCACGCCGGTCTGGTTGACCGTTACGCGAGTGCCGATCAGGTCCGAGTTGGCAACCTTGTCCGTGAGGTACTGCCCGTAGGGTGTGCCCACGAGCTGCACCTTGAGCCAGCCGTTGTACGGATTATCGCCACCCGACGGGCAGGGCCCCGATGGACCCCACGGCGGCGGGCAGATGGTTGCGTCGCTGTAGAAGTTCTCAAGGAAGATGGTGCCTGGTACGCCCCCGGAGATAGTATCGCCCTGCAGGAGATCGGTATCGCCGTCGTAGTCGAAGTCGGCGGCAATGGCGCTGCGCACTCCTTGTGCTTCAACGAGAGCAGGACCCGTGACGTCGGTCCAGTTCCCGTTCGACTCTTGGCGCAAGAGCGTCGCATTCAGCCCGGCGTATGCCGAATAGAATATCGCTTCCATTCGCCCGTCGGTGTCGTAGTCGAGGAGCTGCGCCTCTCCCGCAGGGTCGGCCAATTCCGCCGTGTTGGCGTAGGTCGTCTGGTACCCAGCTGCGCCGAGACCCTTGAGGATCCTTTCGTACCGCCCGCCCATTACCAAGTCGGGGTATGCGGATGCCTCGGGGACCAATCTGCCATAGGCAAGGCTTCCCACTTGGATCGGGCTGGTAAAGGCGGTCCACGGATTCCCGCTGACCGCAGTGAAGCCTGGCGGGGATTCGCCGTCGTTGAGCAGCACCAATCCGAGCGAACACACGCCAATGCCCAGGTCCGCGTCTCGTTGCGAGACCAGGAGGTCTTGATCTCCATCGCCGTCGACATCTATCCACGCCACCGGGCCCACAATCCCCGGCCGGCATCCTTCCGGCGCTTCGCCGCTGTACCACGGGCCGTCGAAGGTTCCTATGCCGGCGGTTCCCCGATTATGCCGCACCTCCGCGTAGTGCCCTCCCGTTGCGGCGGCCAGGTCTACCCACCCGTCAGCGTCGTAGTCACCCCAAGCCGCCCAGTACAGGGCTGCGGAGGATTCGAGGCCGGCTGCCACGTGGCGCTCAATGAAGTTTGTGCCGGCCTGGTTCTCGTAGAGTTTCACCGATGTGCCTGGGCCCGGGCAGAAGACATCGACGTACCCGTCGTTGTTGTAGTCTGCCGGCGTCGGCTCCCCCTGATTTGCTGAAGGGGGGGGTGCCCCCAAACACCTGGAGGGTACTGTTCGTAAAGCTCGGCAAGCCACGGCTTAGTCCGGTGCCTCTGAACATGTAACCTGTGCGATTTACGAGGTGGATTTGGACGTCCATCCACTGATCGTTGTCGTAGTTCAAGGCCGTCTCGAACAACGGCGTGCCATCGTAGTTCAAGCCGTTGTCCATGACTTCCTGGCTTCGATTCCAGAAGGCGGTGCCCGCTTGGGCGCCCGAGATGCAGTACGCCGATGCCAGCGCCGTGAGGAACACGATCCAAGTCTTCCATTTCCGCATGGGCTACCTCCCTGATTGACTGAATCGCGCTTTCACCTCTCCAATCGATTTCTTGGGGGTGGGTACAGAGTGGGTCACGATCGGCCAGAACGACACGAACCCATGGGGGTTCTCCCTTGGATCGTCGTGCCCGTCGAAGATGCTCTGCGCGATCGCTACGGAGTCCGTAAGGCCCCAGTAGTTACCCACCAGGTCCAGCACAACATCGTCCGGTCCCAGGTAGCTGAGCATCTTGACGGAACTATTCGTCCAGTTGGTGATCTGGGAATCTCGTAGCGTGACTCGGCTTTGGAACATGGCCAGAATCCCAGCGTAGCAGCCATCGATAAGCAAGCTGTCGCCGACAATGGTGGAGTAAGCATCTGGGGCCAGCCCGATAGGGGTACTTGGCTGGGGCCCTATGGCCTTGCCATGGATCCGAAGGTTGCGGGCTTCGATTGTTGCTCCAGGCCAGAGCGTCTGCAGTACATCACTGGCAGCGTCCACGACGATGCAGTTACGGACGAGGCCGCTTGAGGGGCCTTGGACTTCAAGCACCTCAGAGTTCCTGAACTGGCAGTCCGCGATCAGTCCTCTAGAATTGCGAATCACTAGCATCGCGGTGTCGACCAGTGGCTGGCTACTGTAATTGCAGCGTCGCATATCGGCCATGGCGTGGTCGACGACCGTTACGCCGACTCCGCGCATGCGATTGAACGTGCAGTCGCGGATCCACAGGCGGCCAGTGGGAGACCCGACGACGAGCCCGATGAATTGCTTGTCGAACGCGCAGTGGTCTACGAGCGTGTGCCCGTCTGCCCGGATGCCTGAGTCCATGTCCTGCACAAGCAGTCCGGAAAACGTGAGGCTGTCGCTGATCATCGAGAAGAACGCCCAGGTATCCGCGTCGGTCCCGGCGCGGAAGACGGGCAATCCCTCACCGAGAATCGTCAGTGGCTTCTCGACCCAGCCCACGGCGCGGCGGTAGGTGTGATCGGCATAGCGCTGTGTCGTGGTCGTGTAGGTGCCCTGCATGATGACAAGCGTGTCGGACGGTGCCGCAGCGTCCAAGGCAGCCTGGACGTTTGTGAACTGCCCGGCGCCACGGGACGACACGCGCAGGACAGCTGCGTTCGACAGGGGGCAATGTGACTGGAGCGCGAGAAGGACAACCAGCACGACCCATGCGCGGTTGAGACCGCGGAGCAACCAGTGCTCTGACGTGGTGTCGTGAGCGTGGGTCCTGGCTTCAGACTTGGCCCTGCGAGGTGGCCGGCTGGAGTCAAAGAACCGCGGGGGAAGCGGCGCCATTGCGTGCCCTTTCGCTCACGCTTGGGCCCCTGCGCGCATTCTGACTGAATCAGGCGACTCGCCCGCGTGACGAGGTCGCGTTGCCGCAGAGTTTGTGTGCCCGCAGGCCCGGGCACGGGCTGGAGCCGATAGGTACACAAGGCAATCGCGCCGGGGACGTCAAGTCTGGACTTGTGACTTATGGGCTGATGATTTTGTGACCTCATGATCCTGGGGTCCCGGTCGCTCAGCCTGCCAGCACGTGCGCGGCGGAGCTGCTCTGAGCAGGCGTTCGCGCGCCGGGGATCCAGCCGTGGGTTCACGCGAATTCATATCAGCCAATCGGACCGTTGGTTCAGCGCAAGCTCCGGGCCCTCGAATGCGGGTCGTGCTCCGTCCGGCTCGGCATGGACCGACGCCGGAAAGAACGCCGCCGCGAATTGCTGGGCTGCCATCTGGCGCAGGCTGCCTAGCGGCTGTCAATGCCGCTCGAAATCTCAGCAGAAGTCGCGGTCGTGGATTCACCCACCTCCTGGGCTCGGGGGATCAGCTGGTGGCGGATGCCGCGAGTTCCCTTTCGGGCCAGCCCGGCCTGCGCCGGGACGCAGCCTCCTCGGCCTCGGCTGGTTTGGTGAGCGCTTCTGGGAGCAGCGCGGCGTGCTCGCGCAGCCGGCACGAGCTCCCTTCGAGCTGGACCGCCACCGCGTGGTGTAGGAGTCGGCCAGCTCTTGTCCAGCGGTCCATCAGCTTTGCGCCCGGGGCATGACGACGCACGGGGTGCGCACCAAGCACAGCGCCCCAGGCCATCCGGCCTGGGGCGCTGCCGTTTCCTGTCGGCTGTGCCGGCTGGTCGTCACCGCAGAGCAGGCCCAGCGCGTTGCGGCTCGCGGCAGATCAGCCCGCAGCCTTCCCGCTGGAGCCCGTTCGGCTTGCGACTCCGGCTCCGGCGACTAGTACCGCGAACCGCGATCGAAGCGCTCGCGGCCGCCGCCGAAGCCACCGCGAGGACGCTCCTCGCGCGGCTTCGCCTCGTTCACGCGCACCTCGCGGCCCGCGATCGTCTTGCCGTTGACAGCCTCGATCGCGCGCAGGCCCGCCTCGCGGTCCTCCATCTCGACAAAGCCGAAACCGCGGGAGCGGCCCGTCTCCTTGTCCATGATGATGGCGGCCTTGGTAACGACCCCGTGGGGCTCGAACGCCGAACGCAGATCGGCGTCGGAGGCATTGAACGACAGATTGCCGACGTAGATATTGATCATCTCGAGGATCTCCTTCTGCCCGACCATTCTTTCACGAGAGCCAAGTCCAAACAGGCGGGGCAGAAGACCGGGATCCTGTCGCAACCGGGCCGTCGGGGCTGCGGCACCACAGACTACGCCGCAGCCAGGTCTCTCCAGCGCGATCTATCCAACGGGGGATGCCCACATGGGCTCCGAGGGGCACTGTCGAACACGGATGGAAGGACCGGCCCACGGGATCGGCGATGGAGGGGATGCCCAAGTGTAGCAGAATCCGGGCCAGGGGCAAACTACCGGCGGGGCTAGGCGGGGTCCGCGAGCTCGCCCGAGCCTAAGAAAAAGGCCCATAGCTACCGGGCGGTGCCTGGCGAGCGCCCGGGCTGCAAAACCAAGCGCAGCGCGCGGCTAGCCGTGGTCCGGCAGGCCGCCCTCGGCACGACCGCAGGGCAGCAGGGGGCGTGGCCGATACCGCAGCCCCGCGCCCAGTCAATCGAGGCGGGAACCCCCGCCCAGCGACCCGGGCCCGGCCGCGCAGCCGGGGGCTCCACCGCGCAGGCGCTCGCATCGGGGCACCCGGCACCGCTCGTGCGAGCCTGCTCCAGGACGCGTGCGGGCCTACTGCAGGATCAGGATGTCGATCCGCCGGTTCTTGGCCCGGCCATCGGGCGCCGCATTGGAGGCGATGGGCTTCTCGGCCCCGTAGCCGATCGCCTTGATCCGGTCGGCAGGGATGGACAGCCCTTGCCGCAGGTACTGCATCAGCGCGAACGCGCGCTTCTCGGAGAGCTGCTGGTTGGCCACCCCTTCGCCTGAGGCGTCGGTGTGCCCCTCGACGACGTAGGTTGCGTCGGGGTAGAGCTTGAAGATGCTCTCGACCTTCTGCAGCAGCGGCACGTGAGCGTCCTTGATGTCGGCCTTGCCGGGGTCGAACGAGATCCCGCTCAGGCGCAGCACGACGTCGCCGTTGGCGTTGAGCAGGATCTCGCCCTCGGAGGGATTGAGGGTCTGCTTCGCCTTGGTGAAGCGGTCGTCCTTGGCCTGGCGCGCCTGCAGCTGTGCGGAAGCCTCCTGGTGCACCGTGGTCAGCTCGGCAAGCTTCAGCTCGGTGGCCTTCGACTTCTCGCTGTTGGCGGCCTTTTCGGCCACGAGCTCGCCGACTTTCTGGTCCACCAGCTGCGCCAGCTTCACCGGATCGTTCTCCTCGCTGGCGACGGCCAGCCGCGCCAGCACTTGCTGCAGCTGCTGCGACACGCCCCCGCGCAGCTGCTGCATCTGCCCGGTCAGCTGCGCACTGTTCTCGGCCTTCTCGCTCTTGGTGCGCGCGGTCTCGCCCTGGAGCTTCTCGATGAACGCCACGACCGAGTCGGTCGCCGCGATGGGCCCGTTGTCGAAGGGCAGGTACTCCCAGCCCATCTTCTGCCCGAACCGGTTCATCTGGATCTCGTAGAGCAGCATGAGCTTTTCCCACGCCTGGTCGTTGCGATTGAGCGACCGGACCGACGTGGCGATGTTGGAGGCGTGGCGCGCCTCGTACTCGGCGTGCTTGGCCTCCTTGACCGACTCGGTGCGGTTGTAGCGGTCCTTGGTGAGGACGGCGTCCCCACGCTTGCGCGCGCTGCGCGCCGCGTCCAGCGTCGAGGGCGCGTATTTCACCGCCTCGTCGACCACGGCCTTGTCGATCAACTTGTCGGCCGGGCCCAGGATCTCCACCCGGATGGCGGCATCCTCGGCCTTGTCGAACAGCGGAGTCGCCTCGGCAGCACGCCGCAAGCCGCCTTTCACGTCGCCACCCTCGACCTTGGCCGTGGCTTCCAGGAACTTCGTCTCGGCCAGCGTGTACAGATCGGTCACGAGCAGCGGCGCCTTGGCCGCCTTGGCCTTGTTGCGCGGCTCGAGGTACTGCTGAAGCGAGAGCTTGCCCACCTGCGTAGCCTTGCCGGCGTTCTCGGCATACTCGCGGGCCTCGGCCACGACCTTGTCGATGTCCGACTGCTTGCGGCTCTGCTCGAGCAGCGTACGCGCGGAGGCGAAGCGCTCGGACGCCTTGGCCCAGGCCTTCGGCGCGAAAACGTCGGCTTCGGCGGCCTTTCCGGTGTCCATGATCTTGGCGAGCTCGTCGAACTTCGCGCGGTCGGCGGCGCAGGCGTCCCGCGCCGGCAGCGTGACTGCGAGCGCGAGGGCCAGCGCGGTGGCCAGCGTGAGGGCCGGCGCGAGCGTCGCAGCGATCGCCGGCGCGAGCGTCGGTACCAATCGCTGCACCAGCCGCGGCGCGCGCGTCGACCTGAGGACCGGCGCGGCATGGCGTGCGCGTTGCGCAAGCGACCGGGCCGGAATGCGATGGAAGCGACCGTTCATCGTGGGGTTCCTCCAGGGATCGGGCCTCTCACGCGGTGAACAAAGGAGACGCCCAGAGCTGCGGGGACAGTAGACACGCCAGCCCCGGGTGTGGCAAGAAGATCAGCATCCCCGGCCCAACCGCAGGGACGCTGCCGCGCGCGCGCAGTGTACCCGGAACGCACTCGATCCGCAGCGCACTATATGATGAAGGCCGCCACGCACCCTACAGCCGCGTTCGCCCACCATGGGCGCGCGGCCTGCGTTCAACGCCCGACCGCTGCACTCGTTGTAACTCTCGTGTCGTTGCTGGGTTGGAGCGCCGGGCCTGGGGCAGCATCCGCGCGGGCCCACGAGTTCTGGCTGTCTCCCGCGACCTATCAGCCAGCGCCCGCGGAGACCGTGGCCGTCCAGGCCTTCACCGGCACCGGCTTCCGTGGTGAGCTCAAGCCGTACACGCTGACCCGAGTGGTCCGCCTGGATCTGGTAGGGTGGGAGACGGTCGACCTTTCCAGGAGCGCCAGCACCGGCGACCTGGTCTTTGCTCGCTTCGCCCCGCCTGACGACGGCGGAGCCCTGGTGGTCTATCAATCGATCTTCACGTACCTCGACCTGCCGGGCGACCGGTTCGGCGAGTATCTGCTGCAGGAAGGGCTCGACAACGCGCGCTCGGTGCGCGATCGCGACGGTCAGCAGGCCGAGATCGGCCACGAGCGTTACCGCCGCTGCGCCAAGGCGTGGCTGGCGGGCAGGGACCCGTCGCGCGCTCAGCAGCGCGTCGATCTGCCGCTGGAGATCGTGCCGCTGGCCGATCCGTCGAAGGCGAAGAAGCTCCCGGTTCTGGTGCTTTGGGATGGCAAACCGCTGGAAGGCGCGCTGCTCAAGGCGTGGCGCCAGGCGCTGGATGCGGGCCACGCGGGCGCTGCACCACGCAGCGCCGCCACGCGCGACTCGGTGCCGCCCGTCTTCCGGGGCCGCACTGACCGCACTGGCAAGATCACGGTCAGCGTCGATCAGCCCGGCGAATGGATGCTCAACACCGTGCACATGGAGCCCAGCGCCGACGATCAGGCGCAGTGGGAGAGCACCTGGGCGTCGTTCACTTTCGCTCGCAAGCGCAGGTAATGCGGCGCGCCCACGCGCCACGCCGTTGACCGGCTCCCACGAGCGGGCCTAGACTCCCCCGGGGTCGTTCCCGCGAGCTGCCAACCAGATCGCGCCGGGCTCCCCGCGAGCTTGCAACCAGCTGCCCGCGGGCTTGCAAAGCGCCGCGTGAAGAGCGCACAAGGAGCTGGGCCGCGTCAGCCAACGGGCGCGGCCGCGCACCGATCCACATGAGCGCTTCCACTCCTCCAGGCCGCCGCGCCGCGGGTGCGGCCGGACGCCCGGCGCCTCGACCCGGCCGGCAGCCCGTGCACACCGTGTACGGCGGCGCGCACCTGTTCACGGCGCGCACGGCCGTCAAGCTGGGCGAGCTGGCCCGCAGCGCGCTCGCCGAGCACGCCCCCGACGCCTTCACCTTCGCCCGCGCGCTGGAGCTGCCCGGTTGTCACGAGCTGGCGTTGCCCGCCGCCGATCGCCGCCGCCTCGTGCAGCGCTTCGCCCGCGCGCCGCAGACGCTGCGCGCCTCAGAGCCCGCCGCCTGGCTGGCGCTCGCCATCCATGGGCGCGTCCAGGACAAGCTCCAGCGCGAGCCCGTTGAGGACTACCGCATCGACTTCGAGGACGGATACGGCGTGCGCTCCGATGCCGAGGAGGACGCCGACGCCCAGCGCGTCGCGGTGGAGATCGCGCAGGGACTGGAGCAGGGCACGTTGCCCCCGTCCATCGGCATCCGCATCAAGCCCCTGAGCGGCGCCTCGCGGCCCCGTGCCGAGCGCACGCTGGAGCTCGTCCTGCACACTCTCGCCGCGCAGCCGGGCGGGCGCATCCCCGGGCCATTCCTCGTGACGCTGCCTAAGGTCACAGCGGTGGGGCAGGTGGGTGACCTCACGCGCCTGCTGCAGCGCCACGAGCAGACCCTCGGTCTGTCGGTGGGCACGCTGCGCCTGGAGTTGATGATCGAGGCGCCACAGGTGATCGTCGATCCGCACGGTCGCTGCACCCTGCCCGTGCTGCGCGACGCCGCCGAGGGCCGCTGCGCCGCCGCCCACTTCGGCCCCTACGACTACACGGCGGCGTGCGGGATCGCCGCCGCGCACCAGACCCTTGATCATCCGCTGTGCGACTTCGCCCGCGCGACCATGCTCAACGCGTTCGCCGGCACCGGCGTCTTCCTTGCCGACGGGCCCACGAACGTATTGCCCATTGGGCCACACCGCGCGCCGGCGCGCAAAAAGACGGCGCGGAGCTCTGCCTCTGCGAGGTTGACCCGAGCGCAGCAGCGCGAGAACACCGCCGCCGTGCACCATGCCTGGCGAAGTTCCTCCCACAACATCCGCCACGCCCTGACCACAGGGTTCTACCAGGGCTGGGACCTGCATCCCGCGCAGCTCCCGGCGCGCTTTGGCGTCACCTACGCCTTCTTCCTCGAAGGGCTCAGCGCGGCGGCCGGGCGGCTGCGCAACCTGCTGGACGCCCAGGTGCAGGCGACGCGCGTCGGCGCCGCGTTCGATGACGCGGCGACGGGGCGGGGTCTTTCAGGCTTCCTGCGGCGCGCGCTGGAGTGCGGGGCGGTGACGGTCGAGGAGCTGGCGGCGGCTGGGATTGGTGAGGATCGATTGGCCTGAGCGCGCGGCGCTCGTTGCTGGCGGATCGCGATCTCCGTATCGTTGCGTTTTGACACCGCACGCACCCCAAGGGAGCGCCCACGCGTGAGCTTCACGAGCCGCCGGCCCGCCACGCAGTACATGGTGATGACGCTAGCCGCAGCCGGGCTGACGCTCGTCTTCCGCCCGGGCTGAGGGCTCTGGCGGGCCGTCCTGGGAGGACTGTCGATGCTGGTGTTCCCCGCGATGGTGATCGCCCACTCCGTTGGCGATCTCCGGCAGGGGTACAGACGTGGCCTACGCTTGGGCTATCTCGGGACCAGCCTGGCGCTGATCGTGTACTTCCTGGCGATCTACATGCACCAGCAAGCCTCGTGCGTGCGATCCGGGTAAGGCGGCAACCCTGCGCCGCATCGCGGCTCGCGCGCTTCCACGCGCTACCTCAACGAATGGAAAACCCATGGTTCTCTTCGCAGCCTGCCTTCTCGCCAGCATGCTCGTCCAGGAGCCCAACGCTGCAGCAGCGCCGGCCGACGGCGCAACGGAGTTGGCGCGGTTAGAGACGGTATGGAATGACGCCCACACACATGCCGATGCCAATGCGCTGGATCGCCTGTGGGCCGACGACCTCTTGGTTGTGGTTCCCAGAATGCCGGTCATGAGGAAAGTGGATGCTGTCGGCATGATGCGGTCTGGTCGGATGACCTTCCGCCGCTATGAAACGTCCGACCTGAACATCCGCATTTACGGTGATGCGGCGGTCGTGACGGGACGATTGCGGAGATCTCGTCTGATCAACGATCGACCCGTGGATGACAACTGGCAATTCACGAAGGTCTACATTCGAAACAGTGGACAATGGCGGGTAGTCTCGTTCCATGCGTCGGAGTCACCCCAGTAGGCCTGGCAGATGCAACTTGCAGTCTTCGGCGCGTCGGGCCGTACGGGACAAGCATTGATCGACTTAGCTCTCTCGCGGGGGTGGGGTCTGCGCGCTCTGGTCCGGCCTGCGTCCCGTTTTCAGGCGCGGTCAGGCGTGGAGATTGTTCGCGGGACGCTGGACTCGGCACCTGCGCACTCGTGCCGCCTGCTCTACGCCGTCTCCTCCCAGAACTGCGCGAGGAGATTCGCCGTGACGCGCCGCCGATAGGCGGCGCTGCTGCGCACGTCATCGATCGGCGCGATCTCGTTCTGGAGAACGCGCTGCGCCGCTTCGATGGGACCGCCGGCGGCCAGCAGAGCCTCGGTCTTGGGCGCGCGCACGACGGTCGGGGCGACGCTGCCCAGCGCGATGCGCACCACGGGTTGCCGCACGGATTTCTCTTCGGGGGCTGCGCCATGCCCGGCCTGCGCTGCTCGCGCTGCCCGCGCTGGGTGGGCTGGCTGGGCTGCCTGCACGGCTCGCGCTTTCGGCCCGCGTTGCGCTCTTGGCCCGTCGCTGCCCGCGCGCCCGCCCGCATCCTGGACAGACGGCGGTCCCCACACGCCCGCGAACACGATCTTGGAGATCGCCTGCGCGGCGCGCGTACCCACCTTGCGGAACCACTGGCGACCCAAGACGGGCGGCACCTCCACGGCCACGATGAGCTCGTCTTGGCGCATCACGCTCTGGCGGTAACCCGTGTAGAACTTCGTGAACGCCACGCGGCGGCTGCCGGCAACGCTCTGCAGCACGACCGTGGCCTCGGCTGCCGCGAGCACCGGCAAGGTGTCACCCGCCGGCGATCCATTGGCAATGTTGCCACCGATCGTGCCGCGATTCTGGATTTGGTGACCTCCGACCTGACGCGCCGCCTCGCACAACATCGGCAGCCGCTCCCGCACCACGTCACTGCGCAGCAGCTGCGTATAGGTGATCAGGGCGCCGATCACCAGCGCCTCCTCGCGCAGCTCGATCTGGCGCAGCTCGTCCAGACCCCACAGGTTCAGCAAGCTCCGCTGCGGAAGCGTTCCGAAGTTGAGGCTGACGTACAGGTCGGTGGCGCCGGCCAGCGGGGTCAGTGGCCCCTTGTCATGCAACATCGCCAGCGCCTCGCGCAGCGAGCGCGGCTCGAGCAATGTAAGCGCCGAGATGGCGGTGCGCATGGCAGTGTCAGCTCCGCTTGGCCCCGGCACGGGCGGGCGACTTGCGCGGGGCTGCCGCGCGGCGGGCCGCCTTGCCCTTGGTCGGCGCATCTGCCACGGCGAGCTGCGCTTTCTGCACCGCGCGGTAGATCCCCTCGTAGCCCGTGCATCGACAGAGATTGCCCGCGAGGCCTTCGCGAATCTGCTCCAGCGTCGCGCCGGCCGGCAGCGCTGCGGCCGCCATGACCATCCCCGGCGTACAGATGCCGCACTGCGCGCCACCCTCGGTGACGAAGGCCTCCTGCAGCGGATGCAGCCGGTGCAAAGCATCGCCATCGCGCTCGCGGCCGGCCGTGATCCCTTCAATCGTCTGCACGCTCGCGCCTCGCGCCTGCGCGAAGGGCAGCAGGCACGAGTTCACGGGCTGCCCGTCCAGTAGCACCGTGCACGCGCCGCATTCACCCTCGCCGCAGCCCTCCTTGGTGCCGGTGAGGCCGCACTCTTCGCGCAGCACGTCGAGCAGGCGCCTCAGCGGGTGTGCATCGACGTCGACCGGCTTGCCGTTGAGGGTGAATCGCATCGCGATGCTTCCCTACTTCTTCACTTCTTCTTGGGCCCGCTCTTACGCGCCGCGCTCGGTTTGGCCGCTGCCGTGCTCCCAGCCTTGCTGCCGGGTTTCCCACCGGTCTTGCCGCCGGACTTCCCGCCGGCCTTGGCGCCACGCTTGGCGCCGGACTTGGCACCGGGCTTGGCACCGGCCTTCTCGCCGGCCGGGCTGGCGGACGTGCCACCAGCTTCCCCACCAGCCTTGCCAGTTGCCGTGCCGCCAGTCGTTGCAGCGGCAACCCCAGCGAGCGAACCCAGCGGAAGCGACGCGCCCTCGGGCACCAGCTCCACGATGCGCTCGGGCAGCGCCGGCACCTCGCGAAGATCCAGTCCCAGGGAACGCAGCGCGTTCACCACGGCGGGGGCCGGCCCATCCATGGGCAACTCGCCCACGCCCTTGGCGCCGTGCGGGCCGTGGGCGTAGGGGCTCTCCAGGATGGCCACGTCCATGGGCGGCGTGTCGAGCGTGGTCGGCACGATGTAGTTGGTGAGCTGCGCGTTGGACATACGCCCGTCGCGCAGGTCGACGCGCTCCAGCAGCGCAAAGCCCAGCCCTTGTGCGGTGCCCCCCTCGATCTGCCCGCGCGCGAGCACCGGGTGGATCGCCTTGCCGATCTCGGCCACGGCGGTGAGCCTCACGGGCCGGACCTCGTAGGTCACCGGGTCGACCTCCACCTCGGCCACGTTGCAGCCCCACGCGTAGGCGCCGTAGGCATCGCCGCGGTAGGTCTCGTCGCTCCACTCGATCTCGGCGGGTTTCTCGTACTGCTTGGTGATCGTAAGCGGGCCGTGTTGGCGGAGATAGTCACGCGGCGCCAAGCCACGCAGCTTCTTCTTCATCTCGAGGGCGGCCTGCTCGAGGATGCGGCCCACCACCATGCAGGTGCGCGACGCGACGGTCGGCCCGCTGTCGGGGACCTCGGCCGTATCGACGGCAGCGACCTCCACGTGCTCGTAGGGGATCCCCAGCGCATCGGCCACGATCTGGGCGTGCATCGTGCGCGTCCCCTGGCCGATCTCGGTGCTTGCGACACGGATGCGCACCCCGTCCGGAGTCAGCTCGAGGGCGGCCTTGCTGGCGAGCTTGACCTCCCCACCACCCGTGAACCCCGCACCGTGGAAGACCAACGAAAGGCCGATTCCGCGGCGGGTCCCGGCCAGCTCGCGGCGGCGCCGGTCGAAGTCGGTGCGCTGGACCGCTTCGCGCAGGACGTCCAAAGCGCTGGCGTCGCCTCCGAGCTTCTGCCCGGTCGCCGTCGTGTCGCCGGGGCGCAACGCGTTGACTTCGCGCACGCGCACCGGATCGAGGCCCAGTTGCTCGGCGATGCGCTCCATGTGCACCTCGGCCGCGAACAAGGTCTGCGGCGCGCCGAATCCGCGGAAAGCCCCGTTGGGCGGGGTGTTGGTCATCACCACCCGCCCGTGCACACGCACATTGTCGCAGCGGTACGGCCCGGTGGCATGGATGCAGCCGCGCGAGAGCACCACCGGCGAGAGCGTGCAGTACGCGCCGCCGTCCAGCAGCACATCGATCTCGATGGCCGTCAGCCGCCCATCGCGCGTGACACCGGTGCGGTGGCGCACGATGGAGGGGTGCCGCTTGGTGGTAGCGAGCATGTCCTCGACCCGGTCGTAGACGATCTTCACCGGCCGGCCCGACTTCAGGGCCAGCAGCGCCGCGTGGCCGGCGATCATCGAGGGGTACTCTTCCTTGCCGCCAAAGCCGCCGCCAGTCTCGGTCTGCACGACGCGCACCTTTTCGGCGGGCAGGCCCAGCAGCACCATGAGCGCACGATGCACGTAGTACGGGCACTGCAGCGAGCCGTAGACGATGATGCCGCCGTCATCCGGCACCGCGATCACACCCTGCGGCTCGATGTAGATGTGCTCCTGGTGGCCGGTGCGGTACTCGCCCTCGACGATCGCGTCCGCCGCGGCAAAGCCGGCCCGCAGTTCACCCTTGGCGATCGTGATCTCCTTGAACACGCGCGTCGAGGCGCGCGGATCGAAGACCGGCGTGGTCGGCTTGACGCCGATGCGCACCTGCGCCTGCAGGAGCTGCTCGCGGTCCTCGTGGGCCAGCAGCAGGATGGGCTCCTCGGCGTGGCGGATTTCGCGTTGCACGAGGCAGGGCTGATCGTCCTCGATCAGGGCGATGACATTGCGGCCGGGGATGTCGCGGTCCTCGACCACCGTGAAGCCGGCGGCGTCGAAGTCGAGGTCGACGCGCGTGACGGTGCCGCAGGGGACCGACGAACGGATCGTCCGCCCGTAGAGCATCCCGGGAAAGCGCAGGTCGTCGATGTAGAGGGCGCTGCCCGTGACCTTGGCAGCCCCTTCCTTGCGCGGGACGTTGTGGCCGACGGAAGGCATGGGTCGGGCTCCACCTCGCGCAGGGCCGCTGCGATCGGCCAACGGAAGACCGGGGTCGGATCGGCGGCACGCCAGGCGCGGCTGGCCACCGACCCGCCGGCGGCGGGCGCCAAGGATGGCATGGGGGATACCGCTTAGCAAGAACGCCTCAGGCGCCTCAGGCGGTCCTTGCGTCCGGGCGGGCCGCTCCCCATCGTGAGGGCAGGCTCCATTCACCCTCGCTCCCGCGAGGTGCCCGGATGCGTGTGCTCTTCGTCTTCCCGGACCTGTCTCCGGATGTGACGAGCTACACGGGCGTCGCGTCCTATGGCATTGCCGTGCTGTCGGCGGAGCTCAAGCGGGCCGGGCACGAGGTCGCTCTCCTCCATCTGACATCCCCGCCATCGCGCGATGACTTCTGCGCACGCGTGCGGGCCGCCGCGCCCGACCTCATCGCATTCTCGGCCAACAGCCACTACGCGCGCCGGCTTCCCGAGTGGGCCGCCTGGGCGCGCTCGGCGAGCCCCGCTGCCATCGCCGCCGGCGGCATCCACGCCACCCTGGCCCCCGAGCAGGTGTCGGGCATCCCGCAGGTCGACTTCACCTGCGTTGGCGAGGGGGAGTCCGCCCTGCTGGAGCTGTGCGACGCGCTGGAGAGCGGTCGCGATCCTACGGGAATCGCGAGCATCTGGGCGCGCCGCGGCGACAGCATCGTGCGCAATCCGGTGCGCTCACTTTGCGCGGATCTCGATGGGCTTCCCGATCCCGATCTGGGGCTTTTCGACTTCGACCGCCTCTATCCTGTACGCCTGGGCCGCTTCCCGTACCTGATGTCGCGTGGATGCGCCTACGGGTGCTCGTACTGCTGCGCGCACACTCTGCGCAAGCTCGCATCGCGCGCCTCGCCCGGGATCCCGGCCCGGGCGGCGACGGCCGGAGTGCCAGCCGGACCCGCGGGCTTCGGACCGTCCGTCGCGACCCGCACGCCCTACTGGCGTTTCTTGTCGCCCCCGCGCGCGGCCGCGCAGCTCGCCACGTTGCTCGAGCGCCACATGCCCAACGCGCCCGAGATCCACTTCCTCGACGCCATCTTCTTCCCAAACCGCGAATGGCTACGGCCCTTCGCCGCCCACTACAAGCAGCTCGTCGGCAGGCCCTTCTCGTGCAACCTGCGCGCGGATCTGGTCGACGAAGAGGCCGCGGAGATCCTCGCCGACATGGGCTGTACGGCTGCTCGCCTCGGCGTGGAATCGGGCGATGAGGAGATCACCCGGCTCGTGCTGACGCGCGGTCTGGACATCGACAGCATCCGCCGCGCGTTCGGGCTGCTGCGCGCGCACGGCATCGCGCGCTGGTCCTACAACATGGTCGGACTGCCCACCGAGACCCTGGGTAAGGCCCTGCAGACCGTCCGCCTCAATGCCGAGCTCGACCCCGAGCTGGCGATCCCCTTCATCTTCTATCCGTACCCCGGCACGCGGCTGCACACGGTCTGTGAGCGTGAGGGCTTCCTGACCGAGCGCGAGTACGACCACTACTTCTTGGGCGTCACGACCAGGCTGCCGACCTTCAAGGAGGCCGACATCCTGTTCGTCCACCGCTTTTTCTCCCCACTGGTCCGGCTGTACGCCGTAGCGCGGCCGTGGCCGCCTGCGGCCCGCCGCCGCTGGGAGAGCGCGGTCACCGCCGTGCTGACCAGCCCGCTGTTTCCGCGCGCCGCGATCCTCGCCGTCCGCGAGCGCTACAAGCGGATGCGACACGTCGTGGGCGAGCGGCTCATCCGCCGCTCGCCCGCGCTCTATCGTCGGCTGGGGGGACGAGCTCCCGGGGCGGGGATCGCGGCTGCGCCACACGTTGCCGGGGCGCGGGCAGTCGCGACGCTTGCTTCCGGGGCGGGCGCTGCAACGACACGCGCCGCCGAGTGCAACGCACCCGCAGCGCGCGCTGGCGCAACGCGGGCCACCCGATCCGCCGCCAACGGGTCACCATGAAGGTGCGGCGCATTCCGCTTTCCAGGCTCCCGCCCGGTGCGATCGACCGGCTCGTCGGGGATCACTTCTTTGCCTCCGAGGCATTCGCCCAGCTGTGGCGCGCCAAGGGGGGCCGGCCCGTGGTGTGGGCGGTGGTGGGCGATGGCCCGGGCGGCGGCGCAGCCAGTCGGGGTGGCACGCCGGGTCCCAGTGGCACCGCGGTTCTGAGCGGCATGCCCGGCCCGCGTGGCGCTGCGGGTCCGGGCGGCGGGGCGGGCCCGGGCGATGCGGCGGGTCCGCGCGGCGCGGCGGCCGCCATCGTCGCGATCGTCCCCGGCGTCGAGTTCGGCCGCGGGCCCATCGCCCGCTTCGCGTCGATGCCGGACGGTTGCTACGGCGGCGTCTTCTTCGCCGAAGGTCGCGACGACGGCCCGGCGGCGGCGTTATCTGCCGAGCACGAGCGCCTCGCGCGCATGCTCCTGGATGCCGTAGCACGCCGACGCTACCTGCGCGCTCACCTGTTCGACTTCTACGGGACGCTCCCTGCGGATCCACGATTCGAGACCTTTACCTGCACCACGACGCTCGTGGACATCTCCGATCCCCGCTGGGACCCGCCCGACAAGACGCTGCTCGCGCAGATTCGCAAGGCGCGCCGCGAGGGGATCCACGTCGAGCCGTTCGATTGGAGTCGTCACCGGGACAGCTTCCTGCAGCTCATGCGCGCCACCGAGCGGCGTCACGGCCAGCGGCCGCGCTTCTCCAGACGTTTCTTCGCCCGGCTCGCCGCTCTGGCGCAGCGCGACGAGCGCGTGCAATGGCTATGGTGCGAGCACGACGGCCATCCTGCCGCCTCGCATATCTACGTTCTCGAGCATGGCGTGCTGCAGGGCTGGCAGATCTACTTCGACAAGGCGTTCTCGTTCCTCAAGCCCAATCAGTACATGCGCTTCACGACCTGCCGCGCGATGCTGCAGCGCGGAATCCACTGGTTGAACCTGGGCGGTACGCCCGAGAACGCGCCGGGGCTTGCGTCCTACAAGCGCCGCTGGGGCGGCGAGGTCATACGCTATCCGGGGTACGTGCGCAGCTGCGGGCCGGGACGGTGGCTATAGGCTCCATGGATCGGCTACGCAGAGACGGAACCCCTCGGCGGGGGCAACGCTCCCGCCCCGCAATGCCGGCAACTGTCTGCGTGCGCTGGGGTGGACTGCAGCGGCGCGCCGCTACTCATCCTCATCGCCCGCCACCACATCCCCCACCCGCTTCCAGACCAGCACCCCGCCCGTCCATGTCCAGTCAAGCCGCGCGATCGCGCCATCCGCGCCACGCACGATCGAAACATCCCCGTAGCCTTGGGGCGAGAAGAACGTGGTCGCCGACGTCGGAACGAGCGCCCGCTCCCCCGCAAACGCGGTCCCGCGCTTCACGCGCAGCGTGAACTCCTGGCCGCTATCCGCGCGGTACTTGCCCTCGTAGCGGCGCAGCACACTGTCGGCGACCGCCACGGCTTTGACGTTGAGCCGCCTGGTTGCGGGCACGTCCTCGCCATTGATGATCTTGGGCAGCGCGTCGCGCATGCGGTCGATCGCCCCAGTGTGCAGGTTGCTGGTGAAAATCACCTCCACCGCGGTATCGGCGTAGTAATCGGCGAAGGCGATGTATCCGTTCGTGTTGCCGTTCCAGCGCAGGCCATTGTCACGCAGCAGCGCGGTCTTGGCCGTTTCGCCAAGTGCGCTCGCCAGCAGCGCCTGGATCAACTTGTGGAGGTCGTCGGGCGTCGAGAAGACGGCACCCGCGCCCACCAGGAACGAGTAATCCTTCAGGGGAGCTTTGCGGATCGCCCCAAGCCCGGGCAGATAGCTCGCGGCGCGGTCGTGGATGAGGGTCCACCCGTCGGGATGTACGGAGTGCGTCATTGCGGCGCGGCGGAAGAGCCGCTCGTCGATCGCCTGCCCGTACGTCTGCCCGGTCGCCAGCTCGATGATCCGCGCCAGGACGCTGTAGCCGGCCGAGCTGTAGACCGACTTCTCCCCCGGCGCGAACATCAGCTGCGCCTTTTTCACGTACTCGACCATCTCCGCCGCGGTCGTCGGCCGGATCTCATCGCACGCTCTCGTGACCCGATGCGGGATGCCGGCCCGGTGGTTCAGCAGGTGGGAGATGGTAATCTGGTCGCCGCACGGGAATCCCGGGATCCACTGGTCGACCGTCTGGTCGGGCGAGAGCTTCTTCTCGTCGACGAGCTGGCAGACCGGAGCGATCGTCATCGGCGTGTTGATGGAGGCCACGCAGAAGCGCGTCTGCGGCGTGTTGGGCACGCCCGTCTCGTAGTCGGCCATGCCGTAGGAGCGCTCGAGCAGCACCTCTCCCTTGCGCGCGATCAGCAGCGTGCCCGACAGGTGACCGTCCTGCAGGTAGGGGTCCAGGTAGGCCTCGATCCGGGGGGCGAGCTCGCGCGCAGAGAGCGCGGCGGCCTGCGGTGCCGCCCCCACAGGCGCGGCAGCCGCGGACGCAGGGGTTGGGGATGCGGGGGTTGGGAATGCGGGGGCCGACGCCGGAGCGGATGGAGAGGTCGCGCCGACGCCGGCAGAGGTCGAGACGGGTACGGATGCGAGCACCGCGACGGCGATGACCGCGACGAACCGCAGTACGGTGGAACCTCCCCTGGTGGACGGCGATCTCAAGCAAGGGCCGGCGCGCGCCCGCTGTTTGGTCGTCAGTTGCCCAGTTGACAGTGCGTCGGGCGTCCATCGGGCGACGGCCGCTCCGGCGGCGGCCCGGCGAGCAGGAAGTTGCATCGGCGCAGCGCGCCGATCTCACCTGTTGGACGGTCGTGCGGGCCGGATGGTTGCTGAGGATCGGGGGCCCCGGGGCTGCCGGAAGAAGCGACGGCGTGGTCCTTCCAGGATGCGGGGGCTTAGACGGCAGCTGGACGCCGCCCGCCGCGGTACCAGCTCAGCTGTAGCCCGCGTTCCTTGACCGAGGCAGCTCCGGATGAACCCTCGAGATTGTGGTGCTCAACCCGCGGTTAGGCCGGTGATCAACGGTGGTGCGGACATCATGGTTGGCAGCATCACGCTTGACGTTGCTAACGCATGGCGTTACTATGTCGGCATGATCGTCTCGTTCCGCGATCGGGACACCGAGCGCCTCGCCCAAGGGCAACGTGTCAAGCGGTTCGGGGGCATTGCCACGGTCGCCAGGCGGAAGCTCAGGCAGCTGGAGATCGCCGGGGTGCTCGAGGACCTTCGCGTTCCCCCTGGAAATCGGCTCGAGACCCTCAAGGGCGATCGGGCGGGCCAGTACAGCATTCGGGTGAACGATCAGTTCCGGGTCTGCTTCCGATGGACGCCGGCAGGTCCAGCAGATGTCGAGATCGTGGACTATCACTGAGGACGCCAATGTCGAAGACGAAGCACAAGCCCGTGACGCCGGGTGAGCTCCTGCTCGAGGAGTTCCTGAAGCCGATGGGGATCTCCCAGTACCGCCTTGCGAAGGAGATCGGGGTGCCGGCTCAGCGGATTGGCGAGATCATCGCGGGCAGGCGGTCGGTGACCGCGGATACGGACCTGAGACTCTGCCGGTTCTTCGGGCTCTCGAACGGATACTGGCTCCGGGCCCAGGCGGCCTACGACACGGACATCGCGGCCGACGCCCTATCGGCCACGCTCCGAAAGATCAAGCCGTGGGCTGGGTCGGGCCGCCCGGTCGGTCACACGGCCTAACCGGCCGTTTCAGCAGTCGGCCGCCTTCGCCGGCCGCTGCTGAACGGCACCCCGATATCACTCTGAAGATCGTCGAAAAGCGCTCTCCTCCCGGCCATCGCCCACGCGTCAGTTTACACGGGCCACTTCATGTCATCTGACCAGTGCCATCCGATGCTTCACTTTGCCTTCGGCTGTCTCGAGTCGGTACACATAGACTCCACTCGCCACGCTGATTCCTCCATCGTCTCGGCCATCGAAATCAGTCGCATGCACCCCCGCATCGAGCTCCGCGTCCACGAGCGTTCGCACGAGCCGCCCCCGCAGGTCGAAGATCAGCAGCCGAACTCGTTGAAGTTCGGGAAGCTCGAAGACGATCCGTGTCCGTGCATTGAACGGGTTCGGAAAGTTCTGCCCGAGCGCAAACCGGCGTTGGATCGGGGCTAGCCCGGTCGGATTTGCGCCTGCTGCCAGTCCAAACCCATGCAGCAGTTCTCCGAGCAGAACCGCGCGGCTGGAACGCCCGCTCCCATCGGCCATATCTCCATGCCGGATGGCCGCAAAGCTGTATGGGAACGTCACCGCGACCCGCCGCCACGTCGTTCCCTGCGCCACCACGGAGTATTCCCGCCACACCGACGCCGCGACCCCCATGTACCCATTTCCCTCTGAGTCGGAAAAGAAGTGGCCTGTCACGGCCCCGGACCCACTACTCGGCACGACATAGTCGAAGACCTCCAGGCCAGGGCACCCGCCGAAGCTCACGTAATCAGTCGTGAAGATGCCCGTCACGATCCCGGAAGGCATGACGCGCGGTGCTACCTGCCCCGCAATAACATCCGCCACATTGTACCCTCTATAATCCACGCCCATTGTGTCCCATAGGTAGCTTCTGCTGTTGGACGAAGTCCAGTACAGCTCGCGGGCCAGCTTGTCACCGAAGTATGCGATAAACCGCTCACCGCTCAGGGCACTCCATTCGTTCAGTGTCCGCAGGTCATTTCCATTGCCGTGACTCCCATCGCTCAGCGTGTCGAACCAAGTTGCCCCGGACGTGTAGAGAATCACCCTGTAGCCCCCGAGTTGGTTCCCGGTAGCCCCATGTAGGCCCGGTGTCCCGATCCCATTTCCCGCCCCGCTGTCCGGGCTTTGCACCATGTATACGTCGAAGTCCATCCCCTCCACAAATCCGTTCTGGCTCAGTGCACGCACCGCAGCTTCCCGTTCGTGGCTAGACCCCGAATCATCAATTACTAGAATTCCTGGTTGGACAATCTGACCCCCAGGGTCTTGCCTGAGACTTGGGAGGGCCCGAACGGTAAAGATCCTGTCGTACCCCCCCATCACACTGAATCCCGAAGTGTCGGCCGGCAGAATACTCGTGTCGCCTGCGCTGTCGCGTGCCTCGATGAAGAAGTGTAGCTCGTCTCCTGGAAAGAAGAATCGGGGCTCGTCGGGTTCTGAGAAACCAAGTGGTCCCTTTCTGGCCGGACCGTCCCCGGGGATGTCGAACGGGAACCTGACGCGTCCGGCCGGTCCCGGGAGCGCAGGGAGAGAGCCTGCGTAGATCGTCCACCCTGCATTGGTCCTCCCAATCGCTGTTACGCCGTCAGGCACTTGTCTGGTTGTTTCGAACAGCGGGTTACCAAAGAGAACGAACGACAGTGCTGGAGCACCTGCCACGCTAGTTCCTGGAACCACCGGCACAACATACACGCTAATGGAATCGCCGGCGATTGGCGTTCTTCCAGGGTTGCTATTGATGGCCCAGGCGCAGTCGAAGCGCACTGCCGACGCCTCTGCATCGGGGTCGCTGCCGATGGCGCCGCTGTTTGAAAAGCTGTCTTGGAATAATTGGCTTCTGAGTGCGACCATCTCCGGCGCGCCGCCGTGTACTTTGAGCACCGCCACGTTATCGAATACTGGCGCCGGGGTGGCGTCGTTGCCTGGCACTTCCCACTCCCGAGCCATGTCAAAGACGCCCAAGGCAACCTGGATCTTTACTGGTCGGAGCGGCAGGAAGTGCCTGATTTCAAAATCCGATGAGACCCAGAGTGGCGCCGTGAAGGTGTCCGTCCAGTCATCGCCGCTCCAAGGTCCCCAGGACGTGCCGTCGAAGCTGCGGACTTGCCACCGCCAGAAGATCCCGTTCATGGAGGGGAAATGTTGCCAGACGGATAGGCGCAATATCGCGCTGCCGACGTCGAAGTCGTCGGACGTCGTGGTCGGGTCATCCCATAGAATTTCTGGCGACCACACTTCGTTCGCCAGTTCCTTCGTGCCGCCCGAGAGTCCTCCAGTGTAGTTGACGACCCAGCCTCCCGGGACGCCGTATGTCCACGTTGACGATTGGCTCCCGCCGGTGCTATCCCCTGCCCCGTTGGTTGGCGGTGTCGCGTCGTCAATGAATGACATCGCTGGCGTTGGGTTCTCAGAGCACGGATCGGGATCGCGAAAGCCAGTGATTACCTTTGAAAAGTCGCCGACGAACGGTGTCTGACTGATTGTCCAGCCCCCGTTGTTTCCGCCTTCAAAGTCGGCGACCCGGCTCGCCTCAGTTCCTGTATTGATCTGCACGCCGTTCAAGGCGACCGCGACGTTATCGATTTGCAAAATGGCTTGGGGTTTGCCGTCAATCTCTGTTGCCGGTGCTTCTGCGGTGCCGTCATAAGCTGTGAGTCGGAGGTGGATGAAGTCATTCTGGTCGCCGATGTATGCGCACCGGGGGATGTCGAAAGCGGTAGTGACATGTGTGACTTCACACCGATCGTTGTCCTCGATGGGTGACGCTGGGGTAGTGCGCGCCGTCTTGATCGTCCCGGCCGAGTCCCACTGCACTTCGAATCCGGGCCATTCTGGGACTGCCTTGAAGTAAAGGTCAAATGAGATCGAGACAGACGTGGGCCGATTCGGATCCGGGACCGGACGCCACCAGTCGACATCGTGCTCGGTGCTGGAGCTGAGTGACGCCGTAGATGGGTCCTTTGGGGGTCGCTGCGCAAAGACCAGCGTCAAGGCGTGATTCGTGGAGCCCTTTGCGGGCTCGTGAGGATTATAGGTCGTGATCCGCCAGGAGGGCGTGGCCTGGGTGAGGTCTACTCCGGTCCAACCCTGTCGGTCGGGAAGCCCGGCGCTCGTTTCGAATTTGCCTTGAAGGCTGTGTGGTCCGCCGTAGAGGAAGAACGTGTCCGGAAGCGCTTTGCTGCTGGGTTGCCCGCAAGCTTGGACGTAGTACCTGTCGGGGCCGGCGCGGGCGTCGTGCGAGGTGCCGGCTTGGGCAGCCATGGAGGAGACGTACACGGGCGCAATCGCGAAGACCGCACACGCCGCTACGGTCGATTTCGACCATCGCATGGAGGATCACCCCGGTTCGAGACGGGGCGCCTGGCCTACTCCTCAAGTGTGGGCGCTGCGGTCGCTGGGGGCAAGGCGGCGCTCGCAGGTAGGCACCCCCGGCGTACCTCCCCGAGGGGCCATGTCCCCGCTCACACGCGCGGTGGCCCGCCCTCTCCCGGGGCGTTATCGCCCCCAAAGCGCGCTTTGAGTTCGCCGACGCTGACGGAAGGCGTCGGAACCGTCCACCCGTCCGTCAGGCGTCTGTCAGGCGACGGCCGCTGGACGCCGCCCGCCCCAGGAGTCTGTTCCCTGCCCGCCCCTGGACCCGCTCCGCGCCGCTGCCTAGCTTTGCCCCGCCCGGGCGCCCACCGTCCGCACGCTCACCCCAACACCCCAACCCAGTATCGCGTGGCCATGAACCCTACCTCGAAAGTGCGCGAGCCACGAACCCTCGGCGCGGCCTCCTCCCTTGCACCTGCCGGACCCGCTGCGCCCGCGCGGCCCTCCGCGCCAGCCAGGCCGGCCGCGCCAGCCAGACCGGGCACGCCCTCCGCAGCTTCCGCGCCCTCCGCACCCGCCGCACCCTCCGCACCCGCCGCACCCTCGGCGTCCCCCGCTTCCGTCCCGAAGACCCTCGACGAGCTCGTCGAGTTCATTCGCGCCCGCGGAATCCGCCTCATCAGCCTGATGCACGTGGGGTGCGACGGCTGGCCCAAGACGTTGGACTTCGCTCCCCGCAGCGACGAGCACCTGCGCGATATCCTGCTGGGCGGCGAGCGGGCCGATGGCTCGAGTCTTTTCCCAGATGCCGGAATCGATCCGCGCGCTTCCGACGTGCTGCTGCGACCGCGCCTGGACCGCGCGTTCATCGATCCGTTCTCCCAGGTCCCCACCCTCGTCGTGCTGTGCAGCCACGCCATGCGCGACGGGCGGCCGCTGCCCCAGTCGCCCGACACCATCGTGCGTGCAGCCCACGGGCGCTTGCTGCAGGAGGCTGGCGTCGACCTGTGGGCGCTGGGCGAGGTGGAGTTCTTCCTGGGCCGCACGCCCAGCGACGCCGACGTCTACGGCCGTGACGACCGGGGCTACCACGCCAGCGCGCCGTTCGTGTTCGGACAGCAACTGCGCCGGCGCGCGCTGAGCCTGCTCGTGGAAATGGGCGTGGCCGTGAAGTACGCGCACAGCGAGGTGGGTTACGTGCAGCCGGAGGATTGGCGCGGCCGCGTGTGGGAGCAGCACGAGATCGAGCTCGCGCTGGCGCCCTTGCCCGACGCCGCCGACGCCGTGATGCTCACGCAGTGGGTGCTGCGAAACCTCGCCCGCCAGGAGTGCATGGTCTACAGCTTCGAGCCGGTCGTGGCCGCCGGCCACGCGGGCAGCGGGCTGCACGTCCACCTGTCGCCGGTCGTCGATGGTGAGCCCCGCGGTGGCCGCGACGTGCAGGGCCTGTTGTACCCCCAGTCGCAGTGGCTGATCGCCGGCCTGGTGCAGCTGGGCGGAGCGCTGATGGCGTTCGGCAACCGCGCCGAGAGCTCGTTCACGCGCCTCATCCAGGGCAAGGAGACCCCTGCGGCGCTCACCTGGGGCGAGTACGACCGCGGCGCGCTGGTACGGCTGCCCGCCCTCGCCCGCACGCCCGACGGACGCGCGGTCAGCCCGCCGACCGTCGAGCTGCGGCTGCCCGACGGCTCGGCTCACCCGCATCTGCTGTTGGCCGGTATCGCGCAGGCGGAGCTGCAGGGCCGTGCGCTCGGGGGCGGCGACGGGCTCGACGAGCTGCTGCGCCGCACGCGCGCCACGCGCGCTGCGGGCGCCACAAGCGTTGCGCGCGTCGCGCACCTTGACGACGTCCAGGGCGTGACCGCCGGCGTGCCCGCCAACGCGTCTGCCAACGCGCCCGCGAAACCGGGGGCACAGCCGAGGCCACACTCGGGAATCACGGCGGCGCCTCACGCACAGGAGCCCGCCCTCGAAGCCGTTCCGCGGTCCTTTCCCGAGGTTGCCGCGGCGCTGGCGCGCTCCCGCCGGATCTTCGAAGAGGGAGGCGTTTTCCCCGCCTCCCTCCTCGATCGGACTCTGCGCGCCCTCAGCGAAGCTGGGGGCAGCACTCGAACGCGCTGACTTCGCCTGGACGGAGTCGCCCGGCCTGGCCACGCACTTCGGACCCGGCCAGCTCGTCGCGTCAGCTACTTCGCCAGGACGATCTTCTGGGTCGCCACGTCCTCGCCCGCGATCAGCCGCACCATGTACGCGCCCGAGGCGACGGTTCCACCGTCCACATCACGGCCGTCCCAGCGCACCGCATGCGTCCCCGCCGGCTCCATCGCGTCGACCAGGACCGCCACCTCGCGCCCGCGCACGTCGAGGATGGACAGCCTCACCTGAGCGCTTGCTTCCAGC
>JBGPIA010000013.1:0-126322 GCA_041484665.1 Candidatus Krumholzibacteriia bacterium
GCCACCGGCACCTGCTGAAGCTTCGCGAAGCGATCCAAGTGGAACTTAAGATCGAGCCGAGTGAGCAGCCATTCGAGGAAGAGGTGGCGTAGCCAACCGACGAGCCGTGGAGATTTCCAACTAGGAATGGGCTTGACTCGGGCAGAGCCCCAAAGCCGAGGAGCGAACAACCCTCGAGGATCTCCCCCAGTACTATGCCGACATGTTCGGCTGGCAGGAGCTGGTGGCGCGCATCGGCGCCGTGTACCAGACCCTCGCCCCCGATGACCAGCAGCACTGCGTGATCTACGTCCGCAACTACGGCGAGGCCGCGGCGCTCGACTTCTTTGGCAAGCGCTACGGGCTCCCGCGCGCCGTCTGCCCCCACAACAGTTATTGGTACTGGGGCGCGGGCGTTGACTCGATGCGCGTGGCGATCATCTTCGGAGGGCAGCGCACGCTCGAAGCGAACCTCGCCGATCTGCTGGGTCCCGGGCGGTTCGAGTCGGCCGATCTGGCCACGACCACGCAGTGCGAGCACTGCATGCCGTTCGAGAACCACCGCCTGATCTTCCTGTGCCGGGGACCGCGCTTCACGTTCAGGGAGATCTGGCCGGGGGAGAAGCTCTTCATCTAATAGCAGGTGCGGCTGTAGCAGCGACCGGCAGAAGCAGCGGCTGCGGCGCCGCGGGGGAATCGTCCCCTTGCGCAGCAGGGCGTGAATGAATATCATTCACGGCATGAATGATTTACAGAAACTCCTCCCCCGCGCCCTCGAGCCGGTCGTGCGACGGGCCCTCGCGCGCGCCCCCGTGGTCGTCCTGACCGGTGCGCGCCAGACGGGCAAGAGCACGCTCGTCACAACCGACGCGATCGGGCGAGGCCGCTCCTACCGGACGCTGGACGACTTCGACCTGCTCGAGCGGGCGCAGCGCGAACCCGAAGCGCTCGCGGGCGGCGGCGAGCCCATGACCCTCGACGAGGTGCAGCGCGCCCCGGAGCTCTTGCGCGCCATCAAACGCGCCGTCGACCGCAAGCGCTGTGCCGGTCAGTTCCTGCTGACCGGCTCTGCCAACCTGCTGATGATGCGCCGGACTTCGGAGACCCTCGCGGGGCGCGCCGTTCACCTGGTGTTGTGGCCGCTGTCGGAGCACGAGAAGCACGGATGGGCACATCCAGTCCCCTGGGATCGCGTGGCCAAGGCGCGAAGCGCTGCCGCGGCGGTGGAGCTGCTGCGTGCGATGCCGGCAGGGCGCCCGCGGCTGTCGGATCATCCACGGGGCGCCACCGGATTGCGCTTGCTTCGCCGGGCCCTTGCGGGCGGGTACCCCGTGGCTGCGCTCGCTTCATCCAGCGAAGAGCGTTCACAGTGGTTCGACGGCTACATCCGTACCTACCTGGAGCGCGACTTGCAAGACGTGGCATCCATCTCGAATCTGGCCGACTTCCGCCGGCTGATGCGGCTGGCCGCGTTGCGGGTGGGGCAGGTGCTGAACCAGACCGACCTGGGACGAGATGCGGGCCTGACGCAGCCGACGACCCACCGGTATCTCAACCTGCTCGAGACTTCGTACCAGATCGTGCGGCTCCCCACGTTCGCCCTGAACCGCGGCAAGCGGCTGGTCAAGGCCCGCAAGCTCTACTGGACGGACACGGGGCTCGCCGGTCACCTGGCGGGGGTGAGCGATCGAGCGGACGACGGCTCAGAAGCTGCAGTCGTGGAGGATTCGCTGGCCGGCCCGCTGCTGGAGAATCTGGTGCTGGTGCAGCTGCTCACGTGGCAAGAGACCGTGAGTCCGCGCCCTGGGCTGTACTACTGGCGGGCTCACAGCGGACATGAAGTCGATTTTGTCATCGAAGCGGGGCGCCGTCTCTTGCCCATCGAGGTGAAGACCGGGTCGCGTGTGCGCCTGGCGGACCTGGAAGGGCTGGGCGTCTTTCTCGACCAGTACCCACGCGAGGCGCCGTTCGGGATCGTGCTCTACGGCGGCGCAGCATTGGAGCAGGTAACGGATCGGGTGCTGAGCGTCCCGCTCGACCTAGTCATGGCAGGTGGCCCCGCATAGGGAGAGCCCGGTGATGGACCTAGTAATGAACCTGATTGCGCGCCGCGGCTCGACTTCGAGCCCGCGAACGAGCCCCCGAACACGCGTGCGAACGAGCCCGTGCCGCGCAAACCCGATGGCGGGCTCGACTGGGCGGCGATCACGGCCGTCCGCATCCTCGAGGTGACCGACTACCGGCGCCTGCCTGGCGTGGTTCGGGGTAGCCAGCGTGGACGCGTGGCGAGAGCAGT
The DNA here is from genome assembly GCA_041484665.1 of Candidatus Krumholzibacteriia bacterium. GTDB lineage: Bacteria > Krumholzibacteriota > Krumholzibacteriia > JAJRXK01 > JAJRXK01 > JBGPIA01. The sequence continues at coordinate 2,276 of JBGPIA010000013.1, forward strand.
ATGGCGAGCTGGTCACTCGCTTCCGGATCGCACACCAGGCCCAGCGCAGCATCGGCGCCATCGCCGCCTGGATGCGCAAGGCCGAGCTCGATGCCAGCACCCTCCACTGCGAGCCCTTCGACCGCGGGGGATTCCGCCAGGCGCTTACCGAGCTGCGCGCGCTCACCACGGAGCCCGATCCCGCCGTATTCGTTCCCCGCCTGCAGTCCACGTGTGCCCGTCACGACGTCGCCGTCGTGTTCGTGCCGACCCCTGCGCAGTGCCTCGCCTACGGCGCGACGCGCTGGGTTGGCAGCGACAAGGCTCTCGTCCAGTTGAGCCTGCGGTACAAGACCAACGACGCATTGTGGTTCACGTTCTTCCACGAGTCCGCGCACATCTTGCTGCACGGCAAGAAGCGGCTATTCCTCGAAGACTGGGTGGGTACGTCCGCGGGTTCTGCGGCTGGTTCTGGCGGGAGTTCGTCCAGGGGTTCTTCCCGGAGTTCTTCCAAGAGTTATTCCGGCTGCGGGGCGCGTTCAATTGCGGACACGCCGCCCGCCCGCTACACTCGATGTGTGACAACCCAGCCTTCCGGATCGGACCACGACATGAACGCTCTTCTGGCGAAGCTGCTGGAGGAGGCCCTCGCGCTTCCGCCTGAGGCGCGCGCCGCGCTAGCCGGAAGCCTCCTTGACAGCCTCGATGACTCTGTGGATCCCGGTGCGGAGGCTGCCTGGGAGCAGGAGATCTCGCGTCGACTCCAGGAGCTGCAATCGGGAAAGGTCACGCCCATCCCATGGTCGCAGGCCCGCCGCTCGATCATGGGGTCGAGCTGACGGCCCAAAGCGTCGAGTTCCACCCCGAAGCGGTTGCGGAGGCTCTGGCCGCGGTAGCCTGGTAGCGAGCGCGTAGCGAGCGCGCGGCCGTGGCGTTCATCGCGGATCTCGACGACACCGTCCAACGCATCCACGAGACGCCTGAGCGCTGGCTGCAGTTCCCTTCGGCCGCGCGCCGCTGCCTTTTGCGGAGTTTTCCATTCGCTGTCGTGGACGCGATCGAGCCCGACGCCATCCACGTCATTGCCGTTGCCCACGGTCGGAGGCGACCCGGGTACTGGAAGAGACGCGACACCTGAGCCCCAGGGAACGACGGCTCGAGAGGCCGTGCCCTCGCACCCTGCCGCGCGTGCCGCCAGCCACACCTGCTTCAGGCGCCCAGCCCCCGTCGTTCGGCGAGGCCCTGCTCCAAGAGCCTCTACGCGCCCGCCGTGTGCGGATGCGGCGCGCCCACGAGGTCCATCGGGACGTCCAGCAGCCGGTCCTTGGGAACTCCGGTGCAGGGAGGCCGCGATGGGGGGCGCGGTAGCGGGTCGCCCCCCAAGTATCGGCTGCCTCAGCGATGGCGGCTTCCGCAGTGGCGGAGACCGTCAGCTCTTCGCGGACGGCAGCGGCAGCTCCTCCCGCGTAGGCCCGTAGCAGCGCGTCGGACGACCACCGGCGAGACGGCACATCAGGACCAGCTGCCCGCGGTGGTGGATCTTGTGGTGCAGGAGTATTTCCCAGAGGAGCTGGCGGATCGGCGCGGCCGGCATCGAGAAGAACTCCATCGTCCGGTCCAGGTCCGCTGGCTTGAGCTTGAGCACGCGCGCGCGGGCGTCCCTGTGCACGCGTTCGTAGCCCGGCGCGAGCTCCTCGACCTTGCGGGGCCGCTCGATTCCGGCAGGCCTTTGCTCCGGCGAGAAGACCCCCTTCTCGATGCCGAAGGAAATGAACGCGTCACCTTCCGAGAGATGCCAGGCCAGCTCGCCCAGCGATCTCCCCTGTGGATCGGGGCGGAAGTCGTACTTGTCGCGCGGCAGCGCGCGCATCAGCTCGACTGTTTTCTTTGCCTCCTGATCCCAAATCTCGACGAACTGCTCGACCTCGTTGCGTGCCATGATGGTTCTCCGATCGCTGGCCTGCGGGGGATCGTGTGCGCTTGCGTGGGCTCTTGTCAGCCCTGGACGCCCGGGACTATACTTCGTAGTTGACCGGTTGTCTACAACCCTTTGTCGCCTTGCCGCCGAGCTGCCGATCTGCGGTGCTGCCCTGCCGCCGTGCCCCTTTGCCGCACGCAGGGGACCGCACCCAGGGCCGCGGACAGGGCCGCGGAAGGAGCCCCCGGCGTATGGGACGAACGAGCGACGCCAAGCAGAGGCTGATCGCGGCCATGGCGGACCTGGTCCATCGGCGGGGGTACACGAGCGTCACCGTGGACGACGTGTGTGCCGCCGCCCAGGTCAAGAAGGGCAGCTTCTACTACTTCTTTCCTTCGAAGCGCGATCTCATGCTCGCGGCGCTCGATCGGAAGTGGGAGATGGGGCGCGACCACTTCCTGAGCGCCGCCTTTGCCGACGATCTGCCGCCGCTTCAGCGCATCCAGCGCTTCTTCACGATGATTGCCGACATCGAGGCGAGCAACAAAAAGCGCACCGGCCAGGTGCTGGGCTGTCCGTTCGGAAACGTGGCCGCTGAGACCAGCACGACCGAGCCCGTGCTGGCCAAGCGAGCGGACGCCGCCTTCTGCGGCATGGCCGATTTCATCCGCGACTGTCTGCAGCGTGCGATCGCCGCCGGCGAACTCCCCCGGAGCACCGATGTTAAGGGAGCCTCCGAGGCAATCGTGGCCTATTTCGAGGGCTTGAGCGTGATGGCAAAGGCGCGCAACGACCCCTCGGTCTACCGTCGGCTCAGCCACCGCGCGGTGCTGCTGGCCGCCAACGTCCAGGACAAGACCCCGACGGCCGGCGGCACGCCACGCCGCAGGAAGGTGGCGAAGTGAGTCCACGGAAGAAGGTGAGCCCAACGAAGAAAGCAAGCCCGAGGATGCAGTCGAATCCACCTGATGCCGCGGCGGACCCGCCGTTCACGCCGATCGTGGATGCCTTCGCCGATGACCGGCATGTCACGCTGCGCAAGATGTTCAGCTCATCAGCGCTCACCGTAGTGCGCGCCGGAGGGTTGTCGAGGGTCGAGCGGGTGGTCGAGCTGCGTTAGATCAACGAGTGCGCCACGCGGAACGACCGGCGTCGAACCTCGGGATCTCTCCGATCCCGAGCCGCTCCATCACCTCTGACGGCGCACCACGCGCACTCGCTCGAGCAGCCTCTGTACGCCGACCTTCCGCGCATGCGGGGCGCCGACCAGGTACATCGGGACGCTCGAGTCGACGAAGATCACCCCGGCCCCCCGCCGCCCGGAGCGCCTGCCGGACCCACTCCGCCACGGTCACGCGCTGGGAGCGGGCCGCTCGTTGGACTTCTCGCAGTTCGGTGTCGTCTAGGAGCATCTGGAGGCGTTCCATCAGGGCTCTAAGTAGAGACGGCTCATCGACATGCGTCAAGGCCGTGCCGCAGCCGGGGGTGGCTCAATTCGAGCCCGGTCTTCGGCTCTCGGCAGGGAAGCACACGGCGTTGCTGACGGCATGCCTCTGCGAATATGACCATCATTATGCTCATATTCGCAGAGGGCCACGGCAACCAACGCACCATGCCCAGGGCTCCCGCGCCCCTGCCCTCCGCCCCCTTGCTTTTCCCCAACTTTCCCCTTGCGGCCTACCCGTACCTGCTAATAGACTAGCAGAATGCTAATCCACCAGCATGGAGACGCCACCCGCGGGAGAGTGCCGATGAACGCCAGTAACCACGCGCAGCTTGGGCGCCGCGAGCGCCAGATCATGGAGGCGGTCTACCACCTTGGACGGGCCACGGTGGCCGAGGTGCTCCAGCGCCTGGAGGATCCGCCCAGCTATTCGTCGGTGCGCGCGATGCTGCGCATCCTGGAGGAGAAGGGGCACCTCCGTCACGAGCAGGACGGCCCGCGCTACGTCTACCTGCCCACGGTCCCTCGCGAACGCGCCCGCCGCACTATCCTGCGCGACGTCGTCCGCCGCCTGTTCAACGGCTCGACCGAGCAGGCCGTCGCGGCGCTGCTCTCGTCGTCCGACGGAAAGCTCTCCCCCGACCAGCTCGACCGGCTGCAAGGCCTGATCGACCACGCACGCCGGCAGGGAAGGTGACGCCCATGATGCACCCTGAGATCCCTTCAATGATCGCAGCGATCGCGCCCCCGATGCTCGCAGTCGTCGCCGAGGCCACGGTCAAAGGGACGCTCGTGCTTGCCCTCGCGGCGACGATGGCGCTGGCCCTGCGTGGCGGCTCCGCTGCACGCCGGCACCTGGTGTGGACGTGCGCGCTCGCCGCTCTGCTGGTCCTTCCCGCCCTGCTCGCCGCTCTGCCTCCCTGGCGCGTGGAGGCGCCAGCGCTTGCATGGTTGTCGGTGCAGGAGCGGGCTGGCGGGGAGAGGGTTGGCGAGTCTGCGAACCGCAATCCGAGCCAAGCTGCAAACGGCGCGCCGAGCACCGCCGCGCCCAGCGATCCGGGTACTGCCATGGGTGACGCCGCGGGCAGCGCAGCGCTCGACGTTCCGGGCATCGCCTCAACCGATGCGGGCCTGACCCCGGCCACGGGGTCGCGTCACGTCGCCGTGCGCCCCACCACCACGATTTCCCCGCCGTCGCGCCAGCCTTCGCGCCTGCCGGCGTCAGCCGTCCCGACATCGTCCTCCGCGACCGCAGGCGTCACATCCGTGCGCAGCCTGCCCTGGGGCACCCTCGCCGTTGCGGTGTGGGCATTCGGAGCGCTGCTCGTGTTCGGCACGTTCCTCACCGGGCACCTGATGCTTCGCCTGCTCACGCGCGACGCCCGGGTACTGACCGACCGAGCATGGCAGGACGCCGCGCTGGAGGCCGCGCAGCGGCTTGGCCTGACGCTCCCCTTCGCGCTGTTGCAGAGCCCCTCCGCGGGCATGCCCGTGACGTTTGGGCTGTTGCGCCCGCGTGTGCTGTTACCCGCCGATACCGAGAGCTGGTCCGTGGCGCGCCGTCGCGCGGTGCTGCTGCACGAGCTGGCCCATGTCAAACGCCACGACTGCCTGACCCAGGCGCTGGCCCAGGTGGTGTGCGCGCTTTTCTGGTTCCACCCTGGTGTGTGGTGGGCAGCGTCGCGCATGCGCGTGGAGCGCGAGCGCGCGTGCGACGATCACGTGATCGTTGCCGCCACGCCGGCCAGCGCGTACGCCGATCATCTGCTGGACGTCGTGCGGTCGCTGCGCGCGGCGCGGCTTGGCGCGCTGGGGGCGGTGGCCTTTGCGCGCCCGGCGCAGTTCGAGGGGCGGCTGCTGGCCGTGCTCGATCCACGCCGTGACCGCCGTGGCGTGACGGCGCGCTTCGCGCTGCCCAGCGCCGCGGTCGGCGCGATCTTGCTGCTGCCGCTGGCCGCGTTGCAGCCCAGTGTCGCGCCGACCCAGGTGGCCGCCGCCCCGGCCCACGCGAGCGCCCCCCCTGCCGTAGCACCCGCCGCATCGGCAGAGCCGCTGGCCTCGCCTTCGGCGGTTACGGCCATCACCATTTCCGGCACGTCCTTCACGTCGCGCCACGCGGCGGCAGCGGCAGCAAGCGAGCGCCCCTCCAAGATCCTGCGCGCGCCACAGGATGGCTCCCTACACGATCGCATCGCGTGGGCACGCGGCGAGGCAGCTCGCCTGGGAGCGCACCACTGGTGGATCGCTTGGCAGCTCCAGCCCCACACCGGTATCCATGGCGGCCAGCTGAGCGACTCCCAGGGTGTCGATCTCGACGTGCTCGACGACCACTCGGGAGCCTTGACGCTGGACGACCTGCTGGCCGAGCGCGCCACCTCGACCTGGCCGACGCATACCGAGGGCAAGGAGAACCCGGTCGCGGCGCTGTTTCTGGTCAGCGGCGATTCGGGCAGCGCCATCGAGCGCACGCGCGTCCAGAGCCTGCGGCTTCCCGCCGACTGCGGCGGCCTCCCCCTGCTGTGGTTGGGCGAGGTGCCGGACGCGCAGAGTGTGGAGTGGATGCGCGCCCAGGCCGACCGCGAGCAGAATCGGCGCCTGCGCGGGGAGCTGGTCGAAGCGGTCTCGTTCCACGGAAGCTCCGAGCTGGTCGTTCCGTGGCTGCGCGGTGTGATCGGCGGGCGCGACTCCGATGAGGTGCGCTCGCGCGCCGTGGACGGGCTCGGGCATCACCCAGGCCGCGAGACCATGGAGATCCTGCTGCAGATCGCGCACACCGACCGGTCGACCGAGGTGCGGCGCAGCGCGGTGGAGGCGCTGGGACAATCGCGGACGCCAGGCGCGATGGACGCACTGATCGCGCTGGCGGGCGATCCGTCCAGCGGCGAGGAGGTCCGGGCCGGCGTATTCAATGCGATCGGCGACGCGGCGGCGCGCGGGGAGTCGCGCGGCGAGCCTCGCGCGGAGCCTGGCGCGGGGTCTCGCGCGGAGCCGGGTGATGCGGACTCAAGCAAGCTCACGACCACCACGACGGATCCGCGCGCTGCCTACGAGCAGGCGCAAGCCGCGATGGCACAGGCCGAGCGAGCGTTGGCCGAGGTTCAGCAGGCCGAGCGAGAGCGCGCGGAAGCCGGGCAGGCCGAGCGGGGGCGGACCAAGGCCGGTCCGTCCGATCGGGCGTTGACCGAGGCCGCGCGGGCCCAAGCGGAGCGGGCGCAACGAGCGTACGCCGAGGCTCAGCGGGCCGCGGAAGCCCTGCGCGAAGCGGCGCGGGCCGAGCAGGGGCTCGTTCGCGACAACCAGGAGGACCACGAGCAGGACCGCGAGCTGGACGGCGAGCAGGACGGCGATCGGGACGACGAGCCCTCCATGACGCTGGACCCGGGCGAGCTGGAGGTCCAGCGCCAGGCGGTGGAGTCGCTGGGCCGTTATCCCGAGGCCGACGCGCTGCCGCGCCTGCGCGGAATGGCGAGCGGTCACCCGAATGCCGAGGTGCGGGCCCAGGCGGTCGAGAGCCTTGCGCACCTCGGGACTCCCGCGGCGCTGGCCGTGGTCGAGGAGCTGGCCTGGAAGAGCCCCTACCCGCAGGTGCGCGAGATGGCGGTGAAGTGCCTTGGGCATCAGCTCCCCGCAGACCAGGCGCTGCAAAAGCTGGAGAAGCTCGCGCGCACGCACCCCAGGCCCGACGCGCGCCGAATGGCCGCCGAGGCCCTCGGGAGCATCGGCACACCGCAGGCGACGGCCGCGCTCGAGCGCCTGGCGCGCGACGCGGATGATCCGGAGGTATCCCGCCAGGCCGTCGAGAGCCTCGGCCGCTGCGACGATGCAGGAATGTCGGCTCGGCTGGACGAGATCGCGCGCACGCACCCGCGGTTGGAGGTGCGGCGCCAGGCCGCCGAGAGCATGGGCCGTCGCTCGGAGAACGACGCGGCCGACCGCCTGCTAGCGCTGGCGCTCGCCGACGTGCCCGAGGAGGTACAGCGCCAGGCCGTGGAGAGCCTGGGCCGTGTGGACAACAAGGACGTGATGCCCATTCTGGCCGAGCTCGCGCGCAACCACCCGTCACCCGAGGTGCGGCGCCAGGCGGTCGAGTCCATGACCCGCCGCGACCCGGAGCGAGCCCTGCCGCTGCTCCAGCAGATGCTCCACGCGCGGCCGCGCAAGCCAACGAGTTGAGGCGCAACGCAGCGAGCGCGGGCGCCGCCCGCTGGGGCTGCCGATCGCGCGTCGCGCCCGTGGAGGACGTAGACTCTTTGCTCCGGGGTCGTGGCGCCGCGCGTGGGCAGCAGAGCGTTCGGTACCACCCCGGACGTACGCTTGCGTGCCATTGTTGACTGCTTGCCAGCGGCCCAAGAGAGCTCGATGACACTGCTTTGGATCGCCTCCACATGGCTTGCTCTGACCGGCGGCTCGCCACAGGGGGGACCCAACGGGGCTCTGGCGAAACCCGGGATCGAGTTCTGGGACCAACGGCGCAAGGGCGCGAACTGCCAGAATCACCGCGTGCGCCGCGAGTACTGGCAGGCCGCTCACGCCGCCGGCATCCAGTTCATCCGCCTGGCCCCGGACGGGTGGTCCGCCGCGAACCGGGACTTCCTGATCGGCAGCGCCGATACCTTCCGGACCATCGACACGACCGATCTGGCCGTGCTGCGCCACGTCCTCGACGATGCGGCTGCCTCGAGCGTCGGTGTGATTCTGACGATGTTCTCACTGCCGGGCGCGCGCTGGCGCCAGCTCAACGGCGACAAGGACGACGGCCGGCTGTGGACACAGCCCGAGTACCGGGCCCAGGCGTTCGCGTTCTGGCGACAGCTCGCGGCCGCGCTCACGAACCACCCCGCCATCGTGGCCTACAATCCGCTGAACGAGCCGCATCCGGAGCGCGCGTTCGGCCTCTACGACGAGAGCGCCGCACAGTTTGGCGAGTGGTACCGGGGCGCGCGCGGCACGGCGGCGGATCTGAACGAATTCAATCGCGGCATCGTCTCCGCCATCCGCGAGGTTGATCCGGACACGCCCATCATCCTGGATGGCTGGACCTACGCCTCCCCGCAGGGCCTGACCTTCCTGGAACCCGTCGAGGATCCGGCGGTTCTCTACGCGTTCCACTACGGTGAGCCTTGGGACTACACGACCTTCCGGGTGAACCAGAACCGCTTCATCTATCCGACGCGCATGCCCGACGGGTGGACGCCAGAAACCCCAGCCCGTCTGATGGGCGAGGTGGCGGCGTGGGCCGACCGGCACCATGTTCCCGCACGCCACATCATCGCCGAGGAATTCCACGTGGACCGCAGGGTTGGCGGAGCGACGCAGTACCTGCAGGACGTCATCGCGCTGCTCGACCGACACGATTGGAGCTGGGCCTTCTACTCCTTCCGCGCCGACGATGCGTGGGGCGGCCTGGACTACGAGCTTGGCACGGCGCCCCTTGGCGAAGCCTACTGGGCCGCCGTTGAGCGGGGTGAAGATCCGGAGCGCCACAAACATCGCGGTGCCAATCCGCTGTGGGACGTCCTGACGACTGCGCTGGCCGGTCCATGACCTCGATCCGCTTCCACACCCGGCGGATCGGACGCAGGTGCGCTCCGGTCCCTGCCTGACAGGCGCCTGAAGCTGACGGTTCGCAGCGCAGCGTACTATGATGTAAGCGCTTGGACCTCGGCGGCTGCCACGAGCAAGGTGGGGCTCATCTGCATCCTTTGCGGCGGCGTCCTGTTCCCGGTGCAGGCGTCCACAGCACCAAAGAGCCCCCTCCGGCACGTGTATGCGACGGTCGACGGCACCGCGCTGACCGCATACGTCTTCGAGCCCAGCTCCAATGCGGACGCGCTGAGGCGCGGCGCTGAGCTTGGGCGTTCGGTGGCATTCGATTGCTGATTCCGGGCCACGATGATCCAGGACCAACCCAGTCACACGGCCCATCGGGTCGCCATGCACCGAGCGGCGCATCAGCTCCTCGGTGTGCCCGTCGTGTTCGAGGATCCGCTGGCCCTGTCGATCCTCGGTCCAGAGCGGGGCGCCGCGCTCCGCGCCGACCCCATGCGGTTTGAGCAGGGTCTGCTGGCGCCCTATCTGCGCGCCTTCTTGGCGGTGCGTGGCTCGGGGTCACACCGTCCCTCGAGCGCGCGGTTGTCCGCATTACGCTGGAGGCTGTGGCGACGCTCAGTCGATGGGGCGGGGGCGTGATCTTCGACTACGCGATCCCGACGACGTCGCCCGACGTCCTGCAGCGCGCGGCCTTCAAGATCCTGGCGGCCCGGGTCAACGCGGTAGGCGAACCGTGGCAGACCTTCTTCGTCCCAGAGGATCTGATGCGAGAATTGGGCGCAGTGGGCTTTTCGGATGTGGAGGACCTGAGCGGTGACGTCCTCGATGAGCGCTACTTCGCCGGGCGCCAGGAAAAGCTCCGGGTGGGACCGCTGGGGCATATCCTCAAGGCGCTGAGGCCGTCGCCCCGGAATGCCACCTGACCCGCGCTTGGTGCTGCGGGGGCCGCGCTAGCTGTGCAGGCGCGGCGGCGTTAGGATTGTTGCGAGGACGCACCTGCGCCTGCGCCCACGCCTGCGCATCGCGCCGGCGCGTACGGACCCCGCAGCAGAAGCGCAGGACGTTCGGTGGCCGCGAGCTCAGCGCGAGGGGAGAATGCGATGCAGCGTGCAAGACTCCCGCACAGCCAGGTGAGTTGGAGCCTCATCTGGATGGCCATGGTGCTTCTGCTCGGCGTGCTGCTGCTGGGTGTCGGCCACTTCCAGCATAACACCAGCGCATTCTATGCGGGCGCGCTGGTCACGCTCGCCGGTGTGCTCAATGGAGTGCTGCAGCGGGTGGTGCGCAGGGACCGGTGAGACGACTGCGTGCTCGCGCCGCCGAGGCTCGCTTGCAGCGCGCGGTCGCCGTTGGTGCGATTGCCGCGCTCATGCTCGTTTCGGCCTGCGCGTCGCACGCGCCGGGCCGCAAGCGCCCGGCCGATGCGGTTCCCACCCCGCCACTCACACCCGCGCTTGCGCAGTCGCTCGCCCAGGCGCGCGCGTGGGCGACCGCCCTGCGCGCGAGCCGGGGCCTGCCCGGACTCGCCGTCGCTGTGGCCGTGCGCGGCGAGATGGTGATGGCCGAGGGCTTCGGCTGGGCAGACTCCGTACGCCAGATCCCGGTCTCGGCAGACACCCAGTTCCGCATCGGCAGCGTCTCGAAGCTCCTCACCGCGACCGCCGCCTTGCGACTGGCACAGGAGGGCCGGCTCGATCTGGAAGCTCCCGTGGGCCGGTACGTGGCGGGTGTTCCGGCGGACAAAGCCAAGATCACGCTCCGCCAACTCGCCGGGCACATGTCCGGCATCCGCCAGTACGGGCGTGACGAATTCATCAACCGGGTGACGTATCGAGACGTCACGCAGAGCCTCGAGCGCTTTCTGGCCGACTCTCTCCTCAGTACCCCCGGGGCGCATTACCGTTATTCGAGCTACGGGTACAATCTGCTCGGCGCGGCTCTCCAGGGTGCGGCTGGCAAGGAGTTCCGCGAGGTGATCGCGCAAGAGGTCCTCGGACCGCTCGGCATGCAGCGCACCGGCGTGGAGGACGGCGCTCCCGCAAGCGGAGCCGAACGAGCGCACCTCTACTCGCGCAACGCGCGCGGCGCAAGCGGTGCGAGCGGCGCGAGCGACGCGGGGAGCGCGCGCGGCACAGGCGCCACGGGCGGCGCGCTGCTCGACGCACCAGTCGCGGATCTGAGCGACCGGTGGCCGTCGGGAGGCTACCTGTCGACCGTGACAGACATGGCTCGGCTGGGCAGCGGCATCCTCGCACCCGACTTCCTGACGGCCAACTCGCGCGCCATGCTGCTCACGCCGCAACAGCCGACCGATGGCCATGCGACGCCCGTCGGAATCGGATGGCGGATCGGTGTGGACTCGCAAGGACGGCGCTACCTCCACCACGGTGGCGAGGCCATCGGCGGGCGCGCTTTTCTGCTGGTCTATCCTGACGACAGCATCGTCGTGGCACTCGCCACCAACCTCACGTTCGGATCCATCGCCGAGGCGGACGCGCTCGCGCTGGCGCAGCTGTTTTGGCCATGAGCGCGCACCCGCCGCGGGGGTGACCCCTGAGCGACCCTGGGGGTGGCCCCTGATTGGCGCGCGTGGCGTAGAGCCAAAACATGATTGGACAGGCGCCATGGATGTCAGGCGCCGAGGTTGTCGACGTAGGTGGACGCCTGGAATGATAGACTGCCGGTGATCGCTGGCGTCGCGGCGATGGATTGGCGATGGATCGGAGATGGATCCGCGGTCGAACGCGCGTCCGGTGGATTTCGACACTCCCAGCAGCACGGAAGAACCATGAGCAAAGGACGGCTCGAAGCATTCAGTGATGGCGTGATCGCGATCCTGATCACGATCATGGTCTTGGAGCTCAGAGTTCCCCATGGCGCGGATTGGCAGGCGCTGCGTTCCCTGGTTCCGTTGCTTCTGACGTACCTGCTCAGCTTCGTTTTCTTGGGGATCTACTGGAACAACCATCACCACATGTTCTCCGCCACCGAGCGGATCAACGGCAAGGTCCTGTGGGCCAACCTGCACCTGTTGTTCTGGTTGTCGCTCATGCCCTTCGCTACCCATTGGGTGGGAGAGAGCCAATTCGCTCCGTTGCCGATCGCTGCCTATGGGGGCGTGCTCTTGTTGGCAGCCGTGGCCTACTATATCCTCCAGACCACGATCGTTGCGCAGCCGGGCGCGAACCCCACGCTCGCCGCCGCGCTGGGAAAGGACCTGAAGGGCAAACTCTCGCCCGTCTTGTACGTCGCGGCGATCCCGCTGGCCTTCGCCAGTCGGTGGATCGCGATCGGGATCTACGTTTTCGTCGCGCTCTTGTGGCTCGTCCCCGATCCACGGATCGAGTCGAGGCTGAATCGATGAGCCAAGCGGGCGCTGCTGCGAGCGGGCTGCAGCGCGGTGTGCCGAGCATCCTTTTGCTGGCGACGCCTGATCGGCCGCCCAATTCGCCTTCCGCCCGCGACGCGGCTGGGCCGACACGTCGTGCAGCCAGGAAGGAGCGTCCATGGCGGATCCAGTCGTGCACTTCGAGATCGCAGGTCCAGATGCAGCCCGTCTCGCAGACTTCCATGGAAAGCTCTTCGGATGGTCGATCAGTCCAGGACTGTTTCCGGGCTACCAGAGCATCGGGCCGATTGGGGCGGGCGGCCTACGGGGCGGGATCCGACAGGAGACATTCACGGAGCGCGTCTTCTACGTGAAGGTGCCCGACCTTCAGGCAGCGCTGGACCGGGCCGTGGAGCTCGGCGGTCGGGTCTTGGTTCCCCCGAAGCTGGTCCCGGGCGTGGTCCACTTCGCCATGTTCGAGGATCCGGCTGGGAATCGAACCGGGCTGGTCCAGTAGGGCGGCCCGAGCAGTTTCTTGCGCTGGAACTCCATGGGATGGGCGCGGCTCTTGGAACCCTCGGAGGCAGCTCATTGCATTGAGTAAATTTGCTCAGTGACGTTGACACTGGTAGAGCGTCGGCGAAATGAACGCACGCCATCCGCGTGGTGACTTTCCTTGACCTGCCGGCTCGCCTCTCCGCCGGCGGGAAAACTCACGCCTCTCGCCGCGCGAGCTCCTGCGCGCGCGCCCATTGGGTCTCCAGCACCAGATCGCGCACCTACTGCTGGATGTATTCCCGGTCGAGTGTCGTCTGGGGGTCGCGCAGGATTCCCGCCACGTCCTCCAGTTGGCGCTCGGAAGCGCCCAGCTTCGCCCACTCGAGCTTGGAGAGCACCACGTCCTCGGCCGTGGCGATAGTGAGTCGAATGCCCAGGGCGTCCACGGTGAGCCGCCGGTCGAACTCGATGCGGCTGAACCTGCGATCCCGGCGCACGATCAGATCGACTTTCCAGCCGCTGGCCATATCGATGACGTTGAACTGGGTCCGGCGACGCAAGGCGTCGAGGGCCGCGTCCGCGCTCACGTAGTAGGACGGAGAGGGCAATGAGCGCAAGAAGGCGCGCAGCTGCGCCTCATCCGGCGCGATGACGAGGTCGATGTCCTGGGAGGCGCGGCCCTCGCCGTGATAGGAGCTGGCAATCGAGCCCGTCAGCATGTAGGGGACCCCGGCCTGCTCCAGAGCCGAGACCATTCGGCGCAACAGGTCCTCGACGCTCAACGCAACACTTCCGGCAGTTGGCTTGCGGGGAACAGACGGCGCAGGAGCGCGCGCCGCAACTCTGCATCGGGCCAATCGGGGTGGAGAGCGCGCAGTCGGCACAGGGCGAGCGCGTGCGCCAGGTCGGACGCCTCGCAGGCCCGTCGCAGCCGTTCGCCGCGAGGCACGCGAGCGCGGACCTCGCGCGCGATCTGGGCGGCGGCGGGGTCGGTGTCGGTGGGCAGCATGAGGTTTCGTCCCGCACGAGAACTGGAGCGTGGCCGGGAACTGACCGAGTCCCGGCCGCCGGGCTCGTACCCAGGCTCGTGTAGAGGATGGTGGACAGGATACAGGATCCGCCCTGTTCGGACCAACAGAGCGGCTGGCGGCCCGGCCCGCGCTCGACCGGGCATGCCGCAAGTGACGTGCGGGTACGCCCGAGCGTCGGTGGGCCACGCCCCCATCGCCGCAGCGTTGTGTCCGCGGCACGCGCCGCGTGGTAGGGTTGCCCCGGACCCAATCGCCATCGCAGCCCCACGATGCGCCACACTCCACACGCGGGCCGGTTGAGCGCCGGTCGATTCACGACATTGCGTACGGTCCTCGATCGAGGAGGGTTACCATGGCTCGGATCACGGTTCGCTACTGCGCGTATTGACTGTCCGGTGTGTTCGCCGTCCGTGTGGCGGCGCGGCTTCGCCGCGAGCTGAAGACCGATGTCGAGACCGTTCATGGCCGCTATGGGGAATTCAAAGTGCTCGTCGATGGAGAGACCGTGATCGATGGCGGTGCGTTGGTTCTTCTGGGCGTTCTTCCGGCGGGGGAGAAGGTGGTTGACGCCGTGAGGACGCGCCTGTCCGGGTGACTGCTCGTTCGCTCGTTCGGTCGGCCGCCAGCAATGCGCCCGCGTTGATGGGCCGACGGACGGCAGCGGAGCCCCCGCAGCTGGCGGCAGCTGACGACCGGGGGGTGGGCTTCGGTTCGTTCGTACTATCAGGAGGTAACGATGGTCCCGATCATGTCGTTGTTGCTCCCGATTCTGTTATCGGGGGTAGTGGTGTTCCTGGCCAGTTTCGTCATCCACATGGTTCTGCCATTCCACCGGTCCGACTACCGGAAGCTGCCAGCCGAGGATGGAGTCATGGACGCGCTCCGTCCGTTCAGCATCCCTCCCGGCGATTACATGATGCCGAACGCGGGCAGTCCTGCGGCGATGAAGGATCCCGCCTTCCTCGCGCGGTGGAACAAGGGGCCGTTGGCCGTGATAACCGTGCTGAAGCCCGGGCCAATGTCCATGAAAGCGAGCCTGGCCCAGTGGTTCCTCTATTGCGTCGTCGTGAGCGTGTTCGCGGCGTTCATCGCCGGGCGGGCCCTCGCGCCTGGCGCCACGCTTCGGGCGATCTTCAAATTCGCGGGCTGCACCACGTTCGTTGGCTACACCCTCGCGTTGTGGCAAGAGACGATCTGGTACAAGAAGGCCTGGACCACGACCTTCCGGTCGACGGTCGATGGTCTGGTGTATGCGCTCTTGACGGCGGGGGTCTTCGGCATGCTGTGGCCGAAGTAGGCGCACCGGCACGACCCGCAGGAGGACACCGCCTGCCACTCACCGTCGTCGCGCAGGGCGGGGGGCGCCGTCGGCCCTTCGTCGATGTGGACCCGGACCAGATCCGAGCGCTGCTTGCCCCGCTGCTGCAGGGGCGCGTGATTGCCGCCGTCGAGCGCATCGACGGCGGCATCATCAACACGATCGATCGGGTCGCGCTGGCCGACGGCAGAGCGCCGCGCCGACCGTTGGTCGCGCGCAGCGATCCTGACGCGCAGGTTGCACTCGGACCTCCCGAAGACTCGCATCACGAAACGCGCACGGGGGCCGCGTCGGCCTCGGCTCGAACGCAAGCACCTCCGCGCCCGTGAAGAGCACCACCCCGCGGCAGAGGTGCCGGTCGAAACGCGCCTACCTCCATAGGGAGACGCCCTACGCAACTACCCCATGAGTCGGGCATTGGATGGGTCGCGAAGCAGCGACTCGTCCGACGAGTGGAAACGCGTGCAGATCGTCGTGCGGCCCGCTTGACCCGGGCGCTTCCGCAACGCGATACTCGACCCACGCTAAAGCGGAGTACGGGGTCCGCACCCCCTGCGTTCTCCCTGCCTCCGCGCCGCCATGGCAAACCGCGCCCATCCGTATCGGCAGCATGCCGCGCATTTGGGCGGTGGCCCATGATCCGGCCCCGGCGCCCACCCGCGTCCCGGGCAAGGAGGTCCCCATGCCCCGCGCGCACCGATTTCCAGACATTGCAACGACTGTGACCAACTCCTCGAGGCTGCTGATTCTGCTGGGGCTGCTCTTGTGCCCCCTCCCCGCCACCGCGCACATCTGCTGGGTCTACTCCGAGTCGCAGCCACCGAAGTTGTTCCTGGATTGCGCAGGAGTGTCTCCCACCACGGTGCGTGAGGAGCACGGCCACTGGCATTGCAACTTCCCAGCTGCCGATACCGACGCCTGGGGGCTCAACTTCATTGGATTCCACCGCCAGTTCATCTTCGACTTCGACATCTTCCGCCTGAGCCTGGGCACCGATCGCCTGCGGGTGTGGGACGCCGCGCCCAACGACCCCATCCCCGGCAACGACGAGGACTACGTCACCGCGTTCACCCACTGCTTCACGGACGCCGGTGCGGGCTGCGTCGATGACAACACCCAGCGCGCCGCCGGAGCCCTGTGCGCGGGGTGCATCAACCTGCCCGCCGACTTGGTTGGACCGAGCAATCTCGGTGACTACGCGAACCTGGGCGCGGTGGGGGCGCGGCTGCAGTTCAGCGGTTGGCATGGGAGCTTCCACTGCGGTGCGGCTGCTGCCGGAGGGGGCGCCTGCAGCGGCGACAATCCGTGCGGCGCCTACGTGGCCGGGGTCTGCGACAACGTGGGCAACACCTGGACGACGACGCACGACCCAGCATTCTGGATGGGCCACAAGATGCTCGACGAGGTCGCCCGCGATTGGCAGGAGCTGAAGGCTGCCGACGTGGTCGTGGTCATGGATGTGTCGGGCAGCATGGACGACAACTGCCCCGGCGGAACCGCCGATCCCGGCGACACCCCCTGCAAGCTCAACGACGCCATCGAGGCAGCCAAACTCTTTGCGAGCCTGGTCCAGGACGATCGGCCGGGGTCCGTCGACGAGCACAAGATCGGGCTCGTCACCTTTGCGACGACGGCGACCGCGCGACTGGGCGGGGTCCTCGTGGGGGCCCCCGGCATCGTCACCGAGGGGGGTGGCGAGGAAACGCCCTACGAGAGCGCCCTCGCCGCCGTGGGCGCGGGCGGGGCCACTTCCATCGGAGACGGCATCACCAAGGGGCTGGATGTCCTGGCCACGGGCTCGAACGTCCACAAGGCGTTGCTGATTCTCAGCGACGGCGAGGAGAACACGGCACCGTTCATCCAGGACATCCGCGACGCGGGGGCGCTCGGCACGACCCAGGTGTGCGCCATCGGATTCGGCGGTGCATTCGCCGACCCCGATGACAAGCTGCGCTCGCTGGCCGAGGACTTTGGGGGGGTGTTCCTCACCGACCAGGATTACTCCGAGAGTCCGATCCTGCTCGAGAAGTTCTTCGTCGACAGCTTTGGCCAGATCTATGACGACGTGCTCAGCGAAGACCCCATCCTGATCTTGCCCGCAGGAAAAGCCGCCACTGCTTCAACCTGCGTGGATGTGTGCGGTTCGGATGAGCGGCTCACGATCGTGCTCGGTCGCGACCGCCAGCAGTCGTCGTGCGACCTGCGGCTGGTGGTGGAGACGCCCTCGGGCAAACTCGTCGATCTGAACGACCCTGCCATCGAGCAGTCCCACGATCGCAGCTGGCACTTCGTGCGCATCCCGCTTCCGTATCGCGGTGAGGGCGCAGGCCGCTGGTGCGCGACGGGCGTGCGGCCCCAACGCATCTTCACGCACGGCTTCACCACCGACGCCTACGCCAACTTCAGCGAGGGCGTGAGCCTCGTCCGGCGCGAGATCCACCGTCTCTTTCCGTACGGAGTGGCGAACGCCCTCTACTATGAGGACGGTTCCATCACCGGGACATCGGCCTACGCGACGGCGCTGCAAGCGGAGCTGGCTGCCGGGACGATCCAGTCCGTCGTGAAGGCCGCCACGGCCGTCCAGTTCAATTCCCTGCTGACCCAGTCGTGGGGCCTGATCGTGTTCGCGCGCCAGATGAATCGGCAGGCGCAGGCCTTCGACAGCGCGCTGGCCGGTCGGCTCTGCCAGGGACAGAGGGCGCTCATCACCGACCTATGGACGCCGACAACATCGGCGAATCCCGTGCTGGTGTGCGCCGGCGCGACGCCCGGGACGCCGCTGAACTGGCTCAATGTCGTGGGCGATGGACTGCTGGTCCAGGGCGTGATCCCCTTGCGTAATCCCGGCTACAACGTGCTCTCAATCTCGCTGACGCCGGCGACCGGCTCCGGGCCGTGGATCGTCCAGGCTTTGAACGAGGCCCAGACAGGCAGCATCATCGGCAACGGGAGCACATGCGCGTCCCAGACCTACTTCATCAGTGCGTTGACCCGGGGCTTCGGAAAGGTCCGGGCCGCGGCCATCCGGCCGCGCGTTGGTCTGGGGGACAAGATCCTGGCCTCCTACCGCATGACCCAGCTGACGCGGCCGGTGGGTAATTGGGACGCGGTGAGCGCTACGGTCACCCTGAGGCGGCCCGGGGGAGTCCCCGCCGAGGTCTACCCTCTCTTCGACGACGGGACCAACGGCGACGTGATCCCCCACGACGACTACTGGGAGGTTGAGATCCCCGTCGCGGCCCAGACGGCCGGTCCCCATCTGCTGCATGCCGAGTTCGAGCTCACCAAGGACGGCTGCACGATCCACCGCGAAGTGGAGTCCACGGTCATGGCGCAGCCTGATCCCCAGACCTGCCTGCGCACGATCTGTCCGCCGCCGCGCCCCGCTCGGGCGGGACAGGCCGTGGGAGTGCTGACGTGCGCGGTCAACCTCTGCCGCCCGGACGACCTGATCGAGGTCGTGCTGAGCGACTCCCGTGGCTGGCTGTGTCTGCAGAATGCCGACGGGTCGGTTGTGCCGGTCGGCACGAGCTACACCTTCCAGGTCTCGGTCCTGGGACACAAGGAGGGCGAGTGCTTCCTGCAGGTCGGTGACAAGCGGTTGGTCGTGTGCGTGCCGCCCTCCGCCATACCTGGGCAGGAGGACGCCCTGGCGTACCAGATCCGGTCGCTGCGCAGCACGACACAGCCCGTGCAGCACTGCCAGTCGGCAGTGCGCGTGGCCAACCAGGCGACCGACGCCCCGGTCGCAACGGTGCCGACCGTGTTCTCGCTCCGGGTGCAGTCCACCGCGGGGAGCTCCCTCTACCAGTTCGAGCTCACCCTTCCACAGGCGGCGCCCACCCGGCTGAAGCTGTACGACGCTCGTGGGCGGCAGGTCGCGACGGTGCTGGACGGCGATCTGGGCGCGGGAGTCCACACCGCCACCTGGCGCGGGACCGATGACCGCGGGGCGTCTCTGGCCGCGGGCGTCTACTACTACCACCTCACGTCGGGGCCCAACGAGACCACCGGCTCGGTGCTGGTGCTGCGGTAGCGTCGCATGCGTGCGGGACGACGGCAGGTCATCGGTCGAGGGAGCGGCGCCCACTCTGGACGCGACCCCGCCGCGAAGCTCCCGGCCCTTGGCCTGCCGATCGCCCTCTGGCTGGTCGTCTGCGCGAGTCCCGCGTGGCCAGCGGTGTCGTTTCGCATGGAGACGGTGGACTCCATCCGTGACGTGGGGCGCTACGCGTCGCTGGCGCTCGATCCGTATGGCGACCCGCACATCGCGTACTACGACGTCTCCAATGCCGACCTCAAGCACGCATACAGACGCGGCTCCGCGTGGACGATCGAGACGGTCGACAGCGCGGGTGACGTGGGGCGCTACGCGTCACTGGCGCTCGACCCGTACGGCATCCTTCACATCGCGTACTACGACGTGGCCAACGCGGACCTCAAGTACGCGTACAAGACCGGTGCCATCTGGGTGATCGAGACCGTAGATGAGGCCGGCGACGTCGGGCAGGGCGCCTCGCTAGCGCTCGACGCAGAAGGCCGGCCCCACATCGCCTACGTCGACGCGACCTCCCGTGGCGACCTGAAGTATGCCCGTCGCGTCGATGCGGCCTGGAGCACGGAGATCGTGGATTCCGGATGCAGCACGTGCTTCGTTGGAGATGACCCCGCGCTCGCCATCGACTCCCAGGATACGGTCCACATCGCCTACTTCGACCGCACCAATGCCGACCTCAGGTACGCGCGCGGAACTGCCGGCGCCTGGACGATCGAGACCGCCGCCGATCTGGAGGACATGGGCCGATACGCATCGCTTGCGCTCGACGCCCAGGGAGCCCCGCGCATCGCCTACTACGATTTCAGCCTGATCCACTTGACCGGACGCCTGCGCTACGCGCGAAAGGACGGCCCGGTTTGGACCAGCGAGACGGTCGACGACAGCGGCGACGTAGGTGTGAACGCCTCGCTCAAGCTGACTACCCAAGGTGAAGCGCGCATCGCCTATCACACCCACCATGACGGTGATCTCAGGTACGCGACCAGAGCCGTCGCGATCGGGAGCGACGCGACCAGAACCGACGCGACCACAACCGCCGCGACCGGCAGCGACGCGATCTGGAGCATCGCGACCGTGGACGAGGCCGGAAGCGTGGGCTGGTACGCATCGCTCGCGCTCGACGCCGGAGGCAATCCCAGGTTCGCCTACTACGACGGCACGAACCTCGATCTGAAATACGCCGAAGGCACCCGCTCCGTTGGGCTACCGGCGTCGGCGATCGTGCTGATCGCTTTCACGGCAGAGCCGAGCCCCTCGGGTGCCGGAGCGGTGCTGCGATGGAGCACCGAGCCCCCGCCGGCAACGCTGACCGGGTGTCGACTCGAGCGCGCCGACGCAGGCGGTGCGTGGGGTACGCTCGTGGCATTGACGCACGCAACCTCGCACACCGATCCCACGGCGGCCGGCTGGAGCCGCTATCGGCTATCTGCCTACAACGAGCGCGGCGAGCTGATCGTGCTGGGCGAAGCAGCCCTCTCCTTTGCGTGGCTGCCCGGCGCGCGGCTATCCGCCTGGCCGCTTCCCTACCCAGGAGGCGTGCTGCATGTATCGCTGGGCGCCTGGGGGGCGCCGGCGGAGAGGTCGGCGCAGGCCGACGTGACGCTCTTCGATCTGCGGGGACGGCGCGTGCGAAGCCTGTTCCGGGGGCCGGTCGCCACCGGTCGCCAGCTCCTCGAGTGGGACGGACGGGATGATCGTGGCCAACCCGCGGCTGCCGGAGTGTATGTTCTACGAGCGCGCGGAGCGCTGTGGGAGCAGGCCGTCAAAGTCGTGGTCGCGCGCTGACGCTCCGTCCCGGCCCTGCCGCTTGCAGGGCGGCCGCAAATCCCGGAACATGGGTCATCTGCGCTCTGCGGCACGACGCGGAGAGCCGTGACGCGGCGATCCGCCGGCAAACGCGGCGATCCCGAGATACGAATGACCATGCCCACGAAGCCATGGGTCACCTACCGGCCGCCGGACCCCGAGCGGGAGTACCACGCGATCCTGTCCGAGCTTCCCATGAAGCGATTCCGCGACCTCCGAACGTTCTTCGGCTACTCATTTCGGATCCAGGATCAGCTGCGGGAGGCACCCGGGCTGGTCGGGTACTCGCTGATCGCGCGGATCTTCGGAAAGCAATTCTGGACCCTCTCCGTCTGGGAGGATGAAGCCGCGCTGCGGTCGTTCGTCGCTCAACCACCGCACAGCCGGGCAATGGTGGCGCTGCAAGGCAAGATGGGGCGTACGCAGTTCGTGCAATGGACCCTCTGCGGGTCCGACTACCCACCGCCGTGGAGTGAAGCGTTCGCGCGCGGGAGCCCAAAGGACCTTTGATGACCCCACCATCGGATCGTTACACCGTCCGCGAGCACTTCGAGAATCGGGCGCCGGCCGTGAACGCCACGTACGCCGCGATCCTCGCGGCGGCGCGCAAACTCGGCCCGGTGCGCGAGGAAGCGAAGAAGACCTCGATCCACCTAGTCCGCAAGACGGCCTTTGCCGGGGTTGCCACGCGCAAGACGGCTCTGATCCTGACGCTCAAGTCGGACGTAGATCTCCCGAGCGAGCGCGTCACGAACCACGAGCGAGCCTCCGCCAATCGCTGGCATCTGGAGATCCGCCTCGAGACACCCGCGCAAGTCGATCGTGAGCTCGTGGCGTGGCTGGCGAAGGCATACGGTCTTGCGGGCTGATGAAAACGCACACTCGGGATCGAAAGCTGGAGGCGGGCAGATCACAGCGATCAAGCCCGCCGCGGAAGAAGAAGCGCAGCCCTCCAAGGGCGATTGTTCAGCAGCCTGCTAGGCCAGTCTGAGGACCCAACTCACACCGGTCAGCAGTCCGTGCGCTGTCATCTCTGTCACCCTCCCTGCCAGCGTCCTGCACTTGCCGACCCCTTCGGCGCAGAGCCTCGAGGAGGAGACAGCCGCGCTCGCCCGTTGCGCAATCCGACCGGTCCGGACGCACCCCTGCAGCCCGGAGTCGATCGAACCCGCGTGCACGATCGTGCGCTCCACAGCGTTCGGGACACCGTGTGGCACGACGAGCCAACGGAATTGATCGTGCCCGGGGCTTGCTACGTTGAACGGCTCAATGTCGGCTGCGGACACCTCGAATGCGCCCCCAGGGGGGCGGGCCTTCATCGCTTTTCCGGCAAACCCGCCATTCGTCCGCCGGCAGGCCCTCCGATCCGCCGCTCAGAGCCTCCAGGTCGCCCCGAGCCCGAGGGTGCCATACCCGAATCCCACCTGACCTTGGACAGCAAATCTGTTCGATATGAAATAACGGACCCCAGCCTGACCCGCGAAATCAGTACTGCTTCCGCTGGCGGATGCGGTAGAGATGCCCGAGCCCTTCCAACTGGCGCTCACGTGCTGGTAGACGAGCGCCAGCCCGACGTACGGGTCGATCCGCTTGTTGCTCGCGAGTGCGAAGTGGTAGTTGCCGAATACCTGCACCGGCACCACCGAATAATGGTAGCTTCCGAAGGAGCCGTAGTCGTGGCTCCAGGAATACACATCGATACCGACGCCGCCCGAGATGACTCCGGAGCCGTAAGCCCCCGGCTTGGAGAAACCGCGCTCGACCTGCGCTCCGAAGGCGACCGCGCCGTTCAGGTTGCCCAGCCAGATGCGAGGCCCTGCGTAAAACGTCTTGGTCTGGAATCCTTCTGTCTGCGCGTTCGCGGCTGTCTGCGCGATCGCGGGTGTCTGCGCGTTCGCTGCCGCACTGAGCGCGAAGATGCCGAACAGTGCGATGGAGCCTACTATCTTTGAACGCATCGTAAACCCCTCCGAGATTAGGGTGAACTAGAAGAACAAACGGTCGCTGCCTGCTCGCGTCGATTCCCACAGGATCTGCGGGATCCCGATGTCGAGGTCGCCGTCGGCGACCACCAACGTGCCGGTCGGCGAGGAGCCGGGCCCCGCGATGTTCGCCAGCGAGGGAGTGAGAAACGTGGCGTTGGTGTCCGAGAGCACGTTGTGAGCCGTGATGGCGTAGAGTCCTGGTAAAACCAAGAACACCCAGTGCCCCATGACCAAAGGGTCGCTGCTTTACAGGACGCCGTGGATCTCGGCCGTCATGGGGGTGCCACCCGCACAGCCGCCACCGCTGCTGCCCGGCGGTCCAACGAGGCCCTTGCCGCCGGCGCTGCATCCTGCCACAAACAGCACCGTTAGGCTGCCCAGGATTAGTTTTTTCACAATCCGTCTCATCGACCTCCGCGGGAACTGATGACCCCGGCCGCCGAAGTGCGCGCAGCGTCTCCCCACGTGTTTCGGGGGCCTCTTTGCCTGCCATTGCGTGGACCGGCCCAAGAAACCGTCATGACGATTGCCGACCCTGAGAACTCCCGACCGGCCCGGCGGGCCGATGTCCCTGCCACGTTTCGAGAAAGGCAGGCGCTCGAAAACGTGTTCAGCGCCGCCCAGGAGGAGCTCCGCCGGATTGCGGGCACGGTCCGGCGGGGCGACATGGACGCCACGCTCGGCCACACCGCCCTGGTGAACGAGGCCTGCCTGAAGCTCGTCGGCACCCTGGCGGTCGCGGAAACCTCCCTGGTGCATTTCAAGAGGATCGCCGCCCGGGCCATGCGTCAGGTACTGGTCGAGGCTGCACCAGATCGAGGTCTCTCTCGGCGTTCGTCGAAGTCTGCTCCTCCTGCCGCGCTGCGTGGTCGGCGTTGATGGGGTTCGGCGAGCGCGTCACGAAGCACGAGCGGGCCTCCGCCAATCGCCGGCATCTGGAGATCCGCCTGGAGACACCTGCGCAAGTCGACCGGGAGCTCGTGGCGTGGCTGGCGAAAGCAGACGGCCTGGCGGGCTAGGTCCTCCCGCCAGCGCTTCCCGCCAGCGCTGGCTCGCAGTCGACAAGCGCGCTATGATCGCCAGCGCACAATCGCAGATCACCCAGGAGACCACGATGGCGGAGCGCGAATTCCGCTGCGCGTTCTTCGCAGCGGACTACGAGTCCACGCTGGCGTTCTATCGGGATGCCGTGGGATTTCCCGTGGTCGACAGCTGGGATCGTGGCCGCGATGATCGCGGGACGCTCCTGCGCGCCGCCTCCGGGATCGTCGAGGTGCTGGCGATGCCGTGCAAGCAGGAGGGCGGCTCGGCGTGGGACTACCGACGGCCCCAGGGCGTGTCGATGGTCATCGAGGTGGAGGACGTGGACGAGTTGTACCGCCGGGCCTTGGCGCGCAACCTCCCGGTCAAGGGAGCGCTGAAGAACCAGACGTGGGGACACCGCAGCTTTATCGTGGCCGACCCCAATGGATTGATGATCTACTTCTTTTCGCGCGTGGGGTAGCGGGACAAAGTGGCCGCGGCCGCCGAAGCGCGGCCGGCGAAGCGCGGCGGGCCAAGCGCTGGCGGGTGGCGATGGCGCATCGCAGAGCTGGGAAGCGACGGCGCCAGCACTCCCGACGCCGCGAACGAAGCGCCGTGCCGTTGGTCGATCCTCGTAGCGGGGAGAGCGTCATGACGACTGTGCCCGGGCCGATCGCCGAGTTTCTTCAGGGCAGACGCTTCGCTGTCGCAGGCGTTTCGCGCGATCCAGCGCAGGTCGCGAACGTGATCTTCCGCAAGCTGCGGACCTCCGGATACGACGTATTCCCGGTCAACCCCAACGCGAGCGAGGCCGAGGGCGCACGATGCTATCCGGATCTCGGGTCGGTTCCCGGGACCATCGACGGGGTGGTAGTCGCGACGCACCCGCGCGTCTCTGTCGAGCTGGTACGGCAATGCGGCGAGCGGGGCGTGGGTCAGGTCTGGCTCCACCGGTCCATCGGTCAAGGCAGCGTCTCGAGCGAGGCGATCCGGGAATGCGACGCGCGGGGCATCAAGTGCATCGTCGGGGGCTGCCCCCTGATGTACTGCGAGCCCGTCGACCTTGGGCACCGGTGCATCAGGTGGTGGCTTCGACTGCAACATCGTATTCCGAGGTGATGGCCCGCATGACGGCGCGCCGCAGCGGACGAGTCCCGGCGCCGCTGAAGGGTTTCGGCGTTGCGGCCGGCGGGGTGCAACGCTGCAGCTGAGCGCGCCTGTCGTCGGGCGAAGGATCATTGGACGAAGGATCGTGGCCAGATGATCTTCCGCGATGTCACGGAGACCGTCGGCAGAACGCCCATGGTCGAGCTCGGACGCCTGGCGAAGGGCCTGCCCGGCCGGGTGGTCGCCAAACTGGAAATGCGCAACCCGTGCGGCAGCGTGAAGGACCGGGTCGGGGTGGCGCTCATCGAAGACGCCGAGCGTCAGGGGATCTTGCGGCCGGGGATGACGCTCGTCGAGGCCACCGGCGGCAACACAGGGATCGGGCTCGCCTTCGTCGCGGCGATCCGGGGCTACCGGCTCATCCTGACGATGCCCAAGATGATGTCGAAGGAGCGAGTCGCGTTGCTGCGGCACCTCGGCGCGGAGGTCGTGCTCACCCCCGGGATCCTCATGGGCGATGCCGTTGCGCGCGCCGCGCAGCTCGTCAAGGATATCCCGGGCGCGGTCATGCTGGACCAGTTCCGCAACCGCGCGAACCCCGAGGTGCATCGCCGGACGACGGCCGTGGAGGTCTGGGAAGACACGCGGGGGGCGGTCGACGTCTTCGTATCTGCTGTCGGCACCGGTGGGACCATCACCGGAGTGGGTGAAGTGCTGAAAGAGCGCAAGCCAAGCGTGCGCGTCGTGGCCGTGGAGCCTGCCAACGCGGCGGTGCTCTCTGGCGGGCCCGCGCGCAGCCACAGCATCCCGGGGATCGGAGTCGGCTTCATCCCCGAGGTGTTGAACCGCGCCATCCTCGACGAGGTGATCGCCGTCACCGACGAGGAGGCATTTGCATGTGCACGACGGCTCGCGCGGGAGGAAGGGATCATGGCCGGCGCCTCATCGGGAGCGGCGCTCCACGCAGCGCTTGCCGTCGCCTTTCGCCCGGACGCCGCGGGCAAGATGGTCGTGGTGCTCCTGGCCGATACAGGCGAGCGGTACGTGACGACGGCGCTCTTTACCCAGGAACGCGACGGAGGTGACGCTTGAAACCGTTTCTCGGTGCTGGTGGGCTCGCTGCTGGTCGCCGCGCCGCTGGTGGTCGTCGCTACCGCTTCACCGATACATGGGTGCGCCGTAACGGGCACTGGCAGATCCTCGCGGCGCACGACTACCTCGTGCCGGCGGCACCGCGCTGAGGACATCGCGACATGGCATCGAACGCGGCATCGACATCGGACACGCTGGCCTTCGTCACGGGGACGAGCTCTGGAATCGGGGCGCCGCGTCGGGCTCGTCAACAACGCGGCAAGTGCGGCGACGCTGGGCCCGCTGGAGAGCATCGCACCCGTGGAGCTGCTCCAGCTATATGCCGTGAACAGCGCGGCTCCGATCTGGCTGATGGGGTTTTTCGAGAGCAGGACTCGGCCGGACGCCGCGCTTCGCATCGTGAACATCTCCTCGGGCGCAGCAGTCCGTCCGTTTCCAGGTTTTGCGGGCTACGGCAGCAGCAAGGCCGCTCTCCGGATGGCCGGCATGGTACTGGCCGCCGAGTCCGAGTCGCCCGGGCGGCGCGCGCAGCGGCGCGGGGACCTGGCGATCCTGAGCTTCGAGCCGGGCGTCGTGGACACCGAGATGCAGATGACCGCTCGGTCGAAGTCCCCCGAGGAGTTCCCCTGGGTCGACACGTTCCGCGCGTTTGTGACACAGGGAGTCCTGGTGCAACCCGCAGCGGTTGCGGCGGAGATCGCGCAGTTCTTGGAGGCGGATGGTCAACAGCGATTCACCGAGCGCCGCTTCGGAGCCTGAGCGGCGCGCGGCGTCGGTGTTCCTGAGATCCTCTATCTGAGTGACGCGCACGCGGTCGCTGAGCAGGCTCACGAGGAGGTCGCACAACCATGTCATCGTTTCTGCCCGCGCCCACACTCACCCTTGGCGAGCACGGACCAGCGATCACCCGGGTTGGCTTTGGCGCGTGGGCAATCGGAGGCGGCGGCTGGCTCTACGGCTGGGGTCCGCAAGACGACCGGGCCGCGATGAGGGCGATGCGCCATGCTGTCGATCGCGGCATCAACTGGATCGACACCGCCGCCGTGTACGGCCTGGGGCACTCCGAGGAGCTGGTCGGCCTATTGCTGCGCGAGCTGGCCAGCGGCCAACGTCCGTACGTCTTCACCAAGTGCGGGCTCGTGTGGGACGAGGCGGATCGCATGGTGGAGCCGCAGCGGAACCTGCGCCCGGCGTCGATCCGCCGCGAGCTGGAAGCTTCGCTCCGCCGGCTGGGAGTCGAGTGCATCGACCTCTACCAGTTCCACTGGCCCGATGACATCGGCACCGCGGTTGAGGACTCATGGGGCGAGCTGGTCCGTCTGGTGGACGAGGGAAAGGTGCGCTGGGCGGGCGTCTCGAACTTCGATGCCGCATTGCTTTCGCGCTGCGAGCGCATCCGGCACGTGGACTCGCTGCAGCCACCCTTCTCGCCGATCCGCCGCGAGGCCGCCCACGCCGAGCTCCCCTGGTGCGCGGATCACGGCACGGGCGTCATCGTCTACAGTCCGATGCAGTCGGGGCTCCTGACGGAGAAGTCGGCCGCCGACCGCCTGAGAGGCCTCGCGCCCGACGACTGGCGGCGGCGCTCGGCGGAGTTCCTACCGCCCAGGCTTGCGCGCAACCTCGAGCTGCGCGATGCGCTCGCAGCGGTCGCACGGCGCCATGCGGTGACGGTGGGGGCGGTCGCGGTCGCGTGGACGCTCGCCTGGCCCGGCATCACCGGCGCGATCGTGGGCGCGCGCTCACCCGAGCAGGTCGACGGATGGATCGCGGCGGCGACGCTTCAGCTGACCGGGGCCGACCTGGACGAGATCGCCCAAGCGATCGAGCGCACGGGGGCGGGCGCTGGACCGCGCCGCCCCGCCAACCACGGAATCTGAACCCTCCGGCAACGCCCGGCTAGAACCGAGGACCTCCAATGATCCGCATCTGTGTTGCCGGCGTGACCGGCTGGGTGGGGCAAAGCCTCGCGCCAGCGATCCTCGCCGCTCCCGACCTCGAGCTGGTGGGCGCCGTCTCGCGTGCCGCCAAGGGCAAGAGGTTGGGGGAGGTGTTGCATCACGCCAGCGTGGGCGCCGATAGCGTGAGCGCCGATCTGCAGACCGACTCGCCCCCGGATCGGCGCTCCGGTCTGTCGCTCCGCGTGAGCGGCACGGTCGAGGAGGCGCTCCGTGCGCAGACGGACGTGCTGATCGACTACACCGCTCCCAGCAGTGTCAAAGGGAACGTTCTCCACGCGTTGACTCGGAATGTCCATGTCGTGATCGGCACCTCGGGGCTGGCGGACGCCGACTACCAGGAGATCGACGCGGCGGCGCGGCGCAACGGGGTCGGCGTGCAGGCCGCAGGCAACTTCGCCATCGCGGCCGTACTGCTGCAGCACTTCGCGCTGATCGCCGCGAGGCACATGCCGAGCTGGGAAGTGATCGATTACGCCGCGGCCAACAAGCCCGACGCGCCGAGCGGCACCGCGCGCGAGCTCGTGCATCGGTTGGCCAAGGTGCGCTCCCCGCAGGTGGAGATCCCGATCGACGCAACCCAGGGTGCGCCCGAGGCTCGCGGCCTGACGCTCGACGGTACGCAGGTCCATTCGATCCGTGTGCCAGGCCAGATCATCGGCCTCGAGGTGATCTTCGGCCAGCCGAGTCAGCGGCTGTCGCTTCGCTATGACGGCGGCAGCGGCGCCGAGCCTTATGTGGAGGGCACGTTGCTCGCGGCTCGCGGTGTGGGCAGTTTCGTGGGTCTGCGGCGGGGGCTCGATCAGCTCCTGGGTCTCGCGGCGCCGTGACTGCGGGCCAGGGCGCAGGAGGAAGGCTGGCTGAAGGCGTCGCCCAAGGCGCACCCGGTGCGGTCCGCCTCCCGTCGTATCGTGGCTATCCCACCCACCGCGCCGCGCCGCCGCCGTCCCCGCTCGTCGCGGGCGTTCGCTCCGCGCCCTTCACACGCTCCGTACCTTCCGGAGCCTTCGCCCCCCCGTGCCCTTCGTGCTCTCCTTGTCCTCCGCACCGTGCACGTCCTCCCGCATCATTCCGCGCAGCTCCGCGGCGATCCGGCGCACTGCCTCGCGGATCCGCTCCGGCGAAACGTTGGAGAAATTCAGCCGCGCGGTGTTGCGACGCTGCTCGTTGGGGAAGAACGACCCACCCGGCACGAATGCCACCTGGCGCGTCAGGCTTCGCCGCAACAGCTCGCGGGCGTCCACGCCGCCGGGCAGCTCGACCCACACGAACAGCCCGCCCCTCGGGCGAGTGAACCGCGTCCCCGCGGGCATTTCATCTTCGAGAGCGCGCAGCATGGCGTCGCGTCGCTCGCGGTAGGTGTCGCGGATGACGCGCAGATGCGGGTCCAGCGCGCCGCTCTCCAGCCAGCGCATCACCAGCATCTGTGTCAGGCTCGCGGTATGCAGGTCGGCAGACTGCTTCAGCAGGATGTAGCGGGAGAGCAGCGGTCGCTCCGCCGCCACCCAACCCACACGGATTCCCGGGCTGAGCACCTTGGAGAACGTGCCCAGACACACCACCGCACCACGGTCGTCGAAGGTCCGCAGCGACGGCACGACCTCCCCATCGAAGCTGACCTCCAGGTACGCATCGTCTTCGATCACAGGCACTGGGTGGTCGGCCATCACCGCCATGAACTCGCGGCGCCGCTGCAGCGACCACGTGCGCCCCGATGGGTTCTGGCTGTAGGGGATCACGTAGACCAGTTTCGGGTGGTGCTGGGCGAGCGCGCGCTGGAGCGCCTCGATGTCCATGCCTTCGTCGTCGGTGGGGATCTCGACGAAGCGCGGGCGGCACACGCGGAACGAGCCCAACGCCGCCAGGTAGGTGGGGCTTTCGCAGAACACGACATCGCCCTCATCCAGGAACAGCTTGGCAGTGAGGTCGAGCCCCTGCTGCGAGCCGGTGGTCACCATGACCTCTTCATCGGTGAAGCGTGCGCCCCATACGCTGGTCATACGCTGCGCGACCCAGCGCCGCAGCGGCCGGAAGCCCTCGGTGGTCGCGTACTGCAGCGCGCGCGCACCGTCCTCACGCAGCAGATCGCGGGCGAGCTCGGCCAGCTTGGCCGCCGGGAACAGCTCGGGCGCGGGCAGGCCACCCGCCAGCGAGATGATCTCGGGATGTTCGGTCACCTTCAGCAGCTCGCGCACGTCGGACGCGGTGATGTCGTCCATGCGCCGAGCAACGGGGAAATCCATGGTGCCACCTTCTTGCTGAGGGCCACCAACTGGGAGCCGATGGGGCAGCCGGCAGCCGCGATCCACACGGACGACACGATTCACCCGATCGAACGCAACCCATTCGCCCGATCGGGCGCCGCCCGTTCACCCGATCGAACGCCGCCCATTCACCCGATCCTGCGGTGCCCGTTCACACGATCGGGCGAAATCCCTCGTTCGCGGCTCGCCGTGCGGATGGCTGCGCCGCCGCCGCCGCCATGGCGCGCGCCAGCCTCTTCACGCCCTCGCGCAGCCGCTCGGGCGTTGCGCCGCTGTGGTTGAGCCGGATGCAGTCCGCCCCATTCGCCCCGGTCGAGAACATCGTTCCCGGCAGGAACGTGACGTGCTCGCGCGCCGCCTCGGTCATCAGGTGCGGCAGCGAGACCGCGGCGGGGAGCCGGCACCAAACGTAGAAGCCGCCGCGCGGTGTGCTCCACGACAGCCCCGGAACCGCCACCCGCTCGAGCGCCTGCAGCAGCACCTTGCGCCGGCGCGCGTACTCGCGGCGCGCGCGCTCGAGATGCCGCTCCAGCCTGCCCTCCGCGAGGAAGCGCGCGACCACCAGCTGCGCCCAGGTGCTGGTGTGCAGGTCCGCTGTCTGTTTCGCGTAGGCCAGGGGTCGCAGCGCCGTCTCGGGGCCCGCCAGCCATCCGACGCGCAGGCCCGGGAACAACATCTTCGAGCTGGTGGCCAGGTGCAGCACGCAGCCTGTGCGGTCCAGCGACAAGAGCGAGGGCAGCGGCTGTCCCTCGTAGCGCAGCTCCGAGTAGGCGTCCTCCTCGAGCACGGGGACCTGGTAGCGCCGGGCGAGCTCGAGCAGCCGCTCGCGGCGGGCGAGGCTCATCTCGCTGCCGGTGGGATTCTGGAAGGTCGGGACGGTATAGATGAGTTTAGGACGCCGGCGAGCGAGCGCCCGCTCGAGGGCGTCCATGTTCATCCCTTCGCGATCGACGGGCAGCCCCACGATGCGCACGCCCGCGCGGCGGAAGGTCAGGATGGCGCCCAGGTAACCCGGATCCTCCATCACCACGATGTCGTCGGGCGCGAGGAACACGCGGCTGACCAGATCGAGCCCCTGCTGCGACCCGGTCGTCACCATCACCTGCGCAGGCGTGCAGCGCGCCCCGCGCGCGGCCAGCCAATCGCACACCGCATGGCGCAGGGTGGGCGTCCCCTCGGTTGGGCTGTGCAGCATGGCGTCGGGACCATCCTCGTCGAGGATGCGCTGCTGCACCTCGCGCAGGTCATCCAGCGGGAGCAGCTCGCGGCCGGGCAGTCCCAGCCCCAGCGAGATCACTCCAGGGCGCTCCACATCGAGCAGGTCGCGGAGCAGCGGATCGTCCATCGCCGGCCCGCTGCGGGCGATCGGCTCCCAGGAGAACACGGGGCCGCTGGGGCGGCCGAAGCCGCCGAGGCTACCGGGGGTGCCAAGGCTACCGGGAGTGCCAGGGCTGCCGGGGCCGCCGGGCCTACCGGGGCGGCCAGTCCCGCGCGTCCCGCCCGTTCCGCCGGGGAGGCGAGCTCCAGCTGCCTGGCCGCTTCGGCCCGCAATCTCCGCAAGCCCCGCCGTAGGTTCTCCGGCGAATCCGCCGTCGAACCCCGCTGCCAGCCGCTCGTCGGCGGCGACCACTTCGGTCCCGCGACCCACGTGGCCCGAAATCAAGCCGTAGGCCTTCAGGTCCCGGTAGGCAGCCAGCACGGTGCTGCGGTTGACGCCCAGCGCGCGCGCGAGGGTGCGCTCGGGTGGCAGGCGGAATCCCGCCGGCAGCTGGCCCGAGGCGATGGCGCCCTCGATCTGGCGGCGGATCTGCTGGTAGATGGGTTCGGGCTGCGTCCGGTCGAGGCGCAGGCCCAGGTCGGGGAAATGCTGTCGGATTGCCACCCAATCACCTCATTGGATCGGTCCGTAAAGAGCATAATGCAGGGCTTCGGGCCTGCAAACCACCAATTGGAGGGCATTCGACCCAGCCAATCGTGGCGCGCGGCGGCGGCGGCGTGCGGCGATGCCCGGCCGTGCGCGGCAGCGTGCGACGACGCGCGGCGGGGCGCAGCGATGGCCGGCGGCGCCGGCTCAGGCCATGTCGGCAGAGGAGGTCTCGGGTGATAGACTGCGCGGCGCTTTGGCGGACGCGGCCAGCTGTTAAGCGGCTTCCCGATGGCGCGGCTCATCGCTATCAGTCTTCGCCACGTGATGTCGCTCCAGACTGGTGTCGATCCACCTTACAGGAGGTCGGAACACCGACCGACCGGCCAGCCGTGCCGAATCACGTTGAAGACAAGGGGAGGCGAAGGAGGCGAACGTGTCGAGAGAGACCATGGCGACCGTACTGGCTGTGCTGGTGGGGCCGATGCTGGTTGCCTGCGCGTCCCCGGTGCCGCGTGAGCAGCAGGCTGCGGCGACCAAGCGGGCGCCCAAGGAGGAGCAAGCGATGACGATCAAGCCAAGCAAGTCCGGCTATGCCAATGTGAACGGCGTCAGGCTCTATCACGAGGTCTACGGGGCGGGAGAACCACTCGTCCTGCTGCACGGCGGCCTGATGACGATCCCCGAGATGGCGCCGCTGGTCCAAGCGCTGGCGGTCGAACGGCAGGTGATCGCGATCGAACTGCAGGGCCATGGACGCACCGCCGATACGGACAGGCCGCTGCGGCTGAAGACGATGGGCGACGACGTCGCCACGCTGATCGAACACCTCGGCCTCAGGAAGGCGGATGTCGTCGGCTATTCGCTGGGCGCCGACGTGGCCATGCGCACGGCGATCCAGCACCCCGACCGCGTGCGCCGCCTGGTTGTGCTGTCGACACCCTATGCGCGCTCCGGCTGGTATCCCGACGTGCTGGAAGGGATGGCGCAGGTCAATGCGAAGATGGCCGAGCAGATGAAGGAAACGCCGACAGGCGTCGCGGCGCGGGACTGGCCGCAGCCGGAACGCTTCCCCCAATTCCTCGACAAGCTCGGCGCGATGATGGCAGAGGACTATGACTGGTCAGCCGAAGTCCGGCGGTTGCAAATGCCGGTGATGCTGGTCTATGCCGACCACGACGCCATTTCGACGCGGCACATGGCTGAGTTTTTCGCCCTGCTGGGCGGCGGCCTCAAGGATCCGGGCTGGCAGTACACGCAGCTCACCAATGCGCGGCTGGCGATCATACCTGGCTACAGCCACTACAACTTCTACACCGCGCCGGAGCTCGGCTCGATCATCGAGAAGTTCCTCGCCGATCCGCTGACGAAACCGCAGGGGGGCGAGGCGGCCGCCGCGTCGAAGGCTACGCAATGATCGCTCTGGGGATCCGACATCCTCGCTCGGCGCGCGCCGGCGGGCCGCCATGGGAACGCGGCGCGTCTTTCCTGACCTGGCTGTTCTTGCTGTTCTTGGGCGCGCTCGCCGCATGCGGGGACGGCGCAGCGCAATCCCATGGCGGGGGAGCGTTCCAGCCAACCGACGCACTCCTGCTGTCCACGAACAGCCCGACCAAGGACGAGGATCCCAGCGTCCTCCGTGCCCGCGACGGAACGCTGTTCGTGGCTTGGTTCTCCGACCGGGGCGGGAATTCCGACATCTACATCACCAGCACGAGCAATGGCCGGGACTGGAGTCCCCTAGGGCCCCCGGTCACCGCCAGCAGCGCCGGGGACTTCTACCCCACTCTCTTCCAGGATGAGCAGGGGACCTTCCACCTCACATGGTTTCGTTGGACGGCGCCGTTTCTGGGGCACATCTGGTACAACACTTCAACGGACGGCCTGACCTGGAATCCCGCTTCCGAGGTCCAGGTCACCACCGACGCGGGTGTGGATGACTGGGTACCGAGCATCACCCAAGCGGCTGATGGAACGCTGCTCATCTACTTCGTCAGCCGCCTGCGCAGGGCGCTGAGTCCGACCAACGACATCTACGTCGCGACCAAGCGACCCGCGCAGACCACCTGGGATCCCCCCGTGCCGGTGGCGGGCATCAACAGCGCCACCGAGCACGATCATCTCCCCTTCGCGGCCCGCACGGGGGCCACCATCACGCTCGTCTGGGACCGGTACGACACGACGAAGGTCATCCCGTGGGAAAACCCGAAGTCCGACTTGTGGTACGCGACCTCTTCCAACGGCCTGAGCTGGTCGCCCCCGGCCAAGATCACCAACGACGTGGGCAACGTGGTGCACTTGTATCCTGGGCTCTTTCCGAGTCTCACTGGAGAGTGGTCGCTGGTCTGGCTGTCCACCAAGCTCGGTCCGCCGTTGGTGTTCGAGCTTCCGCTCGCCAACGCCGGGATGTATCCGCTGGGGCTCACGCAGAACACGCTGCTGCCCGCGGGCTACTCCCATCGCATCGCTGCGACGTCGAGTCCGGGGGTCTACCTCGGCGTCTGGGTCCAGGGGCCAGACGGCGCGCAGGATATCTACTATCGCTTTTTCGAGAAGTAGGGGTTCCGCGCGTCTTCGAGCAGTCGGGTTCCCGCGCGTGTTCGAGCCGTCGGTATCGCGCGCGCGCGCAGATCCGCGTCGGGTCGGTGTTGGACGCGATTCTCCGGAAGCGCGATGAGCCGACACGCTACCAGGAGCACCACGCAAAACGCCACCGAACGGCCTACTTGGAGCGTCACCCAAAACGCCACCGAACGGGCTCCCCAACGAGCGCTTGCAGCAGCTGGGCCGGCTGACCATGTTTCGCCAGGCAGCGCGCGCTCTCGACCGGGCCTTCACCAGGAGGACGACCATGCCGGGGACCGAGGAAAATCTCAAAGAGGCGTTCGCCGGCGAGAGCCAGGCGAATCAGAAGTACCGCGCGTTCGCCAAACGGGCGGAGCAGGAGGGCTTTCCCAACGTCGCCCGCTTGTTCCGCACGACGGCGGAGGCCGAACGGATCCACGCCGAGGGGCATCTGGGTGCCCTGGCGGGCGTCGGCTCGACCGCCGACAACCTCCAGGCCGCCGTCGCGGGCGAGACCTACGAATTCACCGAGATGTATCCGCCGATGCTCGCCCAGGCCGAAGCGGACGGGCACAAGGCGAAGCGCATGTTCGGGTACGCCGTCCAGGCCGAACAGGTCCATGCGAAGCTCTACCAGCTCGCCCTGGAAGCCGTGCGCCGCGGTCAAGACCTGACCGAGGTGTCGTTCTACCTGTGTCCCGTCTGCGGCCACATCGAGCTCGGCGGCGCTCCCGATTCGTGCCCCATCTGCGGGACGAAGGGCTCGAAGTACGTCCAGATCTAGCGGCCGGCGGCCTCACCGATGTGGCCACACCTGTGGCCTCACCCCTTGCCCGTGGCGCGGCCGGCGGTGTAGCCTGATCGTCCCCCGGCTCAAGAAGCGGATCCGGCGGCTCGAGAACCGGATCCACGGATGACCACGCGCGCGACAGGCACGCTCGAGATCAAGACCCGTGTCACTCGCCCTACGATCGGGTCGACTCGAGGGCGAAGCTCACCCGCGCCAGCGTGCCCAAGTCATTGGCCGAAAGCGACGCGGCCAACACCGGACCCCCTTGTCGGAGCCGATCATGGCAGTGGTGCGGGAAAGCACGTGTCCGGGGTGCGGACTGCGGATGCCGGTCAGCGATCGGACGATCTATGAGGGGTATTACAACGCCTCACCGGAATGCTGGGGCGTCTACACCGAGGTGCTTGGAGCCGAGTTCGGCAACGCCGTGCTGTTCGGGCAGGTCCATCAGCTGACCGTGGACGCCTACGCGGCGCAGCATCCGGGGGGGATACATCCAGACAAGTCGGTGGCTGTCCATCTCACCGGACTGCATCTCGTCCTGGATCGAGGCGTGGCTCCCACCAGCGTGGCAAGGCAGCTCCAGAGTCTCGCCCTGACGATTCGAGAGTGGCCCCACTTCACACCTCCTGCTGATCGCGGGCGGCTGACGGTGTGCGACGTTGCCCTCTCCGACGATGCGGATGGGCACATCAAGAGCGTGCGGGAGTGGGCGGGGCTGGTCTGGCGAGCGTGGGGGCAGCACCACGGCGCGGTGGCAGCCCTCGTCACGCAACATCTCAGTCTCGAGAGAACCCCATGACCCTGGCGGCGGCAGTCCGGCTCGGGAGCCTCCTGTGGCCAGCTTCAGAGCTTGTCCTGATCGCCGCTACGCGCAAGCGGCTGCGTGGCGCCTCCGGGCGCGACCGGGGCTCGCTTGCCATCTTGTGGATCGCGATCACGATCGCCATCACGGCGGGCATCGGCTTGCATCGGGTCGCGGCCGCGCGGATCCCGATTCCCGGGCCCTGGCTGCAGATCGGCGGTCTGGTCCTGCTGCTCGGGGGGCTCGCCATCCGATGGGCGGCGATCCTCACACTGGGCCGCTTCTTCACGACCAGTGTGGCGATCCATCAAGATCACCAGCTCGTGCGGACGGGTCTCTTCCGTTACGTGCGTCACCCGTCCTACAGCGGCGCCCTGCTGGCTTTCTTCGGATTGGCGATCACGTACGGGAACTGGCTCAGCCTCGCGGCCATCTTCGTGCCGACGCTGCTGGCATTCCTCTACCGCATCCATGTGGAGGAGTCCTCGCTGGTGGAGGCGCTGGGCGCGGACTACGTCGACTACCAGCGAACGACCCGGCGGCTCATCCCCGGCGTCCTGTAATCGAGGTCTTGATTGGCTCGACCGACCCACGCAGTGGGCGCCCTCACGAGCGCGGTCCTGCTGTCTGCATGCGCGCATTGGTCGCCCCCGAGCAGCGTGAACCCGTCGCCGCACGCGGGCGATTGGGAGGCTGCCACGCGCTTCGCAACACGCGTGGACTCTCTTCGATTGGCCTCGCGCATTCCGGGGTTGGCGATCGTCGTTCTGCGCGATACGACGGTCATCCTGGCACGCGGTTTCGGCTACGCCGATCTGGCGCGCGCCGTGCCCGTTACACCGGAGACGCCATTCAACATCGCCTCAGTGACAAAGCCGATCTCCGCTGTCGTTGCACTGCGCCTGGTGGAGCGCGGCCTGCTCGATTTGGATCGACCGTTGACTACATACGATGGCTTCGCGGACTTCTGCACGGAAGTCCGGGGAGCGGGCGGCATCTTCTTCCGCGACTACGAGTGCGATCGTTACCCCCTGACGCTGCGTCACGTGCTGTCGATGACGGCGAATGGCGTGCCCGGTACGCACTTCCTCTACAATCCACCGTCATATTCGTGGGCATCCCGGCCCATGGCCCAAGTCAGTGGCACTTCGTTCTCGGAGCTGACGGCGAGCGAAGTGTTTGCACCAGCCGGTATGACGCACTCGGCGCGCATCCATCGGCGGCTCCCGTTGCCACCCGCTATGGCAAGCCAGCTCGCGACGCCCTATCACGTAGACTCAACAGGGCGCATCGTGCCGTCTGATCCGCCGCCGCCCCAGGGCGACGGCGCAGCAGGCGGCGTGATCTCGACTGCCATGGATCTGGCGCGCTTCGATGTCGCGCTCACCCAGGGCCGTCTTCTCTCTCCGGCGTCACTACATGCCATGTGGTCGGCGGGGCGCTCACCCTCGGGGATGGTGTTGCCGTATGGCCTCGGATGGTTCGTCCAAGAGTATGTCGACGAGCCGCTGCTCTGGCACTCGGGCTTATGGGAAAGCGCCTACTCCGCCCTCTATCTCAAAGCACCGACCCGTCACCTCACCCTCATTCTGCTCGCCAACTCCGACGGGCTGAATTGGGACAACGGCTTGGACGAGGCGGCGGTCCACCGGTCGCCGTTCGTGACCGCCTTCTTGGCGGCGTTCCCACGCAAGGTGCTCGGCCAGCGTCGCCGGAGAGGCCCGCCGAACAGCTGTTGCCTAACAGGGCGTTGCACTTGACGAGGCGGCAAGCGCGCACGAGCGTGGAGAGCGGCGGCGTTTGCCGCTTCGCAAGTGAACGCCAGTGCGATGGACAGGCCTATCGTCCGACGTCGGCGGCGCTCCTGGCTGCGACCTGGCGGACGATGCGCCGCACGTCGTTGAAACGGGTCGGGGAGTTCGGGGCGCCCAGCACGACGGCAATCAGGTCGCGGCCGTCGTCCCGCAGCCAGGTCGCCACGCAGAAGCCCGCCGCGCCGATGTGGCCGGTCTTGCCACCCACGACCTCGTAGCGGTCGTAGACCATGCGATTCGTGTTGCTCAGGTCGTGGGAGCGCCGGCTCGCGCTCACGAAGTGGTACTCGCGCGTGGTCATGATCCGGCGCAGAAGTGAATCCCCCGCGGCAGCGCGCAGGAGCGCTGCGACCTCGACGGCAGTGGAGACATTGCCCGGATCGAGCCCCGCCGGATCCACGAAACGCGTGTGGGCCAGCCCGAGCTCGCTCGCCCGCCCATTCATGCGGCCGACGAAGTCGTCCAACGGCAGCCCGGAGCCGCGGGCGAGCGCGCGCGTGGCGGCGTTGTCCGAGATCATGAGGCTCATGCGCAGCAGATCGCCGATGCGGACGTGCTCCCGCCGGGTGAGATGCGTGTGGCCGGCGCCGTGCCGGTCGTCGAGCGTGATCTCGACGACCTGGTCCAGGTCCGGGTGCTGCTCGAGCAGGACGAGCGCCGTCATGAGCTTGGTGAGGCTCGCGATCGGCACCTCCGCGCCGGGATCCTTCTCGAACAGCGTGGTGCCGGTCTGCGGGTCGATCGCCACGGCATTGCGCGCGTAGACGCCGCCGGGGGGGCCGGGGCGGTAGCGCCCGCGCCTGACGCGGTTGGAGGCCGAGCCGTCCGAGGGCGACAGGGCCAGCAGGGCGAACAGGGCCAGCGCGGCCATCAAGGTGAGGACGATCGAGCTGCGCGAGGAGCGTGGCCGCATGGGCACCTTTCGCGAGGGTGGGTTCCGGGGGAGGGGGCACCGCGTGCCGCCCTCCTCCTGCCGCCGGATCTCAGGGATAGAGGGATAGAATGAAGGCATAGCGAACGACGGGCCAATGTAGGAGCGCTCGCGGCCAGGCGTCAACCGGACGATAGGCCAGGACCCGATTCCTAGAGTACGATCATACGATCAAAGGGCTCCCCTCGTGCCCCCCCCGGAACGCCCGTGGATCCAGAGCGCTGGCAGCGCATCCAGGAGCTCTTCGACGCGGCCCTCCCGCTGGGCGCGTCCGAGCGTGCGGATTTCCTCGACCGCGCTTGCGCGAGCGATGCCGATCTGCGCTCCGAACTCGCGACGCTGCTGCGACTTCACGACGGCGATCCGGCCTTTCTCGAGGAGCCTGCCAGCCCTCTGCCGATCGCGCCGGGGGCGAACCCGCAGGTGGATCTCAGGGAGATCCTGAAGGCGGATGATCGGCGGAAGGATCTCAGCGCCACGCCGGGGCCCGCCCCGGGGGCCGCGCCGGGGCCCGCGCCGGGAGCTAGCCCGATGGCCGTGCCGGGGCCCGCCCCGGGGCCCGCACCAGGAGCCGTCCCGGGGGCTAGCCGGATGGCCGTCCCGATAGCCGTCCCGGGGGCCGCTGCAGGCCCAGGCCGGGTGTTCGATCCGGCAATCCAGCTGGAGACCGACCCGCTGCAAGGCACGATGGTCGGCCCCTACCGCATCTTGCAGCGCCTGGGCGACGGCCTCGGCGGTCGCAACAGAGTCAACGTCCGCGTTTTCGGCGGACTCACGACCGACGAGACGGCCGAGGTCCTGCAAGTGGCACCCATGACGGTGAAACGGGCGTGGCTGCTAGCCAAGGCGTGGATTCGCAGGATGCGCAGGGAGATCGACGAGGGGGACGCCGGCGAGGGGGATGCCGGCGAGCGAGAGGCGCAATCGTGATCGGTCGCCGAGTCGCTCACTACGAGATCGTCGAGCGGATCGGCGCGGGTGGGATGGGCGAAGTCTACCGCGCGCGGGATACCACGCTCGGCCGCGACGTCGCCCTGAAGTTCCTGCCGGCGCCCCTGGCGTCCGATGCAGAGCGGCTGGCGCAGCTGCGGCGCGAAGGCAAGCTGCTCGCGTCGCTGAGTCACCCCAACATTGCTGCCATCTTCGGGCTGGAGGATGCGGGAGCCGACCACTTCCTCGTGCTCGAGCTGGTGCCAGGCGCGAGTCTCGCCGAGCGGCTGCGCGACGGGCCCTTGCCGGTGGCGCAGGTTCTGGAGGCCGGCCTGCAGATCTGCGATGCCCTGGCCGCGGCCCACGGACAGAACCTGATCCACCGCGACCTGAAGCCGGGAAACGTGATGCTCCGTCCCGACGGGCGGGTCATCGTGTTGGACTTCGGCCTGGCGAAGGCGCTCGCCAGCGGGCCGGCGGCAGCGGACGGCGCTGGCGCGGGTGGCGCGGCTGCGACCTCGACTGCGGCTGCGACCGCGACTGCGACCTCGATCGGGTCGCCGCTGGCGGCCTCGGGCGGCGCGGCTGGCGCTGCCGCCGGCGCTGCGGCCGGCGACGCGCGCTGGGGGGGCACACCTCTCTATATGAGCCCCGAGCAGATCCGCGGGCGGGCCGTCGACACGCGGACCGATTTGTGGTCGCTCGGCTGCGTGCTGTACGAGTGTCTGACCGGGCACCCACCGTTTCACGGAGCCAGCGTCATGGACATCCTCGGCTCGATCCTCAGCGACGAGCCGGAGTGGGGGGCGCTGCCTGCGGATGCCCCTGCCTCGTTGCGCACGATCCTGATCGCCTGCCTGCACAAGCCCGCCGACCGCCGCATCCAGACCGCCCGCGCCCTGCGCGAGCAGCTGCACGACGCGCGCGACCAGCTGCAAGCGCGGTCGCGCTCGGCCACAGCGACCGTGCGCCGCCTCGTCCAGGTGACCTTCGCGGATGCGGTCGAGGGCTCTCCTACCTGGTCCCCCGACGGGCGCGAGCTGGTCTACACCCTGCAGGTGGGCCGCGTGCGCAAGCTGATGCGCAAGAACCTCGAGACGGGCGAGACGCAGCAGATCACCCACGGCGAGCACGACGATTGGCAGCCGCGCTGGACGCCCGACGGAGCGCAGATCCTCTTCACGCGGGCGCGCGAGGCCGGGCGCAAGAGCGAGCCCGGCGACGTGTTCGGCGGTCACTTCGAAGAAGCAGACGTCTGGTGCCTGGGGCTGGTCACGGGCCGCGAGAACCGGCTCATCGAGAATGCCTACAACCCGGCCGCATCGCCCGACGGCGAGCGCATCGCCGTGGACGCATCGTGGGCAGGGCCGCGCCGCATCTGGATGGTGGACCGCTCTGGGCGCAACCCGCTGCAGATCACCACCGATACCTCCGAGGCGGTGACGCACGTGAGGCCGCGCTGGTCTCCCGACGGCCAGCGCATCGTGTTTCAGAACATCGAGCGCACGCAGTTCGACCTGCGGGTCGTCGACGTGCGTACGCGCGACATGCGGTGGCTGACGCGCGATCTCTTTCACGACACCGGTCCCGAGTGGTCGCCATGCGGGCGGTTCGTGTACTTCACGTCGGCCTATCGCAGCGGCGGCCTGAATGTCTGGAGAGTCCCGGTGTCGCCCGAGGGAGCGCCTGCAGGGCCGTTGCAGCAGATCACTTCGGGTGCAGGCCAGGACGTGGAGGTGGCGGTTGCGCCGGACGGCCGCAAGCTGGCGTTCTCGATCCTGCGCCAGCACGCCTCGATCTGGCGTCTACCCGTCTCGCCCGAGACCGGCATCGCACAGGGCGCGCCCGAGAAGTTGGTCGCGACCACCCGCGAGGACAGCCGGGGGGCGTGGTCCCCGGATTGCCGTCTCGTGGCGTTCAACTCCGATCGCTCCGGTGACATGAATCTCTGGGTGCAGGAGATCGCAGGTGGCGGTGTCACGGGTGGCGGCCTGCCTGGTGGTCGCCTGGTGGGTGGTCGCCTGGCGGGCAGTGCCTTGCCTGGTGGTGGACTGCTGCAGATCACACGCGGACCGGGCGGCGACTACCAGCCGAATT
The DNA here is from genome assembly GCA_041484665.1 of Candidatus Krumholzibacteriia bacterium. GTDB lineage: Bacteria > Krumholzibacteriota > Krumholzibacteriia > JAJRXK01 > JAJRXK01 > JBGPIA01. The sequence goes on from JBGPIA010000013.1 coordinate 44,430, forward strand.
GGTCGCCTGATGGGCGCACGCTCGCCTTCTTCAGCTCGCGCAATGGCAATCCCGGCATTTGGACCGTGGATCTCGACTCGCTGCGCCTGCGGTGCCTGTCTCCGGCGGACTGCGTCGAGGTGAATCCCAGCTTTTCCCTCGACGGCGGGCGCATCGCGTACCAGTCCGATCGCGACGGGCGGCTGGAGGTGTGGGTGATGAACGCCGATGGCAGCGCCCCGCGGCAGCTCACGCGCATCGGCGTGATGGGCCATTTCCTGCGCTGGACTGGCGATGCACACTGGATTGTCTTCCGCTCACCGGGGCAGGGAAAGGCTGCAACCTACCGCATCGCGGTGGAGGGCGGGGCGGGTGGCGCCACGCCGGAGCAGCTCCCGGAGGTCATCGGCGGCTCGCACATGTCCTTCTCTCCCGACAGCAATATGATCCTCGATGTGCTCGGCCACCGGACGGTGTGGGTCTCTCCGTTGGACGGGCGGCAACCCTGGCGCAGCTTCGAGTTCGACGACGCGGAGGTCCGGATCGACTACCCCGTCTGGTCACCTGACGGGCGCTGGGTGCTGTTCGACCGGTTCCGGCCGGAGGGTGGGGATATCTGGGTCGCGGAGGGGGTGGACGTGTAGGGAGCGGCCAACGGCCGCCGGGCTTCAATTGCACGGTGATGGCGGCGGCGGATCAGATCGAGCGCTACCCCGCCCTCGCGCTGGCGCGGCAGGAACGTGCCGAAAGCGCACTGGCGCTGGGATTCCATGCGTCGGCCGCTGCACATCAATTTGCTCAGAGCATTGAGCAATTCTGCTCAATGCTCTTGGCACCGGTAGAGCCTCCACAGGAGGAGGTCGCGCCCCTCGGGAGGGCCCAGGAGAGACCGCACGCTGCCGCGCGTGTGTGACCAGCCCGTGGGTCAGGTTACCGCCCCCTGCGCGAACCATCTCCGTCGGCGCCGATCGAAGTACACCCACAGCCACCCGGTCTTCTCGGTGCGCACATAGTGGTACTCGCGGTGGATCTCGCGCACCCACCAGCCGCCGGTGACGACGAACGGACCGATCGCCTCCTGCACCGGGCCGCCTTCCAAGCCAAGGATCATCCAGCCGTCGGGCTCGTTGCGCTGCTGGCGCGAGAGCGCGAGCGGACGCTGCAGCAAGCGGCGGATGAGTGGGCGGTTGAGCACGACGCGCGGCTTGGCGTCGGGGAGCGCGGACACTGGCGCGCCGCTTTGGCCTGTGCGCACCGGGTCGCCCGATCCTCCTTCCCATACCTCCCATCCGAACCGCGCCTCCGGCAGGTGCCCGTCGGTGAGCTGCGCGCGCGCGATCGCGCCATCGCCGAACATCGCCCGCAGCCGCGCGAAGGCGCGGCCGGCCGCCGCCCGGTCGCGCTGCGGGCTCTGGGGAAAGAGCTCGAGCTGGTCGCGGTCCGGGGCGGCGCCCGCCAGCTGCAGCTCGATCCGGGCCACACCCGAGCCCAGGCCCCCGTTGAGCTGGAGCGCCTCGAGGCGCAAGCGGATCAGTTCGAGCATCTGCCGCAGGTCGCGAGTGGGGCGCGCAGGGTGGAGGTGATGCTCGATGGTGGAGGTGGCCGTTCCTGGTGCGGCGGGCCCCGCCGGCCGCTCCGCGGCCCGCCCCGCCCCTCGCGGCGCATCCTCCAACCCCAACCGCAGCGCCAACATCGCTACCAGCTGCCGCCGCCGCCCCAGCTCCGCGACCAGCTGCCGCAGCAGCTCCTCGATCACGCGCATCAGCCGCTCCAGGTCGGCTTCTGGGTGGTCGAGGTGCGCTTTCGCTTCGATCGGCTCCTCCGCTGGCTGTGGTTGCAGCGGCGCCCACATCTCCCCCCGCGCGAGCTGCTGCAGCCGGTGCGCCTGCGGGCCGAAGCGCTCGAGCACCCCGTCGACCGGCAGGTTCAGGAAACCGCCCAGCGTGCTGATGCCCAGCTGGAGCAGGGCGTCGCGCAGCTGCGGCTCGAAGCCCAGGCGGTCGAGGGGAATGCCGCGAGCGAGCGCGGCCTCCTGCTGGGCGCTCTCCAGTACCAGGACGCCGGGGTGCCAACCTGAGCTGTCCCGACCGCCGCCCGCGCGTGGCGTAGCGCGTGGCGTGGCGCACGGTGTGGCCCTGGCCAGGGCGTAGGTCCCAAAGCGTGAGAAGCCGACAACCACCGAGCACAGCCAGCCCTCGCGCGTGAGGTCGTCGTGGATGAGGCGCGCCCAGCGCTCCAAGGATGGGTGCAGCAGCGAGAGCCCGCTGGCGCCCAGCCAGAAGCCTCCGACATCCCTCGTCGCAACCTCCGCCGCCTCGACATCTGCCGTATAGAACCGCAGTCGGGCGGCCAGCTCGGTGACGGCCTGGACGATCTCAGCAGCCCCGACGATGCCTGCCCGAAGCTCGCGGCACAGCGCCAGTCCCTGGGCGTAGCGCATCCCGGGCAGGATGCGCAGTCGGTAGGCGTGGGCGTTGACCCAGAGGATCAGGCCCTGCGGCTTGTCACGGTCGATGACCACGGCGGGGTGGGCGCACCAGTCGCGGTTGCGGCGCAGCAGCAACTGCAGCGGCAGGGCGGGAAGGGTGAGGCAGGCCAGGTGGTCCATGGCAGAGTTCCCAATGCCCCGGGGAGGCCGAGATCACTATAGAAGAATTTTGTCTGATAAACAAACGGTGGAAGAACGCCCCCTCGTTGCAAGATCGGCGAATGGCCCATGGGCCCGGCCAGGGGCGGCACCACGGCTGCGAGCCGAGCCGGCAGGTCTAAGGAATGTAACCACGCGGATGGCGTGCGTTCATTTCGCCGACGCTCTACCAGTGTCAAAGTCATTGAGTAGATTGACTCAATGCAATGACCCGCCTCCGAGGGCTCCAAGAGCCGTACCCATCCCATGGAGTTCCAGCGCAAGAAACTGCTCGAGCCTCTCCTGCAACGCATTCATGAGCCTCGGCGCTCCTTGCTCGTGCTCGCCGGGCCGCGTCAGACTGGCAAGACAACGCTGGCCCTCCAGGCGGCGCGGGCCAGCGGACCGCGGGTGCGATATGCGCCCGCCGACGAGCCATCGCTGCGCGACCGCGTGTGGCTCGAGCAACAGTGGGACCTGGCCAGGGACCTCGCTCGCCGTGGGGCGCCCGCCGATACGTACCGTGCAGCGGGCCATAGCGGCGTCGGGGAAGCACTTCTGATCCTCGACGAGGTCCAGAAGATCGAGGGCTGGGCGGACGTGGTGAAAGCGCTGTGGGACGACGACACGGCGACGGGCCTGCCCCTGAGAATCGTGCTGATCGAATCGTCCCCCGAGCACATGCAGCGCAGCCTAGACGCGAGCCTCTCCGGACGGTTCGAGCTGATCCATGTGCCGCACTGGTCCTTCGCCGAGATGCGCGATGCCTTTGGGTGGAGCGTCGACCAGTACATCTGCTTCGGGGGCTATCCCGGCGCGGCGCCCCTGATCGGCGAGCGACAGCGGTGGGCACGATACGTCGCCGAGTCGATCGTGGAGACCGCGGTGTCGCGCGACGTGCTCCTGACGACAAGGGTCGACAAACCAGCATTGCTGCACCGGCTGCTGCAGCTCGCCTGCGGGCACTCGGGGCGGGAGCTCTCGTACCAGAAGATGCTCGGCCGGCTCGTGGACGCCGGCAATACGACGACGCTGGCGCACTATCTCGGGCTGCTGTCGGCGGCGGGGCTGGTGGCGGGGTTGCAGAAGTTCACCGGCGAGCAGGTACGGCAGCGTGGATCGAGCCCCAAACTGCAGGTATACAACCCAGCGCTCATGACTGCGTCGATGACCCTGTCGACGACTGCGCCGATGGGGATCGCGGCGGACGCGCCGCCGGCCGCCGCGCAGACCTTGGAGGACGTGCGCCACGATCCCGACCTGTGGGGTCGCCTCGTGGAGTCCGCCGTCGGGGCCCACCTGCTCAACGCGTCTGGCGCCGGAGGGTACGAGCTCTTCTACTGGCGCGACCGCAACCGCGTTGTGGACTTCGTGGCGCGCGGTCAGCGCGGAATGCTCGCCATCGGGGTCAAGAGCAGCCAGCGGCGCCTGGTGGTGCCGGCACTGGAGTCATTTCGCAATGCGAACCCGGGCATGCGTGCGCTGCTCATTGGTGGGCGCGGCATGCCGCTGGAAGCCTTCCTGCTGGCCGAGCCCGGGCGGTGGGTGGATGGGTAGATCCGCCGCGGGTTCAGCTCCGACGCGCTCCGGAGGTGCTAGAGGTCGCCCAGCGGACACTCCACCACGGCCAAAATGGTTGAGCAAAACTACTCGATGTCTTGAGCAAATCGACGGGTGACGGGCACCATTCCCCCGCGATTCCGGTAAGCGCTTGCAGGGCGCCATCGTTGCCACTCCCCGGCAGATGGCATTCGAGTCGAAGCTAGCGACGGCTAGAAAAAGTCTTGACCGTGTTCGCTAAGTCAGCTAACATATGGAACAAAGACGCATCCAATCTGGGACAGAAGGGCGTCCCCCCCCCCCGGACCCAGAGGACAACCCCCTGGGACGAGCGGACATCCCACCCGGGTCCTGAAATCCGGCGGCCGGCGGCCTGGGCCCCGCCTGCAGATCTGCCTCAGCTCGCCATGGCCGGCCGAGGCCGCCCACGGGACCGACACTTCAGGATACAGACGCAAGAGGACGGAATCCATGTACGAGGTCGAGAGAGGTTCGGATCGCCGCCAGGACCAGGCGCTGCAGCACTATCTCAAGGGGATCGGACGCTACCCGCTGCTGACCAAGGAGCAGGAGTTCGCGCTGGCCCGGCGCATCCGCAACGGCGACGCCGCGGCGCTGGAGAAGCTCGTCTACTCCAACCTGCGCTTTGTCGTGAGCGTTGCCAAACGCTACGCGGGCCACGGCCTGAGCTTCCTGGACCTGATCGCGGAGGGGAACTCCGGCCTGATCACCGCGGCGCGCCGCTTCGATGAGCGGCGCACCTTCCGATTCATCAGCTACGCGGTGTGGTGGATCCGCCAGGCGATCCAGAAGGCTCTGGCCGAGCAGACGCATACGGTGCGCCTGCCGATCAACCGCTCGCAGCAAGGTCAGAGGTTGCGCAGGATCAACAACCGCCTCGAGCAGAAGCGCGGCGGCTCCGTCCACGCGGAGGAAGTGGCCAAGGAGCTGCAGATCTCGGTGAAGAAGCTCTATGAGATCAACGCTGTGCTGCGTCCGCTGCTGAGCCTGGACGCGAGCCTGCACGACGACGACGGCCAGCCGTTGCAAGAGATCCTGGCGAACCCGGAGGATGCGACACCGGAGGAGAGCTTCGTGCAGGACGAGTTGCGGCTGCAGCTGGAGGCGGCGATGACGAAGCTCACGAACCGCGAGCGCAGCATCGTGATGCGCTACTACGGGCTCGAGGGCGACGAGTGCTCTTCCCTGGAGGCGATCGGCGAGGACATCAACCTCTCGCGCGAACGGGTACGGCAGATCCGCAACGACGCACTGCGCAAGATGCGCCACGCGGCGACCGGGGCTGGCCTGGGCGACTACCTTGCCTAGCCGCGTCGCGCCTCCCACCAGGACAGCGCATTTCGAACGTTCGCGCGGTCCTTCGGGCGATTGTTCGGGCCGTTGTTCGGGCCGTTGTTCGGGTCATTGTTCCGGCCGTTGTTCGGGCTGTTCTTCGTCCCGCCCGGCGCGTCATTGTTCCGGTCATCGTTCGACGCGTCCGGCGCGCGGCCCAACGCCAGGGTCGATCGCCCTCGCCTGTGTTCGCCATGTCAGCTAACGCGAGAAACAAAAAAACGACGCCCCTCGGTCAGGAGGTCCGGCGGCTCCGCTTGGAGGCTGGCGACACGCTGCGCGGGCTCGCCAAGAAGCTCTCCATATCGCCGGCACATCTGTCGGACATCGAGCACGACCGGCGCCGGCCCTCTGAGAACCTGCTGCGCAGGATCGCGCATGAACTCCGCGCTGTCGGCGCGACGTTCGCTTCGCTCGAGGTGCTCATCACTGGGATCGACCCCCAGACGCGCGAATGGGCCGCATCGACGCCGGGAGCGCGCGCGCTGCTTCGGAAGGTGCTCGGAGCGGGCGCGGACCCCCTCGAGATCCTCCGCGCTCTGGAGAAAGGCGTGGCGCGCAACGGACGCCGGAGCACCCGGAGAGCGCAGGGAACCGGAACGAACCGAAAGGTCCGCTGACCGGGTTGGGCTCGCCCGAGATCGCGCTGAGCTGGAAGCCAGTGTCAGACGGATCCGGGCCATCCAAGGCCGCAAGCCCGTCTACCCGGCGTTGCGCCGGACGCTCCCCTCGGCGAGCACTGGATCGGTCCAGTCCCGGCCAGAAGGGACAGGCATCCTGGAGGCCTCTGCAGTCACAGGAATCCTGGAGCCCTCCGCGAGCCTTCCTTTGTCCGTGTAGACCGGGTCAACCCCGCTCTCCCTGATCCTGTTCCTGCGCGCTGCGATTCCCCGACACGATCCGCTCGTACTGCGTTTCCATGAGCGGACTCGACAGCATGAAGTCGGCGCTCGCGCGGTTGCACGCGATCGGCGTGTTGTACACCACCGCGATGCGGAGCAGGGCCTTCACGTCGACGTCGTGCGGGTGCGGCTCGAGCGGATCCCAGAAGAAGACGACGAAGTCGATGCGCCCCTCGGCAATTGCGGCGCCAACCTGCTGATCGCCACCCAGCGGCCCGCTCAGGAACCGCGTGACCTCCAGCCCGAGCTCGGCCGCCAGCAAGCCGCCCGTCGTCCCGGTGGCGTAGAGCTCGTGCCGCGCGAGCGTCCCCCGGTTGAAGCGGGCCCACTCCAACAGGTGCCCCTTGCGGTTGTCGTGCGCGATGAGGGCGATCCGCTTGCGCTCGGCCATGCGGACAGTGGGTCGGGTCATTGCTGTCTCCACACGTTTCGGTGGGGGTGTCGAACGGTTCGCCGCATGGGTGGGGTTCGGTGCGCGGCGGGTCGCCGGGTCGGCCGATCGGTGCTCAACGCGGTGGGTCGGTTGGTCGGCCGACGGGCGCTGAACGCGGCGGGTGGATGTCGGATCGGCCGGTGGATGCTCGGACTGACCGGTGAGGGTCGGCTCTGCCGCTGAATGCCCGGATCCGCCGGTGGGTGCGGACTCGGCCGGCGAGCGTCGGGTTGGCCCGCGCCAAATCCGCCCGCACCACGTCCGCCCGCACCGATTCGGCCGGCACCCGAGCGAGCGTGGTCCCGGCGCCTGGACGAGCCTCATTTCTCGATCTTCATCGACTCCAGCGCCGTCGCAAACTCCTTCTCCGATACGTCCGGCCCGCGCTCGGGCCCGCTCATCCCGATGAGGAACACGAACGACCCGCGCGGCACGATCCACATCCGCGTCAGCGTGCGGAATTGCAGGCTGTCGCCGGTCGAGAGTGTGTACTTGAACTTAGCGTGGGCGGCCTTCAGCCCGCAGACTACGGTCTCCTCGATGGGCGTCACCGTCTGGAAATCGGCATACGCGTGCTGGAGCGGCGCCATGGCGCCCTCGAGAAGCTTCGTCGCCGGTAGGCTGGCCAGGGCCCCGAGCGGCCTCAAACCGACCTGGATGCTCGGATTGAGATCGTCGTACGGCTCGGGATACTTCGTGAAGACGAACAGCGGCGCGCTCGCGCGCTTCTGGATGGCGTCCTGCAACTCGGCGTCGGAGAGGCGCACCCTTGCCCGGTTCTCCTCCACTTGCTGCAGCGATGCGGTGCTCCAGCCGGCGGGCCGGACCAGCGAGATCCCGGCCGTCGCGTTGTCGAAGCGCTCACCTCGGGGCTGGGTTGCTGGAGGGGTGGCTGGAGAGGACGGTTGGGCGGACGACTGGGCTGGTGGCTGGGCGGACGATTGGGCGGGCGATTGGATGGACCGCTGAGCTGATGGCTGAGGTGATGGGTGGGCGGAGGACTGGGCCCCGTGATGGGGCACGGCCTGGTCTGAGGATGGAGCCAGTGGTTGGGGTGTAGGTGCATCGGTGGGCGACGCGGCGAACCGAGCGGGCGGCCGCGCCTCCGCTCGATGCGGCGCTGTGAGCGGCGCGGCTGCGAGCTGGACCGCTCCCGATCGGGTTTCCTGCGCGCGCGCGGTGGAGCCGGGGCCAGTGGGAAGCACAATCGCCACCAGCGCCGCGAGGGTGGCGAGCGCGGCGATCGCTGCCGACGCAGCGGGCCCGGCGACCGTGCCGGAGCGACGCAAGGCGGCGCGACCGGAGATGGCCCAAGGCGGGCTCGGGTGTTGGCGCTGCATCATGACCCACCTCGCGAGGCTGCGTGCGATGAGAAGTGCGGGACCTTCCGGGCTCCAGGGTAGCGCCGTGCGCGGGGTGGGGACAAGGAGCGGGTCGGTGGCGGGTCGGCGGCGAGAGCGCGGCGGCTGCGGAGCTCGGGCCTTGGGAGGACAGCGGTCGCCCAGCGAAAGGTGTCCTGATTCCCGGGATGTGTCCTGAGATCATGACACATGCACAACTCCCTGCGATTGAATTGATTAACCGCGATACGCGGCCGCAGTGCCCGGCCAGCAGTACACCCGGGTCAGCCACGACCGACAGTCCACATGCGGTGGTCCGATGTAAGTGACGCATCGACAAGCGATCAGACAGGTGTCCGAGCCCAGCGGTGTTGGGCATGGCGACTGCTTTGTCTGCGGTGGAGCGAATGCCCGGCAGAGGGTGCTGGGCGCATGGTGCGGTGGTGCGACCGCACGCGGATTCTGGCGACTGCCGCACGCTGATGCGACCGGTGGGGCCGCGCCCGGGCTGCCGATCAGGAGGCGGATCGAATGCAGCGAGGGCGCGAATCAACTGCGAACGGCCGGATGGAGCGGGGCGGGGCGACGGGATTACGAGGGGCGACTGCGGACGGCCGGATCGTGCGGTCGCCGAGGTTGGAGGTCGACTGCGGACGGGTAGATCGAACGGGACGCGGCGACGGGGGCGCCAACTGCGAACGGCCGGTTCGCACCTGCGGTCGGACGGGGCTGCTGGCGGATGCGAACGTCGGCGAGGCCACCGACGATGGGACGCGAGAGGGCAGGGCGGCGAACGTCCGTGCACTCCGTCAGCCTTGGTTCTGGTCCGGCGGGAGGCGATGAACATCGGGGCCACTCAGCGCCCAACGAATGCGACTGAACATTGAATGGCGCTCTTCTGACGGCGGCGGCCGGGTCCGGTCTGGACGAACCGCCTTCGTTCTTGGGACGCCTGGCGCCAAGGCCACAGTGGCTGGCCGTGATTGGATCTAGGACTTTTCCTTAGAATCGTTGCTTGTCCGCGGCTCGCGCCGCGCGACGGGAGGCTCCACAACATCAACGAGTGGACCGAACGCTGGGGGGCGTCCGGCCTTGCACCATTGTTACCCTCCCGGTGTGCACCCGAAGCACCCGCATTCGAGCGGCCAGTCCCTTGCCAGGCACGGGACCCCTCGCGGGCGTGGGCCCCCTCTCGTCAGCCGCTTGACAGAGCGCCCCGCTCGCAGGCAAGCTTATTCCGCGCGGTCAGGCTGGACTCGCCACCGCCTGATCCCCTCACATCGCCTCCACTCCTGACGGAAAACATGGCGAGACGGGGCCTCCAGCGCCCGGATTTTTGGGCCAGGTTCGACGCGGCTCCGCCTCAGAACGCGATAGGAGTCGTCCGATGCTCGCTCGCACCGCCTCCCGCTTTGCCGCGCACGCGCCTCTCACGCGCGCCATCGTGTGCCTGGTAGCAGCATTCGTATTGGGCACCACATGCGCACCGCAGACGGCCTTGGCCAGTCGTCCACACATGGCGGACGCCTCTGGCGGCATGTACGCCAACGGCGACCCGGACGGAGGCCATGGCAAGCCATTTGATCCGGGCGCGACCACTCTCGGGAGAGCGTCGACCGGGCTCGTTGGTGGGGGTGAGATCTCACCGAACACGGCGCGGGTCAATCAGCTCCGACAGCCGGCGACCGGCGAGACACATCGGCCGGTTGTTTTCAGTCCAGTGTGGGCGCACGCGAGCCGCAGCGGGTTTGTCTCACTCTTGACCTGGCTGGCATCTTTCGCCCGAAGCTGGAGGTAGGCCATGGTTCGTGCCCCACTGCCGAACATCGAGCAACTGGCAGAATTGCATGAGAGGATCGCGGCAAGGGCGGACACGGTCCGGCCGTCTCCTTCGGCCCCGGTGGAGTTGCTATCGCTCGTTGAGGATCTCCTAAACGCTGGCGCCCCGGAGTTGGCTGGCCAGTTGATCGCAGAGCCAAACATCCCGCGCCCGAGTTCCGGTTCCGAGGCGGAGTCTCGGGCTCATCTACTTTTCGCACGCGTCCTCTACGAACAGCATCGGTGGGAGGAGTTGTTCTCGTTCGTGGAGTCGCACGAACGAGACCTGGAGCCTGAAGAGGCCGGACGGGCTTGCGTCCGAGCTGCCTGGGCTGCGCTCCTCTCAGGTGACGTGGCTCGCTGCAGCGAGTACGTGCACCGCACGATAGCGCACCAAGTTTCGGCTCGGTCCTTAGCCATCGCTGCAGATCTCGGCTTTTTGGGCGGCTACCGAGCCGCGCACACGGGTGGGGCGATCATTGAAGCCAAGCGTGAAGTCGAAACCGCGATCGCGCTGTATCGCCACGCGGGTGAGTCCCATTATCTGATTCGCGCGCTGCTACTTGGGGCAGCATTAGAACTAAGGCTCGGCAAGCTGGAGAGCAGCACTTCCTACGGACTCGAGGCTCTGGAAATTGCGGCGTCCAAAGGTAACGTATCCGAATCGGTTGGGGCGCTTGGAATCCTTGCAATCGTGCAATACCGGCAGGCGGCGTTTGACCAAGCGATCGAAACGATCGAGCGGGCGAATCGACTCTGCGTGTTGTTTCCAGGGCTCTTACGAAGTCACCAAGTAGGTCTTCTTGATGCTCGCGTGCAGCTCTTTCTTGGGAATTTGGACGCTGCGCGCTCTCGACTCGCCGATGTGGCGGAAACTCTCCGCGGTGCACCGAGCACCACGTCCTCAAGCCTAGTTGCGGAATACAACGGGTTAGCGTCCCTGCAGGCAGGTGACCCAACGCGCGCGATGCAAGATTTTCGCGAGGCGGAAAACATTCTGAAGACTAGCTCTTATGACTCGTACTATGCGGCCGAGATACTTCTGCGCCAAGCGGAAGCGTCGTTAGAGTTGGGAGCCTACGAGGGTGCGCGAGACCTCGCCGGCCGCGCGCTCGCGATGAGCCGAGCTAGAGGGATCGAGCTGGAAGTCGGCCATATACTCCGGGTGGACGCCCTGGCGAGGTGGTTCTTGGGAGACGGACAGGGAGCGCGTGCTACCTTGCGTGACGCCGAATCCCACCTCCGCCACATCGGCGACCTGTACGAAGTCGGCCGCGTCCTCCTTGCTCGAGCCGAGTTCCTGGCCGAGACGCCCGGGGCCGCCGTGGCTGCGGCTGCCGAGGCTCTGAACCTCTTCGAGCGCATGGGCGTGATCCACCTCGCCGACCGCGCGCGCGACCTGCTGGCGATCTCGCAGGTGCGCCAGCGCGCGGCGCAGGCGCACGCCGAGCACGCCCCCGATCTGGATCAGTCCCGCTCGAACGACCCAGCGCGCTCGGCGCGAACGACCTCGGACGCTGCGGCTGCCCTCACGCCATCCACCACGCCGGCCATTGCGCCATCCACCACGCCATCTCCCGCATTCGACCCGATCATCGACCTCTCGACCGGCCCCATCGTAGCCGCCTCCCCCGCCACGCGGGAAGTGCTCGCCAAAGCCAGGACCATCGCTCCCCACCCCGGCTCCGTCCTCCTCACCGGTGAGACCGGCGTCGGCAAGGACATCATCGCGCGCTTCATCCACGACCACAGCGCGCGCGCCGGGAGCGAGTTCGTCCCTGTCAACTGCGCCGCGATCCCCGACACGCTCTTCGAGCGCGAGCTGTTCGGACACGCCCGCGGCTCGTTCACCGGCGCCGACCGCACGTCGCCGGGGCTCGTCGAGTACGCCAACGGCGGTACGCTGTTCCTCGATGAGATCGGCGAGCTGCCCATGCCCCTGCAGGCCAAGCTGCTGCGCCTGCTACAGGACGGCTCATTCCGGCGCGTCGGCGAGGCCCAGGAGCGCAAGGTGGACGTGCGCGTGATTGCCGCGACCAATCGCGATCTGGGTGGGCAGATCTCCCAGAAGATCTTCCGCGAGGACCTCTGGTTCCGGCTGTCGCTGTTCGAGCTCGAGATCCCGCCGCTGCGGGCGCGCTCCGAGGATGTCATCCCACTCGTCCACTTCTTCCTGGAGCGCGAGAGCCGGCGCCTGCGCAACACTTTCTGGATGACCAAGGATGCGTGGCAGCTTATCAAGCGCTATGGCTGGCCGGGCAACGTGCGCGAGCTGGAGTCGGCGATCGTGAGCTCGACCGCGCAAGCGGGCAAGGACGGCTGCGTGCACACCGAGCACCTCCCGCGCTCGCTGCGCGGGATGGGCAGCATCCCAACGTCGGTGACCCTCGACCTCACCAAGCATCTGGAGAACGAGGAGCGCCGCATGATCCTGCTGGCGCTGCAGCGCTCTCGCCAGAGCAAGGCCGAGGCGGCACGCTATCTGGGCATCAGCCGCAATTCGCTCTACGACAAGCTGAAACGGTTGGGAATCGAGGACTGAGGGCGACTCTGGCGGGTCCTGGCCTGCGGGGCCCACGCGGGCCCGCGCTGGCGAGCGCGGGGTACCCGGGGGCGTCAGCGGCTCAGATGGCCGTGGCAAGTTTCCACGAGCGCGGGCGTGTGCGAGCGTACCCGGGCGCAATTCCCGCGGCCCATTCGCAGCCCATTCCCCGCTCGCGCGTCCCTTCACGCCCCCTCACGTCAATCCCTCCGGGCCCCTGCAGATCTCCTGGTGCCTCCACCCCGGCCCGCGCCGCTTGTCCTTGGTGACGACCAGCTCGCAGACGAACCGCTGCCCTTCGGCGCGGCGCACGCTGCCCTCGGCGCGCAGCGAGATGAGTGAACCCAGCCCAGTCCGCTCACCCTTGGTCAGGAACAGCAGCACCGCGTTGTGCTTCTTCACCAGCCCCGCCAACCGCGTGAGCGCGGGCTGCGTGACCTGTCCCCGTGGACCCTGCGCGCCCGCCGCCGCGAGATCCATCACCACCAGCCCGAACGCCCCGCTGCGCAGGAGCTGATCGGCCGCGCGGGCCGCATTGGCAGCATTGGCGGCATTGGCTGCACTGGCAGCATTGGCTGCGCTGGCAGCGCCGGCCGCACCCGAGCTGCCGTTCAGGCGCACCACGGGCAACGCCGCCAGGTCGATCCCCCACGCTGCCATGTCGGGCGGGAAGAAGGTCGACCCGCCAACGGCGATCCACGCCACGGGCTGTCCACGATGTTGGGCGTCGAGCACCAGCGAGGCCGCGAACGTCAGCAGCGGCGTCTGCCCGAAGCTGACGAGCTCGCACAGCCGGCCGCTGAGGGCGTCGAGGCTCCAGGACTTGCCACGGCCGGTGTCGGGTCGGGTGTCAGGTCTGACGTCAGGTCGGGTGTTTGGTCTGGCGTCGAGTCGAGTGTCGGGCCTGGCGTCGGGTCTGGCGTCAGGACTGATGCCAGAACGAGCGCCGGGCATGGCGTCGGAGCCGGCGCCGCGCCGAATGCCCGGCCAATCGTCAATCTGGCCATCCGGCTGGGGTAGAAGCTCGCCCTGGACCTTGCGCAGCACCTCGATGCTGCCCGCCGGCAAGGCGGAGGCCAGGGAGTCCGCGAGGGACTCGACGAACGAACGGGCGGCGCTTTCCATGAGAACGCGCTCCGGTGCGGAGCCCACGGGGACCCGGGGGACCCGGGCGGTGCGTGGGGCGTCATGGCGTTCTCAGGATAGCAGACGTTTGTCTGAAAGACAAGGTCGCGGTGAGATGTGGGCCGCTCGGAGCCCACCCTCCGCGGTGGGGCGAGATCTCGTCACCGCTCCGGTATCCGCAACCGCGGGATCCACCGCCCGCCGGGACGACATACCGGTCGAAGTCGATGGGACGACGCGCCCGCGCCCGCGACTAACACTGCCAACGGGCTCATCGGCGATCGTCATCCTGCTCGGGCTTGTGGAGCCGCCCGTCGCCAACGGTCTCGACGACCTGGTCGTCGCGGTGCGTCGCGAAGCCCTGGGCCAGCTTGCGCGCGATCTCCTTCATGTCGACGGACCCGTCGGCCGCGCGCTGCACGCCGTAGACCGTGCTTGGGAAATCCAGCGGTTTCTGGACGGCCCAGATCCGCTCGTGCTCGCTCGGCGGGAACAGCTGGGCGGGGTCGCCCACCGCTACCCACGCGATCGGCACGGTGACGCCGGGGCCGACGACGGTGTTCACGTGCACGACGCCGTTCACGCGCACCTCGGCGCCACGGCCGACGCGCGCGCCGAAGAATACCGTGACCCCCGTGGCGAGAAACACCTCGTTCTCGATCGTGCACCCCATCAGGCTGGCGTGCGGCCCGACCAGTACGTGGCTGCCGATGTTCACCGGATGTCGGACGGTCGCGCGGAGCAGCGCCTGCTCGCGCACCACCACCGATTCGCCGAGCACGATTGGCGAGCCCTCGGCGACCAGCACGGCGCCGAATCCGATCTGGCAGTGCGGGCCGATCCAGACGTCGCCGCAGACAGTCGCCGTTGGCGCAACGTACGCGCTGGGATGGATGGTCGGCGCCTTGCCGCGGTGCGTCAGAAGCATAGCGGCCTGTTCCTTTGGGGGGCTGGCGGAGGGGACGCGCACGCGGAGGGGACGCGCACGAGGTCAACAAGGCTAGTCCACGGTGAGCGCGACCGACAAGGCCTCCGGACGGACCGCAGGAAGGATCTCAGGACGGACGCCGGGACGGACCTCAGAAAGGACCCATCTTCAAGAGAGTCCCCGACGACCGTTCGCCTGGGCGCCGGCCCGCCGCGCTGGTGCTCTCGCCCGCGCCCAGAGCCCACCGGCGTATGCCGCGAAGTTGACGAGCGCGAAACCCAGCAGCACCCACCGGACGCCGTTCACTGGGAACGGCCGGACGATCTGATAGCCGACGTTGACGAACCAGAAAATGGCCATGCCCTTGGGCACCAGGCCGTCGCCCGCGGCGTTTGCGACGCCTCCGATGGCTGCACCGCCCGGGTCGCTCCCGGTGCCGGGGTCGCTCGCGAGGCGGCGCGCCACGAGAATTGTCGCCACGCCGCCGAGCAGCATCAGCGTGCTGAGAAACACATTTATCGAGACCACACCCCAGCGGATGGGGGCGGGAATCGTGGTGATGAAGCGTTCCCAGTGGAAGATCGTAGGCAGTGCGAAATGGAATGCGCCCATCGCTGCACTGGCGAAGCCCGCGACGAGCAGCAAGGGTCTTGCTACGGCATCCCGCTGCATGAGACCTCCGTGGAGAGCGCGGCTGCGGGCCCAGGGTATGGCGCGGACCCAGCGCTTCGGCTTGCCCGTGTGCAGTCTCAGCGCGGCGCGCTCTCCAGGTACCGCCGGACCTCGATGACTTTGCCGAGGATCGTGCAGCTCTCGGGGACGATTGTGTCGTACGCGGCATTGGCCGGCTGGAGGTGGACCTTGCCGCGCCGCACGCGCAAAGTCTTGACCGTGGCCTCGTCGCCCACCAACGCAACGACGATGTCGCCGGACCGGGCGGCGCGCTGCGCGCGCACGATCACGATGTCGCCCGGCAGGATCCCCACTCCGGTCATGCTCTCGCCACGCACGCGCAGCCCGAACACCTCGTCGTCGCTTGCACGGGTCTGGACCGGGACGTAGCCCTCCAGATCCTCGACGGCTGCCGACAGCCCGCCGGCCTGAACGCGGCCCAGCACCGGAACCAGGCGCGTCCCGCGTGGCTGGAACGGCCCCGGCAGACGGTAGCCCCGGGACTTGCCCTGTTCCTTGGTGAGGCGACCTTCCTCGACGAGCCGCGTGAGATGGGTCGCGGCGGTCTGCACTGCGCGGAAGCCCATGGCTTTCTGGACTTCGCGCACGGTGGGCGGGCGGCCCTGCATCAGGCGCTGGTGGATGAAGCGGTAGACCCGATTACGGGTCTCGCCGGGTGGGGTGATAGGTGACACGGCGTGGTGAAGATAGAGGACGTTTGTCTATGCGGCAAGTCGTTTCTGTGCTGTGGGAGGCGTACGGGAGGGGTGGTGCGCGGTGGAGGAAGCACGCGCCGCGCACGCCGCGGGCGCCACGTACGCCGCACGCGCCGCGCGGGCGACACGACGACACCGCGAGGGCGACGCAATAATGTTCCCGGCGGGGCCGTAAGCACAAAGTGCATACGGCGCCTGGCTGTCCCGACACGCGCGATCTGGACAGGCGAGCTTCGGATATACAATGTATGTCCGAGCTCGCAGGGGACAATCGTAGTGGGGCCTTCCATGCGCCCTGCTCGCGCTGCTTGCACTGCTCGCGCCAACCGCGACTCCAGCCGCCCAGAGCGCCCACTGCTCCAGCCGATCCCGCCGTCCAGCTTGAGGAATCGATCCGGTCGCGCGTACCATTGATGAACCGCCCCCAGCGCGGCACCAGGCTGCGCTGCCCCTCGACGCCCGGAGCGACCATGCCCCGTCCCCAGTTCAGCATTCAGGCCGCGGAATTCCAGCCGCGCGCGGCCGCCCGGGCTTGGGCGCGGGTGGCAGTCCTCACCGCCGCTCTGAGCTGGGCCCTCGGCGCCGGGCCTCCCAGCGCTGCCGCCGCCACTACCCGCGCCGCCGACCGCGCCGCCGACCGAGCCACCGGCCGCACCACCGACCGAGCCACCGGCCGCACCACCGACCGAGCCACCGGCCGCACCACCGACCGAGCCGCCGACCGCGCCGCCGACCGCGCCGCCGACTACGCCGCCGACCGCGCCACCCGCCGCGTCGCCGAGTTGACGCAGATCGATGGCCTCCTCGCCCATCACGCCTGGGGCGAGGCCGAGCGGCTCGCCGACACCGCCCGCGCGCGGCTCCTGGCGCAGCCGGCTCCCGACTCGCTGGCGGTCGCGGCCATGCTCACGCGGCTGGTGCTCGCCCGTGACCCCGGCTGTCGCTGGTGGGTTCCCGGCACGCGCGACCTTGCGCAGGAAGCGCTGGGGATCCGAGCCCGGCGGCTTCCGCCCGACGACCTGGACGTAGCGGCCAGCCAGCTCGCCCTCGGGCGGATCCTGTCGCGCGAAGCCGATTTCACCCACGCGCGCCCGCTGATCGAGACGGCGCTGGCATCCCGCGAGAAGGCCCGCGGCCCCGACGCACTCGAACTCGCCGCAGCGCTCGATGCGCTGGGCACGATACTCCTCGAGCTGGAAGAGACCGACGCGGCGGCCTCCCTGCTGGAGCGGGCGCTGTCGATCCGCGAAAAGGCGCTCGGACCCAACCATCCCGACGTCGCGCTCAGCCTCAACTCCAGAGGGAATCTGCTGGTGGCGCAGGGCAAGTACACCGAGGCGCAGCCGGTGTATGCGCGCGCCCTCGCGATCCAGGAAGCGACGCTGGGAGCCAAGCACCTCGATGTGTCACAGACGCTGGTCAATCTCGTGGTGCTCGGTCGCGACAACGGAGCCTACCAGCAAGCGCGGCCGCAGGCCGCGCGCGCGCTCGCCATCCAGGAGGCTGCACTTGGACCGGTCAACGCCGAGGTCGGACGCACCCTCGATTACCTCGCGAGCCTCATCTACTTCGCGGGCGACTATTCTGGGGCGCAGTCGATGTGGGAGCGCTCGCTGCGCGTGCGCGAGCAGACGCTGGGCCAGGACCACCCCGATGTGGCCACCACCCTCACCAACCTTGCCCTCGTCTCCGAGTCCCAGGGCGACTACGCCGCCGCGCGCACCATGTACGATCGCGCACTGAGGATCTACGAGCAGGCGCTCGGTCCGGAGCATTCGCTCGTGGCGATCACCCTGAGCAATCGCGGCCACCTCGACAAGATGATGGGTGATTACGACTTCGCCCGCGCCGACTACGAACGCGCGCTGCGCATCAAAGAGAAAGCGATGGGTCCCGATCATCCCAGCGTCGCTACCAGCTTGGTCCACATTGCGAATCTGCTGCAGAACATCGGCGACTACGCCGGTGCGCGCCCCTACTTCGAGCGCGCCCTGGCGATCTACGAGCGCACGCTCCGCGCCGACCATCCCAACCGTGCGAGCGTCCTCAACAGTCTCGCCGTTGGCTACGAGCGCAACGGGGACTCGCAGCGGGCGCGTCCCTACTTCCAGCGCGCCCTCGACAGCTACCAGAGGAGCCTTGGCCCGCGGCATCCGTGGGTCTCCAGCATCCAGCTCAATCTGGGCGATTCGCTGCGCAAGACCGGGGAGTTGGCGCGGGCGGACTCGCTGATTGCGGCCGCGCTCGCGACGCGCCGCGAGATGCTCGGCGAGGACCATCCGTTCGTTGCCGAGGCGCTGGGCCGCCGGGCGTTGCTGGAGTGGGCGCGGGGCAACCTCCGGGTGGCTCTGGAATCGAGCCTGGCGGCCGAGCGGATCGGCCGCGCGCACCTGCAGCTCACGATCCCCACGCTCCCCGAGCGGCAGGCGCTGCTCTATGCCGCGGTGCGATCGTCGGGGCTCGACCTGGCGCTGTCGCTGGTGGAGCGCGGGCCGATCGGCAGGCAAGTGAGCCGCCAGCCGGGCGGCGGCCAGGCCGAAGCCGGCCGAAAGGGCGCTCGCGCGCAGGCAGCCCACAAGCGGGCAGCCCGCAATCAGGCGGCCCGCTCGCTGGACGCGACCACCGGGCGCCGCGTCTGGGACGCGGTGATCGGATCGCGAGCGCTGGTGCTCGACGAGATGGCCGAGCGCCGCCGTACTGCGCGGGCGGAGGCCGCAGCCGCGGCGGACTCCGAGACGGCCGCGCTGTTCGCCAAGTACGGCGCGGCCACGGAAGCGCTGGCCAAGCTGATGGTCCAGCAGGTCGGGACGAGCACGGCCGACGAGCTGCGCGCCAAACTCGCCGACGCGCGCGAACGTGCGGAGCAGGCCGAGCGTGCACTCGCCGAGCACAGCGCCACGTTCCGCAGCCACCAGGCGCGGGCGAATCTGACGTTGTCGGATGTCGCCACGGCGCTGCCGCCGCGTAGCGCGCTCGTGGGCTACGTGCGTTACCGCCGCGTGGAGCCGGCGCCGCGCAGCGGCGGGCAGGATCACACCGAGCCGGCGTATCTTGCGTTCGCGCTGTCGCAGGGACGGGCGGCCGGCGGCGGCGCGTCCTCCGCCGCAGCGCTTTCGCAGGTCTCGTGCGTCTCGCTGGGCGATGCGGCACAGGTCGAGGGTTTGGTCACGCGCTGGCGCGACGAGGTCACGCGCGGGCCGCTCCTTACCGGTCGCAGCCCGGCTGCCGCCGACGCCGCCTGCAGGATTGCGGGCGCCGAGCTGCGCGCGGCCGTGTGGGATCCCGTGGCGCGCCACCTCGCCGGCGCCGAGCGCGTCTTCGTGGTGCTCGACGGGCAGTTGAACATCGTCAACCTGGCGGCGCTGCCCGGCGCGGACGGCCGTTACTTGGTTGAGACCGGTCCGCTGCTCCACGTGCTCAATGCGGAGCGCGACCTCGTGCCCGAGCAGCCGGGGGCGCCACAGCCGGCAGGCGCGGGCCTGCTCGCGGTCGGTGGGGCGGCGTTCGATGACGCCGCGGCTACGATCGCTTGGGCAGCGGCGGACGCAGGCACGAGTGCCAGCGCAGGCGCAGGTGAACGCGGCAGCGCCGCGGTGGCCACATTCCGCGGTGCGCTCTCCGGCTGCGCTGCCTTCCACGATCTGCGCTTCCCGCTGCTGCCCGGCTCCAGCGCCGAGGTGGAGGAAGTCGCTGCGCTGTGGGAGGGCGCGCCGCAGCCGGCTTCCGCCGTCACGCGCCTGGATGGCGCACAGGCCAGCGAGGAGGCCGTCAAGCAGCTGGCTCCGGGCCACCGCGTGCTGCACCTGGCGACGCACGGCTTTTTCCTTGGCCCGGGTTGCTACGCCAGCTCGCCCTCGGGGCGCGGGGTCGGAACGCTGGCGTCGGCCGGCGCTGCGACTGGAGCGGCACCGGCGACAACGTCAACAGGAAGTTCAGCGGGAGCCTCAGCGGGAGTCTCAATAGCAACGTCAACGGGAACCTCGACAGGAGCAGCAACCGGACCGCCAGCCGGAGCGACGGCTGGAGCGACGACGGGAGCGGCGCCGGGAGTGCCAGCGGCACTGGCATCGACAGCGGCACCGGCACTTGCGCCAACTTCCGTCGAGGAGTCCAACCCATTGCTGCTCTCGGGCCTCGCGCTCGCCGGAGCGAACCGTCGCAACGAGGCCGGTCCGCAGCAAGACGATGGTATCCTCACTGCCGAGGAGATCGCGGTCCTCGATCTGCGCGGTGTGGAGTGGGCTGTGCTCTCGGCCTGCGACACGGGGCTGGGCGAGATCGGTGCCGGCGAAGGGGTGTTCGGGCTGCGCCGCGCGCTGCAGCTGGCCGGCGCGCGCACTGTGATCCTCAGCCTGTGGGGCGTCGAGGATGAGGCCGCCCAAGAGTGGATGCGGCAGCTCTACCGCGCGCGGCTTCTCCAGCACCTCGATACAGCCAACTCGGTGCGCGAGGCGAGCCTGGAGCTCCTGAAAGCGCGCCGCGCTCGCCGATCGTCGACGCATCCATTCTATTGGGGCGGCTTCATCGCTGCGGGCGATTGGCGGTAGCCGCACCGCTGCCATCGGCGACTGGCGGTAACAGCACCGCTGCGGGCGGCCGAGTGGACAGCGCCGCGCGGGGCGCAAGTTCGGACCAGGGCGGATAGAAACATCGCTCCCGATCGGTTCTGACGACCGTGCGGTCGACCAGCGTATCGCGTGCTCCTGTCATTTCAACAACTCGATCTTTTGCATCACCTTGGCACCGGACGCCTCGATGCGGCAGAAATACACACCGCTCGGCAGTGGGTGACCCGAGTCGTCCCGCCCGTCGAACGCGATCCGCCGCCAGCCCGCTTCCACATTGGTGAGCGCGACCCCACGCACGCGCCGCCCCGCAACGTCGAAGACGTCGAACGAAACGTCGGAGGGTTCATTCAAGCGCACGTTGAGGTCCGTTGTCTGAGCGAACGGATTCGGCCGTGCGGGAAGGAACGTAAACGGGGCGCTCGGCGCATCTCCCACGCCGGTCGGGGTCTGGCCATCGGAGCCGACGCGCTGCGCATAGATGTCGCTCTCGAAGTACCCCCGGAAATCTTGCCACGCGACAATCGCTCCGCCCGTGCCGTCCGACACGGCCGCCGGGCCGTGCTGATCGAAGTCGGCTTGACACACGACGACGCCGTTCGAAGTCCACGGGACGGTCCCGGAAGCCTCCACTCGCTGGGCATAGACGTCATATCCAACGCCGCTGCGGTTGTCCTCCCACACGACGAGCACTCCGCCTGCGTTATCCGAGGTCATCGTGGAGAGGCGCTGATCATTCGGGTCGGTGCAAACCGGGACCTCGTCGGGAAGCCACTGTCTGGCACCGGAAGCGCTGATCCGCTGAGCGTAGAGATTGAGGTCGGAAGGACCATCGAATCGGCTCCAGGCAATGAGGGCCCCGCCGGCGCCGTCGGGAAGCGTTCGAGGCATGTCGAATACCGAAGAGCCGCTCGGGGAGCCGACAGCGACTCCGTTGGGAGTCCACTGGACGGCGCCGGCGGAGTTGATTCGCTGCGCATAGATAGCCTCGATCCGGGCATCCGACCACGCGATGATCGCGCCCCCGGCGCCGTCACCGACGCAGGCCGGGTAATACTGGTCACTGGCGTACTGACAGACGGCGAGCCCGCGCGGGTCGAGCACAACGCCGCTAGCGGAGAAGCGGGTCGCGAAGATGTCGAGGCTCCCGTTTCGGCTATCGATCCACGCGATAATGGCTCCCCCACTCCCGTACGGCGTGAGCGACGGGACGCTCTCGTTGGTGGGGCCGGACGATATGGCAATCCCGCCGGGCCCATCCGGCACAACGCCCGCGAACGTCAATCGTGCCGCGTAGACGTCGGAGTTCAGCGAGCCGTTCCGATAATCATCCCATACGACGATCGCCCCACCGGAGCCGTTGCTCGTCATCTTCGGATAGTACTGTCCTCCGGTCGCGGTACACACCGCCACGCCGTTGGGCGTCCACTGAGGGGCGCCCGAACCGTCCACACGCTGCGCGTAGATGTCGAAACTCGATGTCGCGCCATTGCGGTAGTCGGTCCAGGCGATGATCGCTCCGCCGGCACCATCGGACAAGAGCGTCGCGTACGACTGGTCGGCCGGTGCCGTGCAGACGGCCACTCCGTCAGGTGCCCACAGGGCGTGTCCCCCGGCGTCCATTCGTTGCGCGTAGATGTCCCCGCCGGAGCCGTTGCGCGCGTCCGTCCACGCGATGATCGCTCCGCCGGCTCCGCCCGAGATAGCGACCACATTGGATTGGTTGTGCGAGGCGCCACAAACCAGGACCCCGTCGGGCTGCCACTGACTGTGGCCGACGAGAGGCAGGAACGCGATAGGGAGAGAAAGGAAAGCGATAGCTGCTCGGCTTGACATCGGGAGCCTCCAAATGCGTCGTCGGGATCCGCACGGCGTGGATTGCGCGCGTGCGGAGCCGCTGGGCTAGCAATCCAGACTATGGGCGAAAACGCCACGAATCGCAATTTGCTCGGAGACTTGCAGCTCCATGGCGAGGGCCATCTTCCAGGTCGCCACCGTCCCATTCGTTTCCAGTCGAACAATGTCAACACCCGGTCCGCAGCAAGACGATCGTACCCTCACTGCCGAGGAGATCGCGGCCCTCGACCTGCGCGGTGTGGAGTGGGCTGTGCTCTCGGCCTGCGACACGGGATTGGGCGAGATCGGTGCCGGCGAAGGCGTGTTCGGGCTGCGCCGCGCGCTGCAGCTGGCGGGCGCGCGCACCGTGATCCTCAGCCTGTGGGGCCTGGAGGACGGGGCCGCCCAACGGTGGATGCAGCAGCTCTACCGCGCGCGGCCGCCCGTAACAACTTCGCTGCAGGGCGGCCGAGTGGACAGCGTCTCGCCGGTCTGTTCTACTTGAAGGGAGAGGGGAAGCCGCACGCATCGGCTCCCCGCCCGGGATGGGCCGCGGCGGCCGGCAAGGTCCCTTTGACCGGCTGCCAGGGTCGACCGTTGCTCTCCCGGGCTCCTCCTGGCGCCTCCGCATCACGGGCTAGCGCCCCGCCGGCGGCCGGCGCCCCACGCCCACTCACTGGAGGCAACGTCGTGAAGTCCACGCTCAGGTTCGCGGGCGCGACGCGCGCGCTCGCTCTTGCCGCAACTTTGGCTCTCCTCCTTGCCGCGCCCCTCTCCCCCCTGCTGACCACGGGCCTGGGGCCGGGCAGCGCCGTGGCGGCACCCTTGAGCACCGAGTTCACGTATCAAGGCCAGCTCCTGCTCAATGGAGTCTCCAGCACCGGCCTCTACGACCTGCGCCTCACCCTCTGGGACGCGCTCACGCTCGGCACCCAGATCGGATCCCAGGTGACGCTCTCCGGCGTGGCCGTGACCAATGGGCTGTTCACGACGACGCTCAATTTCACCGATCCTGCGGCATTCAACGGCAGCGATCGGTGGATGCAGATCGCGGTCGCGACAGCCGGCAGTGGAACATTCACGACGCTCAGCCCGCGCCAGAAGGTGACGGCCGCGCCCTACGCGCTGTTCGCGAGCAAGCCGTGGGTGACCAACGTCAGCAACATCTATTACACCGCGGGAAGCGTCGGCATCGGGACCACCGCGCCGTCCCGGCCTCTGGAGGTTTCCGCCGCCCAGGCCATTGCCCGCCTGACCACGACGAGCAATGTGTTCGGGTCTGTGATGGAGCTGAAGAGCAACGCCGCGACGCCGACCTATCTCGGTGCGATCAATTTCCTGGACGCTGCGAACGGAGTGCCGGGCCAGATCGCGTTCCTGGGCGCGACGAGCTCGCTGTCGTTTCGGACCGGCGGCGCCGATCACATGTTCCTCGATGCGGCCGGCAATCTCGGAGTGGGCACGTCTACCCCGACGGCGAAGTTGGACATCGCCGGCACCACGCGCACGCAGATCCTCACCATCACAGGAGGCTCCGACCTCGCGGAGCCGTTCCACGCCCTGCGGGACCCGCAATCCGGCGCCGCCCAGCCCGGACCGGGGATGGTGATGGTGATCGATCCGGAGAACGCCGGCGGCTTGAAGCTCGCTTACGAGCCCTTCGACCGCCGCGTGGCGGGCGTGATCTCCGGCGCGAACGGCCTCTCCCCCGGGATGGTGATGAGCGCGCAGGGCGATCCCCACACCGACGGTGACTATCCGCTCGCGCTTACGGGCCGCGTGTGGTGCTGGTGCGACGCAGGCGCCGGCTCGATCCAGCCGGGCGATCTACTGACGACCTCTGCTACGCCCGGGCACGCGATGAAGGTGACCGACTTCCACCGCGCGCAGGGCGCGATGATCGGCAAGGCCATGACGGATCTCAACGAAGGCAAGGGCCTGGTGCTGGTGCTGGTCAGCTTGCAGTAGACGCGCAGGGCAAACCCAAGTCCTTACGGGAAGGAGGTCCCTCATGCAACGCTCCTGCGCAACTTCAAGCACGCTCACCTGCGAAAGCTCCCGCTGGCGCTACTCTGTGACCGCCGCGCTGACCGCGGCCCTCGTGCTGCTGGCGCCCATACTGCTCTTGATCACGCGCGTGGTCGCCGCGCCGATTTCCGTGGCGCCGCGGCAGCTCGAGGCGCCCGCGGCACGTGTCATCACCCCCGCGCTGATGCGCGAGGCGATGGAACGGACCCTTACGCAGCCGCCCTCACAGGAGGAACGCGAGGCGGATGAGGCCGAGCACAACCTGGGCTACGAGCCGAATCCGGCGCTCTCCGGAGAAGGCGTCGAGCCACCGGCGGCTGAAGCGCCCGCTCTGGCGCCCGAAGCGCCCGCGGTGCCCGAGTCGCTCTCGGGGCGCGGAGTGCCCGCAATCGCCGCGCCCCAGAGCGTCTTCGGCTACGTCCCGCGCATGACGCGCAATTGGTTCGCCGGCGAGGAGGGCGGCTACCCGCCCGATCCGCAGATCGCTGCGGGCCAGGGCCACGTCGTGACCGTGATCAACGGCCGGATCGACATTTTCGCCAAGGATGGAACCGCGCTCTACACGTCGAGCCTATACAACCTGTTCAGTCTCCCAGCCGGCTATCCGGGGCCCTTCGACCCCAAGATCCAGTACGATGAGGCCAGCCAGCGCTTCTTCGTGCTGACGCTGGCCAACGACACAAGTTGCGCCTTCGCGTCCTACTTCTATCTGGCGGTGTCGCAGACGTCCGACCCCACGCAGGGCTGGTACGTCTGGACGCTGCGCAACGAGCTCGAAGGCTACTGGGTCGATTACCCGGGCTTGGGCGTCAGCGACCGCGGCGTCTATCTCTCCGGCAACTATCTGGGAGGCTGCTGCTGCCCGTCGGGCACGAGCTGCCCCAGCTGCAACTGTGCGTGCCCAGGGTCAATTGGCACCTCGCGCGTCAACACGTTGTGGGCCCTGCCCAAGGCGCAGGTCCTTGCGGGCGCGACCTTCACGTCGTGGGCCTTCGACGACCTGCCCGATGATGAAGGGCGCCCGATGCAGTCGCTGAATCCTACGCTCACGCACGGCCTCCCCGCAGGGGTGGAGAGCTTCGTCGTGGCGCTGCCGGGAGGCACCTTCTCCGGCGGCGTCCACAAGCTACTGGTGTTCGGCATCACGCTGCCACCTGGTTTCCCGGCCGTCGGCCCAGGCGTCAACCGGCGGGAGGTCGTGATTCCCACCGCCCTCGCGTTGACGCTCGCGCCGCAGCAGGGCGGCTGTGGGCTGCTCAACACGAGCAACATCGGAGCTCCACCTCTGGGAGCGGTGTACCGCAGTGGGTTCGTGTGGACGTCGAGCCACTACGGCAACGGGGGCGCGCCGAATCGGACGATCATCCGTGTCTACAAGGTCGACGTGTCGAGCTGGCCCACGCTCGTCCTGAACGGTACCAACTACGTCGACGATGGGGCGAGCTGGCACTACTACTCGGGGGTGACGGCCAACCGCTTCGGTGATGCCGGCGTCGTCCTCTCCCGCTCCGGCCCGGCGGAGTATCCCGGATCGGCCTGGGCGGTGCGCCTTAAGGACGACGTCGGCTTCGGCTCCTTGGGTGAGCTCGCCCCAGGAGAGTTCTACTACGGCAATCCCACCCTGCCCTGCACGCCGACCCCAGTATTTCGCTGGGGCGATTATGCCGGCGCCGCGGTCGACGCCGCCGACCAGGGGTTCTGGTTCTGCCACCAGTACGCGACGATGCGCCCGGACGGCAACGGGTACTACCGCATCCGCGTCGGCTACGTCCCGCGGGCGGTGTTCGTCGACGGCGCCACGACCGGGACACAGGCCGGCTCTCGTTCACGGCCGTGGAGCACCGTGTTCG
Organism: Candidatus Krumholzibacteriia bacterium; assembly: GCA_041484665.1. Taxonomy (GTDB): domain Bacteria; phylum Krumholzibacteriota; class Krumholzibacteriia; order JAJRXK01; family JAJRXK01; genus JBGPIA01. The sequence continues at coordinate 70,703 of JBGPIA010000013.1, forward strand.
CTGGGCATTCCGACGCATTGTCCGGCAACGACCTCGTCATCCGTACCGGTGTCTACCCGGAGGCGCTCACGCTCAGCAAGGGCGTGACGATCTTCGCCGATGGGGGAGCCGTCACGATCGGAGATCTGACGCCATGAGTCAGCAGCGCGCCTTGGCGCTCATCTGGTTGATGTCGTTGAGCGGTACGACCGCCCCAGCGTGGGGGCAGCCGCTGGAACTGCGGGAGGGGTACTACCTCTATCTGGGCGACTACCCCTCCAACTCCAAACCGGACTGGGTGGAGGACGTGCAGGGTGTGGCGCACGATGCCAACAACTGGTTCATCACGAACACGTGGCGAGTGCAGAAGATTCCCGTGACCGGCGATCTCGACTCGTCGCCCGGCCCCGGATACATCGACAGGTACCTCTGGCATTGCCAGGGCGTCTTCTGCAGCACCGACATGCCGGCGCTCTACAACGATGGCTACAGCCATATCGGCGACCCGGACTACTACCAGGTCGGCGCGCAGGGCTACCTGCTCGCGCCGGTCGAGGGTGGGCCGTCCCCGGGGATCGCCGCCTTTGATACCAGCGATCTCTCCTACATCGACCACGCCTACATGCCGGGCGCCGGAGGAGCGGCATGGTGCGCTGTGGATCGCGGGGGCTCTCTGTACACCTCGCAATTCACTGACGTGACGGCGATCATGCGTTGGGCAGTGGACTGGACCACTCTGCGTGACAGCGGGACGCTGGTGATGCTCAATCCGACGCCCCTCGACCTGCTGGACGCGACCGGCGCGCTCACGACACTCCAGCACGTGCAGGGCGGGGCGTTCTCACCCAGTGGACAGCGCCTTTACCTGGTCGCCGACGATCTCCATGTGTTCGACATGGTGACGCGGCGCCAGGTGCAGGTGTCGAGCAATGGATCGGGCATCTTCAATTTCCAATTCCATCCCGGCGATGGTGAGGAGCCAGAGGGAATTGCGTTCTGGGATCTGGACGACGGGCGCGCGCCCAACCTGTCGGGGCAGCTGCATGTGCTGCTGCTCGTCAACAGCTTCTTCGGGGACGCCATCTACTTCAAGCACTACACGGCCACGATCCGCGTCGACGGCGCCTACGCTGGACCGCAGGATGGCACGCCCGCGAGGCCCTTCATGACTGTGGGTGCTGCGAACGCCGTGGCCTGGGATGGCTCGATCCTGCGCGTCCGCGCGGGCAGCTATCCCGAGACGCTGAGCTTCTCGCGCGTGATGACGGTGCAGGCTGACGGCGGGCCGGTCACCATCGGACAGCTGGCGCCGTAGGCAGCCGCCGTTCAGGAGCTCGCGTTCGCCAGCGCCGGCCTGGCCTCCCGCGCAGCCAGCTCCTGGTAGGCGCGGCGCAGCTGCGCGGTCACCGGGCCGGGCCGGCCACCGCCCACGTGGAGACCCTCCACGGTCACGACAGGGATGCAGTTGCGCGAAGCGCTGGTGAGAAACGCCTCGTCGAGCTCCGGCAGCTCGTCCAGCCGCGGCGAGCGCAGCTCCACGAGAATCCCGGCGGCGGCTGCAAGCTCCAGGATGAAGCTGCGGGTCACGCCCTCGAGCATGCCGGTCGCAGCCGTGACCAGCGCGCCACCGCGCACCGCGAAGAAGTTGGCGCTGGTGCACTCCAGGATGCCGCCGTCGTCGTCGACCAGCAGGTGCTCGAAGTAGCCGCGGTCGCCGGGCCCGGTGCCGCGGCGCTCGATCACCCAGCGCGCTTGCTTGATGCGCGGCGGTAAGCGGTGCTTGCCGAGCGCAATGCCCACCCCCACCCCGTCGCGTAGCTCCTCCGCGGACGGCTCATCGTGGGGCGAGATCGCCAGCAGCATGCGGCTGTCGGTGTCGAGTCCGTGGGGTGGCTGCGCGAGCACGTCGAAGCGCACGCGGGCGTCGACGGCGGTCGACGTGGCCCCGGCGGTCCCGACGGACCCTGCGCTCCCGACGGCCCCAGCAGTCCCTGCGGCCCCAGCGGTCGCGACGGTCCCTGCAATCCCTGCGGTCCCGACGGACCCATCCGTCCCTGCGTTCCACGCACGGCACGCCTCGTCCAGCGCGCGGGACAGCAGCGCACGGTCGAGGCGGTCCTTCCAGCCCAGCAGCGCCATCGAGCGGTCAGCGCGGTCCATGTGGCGCTCCAGGCCCAGGAAATAGCTCGCGCCGAAGGTGCGCAGCCCTTCGTAGATGCCCAGTGGCTGATCGTCGAGCAACTCATGCACGTCGCGGGCGCCGGCGGGAGGCTCGAGCGGGTGCGCGCCGTCGGGCGTGACTGCGTACAGCCGGACCGTGCCGTGCGGTCCCGCCGCTGCGACTGGCCGGGGCTTCCCAGCTGCCTTGGACTTGACGTCTCTCTTGGCCTTGCCCGCCCGCGCGCCGCCGCGGCGTGTCGGAGTGCCATCCTGCCCGCTCACGTCCGTCCTCCTCGCCAGGGGCGCGGGGTTTCGACGATCCGCGCGAACCCCGCTCCGAACACCATGCCCATCGCGCTGAACATATAAAGAAAGAGCCTGGCCTCGGGAGAAGCGAGCTGGCGGAGGCTTCCTCCGTGGTAGAGGACCACGATGGACGTGGGGACGATTCCCAGCAGCGCTGCTGCCAGGGCAAACAGAGCGGTTGCAGGACGGCCGCCGACCGCGCGGCGCAGGACGAGCAGAACGGGCAGGTCGACCACGACGATGGCGACGAGCGACGGCAGGGCCGCAGAGTACAGGATGGGTATGAGATCTCCCCGCCCGATCCGCTGATGGTAGAGCACCGCCAGCGCGAGCACGTAGACGGCGATCCCGACCGCCCACGACGCGAGGATCACCACCATCACGCCCACTGCCTGCAGGAGCGGCCGCATGGATCGTATGGAACCGCCCTACGGCACCGGCTGTCAAGGAGTCGCGGCCTGCGGCCGGCACTGGTGTCGCAGGCCCTACGCCCAGCAGTGAGGTTGGCAGCGGTGGTGTCGGCGGTCATGGTGCCGCGTGACGCCTGCGCCGCGGTGCTGCTGCCGGGCTCCCCCTGCTGGCTTGACCCCCCAGCACCGGTCTTCTATCGTCGTCGCCGCAGAGGTCCCCCGATGCCTTCGATCTACGGGCTGAAGCCGCGCTTCCAGGCGCTGCTGCGGCCGCTCGTCCCGGTGCTCGCTCGCGCGGGGCTCACGCCCAACGCCGTCACGCTCGCCGCGCTTGCGGGATCGATCATCGTCGGAGTCGTGATCGCCTGCGTCACTGCCCCTGCGACCGAGGGGCTGCTCGTCATTTTTCCACCACCACCACGGACGGCGGTGCTGCTGCTGCTGCCCTTCTGGCTGGCGGTGCGAATGGCGCTCAACGCGCTGGACGGGATGATGGCGCGGGAGCTGCACCAGGCGTCGCGGCTGGGCGGCGCGCTCAATGAGATCGGTGACGTGCTGGCCGACGTGGCGCTGTACCTGCCCCTGGCGCTGGTGCACCGTCCGTCGCTGTGGCCCGTCGTGGCCTTCACGCTCGGCGCCGCGCTGACCGAGTTCTGCGGGGTGTTGGGCGTGGCCCTGGGTGCGCGGCGCCAGTATGGAGGTCCCATGGGCAAGAGCGACCGAGCATCGCTCGTGGGAGCGCTCGCGTTGGCCACAGCGGTGGCGCCCAGGGCGCTAGCCGCCTGGCCGTGGATCTTCGCAGCGGCCGCGGCGCTCGCGGCACTGACGTGCTGGAACCGCGTCTGCGCTTCGCTCGCGTCGGCGCCGCCGCACGACGCGGGGTCGACAACATGAGCCCGGGCCCCCACCCATGAGCCTACCGGGCTTCGCCCACCCCATCTGGCGCATGGTCTGGATCGTCGGCGCCCTCCTGGTGCTCGCCAGCGTGGCGGTCGCGAGCCTGTGCGCGCTGCAACCGCGCAAAAACCACGCCGAGCTTACGGCGCGCGTGCGCGCCTGGTGGTTCATGGCTGCGGTGTTCTTCGCCGCGCTCGCGCTGTCCCCGGCCGTGCCCATCCTGCTGTTCGCATTCCTGAGCTTCTGGGCGCTGAAGGAGTATGTGACGCTGCTGCAGACCCGGCCGGCCGACCACCGCGTGCTGTTCTTCACGTTCCTGGCCGTCCCGGTGCAGTACTACTGGGTCCACACCGGCTGGTACGGGATGTTCGTGCTGTTCATCCCGGTGTACGTGTTCTTGCTCTTGCCGTTTGGGCTGGTGCTGACGCAGGAGACAGCCGGCTTCGTGGCGGCAGCCGCGCAGATCCAGTGGGGGATGATGGCGTTCGTGTTCGGTCTCAGCCATCTGGCCTACCTCACACGATTGCCTGTCGAGGCGGGCTTACCCGGCGTCGATGGCAAGACGCTGCTGGTGTTCCTGGCCTTCACCGTCGAGATGAGCGACGTGATGCAATACGTTTGGGGCAAGACGCTGGGCCGCCACCGGATCCTGCCCGGCGTGAGCCCGAACAAGACCTGGGAGGGCTTGCTGGGCGGCATCGCCACGGCGACGGCGCTGAGCCTGGGTATCCGGTTCCTGACGCCCTTCTCCGTCGGCGAGACGCTGCTGGTGTCGGTGCTGATCACAGTTGCTGGCTTCTGCGGTGGCGCCGTCATGAGCGCGGTCAAACGCGACTTTGGCGTGAAGGATTTCGGCGGGCTGATCCCGGGTCACGGCGGCGTGCTCGACCGGGTCGACTCGCTGTGCTACGCGGCGCCGGTGTTCTTCCACTACGTGCGCTACTTCCACAGTCCGTGATGGCGGAGTCCGAGGGGGGCCCAGTAGGTGGGGGCGGGGCGGGCGCGGGCACGGGAGCGGGCGCGGGCACGGGAGCGGGCGCGGACGCGACGGTGCGGCGGTCGCCGCTGGCGGACCTGCTCCAGCAGCTGGCGTTCCTGCTGATCTTGCGGCCGTTCCTCGCGCTGTTCGTCGGCCTGCGCGTGCGCGGGCGCGAGCACCTGCCCGCCGACGATCCCTTCATCTTGATCGCCAACCACTCCAGCCACCTCGATGCGGTCTCGCTGCTGAGCCTCTTTGCGCAGGGCCGGCTGCGCCGCATCCGGGCGGTGGCCGCCGCCGACACGTTCGAGCGCAACCGCTTCGTGTCGTGGGCTACGCGGACGTTCTTCAACACCCTGCCGATCGTTCGCCGCGAGATCACTCCCGAGAACGACCCGCGGCCACGGATGCTCGCGGCGCTGCGGGCAGGGCAGTCGCTGATCCTGTTCCCGGAGGGAACGCGCAGCCGAGATGGCGAGATCGGGCCGTTCCGCACCGGCGTGGCGTGGCTCGTCGAGCGGATGCCCGCCGTCCCGGTCGTGCCCGCCTACCTGGTCAACATGGGTCGCAGCTTGCCCAAAGGGGAGTTCCTACCCGTGCCGTTCTTCTGCGAGGTACGGTTGGGGGCGCCGCTGCGTCCACGTGGCGGCCAGGAGGAGATTCTGGCCGAGCTGGAGTCGGCGGTGCGGCGGCTGGCACGGGGAGAGTGAGAACGGGGGAGAGCATGAGGCCGGGGAGCAGCGCGAGGCTGGGGAGTAGCGCGAGGCTGGGGAGGAAGCGCGAAACCGGGGAGCAGCGCGCAGCCAGGGTCGTCGCAGGAGTGCGCGGTGGACTGCACGGCAAAATGCTCAATGCACTGAGCAATCTGACGGGCTCCGCAAGTGTCGCACGATCTGCCGCTGCGAGTGGACACTCAACCCTTGACGAGCTGCTCCGCGCTGCCAGCCACGACCTCGACAGGTCGGCTGGACGTTTGCAGGACATGCTTCGCCATCTGGTAGGCTGGCGTACGCTCGGCCAGCAGCGACGTCAGGCGCTCCATTGCTCTCGGGTCGCCCTCCATGGGCCGACGGTCCCCCTGCGCGACCACCCGGTTCCAGTGGTCCTCGGGACGTGCCTTCAACCAGACCGTCACAGTGCTCTGGCGCAGCAGCTCGTAGGTGATGGGATCGGTCACGATGCCCCCAGTGGTCGCCAACACCGCGCGGCTCGTGGTGGCCAGGAACTGCTGAAGCGCCTCCCGCTCGTACTGGCGGAAGGCGGGTTCGCCATGCAGCTGCCAGATCTCGCCCAACGACAGCCCGGCAGCCTGTTCGATCAACGCGTCCAGCTCGACGAAGGGCACACCGAGACGCTCGCCCAGCAACTTCCCGACCGTGGACTTGCCCGCGCCGCGCAGGCCCAGCAGGGCGATGATCTCGCTGCGGGCCGTCAGCAGAGACGCCGGCGAGGTCTCGAAAGCGCGGGCGATCTCGGAAAAGCTGCGCAGGGACGGGTTACCCCGGCCCGCCTCGACCTGGGCCAGGAACCGCTCGGACAGGCCGCAGCGCTGGGCCAGCTCGCGGCGGCTCCAGCCTTTCTCCCGGCGCAAGCGGCGGATCCGAGCCCCGACCTCGCTCAGGATGTCGATCGTAGTCACGATAATGCACTATAGTGCACAACAACAACCTATACCATGAGATTTTCTCCAGTATAGTGCTTGATGCTGCCACCCTGCGTCTCTACCATGTCCTGACCATCCGACGAGTGGCCTGCCGGCCCCCCGAACACCAACGCCCGCGGACGCCTACGCCATGACCACCTTTGAGACCCATCCCGATCGCTATCTGCACTGGAAGCTCCAGGTGGACGGCCCCGTCGCGCGCCTGTTGATGAACGTCGATCCCGAGAAGCCGCACCGGCCGGGCTACGTGCTCAAGCTCAACTCCTACGACCTGGGCGTGGACATCGAGTTGAGCGACGCGGTACAACGCCTGCGCTTCGAGCACCCCGCAGTGCGCGTCGTGGTCGTCACCTCGGCCAACCCGCGCATCTTCTGCGCCGGCGCGAATATCATGATGCTCGGATCGTCGACGCATCCCTTCAAAGTGAACTTCTGCAAGTTCACCAACGAGACGCGATGCGCAATCGAGGATGCCAGCGTCCACTCGGGCCAGAGGTACATTGCAGCCGTGAACGGCACGGCGTCGGGCGGGGGCTACGAGCTCGCCATCGCCTGTGACGAGATCTACCTGGTCGACGACGGCAACTCCGCGGTGTCGCTGCCGGAGGTTCCGCTGCTGGGCGTCCTGCCCGGCACGGGTGGCCTCACGCGCTTGGTCGACAAGCGCAAGGTGCGCCGTGACCTGGCCGACGTGTTCTCGACGCTGGCCGAGGGTGCCAAGGCCAAGAAGGCGCAGGAGTGGGGGCTGATCGACGGATCCTTTCCGCGCACGAAGTTCGATCAGGCGATCGCCGATCGCGCCGCCGCCCTCGCCCGCGAGGTCGCGCAGCAGAACGCGCAACGCCTGCCGGGCAAGGACGACGCCAAGGGCATCACGCTCACGGCGCTCGCGCCCAAGGTCACCGACACGCGCCTGGAGTATCGCCATGTGACGGTCGCAATCGACCCCAAGGCCCGCACCGCGGAGATTACGATCGCCGGCCCCGAGGACCGCCCGCCTGCCAGCGTCGCCGACCTGCACCGCGCCGGCGCCGATGCTTGGGCGCTGCACGCCTTCCGCGAGCTGGAGGACGCGATCTGCCGGCTGCGGTTGGACTTTGCGGAGATCGGCCTGCTGCAGATCAAGACCCGCGGCGACATCGACAAGGTAATCGCGCACGGCAACTTCCTCGCCGCGCACCGCAGCGACTGGCTCGTGAACGAGATCGTGCTGCTGGCGGCGCGCGCGCTGCGCCGCCTCGACGTGACGGCCAAGAGCCTGTTCGCCATCGTCGAGCCCGGCAGCTGCTACGGCGGCCTGCTGCTCGAGGCGGCGCTGGCCTGCGACCGCATCTACATGCTCAACGAGAGCGACAAGCCGGCGTATCTGGCGCTGGACGTGCTGAACGGCGGCGCGCTGCCCATGGCCCACGGCCTCACCCGCCTGCAGTCGCGCTTCCTGGCGAAGCCGGAGCACGCCGCCAGGCTTGCCGCCGAGCGTCCCAAGCTCGATGCTGGCCAGGCGCTGGCCGCCGGCATGGTCACAGCTGCGCCCGACCAGATCGACTGGGACGACGAAGTGCGCGTGGCGATCGAAGAGCGCTGCTCCCTGTCGCCCGACGCGCTCACGGGCATGGAGGCCTCGCTGCGCTTCGGTGGCCCGGAGACGCTGGATTCCAAGATCTACGGCCGGCTGTCGGCCTGGCAGAACTGGATCTTCATCCGCCCCAACGCCGTGGGGGAGAGCGGGGCGCTCAAGCTCTACGGTCAGCCCGAACGCCCGAAGTTCGACTGGCGCAGGACATGACCCGGCACGCATGACCAGCGTGCGGCCCACCGGTCGGCCGCCGCACTCCGACGGCGACACGCGACCCGACGGCGACACGCGACACAGGAGAACCTGACGATGTCGATCGACCTCGAAGGCAAGATCCCCAACAACGTCGACCTCAAGAACGACCCCAAGCTCCTGCGCGCGCTCGAGCACTGGCAGCCGAAGTACCTGGAGTGGTGGATGGACATGGGGCCGTCTGACTTCTACAACCACGACATCTACCTGCGCACCGCAGTCGGCGTAGGCAAGGGCGGCTGGGCCAACTTCGACTATGTGCGCATGCCCGAGTATCGCTGGGGGATCTTCCTGGCCGAGGGCGAGGCTGCCCGCAAGATCCACTTCGGCGACCCGCTGGGCGAGCCCGCGTGGCAGGTCGTCCCCGGCGAGCTGCGCAACCGCCTGCGCCGCCTCATCGTCACGCAAGGCGACACCGAGCCCGCCTCCGTGGAGCAGCAGCGCCAGCTCGGACACACCGCGCCATCGCTCATCGACCTGCGCAATCTCTTCCAGGTGAACGTGGAGGAGGGCCGCCACCTCTGGGCGATGGTCTACCTGCTCCAGAAGTACTTTGGGAGCGATGGCCGCGACGAGGCCGAGGACTTGCTGCGCCGCCGCTCGGGCAATCCGGACAATCCGCGCATCCTGCAGGCCTTCAACAAGCCAGTACAGGACTGGCTGACCTTCTTCTGCTTCACAACCTTCACCGACCGCGATGGCAAGTACCAACTCGCCGCTCTGGCCGAGAGCGGCTTCGATCCGCTGGCGCGCACTACGCAGTTCATGCTCACCGAGGAGGCGCACCACCTGTCCGTCGGCGAGAACGGCGTGGGCCGCGTCGTCCAGCGTACCGCCGAGCTGATGCAGCAGGGCGTCGATCCGCGCAAGGTGGGCGCCATCCCGCTGGACATGGTGCAGCGCTACATCAACGAGTGGTCCACGGCGAGCTACGACCTGTTCGGCGGCGAAGACAGCAGCAACGCCGCGGAGGCCTTTGCCTGCGGGCTCAAGGGCCGCTACCGCGAGGGGGACGGCCTCTACAAGGACCCCAAGGCGCTCGAGCAGGTGTACACGGCGCAGGCCGAAGAGAACGGCCGGCTGGTCACGCTCGAGATTCCGCTGCGCCGGGCCATGAACGCGCTGCTGCTCGATGCGTACCATGCCGACTCCGCACGCATCGCCGACCGCTGGAACCGCATCCTGGCGCGCTACGGGGTTGGCACGAAGCTGGTGCTGCCCAGCGTGCGCTTCAACCGCCAGATCGGTATCCACGCCGGCAAGTGGTACAACCCGGGTGGCGAGCCGATCGGCAAAGAGGAGTGGGACCGACGCCAGAGTGAGTGGTTCCCCGGCGACGCGGATCGCACCTACGTTCGGTCGTGCATGGTGCCGGCGCTGGAGCCAGGCAAGTTCGCCAACTGGATCGCCCCGCCAGCGCAGGGAATCAACGAGCGGCCGGTGGAATTCGAGTACGTGAAGCTGCACTAGCTGCGGCGCAAAGGCGCGACCCGGCCGCCGAGGAGCAACGATGGAAGCGGGCAAGCGTCTCGTCTACGTGTGCGAGGGCGGCGACTGCTCGGAGAAGGGCAGCGTCGAGCTGCACAACGAGCTGAAGGGAATGTTGGAGGAACGCGACACGGCGTGTACGAACAGGATGAGGAAGTATCCCTGCTTCGGTGGCTGTGAGCACGGAATCAACGTCGTGCTGTTCCCCGACAAGGTCTTCTATAGCAAGGTGAAGCTGGGCGACCTGGCCGAGATCGTCGATCATCTGGTGGGCGACGGCGACGTCGTGCAGCGGCTGACCGGCGTCGTGCCCAAGGACGTCGAGCAGATCACGTGGGATCTCCTCGACACGGGCTTCTAGCCGCTGGCAATCCGGTAGCCGCTGGCAATCCGGACGCGGACCGCGGGGGCGGAGCACCGATCGACCCAACCCCAGCGCAAAGGAGAGCGCGGAGAGACTCGCAGCGAAGCGTTGGCGGCCTGCACGGCAAAATGCTCAATGCGCTGAGCAATTTGACGGTCACCACAGATATCGCAAGATATCGCACGATGTCGCATGACTGTCGTCGCACCCTAGCCGAGGAACCGAGCATCGCCGTGCCCCTGCTGTTGACCCGCTCGCCGGACGCCCCCCCGCAGACGCTGGCAGAGTACCGCGCAGCGGGGGGCTACGCGGCGCTGGCCAAGGCACTGGGCAAGGCACCAGCGAACGCACCAGCTAGGACAGCGAGCAGCGCGCTGGCCAAGGCACCGGGCCACGCGCCCGGCAAGGCACCGGGCAACGACACAGGCGGCGCGCTGGCTGCCGACGACGTGCTGCACGCGGTCGCCGACGCGCGCCTCCACGGCCACGGCGGGGCCGGATTCCCAACAGCAAGGAAGTGGGAGCTCGCGCGAGCAGCCACCGAAACGCCCAAGTACGTCATCGTCAATGGCGGCGAGCACGAGCCGGGCAGCAGGAAGGACCGGCTCCTGCTCACCCAGTATCCACACACCGTGCTCGAAGGCGCGGCGCTCTGCGCATATGCCACCGGCGCGTCCACGATCTACTTCTACCTGATCGAGGACATGACCGCCGCGCGGGCGAGCGTGCAGGCTGCGATCGCCGATGCGCGTGCGGCGCAGCTGGTGGGCGACCTCGAGTTCGAGATCACGCTCGCTCCGGCGACCTACGTCGCGGGTGAGGAGACGGCGGCGCTCGAGGTGATCGAGGGACGCAAGGCCTGGCCGCGCAAGAAGCCACCCTATCCGGGTCAAGTGGGGCTGTTCGGCAAGCCAACGACGGTCAACAACGTCGAGACGCTGGCCTTCGTGCCGGGCATCGTGCGCAATGGACCGGCATGGTTCGGCGCCGGCGCGATGCTGTGCACCCTGGACGAGAGCTTCAAGCACCCGGGCGTGGTCGAGGTGCCGCTGGGAACGAGCTTCCGCGCTCTGATCCACGACATCGGCGGGGGCACGCGCGGGGGGCGGCCGGTCCGGGCCATCCTGCCGGCAATGTCATCGGCCTTCCTGTCCGCCAGCGCGCTCGACACTCCGATGACCTACCCGGACGTGCGCAGGGCCGGCAGCAACCTGGGCTGCGGCGGGATCTCGCTCTTGGAGGACGGCCAGTGCGTGGTGGAGAAGCTGGTCGCGATCAGCGAGTTCTTCATGCGCGAGCAGTGCGGCCAGTGCCCACCGTGCCGCATGGAGACCAACACGCTGGCGGCAATCCTCAGGAAGGTCGTGGCCGGCGATCCCGGCGACTACCGCGCCCAGATCGTCAAGATCGCCGAGTTCACGCGCGGGCGCGGCAACTGCAACCTGATCGAGATGGCCGCCGCGCCGGTGCTGTCGGCGTTGGCGCACTTCCCTGACGACTTCGAATTCCATGTCGCCCATGGGCGCTGCAGAAGCTGAGCTCGCCTTGGTGCCGGCCCTGCCCGCGCCGCAAGCGGACCCATGAAGCCAGCCCTCGACGTCGTCATCCCGGCGGTCACCTTCCTGCTCATGGCAGTGGTGGGACTGGACCTGACGCCCGCGGATTTCGACCGAGTTCGCCGCCGCCCCGGCACGGTCGTGGCGGGTCTGCTGGGACCCCTGCTGCTGCTGCCGCCAGTCGCGCTCGCGCTGATCCACTGGCTGAGACCGGCGCCCGAGATCCAGGCCGGCCTGCTGCTCATTGTTTCCTGCCCGGTGGGCGGCATCTCGAACACCTATAGCTACCTGGCCCGGGCGTCGACGGCGCTCTCGGTGACACTGACGGCCATCTCGTGCCTGGCGGCAGTGGTCACGATGCCGTTGCTCACGCGATTCTTCGCGCTGGCGCTCCACCGGCCCTTCGGCGCCAGCGTGCCGGTGGGGCTGCTGATGGGGCAGCTGCTGGTGATGCTGGTGGCCCCGGTGGGACTGGGGATGATCGTCCGGCGGCGGGCGCCGGCCTTCGCCCGGCGACACGAGCTGCGCCTGCGCCTGGCCGCCCTGGGCGCGCTGGCCGCCCTGCTGCTGTTCGTCGTGGCGCACGAGTCGCGACGATTCGCGGCGGACGTCGCCGCTACCGCCCCGCTCGCGGCGGCGCTGGTGCTGACGGCCATGCTGGCCGGGCTACTCGTGGGACGCCTGCTGCGGGCGGGGCCGCAGGACTGCTTCACCCTCGCGGTGGAGTTCTCCACGCGCAACGTGGCGATCGCCACGGCGATCGCGATCACGCTGTTGGGTCAGGTGCGCTTCGCGGTGTTCGCTACCACTTACTTTCTGATCGAGGCGCCTCTGATGCTCGTGGCGATCGCAGTGTTCCGCCGGATCACTGCCCGCCATACAATGGCGGCGCGGCCTGGGTAGGTCTCCCGCAGCTTTGCCCTCGTCACCCGGAGGTGCCCGCTGTGACGCTCCTCTCCTTCATCTACGTGCCGCCGCAAGAGCCATCGCCGCGCGCGCGCCGCCTGCGCACGTCGATCTCCGCGGTGATCGAGCAGTTCTCCCGCGAGAATCCGGACACCACGCCGCAGGACATCCGGCAGGCCCTCCAGCTCGCAGCGCAGGCGAAGGGAGGGGGCCGGCCCGTTGTCGCGGTGGCGCTCGCCGCGGCCGCGGCCCTGCTGCTGGCCGGCGCGCTGGTGTTCTTCGCCAGCGGACGCCACGGTGGAGGTCCCGGCGGAGGTCCCGCTGGAAGCCCAGGCGCGCACCCCATCGCAGGCCAAGGCATGGGCGACTGGATCTGGGCGCTGGCGGTTGCCATCGTGCTGGTCGCCGGAGTGCTCCTGATGGTCAAGCGCAGGTCGTAGCAACGCGCCGAACGGCTAGAGCGGGGTCACTCCCCGCGCCGTACGCCCACGCGCCACGCCGGCGCAACGCGCCGGCCGTCACCTCAGATCCCGATGGACAGCCGCAGCGAGATGTTGCGGCCCGGCTCCAGCGCGAACGCCTTGTACCGGCTCAGGAGATCGCGGTACTGCTTGTCGAGGATGTTGCCGACGCGCAGGTCCGCTCGCAGCGCACGCCCGGCGAACGAGCGCTCGATCCCTGTCTCGAGATTCAACAGGATGTACCCCGCCGGAGCCTCGTCGAGGGGGCTGGGGCGGTTCTGCTTGGCGACCAGGTCCACCTCGGCTCCCACCCGGGCGCGCTGCGCCCAGCCCAGCTTGGTCGAGGTCAGCTCGGCTCCCAGCACGGCGCGCCGCGGGGGGATCAGCGGCAACGGGTCGTCGGTCTGCTCGTTCGTGCCGCGCAGGAACTCCGCCCGGCCTCGCAGCGCGAGAGCGTCGAGCGCCTGGACCTCGGCACCCAGCTCGCCGCCCGTCAGCGTCGCGTCGGCCTGCTGATTCACGAACACGGGCAGCCCGCCGCTGCTGTCACCCCGTGCCGCGGTGAAGATGTAGTCGTTGATACGATTGCGATAGAAGGACGCCTCCCCGCGCAGGCGGCCGCGTTGCCAGCGGATGCTCCCGTCGACGTTGAGGCTGGTCTCGGTCGAGAGGCGCGGATCCCCCAGCTCCCAGCGTTGCTCGCCGATCTGGGGCCCGTTCGCGAACAGCTCGAAGTAGGTGGGAGCCCGCCACGCGCGCCCGCCAACAACGTCCACTGCCCCATAACAAGCTGCTCGAAGGCGAACGCGGCCCCCGAGCTTACGTGCGCGTCGGGCACCAGCGGCTCGGGGCCGCGCGTGTCGTTGCTCTGGTAGACGCCCGAGACGCCGAGCGTGCCGCTGAGGTGCTCGCCTTTGGCATGATGTGCTAGCAGGTCGATGCTCTCGGTGTTGAGCAGGAGATCGAACGCGGTGGTCTCGGTCTGTTCGGCTTTGTTGATCGTCACCGTAGCGGGCGAGGTCGACTGTCCGAACTCATCGGACAGCTCGATCAGGGAATGCCGCTGCCACTGCGCCTTCCCCTCGAAGCGCCAGATTCCTCGCAGCAGGTTTCCCACGATCTGCACGCGGTCGTCACTCAGCTTGCGCTCGGGCCCGCCCTCCTCGTGCGCGCCGCCCGTAGACGGCGGCGGGCCGCCTGCCTCCAGCAGCTTGAACTCGCCGCCGTAGTGGGAATAGCGCAGCGTGGCGTTCGCCCGGTCTCCTTGCAGCCCGACGGCGGCCTCTCCGTTGAGGGCGCCGTAGCCGGTGTTGGGAACCTCGCCTTGCGGCGTGTGCAGGTCGCTCGCGTGGCGGCCGATGCCGAACAGGCGCCATCCCAGTCGCTCATGCGCTCCCTCCACGCGCACGCCCGCGCCGAATTGGGCGTTGTTGCTGGCGCCGTACAGCTCGAGCCCCGTGCGAGTGAAGGGGCGCTGGCCCTGGGCGCTGGGAAGGCGGGCAGGAAGCACGTTCACGACACCCCCCAGCGCATCGGAGCCGTACAGGACGCTGGCGGGTCCACGGATGACTTCGACGCGCTGCGCGAGGCGCACGTCCACCGAAGGGCCGTCTTCGTCGCTCCACGAGTAGTCCTCGAGCGGGCTGCCGTTCTCGAGCACCAGCACGCGCGCGCCGGACAGGCCGCGGATCACCGGCTTGCCGATCTGCTCGCCCGAGCTCAGGGCGCGCACGCCGGGCAGGCTCTGCAGCGCCTGCGCCAACGAGACCCCTTGCGCGCGCTCGAGGCGGTCCGGGCGCAGTTCGGACGTCGGCAACGGGGAAGCGAACGGCTGGATCGGCGAGCGCGTCGCGGTCACGTTCACTGCCGGCAGCCGGAAGGGCGTTTCGGTCAAGGTCAAGGTGAGCGTGAGCGACCGCCGTAGGTCGACCGCCCGCAAGAGCGGCGCGTAGCCCACCCGCTGCACCAGCAACTGGTAACGGCCGGCCGGGACCGGTGCGAAGCTGAACTCGCCGTTGCCGCCGGTGGTGGCGTCCAGCCCGAATTCTGCCAACACGATCCGGGCGCCCTCGATCGGCTGGCCCTGCGCATCGCGCACGCTGCCGGCGACCGTCGCGCGTTCCGCCGGCGGACTGTCGGCGCTGCGTCCGGGCGCCGAAGCTCCGCACAGCAGGAGCAGGAAGGCGAACGCGCCAACCGAGGCGAGCGCGGGCCGTCCGAGCACCGTGCGCATCGACTTGGCCAGGCTCGACTCCATCACCATCGTGGGCCCCGCTCTCGCTGGCGTCTTTGGAAACCGCTCGCCGCGGGGGCATGATAATAGCACAGGAAGTCGCGAGCGTGCAGTCCCCTCGGTGCACTTCCGGGGGCGCGCCGCGCCGCGTACCGGCTCCATCACCAGAAGACGCGCACCGCGAGCACGGACCACGGGTCACGCGGTGGCGGGCTCGGGTCACGCGGTAACGGGCTGGTGCAGCTCCCACCATTGCTGCGCCCGCTGCGGGGTCCAGCGCTCGGGCAGCGCGCAGGCCAGCAGCATCTCGCGCAGGGCGAGCGCACTCGCAGGCCGCTTGCCGGGATCCTTCTGCAGGCACGCGAGCACGATCTCCTCCAGCGCGGGCGGGACCGGCAGCTCGGTGCGCTGCGAAGGTGGCGCCGGCTGCCGCTGCACGTGGGCGAGCAGCATCTTCATGGGCGTGTCCGCCTCGAACACGAGAGTGCCCGTCAGCAGCCAGTACGCCACGCAGCCCAGCGCGTACAGGTCCAGGCGCCCATCCACCGGCGCGTCGCCGGTGATCGCTTCGGGCGGCATGTAGGCCGGCGTGCCGCTGGTGGCGCCCTCCATCGTCACGCGCGTCTGCTCCGCATGGGCGTCGGCGTCCCACTTCACCAGCCCGAAATCGAGCACCTTCACGAAGTCGACATCGAGTCCCATCCGGCACACGTACAGGTTGGCCGGCTTGATATCGCGGTGGACGAGACCGGCGTGGTGCGCGTCGGCCAGCGAGTGGCAGGCCTGCGCCAGCAGATGGACGACCCGCTCGGCGGGCAGCGGCCCGAACCGAGCAACCAGTGTCTCCAGGTCCATGCCGTCGAGGAACTCCATCACGTAGTAGAACGTGCCCTCGTCGTCGATGCCGAAATCGAACAACTCGATGGTGTGGGGCGAGTGCAGGGCCGCTGTGGCCTGCGCCTCGCGCTCGAACCGGCGCAGCAGCGCCTGCGCCGGCAGACCAGGCGTCGAGCCCAGCACCTCGGGCCGTACCAACTTGATGGCTGCGGGGCGCGCCAGCATGCGGTGGCGCGCGCGCCAGACCTCCCCCATGCCGCCGCGGCCGAGCAGCTCGAGCAGCTGGTAGGCGCCCAGCTCGCGGGCGGCCTTCACCTCCGAGCTCAGCCGGCTCACGATCTGCGAGGGGACAACCGCGATCAGCGCAGCCACGTAGCTCCAGGCGAAGCGGAAGAACAACTCCGTGCCGGTGGGAGTCTGTTGACCGCGCAGTCTGTTGATCCCGACCACGACGAAGTCCATGGAGACCGCGATGAGCGTTGCGACGAGCATCTTGAGCGGTGGGCTGGGAACGATCAGCGCGTAAAGCAGCACCGAGAACGCGGTGTACGACAGCCCGTAGAAGATCACCGTACCGTGCGGGTCGATGGAGGTCTGGCAATTGATGTAGAGCGCGACGCCCAGCGCGTTCACGATCATGAAGACGAGCCCCAGATCCAGCAGGCGCGCCGGCGGCAACCGTTGCGAGCGGGCCAGCGGGAACATGGGGGCCGACAGGGCGATCCAGATGGGGGGGATCCAGTGCTGCAACGGGGTCATGATGGCCTTGGCCACGCCCGCCCTGCGCGCCAAGAGCGGGAGCGCGAACGCCACCCCCCACGTCAGCGAGCAGATCAAAGCGCAGACGGACAGCCGTCGCGCCGCGTCCTGCAACAGGTCGGCTGGGAGCGAGCTGTGTCCCAGCAGGGCCAGCGGGCCGCGGCGGGGCGCGCGCGCGTCCGCCGCAGCCGGACCGCGGGGCGCCGCAGCGGGTCCGCTGGGCGCCGCAGCCGGCCCGCGCAGCTTCGCTGGCCCGATCACGCGTACCCCCGCCCGTCACCGGATCCCGGAGCGCGGCCGACCGCTGCGCTCTCTGGCGCGGCCGCGCCTGCCTGCGCCGTGGCGCCTTGGCCAACGCTCATCCTGCTGCGCGCACCTGGAAGCGACACATGGAGCGCCGTCGTCCTGCCCTCGCCCAGCAGCTCGATCAGCGCTTTCGCCATCGCGGCCATGAAGTCCATGGCCACCTCGAAGTGATCCTCCAGGATGTCGAAGAACGCATCCACCTCGCCGCGCAGCGTCACCACCGGCGTCTGCGTGGTGGCATCGTACCAGCGTGGCCGGCCGCACAATGCCTCGAGCGCTCCCATGGGAAAGCCCGCCCCGACGCGAAAGCGCTGGCGGCCGCCGTCTCCGACGCACTCCACCTCGCCGCACACGACCATATAGAGGAAGTCCGCGCGATCTCCCTGCCGCCACAGTTGCGCCCCCTGGTCGAAGCGCACCTCCTCCAGCTGACGCGCCAGCTCCGCGAGGGCGTCGAGGCTGCTCTTCTGGAAGTGCTCGACCTGGCGCAGCAGCACCATGCGCTCGACCAGGTCCAGCGGGCGCAGCGGGCACTTCAGACCCTCCGGGGCGGGTGCGGGCAGCCCGAGGTCGCCGGGCAGCTTGCGCAGCACCTCCAGCAGCTGGGAGCACGTTCCGCGCAGATCGCGCAACAGGATCGAGAAATTGTCCTCAAACAGGTTGGAGATCAGATCGGCGTCGAACTCCAGCGCCAGCACGTCGGTCTCGGCGATGGCGTCGATTCCGGTCTCCTCGCGCGCCAGGAAACTCAGCAAGCCCACGCGCTCCTGCGGCCCGGCGACGCCATACTCGTGCCCCTGCCCGCGGACGCGCACGCGTCCCTCGACCACCAGGTAGAACGACTCGACGCGGCGGCCCTCGCGCAACAGGTAGCTGCCACGCGAATAGAGCCGCTCGCGGGTGTTCTGCGCCACCACGGCCAGCTCGGCCGCCGGCAGGCCGGCCAAGGCCGGCAGCGACCGCAGGTACAAGACCAGGTCGCGCGGGCCGACGAAGCGCATCCGATCGGTCATGGTTGCTCGAAGCTGAGCTGCTCGCGGGCGGGCAGCGTGCCGGCCAGGAACGCTACGGCCCGCTCGATCACGCCGGCCAGCGAGCTGCTCGGCTCGGCCTGGACGGCCTGCAATTGACCGAGGAAGCCGTGCAGCCGCAGCTCTTCGATGTGGTAGACGGTCATGCAGCGCAGCGACTCGCTGCCGTTCTCCAGCAGCCACTGCAGTACCCCATCGTAGGTCAGGCCCGCGGGCGTGTAGTACGGACGGGCGCGACCCAGACGAGCGTCGTCGGCCGCGTCATCCACGAGCCCCAGCAGCGGGTCGCGCAGCGGGTGCTGCACCAGGTTCTCCAGCAGCTCGCGGCTGTCGTCGCGCGTGGCGCGGTTCGGGCTGTGCAGGCCGGCGTAGATGCTGTGGAAGTCCTCGGCGACGTGGCGCAGGGCCAGCAAGCGGAAGAGCCGATCGACCGCGTGCTCCTCCTTGTCCTTCAGCATCGAGAGGACCAGCTGGTGCACGGGGGTCACGCGCACAGGCAGCGCCGCCCCCCCGCGTGCCAGTGTCGATCGCAGGTCCAGCGCCCGGAACGCGCCCGCCAGCGTTTGCCCGATGGCGTCGTCGAGCACATGGCGGTCGAGGTCCAGCATGGGATGATCGCGCCGCAGTCGGCCCAGCGCGCGCAGGATCTTGAAACGCACCACACCGTCGTCGTGGTGCAGCAGGTGGCGCAGCAGCACCGGGCCAGCGGCCTGTGGCGCAAACAGGCAAAGCGTGCGCGGCACGTGACGCTGGATGGGCAGTGGCACCGCGGGATCGGCCAGGGCCGAGTCAAGCGCCGCCAGCGCCGGATCGCCCAGGGTGGCCAGGGTCTCGCGCACTGCGGGGCGCAGCCGCCGCTGCGGCAGCATCTTCATCAGGGCGGGCAGGAAGCCGTGGCCGCCGATGGCGCGCATGGCCCAGACCACCTCCAGCTGCACGGCCCGATCCGGCGACTCGGCCAGGCGCAACAACGCGCGCTCGAATAGCGGCGCTGGCTGGCGGTGGATGGCGCGGGCCAGCGCCAGGTGGCTCTCCGTGTCGTCGCGGGCGAGCTCGGCATCGATGGCCTCGTCCGCCTCCTCCCCCGCCAGCCCTCCGAGCGCGATCAACCCCACGATCGCCGTGGCGCGCACGGCCGGCGAGGGGTCGCCGTAGGAGGCCCCCAGCAGCGACTCGTCCGGCTTGACCGCGGACCAGGCGCGCAACGTGGCGGCGCGCACCTCGGGATCGTCGTGGTGCAACAGCCGGCCGCCGATCGCCACGAAGTCGTCGCGGCCCGCGGCGGCGAAGATCTCCAGCGCGTGGATCACGACCTCGCTGGACGGGTGGTAGAGGATCAGCGTCGGGATGAGGCGTGTGCGCCCCTCCTCGGCCAGCAGCTCCAGCGCCGCGATCACCTCGGCGTCGTTGCGGCTGTTGAGGGTGGCGATGAGCGTCTCCAGCGAGTTGAGGTCCAGCTGCGGGAAGTCCATCTTCATGCGGAACGACTTCTCCTGCAGCGTGGAGCGGAACACGTCGATGTAGTGGGAACGCAGGGTGAGCGTCAGCAGGAACCAGCCGGCCGCCAGCGCCACCACGGCAACGGCCAGCGCGCGCTCGCCGCCGCCCGCACCGGCAATCGCCAGGATCGCCAGCGATGCGGCGGCCTGGCCGCCGCGCTGGCCGAGCACGTCGATGAAGCCCTTGATCTGGGTGCGCAGCTCGAAGGCGAGCGGGACGTAGAGGACCTCGGATGACGTGCGGTGCAGCGAGTGGCGCAGGGCGCCGTCGGGGCCCTTGAGCGCCAGCACCGCCACCAGCCCGCCCACCACCGCGACCGCCCCCGCGCCCAGCAGCAGCAAGAGGGGCAGCACGGCGATCACACGATTGATGCCCATCGTGCGCACGAGCCACGGCAACAGCACGAGCTGGGCACCCAGGGAGAGGAGGTTGAGGGCCAGGTACGTGGTGGAGAAGAACGCGGAGAGCTGCGGGGCCGGTACGTGACGCGCGACGCCGCTCTTGAACAGGTAGTCGACGATGGTGAGCGTGATGCTCGACAGCAGCACGAGCAGCGCGACGCGCCGCACGTAGGGCCGCTCCCACACCATCCGGCCGATGAGGGCGGCCTCGCGCGGCCCATGCCGTGCCGCTGCCAGGCGCCGCCGCGCGGGACCGGAGGATGCGGGCACTGCGGCCCCGGCCGCGGATGTCCGGGGCGCGAGCGACGGCCCGCCGGCGGTCACCAGCAGGATGCCGGCCGCCGCCAGCAACAGCATGCGCGGCTCGACCACTGTGCTTAGCGCCCGGGCAAGGCCAGCCCCGGCGATCGCCCCCAGCATGCTCCCGGCGCCGATCAGCGGGAACAGCCGCTTGGCCTGCGTGACGGTGAAGACACTGCCCACCAGCGTCCAGAACCGCACGACCAGGGCGGTGGCGACGACGCCGGGCCAAGCGTACAGGGCGTAGAGGATCCACGGGCGCGGCGACCGCAGCAGCACCCAGAAGCCCAGCGTTCCCGCTGCCGCGACCAGCAGCAGGGCGCTCAGCACGTTACGCTCCTGCAGACGCGCGGGCACCAGGCGCTGCGCTCGATCCACCACCAGGACGGCGGCCGGGATGGCCAGGTAGACCCACGGCAGGCGCGAGGCCGGCAGGCTGGCCAAAAACAGGGCGTCGCGGGCCGTCTCCATCAGCGCGTGGCCGGCCATCAGCCCCAGCAGGGTCAGGAAGGCGCCGAGGACGTCTCGGCGCTCGGCCGACCGGATGTCCGGGCGCAGGCGGGAGAGCTGATGGAACATAGTGAGTGAAGGAGTGTGCGGCGACCGCCGGCCAAGCCTAGCCGATTTTGCGCGCGGCCGCGACCCACGTGGTATGGACCCAGGGCCCCCGGGCGCGGATAATGGGCGCTCGGGCGCGGGAAGTGGGTGTGGGGGCGCGGGAGTGGCCGCGCGGGACTGGCCGCGCGGATGGACGGGGCGGAGGTCGGCGCATGCTGAGGCGGCGGGACGCGGATCGGGCTGTGAAGCTTGGCGCCGGGGTGGCGTGGGGGCTGGCCGTGTGGGCGGCCCTGCCGGCGGCTGCGGCGATGGCTCTGCGGATCGCCCTGCGGAGGGCCGTGAGGCTCGCCGGGATCCTGGCCATCCCCCTGCTCGCGCCGGGCTGCGGGGAGCGCCCCCCGCAAGATCGCCTGCAGGTCGCCGTGAGCGTGCCGCCCCAGGCCTTCCTAGTCCAACGCGTCGGCGGGGCGCTCGTAACGGTGCAGACGATGCTCGCGCCCGGCACCTCCGAGCACGCCGTCGAGCTGAGCCCGCGCCAGATGGCGGCCCTCAGCGATGCGCGTCTCTACGTGAAGGTGGGCCACCGCGACATGCTGGTCGAGAGCCGGCGCATCGATCCGTTCCTGGCCGCGCATCCGGCCATCCTGGTGGTGGACATGGCGGCAGCCGCCTTGCAGGACAGCGCATCGCGTCGCACCGTGCGCGCCCTGGACGCCGGCGACCCGCACCTCTGGCTGTCGCCGTCGGTGATGCGCAGCGGCGCGCGAGCGATCGCGAACGGTCTGCGCGCGGTCGATGCGGCCCACGCGGCTGAGTACGACACGAACCTGGGTCTGCTGCTGGCGGACATCGATGTGCTCGACGGCGACGTCCGCGCGCTGCTTGCACCCCGCGCCGAGCCGGACGCGGCCGGTCCACCCGAGCCGCGCGCCACGCCAACTCCGCCGCGGCGGTGCTTCATGGTCTATCATCCGGCGTGGGGCTTCTTCGCGCGGGAGTATGGTCTGCGGCAGGTGTCGATCGAGGAGGAGGGCAAGGAGCCCGGCCCTGCGCGACTGCAGCAGCTCATCGCGCAGGCCCGCCACGCCGGCGTCCGCACGATCTTCGTGCAACGGGGCTTTTCCACCAAGAGCGCGCACGTCGTGGCCGAGGAGATCGGGGCCCAGCTGGTGGAGCTCGATCCCATGACCACCGACTGGCTGGCCGGAATGCGCCAGGCCGCGCGAGCCATCCGTGACGGGCTGTCCGCAGACGTGGGGCAGGACGTGCCGTGACCGATCCGCAGACCCTCATCGAGGTGCAGAAGGTCACCTTTGGCTACCGCCAGGAGATCGTGCTGGACGAGGTCGATCTGCAGATCCGCGCGAGCGACTACGTGGCGGTGATCGGCCCCAATGGGGGCGGCAAGACCACGCTGCTCAAGATCATCCTGGGGCTGTTGCGCCCGTGGTCGGGGCGCGTCGTCCTCCACCCACCTGCCGGGCGCGGGCGCCTGGGCTACGTGCCGCAGTTCTTCACCTTCGACCGCGAGTTCCCACTGCGTGTGCTCGACGTCGTGCTCATGGGCCGGCTCGGGGCGCGCGGCCTGTTCCACGCCTACAATGCCCAGGATCGAAGGACGGTGCAGGAGGTGCTCGAGCGCATGCACCTGCAGAAGCTCGAGCAGGCCCACATCACCGAGCTGTCGGGCGGCCAGCTGCAGCGCACGCTGATCGCCCGCGCGCTCGTCTCCGATCCGGCAGTGCTGCTGCTGGACGAGCCGACGGCGTCCGTCGATGCCGAGTCGCGGGAGATCCTGCGCGCGACCCTGGCGGAGATGAATCGTCGCATCCCGGTCATCGTGGTGACCCACGACGTCACGGCCGTTTCCACCGACGTCAAGCAGTTCGCCTGCGTCAACCGTAAGCTCTACTACCACGGCCGCGCCGAGCTCACCACCGAGCTGCTCGAGCAGGTCTACGGCTGCCCGGTGGAGATGATCGGGCACGGCCTGCCCCACCGCGTGCTGGTGGATCACTCGGGCCACGAGCACTGACCCGTGACGAGCGCGAGCTGACCCGTGAGTACGATGATCGACGCCCTCTCCTATGACTTCGTGCGCCACGCGTTGCTCGCCGGGCTGCTCGCCAGCCTGGTGTGCGGAGTGATCGGCACGTTCGTGGTGGTCAAGCGGCTCGTGTTCGTGAGCGGCGGGATCAGCCACGCCGCTTTCGGCGGTCTGGGCATCTGCTATTACCTGGGCGCGGATCCGCGTGTGGGCGCGGTAGCCGTCTCGCTGCTGATGGCGGTGCTTCTGGGCATGGGAAAGCGGGAGCGCCTGCGGGCGCAGGATGCCACGATCGGCATCCTGTGGGCGGTAGGGATGGCCATCGGAATCGTCTTCATCCATCTGGCGCCGGGCTACGCTCCAGACCTGATGAGCTATCTGTTCGGCAGCATCCTGACCGTAACGCAGGCCGACGTGCTGGTGTCCGCGGTCCTGACGCTGGTGGTCCTGGCGGTGGTGGCCCTGCTCTACAAGGAGCTCGTGGCGGTGGCCTTCGACGAGTCGTTCGCGGTCGTCCAGGGCATCCCCGTGCACCGAGTGCTGACGCTGTTGCTGGCCCTCATCGGGCTGTGCGTGGTCATGCTCATCCAGGTCGTGGGGATCGTCTTGTTGATCGCGCTGCTGACGATTCCGCCCATGATCGCGCTGCGGTTGGCGCGGCGGTTTACGACGGTCCTGCTGTTGTCGGCGCTGATCGGGATGGCGACCACGGCGGCGGGGCTGGCGCTGTCGTTCCGCTACGACGTCCCTTCGGGGCCCTCGATCGTGCTGCTCGGAGCGCTCGTGATGCTGATCGTGTTCGCCGTCAAAGGGCGCCGTCGCCGGCGCCGGGTCGCCTGAGCGGGGGCGTTGGGCTGCAACGGGGCGCTTGGCGTGCGGCTTTGCGAGGGTGCTCGGCCTCGTGCTCTGGGTGGCGACCGCCGGTGAGGGTCCGTTCGCGGAGGACTGTTCGTGGATCTGCTGGTGCGCATCCTATCGGGAGCCTGGGAGACGCTGCAGCAGGCCGCGCCCTATATCCTGTTGGGCCTGGTGCTGGGCGGCGTCCTGCACGTACTGCTCGATGCGCAGTCCATCCAGCGGCGCCTGGGCGGAGGGGGGCTGCGCTCGGTGACGCTCGCGGCGCTGCTGGGGATTCCCCTTCCGATCTGCAGCTGCGCCATCGTTCCCGCGTCCATCGAGTTGCACCGCAAAGGGGCCAGTCGCGCCGCCAGCCTCTCCTTCCTTATTACTACGCCGGAGTCGGGCGTCGACTCGATTCTCGTCACGTGGGGGATGCTCGGACCGATCATGGCCGTGGCACGGCCGGTGGCGAGCTTTCTCACCGCGCTGCTCGCCGGCGCGATCGCGCTGCTCACTCCATCGCAGGCAGGAACGGGTGCGCAGGACCCGGCGCCGCCTGCGGATCCGTGCAGCTGCGACGAGCCGCTGGTGGAGGCCAGGGCGGTCGTGGGTGCCGCGCGTCGGCACCCGCCCCTCGTGCGGATGGCCCGCCACGCGTTCATCGACCTGCTCGACGACCTGGTGTTCTGGCTCGTGCTGGGGTTCCTGGTCGCGGGGGCGATCATCGCGATGGTGCCCGGCGACCTGGCGAAGCACGGCCTGGGTTCGGGGATCGCTCCCATGCTGATCATGCTCGCCGTCGGCATTCCCATGTACATGTGCGCGTCGGCCAGCACCCCGGTGGGCGCGGCGCTCATCGGCAAGGGGTTGAGCCCGGGCGCGGCGCTGGTGTTCCTGCTGTCGGGGCCGGCGACCAACGCGGCGACGCTCGTGCTACTGCTGCGCCATTTCGGCCGGACGTTCGTCGCGATCTACCTGGCCAGCGTCGCCGTAGCGTCGGTCGTGTGCGGGCTCTTGCTCGATGCGCTGGTGCGCGTGGTGGGGTGGCGGATCGCGCCACGCCTGGCGCCTGCAGCGATCGGCGTGGTGGAGGCGGTCCACTGGCTGCCGGTGGTGCTGCTGTGCGGGCTCATGCTGTGGCGGCTGGCGGCCGGAGCCGGACGGCAGGGGGTGCGCGAGTTGGCGGAAAACTTCCGCGGATGGGTCGGTGCGGGCGCGCGGGCAGGGGGGTGAGGTGGGCGTAGCCGGGCGGCAGCCAGGGTGTGCGCGCGCGGCGGGTCCCCGCGTGCTGTATTGCCGGCGGGGTCGTGAGCACATTGTGCTTACTTCCGGCCGACCCCCGACCGCCCGATGTAAGCACATTGTGCTCACGAGCGCGCGCAAGACCCCACGCCATCGCGACGCGCCACTCCCACACCCCTACAGTTTCCTCGGGGAAACTCTCGCCGGCTTCGTCTATCATCCGCATCCGCAGCTAGCCCCCCGCTGGCACCCAAGGGAGGAAAGGGATGAGGAAGTCCGCGTCGGCCCCCGTGCGCGCTCGCGCCCGATGGCCTCTCTCTCTCGCGTGCGCCGTCGGGGTGACGGTCGCCGGGATGCCTGCCGCGCCCACGGCCGAGTCCACGGCCGCGTCCACCGCCGCGCCCGCTCGGCCTGCTGCGACACCATCACCCGCTCGGCCCACGGCGGCACCGTCACCCGCGCGGCCCACGGCGACACCATCACCCACGCGGCCTACGGCGGCACCGTCGCCCGCGCCGCCCGCCGCGGCACCGTCGCCCACGCAACCGGCCTCGGCTCCGGCGCCGCCAGCCACTCCTGCGCCAGCTCCTACCTTTGACCACTACGATCACAATGCCGCCTACGCGCCCGCCGCCCAGGAGGCCGTGCTCCCGGCGGCGCGGGCCTGGACCGGTGCGAGCCGCACGCTCGTGGCGCCGGCCGACGACGCGTGGCTGACGCCATTCGAGGCGAGCGGGCTCACGCGCACGCCCCGCTACGACGAGACGATGGCCTGGCTGGCGCGCCTGGACAAGGCTTCCCAGCAGGTCGAGATGGTCTCCTTGGGCAAGAGCGGCGAAGGGCGCGACGTGTGGATGGTGATCGCCTCACAAGAGGGCGCGCTCACGCCTGACCGCTTGCGCGCCTCGGGCAAGCCGGTCGTGCTGGTGCAAGCGGGTATCCATTCCGGAGAGATCGACGGCAAGGACGCCGGAATGATGCTGCTGCGCGACATGACGGTGCGCGCCACCAAGAAGGATCTGCTGGAGAAGGCGAGCTTCCTGTTCATCCCCATCTTCAACGTCGACGGACATGAGCGATTCTCGCGTTTTGCGCGCATCAACCAGCGCGGGCCGCTGGAGCAGGGCTGGCGCACAACGTCGAGCAATCTCAACCTCAACCGCGACTACACCAAGCTCGACGCGCCGGAGACGCAAGCGTTGGTGCGGGCGCTCAACCTCTGGCAGCCCGACCTCTACATCGACGTGCACGTCACTGACGGGATCGACTACCAGTACGACGTCACCTGGGGCGGCAACAGCGCCGGCAACTACTCGCCGGCGACGCAGCGCTGGCTGGAGAGCGTGCTGCGGCCGGCGCTCGAGCGCGACCTGCGCGCCATGGGCCACGTGCCCGGCCCGCTGCTGTTCGCCTCCAACAATACCGACCTCAGCGAGGGCATCATCAATTGGGCCTCCTCGCCACGCTTCTCGAACGGGTATGGCGACGTGCGGCACCTGCCGACCATCCTGGTGGAGAACCACTCGCTCAAGCCCTACGACCAGCGCGTGCTGGGCACCTACGTGTTCCTCGAGAGTGTGCTGCGCACGCTGGGTGCCCGTGTCAAGGAGCTGCGGCGGGCCGCCGAGCAGGATCGATCGCTGCGGCCCGCGGAGTTCCCGGTGGAGTGGAAGGCGGCCGACGGGCCGCCCCCGACCTTCGAATTCCTCGGGATCGGGTCGCGCGCGGACTCCTCGGCGGTTTCGGGCGGCAAGCGCGTCACCTGGACGGGTACGCCGATCACGCAGAGCGTGCCCTACGTGCAGTTCACCAAGCCCGTTCGCATGGTGCGCGTGCCGAAGGCGTACTGGATCGCGCCGCAGTGGACCGACGTGATCGCGCGGCTGCAGCTGCACGGCATCCAGATGGAGCGCATCGCCAAGGAGCGGGAGCTCGACGTGGAGATGTTCCGCGTTCCAGACGCGGCGCTCGAGCCCGAGCCCTTCGAGGGCCGCGCGCGTGTGACGGGCACGCCGGTCGTCGAGCGGCGCCACGAGCGTTTTCCCGCCGGCTCGGTGCGCATCCCCATCGACCAGCCGCTGGGCGAGCTTGCGGTGGTGCTTCTGGATCCGGCATCGGACGACTCGTTCTTCCGCTGGGGCTTCTTCCTTTCGGCGCTGCAGCCGACCGAGTACGTCGAGGCCTACGTCATGGAGCCGATTGCGCAGCGCATGCTGGCCGCGGATCCGGCATTGCGGGCGGAATTCGCGCAGCGGCTCAAGGACGACCCGAAGTTCGCAGCCGACCCGCAGGCCCGCCTGCTGTGGTTCTACCGGCGCACGCCATTCTCGGATGACCGCTGGAAGCTCGTGCCGGTGGCGCGGGAGTAGAGCTGCGTACGCAGGGAGCCCAGCGTGATGCCGCTGCGCGACAGCGCCAGCAACCCCAGTCCCCACAGCGGCACGGTCAGCACGACGAAGGCAACCACGCTGAAGCCGGCTGCCGTGGCCTTGCCCACGCCGAACAGGCGCAGGGCCAGCACGGTGAGCGCCTGATAGGTGCCGACGTTTCCCGGCGCGTTGGGGATCGCCGTGCCCAGGCGCACGATGAGCAGCACGGCGATGCCACTCCAGACGTTCAGGGGCAGACCGTAACCCACCATCACCATCCAAAGGGCCAGCCCCTCGAAGAATGGGATGAAGAACGAGACGGCGAAGGAGCCGAGCGCGCGCGGTGAGGATCCGACGCCGCCCAAGGCGTGCAGCAGACGGCCGAGGAGACCGACCTTGCCGACCGTGGCGCCGCGCCGTGCCCGCAGCAGGAGGAACACCAGCAGCCCCAACGCGACCAGCACCACGCCACCCAGGATGCCCTCGGCCTCCATCAGCGGGCGCGGCAGGGTCACGGTCAGCGCGACCGCCACGATCCCGATCGCCAACCAGATCCCGTCGAACAACCGCTCGACCAGGATGGAGCCAACCAGCGCTGGCAGCGGTA
Source organism: Candidatus Krumholzibacteriia bacterium (assembly GCA_041484665.1). Classification (GTDB taxonomy): domain Bacteria; phylum Krumholzibacteriota; class Krumholzibacteriia; order JAJRXK01; family JAJRXK01; genus JBGPIA01. The sequence goes on from JBGPIA010000013.1 coordinate 98,730, forward strand.
CCGCGCTCCAGCGTTGCACGAGATAGCCCCGCACCAGCTCGCCCAGCCGCGCGGGTAGCACCTCGCTCACGAATAGACCGGCGTAGATGGCCTGCGTGGTGCGCGCCACGCCCAGCGAGCGGCTCGACGGCAGCAGCAGCCGCCAGCGCTCGCCCTGGCAGACGTAGCTGGCGATGTCCAGCAGCACCGCCGGCAGCATCCACGCCCAGCGCACGTGCGACGCGCTGCGCAACACCTCGCGCAGGTCGACATCGTGGAACACCCAGACCAGGCAGACGACGGCCAGGCCGTAGCCCAAAGCCACCTGCAGCCAGCGGCGCCCGCTCATTCGTGCAGGTCTCTCTTGAGCTCGCTGACGCTGCGCAGGGCGATGGCGACCGCGGGCAGAACCAGTGGGTTGCGGTAGACCAAATAGCGGGGCTCCCAGATGGTGGCGAACTTCGCCTTGAAACGGCGCAGCCCGCGGAAGCTGAACAGAGCATTGAGGTATTGGAAGAAGAAGTGGATGGCCCGCTCCTCGGCGGTGGCCTCCTCCTTCTCGGCGAAGCCCGACATCGGCGCCATGCCCAGATCGAAGCGCGTGAAGCCTTGGTCACGGCACTGCTCGAAGGTCTTCACGAACAGGAAGTCCATCGTGCCGCCGGGAGCGTCCGGGAGGTGGCGCATGAGGTCGATCGTGGCCTCACCCTTGCAATACGACGGGATCAGGTTGCTGAACGCCTTCATCTCGCCCTGCGGGCCCTCCACGGCGATCAGTGGCGTCGACCGCACGTAGTCCAAGTCGAACCACCCCAGGGTGAACCGGCGCTCGCGCCGCCCCGGAATCGTCAGCCAGGCGTCCGAGACCACCTGGACCCGCTGCAGGAGAGCGTCGTCCAATGGCGGGTCGTAGCGTACCGCGCGCATCCCCTCGCGCTCGAGCTGATTGATGGTGTTGCGGATCGACTTCTTCGACTTGCCGTCCAGGGAGAAGTGCGTCAGGTCTACGATGGCGTCGTCGCCGATCTTGAGCTTGTGCAGCCCGTGCTCGCGGTAGAGCGGCAGGAAGTCCGGAAGAGTCTGGTGGAACGCTGCGCCCCAGTCGTTGTCCTGGCAGAAGGTCAAGAACCCACCGATCGCCGCACGCACCGCTTGCGGCGAGCCGACGGGATCCCCCAGCGCGATGGCGTAGCTGGCGCCTACCCGGTAGGCAACGAAGGCATCCTGCGATGGCGAGACCCACAGCGACTTGTCCGGCCACACCTTGAAGTAGTCGAGGGCGCAGCGCCCGTGCTCGCGCAGCAGCTCCCCGGCACGATGACGCTCGCGCGGCACGGTCGACAGCCGGTAGACCACCGGACGGAACAGGGCGAAGGCGGAGTACACCACGGCCGTGGTGGTCATCAGGTCCAACGAGTGCAGGAACCAACGAGCGTGGTTTGTATGCGGAGTCAACTCGGGATTCTGCATCAGCAGCATCGTGCGAACGGTCGTCGCGATGGCATCCGGCAGAGTGAAGTTGATGCCGAAGTCGCGCCGGTCCAGCAGCCAGAAGCCCGCCACCCCGTAGGCCAAAGCCAGCGCGAACGCCGACGCCAGTTGAAGCACGCCGGTCTGGATCTCCGGGGTGCTGCTCTTGACCGTGAAGCTATTGCGGTTGACGACCAGTGCCAGGATCACGAATCCGGAGTAGATGGCCTGCTCGAAGCTGCGGCCCTTGGCGAGGTGGAAGACCAACGACAGCACCGCGACCACGAGCACGGCGTAGAATGCCCGGCGCTTGCGCTTGTAGACGTTGAACGAGCCGACCACCAGCGCGAACCCCAGCACCAGGCTCACGAGGCGCGAGACGTGCAGGAACTGCAGGGGGAAGATCTCCTGGAAGATCCGCTCGTGGGCCCACCGTGGACTCAGCAAGGAGGCGAGGTTGACCAGGCCGCCGCCCAGCGTCAGGAGGGCTGTGACGTGGACCAGCAGCAGTGGCTGGCGGGCGCGGATTGCGGCCAGGCGGTCCATCGCTTCTCCCTACGGATCGGCCCAGGAGCGGGCACCGGATCGCGGTCCAATGCAGCCCCGTAGTCTAGGAGGGCGGCGGGCGCGACACAACTGCGCGCGTGGGCCAGGGCGCGCGGGCCCGTGAGCGTGGACTTTGCCCGTGGCCAGTGCGCGCAGGGTGTGCGCGTGGGCCAGGGCGCGCTCGCGGCGTGCGGGGAAGGTGCCTGCGGTGGTTGGAGGTTTGCTGGACGGCGCTGCACGCCACGTTCGAGCTACGGGCGGTCACTCGTACCGCAGTGCCTCGATCGCGTCCAGCGCCGCTGCGCGCCGCGCTGGCCAGACGCCGAAGATGATCCCCACGGCGCCGGAGAAGAGCACGGCGACCAGCACGGACGCCCCGCCCACCGATGTGCTCCAGCCCAGCGACTTGTGCAGGATCATCGACGCGCCGGTCCCGACGCCGATTCCGATCATGCCGCCGAGCATGCACAGGACCAGCGCCTCGGTCAGGAACTGGATCAGGATATTGTGCCGGGTGGCGCCCATCGACTTGCGGATCCCGATCTCACGCGTGCGCTCGGTGACCGATACCAGCATGATGTTCATGATGCCAATGCCGCCCACCACGAGGCTCACGGCCGCGATCCCCGCCAGCAGCAGTCCGAACACCTGCGACGTCTCCCCGAGCGTCGTCAGGAAATCCGCCTGGTTGCGGATGGTGAAGTCGTCGCTCTGCCCCTGGCGCAGTCGGTGCTCGCGCCGCAGGATCTTCTGCACGTCGGCCATCGTGAGCGGGATGTCGTCCTCGGTGGGGGCGAGCACGTTGAGCACCCGCAGCCGGTCGCTGCCGATGAGGCGGAAACGCGCCGTCTGGATCGGTACCAGGACCTGATCGTCGGGGTTGGCGAAACCGCCGCCCTGGCCTTTGGACGCCAGGACGCCGATCACATCGAATTGCACGCCGTTGATACGGACCTCGGCACCCACCAGTGCGTCGGCGGACGGAGCGCTCAGATTGGTCACCAACTCGGAGCCCAGCACGACCAGACGTCGGCGCGCGTTGTCGTCGGCCGAGGTGAACATCCTGCCCGCCGCCAGGGTGAACTTGCGGACCTCCAGATAGTTGGCCGAGGTTCCTACCACACTTGTGCTGGTGTTGTGGTTGCCGTACTGCACCTGGGCCGAGCGCGACATCTCGGGCTGCACCGCCAGGACGTAGGTGGCTCGATTCTCGACCGCCGCGGAGTCGTCCATCGTGAGCGGCACCCGGTCGCTGGCCGAGGCTACGCCGCCGAACCCGCGGGCCTGCCCCGGGATCACGGTGAGCAGGGTGGTGCCCAGCGCAGCGATGCGCGAGTTGACCGCCTCCTGCGCGCCGCGCCCGAGCGCGACCATGGCGATCAGGGCGGCGACGCCGATCACGATGCCCAGCATCGTGAGAAACGAGCGCAGCTTGTTCGCCCGCAGTGCGGACAGGGCCATGCGGACGGTCTCGCCGATCAGCATCGCGTGTGCAGCTCCTGTCGCTATCCGCCCGTTCCGCGCGTACCCTGGCCGCGCGAGCCCGCCGCGCCCGAGGAGCCCGACGTCCCGGACGCGCCCGGCAAGCCAGTGCCCATGCGCTCGCGCACGCGGGCCTGGTCCTGCTTGCGCATGGCCTGCATTTCAGCGACGCTCAGAAGCGCCACCTCGTCGCCTTCTTCCAGCCCGCTGAGGACCTCGGCGTAGTCGAAGTTGGAGAGCCCCAACCGCACCAACCGCGGCTGCAGCCCGTTGGGCGTCTTGACGAAGACCACCTGAGGCCCGCCAGAGCGCCCGCCGGAGGCGCTGGAGGCGCCGGACGCCACCGACGACCCGGACGCGCCCGACGTACCGGACGTACTCAACGCACCCGCTGCGCGCGCCCCACCTGCCGCACCCACTGCGCCCAGCCCGCCGGAGCCCGATCCCCACTGGCCGCTGGCGCCGGACCGCCGCATCTCGCGCCAGCGCGCGCGCATCGAGTCGGCCTTCGCGCCCGAAGTGGCCGAGGCACGCAGAGCGCCAGGAGTTCCCGGCGCTCCGGAGGCTGCCGATGCGTCCGGCGCCCCCGACGCCCCTGACACTCCCGAAGCCCCAGATGCCCCCGACGAGCCGGCCGCCGCCGCCGACTCCGGTGCCGCCGACGCCCCCGACCCTGCCTGCGCGCTTGCGCGTTCGCCGCGGGAGGCGCGACCGCCACCCAGCGCCTTCAGCTGACGATCGAGCTGGGCGCTGACCGAGTCCGGACTGAGCCCCACCGCGCTGGCGACGCTGCGCGCCTCGCGGATGGTGCGCACGGCATCCAGCGAGACCGCCAGCGCGTCCGCGCGCCGGTCGACGAGCATGCTCACCTCACCGTTCATCCCCGGCAGCAGCAGGCCCTCCTCGTTGGAGATCGAGACCAGCACGGGGAACAGCGTGACCGATTGCTGGACGACCGCCTGGGGCTCGATCTTGGACACCGTGCCGTGGAACGTGCGCTGCGGGAACGCGTCCACCGTGACCGTGACCGGCGCGCCGGGCCGCACGCTGCCGATGTCGCGTTCGGCCACCAGGGCGCGCAAGCGCACCTTGCTCAGATCGGCCATGGTCAGGATGGACGTCCCGCCGCTCACCGAGGACGTCGCCGACGAGATCACCTGCCCGGCCGAGACGGGCTGTTGCAGCACCGTTCCGGCGATGGGCGCCCGCACGGTGGCGTCGTCGCGGCGCTGGCGCGCGATGTCCAGGGTGCTGCGGGCCGACACCAACTGGGACTGGGCGTTGGCGAAGTCCAGCGTCGCGCTCTCGTGCTCATCGGTGGTGATGATCTGCTGGGCGAACAGGTCGTCGGATCGCTTATTCTGGGCGCCGGAGATGTCCACCTTGGCCTGGGCCGCACGCAGGGCCGCCGCAGCCTGGTCGTACTGGTTCTGGACGTCGACGGTGTCGATCTGGGCGATCAGATCGCCGACCTTCACCCTCGAGCCAACCTCGACGGGCATCCGCAGGATCTGCCCCGAGGCCTTCGACTTGACCTCGACCAGGTCGATGGGCTCGACCGTACCGGTCGCGTCGATGGTCACGGCAATCTCGCGCCGCTGGACCGCATCGGTCGGAATGACCTGCGCGCCGGCCTCCCGCCGCGCGAAATTGCGCCACACCAAGAGCGCCGCGGCGGCCACGCCGACCACCACGAGCAGCGACACGGCGCGCCGAAGCACCGAACGCTTGGTCACGGAATCCTCCTCACGCTGGCATTCCTGCGGCCTGACACTCGTCTGCGCATGTTGTTCACAGCTCCCGCCCCACGAGCGCCTCGAGCTGTGCTCTGGCCACGCGCAGGTCGAAGCGGGCACGGATGAGATCCTGGCGCGCCTGATCGAGCAGGGCTTGGGAGGTCAGGATGTCCAACAAGGTCGCTGCGCTCACGCCGTAGCGCTGCTGCTGCACGCGCAGGTCCTCCTCCGCCGCCTCGACGGACGCGGCCTGCGATGCCACCTTCTCCTCCGCGGATCGGAACCCACCCAGCGACTGCGCGAGGCTCTCCAGCGCCCCCAGCTGGGCGTCGCGCAGGGTAGCCTCGGCGTTTTCCTGTGCGACTTGTGCCTGCACGACCTGCTGCTCGCGCTGCAGGCCGTTGAACAGCGGAAAGGACAGCGAAAATCGCACGGTGCTCGAGTAGGAATAGTCGTTGCCCGTCAGGGCGAAGGCGCCTCCGGTGGCATTGCCGCTGCGCGAGTAGCTAGCGCTGACGGAGGGGAGGTAAGCGGTCCACGCGCGGCGCCTGGCTTGCTGCGCGGCCGCCAGCTGCTCCTGCGCCTGTCGCACGCCCGGGCCCTCCAGCGCCAGCTCCCGCAGCGCGTCGTCGCTCAGCGTGAGCTGTGCGGGCTCCCCAAGGTCGGTATTGGCGGCCGTCACCGGGTCGGGCGTGGCGACGGCGCGCGTGAGCGCTGCGTTGGCCACCTGCAGCGAGATGCGGGCGTCGAGGATGGCGATCCGGGCGCTGCGCACCTGGATCTCCGAGCGCAGGGAGTCCGACCGCGTCGCGGTCCGGGCCCGCACGCGAAGCACCGACGCCTTGAGCTGCTGCTGCGCCTGCTCGAGTTGGGCCTGCGCGGCGGCCCCGTACTCGCGCGCCGCGAGCACGTTGAAGAACTGCTGCTTCACCGCCAGCGTGGCGGCGAAGCGCTGCGATACCTCGCTCGCTGCCGCTGACCTGGCGTTGGCCTGCGCCTGTCGCAGGTCGAAGAAACGCTGCCCGCCGTCGAACAGCTGCAGGTTGGCACCCAGACCCTGGCTGTACGACCAGGGGTCGCTGGGCAGGGTGATGATCTGGCCGTTCTCGACGCGCGTGCGGCCCGGTCCCGACTGGAGCTGGCGGGTGGCGCCGGCCGAGAGGCTGACGGTGGGAAGGAACGCAGCGTAGGCGGAGCGCACGCCGGCGGCGGTCGTCCGCTTCTGTCCCATGGCCTGTACGATCGCAGGCGCGTTGCGCTGCGCCAGCTCGAGCGCCTCCTGCAACGTGATCGGTCGCGGTTCTGCGGCAGTGGCTGACTGCACCGATGCCGGGCCCGACACCGACACCGACGCCGACGCCGACGCCGGGGCTGGTACCGAACCCGGTGCCGCTGCCTGTGCCGGCACCGGTGCCGTTGCCATCGCCGCGGTAAGAAACAAGCCGAGCAAGGTCACGTCCCGATCCCCCCGGTGCGTGTTTGGCGCGGGCGTTGCCCGCCCGCGCCAGACACATCAAGCATGGACCCGTTGATACACATGCGTGAACACACTTGGCGATCCCGAGCTACCCGGCTCCACCTTCGTGAGGATCTTCAGGGTACGCCCCTCGTTCATCAGCATATAGATGTCTGTGATCTTGACGCCGTTGCCGGACGTCCGTTGGACCTCCAGATGCCCGCTGACCCACTCTCCCGTGAGCTGCTGCGGGCCGGAATCCTTCGCGGGCTTGATGGCCTGGCCGCCGCCCGTGCTGATCACCTGGATCAGCGTGCCCGCCGAGTCGGCCACGCTCACAGTACTCCCCTGTTGTTGGATCTGGATCGTCGCGGGGAGTCGGCGGTGAACCATGGCGCCGCCGGGGGCCTCGCCCTGCGGCCGTTCACCGAAGCCGCCCCGCGCGCCATGGCCGCCGCCATGCCCGCCCCGCATCCCCGCCCCCATCCCTTCGTGGCCCCCGCGCGGCCCGCGAGTGGCGCCCGGCTCTCCTGCAGCGCCGGGCAGCTCGCTCTGGCTGCGATCGAGCCGCCACATTCCGCCGAAGCTCACGGGCTGCGCGGCCGCCGGCGCTCCCGGCGCGGAGTGCGCCACCGCGGCGTCCGCTGTCGGTGTCTGTGCCGCAGGGGGCTGCGCCCCCGAGGACTGCGGCGGTGGGGTCTGCGCGGGTGGGGTCTGCGCGGGCGACGTCTGCGCTGCCGGAGGCGGCGTGGCCGGAGCCAGCGCCGGGTCACTGGCGCGTGCCGGGCGGCCGGCTGCCGGACCGAGCGACCCCGCGGCCACCGCGAGGCCGATGAGAACTGGACGTATCGCACGGATCATCGTGAATCTGCCTTTCGCTGCCAACCGCAGGGGCCCAGGCGGGTGCCTCTCCCGCCCCGGGTCGCGCCGAACCGCTTGGGATCGCCGACCCGCGGCGCGCTCGTGCCCCCGCACCTTTCCCAACCTACGCAGCAGGTGTGGCAGAAACGTGGCGACGCTCTGGCAAATTGAAGCAAAGGTGCCAAGGCCCCCGCGCGTCATTGCCCCGGTCCTTTGGGGGTATGCGCCGCGGCTCCCCTGGGAGCGTTGCGCGTCGGGCACGGGCGGCAGGTGCCGACGCCGGCGCAGGCGTCGGAACCATCTACAGGCCATGCACGCGCCATATCTCTGCCACACACCTCGGCTATATTGGGATCGGTGCCCCGGCCGGCGGGTCGCGACGGGGCAGAGCACCACAGACCGACGCGTGTGGAGCAGACGGTGAACCAGCGGATCCTCGTCGTCGAAGACGATTCCCGGATTGCCGACCTGGTGATCAAGAATCTCGAGGCCGCCGGGTACGCGTGCGACCGGTCGTCCGATGGCGGCCAAGCCTTGGTCGCGTTCGCGCGACAGCGCCCCGCACTGATCGTCCTCGACCTGGGGCTGGCGGGGTTAAACGGGTTGGAGGTGATGCGCCGCGTCCGCAAGGAGAGCGACGTACCCATCCTCGTGGTGACCGCGCGCGGGAGCGAGAGCGACAAGCTGCTGGGACTGGAGCTGGGCGCCGACGATTACGTGACCAAACCCTTCAGCACGGCCGAGCTGGTGGCGCGGGTCCGCGCGCTGCTGCGCCGGTCGGGCGGCTCGGTGGGCGAACGCGTGCTGGAGCTGGGCGGGTTGCGCATCGATCCGGCGCGGCGGACGGTGCTGTGCGATCGCGAGCCGGTGCCGCTCACGACCCTCGAATTCGATCTGCTGTACTTTCTCGCTTCACGGCCGGGCCGAGTGTTCAGCCGCGAGGCGCTCATGGAGCAGGTGTGGGGCAGCGACCGCGTTGTTGACGACCGCTCCATCGACAGCCTGGTGAGCCGTGTCCGCCGCAAGCTGGAGCGCGATCCGTCCCGGCCGCGCTACGTCCAGACCGTATGGGGCGCCGGCTACCGGTTTGCGGAGCAAGCATCGTGACGCGCGCCAAGCGCGGGCGCAGCCTCTTCTGGACCATCGCCGGGCTCTTCCTGCTGACGGTCGTCCTCGGGACGCTCGTCCAGACCCTGATGGCGGTGGCGGTGTTGCGGCCGTTGGAGGCGCGTGACGCGCGCGGGCGCGCCGAGATCGTGGCCTCCAGCATCGCGGTCGAGATCGCCGCGCGGGAGCGCTCCCCCTCCGCGGCGGTGCTCGACACGCTCCTCGGACGCTATCGCGCCGAGCTGGGCCCGCGGCCCGTGGGGCTCGTCTATCGCGCCAGCGACGGCAGCGTCGTCACCGCTCCGCCGGAGCGCGCGCGCTACATCCGCCAGGTCCTGGGGGGGAAGGCCGTGCCGGACTCGCTGCCGGACGGCCCGGCGCCGGGAGAGCCCCCCTTCCGGCTGGAGCTGATGGCGCGGCGCACGGTCGTGAGCGGATCGACGGTGCTGGGCGAGATCCTGGTGGTGCGCCCCACCCGTCGGCACAGCGTGTGGGACTTGCTGGGGCGCAGCACCGCAGTGCTGTTCCTGCCCATCGCCATCCTCACCTCTGCCCTGGCCGGGCTGGTGGTCGTACGGCTGCTCGTGCGCCGCCTGCGTTCGCTGGAGACGCTGGCCGCCCGCGTGACCGAGGGCGACCTCTCGGTGCGGATCGCCGATCACAGCGGTGATGAGATCGGACGCCTCGCCGAGCGGCTCGACCGTATGGCCGAGCGGCTGGCCGAGGCGCGCGGTCAGGTGGAGAAGACCGAGCGCCAGCGCCGCCAGCTCTTCGCCGACATCACCCACGAACTGGCCACACCCCTCACTTCGATCCGTGGCTACGCCGAGACGATGCTCGATCCACAGGTGCCACTCTCCGGCGAGGAGCGCACGCGCTACGTGTATGGCGTGCTGGAGGAGTCCCGCCGGCTGGACCGGCTGATCCGCGACCTGTTCGATCTCGCCCGGCTGGAGGCGGGAGCCACGCCGCTGGCCAAGGAGCCGCTCGACTGGGCGGCGCTCTGCCGCAACACCGTCGAGCGATTCGAGCCGCGCTTCGCCGACGCCGGCCTGCGCCTGGTGTGGCGCGATCCGCCGGACGAGGCCTGGATCGAGGCCGACGGGCGACGGATCGAGCAGGTGCTCGAGAATCTCCTGATCAATGCGCTGCGCTACGTGCCGGCGGGCGGAAGCGTCGAGCTGTCGCTGGCGGCGTCGCCGCAGCGCAGCGGGCACTTCCGTCTCGCCGTGAGCGACGATGGCCCGGGGGTCGCTCCCGAAGAGCTGCCGCTCGTATTCGAGCGCTTCTATCGCGGGACCGCCGCTCGCGCGCACGGCGAGGAGCGCGACGCGATGGGCTCGGGGTTGGGCTCTGGGCTGGGCTTGGCGATCGTGCTGGAGATCGTGGAGCGTCACGGCGGCACCGTGCGTGCCCAGGCGCACGCGCCACACGGGCTTTCGATCGTCATCGAGCTTCCGGCGCGCGCCTGACCTTGCCCACGCCGCGGCTCCAGGCTAGCCTAGGCCGCGACGAGCGCCCCCTGCGCCCCCTGCGTCCCGCGCGAGACCGCGCACACCCCCGGAGAGGTTCGCCATGCCGCGCTCCATGCCGATGCTGTGCCAGCAGGCGCTCGCGCATGCGCCCGCCCCCTCGGTCGCACCCACGCTTGCGCCCAGGCCCGCGCCCGCACCTGTGCTCGCGCCCATGCCCGCACCTGCGCTCGCGCCGATGCGCACACCTGCGCTCGCCGTCGCGCTCGCGTTGATCGTCTGCACGGCCCTTTCTGTGGGGCTCACTTCGCCCTCGGCCGCGGCCGGATCTGGCGGCGGGGGCCACGGCGTGCGTGGCTGGGGCCCCCGCCTGGGCGTGACGGTGAACCCCGACCAATTCCACTTTGGCATGCATCTGGACGCAGGCAATTTCGCGGAACGGGTGCGATTCCAGCCCAACATCGAGGTCGGAGTCGGCGACCACGTGACCACGGTCGCTCTCAACTTCGAGGCCATGTACCGGTTCCGGAAGCGCTGGGATGTCTGGACCCCCTACGCTGGCGGAGGGCTCGGCCTGAATTTCTTCGACTGGGACCACGGGTACGGCGACAGCAGCGACACCGAGCTCGGGGTGAACGCGCTGGGTGGGATCGAGAAGGGGCTGTCCAACGGCGACCGCTTCTTCCTGGAGCTCAAGCTGGGGCTGGCCAACTCGCCGGACTTCAAGGTCACCGTCGGCTGGACGTTCGAGTAGAGAGCCCCGGCAGCACCGCCTGGCGAAAGCGCTGGATGCGCAACGCGCAGTTACGGAATCCGCACGACCCGCCAGTGCGAGCCCTCGAGCAAGACGGGTAGCGCGGCGCCGCTACCCGGCGCCATATCGCGTGGCACGATCGCCAAGCGTACACCGGCCTTTGACAGCGCCTGCAGGCACGCCGCATCGGCGCTGGGATAGCACGCCGCGCGCAACGCGCGGACCTCCGCCGGCACGAACCCACTCGACCCGCCCGCGACCGGTTGGCCGGACAGCGCGGCCCACAGCATGCTCCGCGCGTCCTGCGGCCCCTCGCGGATCTCGCCCTGTGGCTGCGGGAAGGAAATCCACGGTGTGGGGTGCGGCTGGTGCGCGAGGAGCTCCACGATCTGGCGCTCCTCGCCCTGGGGCGTAACGGCCACGCGTTGGATCGGTCCGGGGGCCAGCTCCAGCAACGCGGCCAGCACCAGCATCAGCATTGGCACCGGCAGCAACGCTGCCGCCCGCCGCCGGCCCCGCACGCGCTTTGCCAGCGCCGCCGCGCCCACGCCTCCGCACAGCGCCAACGGCAGCGTCACGACGACGAAGAAGCGCGACGGAGCGCGGATCGCACGCAGCGGCCACAGCGCGTCCTGCAGCCACGCAAACGGCATCGTCGTCTCACCCAGCCCCGGCAGCGGCAGGCTGCGCCCGAACGACAGCACCAGCCCGGCGAGCGCGGCCAGCGCCAGGCCGCATTGCCAGCGTCGCGTGGCGGAGTCGGCGGATCTCCATAGAAGCGCCGCACCGGCCGCAGCCAGCATCGTCCACAGCCACCCGGGGTAGAGGCTCGAGCGGTTCGCCAGCGCGCGCGGCCACGGCAACAGATGCGACCCGGGAGGATGCGCGAGGTCGAACACGCGCGCCGAGAACGGCCCCGACTGCGCTGCCGTGCGCGTGTAGCCAGGCACGGCTGCGGCGGCGGCCACGTAGGGACGGCTCCAGATCCAGGTGGCGGCGGCAACCGCCAGCAGCACGCCCGAGAGCACCAGCCACTCCCGCCGCCGCAGGCGCGACGCCAGGCACGGCAGCATCACCGCGCAGGCCAGGCACGCGGCGGCCATCGCATAGAGACCGCTGGCAAGCTGCGCGAGCAGCGCGCCCGCAAGCACGACCGCGCCCCCCTGCCGGCGGCGCGCGAGCAGGAGCATCCCCAGCATGGCCAGCGGCAGCCACGGGCTCGGCAGCTGGTTGAGGTGCATGAAGTGGCTCGCGGCATACGGGCTGAGCGCGTAGGCCCAGCCCGCCAGCCACGCTCCGCCGCGCCCGGCGCCGGCGCGCCGCGCCAGGAGCACGGTTGCCCCGAAGGCCAGCGCCAGCGTGATCGCCAGCGCCGCGTTGTACGCCAGCGCCGGATTGGCGCGTACGCCGGGCAGCCACGCCACCAGCACCGCCTGGCCGACCAGAGGATCCATGTACGCGAGGCTGCAGGGCGCCGGCCAGAAGAACGGCGCGCTCCAATCGGTCGCGCGCAGCGGCAGATGCTCGAGCGTGTAGTGCAGGATGGCCGCTTGCTGCATCGGGTCGAGGCCGCTTCCCAGCGCTGGGATGTCGCGCCACGGCACGGCGCGGCTCAGCAGCAACGGCGCGCTGCCCGCAAGCAGCGCGCCCGCAAGGACGAAGGCGCGCCAGCGGTCGAGGCGAAGCGGAAACGTGCGCGTGGACGCCATGGGATTGCTCGAGCGAGCCATCGCGGTTCCGGCCCGCTAGAGCTCCACCCTTTCCGCCTCCTGAGCCACCCGGCAGCCGAGCGCCTCGATGGCGCGGCGCGCCGCACTCGTGTCGCAGAGCGCCGGATTGGTGTGGTTCAGGTGTACGAATCGCACCTTGGCGCGCTCGGCCGCGGGCAGCGCCGACAGACGGCGTAGCGTCGCTTCGATCAATGGATGCGGGATCTCGTCCAGATTCCGGCCCGGGAGCTCGTCACCGCTGAAGAAGGTCCCATCGAGATAGGCTGCGTCCACCTCGCGCAGCAGCGACTCCAGGCGCCCCGCGCCCGCCTGCGCGTCCCACGTCTCCCACCGGTCGATGTCGGGGATCCACGCCACGGCATGCGCCGGGCCACGGATCAGGAAGCCCGCCGTCTCGGTGTACTCGTCCCGATGCGGCACCAGCAGCGCCGTGACGGTCACGCGCGCACCCAGCACCACCGCTACGCCGGCCTCCATGGGGCGCAGCTCGATGTTGTGCAGGCGCACGAGCTGGTCCCACGGCCCATTGTGCGAGAGGAACTCGCGCATGCGCGGTAGAGCATACACGGGGACATCGTGCGTGCCCATCACCTCGCGCCCGAGCTGCATCAGTCCGGTGTAGTGACCCACGTGGCCGTGCGTGAGCAGGAACCCAGTCAGCTCGGGCGCGCGCGGACCCTGGGGTACGGAAGCGCCGGCCGGCGTGCGCACGGACCCCAGGGCGAGCGCGTCGAGCATGTGCAGCTGCTCGCGGAAGTCGGGCGTCGCATCGATCAGCCAGCATTCACCGGAGCTGGGGTCGACAATCGCCAGACTCGCCACGTGACGGCGCAACTCTGGCCGCGCCCATGCCGCGGCGCAGCAGGCCCGCCGGCAGCCCGCCTGCGGGAAGCCCCCGTCCTGGGCGATGCCCAGCACCAGGGTGACCGGCGGTGCTGTGAGCCTGACGTCGGGGGCGCGCAGCGCTGGGGCCTCGGCCGCCAGGGGGGCTCCGGAAGCCCCCGCGTGGGCCGGACCGACGGCCGCAGCGGTGACGCAGACCAATACAGCGGCGACGAGGGCCTGCCGAATCCTGGCCCGCGTGGCCCCTGCGGGCCTCACTGGTGCTCCTGCGGCCATGCCCCCTCCGCGCCCCGGGCTTGACGGGGCTTTACGCTGGACTCCAACCTTTTCCCCATCCCGCATCGTCCAACCGGATGCAGGAACAGGCAAGGGCCGGCTGGGGCCCGCGGCGCCTGCGGACACATGTTGACCCAAGGGGTGACCACTCTGGAGCTGAGGGGGCAGGCGCGGCCGGCTTCGCTTCACCCCCCGCTCGAGGAGGCCGTGAGCGCGGCTTCTGCGGGCGACACCAGGGCGTTCGAGCGGCTCTACCGAGCGCACGTCGCACGCGTGCACAGCCTGGCTCGGCGCATGGCCGGCGACGGCGAGGCCGACGAGTTCACGCAGGAGATCTTCATCCGCGCGTGGGAGAAGCTGCCACAGTTCCGTGGCGACAGCGCGTTCGGGACCTGGCTCTACCGTCTGGCGGTCAACCACCTGCTGACGCGCTGGCGGTCGCAGGGGCTGCGCCGGGCGCGCTTCCTCGACGACGAGAAGGTGCTGGAGCGCGCGATGGAGACGGTGCCCGCGCGCCCGGCCGGTGTCGACCTGCAGATGGACGTCGAGGCGGGGATCGCCCGCCTCCCCGACGGCTCGCGCGCGGTGTTCGTGCTGCACGACGTCGAAGGCTACCGTCACGAGGAGATCGCGCAGATGCTCGGCATCAACGAGGGGACCAGCAAGTCACAGCTGCACCGTGCGCGCATGGCGCTGCGCGGGTTCCTCACGCAGCCGGCGCGCGCGGGCGACGGCCAGGCTGACCACGGCGGGAGCGCTCCCGCCAGCGAGGCGGGTGAGTCATGAGCGAGATCGACAACGGTAAGGACCAGCATCAGCGCAACGACCGGGGTGATGTCGGGGCCCACGGCAAGGCCGCCGATGCGGCCCACAGTCAGGCCAGGCACGCGCTCGACGGCGCCCAGAGCGAGCGGCTCTCCGCGTACCTCGACGGTGAGCTCACCGCGCCACAGCGCGAGCAGCTCGAGCGGGAGATCGCCGCCGATCCGCGTGTCGCGCAGCTCCTCGCGGGGCTGCGCGCGGTGCGCAACCAGGCGTTGTCGCTCGCCGATCGTCCCCCGCAGCAGGATCTCTGGCCGGCGATCGCGGCGCGCACGGCCATGGGCCGGCGCCGGCCGCATCCCGGGGCCGGGCGCCGGTACGCGCTCTCGCTGCCACAGCTGGCGGCGGCGGCCGTCGTACTGATCGTGCTCTCGTCGGCGCTGACGGCGGTCCTGAGTGGCGCTCTGCGCTTCGGTCAGCGCGGCACGCAGCCCGCTACGGGCCAGGCGACCTCCGGCGAGAACGCACTGGCGTGGCGCGTGCGGCAGGCCTCCTTCGCACAGCGCGAATACGACAAGGCGATCCGCGACCTGGAGCACGCCCTCGCGCAGCAGAAGGGCCGGATCGACTCGACGACGTACAACGTGATCGTGAAGAACCTGGCGATCGTGGACCTGGCGGTGACGCAGACACGCGCGGCTCTGGTGCAGGATCCCCAAGACGAGTATCTGAACGCATACCTGGCCAGCACGATGCAGCGCAAGCTGAAGCTGCTTCGCCAGGCCAGCGCTCTGGCCGACGTGCCGATCTGACGCAGCTCGGGAACGCGGGGTGGATGAGGCAGAGGTGGAACGAAGGGAGAGGTGGTAGCCATGATGTCGAACGTGCTAACGACGGTGGCGCTGGCGGCGGCGCTGGTGAACGGGCAGACCGATCGCACCGTGCCCGTCCAGAAGGGCGCGCGCCTGGAGATCCAGAATTACGGCGGATCGGTGACGGTCAAGGCTTGGGACAAAGATGAGATCCACGTCCTGGCCGACCATGGCAGCAATGACGAGGTGCAGATCGATGCCTCCGGCAAGGTCGTCACCATCGAAGGACAATCCCGCCACGGCCGGCCGGCCATCACCGACTTCGAGCTGACCGTGCCGCGCTGGATCTCGGTCACCGTCGACGGCCCCTACACCGACGTCAACATCGACGGCCTGGAGGGCGAGGTCGTCGTCCAGACGGTCGAGGGCGAGGTGCAGGTGCGCGGCGGGCGCGGAGTTGTTGCGTTGAAGTCCGTCGAGGGTGAGGTGATGCTTCAGGGTGCGCAGGGACGGCTCGAGGTGAACAGCGTCGACGGTAGCGTAAAGGTCGTCGACTGCAGCGGGTCGCTTGCCGTCGAGGCGATCGACGGCGACATCACGCTCCAGAAGATCCAGGCCAACGAAGTCGAAGCCAACACGGTCGACGGCGATATCGTCTACGAAGGAACCGTCGCGGAGCGCGGCCGCTACCAATTCGGCACGCATGATGGCGCCGTCGTAGTGGTGCTGCCCGACAACCCCAACGTGAGCGTCTCGGTGGCCGTGCTCGACGGAAAGTTCGACTGCGACTTCCCCGTCTCCATCAAGGAGGAGCGGAAGAAGGGCAAGCGTTTCCGGTTCGTGTTGGGCTCGGGGGAAGCGCAGATGGAGCTGGAGACCTTCTCGGGGAGCGTGTGGCTGAAGAGCCAGAGCTCGGCCAAAGCGCAAGCGCAGGATCAGGGCGAGCAGCCGGAGCAGCCCGAGCCACAGAAGCACAAGAGCAAGCACAAGGAGCGGGACGAGTAGGGGCGGGGTCTGAAGTCCGCGCGGGGGCCGGTCGCCGCTGCGGGACCGGACGGCACGATGCGGCCCCTCGCCGCTGCTACGCCCTGCGTGTCGAACGGTCGGTGATGAGCTCGGGGTGCTTGCGCCGGACGTTCTCGACGATGTAACAATCCCAGCAGACAGGCGAGTGGGACTCGAGTACGTGGGTGAGGCTTTCGGCGGCGATCTGGCTCCACTGCAGGATCACGCCATCCGGACTCAGGAGTCCGGGATCGTGACCTCCCCAACTGATCGGCCCGATCACCTTGCCGCAGCAGGCACAGCTCGCGCCGTCGTACCAGCGGGCCACGATGTTGCGGACGAGGCAGTCGTACGGCGCGCTCTCGATCTGGGTCAAGCACTCCTGGCCACAGCCAGCGCGCTCGGGCCAGCGCGAGCAGTGCTGGAGCTGCAGGCCGCGCTCACCCAGCGAGCCGCGCAGCGCCGCGCGGCGGGCGTCGACCTCGACGCCAACCGGCAACAGCGTCTCGGGGCAGCGCACGATGCGTTTGCCTCGCCATTTCCACCAGGTCGGCAGGGTTCTGCGAGCGAGGACGACGACGGCGATCGCCAGGATAGCGCCGATCAACAGGACGGCGGTGCGCATGGCGGCACCTCCTTGTTGGGACGTCCGGCGAGGTGAGGTGCGCGTGGGGCCCCGGGTTTGCCCGCGGGAGCGCGAGGATGACGCGGCGTCCACTTCCAAGGTAGGCACGCGGCGCGGCCGGACAAAGGCGGATGAAGGCGCGAGCGGGCCGGTGGACTCTGGAAGTGTGATCTGCAGGCGCTAGCGCGCCGCAGCCGCTGGAGAGTGCCCTGGCCGCCGTAGCTGAGGTGGCTGCCGCGACTGGCGTGACCGCTGCGGCTGCCGCGAAGGGCGACGGGTCAGGCGGCCGGCCAGCCCAGGGGAACAACCGCCTTGCGCGGGTCGTCAGCCGCCCAGCGTGATCATCTCGATCTTGCGGTGATCCTCGGGCCGGTAGGGGACGCCCGAGCGGATCGCTTCCCAGCGCTCCTCCGAGTAGCGGTCCGTGCGCCGTTCCCACAGGCCGCGCACGAGGCTGGCGATCTGCTCGTCCGTGGCGCCGGACCGCAGTGGCCCCTTGAGATCGTGGGCGCTGGCGGAGAACAGGCAGGTGACGAGCTTGCCATCGGCGGTGAGGCGCAAACGGGAGCAGCTCCCGCAGAACGGCTCGGTGACCGAGCCGATCACGCCCAGCTCGCCCGTGCCGTCCTCGAAGGCGTAGTCGACGGCGGGCGCGCGCCCGTCGTCGCGACCGGTCTCGCGCAGCGGCCAGCGCTGGCGGATCCGGTCGAGGATCTCCTGCTTGGGGAAGGTGCGCTCGAGGCTCCAGCCGTTGGCATTGCCGACGTCCATGTATTCGATGAACCGGATCTCGAAGCCGTGCTCGCGCGCGAACTGCAGGAGGTCCAGGACCTCGTCGTCGTTCACGCCGCGTAGGATCACGGCGTTGAGCTTGATGGGGGCGAAGCCCGCGTCGCGCGCCGCGAAGATGCCGGCCATCACCGCGGCGTGATCGTCACGCTGGGTGATCGTCTTGAAGCGGTCGGGGCGCAGCGTGTCGAGGCTGACGTTGATGCGCGTGAGCCCCGCGGCCTTGAGCGCGAGCGCCTTGGGCGCCAGCAGCGATGCGTTGGTGGTGAGGCTGAGATCATGCAGCCCGGGCAGCGTCGCGAGACGCGCCACCAGCCGCTCGAGATCCTGGCGGACCAAGGGCTCGCCGCCGGTGAGACGGATCTTCTCCACGCCTAGCTGCAGGAAGACGCTCGCCAGGCGCTCGATCTCCTCGAACGTCAGGATCTCCTGCCGCTTGATCCAGGTGTACCGCTCGTTGGGCATGCAGTACGAGCAGCGGTAGTTGCAGCGGTCGGTCACAGAGATGCGCAGGTCGCGCAGCGGCCGCTGCAGGATGTCGAGGATCGGGGAGACGGAGGAAGGGGAGCTCATGGGCGTTGATCGTGCGCGCCAACCGCCGGCGCGGCCGCAGGCGCGCGGGCTGCGCGACCTGGGCCAGGGGGTGCTGTCCGCGCGCCTTGCTCCCAGGATACAGGAATCCCCCGGGCCTCACCAGGCAGCGCGGAGAATGGCGGGTCCGGGCCGACTTTGGCGGGTCTAGACCGACCCCGGCGGGTCCGGATCGATCGCGAGGGTTGAGGGAGGTTGCGGGGGAGCGAGCCGAACCCGGCATCGCCGCCGCGCGCCCCGTCAGGGCCGGTAGAACGCTCCCTTGCCCCCGAATTGCGGGGCGAACTCATCCTCGGCCAGGCCGCGCTGGCGCACCGAGTCGTGCTGGATCCAGATCCGCCGCTCGCCGGTACGCTGCTCCACGAGCACGCGCGACACCATCCCGCAGTGGTCTGCGTTGGGAGTCACGTAGATGTCGCCTGCCCGCACGCGCTCGAGCTGGCTGACGCGCGTGAGGCCGCCGAAGAGGTCGCGTACGCGCGTCGTGAAGCCGCGCAGGCAGCGGTTGTGGGGGGCGCCGGTCTGGATGGCGAGCTGGTGCGCGACCCAGTGGGCACAGCCGGTTCCATGCATCGGGGACCAATCATCGTGGCCGAGATAGGTCAGGAAGCACTCGGCCGGGACGACGTGGCGGTCGACGCGCAGGCGCGCGGCATCCTGACCGTCGCGGCACGGCTCGCAGTAGTTGTTCCCGGCGATGGCGACGACCGCGTCGCGCCCTGGATGATAGACGCACTGCCCTGCCACCGCGGCCCGTCCTTCCTCTTCTTCGTAGTCCCGCTGCCGGGCTCAGGGTCCGCCGCTGGACAGCGCACGCTCCACATCCTGTAGCTGCTTGCGGATCGCCCCGCGAGCCCGTGGCGCTGCGAGGTCGCGGTAGAAGCTCGCCGGGTCGAGCGCCGCTTGGCGCGCCGGCACGAACGATCGCTCGAGGAGCTCGACGGCGGTCCACGCCTGTGGCGTTCCCTCATAATCCGCGTAGCGCCGCTGCTGCAGCTCCTGCGGCGAGAGGATGAGCATGTCCCGCAGCGCGCGGCGGATCTCCTTGCGATTCTCCACGGTCTCGGACTGGCGCTCGGCGCCGTCGAGGTACTCCGCCACCACGTTGGGCTGGGCGTGGGTGCAGGCGCCCACGACGAGACCCAGCAGCAGGAGCAACAGAAGGGTGCGGACCGCCGCGGGCTGGGCATGGAGCGAACGCATACCGAAAGCGTAGCGCAGGGTGGAGGCCAGCGACAAGGAGGCTGCCTGCGCGGCTAGCTTGCGCGGCCAGCTTGCTTGCCCGCGCCGGCCCGGTCGTGGACAATGTGCCGTCCACCGCCCCGTGCTCCGCCGGTCGTCCGGGGCGCGAGAGTGCCGATCGGGCTCCCGGGCGGCACCACAGCCGGGTGTGGGACGGGAATCGGGGCGAGAACTGCGGCCGTGGCGGAGAATGCAGAGCATGGGCACACGGGGTATCGCCAGAGTGCAGGTGGTTGCCGCCGCGGCCCTGTTCTCCACCGGGGGGGCGGCGATCAAGGCGGCCTCGCTCACCGGCTGGCAGGTCGCAAGCTTCCGGTCGGGGATCGCCGCCGTGGTGGTCTGGCTGATGCTGCGGCCGACGCGCGACGCATGGTCGCGGCGCGCACTCATCGTCGGGGCGGCCTACGCCGGCACGATGACGCTCTTCGTGCTCGCGAACAAGCTCACCACGGCGGCCAACTCCATCTTCCTACAGTCGGCCTTTCCATTATATGTCCTGCTGCTGGGGCCGTGGGTACTGCGCGAGCCGACGCGCCGTCGCGACCTCGTGTTCATGGCATTCGTGCTGGCGGGTCTGCTGCTGTTCTTCGTGGGAACCGAGGCTCCCCGCGCCACGGCGCCCAACCCCTTGGCCGGCAACATGCTGGCGATCGCCAGCGGGCTCTTCTGGGCGCTCACGATCGTGGGGCTGCGGTGGATGGGGCGAGTGCGGCCGCTGGAGGCTACAGCGGCGGGCGGTGCGGTGAGCGGTGCGGCGGATGTCGTGGCGGGTGACGCGGTCGACGGCGCTGCGGGCGGCGCTGTGCGCGGAGCTGCAGGCGGCGCTGCGGGTGGCTCGGCAGGCGCCGGGGCCGCTTCGGGGGTGGCCGCGGCCGTGGTGGCGGGCAACGTGATCGCCTTCCTGGTCGGCCTGCCGCGCGCCCTCCCGGTGCACGCGATCGGACCTCGGGACTGGATCGTCGTCGGCTATCTTGGCGTGTTCCAGATCGCGCTGGCCTACGTGTTCCTCACCGCCGGGCTGCGCAAGCTGCCCGCGTTGGAGGCCTCGGTACTGCTGCTGATCGAGCCGGCGCTCAACCCGATCTGGGCCTGGCTCGTGCACCACGAGCGGCCGGGCGCATGGGCGCTGCTGGGTGGGGCGCTCATCGTAGGAACGACCGTCGCGCGCACTTGGTGGGAGAGCCGGCGCGTTCCCGCCAGCGCCTGATCGCTCGCCTGCGGGTGATTGCCGGCCTTCGGGTGGCCGACCACTTTCGGGCGACCGCCGACCCTCGGGTGCCCGCCGGCTTCTGCGTGAGCGCCGGTCTTTGGGTGATCACCTGCCTTCGGGTGACCGGCCACCTGCGCACGTGACCGTCGGCCCGCCTACTGCCGCGCCAGCTGCTCGAGCATGCGCTGGGCGTTGCGGAACCCCGGCTCCACCTCCAGCGCCTTGCGGTAGCAGGCGATGGCGTGCTCGCGGTCGCCCGCCTGCAGGTACGCCTCGCCGAGGCTGTCGTGCACATTCGGCGAGCGTGGGTACGAATCAGCGTTGAGGCGGAAGGCGGCGATCGCGGCCTCAGTCTGGTGCTGGCCCAGAAGCTCGTAGCCGGCGCGGTTGATCTCGGCCTCGGTCGTCTTGCCCCAGCGGTCGGGGTGGCGTTGCTTGTGCTCGCGGTAGAACACCTCGGCCGCCGCGGCCCCTTCGCGCACGATCCTCGCCTTGAGCTGCTCGCCCAGTGTCTGCTCCGGCGACCAGGCCAGGATCGCCTCCAGCGCCGGGTCGCGATTGGCGCGATACGCCGCGAAGGTGGGCGGAGCCGGCAGGTCCGGCGCAACCCACGGCCGGCGGTCGTAGGGCGTGGAGTCCTGCCACAGGTACTGGGAAATGCGCACCTCCAGGCCGCTGTGGGGAAGGGTGATCGTCGTGGCGTCGCCGTAGTGGTTCGGGCGCCCACCGGGCGGCTCGCCCACGAACAACGTGTTGGTATGCACCTCCAACCGCGTGACGCAGTTCATCCCGGCCGAGAAGGTGGCGCGCCCGGTGATGGTGAAGAGGTGCCCGCGCCGATTGATCGCGTCACGCTTGATCAGGCCGTGGATCAGCGGCCACTCCAGCGTGTTGTTGCCGCCGGGATTGTCGCGCAGGTCGATGACGAGCTTGTCCACGGCGTGGCTGTCGGCGAACGCGAAGAAGCGCGCAAAGAAGGCGGGCAACGGCTCGTCAGGCGCATGCTGCACCTGGTTGAACTTGAAGTAGAGCAGGTGCTCGTTGGGAAGGTACTCGAACCAGAAGTTCTTCTGGGGGTCGCGCCGGCAAAGCGGCGTGGGCGCCGGCGCTGGGTCGTGTGCCGTGACGAAATCCCCGCCCGGGACCCCCTCGCTGCCGAAGTACCAGGTCGGCCACGGCTCCGTGGTCTTGATGGCCTCTGCTGTGAAGTCCTGCTTCTTGCCCGAGTCGAGCTGCACCTGGTAGGAGATCCGGTCGGCCTGCGGGCAGACGCCCAGGGCGTGCAGGATCGCCGGCATGGTCAGCAACAGGGGAGACCGGTCGAGGCTGGACTGCTCGTTGTCACAGCTGACGATCTCCTGCGCGCGCCGCAGGGCCTCCTCGGCCGACAGCGTGCCGATGCGCAGCACCTTCGCGCCGACATACGGAGCGTAGCTTCGCGCGGCAGCCTGGATGAACAGGCCCTCCTCGAAGCTCTGCACGCGCACCGGGACGACGTCCCGACACTCCTCGCCCATCGGCCAGATCCCGGTGTGGCCGTCCTGGAGGCGGGCCGTGAGTCGCATCAGCTCCACGAGCAGCTGGACGTCGTCGAGCTGCGGCAGGCGCGCCTCGAGGGCGCGCGTGGCCGAGTCGAACGCCGCCTGAGAGGTCATGGTGAAGGGCGCGGGGTGGATCTGGCGCAGCTGCTGCACGAGGACGTGGAGGTCCTCGCGCCGATCTTCGTCGCGCGTTGTGGCGTACGCTGCCATGGCAGGAAGCAGCCAGGCGACGGCGAGGGTTGCGGACAGAGTGGCGGCCAGGGTCGCAGCTCCGGCTACGGCTTGGGCTACGGCTCGGGCTGCGGCGTGGGCAGTGGCGTGGGCTGTGGCTTGGGCTGTGGCTTGGGCTGAAGCTCGGGGCAGGGCTTGGGCTGCGCATTGGACCGCGGCCGGCGCTGGCAGCCGCCGCGGCCCTGGCCGGTGGTCCAGGCGCCAGTGGGACATGGAGCGACCTTCGGGCGACATTCGCGGTTCCAGGGGGCTGACACACGAGCCTACGAGGTCGGCGCGCGCGAGGTTCCGTCGGAGCGGGGCCCTGCTGCATTCGCATCGGCCAAGGCGATCTTGACCGGCTGCGCGGCGGGCTCCTAGCATCGCAGATCGCTGCAGCGCCTGTGCGCCCGTTCGCCTGAGTGCCCCACCGCCCTGGCCCCGCGGCGCTTCAGCACCAAGTCGCCTGCACCCCTGGTTGCGAGCCCGCCGCGTACGCCCCCCCGACAGGAGCCCGCTATGCCCCAGCCCAAGTGGCACGACCTCGGCCCCGCCGATCAACTTGCTCGCCAGCCGCTGCAGCAGGCCCTGGCGCAGAAGACCCGGCTGGCGCTGATCTACCAGGAGGGGCAGTTCAGCGCGGTCTCGGGCGTGTGCAACCATGCGGGCGGCCCGTTGGGGGAGGGGCGCCTGGACGGCGAGTATATCGTGTGCCCCTGGCACAACTGGAAGTTTCACTGCCGCACCGGACTGGGGGAGCCGGGCTTCGAGGAGGACGCGGTCCCGCGCTACGAGGTCAAGGTCGACAACGGCCACGTGTGGGTGAACCTCGAGCCGTCGAGCAAGCGCACCTACGCGCAGCACGCGCCACATCCGCTGGCGCGTCCATTGAAGCGCGAGGATGGGCCTGTGCGCGTGGTGGGCGTCGCGACCGCGATCATGGACCGCGCCAACCCGCGTTACTCGACCTCCGACGCGCTGCTGCAGACCGCCCTCGACCATGCGCGCGACGAGCTCAAGCTGCCCACGCGTCTGATCCAGTTGCGCGACCTGTCCTTCCGCGCGTGCGAGGGTTACTACTCCAAGAGTGCCCAGGCCTGCACCTGGCCCTGCTCGATCACGCAGATGGATCCTGGCGACCAGATGGAGCAGGTGTACGAGGCGTTCGTCCACTGGGCAGACGTCATCGTGGTGGCGACGCCGATCCGCTGGGGTGCGGCGAGCTCACTCTACTACAAGATGGTCGAGCGCATGAATTGCGTGCAGAACCAGCAGACCATCGCCAACCGCGAGCTGATGTGCAACAAGACCGCGGCCTTCATCATCACCGGCGGCCAGGACAACGTGCAGGCGGTGGCGGGGCAGCTGCTGGGTTTCTTCGCCGAGATCGGCTGCCAGTTCCCGCCGTTCCCCTACATCGCGCACTCGCGAGGCTGGTCGGCCGAGGACATGGAGCGCAACGTCGAGTACGTGCGCAAGAGCAAGGAGCTGCACGACGGCGCCCGCGCGCTGGTCGCGCGCGCAGTGGACACCGCGCACGTGCTGCTGGCAGGGGCCGGCGAGCACGTGGGGGAGCGCATGCCGCGGGGCGGGCGCAAGGCTCACGAGCTGGACGTGCGGGCGCAGATCTGACCGCGGGAGCCCCCGCTCCCTCGGTATCGAGCGCGGCTGTCGCTGGCGGGGCGACCCGAGTCGACGGAACGTCTGAGCGGCACACCCATCCTCCGCGCGCGCCGGTGGCTGTGCAAGGGCAACGTCCCCGACGCTCCACCGGCCGACTCACGCGCGGTCCCGCCCGCCCGCTCGGCCCGCCCGGGCTGGCACATTTCTCGCACAATCTATTTGCTTTTCACAACTTCCGCGCTCTGCGGGCGCTCGTTTGCGTGGCTTCTTGATCTGGCGCCGGGGTCGCGGCATGATCGGGCCGCAGGCGGAGAGCGAGTTGTTCCTGGGGGTGAGGTGTTCCAGGATCGACACGCTCTACGGCGCCTGCGCGGCGCAGCATCGGCGGAGGCACGCCCTGGCCTGCCGGTGTGCGACCGTCCCGGGCACGCCACGCTCCTGTTCTTGGTATGCTCCGACGGCCGGTCGGTGCATGATCGGGCGCTCGAGCTGGTGGCCGAGCCGGTCCGGATCGCGGGCCGGGTCGTCCGCAGGGGAGACCGTGCTCCTGCTGGAAGCGGACCTCCAGACCCAGAGGCGGCTGCGAGCATGACGCTGCAACCCGATCCGACGCCAACGCGGGGCGCCTCGGCACAAACGGCGCTCGGATCGTTCGATCAGGCCACCCACCCGCCGGTCATCCTGTACCCCCCCTTCCCCGAGTATCTGCCCGACGCGGACTTCGAGACCGCGCGCTACAGCTGCCGCTTCGCGCGCACAGCCGGGGACCTCGATACGATCCAGCGGCTGCGCTACGAGGTCTTCAACCTCGAGCTGGGAGAGGGACTGGCCGAATCCCACCTCACCCGACGCGACCGCGACCCGTTCGACTCCCAGTGCCACCATCTGATGACCTTCCACCGCGACGTGGATGCGGTGGTAGGTACTTACCGACTCCAGACCAACGAGGCGGCGGCGACCGCGGGAGGGTTCTACTCGGCGACCGAGTTCGACCTCGGCGGCCTCCCGCATGAGGTCCGTAACGGCGCGGTGGAAATCGGCCGGGCGTGCATCTCCAAGCCCCACCGCAACTCCCGGGTGCTGCACCTTTTGTGGCAGGGATTGGTGGCGTACATGCAGCACAACCGCAAGCGCTACCTGTTCGGCTGCAGCTCCGTCACCACCCAGGATCCCCTGGAGGCAGCGCGGGTGCTGGAGAAGCTGCGGCGCGATGGGTACGTCCATCCCACGATTGTCGTGCGCCCCCAGTCGTGGTGCGCGTGCGTCGACGAGGCAACCCCGACCGACGGTTGGGAGGACGCGCACATCCCCATCCTGTTCCACACCTACCTGCGCCACGGCGCGAAGATCTGCGGGACTCCCGCCATCGACCGCGCGTTCAAGACCATCGACTTCCTCACGTTCATCGATCTGGAGGGGGTTGACACGACCAACTTCGAGCAGGACCGGCGGGCCGCGCGCCCGCGGAAGGAAGACCCGGGCTCGGCACCATGAGGGCCGTGCGCAGGGTTTTCCGCCTGGTCACCGGGCTCCTGTTTCTGCCGGCCATGTACATCCTCTGGTCGCCGGCTCTGGCATTCGGAGCGCTATCGCCGCGGCACCGGGCAAGCCTGCAGGCCCGTTGCCTGCGCGCGGTGGCTCGGGGCCTGATCTGGATCATGGGCGTGAGGGTCAAGACGGTCGGGGACGTTCCCCGGCCGCCGTTCTTCTTGGTGTCCAACCATCTGAGCTACATCGACATTCTCGTGATCGGGTCGCAGGCGGAGTGTTTCTTCGTGAGCAAGGCCGAGGTGGCGCGGTGGCCGGTGATCGGACTGATGGTCCAGCTGGTCGGCACACGGTTCGTCGACCGGGCCCGCAAGGGGGACCTGGCGCGCGTAATGGAAGAGGTCAAGACGCTGATCGCGCACGGTCAAGGCGTGGTCTTCTTCCCGGAAGGCACCAGTAGCGGCGGGCGCAACGTGCTGCCGTTCAAGTCGTCGCTGTTCGAGGCAGCCGTACAGGCGCAGTGCCCTGTGCGTTGCGCGAGCCTGAGCTATCAGACCCATCCCGGCAGCCCGTCGGCCGAGACGGCGGTGTGCTGGTGGGGGGACGTGACGTTCGTGGGGCATCTCATGCAGCTCCTGGGCCTGCCTCGCGTGGAGGCACGGGTGGCGTTCGCACCGCAGGCGCTGGCTGGCGGCGAGCGCAAGGAGCTCGCGGCCCGCGCCCACGAGACTGTCCAGTCCCTATTCGTCCCTTGCGGGGTGGGCGCCGAGGGCGCGCCCTGCTAAGCCGAAGCGTAATTGTCGACCTGCGCGATCACGGACGTTCGCCGCCGTGCGGGAGTTGCACAGCGCGTGGTCGCTAGCGTTGCCGACGTTCGCATGCGCTGTTGGTTTCGGCCGCGCGCCGTCGAAACCGGCCGTTCGCAGTCGGGTGCCACGTCCACCGCCTCAGCCGAACCGTCCGTCCGCGGTGCGGCTCGGCGCTGACCGCCCGATCCAATTCGGCCGTTCACACCCGACCATTCCGCGCAGCGCATCCGAACCGCCTCCAAGTTATTCGGCCGACGCGCGCTACCCTGCCTCTACACTCATCTCTGAATGTGACGGACGTGGCACTCGGCACAGCGTCGTACTGCCCTGCCCGACGCCGACCGCGTGCCGTTGCGCATCCGCTGCCACAACGCGGGTTCGGTCACCCGGGACAAAGCACCCCGCGTGCCGAATTCCGCTGCACGCCATGGTGACCGTGACCAGTTGTGAATCCACAAGTTACATGAAGCCGCGCCGCACGTGACATCGCGCCGAGTTGACACGGGTGTAATCCCAGCCGGGCACGAGCTCAGCGTTGCGTGGATAATCTCATCAGTCACACGGGGATGTGCGTGTGTAATGAGTTCAGGACACTTCCCTGGGACCAGGATACACCATTGGCACGTTCGCGAGATTGACCCGTGGGCCCGGCTTGTCGTCAGCGGAGAAGCCGGAGGTGGAGTCGAGTGTGGCCGACAACGGGCCTAGATCTATCGGCGCTTCGGGCTCCTGAATCGACGTCAGAGTGAAATCTGCGCTCAGCGATAGCGGGCCTTGAGCTCTCCGATGCTGAAGTCCCGCGCGCTCACGATCCTATCGAGCGTAAGGCTGAGGCTTACGTTGCCTTCTGCGAAGTCCGTCATGCCTGAGGGCGGGGCAACGCGGCGCAGGAAGATCGAAGTGAGAGGAAGGCTGAAGTCCCCGACAATTGGGAAGAGGTTCTCGTCGAGCCGCAGATCGACGACATCATCCGATCGATTCGTTGCCATCTCGAGGCTGAAGCCTTGCGGCGCAGATCCCCGGGCAAGAAAGAGGGCGCTTCGGACTTTCTGGTGGGTGAGTAAGGAAGCCGGCGTCTGCTGAGGCGGCCGTCGGAATCGTTGAAACCCCAGGCTGGTTGGTGGTAGATGCTGGGGGCATGCGAGACAAAGAGCTCTACGCCACCATCCTTGGA
>JBGPIA010000014.1:0-123308 GCA_041484665.1 Candidatus Krumholzibacteriia bacterium
CGGCTTCCCGCCAGTAGGGCTTGGCCAGCGTCCTGGCCAGCCACGACTTCCTCGAGCTCATCGGACACCACCTCCCAGGGGGTGCCCGACAGTGTCAGGCGCCAGCGGTCAGCTCAACATGGGTTGCCCGAACGGATACTCGGCAAGGCCCCAGGACCCTGGGACTTGCGCGGCGGGTGAAGCGGCAATCGTCCGTGACGGGCGGCGCAGCAGGTTGCCCGTCGACTGCGAACGGCCGGATCGGCGGGGCCGGCTGGGGCGAATGGTGACTTCGAACAGCCGGATAGAGCACCCTCGACCGAAGCCAACAACGGTGGCGAACGTCGGCAATGCCCCGGATCATCGGACCTGCCAGGCGCGTAGAGCGGCAAACGTCCGTGACGGGGGGCGCGTCAGGCCCCCGGTGGACCGCGGACGGTCGGATCGGCGGGGCCGGCAGGGGCGAATGGCAACTGCGAACGGCCGGATCGAACGCCGCCGGCCGGTGCTATCAACGGCGGCGAACGTCGGCAAGGCCCCAGACCCCGGGACTTGCGCGGCGGGTGGAGCGGCGAACGTCCGTGACCGACGACGCGACAGGCCGCCGATCGACTGCGAACGGCCGGATCGAGCGGGCCGGCGAGGGCGAACGACGACTGCCAACGGCCCGATCGAACGCGGTCGGCCGGAGCCATCAACGGTGGCGAACGTCGGCAGGGCCGAGGACCACGGGAATTGCGAGGCGGGTGGCGCAGCGAACGTCCGTGACGGTCGGCGCTCACGAAGCGCAGGGTGGCGACCCGTACCGCATCGTACGGATTCGCTCCAGCATCCTGCTCACGCCTCCAGGTAAAGCTCCCCCGAGTCGCTGTCGTAGGCGAACAGCTCGGCGTAACGGCCCCACTTGATGGCCAGGTCGAGTTGCAGCTCCGCCTGGTCGCCGAGAGCCGACTGGAACTGGTCGAGAAAGTAGCCGCGGTCGACGCGCTGGTTGTCGTCGCGCTGCAACGTCTCGTAGATCTGGTTGATCATGGGCAGCCGCAACGTGCGGCTCGCGATCAGCTCTTTGCGCGCGAGGATGCTGGCGTGCGCGTAGGTCTGCCCCAGCGGGGTCAGGGAGAGGTCTCCTTCGTGCACCATGAGCAGCCCCATCAGCTCGCCAGCCTCCACGACGGGCAGCAACACGTCGAGTCCCATCCTGAGCTCGCCGCTGAGCCGGTGCAGATCGGCCGTCCCGCCCTCGGCAGCTACCGTATCCACGAAGCCGGCCAGGGCATTGAGCCGCGCGGCTGGCAACCGCCTCATGCCCGGCTTCAGTGTCTCGGCTTCCGGCGGCGTCCGACCGGCGACAGCGGCGTAGACCTTGTCGACGATCGCCTGGAACGCGGTGTCCTTGCGCATGCGTGGATGCTTCAGCCCGACGGCCATCTCGGTCAGGATCTGGCCCGGATCCTTCCCCATCACGATGATCCGGTCGGCCATGAACACTGCTTCCTCGATGTTGTGGGTCACCATCAGGATGGCCTGGATCGGCAGCGTGTGGCTCTGCCACAGCTCCATCAGCTCGCCGCGCAGACCCTCGGCCGAGAGCACATCCAGCGCGGAGAACGGCTCGTCGAGGCAGAGCAGCTCGGGCTCGACGGCCATGGCCCGCGCGAAGCCGACCTTTTGGCGCATGCCCCCCGAGAGCTCCCGCGGGTACGCCGTCTCGAAGCCGTCGAGCCCGACCATGTCGATCAGCTGCAGGGCACGCTCCTGGCGCGCCTCGCGCTCGACGCCGCGGGCCTTGAGCGCCACCTCCACGTTCTCCTGGACGCTGAGCCACGGGAACAGCGCGAAGGTCTGGAACACGATCGCGGCGTGCGGATTCACCCCGCTGAGCTCGGCTCCCTTGTACAGCACGCGGCCAGCCGTAGCGCTGTTGAGGCCGGTGATGATCCGCAGCAGCGTAGATTTCCCACAGCCCGACGGGCCGAGCAGGCACACGAACTGCCCTTCGCCGACGGACAGCGATACGTCGCTCACTGCCACGAATCGTTTGGGCTCGCGGCCATAGGCCTTGGTCACGTGCTCGACCACCAGCAGATCCGAGGCCCCCACCGCAGGTGGCGCCGCCGCTGGCACCTGGCTCACCTCTCCTCCCGTGTCATGCCCATCTCCTCCTGGCCGATCCTGCCCGTTTTCTGGCTCGTTCCATCCGACGCCGGACGCGCACCCTCCGGCCGCGAATTCACATCGCCCGCCGGCGTCTCACTCCATCCGATAACGCGTCTCGGCCAGTCGGTACAGTCGGTGCCAGAATGCGCGGTTGATGCCGATGACCGTCGCCACCAGCGCGAGTGTTCCCGCCAGCAGCAGCGAGTAGTTTCCCGCCGCGGTCGCCCGCGCGATGACCGATCCGATCCCGACGGTGAAGTGGCTGCGGCCGCCGAACTCGACGTACTCGGCCACGATGCTGGCGTTCCACGCGCCGCCCCCCGAGGTGATCAGCCCGGTGACGATGTAGGGAAACAACGCCGGAAGCACCAGCGTGCGCCAGCGCTGCCCGCGCGGCAGACGCAGCAGGTCGGTGGTGTAGCGAAGGTCCGTGGGGATCGCCGCCGCGCCGGCGATGATATTGAACAACAGGTACCACTGCGTGCCCATGAGCATCAGCAGCACCGCGGCGAGATTCAGGCCGCCCGGCAGGTGCAGCAGCGCGAGCAGCACCACGGGAAACAGCGCGGTCGCCGGGATCGCGGCCAGGATCTGGGCCAGCGGCTGCAAGAACGCCGCCAGCCGCGGATTGGTCCCGATCGCCACGCCCACCGGTACGGTCCACAGCAGGGCCAGCGCGAGCGCCGCGGCGACGCGTCCGCAGGTGGCCAGCAGCCCAGTGCCCACCGCCCCCCATTCGGCCGGCGCGACCCGCGCGAGCAAAAGGCCGGCGTGGTAGGCACCGTATGCCACGGCCGCGGCAACGACGGTGGCCAGGACGATCACCGCCACGGAGAACCGCTCGGGACCACCCGCCTCGTCAAGGCCCGCCACCGCGACGGCGGCGCGGCGCCGCAAGCGCGCGTCGAGCCACTCGCTGAACGGTCCCCATACGCGCTCGGCGAACTGCTCGAGGACCGCGGAGCGGGCAAGGATCTCGTTGAACCACGACGCCGGAGCCGTGCCCCCTTCCAACATCTCCACTTTGAAGCGGTCCGCCCGGGCGAGCAGCGGCCTCCAGACGAGCTGATCGAGGAGCACCACGATCAGGACCAGCACGCCGACACCCAGGAGCACGGCTCGGATGTCGCCACGGGAGGCGGCGGCCTGCAGGTAGGAGCCGAGCCCGGGCAGGCGGAAGTCACGAGGCCCCACCCTGAACGTCTCCGAGGCCATCAGGAAGAACCAGCCGCCCGCCCAACTCATGATGCTGTTCCAGATGAGGCCCAGTGCCGCGAAGGGCAGCTCCAGGTACTTCAGCTGCAGCCACGGCGAGAAGCGATAGACGGCCGATGCCTCGCGCAGCTCCGTGGGAATCGTGCGCAGCGACTGATAGAAGCTGAACGTCATGTTCCACGCCTGCGACGTGAAGATCAGCAGCACGGCAGCCAGTTCGGCGGCGAAGCGGTCGGGGAGCACCGCCGTAAGGCCGAGCAGCACGACCGGGAGGAACGACAGGATGGGAACGCTCTGCAGGACGTCCAGCAAGGGCATCAACACGATCCGTGCGCGGCGGCTGCGCGCAGCGGCATAGCCATAGAACAGGCTGAACAGCAGGGAGAAGGCGTACGCCCACGCCATGCGCCCGATGGACTGCGCGGCGTACCAAGGCAGCGCCCGGGGCTGCAGCGAGATCTCGGGTCCCTGGACGGCGGCCGGTGCGTGGATTCCCAGCCGCAGGCCGAGGCCCAGCAGAGCAATGAGACCGACGAGGATCACGCCGTCGGCGGCGGTAAACGCCCGCAATCTCGGCACCGCGGGGCCGAATCGCAGTCGCCGCATCGGCACGCCTCCGGTGGGCGCAGGAGCGGAGTGCCTCCCGCACGATGGGCATTGGGCGAGGGCGCGGAGTGGCCTCAGCCGCCGATCGCGTACGCCAGGCTCGTCGCAAGGGCCGTCTGGATCTTCGTCCAGGCGACCGGCTGGCGCAGGGGGAACCGTTGATTGACCTCCAGCTCGATCCCGGCGTAACGGGTCTCGGGGAACAACCCGCGCAGCGCTCGGGTGTGGCCGTCGGAGGTCCCCCGGTACGGTGCGTTGCGCCGGATGCGCAAGCCGGGCAGGAGCACCGCCAGGGCGCTCCGCCAGCGCTCCACCAGGTCCACCTCCCACGCGCGCGCGGGATCGTAGAGCAGGCCGATGTCGACGTCGCGCACCTTGCGGCCGAGCACCGGCGTGAAGGTGTGCACGGAGACGTGCACCACGCGAAAGCCGAGGTCGACGGTGCGTTGGATCCCGGGCGCCACGGGCAGACGGTAGGGCAGGTAGTAGCGTTGCAACAGCTGCATGCGAGTCATTCCGTCAAGCACCCTGGTGTACGCGGAGAAGAGCTCTCGGCTGTCGGCAGAGCGGTTGAGGTCCACGAGCAGGCGGCTCACCTCGCCTGCGTGGACCGGCGTTTCCAGCCGGCGGCCGAGGCGCCGCGCGAGCTCGAGCGCGCCCGGATCCCAGGACCGGTGGGTCTGCAGCACGCCCGGATCGCCAGCGAAGAGGCCACGCAGGGCCGCCGGGACGCGGTTGCGCGCGTGCTCACAGGTAATCAGCAGCGCAGCGGGGAGCTCCACGTCGCCGCCCCGCGGGGGCGGGGTAGCGCTGGGACGACGCCGCGTAGCGGTTCTAGGGCCGCGGCGTGCAGCAGCTTCTGCGCCACGCCGCGCAGCTCGCTGCGCCCCGCGCCGCGCCCCTCGCCGATCGCCGCCCGCAGCGGCGTTCCAGTCAGATCGCGCCATGGAACGAGCGCCCTTCCGCCAAGCAGGCACCCAGCTCAGCAACCATGGGGTGGAGAAGCTGGCGTGGCACGCGCTCGCCACGCTTTCCCTCCATGCCGAGGCTACGCAGCATGCGCCGGGAAAGACAACCCTCCGTGACGATCGTGCGCAGCGGCTGCAGGGCCTGCAGCGAGTGCAGCGGGCGGAGCAGGTGTGGCTCACGGGAGGCGCCCGCACCGGCTACCGAGCCCCCGCCCGCGCCCGCACCCGCGCCGGCTACCGAGCCCGCGCCCGCGCCAGCCACCGCGCCCGCGCCGGCCACTGCGCCCGCGTCGCCCACCACACCCGCGCCCATAACCGCGCCCGCAGTCCCGCCCTTGGGCACTTCCAGCGCCTGCGGAAGCAGCGTCTCGACCAGATGCTGCCACAGCTCGCCCGCCCGCGCTCGCCCGCGGCCTGGGAAGCCGAAGCTGTCCAGGTACGCGCGGTCGCCAATCACGGCGCGGTCGGCATCGCGGATCACCTCCAGCAGGATCTCCGCCAGCGGCTCCGCTCGCCACTCGCGCTGGTTGCCATACGACGTCCACCGCTCCGCCACCAGCGCCTTCAGCACCGCGACGATACCCTGCGCGACGGCCAGATCGGCCTGCGGGCACTCCTGCATGTCCAGCAGGCGGATCTCGATGGCGTCGCGTGCGAAGCGCGCGATCGCGCCGCGCGCGTTGAGCCACTCCTCCTGCAGGATTTTGCCAGGGTCGAACGGGGCGATGTCGGCGTAGAGACGCTCCAGCACTTCCTGCTCGTACTCGCGGCGGGTGAAGACGGGCTCGGGGATCACCAGCCCGGTGAGCGAGGGGATGCGCCCGCAGTTCTGGCGGTAGACCCACAGGCGCGTATCGAGCAGCCCGGTGACCTCGCCGTCGGCGATGGGCGAGCTGGCCGACAGCGCCGGCAGGATCGGCAACGCCAGCCGCACCGCGGCGTGCAGGCGGCCGAACTCCTCGTCCCCGTTGAACGCCAGGTTTACGTGCATGCTCTGCAGGTTTGCCCAGCCGTGGCCGCGGCAGTCGAAGATGCGGTTGAACGCCTCGTAGATTTCGCGGTTGTCGTGGGGCCACAGGCGCATCTCACGGTGGGGATCCATCCACGGATGCATGCCCCCCGGCAGCAGCATCCCGTTCCACCGCGCAAGCGCGCCGTTGATGCGGGCGATGTCCTTCTGGAAATCGGCGGCCACACCTTCCAGCGTGGCGACCGGGCCGTTGGTCTTCAGCTCCAGGACGTGCAGCACCAGCTCGTTGGACCAGCCGATCGCGCCGGTCTCGAAGTCGCTCACCTGCTTACCGGCTTCCTGGCAAAGCAGCTGATCGACGACGGGCAGCACGTCGAGCCGCTGGCGATCGACGACCATGTACTCCAGCTCGATGCCGAAGCCCGCAAAGAGTCCCAGGATGTCACCGCGTGCCATGTGCTGCCTTCGCTGCAGCCATCAGTGCCGCGCCTTGAGCAGCTCGATGCGCCGCAAGAACCCCGACATGATCGTCAGGTAGAGCTGATCCTTCAAGACGGCGTCCTCCATGCCGGCGTCCACGTTTGGATTGTCGTTGACCTCCATCACGTAGAAGCGCTTGCCGGACTGCTTGAGGTCTACGCCGTAGAGGCCGTCGCCGATCAGGTTGGCGGCTTGCACGGCCCGGGACACCAGGCCCGGGGGCGCCTCCTCCACCGGAAGCGCCTCGACGCGGCCGAACTCGTCCTTGCCCGAGCCGCCATTGCGCACGATCTGCCAGTGGCGAGGCGCCATGTAGTAGCGGCAGACGAACAATGGCTTGCGGTCGAAGACGCCGACACGCCAGTCGAACTCCGTGGGCAAGAACTCCTGGGCGATCACCAGGTCGGAGCGCTCCAGCAGGCGCTGTACCTCCTGGCGCAGGCTTTCCAGGTCGTCCACCTTGACCACTCCCTGGGAGAAGGCGCTGTCGGGCTGCTTGAGGATACACGGCAGCCCCAGCTGGGCTGCGATCGCGCCGACGTTGTCGCGGTGCACGATGAGCGTGCGGGGCGTGCGGACCTCGTAGCGGTCCAGCAGCTCGGCCAGGTAGACCTTGTTGCAGCAGCGGAGGATCGACTCGGGATCGTCGATGACGACCAGACCCTCCTTGGCCGCCCGCAGCGAGAAGCGATACGTATGGTGGTTGACCGCGGTCGTCTCGCGGATGAACAGAGCGTCGAACTCGGCCACGCGTGCGTAGTCGTCCTTGGCGATGAGCTCGGGCTGCATGCCCAGAGCTTCCGCCGCCCGGGCGAACCGCCGCAGCGCGCGCTCGTCGGAGGGCGGCTGCGCCTCGGCAGGGTTCTGCAGGATCGCCAGGTCGAAGCGCGGCGAGCGGCGGCGGCGCACCTGGGGACGCCTGCCCGCGAGATACTCGCCGGCCACCTTCAGGATGAACGGCCGGTGGAACTCGGGCACCTCGCTGACCGCGATCGGCTCGATGTTTTGGAGGATCCACTTGCTCTTGCTGTGGGCGAAGTGGGCGCGCAGCAGCGGCGAGTGGAACAGGTTGAACAGGTGCTTGCTCAGGCGCCGGTAGCGCTTGGCCAGGCTCTGCCCGAAATAGATGCTCAGGACGAACTTGCGGGATGCGATCGGCGCGAGCGCGTGCTGGATCAGCTCGTCGAGATCGTCGGAGACGAAGCGGATCGTCGTCTGTGACTTCATCTCCTGGATGGTCGAGACGTCGGGAATGGGGCGGTGCCCGCGCGCCTCGGCCAGCAGCGAGACGTAGTAGCCCAGGCTCTGGTAACGGTAGGAGCGGCTGAGGTTGAACAGCTTGACGTTGCGCAACTCGCTGTAGGCGGGCTCGGTGAGGTAGGCCCTCGCCTGCACCACCTGCACGTCGGGAATCTCCAGCGGCCAGTGGGCCGGCGTCTGGACCACCACCAGAATCGGCATCCTAGATTCCCGCCCTCTTGCCGCGCCGGTCGCCTCCGCGCGGCGCGGCCTCGCGCGCTGCGCTTGCGCCCTGCTCGGCCTCGCCCGCCCCCACGTCCCGGGTTTCCTGCGAGCGGGTCTCGCCGTCGCGCGCTCCGGTCGCGTGCGCCTCGTCCTCACGCGGCTCGATGATGAGCATGTTGCCGTCATAGGTGAGGATCCCCAGCAGAATCGAGCCGATGAGCCGGTCGAGGCTCACCACGTACTCGTGCGCCGACGACACGGGGTTGGGCTGCATCGGGTCGGCGACGAGCACCTGCCGCTGCTTCTTGTCGTAGCCGCAGAGCACCACGAAGTGCCCGGCCGGCTCGCCGCGCACGTCGTCGGGCTCGTCACTCTCGCCGACTTCGCGCATCGTGCGGTATAGGTAGGTGGCGCTCAGGCCGGTCAGGATGGGGATCTGGCGCTTGAGGTAGCGGCGGATCAGGTTGGGCGTGAGGTCGTCGAAGCGCACCTTCCCGCCGAGGTCGAGGAACTCCTGATATGCGTGTGAGGCGGCGCGCAGCCGCACGTTGGACTTCGCTCCGAGCTGGCGGGCGAGCCGCTCCTTGAGCGCCGGCGCGCGATCCGAGAACCACGTGGGGTCGAAGACCTGCAGATCGTAGGTGTAGATGGTGGCGTCGTAGCCCCGGTGCAGTGCGTGGTTGGCCAGCTGCACTGCGAACGTCCCGCCGGTCGGCAGCCGGGGCGTCTCGGCGATGACTTGCTCGAGGGGCAGCTCGTCGCCGAAGTACCGATACACGGCGTGCAGGCACGTGGGCCCGCACGTGGTTGGATCGGGCTGGGGGAGGATGTCGAGGTGGAGGTGACGCTTGAGCACGAGGATTGCGGCGGCGGACGTCCGATCTGCAGCGCAGGCGTACGCAACCGTGGCGGCATCATAGCACGCGGGGTGCCAACTGGCGACCGAAGGTGAGCTGTGGGGGCGGCTGGGACGATCGAAGCCCCCTGGAGCGGTGCCGCGCCGGACGCACCGGCCGCGCCGGCCGCACCGCGGGAGTTGCGCGGGCCCCCGGGCTCGCCGGCCACATCGCAGACCGCTGCGCGCCGGGTCCGGTCTGCCGCAAGCTGCTGCGGGCCAGCGGGCCCCCGCAGGCCAAGCTCTGTTGCAGCTGCGCCCCGTAGCGCGAGCTCGTGCAGCTCGCCGCTGGCCGGATCCCCCTGCAGCACCCGGTGGTTGTTCGTGTCGGCGATCCAGAGCGTCCCCGGGGCCAGTCGCGATCCCGCCCGGCTCGCACAGCACCGCGGGATCGCACGGCGGATGTTCTGCGGATCGCGCGCCGAGATGAACGTGGCCGAGTGCACGCCGATCACCGCGACCGGCTGGTCCTTGAAGCGCTCCTCGATGCGCTGGAGCCCGGGGTGCACGTACAGGCAGTTGATGCAGCAGTAGGTCCAGAAGTCAAAGACGGTGACGCGGCCCCGGAGGTCGCCAGCGACGGTCAGCGGCCGGGGCGTATTGAGCCACGTGAAGCCCGCCTTGAACTCCGGGCAACGCAGCTTGTCGTCGCCCATGGCGGGATCCTCTTCCCCCCTCAGGGAGGGGTGCCTGCGTGGTGGCGCCCGAAAAGCGCTCGGCGGGCGAGCTTGGAGCGGCCCCCGGGGGGGGGGCTGGATCTTGATAGGTCGGGGCGCGGGAAACGAGGCAAATCGCCCACCGGCCGCCCCGCCGAGGCAGGGCGAGCGCCCTGGGCGCAACGACGCCCATCCGGCGCGCGAGCGCCGCGGGGCGCACGAACGGCGCCAGTCAGGCGCGGTCAGAAGCTGAACGAGGCCTGCAACGCCGGCAGCACGTATTCCCGTGTGAACTTCCCTGCGTCGTCGGTCGCCTGCACGACAGCCTTCAGTACCAACTCACGCGAGGCGTGGTAGCCGATGCCGCCCTCGATGCGACGGACGTTCTGATCCCACGTGACGTCGCCCTTCTCCGGCACCTTGGAGAAGCGCAGGTCGTCGTAGCGCAGCGCCACGTACCAGCCGGGCAGGAAGTCGTACGTGCCGTCCACGTAGAACGCGGTATTGCCCAATCCGTCAGCGCGCAGTGGCGTCTCGAAGTGATTGACGAACACCTCGCCGTTGAGCGTGAGGTGCCCGAACGAGGCCTCGGCGCTGCCGATCCACAAGCGCTGCAGATAGTGGTCCACGCTCCCGCCCGCCGGCAGATAGGGCTGCACGTCGCGGGCGAGGTAGGCACCCTGCGCGTAGGCTACCGAGGCCTTCAGGCCGGACAGGAACGCGCAGCCCAGCTTGGCGTGCAGGGAGAGATCCTCGTTGGTATCGGGGCCGGCCACCGGCGCTGCAGGCGGCCCCACGGTCACGCCGGCGGAGTATTCGATTTTCCCCTCGGTGCCAAGCACGTACACGCCGTGGTTCCAGCACGAGTCGTAGATGGTGGTCACGGCCGCGTAGGGCGCCCCACGGGCCTTCCCCTGCGCGTCGGTGTAGTACACCCCCGTCTGGCCGTTGCCCTTCTGGGCGAGCAAGGCGTCGAGGTCCACGGGCAGCATCTTGCTCGTGAGCGACATCTTCCAGTAATAGGCCAGCGGCACGCCGATCAGGGGATTCTTGCTGGAGTAGACCCGGGTGGCCCACGCGCCGTCGTGCGTCGGGATGCGTCCTCCCTCCAGATAGAGCTCGCGGGACGCGAAGGGCTGGTGCAGCAGATAGGCGCCGTACAGGCGCACCGGCGAGATGCTCGCGTCGCTCACCAGGATCTGCACGAACGCCTGCGTGCGCCCGCTGGCTCCTTCCACGAACACCCGCGTGCGCACCAGGTCGAAGCCCGAGTCCTGGAAGTTGGTGGTGTTCTCGTAGCGGAGATTGTCCTGGCCGACGGCCACTACGTCCACCAACCCGCGTACCCGCAGGGGCATCTGCGCCAGCGCCGCGTCGTTGACCGCGGCCAGCACCAGCGCCCCCGCCGCCAGGGCCATCCCACGAGCGATCCGCCTGTATCCGGCGAGACGCCGGTCCCGTCGATGGAGCATGATCCGGGCGACCTCCTAGACCTCCGCGAGCTCGCGCTCGGGGCCGGGCGCAGGGACGGGGGCCGCCGCCTGCAGCACGATGGTGAACTCACTGCCGCGCCCCAGCGTGCTGGTGACGCGGATCTCGCCGCCGTGGCCTGTCACGATCGCCTTGCACAAAGCAAGCCCCAGGCCGAAGCCCTGCGACCCGAACTGGTTCTTCACCGAGGAGTGGCGGAGGATGTCGCCCACCTCGTAGACCTTGTCGAAGATCCAGTCGAACTCCCCGGCCGGGATGCCGATCCCGGTGTCCCTGACGCTCCACAGGACCCGGTCGCCCTCGCGGCGGAGTGCGACCGTGATGCGCCCGCCGTCGGGGGTGAAGCGGATGGCGTTGTCCAGGAGGTGGGCGAACGCCTGGGCGATCCGCCCGGAATCGACCCTGGCCCGCACGGGGGAGTCCGGGAGCGCGGCGTCGATGCTGAGGTGGCGCCCCTTCATGCGCGGGGCGCGCGCGGCGATCTCGACCTTCGCGATCTCCCGCAGGTCGGCCGTCTCGAATCCGAAGTCGTAGATCCCCTGGTCCAGCGCCGACATGTCCAGCATGTTCTGGACGAGCTGGTTGAGGTCGGTGAGGTGCTCCTGGATCACCGCCGAGGTCTCCTTGACGTCGTCCGGCAGATCTCCCAGCACGCCGCCGCCGATGAGCTGGTTGAAGCCGGAGATGATCGTGAGCGGTGTCTTGAGCTCGTGCCCGGCCAGCGCGATGAAGTTGCTCTTCATCTTGTCGATGTTGCGCAGGTGCTCGACGTAGCTCTGCAGCGAGGCGCGCATCTCGATGAAGCGCTTGCCCAGGAACGCAACCTCGTCGCTGCCGCTGATCTCGAGGGGATGGTCGTAGTCGCCGCGCCCGACCTGCGCAGCCGCGCGCACGATCGACGACAGCGGGCGGGTGATCCCCGAGGCCAGCAGCCACGAGGCCGAGAAGGTGACCGCCAGGGCCACGGCGCCCAGGGCGGCCATCTTGGTCTCCAGGCTCAGCACCGGCGCGAGCTCGTGGTGGAGCTCGCGGCCCAGGAATGCCACCAGTCCGTCGGCGCCGTCCACGCCGCTGACCTTGACTGACACCATGAGGTAATCGGTCTCGCCGTGGCGCATGGTCGAGGCCTCGCTCATGGCGAAGCCGGAGGGCCCCAGCGCGCTCTCGGGGCGTTCGGAGTGTTGCAGCGCCAGGTGCGCGTCTTGCGTCGCCGACTCGGGGAAGGTCGAAACAAACTCGCGCCCGCCGCGGGCGAGGCATATGCGCGCGCTGGTGAGGCGCTGCACCTGATCGGCGAACTGCGTGTCGAGGAGGCGGCCGATGCGCAGCACCGCCTCGAGGCGATCGTTGAGATACACGGGCACCACCGCCGCCACGGCGAGATGGCTGCCGCTCTGGTAGACGTCGGTGACCGCGCGGCCGCCCTGCGCGGCGCGGATCCCGCCGCTGCCCAGCGCGGGGTCGCCCAGCTCCAGCTGCAGGTCCTGGTCGGCGATGGCGATGGGCTTGCCCGCGGCGTCGAAGATCTCGATGAAGTCGGCGCCGGTGATCAGGAGGAACTCCCGGGCCACGCCTTTCATCGTTGGGCCGAACTCCTCGCCGCGCTCATCGGTGGGCACGGAGAAAGTCGCGAAGAAGCGCGGGTCCTTGGCCGTCACGGTGGCCATGGTCAAGAGCTCGTTCTGGCGCGTGGTCAGCAGGTTCACGAACACCGCGCCCGCGTCGGCGAGACTGCTCTGCACGCCGTGCTTGATGGTGCCGGTGCCGATGTCGTTGGTGATGGCGAGGAAGACGACCAGCAGTGCGCTCAGAGGGATCGTCGTGAGCACGACGATCCGCGTCTTGAGGGATCCGAAACGGAGCATCGCGCGCTCCCCGGCAACTGCCTACAGGCTCAGGTCGAGATGGGTGACGCCGTCACCGACGACGACCTTGACCGTCTTCTCGCCGCGCTCGGGGTGCCAGAGCCGGACCGCGTACATTCCCGGGGGGACTCCGCGCAGCTGGAAGTTGCCGTTCTCGTCGGGCTGGACGACGAGCGGGCCCTCCACCACGTAGATGAAGGCGGCCATGTTCGCGTGGATGTCGCAGAAGACCTTCACCAGGCCTGGCTGGTCGAAGGTCACGCTGCGGAACTTCCCCTTTCCGTAGCGGCCCAGATCGAAGCGCTTGGCCTTCGAGTAGGAGAACACATTGTGGAACACGGGATCGAAGTTGAAGAAGTCCACTGTCGTGCCCACCGGGATCGCCAGCACGCGCGGCACGAACGCTTGCCCCACTTGATTCAGCTGCGGATGGCGCCGCGAGGCCAGCTCGCTCCCCGCCGGGCCCGTCTCGGCCACGTAGATCACGACGTCGCGCGCGTCGTTGGCCGCCTCATGCTGATCCATGGCGCCGGCGTGGGTGCCCGCCATCCCCGGATACGGGTTCGTGGAGGCCTCGGTCGAGGCTCCCGACCAGGGAGCCAGGGTGACCTGCCCTTCGATGCTGCCGGCGCGCGCCAGCGGAGGGGCGCCAGCGGTCGCGATCGCGATCACCGCGGTTGCGACCGCCACCATCACGAGCGCGAGCTCGGGCGCCCGCGGGGGACGCTTCCCTGCGGGGGTCAGGCGGCTCGACGCGGGGCCCGTGGAACGGTTTGGAGTCATGGTCCTTCAGTGCAGGGAAAGGGGGACGCGCCCGCTCGCGCAAATCGCGTGCCAGCCCTCCCCCGCCCAACCGGGTCCCGGGGCGCGGGACGATTGACCCTGCGGTGCGTTGCACCTAGGCTCTCGGGGCTCGATGGGATGGGATCTCGGCCGGACCGAGTTTTGGCATCG
Organism: Candidatus Krumholzibacteriia bacterium; assembly: GCA_041484665.1. Taxonomy (GTDB): domain Bacteria; phylum Krumholzibacteriota; class Krumholzibacteriia; order JAJRXK01; family JAJRXK01; genus JBGPIA01. Next base: position 13,701 of record JBGPIA010000014.1, read on the forward strand.
CCTGGGCTGGGCCGATCCGCGCGAGCTGCTCGCCGTCAGGTCCGGACCCCCATGGCCGCACGAATCCTGGCCAGACGGAAGAAACCGATCCGCACCCGGGCCCCTGGCGGGCCAGCCGGCCTGCGCGAAAGCCACCCGATGGACGATCAGCAGCCCCCGCGCAAACGCGCCGTCATCTGCGACATCGACGGCGTCCTGCTCCACGACAACCGCCCCCTAGCCGGGGCCGAGACGTTCGTGCAGCGCGTGCTGGACGCGAGCCATCCGCTGATCCTGCTCACGAATTACCCATCGCAGACGCCCGCGGACCTGCAGAACCGCCTGGCCTCGGCGGGCATCGAGGTGCCTGTCTCGTGCTTGTACACCTCCGCCATGGCCACGGCCGCATTCCTCAAGCGGCAAGATGGCCGCAAGGCCTACGTCATCGGTGAGGGCGCGCTGACCCACGAGCTGTACGGGATCGGCTTCACCATGACCGACGCCGACCCCGATTTCGTGGTGGTGGGCGAGACGCGCGCGTACAACTGGGACATGATCCAGAAGGGCGCGTTCCTCGTGCAGCAGGGGGCGCGGTTCATCGCCACGAACCCCGACGTGTCGGGGCCGCGCGCCCATCCGTCCTGTGGAGCGCTGTGCGCGCCCATCGAGCGCATCACGGGCAAGCGACCGCTGTACCTCGGCAAGCCCAACGCGTGGATGATGCGCGCCGCCCTCAACAGCATCGGGGCGCACTCCGAGGAGGCGATCATCGTCGGCGACAACATGAGCACCGACATCCTGGCGGGGGTGCAATCGGGGATCGACACGATCCTGGTCCTGACCGGCGTCAGCCAGCGCGCCGACCTCGACCGCTTTCCGTTCCGCCCCACGTACACCTTTCCGACGGTGGGCGACATCGATATCTTGTAGGGCCCCCTGAGGCTTCCCGGGCCCCTAAAGCTCCCCGTTCCAGTCGGCCCCTGCGCCCATGTTCCCTGCGTCCGCGTTCCCTGCATGCTGGCCCCCCTGAGCCGATCTGATCCCCCACTTCATGGCCTCCGGCATCCCCCCCCGTCCCCCCTAACCGGCTTCACAAAGGAGTCTGCACATGGCTCGACCGACCCCTCGTTCCCGTCACGCCCTGATCCTGCTGGGCTGCCTGTTTGCCGTCGTTCTGGCGGCGCAGGCGCATGCCCTTGGCTCGAAGAAGAAGGAGAGCGCGCCCGGCGACGCCTCCAACGATCCCTACGCCAAGGGCATGGACGCGGTGAAGCAGGGCAACTATGAGGCGGCGCGCGACTTCTTCGGGGACGCCAACAAGTCCAAGAAGGACGACCCCGACATCCTCAACATGCTCGCCTACACCCAGCGCAAGACCGGCCGGCTCAACGACGCCTTCGCGAACTACACCCGGGCGCTGGAGAAGCGCCCCAACTTCCCGCAGGCGCGGGAGTACCTCGGCGAGGCGCACTTGCAGGCGGCGCTGGAGTCCGTGGAGGCGCTCAAGGGCGCCGGCCCCGAGGGCGAGCAGAACATGAAGGCGCTGATCTATGCGCTGCAGCAGTCGGCGGCCAAGTACCCCACCGTCCGCGCCGACGAGCTGCCGCAGGAGGCCGGGACCCTCAAGTGGTGACACGCCGGCGAGCGAGCGGCGCGCGCCGGGTGCGCCGGGCGCGGGGGGCTGGGCGCAAGGCCAACCCCCCGCGTACGGCCGCGACCGCCGGTGGCACGCACGTCTCTCACGCTGCGCGCGGCACGCGCGGCGCTAGCCCGCAGGCCCTCTTGCGCCGGCTGCGCGCCTTCTGCCTCGCCCTGCCCGAGGCCAGCGAGACCGACGCCTGGGGGCACCCCAACTGGCGCGCCGGCAAGAAGACCTTTGCCGTGCTCGAGACCTACCGCGGCGAGCTGGTCATCACCTTCAAGGCGCAGCCACAGGAGCAGCAGCTGCTGGCCGACGACCCGCGCTTCTTCATCGCACCGTACGTGGGCAAGCATGGCTGGCTGTGCATGCGCGTGGGCGAGCGCGTCGACTGGAAACTGACGCGGGAGCTGCTGCTGCGCAGCTATCGGTTGGTAGCGCTCAAGCGCATGGTGCAGGCGCTGGACGCAAAGCGCTGAGACCGCTCGCGGGGCTTCCACCCGCTGCGCTTCGAGCTGGAGGGTGTGCGCTGCGCGATCCTCTGGATTGCACGGGAGCGCTGGCAGATCCCGGCGCCGTCGCACGGGCCGGGCGCCTGGCCGCTACAGCCCTACCGGCTCGTCGACGAAGCTCTCGGGGCCGGCGCCGGCGTCCGGCGGCAGCTTGTCGAGCTCCGCCTGGACCAGCTGCTGGTGGAGCACCTCGTCGTTGCGCAGCTCCTCGAACAGCGCTTTCACCGCGGCGTCGCCCAGGCGCGGCAGGGCGGTGGCGAAGAAAGCGTGCGCTTTCTGCTCGCAGCGCAACGCCGCCTCCATCGCTGCGCGCGGGGTCATGAACGCGCGGGCCTCATCGTAGTCCGGAGCCTCCACATCCCACAGCATCGCCCGCGTGACCTCGCGCGGCGCGTCCTGGAAGAGCGACCGGCGATACGCGGCCAGGGCGGCCCCGTGCTTCGCCTCGTTGGCGGACATGAAGCGGAAGAACGCAGCCGCTTCCGGCGTATGGTGGACGTCCATCTGCACTGCGAACTCGTCGTAGCGCTCCATGGCCTCCTCCTCGATCAGGACCGCGCTGTCGAGCGCGTCGCGCAGCGACAGCCGGGAGAAGTCGATGCCCGAAGTGCTCATGGTCCGCCCTCTCTCGCGGAACGCGGCGGGCCTGCGTACGCCCGTCGCGTGCCGGCCGCGTGCCGTTGGATCCCGCAAGCCGGCGGCGTACCGCCCGCCGTGTTCCGCCGGCCGCGTCGTTACTTCTGCACGAACAGATCGAGGATGCGCTCGCGCGGGAGCGCCTTTGGCCGCAACGCTTCCTGCCGCTCCCGTACCAGCGCGTCGTAGGTGGGCGGCGGGTCGGGGTTGCGGTAGAAAACGCCGGTATAAAGCTCCTTGCCGTAGGCCTGCGCCAGATCGATGGCCTTCAAGCGGTCGCCGCCCTCGTGGCCGAGGCTGGCCAGCGGCTTCATCTTCGCCTTGTGTGCTTTGAGCAGCTGGTCCTCCTCGCCGAAGGTCACGCAGGGTGACTGGATATTGATAAAAGCGAAGCCGGGATAGCGGATGCCCTCCTCGATCACGGCGGCCAGACCCGTCATATCCGCCGGAGTGCCCTGGGCCACGAACGGCGCGCCGTAACTGAGGACGTACAACAGCGGGTTCACCGGCTCCTCGAGACTGCCCAACGGCGACGTGACGGTCGAACGCCCCCGCGGCGACGTGGGCGAGAGCTGGCCCTTGGTCAGCCCGTAGATCTGATTGTCCATCACCACGTAGGTAAGATCGACGTTGCGTCGGATCGCGTGCGCCACATGACCGCCGCCGATGGAAAAGCCGTCCCCGTCGCCGCCCGCGACCAGCACGAGGAGAGCGGGGTTGGCCATCTTGATCCCCTGGGCGATGGGGAGCGCGCGCCCGTGCACGCTGTTGAAGCCGTAGGCCGTTGTGTAGCCCGGGATGCGGCTGGAGCATCCGATCCCCGAGACGAAGGCGATCTCGTGCGGCGGCCGCCCGACGGCCGCGAGCGCGCGGTACAGGGCCTGCAAGACGCCGTAGTCCCCGCATCCTGGACACCAGATGGGCTTGAGGTCGCTCTTGAAGTCCTTGGCCTCCATCGAGGCTGTGGCACCGTTGGTCGGAGTCATCGTAGGCCTCACTCCTGGGGTTGCAACGACTGCGCGCCCCGGCGCTGCAGGATGAGCGCAGCCTCGCGCAGCCACGCCACGATCTCCGTTGGCAGGAACGGGTTCGCCCCGCTACGGCACATGGACTCGATCCCCTTGGGTACGTCGAGGACCATGCGCAGGATGCAGTAGAGCTGGCCTTGGTGCGATTGCTCGACGACCAGGCCGGCTTGCGCTCCGGCGAAGAAGTCGCGGTAGATCTCCTCGGCCACGGGATAGACCAGGTACGGGACCAGCAGTTTCACGCTGAACCCCTCCGCGCGAGCGAGCGTCACGGCTTCGCGGCAGACGCCCGCGGTGCTGCCCCAGCTCACCAGCGCGAGGGGTGCCCGCGGGTCACCCTCGATGCGGAAAAGGTCGGTGCGCCGTTTCAGCGGCTCGAGCTTGCGGAAGCGCTTCTCGTTCATGCGCGCGTGGACGGCGCCGCTGGCGGTGGGCGCTCCGTCCTCGTTGTGCTCGATCCCCGATCCCAGGTAGTTGCCGCGCAGCATGCCCGGATGGCTCACGGGGCTCACGCCCGACTCGGTCTGCCGGAAGCGGACGTAGTCCTCCAGCTCGAGGGCGTTGGGCCGGCGGCGCTCCTCAACGGTGAAGCGCGACGTGTCGATGGGGTCGACGGTCTCTTTGCGCTGGGCGATCTCCTGATCGGACAGGATCATCACCGGCGTCTGATAGCGCTCGGCGATGTTGAACGACTCCACGGTCACGGCAAAGGTGTCGGCCACGCTGGTGGGCGCGAGGACCGGCCGCAGCACGTCGCCATGCGCCGAGAAGCAAGCCTGGAAGAGGTCGGCCTGTTCCGATTTGGTCGGAATGCCCGTCGACGGCCCACCACGCTGCACGTTGACGATCACCAGCGGCAGCTCGCAGATCGTGGCCAGCCCCATGATCTCGGTCTTGAGTGACACGCCGGGCCCCGAGGTGGCGGTCATGGCCTTCTGGCCGGCGAACGACGCCCCCAGCGCAGCGCCGATACCGGCGATCTCGTCCTCCGCCTGCAGCACCGACCCGCCGTACTTCCAGATCTCGCGCGAGAGGAACTGCATGATCTCCGTGGATGGCGTGATGGGGTAGCCGCCGAAGAACTGACAGCCGGCGAACAGCGCCGCCGCGCCGCACATCTCATTGCCATCGGTAAGGAGCTTGCTCCCCGGGCCGTCGATCGCGCGGTCCATCGCCATGGCGCGCTTCAGCGGGTGCTCGGTGGCGTGGGCGAGGCCGGCGTTGAAGGCGCGCTCGCTACCTTCGAGCACCTCCGGGCCTTTCTTGGCCAGCCGCTTGCGGATGCCTTTGAGGATGCCCTCGCGGCCCATCCGCAGCCAGCCCGCCAGGAGCCCCAGCACGATCGTGTTCTTGGCGCGGTCGGTCCCCGCCGTCTGCTTCGCCAGATCGCCGATGGGAAGCGCGATCGTCTCGGCGGGCGTAACCCCCACCAGCGGGAGGCGGTCGGGAGCTACGCCTGTCTTGCTGTCGTAGACCACCACCGTGCCGCCGCCCACGGGCAGCTCGGCGCCGAACTTCAGAAAGTCGTCCCAGTTGAGCACGACCACGAAATCGAGCGTGCCGCCCGGGTTGAACACCGGCCGCGTCGAGACACGTACGCGGCACGACGACTCTCCGCCCCGGATCTGGGAGCCGAAGCTCTTGGTCATGATGGCGTGGTAGCCCTCGGAGGCGGCGGCAGCGATGAGCGATTCTCCGGCCGAGACGATTCCGTCGCCGCCGGACCCGACCATGCCGATGACGATGTCCTGGATCATGGGTGCCTCTGCGGGAACGGCGCGCGCAACCCGGCGGCGCGCCCTTGTCGTGGGAAAGGGCCTGGGAAAACGGAAGGGGGCGCCGGGGCTGCGCCACCCGGCGCCCCAGGGCCCACGGGCTCGTGCCAAGCTAGGAAACCGCGGGGGCGCGATCAAGCCGCGTCACGAGCGGGGTGCGGTCGGGCCGGGCGCACATGCGAAAGCCGGGGAGGCTTCCCTCCCCGGCTTTCTGGACCCGCGGCATCGGCGCATGCGTCATGCGTCGGAGTCCGTCGTGCTCGTTATGGGCCTAGTGCTGGTCGTACCGCTGCTTCAGCGCGCCCCAGCTCGAGTCGTTTCCGGGAACCGGATTGTCGCAGCAGACACCCACACCCCAGATCAGCAGATTGCCCGGAAGGGTGGGATCCGCGGCGAACATGTCGGTCCAGGTCACGCCGCCGTCGGCCGAGTAGTAGTCCTTGCACAGCGACGGTGCGTTCCCGCTCAGCACGAGGGAGGGCACCTCGGGGCACGTCACCGCATTGACGAAAATGCCATACGCGTAGGTGTCCGCGAAGTCCGCGCAGTTGCACGCCATGTCCACGCCGAGCGACACGGTGGTGCCGCCGGGGGGCACGGCCACGTTGAACGTCGTCGTCGACTTGGGGCAGACCTCCAGCCCGGGCTTCGGGCACCCAGGTGTGGAGACGTCGGCCAGCTCCATGTCGGCGCTCAAGGTCACCGAGCAGGTCGTCGGGCGAGTCGTCGAGTTCGGGAAGTACATCGACACCCAGATGGTGATGACGTCGAACCCACGCGCGCCGTGGCAGAGGAACTGCTGGGCGGCGGCGTTGCTGAACGTGATCTTGTAGGCGTCTCCCGCCACGACCTTCTGGACTGCGCCGGGAGTGCCGCCAGGAACGAGGAAGTAGGTCGGCAGGCCATTCTCGCCGAGACGGAATTGCGGCTGGCGCGGATCGGGCGTTCCCGTGTACTGGCTCCGATCGGGAGTCCCAGCGGGGATGGGCCGCGCGAAGAAGGTCCCCCGGCCGGTGTCCGGGCTGGCGACGGCCGGACCCGAGCCGGAGCGGTGGTCGCTCGCGACGGCATTGACGGGCGGCTTGGTGATCAGATACGCAGTGAGCAAGACGACCGCCAACCCGGCTGTCGCCGACAATAGCCTTGAGACCTTCATTGAGTACCTCCTGGTTGCTCGGAAACATCCTCCCGGCGCGGTGAAGCGCAAGGTGTGGTGGTGGGGCGGCGTAGACCGGCAGGATGCCTGAGTCGACTGGAATACGAAGGAGCGAGACCGGCCGAAGTCTACACGGAATCGGGGGGCCGGGTCCAGGGCCGCGCGCTCCGGCGAGGGCGCGCCAAATAGGGAAGGGCTGGGCTGGAGCAGGGCTCCACCGCGTCCTGCGCGGGCTGTGCGGGCTGTGCGGGACCATCACCAAGGCCCCCGAGCCCGGGCTGGGCACGTAATGTCGGGCCGCCCAGGGCTGCAGTCTCGCCCGGATGCGGCCGGAGCGGTCGGACGCCGCCCCTGCCGCCGATGTACCCGCCTGTCGGCAACTGCGCTGCGGGCTTCGCGTTCGAGCCGCCAGGCTCAGGCGCGGCGGCGCGGGCCTGGCGGCCCGGACTCGGCGGCTTTGGCAGGCCGTCTCCGGACGGCCGGGGAGGGCCTGCCGCTCAGGCCTTCCCGACCCGTGCCTCGAGCCAGGACTTCGTCATCCCGGCCTGGGGCCTGCTGGCTCGCCGCGGCGCGCGTGTCTGGGACGCGTCGTCCGCCGCCGGCGGCGGAGCCGTGGCCTGGCTCAGCTCCCGCTCGGCTCGGAGCCAGTCATCCTCGGAGCTGCCGGGTGCGCCGGCGCGGCCGAGGTAGAGTTCGTAGGCACGAGCCGCGATCTGCTCGTGGGTCGGTGTGCGCGGCCCCACGACCGCGTCGGTCGCCTCGGTCGCGCCCCTCTCCATCCTCGCGGCCGCCGTGGCCTGCTGGTTCTCGACTTTGTGCTTGCGGGGCATCGGAGGACTCCCTTCCTCACCAAATAACGTTGACCGGGTCATCAGAGAATCGTACCTGCGCGGGCTCGCCAGCGCAGTTCGGCACAGCCCGGGTCCGGCCGTCCGCAGCGCAGCGGAGACCCAAGCCACCGCAGGTGGCATGATCACGGACGATGATGTCGGATGCTCGGCAAAGGTGCGGAGCGCTGATTCGAGGTGAGCCGTGATCAGCCAGCCTGCTTTTCCGCCTGGGCGCGCAGCTTCTCGTCGGCAATGATCGCCACCTCGACGCGGCGGTTCAACTGACGTCCCTCGGACGTGTCGTTGCTCGCCGTCGGCCGGGTCTCGCCGAAGCCGAACGTCACCATGCGCGCCGGCGCCACGCTGCGGTCCACAAGCGCTGCCTTGACCGCCATCGCGCGCCGCTCGCTGAGCCCCTGGTTGTACTCATCGGAGCCCTGCGAGTCCGTGTGTCCGTCGACGCGGATCACCGTGTCGGGGTACTTGTTCACCGTGGTCGCCATTTTGTCCAGCTGCGCGAGCACGTCCGCTCTCAACTCGGATTTGTTCGTGTCGAACAGCAGGCCGCTGTCGAAGGTGATCTTGATCCCTTCGCCCACGCGCTCGACCTTGGCGCCCTGGAGATCCTTGTCGAGCTCCTTGGCCTGGCGGTCCATGTAGTCGCCGATCACCGCGCCCGCGGCACCACCCACGGCGGCGCCGATGATGGCCCCTTCCGCCGTCTTGTCCTTTGTGTTGCCGATGATGCCGCCCAGCACCGCGCCGGCGCCCGCGCCAATCATGGCACCCCGGCCCGCCTTGCTCGTAGCGCAGCTGCTGAGGATCGGCGCGATGGCCAAGAGCGCGATCAGCGTGGCGGTGAGGACGCCGCCCCTGCTCCGGTAACCCATGTGGTGGACCTCCCCGCCTGACAAACTCGAGCCGTGCCCGCGCCTGAACTCGGTACGGCGCCCGCCCCCGAAGGGGAAGGGGTGTCGGCGAACTCCAATCTGCGATAAGTTCGTCGCGTTCGCCAACGGTTTCTCCAGGAGGGGGCAGAGGAATGGAACTGGGAATGATCGGACTGGGCAGGATGGGCGCGAACATGGCCGAGCGCCTCGTCCGCGGCGGGCACGTGGTGGTGGGCTACGCCCGCAGCTCGACGTCGTTGGAGCAGGCGGCTGCGCGAGGGGTGCGCCCGGCGCAATCGCTGCGCGAGCTGGTGTCCCAGCTGCGCGCCCCTCGAGCAGTCTGGCTCATGGTGCCCGCCGGCGATGCGGTGGATGCGACGCTGGCCGATTTGATCCCTCTGCTCGCGACCGGCGATGTGGTGATCGACGGAGGCAACTCCAACTACAAGGACTCCCAGCGCCGCGCCCAGCAGGCGCGGGAGCGGGGCATGCACTTTGTCGACGCTGGCGTGAGCGGTGGGATCTGGGGGCTGGCCGAGGGGTACAGCCTCATGGTGGGCGGTCCGGCCGAGGCCGTCGAGCGCCTGCGCCCGATCCTCGCGACGCTCGCTCCCGCTGTGGACCGCGGCTGGGGCCGTGTGGGGCCGTCCGGCGCCGGGCATTTCGTGAAGATGATCCACAACGGCATCGAGTACGGGCTCATGCAGGCGTTCGCCGAGGGGCTGGCTATCTTGCGGCGCAAGGAGGACCTCGAGCTGGACCTGGAGCAGATCGCCGAGATCTGGCGTCACGGCAGCGTGGTGCGCTCCTGGCTGCTGGATCTCATCGCCCGCGCCTTGCACGAAGACCAGGATCTGGCCTCGATCGCGCCCTGGGTCGCCGACTCCGGAGAGGGCCGCTGGACCGTGGCCGAGGCGGTCGAGCTCGATGTCCCCGCTCCCGTGATCACGCTGGCGCTGCTGGCGCGCCTGCGCTCGCGCGATGAGAAGTCCTATTCCGACCGGCTGCTGGCCGCCATGCGCCAACAGTTCGGAGGTCACGCCGTCAAGCACGAGGGGTCACCTCCGGAAACCGCGGCCGCAGCACCCGGTGGGACGACAGCCAAGCCCGCCGCCGGACCGGCCCGGCGCTGACGGCCCGCAAGGAGCTGCGATGGAGCACGGGCGCGTCCCCGCGAACCTGTTCGTGATTTTCGGCGCCGGCGGCGACCTGACGCAGCGCAAGCTCCTGCCGGCGCTGTTCCGTCTCGCCGGCCAAGGGGTGCTCGGCGAGCGCTACGCGGTGCTCGCCGTGGCGCGCGACGCGTCGCGCGACGACGTTGGCTTCCGCGCGCTGGCCCGCTCGGCGCTCGCCGCCAACGGCGCGGCGACCGACGCGACCACCGCGTGGTGCGATCGCTGCCTGTACTACCAGCCCCTGGCGGGCCCGGGCCCGGACGCGTACCGCGCCCTGGGAGCACGCATCGAGGCGATCGAGCGCACGCTCGGGCTGCCCGGCAACCGGACGTTCTATCTGGCCCTGCCGCCCTCGGCGTTTCCCGAGACGATCGCCCGTCTGGGCGAGACGGGGCTCAACCGCGCGCCGGGCTGGGTGCGCTTGGTGGTGGAGAAGCCGTTTGGACGCGACCTGGCCTCCGCCCGCGAGCTCAACGCGTTGGTCCACCGCTCCTTCGCGGAATCGCAGGTCTACCGGATCGACCACTATCTGGGGAAGGAGACCGTCCAGAACCTGCTGGTGTTCCGCTTCGCGAATACGGTGTTCGAGTCGCTGTGGAACCGCGACCGCGTGGAGAACGTGCAGATCACCGTGGCCGAGGAGCTGGGCGTGGGCCGCCGCGCCGGCTACTACGAATCGGCCGGCGCGCTGCGCGACATGGTGCAGAACCACCTGACCCAGCTGCTGACGCTCTTGGCCATGGAGGTCCCCCAGTCGATGGACGCGGACTCGATTCGCTACGAGAAAGCCAAGGTGCTGCGATCGATCTCGCCGCTGTTGCGCGAGGACCTGGTGTTGGGACAGTACACGGCGGGGGCGTTGCGCGGACAGACGGTGGCGGGCTACCGCGAGGAGCCAGGTATGGCCCCCGGCTCCGCGACGGAGACCTACGTGGCCGTGCGCGTGGAGATCGACAGCTGGCGCTGGCAAGGCGTGCCCTTCTACCTGCGCACCGGCAAGCGCATGCCACGCCAGCTCACCCAGATCGCGGTGACCTTCCGCCGTCCGCCGGTCTGCCTGTTCCAGGCCTTCGACGCCTGCCAGATCCACCCCAACCGCCTCTTCCTGACCCTGCAGCCCGACGAGGGCTTCGCCCTGTACTTCGACGTGAAGAAGCCGGGCGAGTCCATGGAGCTGGAGACGCTCCCGCTGCACTTCCATTACAAGGAGGCGTTCGGCGTGCTGGACGACGCCTACCAGACCCTGCTCTACGACATCCTCGTCGGCGACCAGACCTTGTTCGTGCACGCCGAGGAGGCCGAGGGTTCCTGGCGGCTGTTCGACCTGCCGGCGGCGCGGCGGCCCACCCTGAGCATGTACGCCGCCGGCTCCTGGGGACCGGCGCAGGCCGATGCGCTGCTCGCCCAGCGCGGGCACCACTGGGACGTCACGACTGCGCCGTGAGCGTTCCCCACGACTTGCAGATGCGCGTGCTCCCGTCATCCGAGGCGGTCTTCGCTGCAGCGGCGGCGCGCTTCACCGCGCTCGCCCGCAACGCGATTGCCCGGCGCAAGGCGTTCCACGTGGCGCTGGCCGGAGGGAGCACACCCCGCGGGCTCTACCTGCTGCTGGCTGCGCCGCCGTGGCGGGACCGCGTCGAGTGGAGGCGCGTGCACGTCTGGTTCGGTGACGAGCGGTGCGTGCCCCCCGGCCACCCCGACAGCAATTTCAAGATGGCGCGCGACGCTCTGCTCTCGAAGGTGTCGATCCAGCCGGCCCACTTGCACAGGCTGGAAACCGGGAGCGTGCCGGCACGGGCCGCGGCGCGCTACGAGCGTCAGCTCGTCGCGGCGACGTCTCGCAGCGGTGGCCGCTGCGCCGCGGGGCGTCTGGACCTGATCCTGCTCGGGATGGGTGGCGATGGGCACACGGCTTCGCTCTTTCCCGGGGCGCCCGATCTGGTGGACGAGCAGCGACTGGTCGTGCCCGCCATCGCGGCGGCACCGCCGCGCGAGCGGATCAGCCTCACGCTGCGCGCCATCAACCGGGCTCGAGCCGTGGTGTTCCTGGTCACCGGGGCCGAAAAACGTGACGCCGTCGCGCACGTCCTCGCGCAGCGCGCGCAGCTGCGAAAGGGCGGCCGCCGGGACAGTCTCCGGGGCACCAGCGGGGGCAGTGGCGCGGGGGGCAGCAGCCGGAGCAGCGGCAGGGGCAGCAGCCGGGGCAGCGGCGGGGATCGTCCCTTGAGCGGCGCGGAGCTTCTTCTCCCCGCCGCACTCGTGGCACCGCGGGGTGGAGCTCCGGTGTGGTGGCTGCTGGATGCGCAGGCCGCCGGGAGCGTGCTCAGCGGCGGACGCGGTGGCAGCGCGCGGGTCAGGCGCCGGCGCCGTTGACCGGGTCTTGCAGCAGGCGCTCGAGAGCGTCGAAGAAGCCCCCGACCTGCCTGCGTGCCATCGCGGTGCCCAACGGCGCCATCAGCCGGTAGATCCCCTTCATTTCGCAGCTGCACAGGTAGTCCACGCGGGTCCGGCCGTCGGCGCCGCCGACCCGGTAGTCGACCTCCATGACATTCCCTTGCGGAAGGCTGCCGCCCGAAAGCTGCAGGGCGATGTGCCGGGGTGGGTCGAGCGCGGTGATCTCCTCACGGAACTCCCGGATCCTCCCACCCTCGCGGATCTTGAGCGTGTAGGTCGAGCCCACCTGAACGGGACCAGGGCGGTCGGGAATGAGGCCTTCGAGCCCCTTCATCCAGAGCACGATCTTGTCGGGCTCGTTCAGATACGGCCAGAGCTGCTCCGGCGTGCAGGCGAACTCCCTGGACAGCTCGATCTTCATCGCCAACCTCCTGCCCTAGGAATGCCGACGCGGCGCCGCTGCGCTGCTCGCTCCCACCGCCACGCCGACGCCCCCGACGCATGCCAGTCCTTGCGCAACGTCCTCGCTCCGCGGCAACCTGCTCGTTGCAGCGGTGCGCCCTGAGCCCCCTTGCCCGTGGGGCCTTCGCCTGGGGCCTTCGCGCGACGTCCTAGCCCTTGCGTCGCGTGTAGTCGATCTGGATCACCTTGGTGTTCGTCTCGCCGATGTCGAGGTCGTGGATCTCGAAGCTGAAATGACTTTCGTCGACGATGCGGGTGACGTACTTCACGTGCTTGCCGACCTCGCCCGTCATGGGCTCGTCCATCTCGCCGTACTCGATCATCGTAGTGCCCGACTGGTCGAGCAGCCCCTTCATCGTGAGCATGGCCGTGCCCATGTTGTCCAGGGCCACGCCGACGTACTTCTTCTTGAAGTTATCGTAGCCGTGGATGCTGTAGCCCTCGTAGGGCTGTCCCATCATCTGACCCTTCAATTCCTCCATCACCCAGCGGCCGTCGACGAGCCACCGGAAGCTGGCGCTCCCCTTGCTCTCCATGGGCGTGGACTCGGGACCACCCATCCACATCTGCATCGTGGTGTCCCAACTGCCAATGAAGTAGTCGAAGCGGTGGTGGGGCTTCCCGGGAACGGTCGTCTCCATCCACCGTTTCTGCATCTGCGCCATTTCATCGGCCGTGGGGGGCTTGGCCGAGAAGTCCTCCGTCGCCGCGGCCTTACCTTGCGCACGCGACACGGCGGGCAGAGACGGGGTCAGGAGGCAGATCAGCAGCCAAGTCAGCAGACAGCCAGGGGCGAGCGCCAGCGATCGTCGCATGATGGGGTCTCCTCTCGATCGGTCAGGGCAGGGGGATCTGGGGGCGCAAAGAGGTGGGCGGTGGGAGCACCTGCGTGCGGCCGAACAAAAGCCGCGCGGAGGCCTGCAGCTGCAGACAGCTGCGGCGCTCGCCCGCGGCGGCCGCCTCGAGGTTTGCTCGCGCCTGACACAGGTACACTTCGGCGACCGCGTCGGGGATGGCGCGGAAGTGGCCGTGCGAACCGGGCAGGATACAGGCCGCGCTCAGAAGCAGCGCGCGCGCGGTGAGCCAGCGCCGGCGGCGGGCACCGCGCCAGGGCTCCCGCTCCAGGTGTTGCAAGCGTGCGATCAGTCCCACCGGTCCGGCCATCAGGCCCATCTGCAGTGCGGGGTCGGCGCCGCGGGCATCCATGCGCCAGGCGCACCGCAGCAATGTGCGGCGGTAGGCCGGTGTGCGGTGGCGGAGCACCTCGGACACGGTCGCGTCGCAGCACAGCTCGCACAGCGCGGCAATGCGCCGGCGCGCCCAGATCAACGGCGGATAGAACCAGTAGAGCGCCTGCAGCGCCTGCACGGCCGCCTGGACCCATAGGTCCCGCCGGCGCATGTGTGCCAGCTCGTGCAGCAGGACGTGCTCCAGCTCAGCGGGGGACAGCTCCTGCACGAACGCGGGCGGCAGCAGGACCACCGGGGCGGCGCAGGCCGAAGACGGCCGGCGTGCGGACGCCCGCTTCGATCACCACGAGGGGCAACCTGCGCAGCCCGAGCTGTGCTGCGGCCTGCTCGAGCCCGCGTGCCGGCGCGGGGTGCTCGAGCAGCGTGCCGTGCTGCGGCAGCGCGCGGTGCAGGCGCCGTCGGCTCCGCAGCAGCAAGGATGCGCCGAGTGCAGTCCCCGCCAGCCACAGCAGCATGGCCCACCCGGCGGCCGAGATCGCGGGGTGCGGCAGAGCGGCGCTCGCGCCGGCCATTGTGGCCATCGTGCTTCCAGGCGTGGTCGTTGCGACCGCCGGGAGCGTCGTGAGTGGCCTGGCCGCCGTGACCGCCATGGCCGCCGCGACCAGCGCCGCGGGCGGGCGGTGGAGCAGCGGGATGGACCAGGGCAACGCCAGAGCGAACGCTGGCGGCACGAGCAGCTTCAGCGGAACGAGCAGCCAGACTGCCAGGCGCAACTGTGGGTAGATCCGGCGCCCGAGCAGCTGGTCGAGCACGAGCAGCCCGGCGATGAGCAGGCTGGCCTGCCATACCGCAGCCAGCACCCACGCCACCCAGCCGGTGGCGAGGCTGTTGAGACCCTGGATCAGGGTGGCGGTCATCTCTGCCGCCCCCGGCGCGGCTCCCGGAGCATCCGCCGCAGCGCCGCGCGGTCCTTGGCACCCAGACGCTCCTCGGCGACGAGATGCTGCATCAGGGGACCGAAGGCGCCGTCGAAGGCGCGGTCGATCAAGCCGTGCAGTGCAAAGCGGCGCGCCTGGCGCTGCGAGAGCGCCGGCTCGTAGACGCTCACGTTGCCCTGTTTGCGCTCGCGCACGGCCCCCTTCTCGGCCATGCGCGACAGCATGGTCTTGGCCGTGGTGTATGCCCACGCGGTCTCGCCCCGCAGGTCGTCCAGCAGTTCGCGCGCCGTGGCCGAGCCGCGGCGCCACAGCGCGTTCATGATCTTCCACTCACCGTCGCTCAGCTGCATGACCGCTTTCGGGGGCAAAGGCCTCGGTGCGGGGAGCGTCCGCTTTGTCTACCGGGTGCGCGGTGGTCGGCCAATCATCGGGCCGGTCCGGCTGCTTCCGGGCCCCACGGGCTGCTACCGTCTGCCAGTTGCGCGCGTCTGCTACAGGTGTAGAAGACCCTACTACGACTGTAGAAGAGACGTCAAGCCCCGTCACCACCACGGCCGGCCAGGCGCAGCATGGTCCTGGCCAGGCCGCGGAGCATGTTGGCTTCGCGGCGGTAGAGTCGCGCCCGCGAGAAGATCTCCCGAAATGCCCGCATGCGGGTCGAGATGGTGTGCGGCGCGGCGTAGCCAGCGGCCAGGAAGGCGGCCTCCAGATGCTGGTAGAGGGCCTCCAGCTCCTGGGCGGTGGCGATCTGGCTCGGGGGAGGCTTGCGCGTTTGCCGGGGCTGCACCCGCGGCACGGACGGATCGGCGGCCAGGCGTGCCATGAACAGCTCGTACCCAGCCAAGAGCACCGCCTGCGCAAGATTGTAGCTGGGGTGCGCCGGGTTGCTGGGGATCCAGACCAGTTCGGTGCAGTGATCGAGCTCGGCGTTGGTCAGGCCGTCGCGTTCGTTTCCGAAGACCAGCGCCGTGCCGGCCGCAGCCGGCTCCTCGCTGCGGGGCGCAGCGGGGGCGCGCGCCAGGCCGGTCGCTCCCTGCGCGGTACGGGCGCTGCGCGAGCTGCCGCGGCCGCGTACGCTGCGCAGGCCGCCCGGGCTGTGCGCGTCGCGTGCGCCGCGCGTGCCGCGTGCGCCGATAGAGGCGCTCGCATCGCGCTCGAGCTCCCGCGCGATCCAGGCGCAGGCGAACTCGCGCACGGGGGTCAGCTCACGATGGAAGCGCTGCCGAACGGTGAACCCTACCACCTGCGAGCAGTCGGCCGCCGCGGAGGGAAGATCGGCGTAATGCGTCGCGCCGATCAGGATCTCCTCGGCGTTGTGGCTGAAGATCATTGCTTCCTTGTGGTCCTCGTACTGCGGCGCCACCAGCCGCAGCGGCCCCAAACCGGTATTCTTGATGGCACGGGCCACCGCGCCGACGTTGCCGCCGAACAGCGGCGCCACCAGCACTACGCAACAGCGCTCCTGCATCGCTCCCGCCTCCATCCCGAGTGCCATCCGGAGCTCGTTCCCGCGTGACAATCCCCGATTCGTCGCGCGTGCCGCCACGTCGTGCGTGCACTACCAGCGTAGCTCGAGCTTGAGCCCCGCGGTTCCCGGACCCTTCCTGATGAAGACGTTCTCCCCGATGCGCAACCCCTGATCGCGGATGATCTGACGCATCCACGCCGGGAGCTGGTCCTCCAGCGAGCGGCGCTGGATCGAGATCGGACCGGTCAGCGCCGAATCCAGCGCAATGCGGTCGAGGATCGCCGATTCATTGAAGCGTGTCAGGTTGGAGTCGAGGCTCGTACGGTCCCGGCGCCGGGCGGCCTTGCAGGCCTCCCGCATGCAGAGAGCGATCTCTCGCCGCTGTAGATCCATCGTGATTCCCCCCGGTCCATTCCGTGCGGCGCGGCCGGCCGCGCGCGTTCGCGGGTGCTGGCGCGCGCACTCCTGGTGCCCCCGATTGTAGAGGATCGCGGCAGGCCGTGTCCTATCGAGGGCGCCGAGGTCGAGGCCGGACTGCGGTGGGCCGGATCGTGCCGCGATCCTCAGGACGCGCCGGTTGGGATCGGCGCCCTCCACCCCCGCCGCAAGGCCGGCAACAGCGCGAAAGCCGGCAGCGCAAGCAGGAAGGTCACGGCGAAGTACGGGCCGAAGCCCAACGGCTGCGCGGCAAAGCCCGAGAAGGCGCCCGCGACCGAGCGAGACAGCCCGTAGACCGCTGACAAGAACGCGTACTGCGTTGCGGCGTGCGCCTTCTCGCACACCGACATGAGGAACGCCAGGAACGGCGCAGTGCCCAGCCCTCCGCAAAACGCCTCGAGCACCGCCGCCCCCCAGACCACCGGGCGGGACGGGTGAAGCGCGGCGAAGGCGTAGCCGAAGTTCGAGACGGCCTGGAACAGGCCCAGCACCCACAGCGCCCGGAAGATCCCCCAGCGCGTGGTGAGGAATCCGCCCAGCAGCGCTCCGACGATATTGGCCGCAATGCCGAAGGTGCCCAGCAGCAGCCCGATCTCGGTCGCCGACAGGTGCGCGCCGCGGTCGAGAAACGGAAACGTCATCATCGTCATTGCCGCGTCGCCCAGCTTGAACGTCAACGCGAACAGCAGGACCGCGAGCACGCTGGGGCGCGCCAGCAGGCGGCGCATGCCGTCGTCGGACGCGCGGGCCACGCTGCCGGTGGCGGGACCAGCGCTGCCCGCCACGCCCGCCGTGCCCGCCACGTCCGCCCCGGCCGCCGCACGAGTCGACCGCGCCCCACGCAGCGCCAGTACACCAGCCACGATCAGGCCGATCAGCACCGCCAGCGGCGTGCGCAGACTTGTCGCCGCGCCGGCACGTCCCGCGAGAGCGTAGAACGCCCCTGCCACCAACAATGGCACGCCCATGCCGAGCAGCAACGACCGCACCATGGGCCCGGCGGCGCCCGCACCCAACTCCGCCGGGCGAGGCCGGACATACAATGTGCTTACGGGCCGGATCCACAATGTGCACGCGGCCAGCGCCGTGAGAACGAGCGCCGCCGCTACCCATGCCGCCCGCCAGCTCAGCATCCCCGCCACGATCGGCACGCCGCTGCCGGCGGCGATCAGCGCGACGCGATACGCCGTAACGCGGATCCCGTTGGCCGGACCCAGCTCGCGCTCCTCGAGCATCTCGATCGTACCGGCATCGATGGCGATGTCCTGCGTGGCCGAGAGCAGCGCAACGCCGATCACCAGCGCCCAGATCAGCGGCGAGACCGAGCCACCGAATCGCACCCCGAACGCCACCACCAGCAGCGCCATCAGCGCGAGACACGCCGCCATCCAGTGCCGCCGCTGCCCGAAGCGATCCACCAGCGGGGCCCACAGGAACTTGAAGGTCCACGGCAGCCCGGCCAGCGCCAGCAGCCCGATGTTCTGCAGGCTCACGCCGAGCTTGGAGAAGGCCAGCGGCATCGCGTTGTTCACCAGGCCGAACGGCAGTCCCTGGGCGAAGTAGAGGAGGGCAACCCAGCCGTAGCGGCGCATGGAGCTGCGGCCCGCGGGAACGGCCGCGGCCACGCGACCGGGCAGGGCCATCGGCGGGGTGGCCGACGGGGTGACCGGTGGGACGGCCGAATGGTTGGCCGGCGCGCCGGCCGGCGGCCCGGCCGGCGGCCGCGGCGCAGAGCTCACGGCAGCAGGATCCCGGCGATGGTCGCCGTCATGAACGTGGCGATGCTGCCCACGATCATCGCCATCAGCCCCAGCCGCGCCAGGTCGTGGCGCCGCGTGGGCGCGATGCCCGAGATGCCGCCGATCTGGATGGCGATCGAGGCGAAGTTCGCGAACCCCGACAGCGCGTATGAGCAGATGACCATCGACCGATACGAAAGCGGCTGGCCGGTCTTGAGGATCTCGGACATCTGCAGGTAGGCGACAAACTCGTTCACCACGGTCTTGATGCCGATCAGCTTTCCCACCGTGAAGCAGTCCTGCGTGGGGACGCCCATGATCCAGGCGACGGGCCACGACAGCGCGCCCAGCAGGCCCTCCAGCGATGCGCCGTGCACGCCGACCAGCTTGCCGCCCCACTGCACGACCGAATTGAGCATCGCGATCAGAGCGATGAACGCCAAGAGCATCGCACCGACGTTCAGCGCCAGCGTGAGTCCCTCGGAGGCGCCGCGGGCAGCCGCATCCAGCACGTTGGCGTCGATCTTCTCGCCGTCCATGCGGATCTCCCGGCCGGCCGTCTTGGGCGTCCCCCGTTCGGGGAGCACGATCTTCGAGCAGACCAGGGCGGCCGGCGCTGACATCACCGACTGGGCGATCAGGTGCCCCGCGATATCGGGAAAATACGGACTGAGCATCCCCACGTAGGCCGCCAGCACGCCGCCGGCCGTGTTGGCGAAGCCGCCCACCATGACGGCCATGAGCTCGCTCTGGGTCATGTCGGCCACGTAGGGCTTGACCACCAGGGGGGCCTCGGTCTGCCCGACGAAGATGTTGGCCGCAGTGGACAGCGTCTCGGCACCGGAAGTCCTCATCGTGCGCTGCATGGCCACGGCGAAGACCCACACGACCCGCTGCATCAGCCCGATGTGGTACAGGATCGTCATCAGCGACGAGAAGAAGATGATGGTGGGGAGCACTTGAAAAACGAAGTTCTGCAGCGGGCTCTCGATGTGGCCGGTGATGAAGGAGCGAAACAGGAAGTTGGTGCCCTGCTGCGTAAAGCCCAAGAGCGCCATGGTCGCGTCGTTGAGCTTGTCGAAGATCCACAGTCCCGGCGCCGTCTTGAGTACGAAGAAGCCGAACAACAACTGCAGCGCGAGCCCCCACGCCACCAGCCGCCACGGCACGTGCCGGCGGTCGCGCGACAGGAGCCAGCAGATGCCGACGAACGCGACCAGGCCCAGAAACGAGATCGCGCGCTGGACGGGCGTGGACGGGACGTGCTGCGCGCGGCGGCGCGCGATCTCCTCCTGGATGGCCTGGGAGGGAGGTGCGGGGGCGGCACCGGAGGCGGCGCTGGAGTCGGGGCCAGAAGTGAGGGCGGCCGCGGGGCTGGAGTCGGCGCCGGTGGCGGGGCTGGAGATCGCGTCGGCTCCCGGTGCGCCCGCGGGCAGCGAATCCCGCGGCGCGACCGCAGCGATGGCCATCAGGCCGACGGCGCCCAGGACACCGCAGCAGACCAGGAAGAGCCAGATGCGCAGGCTCCGGCGCAGCGGAAGCGATCGCATGGGGCCGCAGTATAGGCCATCGCCCCCGCGGGCCCAATCGCTGTATATGAGGACGCGTGATGCCCGCGGCCCGCCGGGCGTCGAGTCGGTGAGCGGCGCAGGTGGTGGGCGCGCCACGGGCGGTGGGCGCAGCGCCGGCAGCAAGCGCAGCACTGCCGGCGGGTACGGCGCCCCGCCAGCGGGCGCGGCGGGTTTAGCACTGCCGGCGGGCACGGCAGGCGCCGCCAGCGGGCTCGGCGGGTTCAGCGCTGCCCGCGGGCGCGGCAGGCGCCGCCAGCGGCTACAGTTTCAGGTCGCCGCTCATCTGCTGCGCCTTGCGCTCGAATCTCTTCTCCAGCGGCAGCAGCAGTGCCAGCACGACCAGCGAGATCAGCGTGCCGGTGACGGCCAGCGGGTAGAGCGCGCAGCCGGCCGCCGTGCCGACGGCAGCGGCCATCCAGATGGTACTCGCCGTGGTGAGCCCCCTGATCTCCATCCGCTCGCTGAGCTTCAGGATCGTCCCGGCACCGAGGAAGCCGATCCCGGCTGCGATGCCCTGGATCACGCGGCTGACGTCGGACGTCGTGGTCGGCTGGGTGCCCGGCGGCAGGTGCATCACGGACAGCTCCGCGCTGGTGGCGACGAAGATGGCAGCCCCCAGGGCGACCATCATGTGCGTGCGCAGGCCGGCCCAATGGCCGTGGATCTGCCGCTCGATGCCCAGCAGGGCCCCCAGCGCGCTGGCCACGGCCAGGCGGATGAGCATATCGATGTTGGAATGCGCGATCACGTTCATGGTCTTTGTCCCGCGGGGACCTGCGGCGCGGTTCCCGGGCACTGGATACGCGCCCATGCCCGCGTCCGCCGGCACCCGCGCGCTCAGGTGCCCAGCAGCGCCTCCAGCTCCTTCACCGTGTCGGCGAAGCGTTTCAACGCGGCTTCGATGGGGGCCGGCTGCGTGAGGTCGACTCCCGCCAGCTTCAGCAGCTCTAGCGGCGGGCGCGAGCAGCCGCCCGAGAGCATCTGCAGGTAGCCGTCCACCGCCTTGGGACCTTCCGCCTTCATGCGGTAGGCGATGGAGATGCCGCTCGCCAGCCCCGTCGCGTATGTGTAGACGTAGTACTTGTAGTAGAAGTGCGGGATGTAGGCCCACTCCATCCCATCGTTCTCGCCCAGCGTATAAGCCGGCCCGTAATAGCGGTGGATCAGGTCGGTGTAGAGCTGCTCGAGCGCCGTTGCGTTCACCGACTTGCCCGTCTCCACCATCTCATGCGCTTTGCGCTCGAACTCCGAGAAGAGCGTCTGGCGGTAGATCGTCGTGCGGATGCTCTCGGCACGTTTGGTGAGGAGGTAGGCCTTCTGCGCCTTGTCCTTCGCGGCGGTGATCAGGGCGTCGGCCAGCAGTGCCTCATTGCAGGTGGAGGCGATCTCGGCCAGGAACGGAACGTAGCGGAACGAGGAGTACGGCTGGTGGGTCATGGCCAGGTGGCTGTGCAGAGCGTGGCCGTACTCGTGGGCGAGCGTGAACATGTCGTCCAGGCTGTCCTGATAGTTGATCAGCACGTACGGGTGGCTCCCGTACACGCTGGAGGAGAACGCCCCACTGCGTTTGTCCTTGGACGGGTAGAGATCGAGCCATCCGTTGTGCGGGTCCAACCCCGTCTGCAGCACGTCGATGTAGCTCTTCCCCAGGGGCGCCAGCGCGCCCTCGATCGTGGTGCGGGCCTGCTCGAAGGGGATCTTGAGGTCCACCTGCGGCACGAGTGGTGTGTACAGGTCGTACAAGCGCAGCTCGGATACGCCGAGCACCCGCTTGCGCAGCTCCATGTAGCGGTGCAGCGGCTCGAGGTTCGCGTTGACCGTAGCGATCAGGTTGTCATGCACCGCCGTAGGGACGGCGTCCTTGTCCATGTAGGCAGCCAACGCGGTGTCGTACCCGCGGGAACGCGCGTAGGTCACGTCGAGCTCCAACTGACCGGCCAGCGTGGCCGCCAGCGCGTGTTGGTACTGCCGCAAGGTCGCCAGGAACGCCTCGACGGCCTCCTTGCGCACTGCGCGGTTCTTCGAGAGACGGAACGCGCCGTAGTTGGCCTGCGTGAGCTGGATTTCCTTGCCCTGGTCGTCGTGCACCTTCGGCCACTGGATGTCGGTCAGCATGGCCGTAAACGCGTCCTCGTACCCCGACGGGATCTCGTTGAGGTCGATCTCGGCCCAAAGGTTGTCACCGGCCAGCACCAGGACGCGCTCGGCGTCGGCGGAGAGCGCCCGGCTCTTGCGCCGGCGCAGGTTGTCCAGGTAGGGCTTGTGCTTGGCCAGTCCCGGCTGCGCTCCGTAGGCCGCCGCCATCTGCGCGTCGGACAGCGCGAGCAGCTCGCTGCGCAAGAACGTCGCCTGCCCCATCAGCTCGTCCATCAAGGCCAGGCTGCGGTGCTGCAGCGACTGGAGCGCGTCGTTGGAGAGCGCGGTCGAGGTCTGCAGGTTGGCGTACAGCGTTGCCCGATTGATGCGGTCGTGGAGGCTGAAGTACAGCTCCATGCAGCGCGCCAGCGCCGCCGGGTCGGCCAGCTTGCCCTTGAACTCCGCGAGCTGCTTCAGCTCGCCCGAGAGCGCGGTCATCGCCTGGTCGGACGCCTGGTCGGAGGCGAACAGCGGCGCCAGGTCCCAGGTGTACAGGCTGGGGATTTTCGCGCGCTCGACGGTGGCGTCGGGGGTGTAGGCGGGGATGGCTTCCGCCGCTGGTGTCGGCTTCGGCGCCGCAGCCGTGGGGTCGGGCGCCGCAGCCGTGGCCTGAGACACCGCAGCGGTGGGCTGAAACGCCGCAACCGTCGCGGGCTGACCGGCGGGCGCCGGGGCGGGCGCGGCAGCCGACGCTGCGGCGTCCGGCATGGCCGCGAGCACGGTGGCCGCGAGCAGCAGCGCAGCCGCCAGCCCGGCGGCCGCCGCGCCCGAGCTGGCCAGCGCGTGCGAACCGTGCGCCGGATGCCGGGAACACCACGACGAAGACCACGGCGAATACAATGATGCGCGCAGCGAACGGATCCACGTTTCCATCGCCGACCCCCCTACCTGGCCTGCTCGACTCGATGTTGTCGCGGCCTCAACCGCCCACCGGAGCGAACCGGGCGGTGAAGTGCCGCAGGAACGGCGCCTGCTCGACGATGCGCATGCCCCGGATCGAGCTCTTGCGCGCCGCGACCTGCAGGATCGCCTCCACGACATAGTCCACGTGGCTCTGGGTGTAGACGCGGCGCGGGATGGCGAGCCGCACGAGCTCCATGGGCGCCTGCGTCTCCGCGCCCGTCTGCGGGTCGCGGTGGCCGAACATCACCGAGCCCACCTCGACCGAGCGGATGCCCGCCTCGAGGTAGAGCTCGTCCACCAACGCCTGCCCAGGATACTGGTTGGGCGGAATGTGGGGAAGCATGGCCTTGGCGTCGATGTAGATGGCGTGCCCCCCGGGCGGCTGGACGATGGGCACGCCCTCCTGGGAGATGTGCTTGCCCAGGTACGCGGTCGACGCGATGCGGTACTGCAGGTAGTCCTCGTGCAGCACCTCCTCCAGGCCGATGGCGATCGCCTCCAGGTCGCGCCCGGCCAGCCCGCCGTAGGTAGGAAAGCCCTCGGTCAGGATCAGCAGGTTGCGCTCCTGCTCGGCGAGCTTGTCGTCGTTGGTGCACAAAAAGCCGCCGATGTTGGCCAGCCCATCCTTCTTGGCCGACATGGTGCAGCCGTCGGCCAGCGCGAACATCTCCCGCGCGATCGCCTTGACCGAACGGTCGGCGTAGCCCCGCTCGCGCAGCTTGATGAAGTAGGCGTTCTCTGCGAAGCGGCAGGCGTCTAGGTAGAGCGGGATGCCATGGGGCGCCACCACGTCGCGCACGGCGCGGATGTTCGCCATCGAGACCGGCTGACCGCCGCCGGAGTTGTTGGTGATGGTGAGCATCACCAGGGGGATGCGCTTGGGCCCCACCTCGGCGATCAAGCGCTGCAGCGCCTCCACGTCCATGTTGCCCTTGAACGGGTGCTGCACCTGCGGCTGCAGGGTCTCGGCGATGGGCAGGTCGCGGGCGATGCCGCCACGATACTCGATGTTGGCGCGCGTCGTGTCGAAGTGCGTGTTGTTGGGGACGACATCTTCCTCGTCGCACAGCAACGAGAACAGGATCCGCTCGGCGGCGCGGCCCTGGTGCGTCGGGATGACGTGCTTGAAGCCGAAGACACTCGCCACCGCGTCGCGGAAGCGATACCAGCTCTGGCTGCAGGCGTAGGCCTCGTCGCCGCGCATCACCCCGGCCCACTGCTCGGCGCTCATGGCAGCGGTCCCGCTGTCGGTGAGCAGGTCGATCAGGACGTCGTCGGACTTCACCAGGAACAGGTTGTATCCGGCCTGCTCCAGGATGTGGGCACGCTCTGGGCGGGTGGTCATCCGGATGGGCTCGACCACCTTGATCTTGAAGGGCTCGATGATCGTCTTCATCGCGCGTCCCGCAGAGCGTGAGGAGGATAGCAGAGATCGCGGCGGGGAGCGCCGCGATCTCGTGAAGGAAGCGATAAAGGGCCGGCCAGCGTCGTGCTCAGGCCTCGATCATCTCGATCGCCTGGTTCGCGCAGGCGTCCACGCACGCCTGGCACTCGGTGCACTCCTCCGCGTTCACCTTCGCAAGGTCCTCCACGATGGTGATCGCCTCGGTCGGGCAAGCATCGATGCAGTCCTTGGCGGCCTTGCAGAGGGTGACGTTCACACGAGCAGGCATGGCGTTGTCTCCTTGGCGTGGTCGATGGGGGATTGCTGCTCCACTCCCGCCGGCTGGCACCGCCACAGCAGCCGGCAGCGCCCGCTCCGCACGGCCCGGCCCCCGCGGGGGAGCCGGGCCGCCGGTTGGGAGTGCGCGCTCGCGCGCGCGCCACAAAGCAAGGATACGGGCCGCCGACAGGCAAGCTGCTCGCCAGGACCAGGCCGGCAGGCATCGGCGCGATGCGGTACGCCGCAGCTGCGGTGCGGTACTCCGAAGTCGCCCTGCGGCCTGTCGCGGGCGCGCTGCGGTGCGATGCGGTACTTCGGGGGGGCGATGTGGTGCAATGCGGCCCGCCGCGCATGCCGTGCGGTGAGTCGCAGGTGGGACCCGCTGCACCGCGGACGCAGCCCGGCGCCGCGAGCGCGCGTACAGCAGGGCGCGCGCAGCGCGCTGTGCGCGGCTTGACCCGCGGCCTTTGGTTCCTATCGTTGCGCCGGCAGAACGCTGCCCGCGTGCGCGGCCCCCGGCGGAAGAGTTGGCACGAAGCAAGCAAATCCGGGGGCCAGCGCCCGCCGCGAGCGCGGCACATCACAATTCCAGAATCGAGCGCCGATGAGCAGCACGAGCATCACCAACAGCCCGACCCCCGGCGCCGTCGAGCACGCCTGTCTCTCGACGGGCACCAAGTTCGCGATCCTGCGCCGCAGGATCCTCACCGCCGGGCAGGACGGCATCCTGGAGCTCGTGATCGATGCTCCATGGATCGCCCGGCACGCGCAGGCCGGCCAGTTCGTCATCGTGCGCACGTGCGCGCGCGGCGAGCGCATCCCGCTGACGATCGCGGCCTACGACCGCCGCGCCGGCACCATCACCCTGATCTTCCAGATGGTGGGCTACTCGACGCGCCTCATGGGCGAGCTGCGCGAGAAGGACACGCTGCTGGACGTGCTGGGCCCGCTGGGCACGCCCATCCCCATCCACAAACACGATCGTCCCGTCGTCTGCATCGGTGGCGGCGTGGGCGTCGCTCCGATCTGGCCCAAGGTCAAGGAGCTCCATGAGATCGGCAACGAGGTGATCACGATCATCGGGGCGCGCACCAAGGACCTGCTGATCCTCGAGGACGAGCTGCGGCCGATCTCGTCGACGCTGCACGTCACGACCGATGACGGCAGCTACGGGCGCCACGGCTTCGTCACCGCCGTCCTGCACGACATCCTGGCACAGCGCCACGGCCAGCTCGCTCTGGTGATCGCCGTGGGTCCCTTGCCCATGATGGAGGCGGTGGTCAAGGAGATGGCGGGCAAGGGCTTTCGCGACCCCTACGATCCCGCCCAGCACTACGACCCCGCGCGAATTCCGTGCATCGTGAGCCTCAACCCCATCATGGTGGACGGAACCGGCATGTGCGGAGGCTGCCGCATCGGCCTGTGGGACTTCTCCAAGGGCCGCTACGAGGCCCGCTTCTGCTGTGTGGACGGCCCCGCCTTCGATGGCTACGCCGTGGACTTCGCCGCGCTCACGCAGCGCAATCGCCAGTACGCAGCCCACGAGGAGATCGCGCGAGAGAGCATCCGGGAGGGCGTCGCCCCACAGACGGCTTTGGAGCGCGTCGCGTTGCACGGCATCGCCCAGGAAAAGGTGGTGGCAGGGCATGGACCGGCCAAACAGCGTGGATGACAAGTCGGCAGCCCGGCCTCGCCACCCGGCGCTGAAGCAGAAGACCAAGACGTCCATGCCGATACAGGATCCGGCGGTCCGCGCGCACAACTTCTCGGTGGTCGAGCTGGGCTATACCTCCGCGCTCGCGGCGAATGAGAGCAACCGCTGCGTAGCCTGCAAGGACCCTGCGTGCGTCCCCCTGTGCCCGGTCGAGATCGACATCCGCTCGATGGTCGACTTCCTGAAGGCGCAGGACTACGAGGCCGCCTATCAGGTCATAGCAAAGAGCAACCTGTTTCCGTCGATCACCGGGCGCGTCTGCCCGCAGGAGAGCCAGTGCGAATCCACCTGCATCCGCGGCGCCAAGGGCGAGCCTGTCGGGATCGGCTTCCTGGAGAAGTTCCTGGGTGACTGGGCGCGTGAGCGTGGGCTGCGGCCCAAGGCAGATCTGCCGCCGTGGAACGGCAAGCGGGTCGCCATCATCGGCAGCGGTCCGGCCGGCATGAGCGCGGCCGCCGATCTGGTGCGCTTCGGCTACAAAGTGACGATGTTCGAGGCGCTGCATCGGCCGGGAGGCGTGCTGATCTACGGCATCCCCGAGTTCCGTCTGCCCAAGGCGATCGTCGACTACGAGATTGATAACCTGCGCACGCTGGGCGTGCAGATCGTGGTCAACTGCCTGGTGGGCCGCACGATCCCCATGGAGGAGCTGGAGCAGGACTACGACGCGATCTTCATCGGTACGGGGGCCGGCCTGCCGTACTTCATGGACATCCCGGGCGAGCAGCTCTCGGGCGTCTACTCGGCCAACGAGTTCCTCACGCGCGCCAATCTGATGGAGGCCCGCTCCTTTCCACAGGCACCGACGCCCATCCACGTGGGCAAGCGGGTCGCCGTGGTGGGCGGCGGCAACGTGGCGATGGATGGCGCGCGCGTGGCTCTGCGTATGGGTGCCGAGCACGTGGACATCGTCTACCGGCGCACCGAGGACGAGATGCCTGCGCGCCGCGACGAGATCCACCATGCGCAGGAGGAGGGCATCAACTTCCTGCTGCTCCATGCTCCGGTGGCCATCTACGGCGACGCGCGCGGCTGGGTGAAGGAAATCGAGCTCATCAAGATGGAGCTCGGCCAGCCGGACGAGTCTGGCCGGCGGCGGCCGGTCCCGGTGGCGGGTTCGAACTACCGGCTGCCGTACGACGTGGTGGTGATGGCGATCGGGCAGGGACCCAACCCGTTGCTGGCCAGACTCACACCCAGTCTCAAGACCAACAAGACCGGCAACATAGTGGTGGAGAAGCAAACCCTCGCGGTACAGGGCGTGGTGTCGTCGCTGGGCGGGGGGAACGAGCGCAGGCCGGCGGCCGGCAATGGCAACGGGAACGGCCAGGGGAACGCCCGCGAGAACGGCTACGGGAGCAGCAGCGGGAACAGCAGCGGGAATGGCCAGCAGGACAGCCACACCAAGCTCCACGCAGCGTCAGCGGAGTTCGGTTGCGGTCGCAGCGCCGCGGCGGCGGGTGGAGGGGGCGGAAAGGGTGGAGAGGGTGGGGTGCAAGCCGCCGCGGCGCGGCGCCGTCCGGTCATCTGTGCTGGCGGCGATATCATCGGCTCGCAGGCCGGCGCCGGCGGCACGGTGATTGCGGCGATGGGGCACGGCAAGGTCGCGGCGCGAACGATCCATCAGGCGCTGGAGCTCGCCGCGACCGCTGGCGAGCGCCCCGGCCCGGCCGGCGCCAGCAGCTGATCCGCAGCCGCCCGCAGAGCGCGCACCGCGAAGTCTCCTATGCCGCCGCCGGCTTGCGCGCCTCGATGCACAGCATCGGGATCGTGAGGGCGAGGTCGCCGCGCTGCGCGGCGACAGCGTTGAGCTTGCGCTCCAGCGCGACGAACGTCGCCGCGACCGAGTCCGCGGCAACGATCGACTTCCACGCGGGGACGAAACCCAGACGGATGAACCAGTGGCGCAGCAGTGCTGAACCGTCGGCAAAGCGCATGCGAAACGAGCTTGTGACGGCGTCCACGACCTCGAATCCCGCGCCGGTGACCAACTGCCCGATCGACTCGAGCGTGCCGCGGTGGGCGATGTGGGCGTCGAGGGTGGCCAGCCGATCGGTCATGCCGAGCTCGACCAGCGTGGCGCGGTAGATCTCGTAGAACTCGCGCATGTGCCCCACCGTGTTGGTGGTGAGGAAGAGCTGCGCGCCGGGCTTCGCCACCCGAAAACAGGTGCGCAGCACCGCGTCCGGGTGATCGAAGTTGTTGATCCCGAGGTTGGACACGACGAGGTCGATCGACGCCTCGGGCAAATCGAGGGCCGCCGCGTCCTGCTCGAGCACGGAGACGTTGTCGATCTGGCGGTGAGCGACCTTGCGGCGCAGCCGCTGTACGGCGGTCGCCCAGGGATCCACCGCGATGACCCTCGCCTGCGGGCCACAGCGCTGTGCCAGCTCCAGGGCCAAGAAGCCCGTGCCGGTGCCGACGTCGAGGATGGAGAGGCCCGGCCGCAGCGGCAGGCGCTCCAGCAGCAGCAGGCCGAACGGCGCGGACCACAGCGGCAGTTCGTCGTAGAGATCGCCGAACTCGGGCGCTGTGGGATCGATGTCCTGGGCGTGCTCCATCATCTTACGTGCCCCCGCTTTCAGGGCTCTTGAGCAAGCGTGCGCGTCGCGGCCTCCCGCACGGCAAGCTCGATGTCGCCGGGATCCGTCAACCGGAAGCCGAAGTGGCCGATGCCACCGGCGGCGCCGGCGGCCGACTCATTGCGCTCGAACGCGATGACATCGTGGGCTCCCGGTCCCTGCGCCTGGATGCTGCTCTCGTCGCGATCGTACTCCTTCATGCCGAACAGCTCCCGATAGAAGCGCAGCGACCGCTCGGGATCCGAGACGGCGAGGCTGATGTGGGTGAGTCCGTGCGTCTTGACCATCGGCATCTCCTCGTCTGCGCGGCCCGCGGGTCACCGGGTCACCGGGTGCTGCGGCCGCCGGATGGGACCGCGCCGCAGCGCGCGCACGGTCTCCACGGCGTGCAGGAACAGCCGGCGCCCGACACCCCGGCCGTACAGCGAGGGGACGATCTAGAGGTGCTCGAGCCACTACCGCTCGCCCCGGTCCTCGAGCCCGTAGAAGCCCGCGACCGTGCCGGCGACCGCAGCAGCGAACACGACGTGGCGCTCAAAGTAGTCGGGGGAGACCTGGAGAGCTCCCTCCCATGCCTGCAGCCAGGCTGCCGGGTAGCCCCAGTGGGCCTTGGCCGCGCGCGTGATCTCCGTCAGCCGCGCCGCGTCCGCGACAGTCGCGCTTGCGAGTTCGAGTTCCATCGTTCCCCCGCCCACCCGTTCCCGGCGCGAGTCCCGGCGCAGAGCGCAGCGTGCGAGCTGGCGTACCCCCAACCGCATCTCGCGGACGCGTCGCCTCAGGCCTGGTCGGCCTGCTGAGCGTCGGGCGCGAGATGGAACCGCTGCAGCGTGTGGTGGAGGACCGGGCCCAGCATCACACCGGCCAGCACCAGGAACACGATGCCGGCGAACAGCGCGTAGAGTCCCGCCAGCCACTTGCCCGCAATCGTGTGGAGCGGATCGACCGGCCCCATGCCTCCCAGCAGCATCGCGGCGTTCAGGAAGGCATCTGGCCAGGCAAGCCCCTCGACCCAGTGATAGATCGCCATCCCCACTGCGAGCGTACCGATGCCCAAAGGCAGCAACGAGAACCCGTGGGTGAGCATCCGGCGGGCGAGCTGCCAGGGCCGGTGTGCCGGGGGGAGATCATGCGGCATCTTGGGCACTCCTCTCACATCCCTTCCACGAGGATCATCTTCGTCCTGGCCGCTGCGTGCCGCAGCGCCTTCGCTGGCCGGTAGGCCTCCGATTCCCACCACTCCCTGGCGCGCTGCGCCGTCGGGAACTCCAGCACGACGAGGCGCCCGGGATACCAGCCTCCCTCGAGCGCATCGACCCTGCCCCCCCGGACGACGTACTTCCCGCCGTATGCCCTGACGGTTGGGGCGGCGAGGTTCTTGTATTCCGCGTAGCGAACGGGATCGGTGACGTCGATGTCCACAATCACCAGAGCTGTCATGGCTTCGTTCCTTGCCTTTGCGACCTGGTCGCGTCCGCCGCGCGTGCGGGTCGAGCCGCGCGGTCAGCCCGCCGAGCTGCGCTTCCAGCGTTCCAGTCGCGCAATCCCGCCGGTGAAGAGGCTGGCGAGCAGGCCCGGGAATCCCACCTCGCGCAGCTTCCCTTTCACGCGCTCCTTCATCTGGCCGACGGTGAGATCCGGCATGGTGAAGCGCCCCTGCTGGTAGCAGTGGGAGCAGTACATGACGCTCTTGCTGCCGTCGGCGTTCGTGCCCCCGCCCGCAGCATCGCGCTTGAGCGGCATCCCGCAGGACTGACACTTCTTGAAGCTCCGCCCTGATTCCACCGGAACCATCTCCTTTCGTGCGCGCTGACGTGCTCGACAAGAGCCGTGTCGCCTGGTCCGTGGTGTCATCTTTGGCTCGCCGTCGCGCTGGATCGGCTCGGCCGGCGATGTCCTCCGCTCGAATGCGCCTCCGCCCCTACCAGGTCCGCCGCAGAGGATGGGCCTCGGTATTGAAGACGACCAAGTCGAGATCCACGGTGGCTTCGGGGGCGAATAGCAGGTACAGGTACTTCAGCGTCTCGGCCAGGAAATAGCTGGGCATGAGGTCGCCCTGCTCTTTAGTCACCACGTCCTTGAGGGTCGTGTAGCCGGCATCGGTCCGGCAGTGCGCCACGAGCCCCTCGAAGAACGTCCGGCCCATGTCGAGGTAGCGCGGGTCCTTCGTGATCCAGTGGAGGCAGTAGGCCGACTCGATGATCTCGGGCCGCAAGGGGTACCCGGGATTCGTCACCTGCAGCGTCGTGTAATCGAGGACCTCGGGCTCGATCCCGTGCAGGCTCCACATCTTCAGGCACGAGTCCTGGAGCCGTCGCGCACGGTCGAGGTCGCCTCCCAGCGCCAGCACGGCCGGCAGGAATGCGTGCAGCGCTCCGAACTCCGTGGCCGTGCGCTTGGCGGTCGCCATGTCCACCTGACCGTACCAGAGTCCAGTGGGGGCGTCGTCCGCCAGATGCTTGTTGAGGGCGTGGAGGCTCGCCCGCCACATCCGCGCGCAGTCCTTGTCAGCGAAGAGCCGCGCGCCCTTCATGAGATACTCGTAGTACGAGTCAATCCCCCCGCCCACGTGGCTGGCCGGGCTGATCCACTTGCCCGCCTCGACGTCGATCTCCTCACCCACCAGACCGAGCTTCGAGCGCCGCTCGTACAGCGCGACGAGGGCGTGCTTCGCCTTGTCGTAGAAGACAGGCTTGTGCGTGAGACGCGCAAGCGTGCCGAACTCCAGGAAGAGCGTCCCGATCTCGGCCGGGTTGGAGCGAGCGCCGCTGGTCGTGCCGGTCTTGAGATTCACGTACATGTAGGGCATGCCGGTGGGGGAGCCGAAGGCGGGTAGCAGCCGCGTCCCCAGGTCCTCCGCGAGCCGCAGCAGCCGCGCGTCGCCGGTCATCTGATAGCTCGAGAGCAGCCCGCCCAGGATGCGGATCGTGATCTCGAAGTTCTTGACCGAGATGTCCTTGTCGAAGGAGAGCTGCTCGGCGATCAGGGTCTTCGCCTTCTGCGCCTCGTCGGTGAGCCCCATCAGGATCAGCGTGTCCAGTGCGTCCACCGGCGTCATGCACAGGGACTCGCCGTACCAATCCCGAACGGTTCTGGTGACGGGCTTGAGCTCGTCGTGACCCCACGCGTACTGCGCGTACGCCTGCCATGCGAAGAGCAGCTCGGCGCGGATCCGGTCGGCGTACTCTGCGCGCAACTCGGGCGTCCATGCGGAGTGATCCCGGGAGGCTGGCGCAGGGGCGGACCCCGATGCCGCACCAGCGCTGGCGGCCGACAACGAGGCGCACAGCGCCCAGGACATGACGAAGACCAGGGACCGGGGTCTGATGACGGGCCTGGTTCCCATGGGAGCAGCCTCCGATTCCCTGGCGGCCTCGATGGCAGACGCGAAACGCTAGAACGGCGCGCGGGCCGCGTCAATTGGTCGCTCCGCGCGGTCGCAACGCGGCAACGCCCCCAGCGGGCGATCAGAGCTCGCCATCCAGCGGCGCCACACGGAATACCTGCCCGCCGGGCGCTTGGAAGAAGAAGCGCGTCGGGTCGGGATACTCGACCTCGCGCACACCGAAGGCCAGCAGCTGCGTCTTCAGCGCCGCGGGATCCTCCACCTTCAGCTCCATCCAGGTCGCCTTCAGGTGCTCGGCCTCCGAAAGCGTCTCCGCATCGGAAGTGAAGAACAGGCCGAGCACGAAGCCGCCGGAGAACTCGTACAGATCGAGGTCGGGACGCGGGCTGTCCAGTGGCCGGCACCCGAGGACCGTCGCATAGAACTCCCGCGCCTGGGAGCGCAGGCGCTCCGGGACCGTCATCTTGAGGTGATTGCCAACTCGAACGCTTTCCATGGTTCCTCCTGGAATGGGCTGGGGGCAGCCCCGCGCGCGCCGCGGGCTCTGTCGTCTCACACGTCGAGCTGCACGATGCGCGCGTCGATCGAGCCGCGCGTAACGGTAAGCAGAGCCACCGCCACCGGAAGCGAGAACCTGCGCGGGCCAGCGCTTCCCGGATTGACAAAGATGACTCCGTTGTGGCGCTCGACTGCTGGCCGATGCGAGTGTCCGGAGATGACCGCATGAAAGCCGGCGCCAGCGGGATCCAGGTCGAGGTCGTGCCGGTCGTGCACGACGTACAGGAGTACGCCTGCCACCTCGACCACCTCGGTCGCGGCAAGGGCATCGGCCCACGCTTCCCGATCGTTGTTCCCACGGACTGCCACGACCGGCGCCAGCTCGCGCAACCCCGCCAGGATGCTGGATGCTCCGATGTCGCCGGCGTGGACGATCAGGCTCGTGCCGCGCAGCGCGGCCAGCGCCTCATCGCGCAGGAGGCCGTGGGTATCGGAGATCACGCCGATCGATGTCGTGTCCTGGGTCATGGAAGTCCTGCCGGGGGGAATGCCGTACAGCGTCACGCATCGAGCGGGCGGCGGGCGTGCTGCGCTCGTGCGGCGTGCGTGGCGGCGACTACGCTGGGGATGTCTCCCTCGATTTCGCAAAGGGGTCGCCGCACAGATCGGAGCGCAGCCGCGCCCGTTCGCGGTCGATCTGCT
This sequence comes from Candidatus Krumholzibacteriia bacterium, assembly GCA_041484665.1. Lineage (GTDB taxonomy): Bacteria > Krumholzibacteriota > Krumholzibacteriia > JAJRXK01 > JAJRXK01 > JBGPIA01. The sequence continues at coordinate 47,062 of JBGPIA010000014.1, forward strand.
CGGGAGTCGCACCCAGCTCGCCGAGAATGGACCCGGTCACCGCCAGGGCCACTTCCCCCTCTCCGGAGAACCGGACTGTCCCGGTCACCGGCCTGTGAACAGCGTGCGCTCGTCGACGAAACAGAGCCGATTGCCGAAGGGATCCTCGGCGTAGAAGGACCGTTCGCCCCAGGGGCGGGTGACGATCTCGCCCGCGGTCTGGTCGTGCTTGTCGCCCGCCGCCAGGCATGCCAGCTCCCGCGCGCGCGCGTACACCGCCTCGAGGTCCTTCACCGCGAAGTAGACGTAGTCGGGGATGGGCTTCGCTTTGCCGCCCCCGCCGCTGGGATCCAGGACGGCGAGGATGACAGGGCCGCAGTCGAAGTAATGGCGGGCTCCGTGGATCCTCGTCCCCTTGGCACCCAGCAGCTTCGAGTAGAATTCGGCCGCCTTCTCCAGATCGGACACCTGCAGCGTTACGCGGAACAACCGCGGAGCGTCAGCCATCGCTCGTCTCCTTGGAATCGGGGGAGTTCCGGATCGCAGGGCGTCGCGCCGGCCGCCCGCGCGCGGGCGCCCCGTCACGCTCCGCCGAACATCGCCTTCGTCCGCTTCTCGATCTCCTCGGGCGACACGTCCTCCTTGTGGGTCCCGATGATCCAGACGTGGCCGAAGGGGTCCTCCAGGCGCCCGGAGCGGTCGCCGTAGAATTGGTCCTCCACGGGACTGAGCAGCTTCGCGCCGGCCGACAGCGCCCGGCTCGCCAGCGCGTCCACGTCCTCGACGTAGAGCGCGAGTCTCACCGAGGAGCCACCGAGCGACTGCGGGCTGTGGTTTCCCCATTCCAGGGACTCCTCGGCGAGCATGATCGTCGAGTCGCCGATGCGGATCTCCGCATGCAGGATCTTTCCGCTGGCATCTGCCAGCCGCCCCGGAAGCTCTGTCGCGCCGAACGCCTTCTTGTAGAAGTCGATGGCGCGGGCAGCGTCCCGGACGCCGATGTAAGGTGTCACTGCGTGGAAGCCTTCCGGGATGGGCTTCACTTTGCTCTTCATGGGACCTCTCCTTGTTGAATCAGCCTTGAGCCGGGGGAGTTCATTCCAACAGAGATTCGCGCGATCCAACTCGGCGTACCGGATGCCCGCGTGGACCACCATCGCCGCGTCAGTTCAACCGGCTCAGCAGCGCTTTGAAGCGCTCGCTGTCCCGGATGAAGTCCAGGTCAGGATCGTGCGCGATCCACTCGCGACTTCCGAAGCCGTAGTCGAGTGCCTTCTCGAGATGATCGATCGCACGCTCAGCGTTTCCTATCATCGAGAAGAAACAGGCCGCGTTGTAGTGGACTCCCGGGTCGTGCGGGTCGATGGTGATGGCGCGCTCGATCCACTCGACCGCCTCCGCGGGGCGGCCCAGCTCGAGCAGCGCGCCCGATCCCAGATAGTACGCCCGGCTGTCGTCTGGATTCGCCGCTACCCGACGCGCGACGCGCTCCGCGGAGCGCTCCGCCGCGGAAAGGACCTGCTCGCGGGACGCCCCGCTGCCCTTGTACAGCGTGACCAGCAGCGCGCAGCTCTGGTACTCATTGGGGTCGATGGCGCCGGCCTGCTCGAAGAGCTCCGCGGCCCGATCCATCTTCCCCTGCGCGAAGCACGTCCGAGCGTAGAAGTAGTAGGCCTCGTAGGAGTTCGGGTTCAGGCGGATCGCCGTCTCGAACTCTCGCACGGCCTCGTCGAATCGCTTCTCGACCCCCAGGACGAAGCCCTTTGCCGTGTGCGCCTCCGCCAGATCCGCGTCGAGAGCCAGCGCTTTCTCCGCCGCCTGGAGTGCCTCTTGGAGCATCGGCATCACGGGCTCGAAGTACATGTAGATCAAGAGGCTCGCCTCGGCGAGCCCAGCGTAGGCGCGCGCGAACGAGGGGTCACGCTGGATCGCCTCGCGGAAGAACGTCCGGGCAGCCCGCACTTGCCGGGCCGTGAGATAGAGGTTCTCGCGGCCGCGCAAATAGAGGTCGTAAGCCTCGAGGTCGTTGGTGAGGGGCTTCCCGAGCCGCTCGCGATCGCGTTGGGTCAGGCTCACCTTCAGCGCTTTGACGATGTTCTCGGCGATCTCGTCCTGGATGGCGAAGATATCGGCAAGCTCGCGATCCCATCGATCAGCCCAGACGTGGTACCCCGTCGCGACGTCGATGAGTTGCGCCGCGATGCGCACGCGGTTGCCCGCCTTCCGTACGCTCCCCTCGAGGATCGTGTCGACGCCGATCGTGCGCCCCAGCTGGCGGAGATCCTCGCGCGCGTCCTTGTGCGCGAAGGAAGTGCTGCGCCCCGCGACGTTGAGCCCCTGGATGCGCGTGAGATCGTTGAGGATGTCCTCGGCGATGCCGGCACAGAAATAGTCTTGCTCGGGGTCGGCGCTCAGGTTGGTGAACGGAAGGACGGCGATCGAGGGGGCGCTGGTGGAAGGCGGCGCATCGGCGCGTTGGGAGCGGTTCGAGCCGGAGGTCGCCGTCCGCGAGCGGCTCACACCCAGATCGGCCGACAGCGCCGCGGCGTCGGGGTACCGCGCTGCGGGGTCCCGTGAGAGCAGGCGGGCCACCATCCGCTCTACCTCCGCGGGGGCGTCGGGACGCAAGGATCGCAGCGGCGCCGGCTCTGCATTGAGGATCGAGTAGACGATCGCCGCGCCGGACTCCCCACGGAAGGGCAGCGCTCCCGTGAGCATCTCGTACCACACGACTCCCAGCGACCAGAGGTCGGCCCGGTGATCGACGTCCTGCCCGCGCGCCTGCTCGGGGGAGACGTACGCCAGCGTTCCGACGAAGCCGCCCGCGAGCGTCACGGATTCCTGTGCGGCCGCCTTGGCCAGGCCGAAATCCAGGATCACGGCCTCGCCACGCCGGGTCAACATGACGTTGGCGCTCTTGATGTCGCGGTGGACGATGCCGCGCGCGTGGGCTTCGGCCAGGCCCTCTGCGATTTCGGCAACGATCCGCCGCGTCTCCTCGACCGCAATGGGTCCCCGGCGCACGCGGTCGCGCAGGGACTCTCCCTCGAGGTAAGCCATGGAGATGAACGTCCGTCCCTCGGCCTCGTCGATGGAGTAGATCGGGCAGATGTTGGGATGGCGCAGCGCCGCGGCGCTGCGGGCCTCGTTCTGGAAGCGGATGCGATCGGATTCGTTGTGGATCGCGCCTGCGGCGAGGAACTTGAGCGCGACGAAGCGTCCTAGGCGGGTGTCCTCGGCGCGGTAGACGACGCCCATGCCGCCTTCACCGAGCTTCTCGATCACCCGATAGTGGCCGATGGTCCGTCCGATCATGCCATCCCTGACCTGCTCACCTTGGTGTTCGCACGTATGGGGGCCGCCGGTGGGCGGGACGTCTCAGCCCCCCGGGTCCGGCGGCGCGGCTACTGCGTGGCTTCTGCGCGGCTTCAGGGTACACCGGCGGCGCCCCCTCCTCCACCGTATCGTCCGGCCCCGCTGGATCGTCCTACGCCGGCCGTGTCGTCCTGCCCCGGCTGGGTCGTCCTGCCCTGGCTGGATCGTCCTGTCCTGGCTGGATCGTCCTACGCCGGCGGTAGTGTCCGGCCCCGGCCGGGTCGTCCTGCCCTGGCTGGATCGTCCTGTCCTGGCTCGAGCTGCTGGTGGCTCTGGCCCTGCGGCAGGTCGATCAAACGACCCCGCGAGCATGGGATGCCCGCCCCACGCGCAGGAGCAGCGGCCAGGTGATGCGCCGCGACCTCTGCGAGCGACCCCACTGCGCAGCAAGCTCTGCGGTCAGCGGCTCGACGGGGTCGTGGCCTTGCGCCTCGCGGTAGCGGATCGTCGCGGACCATGTCCCCAGGTACCCGAGCAGCTGCGGCAGGGTCCAATCCGCAACCATCTCGAAGGCCGGAGCCGGAAGCTCGTCGAACGGGAATGCGAGCATGCGGTACCCGTTCTCGACCAGGCGACGCGCCGGCGGCCAATAGGGGCCCACCACGTTCGAATAGAAACGTCGGATAGCATCGTCGATCGCCGCAGGCTCGATTCGCAGAATCGCGTAACACCAGACAGCCAGGACGCCCCCCGGCGCCAGCACGCGGCGCACTTCGGTATAGAAGCGATCGAGGTCGAGCCAGTGCAGCGCCTGGGCGACGATCACCAGATCGATGGACGCGGCGTCGAGTCCGCTCGCCTCCGCCGGGGCAACGCGGTACTCGACCTGCGCGTGCGCGGGCGCCGCCGCGAGCTGAGCAGCGCTGGCATCGGTGGCGATCACCCGCCGGAAGTACGGCGCCAGGTCGAGCGTGGCCTGGCCGCTGCCGGCGGCGCAATCCCAGGCCAGCTCGCGTCGCGGGGCGAGGCCAGCCAGGTACGCGAAGAGCGCCGCCGGATACCGGGGGCGGTAGGTTGCGTACTCGGGGGCGATGGACGAGAAGTGGTCCGCGAAGGAGTCCCGCATGTCACGCGCGTCCCACGGCTTGCAGCCGCGGGTGCGACCAGGTGGAACGAGACGCGGTCGGGCTGCGGCGGCGGATCATCCCGCTGCTCGCTCGTGCAGCAGCGCGACGATCTCGGCGTGCTTCCCGTGCTTGGCCCAGCCCAGGGGCGTGGCGTTGAAGCCCGTCTCCAGGGCGGTGATGTCGGCGCCGTGCTCCAGCAGAGCACGCACGGTCTCGAGGTACCCCCCGCCCGCCGCCAGGTGAAGGGGAGTCGGCGCGCCGTCCTGCGCGCCCTGCCTCGGGGCGGCGCCGGCCTCGAGCAGGGCGCGCGCTCCCGCGTGGTGGCCGTGCGTGGCAGCCAGGTGCAGAGGCGCCATCATCGTCGGACGCTCGCCGGTGAGGTGTTGCGTTTGGGCGTTCGGGTTCGCGCCGTGACGCAAGAGGAGGCGTGACGGCTCGGCCAGTCCCGCGGAAGCGGCGAAGAACAAAAGCTGGGTGCGCAGGTCGCCCACTGAGGCGCCAGCCGGTGCGCCGGCCCGCAGCTGGGTCGCCATCGCTGCCGGATCACCCGCAAACAGCGCCATCGAGAGATCCTCGACCGCGCCGCGGGCTCGCAGCAGGCTCTCCGTCGCCGTGTCCTTGCTCGCCAGCGCGAGCGCCAGAGGCGTCAGGCCCCACGCCGTATACGTCGTGACATCCGCTGCCAGGTCGAGCAGCAGTCGGACCATCTCCGGCAGGCGCCGCGCGACGGCGAGGTGCAGCGGCTGCGCCCGCGAGTCCAGGAATCCGAGTCGCCGCGAGAGCACCAGAGGATCGGAAGTCGCCAACGTGCGCACGGCGTCGCGGTTGTCCATGACCATCGCCGTGAAAATATCGAGCCGTGCGCCGGCTTCGTGCAGGTAGGCCGCCGTCGCGGCCCTGTCCTCGTGGAACTGCGGAGCCCATCTGACGACCGTCGCCCAACCCAGCGGAGAGAGGCGGTGCCAGCCATCGAGCGTCTCGAGGTCGGCGCCGCGCTCGACGAGCATCCTGGCGATCGCGGTGTGACCGCCCTCCGCTGCCCAGCGCAGCGGCGTACTGTCGCTCGCCGTCTCACGCGCGTGGATGTCGGCGCCTGCCGCCAGCAGTGCCGCGACGATCTCCTGCAGACCGCGATGGGCAGCGAAGTACAGCGGCGTGCTGCCGAGGTAGGTGTCGCGGGCGGCCGCCAAGGCGGGTTGCGCGGCCAGAGCGCGTAGCACTGGTTCGGTTTGCCTGCCGTTGATCTTCTCAAAGCGCTCGCCAGGGGACATGGGCATGCGCGGTAGCCTGCTCGTGGGGGTTGAGTGTTCCGGGCGGACCTCGGCCGGGCCCCTTGCAGTGGGTCAGCCATGATATATCGCGAAGACCAATCTGGGCGACGTGGACGCGCTGCGACCCGCTCGGACCTGCGCGGGCCCCTGGGGGTGACCCCAGTCGGTGCTGGGCGCCCGCGCCATGACAGAGCCGCTGCTTCGCCGCTCGCATCGCGCTCCAAAGCCGTCCCGGCGATCAGCTCCCGAACGTAAAGTCGACCCGAAGCCGCGCATCAGCCGGTACGGTCACTTGCCGCTCGATCGTTCCCAGGATTTCGTGCCATGCCACGAGCGTGTAGACCCCTGGAGGGACCTCCTGGATGATGTACGCGCCGTCCGTCCCGGTCACGGCCGCGTACGCATTTTCGTGGACGACGATCCACGCGCCCTCCCACGTATGACCGGCGTCACACCTGACCTGGATGATGCCAGGCATGCGGAGCGTGATGGGCTGCCGCATCCCCTGGGTGGGGAGCGCGCGATTGAAGACGGTCGAGCCATTCATCGTGCCGTGGGGGCTGTGCAGCAGTGGATCCAGGTTTCGCAGCTCAAGGGTCACACCCACTGGCAGCACCTGGACGTGGGGCGCAAACTCGCACACCGAGAGATCCAGCGTGCCCTGCGCTCCGGCTTTCTCGGGGCGGTTCTCGCCGCTTTGAACGCCCACCAGCCTGATCACGACATTGGCTACGGTCCCGTCCTCACGCAAAAGCAGCGCCTGGCTGGGGCGCCCACCACTCCCACAAACTGCCTGGTCCTTTGTGATCGCGCGCGCGGCCAGGTGCGGCGCTGTTCCGATCAGACTCACCGTACCCACGACCGTTGCTCCCACCCCTGGCACGTACAGATCGTGGGTGCCGCTGCACGCGCAGAGCGCGAAGACCATCAACAGGCCTGTGCCAGGCAGCAGTCGTGCCGCGAGCGGACCTCGGCGCCTCCCGGGCTGTCGAGCGGCGCTCCTGGCGGCTGGCCTGGCAGTGCTGCGTTGCTCCGACGCCATTCCCCCCCTACGCGCCCGCTTCGAGCTGCCAGAAGTCCGGGTAGAGCGTGACGAGCCCTGCCTCGTTCACCTGCAGTTCCCGGGCGAACCGGCCACCCGCGCTCTCGTAACGATACGTCGCCGCACCGGTGCGCCGGTAGAGCTGCTCGAGGGGTTGCAGCGTGAGACCCGGGAACGTGAGCCAGGCGGCCCGCAGGCTTGCCTCGTGCCCTACGGCCAGTCCCAGCCTGCGGATCGGTAGCAGGTTGGTCGACGGGCTGAACCCGAGGTCGACATCGATGCAACCCGTCACGTCGGGGCAATCGCGCCCGTTCAGCCGCCAGCGGCGCGCGGTGTCTACGGACAGCTCGATCTCGTGCGCCGCGCTCCCGATCGACCCGGCGACCCTGCCCGACAGCGTCTGCCATTGCGCGTCGCATACCACCAGATAGTCGAGCCGGCACGGCTGCTGTCCGTGCACGAGCACCGCCGTCCCGCTCAGGGTCCAGCGTGCGTCTGCGAACACCAGCCGGGCGAACTCGTGGCCAGGCATGTCGAGCCGGCGCCAGAGCACACAGTGGTCGGGCGGGCGCGCTGCGTCTGAGGGCATCGGAACTCGTGCGCCCATGACTTCGTCTCCTCCTCGGCCCGCTTTGCGACGTAGCCCGCGCGATCTCAGACCCGGGAGTCCTGCGGGCTGCGGAGGGTACGGATCAGACCCACGAGTCCGCAACCGAACGCGGCGGCGCCGAAGAACACGAGTACCAAATCCACCGTGCGCAGGTGCGCCGCGGCCCGTTGAGCCGCCAGCAGGCCGACGAGCATCGGACCGACGAAGACTGCAACACGGCGACGGGGGTGGGTATCCATGGATGGCTCCTTGTGGGCCGGGACGATCCGCGGCGGGCCGGGCCGGGCTGGCCAGCGCGACGCGGGGCCAAAGTATACTTCAGCTACGGCCGGTGCGTTCCACCCGCAGCAAGTCTGCGGGCGGTCCACTCGAGGTATTTCGTGAACGCCTCCGATCGTCGTGCGTGGACGCCGCAACAAGCACAGTCACCCGCAGCTCGAGCCCTCGCATCTGCGGCCCCCCCTCGCTCGTGGTGACCCAAGTTCTCGCAGTGAGTCGAAGCGCTCACTCTGACCCTCGCAGTTGCGCCAGGATCTCGATCCCGTTCCACTCGCCCCAGCGCTCCTTGATCTTGCCGCCCTCGAACTGGACAATCTCGATTCCCTCGAAGCGAATGGTGCGATGGGTGGGCGCGATTCCCAGGAATGCGCCACCATGGGTCCCGGTGGCGGACCAACGGACGGCGACGCGTCCGCGGCGGGCGTCGATGAGCTGGTCTTTCACCGTGGCACGGAAGTCTGGGAAGGACTGGTACAACCCGCGGACTCCGCGCTTGAAGCCTTGCAAGTCGGGATCCCGTCCGGCCGGGCTGTGGTCGACGAACCCGGGAGTGTGGAGAGCATCGAATGCCGTAAGGTCCGCGCGCTGCCAGGCCACCTCGATCCATCGGCGCGTCGCCACCTCCAGCGCGGTCTCCTGTTCAACTGGATCGGTCGAGCCAGGCATTGGAACACCTCCCCTTACTGGACGCCAGCGCACACGCGATCGGGCGCGCCTCGCAGAGACCGCAGCGCGCGTCTCCGCGGACAGCATCGCGCGGGTCTGCCCAGAAACCGCCGCGCGCGCTCCGCTCAAGGATGGACCACCTCGGGCATCGTTGCGACCTGTATCAGCCGCCAGCGGTCGTCCACCCGCTCGAGCAACGCCGCCTCGAGCAACGCCAGCGCGATCTCCTGTTGGGTCGTGGTCGAGTCCCTGGCGAGATGCCGCATGCGCGGCGCGGGAGTGCGGTGCGAGTCAGCGCAGGCGCCCCCGCAGTGTCAGCAGCAACACGATCTGAAGGATACTGCAGAGGGTACCGAACGGGAGAAACCACAGCGCGCCGGCCGCCGCCACCAGCATCGCGCCCCAGGCCCACGGCGCCCCGAGCCCAAACGCCACAGCGACCAGCAGCCAGCCCCAGCCATAGACCGCGAAAATCCCCATCATCAGCGTGCCGCGCGGATCCAGGCCAACTCGCCGGACCAGATGGCGCCACGGCCCCACTTGCCCCGCATAGGGGCCCGACCTCGGAGTGATGAAGTCGCCCACGATGAGCGCACGGCTTCCGTCCAACGCCATCCAGCCTGCTTCGACCAGGGTGCACAGCAGGATGAGGATTCGCGCCCAGTGCATGGTGGCCCAGCTCCTGACTCTCAGCGGAGTGACGCCGTGCGGATCGCTTCCATCCCTTTAGTGGCCTGCGCTTCCACCGCCCACTGGAAGCCTCACCAGTTGTCTGCCCAGCCAACCCTGCGCGCCACGCCTGCAGCGGGCCCGACCCGCTCTACGCCCCCATCAGCGCGTATCGGTTGCCGTACGGATCCTCGAAGATCGCCTCGTTGCCCCACGGCTGTTTGACGGGCGGTCTCACGAACTTCACGCCCTTGGCGCTCGGCTCCTTGTAGGTCTCCTGGAGATGGTCCGCGTGGAAGACCCAAGTGGTTCCCTTGCCCACGTACTGGGCCGTCTCGCGCGCGCGCGCGCCTCACCATGCAATGCCGGCTCGGGCTTCTGCAGCACGATCCCCATGTTGCTCTATCCGCGCGGTGCCACGACCAGCCACCGAGCTCCGCCGCCGAACGCTGCATCTTGCCGCTTCTCCAGCCCCAGCGTCTCGGTGAACCAGCGGAGAGCCTCCTTGTGGTCCGGGACCGGGATCGTGACCAGGGTAAGTCTCGTGATCATGGCGTCCTCCTGCGGCGCGCGGGGGACACGCCGAGCAGCAAGAATGCGCTGGCACTCGCGCGCCCGTCAATCCACGCGCCCGGGACCGGCGGCCCGCCGGCGCGCGCTCGCCAACGGCCCGACTGCGTGCGCGCGTCACGCCCCATCCGTGCGCGCGTCACGCCCGGAACGATTCCGGCGCGCTTGCAATCGCCGCAGCCGCCGCCGACAATCGAACCAACCCGCGCGCGCGCCCGCGCGCGTCCGCCGGCCTGCAGCGCCGGCGCGAGCCCCCTCGCTGCGCAAGGCGACGACGTGACCCACTCGGCCGCCCCGCCCCCTGCCCAGTCGCCCAATCCGGCGTCCGGGAAGCCCCTGTCTCGGGCATCCTCTGAACCGTCGTCCATGGCGTCCGCCCATCCGTCGTCGCTGCATTCGTCCCCGCCCTCGACTCAGCCCTCGGGGTACCCCACCAAGCCACCGGAGAAGCAACCGCTCACGCCAGAGAGGCTGCGCGCGCTCCTACCGGAGGTGTGGGTGCTGGTCAAGCCGCGCCGGGGGATCCTCGGGCTAGGGATGCTCATTATGGTGGTCAACCGCATCAGCGGCCTGGTGCTGCCCGCCTCCACGAAGTTCCTCATCGACGACGTCATCGGAAAGCACGACGCGCACCTGCTGGGCCCGCTGGTGCTCGCGGTGATGGCTGCCAGCTCGGTGCAGGCCGTGACCTCGTTTGCGCTGGTTCAGCTCTTGAGCAAGGCCGCCCAGCGCCTCATCGCCGAGCTGCGCTGCAAGGTCCAGGAGCACATCGGGCGCCTGCCCATCGCCTTCTACGACGCCAACAAGACCGGTGCGCTGGTCTCGCGCATCATGTCCGATGTGGAGGGGATCCGGAACCTCATCGGCACCGGACTGGTGGAGTTCGCCGGCGGGCTGCTCACGGCGGCACTGTCGCTGGTGATGCTCCTGCGCATCAACTCGCGCTTGACGCTCCTGGCCTTGGTTGTGCTGCTCGTGTTCAGCTTCGGCCTGCGGAAGGCCTTCGCCATCATGCGCCCCATCTTCAAGGAGCGCGGCAAGATCAACGCGGAAATCACCGGACGCCTGAACGAGTCCCTGTCGGCCGTCCGCGTCGTGAAGGGTTACCACGCCGAGCAGCGCGAGGCGGCGGTCTTCGCCGGCGGCGTGCAGCGGCTGCTCGATAATGTGCTCCGCACGCTCACGGCCACCGGCGTGATGGGTCTCACCTCCACCCTGCTCGTGGGCAGCGTGAGCGCCGCAGTGATGTTCGTCGGCGCGCGCCAAGTCCTGGTGGGGACGCTGACGCTGGGCGAGTTCATCACGTACACGGCGTTCCTGGGCTTCCTCATCGCACCGCTGTTCAACGTCGTTGGAATCGGGACGCAGATCGCCGAGGCGCTGGCTGGCCTGGAGCGCACCCGTGAGATCCTGCGCGAGAAACCCGAGGACCTGGACCCACGCCGCAGCATTGCGCTGGAGACCATCCGCGGCGAGGTGCGCTTCGAGGGCGTCAGCTTCGCGTACGACTCCAGCAAGACTGTGCTGCACGATCTGTCGTTTGAGGCGCGGCCTGGAACGGTGACGGCGCTGGTGGGGCCGTCCGGCTCGGGGAAGTCGACCATCATCGGCCTGATCGCCGCGTTCTACACCCCGACCGCCGGTTGCGTGCTCATCGACGGCACCGACCTCTCCGCCGTGCGCCTTCGCGACTACCGCTCGCAGCTGGGCGTGGTGCTGCAGGATACCTTCCTCTTCGACGGCACGATCCGTCAGAACGTCGCCTTTTCGCGACCGGCAGCCACCGAGGACCAGATCCTGGCTGCTTGCCGCATCGCCCGCGTCGACGAGTTCGCGGGTGGTTTCAAGGATGGCTACGACACGATCGTCGGCGAGCGCGGAGTAAAACTCTCCGGTGGCCAGAAGCAGCGCGTCTCCATCGCCCGCGCACTGCTCGCCGATCCGCGGGTGCTGATCCTGGACGAGGCCACCAGCAGCCTCGACTCGGAGTCGGAGGCACAGATCCAGGAGGGCCTGGCCGAGCTCATGAAGGGCCGAACCACCTTCGTCATCGCGCACCGGCTGTCCACGATCCGCAAGGCCGACCAGATCTTCGTGGTGGAGGATGGACGCATCGTCGAGCGCGGCACCCACGCGTCGCTGTACGCCAAGGGCGGCCGCTACTACGAGCTCTACACCAAGCAGCATGGACTGGAGTCCAACCTATTCCTCGCGCCGGGCGAGGGTGGGGATCGCGCCGAGCAGGACACCCGCACCGGCGGCGACGGCGAGCCGCGTCGTGCCGGCGGCGAGCCCAGCGCGCTGGACCTGTTGCGCCGGCCGCCGGGCTGAGACAGGCAGCCGACGGGGCCGCCGACGGGGTTGTCGCCGGGGCGACCGCCGGGGTCGGCGCTTGGGTTGCCGCCGGGGCTGCCGCCTCGGCCCGGTAAAATCGACCTCGGCCGACTCCCCCAGAAATGGAAAGCTCCTCCCGCCCCGCAGGATTGCGCGCGAACTCGTCGCGGCTGGCGAGCGCCCCGCAGACTCTTGCCATCACGCAGCGCGATCGTATCGGCGAGCGCAGTGTGCGTCGTTACCGCGACACCGAGCGCAGCGGCGATCATCGTCGTCTTCAAGCCCATGTTGAGCATGCTCGTGCAGATGTTCATGCTCCTCCCGCGGCAGTGAGGTTCGCGCATCCAGAGCGTTTCCCCGATGGCCGGCCGAGTGCGTCGCAGTCGAATCTGGTCTCATGGCAGAAGGGGAACAGGTTTTCGCATGTGGCGCTGCCCGGCCACGAGGCGCCGATCCGTCTCCGTTGCGCCCCTGTCTGTGGCCGCGCTGCCCGGGTCAGTTGTCGCGCCGGCGGGGTCCGTCATTACGCTGGCGGGGTCGGTCGCCGCGCCAGCGGGGTCCGTCGCATCAACGCCCCCTTTTGTGGCTGCCGCGTGTCCTCCACGGGGGACATCCGTGGACGGGGCTGTTGCACGGAGTTGACAATTGCCGGCGCCGGCTCGCGTAAGTCGTGGCGCGGCTGAAGATTCTGGCCGAGGCCGTCTTTGGGGCAGCCGTGGCACGCCCGCTGCGATGGGAACGCTCAGCAAGCCGTCGCAGCCTTCACCCCACAAGGAGGGTCGAGCCATGAGAGCCAAGGGCATCCGCGCTACGAAGACCGCCCTCGCGCTGGCGCTCGGCGCCGCGCTACTGGCCGCCGCGCCGCCGCTCGTTCCCACGGCCGCAGCGGACCGTGGCCGCTCGCGTCGGCACGATCGCGGCCACCAGCATGTCACGGTCGCCGCTCCGTACTCCCGTCCAAGCGTGGTCGCACCCGGCGCCTGGGCTGCCTTGGGCGCGCGGTACGCCCGGCCCGCCGTGATTGCGCGGTACGCCCGGCCCGCCGTGATTGCGCGGTACGGCCGGCCGGCCGTTGTCGCTCGCTGCGCCCGACCCGTATTCGCGCCGTGTCCCGTGGCCGTCGTGCGGCCGCGCTTCGTCGTGGCTCCGCGCTCCGCGTTCCGCGTAGTCGTCGCACCAGAGCGCTCCACATGCCGCGGGTCGTACGCCGACGTTGACTTCGTCGAGGTCGATGGCAGCCGCTACTACTACAACGCAAGCTTCGGCTTCTACCTGGGAGGCCTCGCGCTGAACGTCCAGGTGAACAGCCGGCCCCCCGACGGCTACGCCTACTATGATCCCTACTGCGGGCGGGAGTTCTCGTCGCTGGACGATTATCGCCACCACCTCCACGCCCACAGTCACCCGCAGGCCCTGACGCTGGTGCGGGCGGACTACGCGGACAACGACTGAGGCGATGCGAGCCGATGATCGGGGCAGCTGATCGGGGTTCGTGATCGGGACCGGCGTTTCGGGTCGACGTTCCAGGCCGACGATCGGGGTCGACATCCCGGGCCGACGATCGGGGTCGACGATCGGAACTTGCGATCGAGCCCGGCGAATCCAATCGACGATGGAAACCGTAGGAGACCGCAGAGACCTGATGAGCTCGCGGAGTCGTTGTGGAGGAGCTGGGGTCGAAGACCTCAGGGGTGGAGGAACGGCGCGGCCACCAGGCTGCGCCGGGAGAGCGTGGTGGCAGCCAGGGCCCGGCCGTTGAAGGGACTCGCACCTGGGATCTACACCAGGGTCGACACCCCGATGGAAGGACAACACGGCCGGGTCCTGGTTGGTTCGCGCCAGTTCTAGCGGGTTGGATCGGCCGAGCGTCCGCCTACCGCATCGCGCGGAAAAACGCCCGGATATCCTCCACCAGAAGCTGCGGCTGCTCCTGCGCGGGGAAATGCCCGCCGCGCGGCATGTCCGTCCATCGCGTGACGTTGTAGCAGCGCTGCGCCCACTCTCGCGGCACGATCAGGTCCTTCTCACCGGGGAACATCGCGATTCCCGTGGGCACCTCAATGCGCAGACCTGGCCCCAGTGGGTTCGCGTTTGGGTCGTGCCGCGACTCGTAGTACATACGGATCGATGAGTTGATCGTCCCGGTCACCCAGTACAGCGTGACGTTGGTCAGCAGCTCGTCCTTCGTGAAGCAGCGCTCCACGTCACCGCCGCAATCGCTCCACGCGCGGAACTTCTCCACGATCCACGCTGCCAGGCCTGCCGGCGAGTCGTTGAGTCCGTAGGCGAGGGTCTGCGGCCGCGTGCCCTGGATATGGTCGTAACCACCCTCCTCGTCCTCCCAGCGTCGCACGCGTTCGAGATAGTCACGCTCGGCCGCGCTGAGCTGCTCGGGCTGCGGCACGGGATTGGGCCGCAGCAGGTCCACGGTCCACAGATGGATGCCGGCGACGCGCTCGGGATAGAAGAGCCCCAACCTGCTGGTCACGCCCGCGCCGATGTCGCCACCCGACGCACAGAAGCGGCGGTATCCGAGTACCTCGGTCATGAGCTTTGCCCACAGCGCGTGGACGTGCACACGGCCGCGGCGCGCTGGCGGCTGCGAGAAGCCGAAGCCGGGCAGCGACGGAACCACCACGTCGAAGGCATCGGCTGGATCGCCGCCGAAGCGTGCCGGATCGGCCAGCATCGGCACGATCTTCAGCATCTCGGCGAACGAGCTTGGCCAGCCGTGGGTGAGAATCAGCGGCAAGGGCTGCTGGCCAGCTTCTGGCTGTCCAGCCGCGCCGCGCTGCCCGGCCGCGCCTGACAACCGGCGGCTGCCTGATCCCGGACCTGCACCCCGCTCGTGGACGAAGTGGATGCGCAGGCCGTCGATCTCGGCATGGAACTGCGCGAAGCCGTTGAGCGCGCGCTCCTGCGTGCGCCAGTCGAATCCGGCGCACCAGTACGCGACCAGGTCCTGCATGGAGGCAAGGCTGGCGCCGTAATCCCAGCCTGCGCCCGCGACCTCATCTGGCCAGCGCGTGCGGGCCAGCCGTTCCCGCAGGTCATCGAGGACCGGCTGGAGCACGTGCACCTGGAAGGGATCGATGCGCATAGGGTCGCGGCGTGGGCGCGGGGGGGCCGAGCAGAGCGGGGTGGACGCCGCGCAGAACCAAGCGGCAGTGGTGTCCGTACCCGCTGGCGCCGCCGGACCGCGGGACCGTCCGTCCATCGCTGCGCCGACGCCAGTGTACGACCCTATTGTACGATGAGCGCGCTGCGACGTCCGCTGCGGAGTCGGGAGGAGTGCGCGCCGGGGACGGGGGCGGCGTGCCGGAGTGGGAAACGTGGCGCGGCGATGAGCGCGGGACAGGCACGTAGCGGGCAGCACGGGACAGTCACATTGCGATCAGCACAGGACGCGCAGTTGGCGATAGGCGCGGCGAGGTGTGACGGCAGCGACACCGTGCGCCGCCTTCGGTCGGCCTGACTGTCAGCTGCGATCAGAGCTGAGCGTCGTAGGTCTCTGGTACGTCCCGCAGCGCGGCCCGGCGCAGAGTATCGAGCAGCTCGTCGAGCTTCAGACACTGCCGACAGTCGGCTTGCGTCGAGTCGCAGGGGACCCCATCGGCCTGGACCTTGGGGCACCGCGGCTCCCGCACGAAATCGGCCAGCTCGATCATGAAGCGATCGAGCTTCTGCCGCAGCGCGCTATCGGATACCTCGCGGAGCGTGCGCAGGAGCATCCACTCCTGGGGCGTGACCGCGACGTACTTCAGGCCTTTCTGCATGACCTGTCCTTCCATGGTCGAGACAAAACCCGGATCGCGCGCGCGCCAGGCTCCGGCTCAACAAGGGGGTCCAGCTCGAAGGTAGTCATCGGACGGCGCGGAACCAAGCCGGAGGTTTCCCCAGGATTTCGCGGGAATCTTGAGGGTTTCTCCTTGACGGGGGGCCTCTCATAGGATACACTTGTCTTTACGTTGCACGACCTCGCCTCCCAGCTTGGAGTGCAACCATGCCGTCGCTGCTGCGGCCCCCGGGGCCGCCGGATCCCTGCGGCCCCCGCGGGGAAACCCTCGGCCTGGTCCTCTCGCCCCCACCGACCCCCGCGCCGTCGCGGTCCGCTGACTGGATTCGCCTGCTGCTGCCGTCCGCCGGCAGTGCGCGAGCTTCCGCGCAGGCCGCTAACGCCGCGCTGTGGCAGCGCTGTGCCAAGCTCGTCTCGGAGCCCTTGCAGTTGCGCGCGGAGCTCTGCCGACTGGCCGCCCGATTTGCCGACATCGAGGGCCGGCGCTGGCTGGCCTACTCCAGCCGCTCCGACTACGCCGTCGAGCGGTTGGGGATCTCCGGCGGAGCCTTCTGCGATGCGGTGGGCGCCGGCCGGCTCTTCGCGCGCTGTTCCGCCGCGCAGCACGCGTTCCTCACGGGTTGCGCGAGCTACGCCGTCGTCGTAGAGCTGGCGCGCGTCCACGACCCGGCGTTCGTCGAGTCCCTGCTGCCCCGGGTGCACGGGCTGACCCGCAAGGAAGTGCGAGCGGCGATCCAGTGGGTGCTGGGAGATGAGCAGCGCGCCTGCGGTGGCGACTGCGAACGGCCGGATCGCGGCGGGGTGGCAGGTGACACAGTGGCTGTCGCGGGCTCCGACTGCGAACGGCAGGATCGAGGTGGGGCGGTCTGTGCACGTACGGACGATGCGGAGGCCGACTGCGAACGGCCGGATCGAGGTGGGGCGGTCTGTATAAGTAGGGACGATGCAGAGGCCGACTGCGAACGGCCGGTTCGCCGACTGGTGCCCGACGCCCCGCCCTCCTTTATGCGCATCCGCTGGGACGGTCCCGCACTCCATGTGCACGTTATCGAGCGGACGCTGCAGTTCGCCTCCCTGCTCCTGGGCCGCGATGCCCCCCTGGACCAGCTGCTCGCCGCCATGGCGGCCGAGGCCAGCACCGAGATCGAGATCACCGTATCCGCCGAGGAGGCCTGCCGCCGGTTCGGCGTCCGCCTGCATGCCGAGGGCACCGACCTCGTGTCCCTGGCCCGGCGGGCCGCGGCCCACGGCGCCACCCAAGCTGACGCGACCGATGCCGCCGCAGCGCGGGCCGCCGACGCTTCCTCCGCTGGCGGCGCCCTCGCGGCGCCGGTTACCTCCATCGCCGCCGCCCGCCCCGCCGGCACGCATCCCTGCGCCCTGCCCCCCGAGCTCGTCTCCAACGCCCCAGCCTGGAAGCTCGCCGACGACCACCCCCACCGTCAGCTCGCCCACGACCTCGACGCCCGCATGCGCGAGCTCGTCGCCACACTCAATCGCATCCAACTCTGGATCGAAGACGAGCTGCTCGCCCTCCTGGAGGAGGGCGCCCACGGCGAGCTCGGCTACCCCAGCTTCGAGCGGTTCTGCGCCAAGTGCCTGGGCATCCCGCGGCGCACCGCCTGGGAGTCCGTCGACCGTGCCCGCCGCCGCCGCCGCAACGACCCCGTGGCCTGCGCCCACGCCGATGGCCGCATCTCCACCGTCCAGTCCGACCTGCTCGACACGCTGCAGTCCCGCGACCACGTGCCGTGGTCGGCCATGGGTCCTTGGATCGACCTGGCCCACAAGGTCACCGTCCGCTGGCTGCGCGACGCGGTGCGCTGGGCGCGCGGGCAGGTCCTCACCGATTACCGCGCCTGGTCGCTGGGGGGGTATCCACCCCCCACGGAGGACCAACTGCGAACGGCCGGTTTGGCCCTGCAGCGGATCGTGGAGGATCCCATGCTTCCCGACCCGGCCAGCCTGCTGCTGGCCGGCAGCCTCCAGCAGGCCCACGTGGACTGGTGGGTGGAGACGGACAGCGGACTGCTCCTGCTACAGATGGCGGCCTCCATCCAGGACAGCGCCGTCCGCCAGGCGCAGGCAGACTGCGCACCCCGAGCAGACAGCGCCGCCCTCACGCAGAGCGCGGAGCTCGCCCGCCTGCTCCCTGCACGCCCGCCCCTGTGGTGGGCCATGGACAAGATCGCCGACCTGGCGCGCGTGGCCTGGGCTCCCCTCGTCCTGCAGAACACCCACGACAGCCACCCCATCCTCGAGCGCGAGCTCTACCGTTGCGCCGCACCGGGTTGCACGTGCCGCCGCATGGAGGACCACCATCTGCACTACAAGGGCCGGGGCGGTGACGACGTCCCGGACAACCGCGCCGCGCTGTGCCCCTTCCACCACCGTCTGGGCGAGCACGGCGGGCTGTTGCGCGTGCGCGGCCGCGCCCACCCCGACGCCCGCACGCTCGTGTGGGAGATGGGCATCGACCCCCAGGGCAGGCCCAAGGAAAGGTTCCGCGGAGATTGGAGGATAAACCCCGAACGCGAGGCGGAGAGTGCCGACGCGTGACGACCGTCTCCGAGCCGGGCTGGCCGCTTTGACACCCGCGCATCGGAGCGCATACAATCAAGGTGTTATCTGCGACGAGCAGCCGGGCGCCCCCTGCGCGGCTTGCCCCTGAGGTCCCTCCTTACCCTGAGGTCAGATGATCATGGCCGGATCGCGGACTCGCGCACCGTTGGCTCCCCTCACTACCCTGCTGGTCCTGCTTGCCGCGGGCCTGCTGTTCGCGGCGGCCCTGGCGGTCGCTTCGGAGAAGGACTCTCCTGCACAGGACGCCTCTGCGCCAGCGGCCCAGGACCAGGGCACGGCTTCCCAGCCGGCGACCACCGATGCGAATGGCACCCCGGCTGCCGCCCCCGCGAGCTCCGGCACCGCCGGCACGCAGCACATGGCGGGGCAAGCCATCTCGCCCACCGAGGGCTCACCCGCGGAGGGGGCGTCCCCCGAGGGGTTGCCCGCGCCGGGCGCCCTCGCGTCCCAGCAGCGGCCGCTGACCCCCATGCACGCAGAGATCCAGCGCGTGATCGAGGACGAGAAAGCCGCCGTCGCCGCGCTCCAGGCCCGGTTCGAGCAGACCAAGGACCCCGTCACCGCGATGGAAGTCCAGAAGCAGGTGCAGGACACGAAGATCCAGACCGAGATCACCATCCTGCAGATCCAGGTGCGCTACGCGCGTCAGGAGGGTCACAACGACGTGGCCACCCAGCTCGAGTCCGCGATCAAGGAGATGACCACGCCCAAGGCGGCCGGCACGCCGATCGATCGCCCGGCCCCGCAGCAGACTCCGGCCCGCGGCTCGCAGCAACACTAACCGGTCGCACGGCCAACACCACACCCGAGCGACAGGAGAACCAGATATGCGCATTGGCAACGGTGCCAACCCCTGGAGCCGCGCCGTAGGCCGACTCCTTTCCCATGCCCCTGCGGCGTGCACGCTGCCGGGAATTGCGCGCAGACTCGCGCCGGAATTCGAGCCGCAATCCACGTTCCGATCCGCGTCCCCACCCGCGTCGCGGATCGCTCGACTGTCGCTGGGCCTGCTCGCGGTGCTGGGGGCTTCGCTCGCCGCCGCCCCGCAGGCGCACGCCGACCTGGCGCCGCCGATTCGCGTCCGTTTGGCGCGCCCACCCCATCCCGCCGAGGCCTCCAAAGCTTTCAGCGACACGTTGATCATCACTTCGCTGCAGGCCGGTGAGATCGGCAACCTCCGCCTGGAGAGCGACGGCTTCAAGGCCATCGCGTTCGAAGCTCCGATTGCCAAGAAGCTCACCGCGCAGAGCGAGCTGCGCGTGCCGTTCACGGCCACCGTGCAGAACGCCGACCAACCGCTCGGCGTCTTCATGGAGCTGGACGGCTGGCCGTTCGCGACGTACATCGACCTGTCCCAGCACGCGTTCGAGCTGAGCCAGCATCCGCTGCCGGTGCAAAAGGTCCCCGACTCGCAGGTGACGCCCTTCCCGGGCGTGAACGAGTCCCTGACGCGGCCGGCGCTACCGCCCCCGCCCCCGCAGAATGCGCCCACCGAGGCGCAACGCGCCGCGCAAGCCCAGCAGAAGAGCGGCGGCAACCCAGGCGAGGCTCAGCCGACGCACTCCCGCTGGGTTCGCGTGCACGGCCGCTTCGTCTACCCGCGGTCGGACGGTGTTACGATCGGCGCCGACGGGTGCGGCGTGTACGTCTACGATGACGACAGCCCCTTCGGACCCGAACTACTGGCCTCGGTAGCCACCGACGCGTTCGGCTACTACGACGTCAGCTTCTACTGGAACCCCTGCGGCATCTTCTGCGACTCCGAGCCGGACATCTATATCTTGTTCGAGGCGACCAACTCCAGGGTGGAGGTCACGAACACCGGCGGTAGCCGCTACCGTTGGCAAACCGGCACCACGAACGATTACGATGGGGCGGACATCGACTTCGGGTGGCTCCAGCCGGGCAATCCGGCGGACTTCCCGTCGCTGCACATCCTGACCGACCTGACCCGTACCTGGCGCTGGCTGCAGAACCGCGGCTACGACTGCCCGCAGGTGCGCGGCGTCTGGCCGGATGGCGCGACGGGCGCCTACTACAACGGCGACCAGATCCACGTGGGTGTCGACCGCCAGTGGCGTGAGGACACGCACTCCCACGAGTTCGGGCATCACTTCATCGGCCACTTCGCCACGCAGGTCAGCCCGGACTACTGCAACGGGATCTGCGACAGCCCGGGACCCCCGGTCAGCTGCGGCCATTGCATCTGGTGCCGCGAGACCGACCACGACGCGTACTCCGAGGGCTGGCCCAACTGGCTCGCCGACATCCTGACGCGCTCGTACGCCGGCCAGTACGGCATCGCGTCACAGTTCTTCCGCAGCCAGGAGAGCCTGAGCACCTGCAGCGGGACGCTCGACGACCCGCTGCGCACCGAGGGCTTCCTGGGAGCGGTGCTGCGCGACATCGAGGACAACACGCAGGACGACCACCCCGAGTTTGCGCAGGGAATCGACGCCCTGGCGCTCGGGGAGGGCCCGATCCTCACCGTGGCGGATCTCGACGCGCCCACGACGCCCATGGGCTTCCTCAACTCGTTCAAGGCGCGCTATCCGTGGCTCAACGAGCCGCTGTGGCAGACGGCCAAGAACTGCGGTTACGAGATCGACACCGCCAACCCTAGCTACGCGACGAGCATCAGCTCGAGCCACGCGCTGTTCAGCAGCTCGGCCGACCCCACGGTCGATTTCTACTGGACGCGGGCCACCGACGACTGCTCGGGAACGGCCGGCTACAGCATCGTGATCGCCGGTGGGTTCGTGTTCCCCGACGCGTCCGCGGAGATCGGCAACGTGACGAGCTACACGACCGGGATCCTCGCCCCGGGGACGTACTACTTCAACATCCGCGCCGTGGACAACGCCGGACGCTGGTCCGGCTCATACAACGCGTACGGGCCCTTCACCATCCGGCCGCCGGAGCCGGCGAATCTGACGTACTACACTCCGGGTGGGTGGACGTATCCGCTGACGCCGCGTGGCGCCGCGGACGCGGCCTCCAACAACGTCCCGGTGCCGGCGACGTTGCCCGGCAATAGCCCCACCACCTACACCAACCTCGCCGGAATCAACAACGGCGAGTCGCCGGCCTCCGCGAACTTCTTCGGGTACGTCTACGTGGACGACATCTTCAACGTGTGGGTGGAGTGGGCTCCCCTGCCGGCGGGCTGGTGGTACTACGGAACGAACCTCGTTCCGATCACCGTGCCCGGAGGCCGCCACACCTACGGGATGCGGGCGGATGCCAGCGACGCCATCTCGGAGACCAACGAGTACGACAACGTCTGGGCGCACCAGTGGGTGTGGACCCCGCTGTCGATCGGCAGCGGCGTCGACGTCGTGCGCAGCGCCCCGTCGCCCCGCCTGGCGGGAGCGGGCTGGGTGGTCGATGGATCGCCGTTCTACTACAACTGCGACGGCCTGCGGCTCGACTCGGAGTACTGGTGGACCGTGGCCTACGGTTACTCCCAGAACATGTCGGAGGACTACGATCTCTCGCTGCACAGCCCCTCGGTTGGCGCCCAGGATGGATTCGGCCCCAACCTGGCCTACTCCGGGCGGCTGGCGGGATGCCTGGACGCGGTGATCGCCAACCTGAATACCACGCCCTATCAGCAGTACGACGTCGGCGTGATCAACTGGAACTCCGGCTCGAGCAACTACCGCGTGATGCAGACGCGCAACAATTACATCGCCGTCGATGACTCGTTCCCGGTCGCCTTCGCCCAGGACGAGATGCTGAAGATCTGGGAGTGTTATATCCCGCCGGACAAGGTTGGACCGGTGAGCGTGACGGTGGACCTGGCGGATCCCTCGCAGGGACCCGTCTACGTTGGCTGGCTGGACCGGACCTTCACCCGGGGCAGCCTGGCCAGCTTCTCGTACACCGGCGCCACGGACTCCTACACCGGTCGCGCGCGGCTCGACATGAGCATCGGATCGGCCGGGTACTATGGGCTGGTGGTGTACCGGGATCCCAAGGACGGCACCGCTCCCCTGGACGTGACGATCGAGGAGAGCACGACGCCGCCAGACTATACGCCGTACCTGGCCGCGGGCTGGTACGCGCCGCTGGTGCCCAGACCGGCCAACGACGGCACGTACGGCTCGGTGCCGGCGCCAACGGTGCTGTGGGGCGACGTAGCGTCGACCTATTTCAATTATGGGTTCGCCAACATCAGCCCGACCGGGGACCCGTTCCTGCACACGCTGACCTATCTCGATGGGACCGCCTACTGGTACTTCGACAGCTGGCCGTACGGTGCCTACGCAACCGCCTTGTGGAACTGGAACGCCGCCTGGTGGATCGCTGGCGGCCGCCACACCTTGTCGGTGCGCCTGGATCCGGACAACACCGTCGAGGAGATCTACGAGAACAACAACATCAACGGCCAGCAATGGGTGTGGCAGCCCTCGGTGCTGGCGTTCGCGACGCCGGTGTCGCGCGGCGCTCCTCCCGACCCGTATGGCGGATGGACGGACGTGACCACGGGCGAGCCGTTCTACGCCAACTGTGACGGGCTGCGGACACCTTTGTTCTCGCCCGGGTCGGGCTACTGGGGCGCGGTGGCGCTGATGCCGGGCGCCAGCAGCGACGTGGACCTGCGGCTGCACGAAGTGGCCCCCGACGCCAAGACGGGCTTCGACAACGTGCTGACGTACTCCAACTGGGGAGTCGGCGAGTGCGACTACGTGGTGGTGAACTTCAACCGGACTGCGTTCCGGCGCCTCGACGCAGGAATCGTCGAGTTCGCCGGCGGCGAGGGATACTCCGCCGAGGCGGTGACCGCGCCCTATCTCGGATCGGCGCCGGTGACCACCGGGCCGGTGACCCTGGGCCCCAGCCACATCATGCAGCTGTGGGAGGTGTACCTGGGCGTCGGCACCTTCAACGTGCGCCTGGAGAATCTCGCGGGCACGGTGGACTGGGGGCTGACGGCCCACGACCAGTCGTTGGTCTACGACAGCAAGTTCGGGTCGATCCCGGGAGGGAGCTCGTTCCTGAACGGCCCCGGCTCCAACGAGTGGGTCACCATCAACATCACGGCCCCCGGCTTCTACGCCGTGGGCGTGTGGAAGTCGTCGGCGGCGGACCTGGCGAAATCGGGAACCTACCGGCTGAGCATCCTGCAGCCGGCCACCGACGTGGCGTCGAGTCCGAATCTGCCCAGCGTCACGGCTCTGTCGGACGTCCACCCCAACCCGTTCAACCCGCGCACGACGGTCTCGTTCGACCTCGCGCGCGAGGGGAGCGCACGGGTGGCGGTCTACGATGCGGCGGGACGTCTGGTGCGCACGCTGGTGAGCGAAACCCGCCCGGCGGGCCGCTACGAGATCACCTGGGATGGCCATGACGACGCGGGCCAGCAGGTGGCCAGCGGCGTCTACATCGTGCGTCTAGAGGCCGCCAACGCCAGCGACCAACGCAAGATCACGCTGGTGAAGTAAACGATCGCGCCGCCCGCGGGAGCGAGGGCTCCCGCGGGCGCGCTCATGCGATTGCTGCCGGCTCGCCCGTCTCGCACGGGATGAGCCGCGGCGCCCGCCCCCGGCTCAGCACCACCATCTGGTTCGCCGGGATCTCCCGCCAGCCGCGGTCCTCGGTGAGCCGCTCCGAGCTCACCACCACCGCTTCCGGGGCCTCCTTCTCCTTGCGCGGGCGTGCCGGCACGGAGTGGCGCTCGTACAGCTGGCCCGCGAAGTAGTAGAGCGACTCGGGCGCGCCGCCAGGCTCGTTGGTGAAGCGCGACACGACGGCGCGGTGCCCGTCGGAGACGGCGACGTTCAGGTACGAGGGCTCGCCCCCACCGTGCTCCGCCACGGTGGCCAGCACGCGCCCGATCGCCCGCTGCAGCGCCTCGGCCATCAGCATCGCCGGATCGCGGCCGCGGTCGCCGCGGCGCAGCAGCTCGTCGATGAAGACGGCGAACACGTGCTCCGAATCCGTGCTGCCGTACACGTTCCCGAAGGCCTCGTCGCAGACCGACTCCAGCAGCTTGCGGCGTACCCGCGCGAAGTTGCCGACGTCGCCGTTGTGCATGAACAGGTAGCGGCCGAAGCGGAACGGGTGGCAGTTGGCCTCGTTCACGCCGCTGGCCTGGGTCGCCGCGCGCACGTGGGCCATGATGCAGGGGCTGGCCACCACCCGCGACAGGTTGATCAGATTGCGGTTGTTCCAGGCGGGGGTGATGGAGCGGAAGACCGCCGGCTCCTCGGACAGCTCGGGCACGTACCAGCCGATGCCGAATCCGTCGCCGTTGAGGGGCTCCTCGCGCTCGCGGCTGTGGGTGCTCTGGCGGATGAGGCTGTGGGTCGGCTCCACCAGGAGCGAGCTCAGGCGGATGGGAGGGCCCAGATAGTGCGTGAAGCGGCACATGCTCGATCCCCCTGCGGCCGGCCGGCGATGGGGCCCGGGGCAGTCCGGGCCGAAGACGGCTGGCGCCCGGGACGGGTATCGGCAGGAAGCTGGGCGACCTTGAAATCAACCTGCTCGTCGATCGCAGAGCATCGTGCGGTTGGTCGTGCCCAAACCGGAGGTTGGCCTGCGGCTGCGCTCCCCACTTCCCGCGGCCGGCCCCCTGCACCCTTGGCTTCGCGGTTCGCTCCCGTCGCGACCGCCCCGGTCCGGCAAGTCCGCCACCTACAAGGTCCTGCCCATGCTGGGCGCACCACATGCAGAAGGGCCCCACCTTCGCCCGGTGGGGCCCTTCACAGTCATGCTCGCCGGCCGGCGCGCGGAGCACGGCCCGCCCGCAGGGGGTGGTGCACCGGCGCACGGCCTCGAGCGGCCGCCCACCCAAAGCGGGCGGGCGGCCGGACGGGGGTCCGGACGGGCGGCCGGATCAGTGGGCGCCGAAGCGGGACTTGATCGAGCCCCAGCTCTTGTCGCCGTTCGGCACAGGCGAGCACATGGTCGTCCCGTTGTCCCACGTGCTGAGCAACGTCTGCGTGTCCGGGCTGCTGTCGTCCAGCACGACGCTTCGGTTGCCCACGCTCTCCCAGGTATTGCAGTCGTCCTTCTTGAACTTGTATTCGATGGTGGCGGGCACCGGCTGGCCGGGCAGGAAGTGCACGCATGCTTCCCACAGGTTGATCCCCACGAGCACCATGGGAACTCCCGTGGTCCAGACCGTCAGCTCCGGTGCGGAGCCGATGACGCACACAACGCCGTTGGTCGGCACGCCTTCGAGGCAGGCCTGGAAGCAGATGATCTTCTCCGCCTGCAGCGTCCGCCCCAGGTCGCAGCCGAGCGGCGCGTTGTTGTAGCTGTCGGGAGCCAGCGTCACGTTGATGGTGCCATCGGTGGGCAGCGTCACGAAGCGGTTGCCCACGAACTCCCAGTCGGTGCAGTCGTCCTTCTTGTACTTGTACTCGAATGCCGGGCTACTGCCGGCGGCAAACGTGACGGTGGTCATCCACAGCTCGCCGCTCACATTCGTCATCGTCACGCCGGTCCCCCAGACGCCGAGCTCCGGGGCACTGCCGATCACGCACGGCGGTGCGTTGGTCGTCGTGCCGCTCATGCAGAGGGTGAACGTGACCGCGACCGCGGCGGGGAGCACGTTGGTCACGGTGTAGCGCAGCGGGGGCGCGTGACCCTGCTGATCGCCCAGCATTTCGAACGATGTGCCGTCGGTCAGATCGTGGAACACAACCGTGACGTCGACGTAGGCGGCCCCTGCGAGCGCGGCCTGGGGGATGTCCGCCTTGTACTCGTCATTGCTACCGACGTCCACGTTGTAGGTCATCGCGAGCGTGATGGATGCCGCAATGTTCGTGGTGTAGATGAGATCGGCGGTGACCCCCGCGCCCTGGCCCGCACTGTCGGTGGTGCCCTCCTTCCAGACCTGCGCGTACACGGTCACCGGTCCGGTCGGAACGACCAGGGCACCGTTGTTGGGGTACACGTTGCCCGCCCAGCCGATCGCGGCCCAGGCGTTCGCCGCGAAACACACGGAGACGGCGCAGGCCATCCCCATCAAGAGCAGCTTTCTCACTGAAGTCCTCCTGTTCTTGGGTTGTCCCGACTTCTCGACGAAGCCTGCGTTCCCTGCGCCTCCCGCAGGGCCAGGGGCTAACGCACGAGAGCCACCTTCAGCCCGTCGACGCTCCCAGCGGCGATCAGGCGCGCGAAATAGACCCCGCTGGCCACCACGGATCCGTCCGCGGCGCGGCCGTCCCAGGTCAGCTCGTGGCGGCCGGCGGCCAGCACCCCGTCCACCAACGTGGCGAGGTAGCGCCCGCGCGCGTCGAAGAGCTCCAGGCGCGCGTGACCGGCCGCTGGCAGCTCGAACACCAGGGTCGTGCGGGGGTTGAACGGATTCGGCCGCGCCTCCACCAGGCGTGGCAGCGCCCGTGGCGCGGGCGCGTCTCCGATTCCCACGGGGACCGTCCGGTGCAGGATGTCCACGGGGAGGATCTGGGGATTGGACGCCGCGTTGAACTGGTCGTCGAGGGCAGCGAAGCGGTTCGGCAGCCCGACACCCTCGTAGGTGCTGTTGACCGCGTACTTGTACTCGAGGGCGTAGTTGCTGCTGTCGGGGAAGACCACCGAGCCCGAGTAGATCTTGTCACCCGCCGCCGCGTCCGGGGCGACCCCGTCATCGTGCATGGCCAGCCCGGTGCCGATGTCGAAGCCCAGCGGCGCCACGCTTCCCGTGAGCCGTAGGTTGAGCGGTGGCGAATAGCTCGACTGGCTGGTGTCCACCCGGAACACCACTTTGACGCTGTGACCGATCACGAAGCAACGATCGAAGTAGGCCAGCGGCAGCACCAGCGGCCCGTGGGCCCCGCCGATGGTGTCATAGAGCTGGTCGTTGAGGAACAGGGCCCGGTTCCCCGTTTGCGCGCATTCGAAGGCCTCGTTCAGCAGGAACTTGTACTCCACGGTCTTGAGGGTTCCGGTGGGGAAGCGCGCCACGACCGTGTAGACCTTGTCCCCCGCCGTCGCATCCTGCCCCGTCCCATCGTCCACCATGGGGGTGAACGGGGCGGCGAAGGTCAGCGGCAGTTGGCTGCCGCCCAGGCCCACCTGATCGGAAACGCCGGGGTTTTGCCGGTTCATGTCCACCCGGATGACCACGTCGACGGCGTGGGTCGTGAACGCGGTGGGGTCGAGATCGTCCCAGTAGACGGAGATGGTCTGGACCGACGGGCTGGCCAATGCCAGCGTGAACGAGCGATTGCCGATCGACTCGAAGGTCGAGCAGTTGTGGGCGAATTTCCATTCCACGACCAGGCTGCCCGAGTTGTCGGCGCAGCTCACTGCGAAGGAGAACTTTGTGGTGAAGGTCCAGGTGTTGTTGACGCCCATATCGGTCATGCTCGCGCCGTCGCAGAGCGCAAACGTCAGGGGCGCCTTGCTGCCCTCGACGGTGAAGCCATCGGGCGGTGAGCTGTGCTGGGCGAGGTACGGGCCGAACTTTCCCTCGAAGCTGATCTGCTTCACGGCGAAACAGCCGACGTTGCCCACCCCATTGGCTACGATGGTGTTGTTGTGGAGGTCCTTCACCCCGTTCACCGTCACGCGGTAGGCGTCCGCGGAGGCGACGAGGTCGCTGGAGAGGGTCAGATGGACGACGTTGGGCGCGACGCCGTCGCGCGCGGCCGCTGTCACCGTGGCGGGGGAAGTGCCGCCGCTGACACTGAAGTGGCTCGCCACGCCCGCCGTCGCTGCGTCGACCGGCTCGTTGAACGTCACGTCGATCTGGGCGGTGAGCGGATGGCTGGCGCCCGTGACCAGCGGTGGTGACGTGTCGACGGTGCTCTGCACACCGTAGGTTAGATACGAGGTCATCTGCACCGCCGTCGTGACGTCGAACGTCGTCCCGGTCGTGGTGGAGGTCTGGACGGCATCGCTGGCCACCGCGTCCAGCGGCGGCTTGCTCGTGCCATCCTGGGTCATCCACAGCTCCAGGTAGAGGGGATTCCCCGCCGTGACGCCGAAGACGCTCAAGGGCAGGGACAGCTCCTCGAACCCGGTGTCGTTGGCCATCCCCAGACCGTTGCTGCCGCTGCCGTAGGCGGGGTTCACCGTAGCGGAGACGTTGGACCAGGCGCTGCCCGTCCACTTGTAGAGCACCTCGTAGTTGAACGCATCGAGCACCACGTAGAAGACACTGTCCGGTTTGCGCGCGATGGTGCCCCAGGCGATCTTGCGGGAGAACGGGTCGGTGGTCCCGCCGTCTCCCTCCGCACCGTAGCTGAACGCGATGCCCAGGTTGACCTGCGGGGACGCGAAGCAGTAGCGCCGGTACTCGAAGCCGATGTACAGGTTGTTGGCGTCGTTGGTGACGAACACCTTCTTGATGTCCATGGGCGACTCGAGGCCGGGAGTGCCGGTGCACCAGTCCTTGGTCTCCGTGTCGCCCGTGTCGTCGGACAGCAGGTTGGCGGCATTGAAGTCGTTCACGCCGTCGACCGCGATCGTCTGCGGAACCTGGGCCAGTGCCGCCGCCGCCAGCAGGATCAACGGGGCGGCGCTCCAGACTCCCAGGAGCCGTGTCACACGCATGTGATGCCGTGTCGTGCGCAAGTGATGCATGGCTCTCCTTCGGGTCTCTCGACCTACTTGGCCAGGGTGATCTTGCGAGTGAGGATGGTCTCCCCGATCTGCAGGCGGACGACGTACTCGCCCGAGGCCACCGCCGCGCCGCTTTGATCCGTGCCCGCCCAGGTCATCCGGTGTTCGCCGATCCCTACGGGCACTCCGTCCAGCAGGAGCGTCACCAAGCGCCCGCGCAGGTCGTGCAGGGTCAGGTGCACGCGGGCCGCGGCGTCGTGCGGCGGCACGAAGAAGCGGATCGAGGTTGCGGGGTTGAAGGGGTTGGGAACGTTGGGCAACAGGACCGCGTGCCCAGCGGCCAGCGCCGGTACCGCCGTCACCGGGTCGGCAATTGCGACCATCTGGTTGGGGGTCATGGCGTTGGCGTTGCACGAGACATCGCGCACGTTGCTCGCCAACAGGCTGTAGCGGCCCGCGGCCGGCACGGCCTGCGTCTCCAGCAGCACCAGCGCGGGCGCCGGTCCGGATTGGGCCGCCGTTACCGCGATGGTGCTGGCGGGCACCTGGGTGTCGAAGATGGTGTAGTTGGCCGGCTGGGTCGCGCTGCCGGCGTCCACCGCCTCGTTGAAGGCCAGCAGCACTCGATACGGGCTGCCACCCGTGGATTGCACGGTCGCTGACAGCAGCAGCGGGCCCGCCATGTCCTCCAGATCGGGCAGCCCATCGCCGTCGCCGTCCACCACGAAGCTGAGATGGTTGTCCACGTTGGGGAGCGTGGCTGCGATGGCATTGGGCAGGACGTCGCCGCCCAGCTGGCCATCGGGGTCGGGGTCCCAGCACAGGCTCGCCACGAACCCGATCTGCGCGCCGGGCGGCACGTGGCCCGGGCCTAGGCCGTAGAGCACTTCCCAGGGGATGGCGATCTCGCTGCCGCCGCCACCGGCGTACACGTGCTGTGAATCGAAGGCCGACAGGATCTGCGCGCTGAGATTGACGGTCGCGCTGGCCGACACGATGCGGAAGAAGCTGTCGCTGTCGTACTGCCCCTGGTGCTGGTAGCAGCCGTACTCGAAGTCGGGCTTGAACGACGCCTGCAGGAAATGCGCCCCGCGCTCCCAGGCGTCGATTGCCGACAGGTCGCTCTGCCCGTTGGGGCCGCCGGGATCGGTGTCCAGATAGAGGATCCACGAGTTGCTCGACGCGGTCCCGTCGATGGCGAGGTACAGATACGTCGCGTCCCAGCGCGCGTACACTCCGTCGAGCTCGTTGCTGGCCGTCCAGATCGAGTCGCCCGGGGGATCGAGGAAAACCTTGTTGCAGGGGCGCTGCCATTGCGCGGCCTCGACGTGTCCGTCGATCGCGACCGCCGTCGCGGCGCCGTAGCTGAGACCGATGGTGCGCGCCGGCCCGGCCACCCCACCCGCATCCCGCACCGAGCCCGCAGACACCAGCAGGCGTAGCGCGGCGTGGTTGAGCGCCTCCAGCGCGGCCGCTTCGGCCGGTGTGAGCTGCAGGCTCAAGGTGAGCGCAGGCGTGGTCTCGACGACCGTGGTGCCGGCGCCCAGCACGACCTCGGGCACGCCGTCGCCGTTGCCGTCCACGGCGAACCCGCCGGGGACCAGGCCGCCGGGGGCCGCGCCCTGGTCGAACGTCACACGCAGGCGATCGGTGCCGGGGAGGTAGACCGCCGACTCCGGGCGCGGCCCGAGCACGTCCACGAGCGCCCCAGCCAGCGCGCGCAGCTGTGCGATCTCGCCGCCGACGGGCGCGGACGTCTGCCCTGCGTACAGGTAGAACTCGAAGGCGCCCGAGCCGACGATCTCGTCACCCTTCATGATTTGCCCCGAGAACTCGCGCTGGTGGTCGGCCCCGGCCGTTCCCAGCACGTACGCCACGGTCGCGCCGGTGTTGGGATTGCGCCGTCCCATGTACGCCCGGTCGGGGGTCCACACCCGGTCCATCTGCGCCCGCCAGATCAGGTCCAGCAGGTCGGGGCTCATGCCGGTCTGGATGTAGGTGGTCTGCGCGGCGGTCCGATAGGTTGCGCGGATGTACGGCTGCCCCGTGTCCAACGTGAAAGTCTTCTGCAGCCCGCCGGGATGGCGGAAGGTCACCGCGACCGTGGAGCCCGCTGCGGAGTCGATCGTCCACGCGTACGGATCGTGTTGGGTATTGGGCCCGACGTCGCTGAACGCGCCCACGTGGTTGCCGTCGTTGTAGTCGGCCTCGGTGCCGTACCAGTAAGCATTGTCGACGCCGACCGCGCTGAACTCGTAGCCAGTCCCCTTGGCGAAGATGTTGACGGCCCGCCCACCGATCCCCTCGAAGCAAGCGAAGATGCGCTCGTTGTGGAGCACGACCTCGTCGTAGCCGTCCTCGTCGAGGTCTGCGACGAACGCGCCGGTGGGGTTGCCGTAGAGGCCCGCGGCCCAGCGTGCCGCCTCGGCATAGACCAGCGCGTTCTTGGTCTTGGCGCTGTAGGTGTGCTCCCACCCGCTGATGGGGCCACCGAAGCCATCGTGCCAGGCCGTCTCGTGCAGATTGGTCATCAGCACGTACCAGCCGCTTTCGCTCAAGTTGTTGCTGGGGACCGACAGCAGCTTGTTCACCGCGGCGGTCCACAGCGCGCCATAGTTGCGGCAGTTGCCGGCGGTCCCCGCGCACGCGCCAGAGCCATTGCCGCCGGTCACGTAGGGGACGAACCCCGCCCAATGGGTGTACCACCCGTTATTGCCGCCTCCGTAGCCCGCGGTGCCGCCGATCTCCTGGTAACAGCCCAAAGTGAGCTGGGGGATCGTCGCGCCGTTGAAATCGGGATTGTCGAGCGCGTCATCGAGGCGCCAGACGTGGATCCAGGCCTCGCTGGCCACCTTGTTGATGAACCAGTCGTAGGTCTCCTTGGCCTGGGGCGTTGCGGTGGCCCACGAGCCCATCTCGGCCGCGGCCTCCCAGTCCTCCGCATAGACTGCGATGCGGTATTGCCCCACCCCACTGTTGGCCAGGCCGGTGAGCACATCGAGCGCCCCCTGCCCGTTGCCGCCCACGATGCGGCCCGTGAAGGTCCGGTCGCGCGGCACGATCCGCAGCCCGTTGCTCAGGAAATGGATCTGGTGGTTGTTGTAGCCGGCCACGTGCACGTCATCGTCGAGGATCACGGCGTGCACCCCGTTGGGGAGGAAGTCATCGCCAGGCCAGTCTTGCACCCCCGCGCTGGGATATCGCGCCGGATCCAGCCAGGTGCGCTCCGGGATCCAAGCGGTGTGCGGCACGTAGCCGTAGCGATACGCCACCATGTCCGACTCGGTGTGCACGGACCAGCTGTTCATCGCATCGGTCACGAAGGGCATGATGTGCTGGGCGTACGCGCTGGTGAGCATGGCGACCCACCCCGCCTGCACGCCGGTGGCGAGCCAGGCATTGAAGCCGATGGGACTGCCGTTGTTGGCGTCCCACTGCGCGGCCGTGATCAAGGGGCCCGACAGGTGGAAGTTGCCCGGAACACCGGTGGTCTGGTGGATGCGGAGCGTCTCATCGAAGCCGCTGCCCTGTGGGTCATCGGCGCGCCCGAAGAACACGTCGGTAGAGGCGAGCCCCTGGTTGCCGTGGTGGGCGAACGCGCAGTGCGCCTCGCTGACCGCGGTTCGCGGGTACGTCCCGGCGATCTCGTCGATGACAGGATCCGCAGGCGGTGGCGCGGTGTCACTGTGCAGCGGCAGCGGGGCCGCGGCGGCGAGCGATTGCACCCGGATCCGCAGCGGCTCCGTGGCGCTCGCTTTTGCCACCTCGCGCAGGAGGGTACCGTCGCCGGGTACCAGCATCAGGAGCACCTCGCCCGCAACGGCGGTTGCGCCGACGACGGCCGACGGGCTCACGCCGCCCGACACGCCGTGGTCAGGTCCTGCGGCCGCGGCCAGATCCACGATCCCGCCGGCGTCGAGGGCGCGCCGGGGCTCGAGCTCGCGCAGGAACAGGACCGTCCCCCGGGCGTCGGTCATGCCCAGCCGCAGACGGCCACCTTCGCGCCAGAAGCGCTGGCTTTGCATCGACGGCCCGCCGGTCATGTCCACGCGCACCAGGATGTCGCCACCCTCCAGGGGGCGGACCCAGAGGCTCAGCAGATCTGCGCCCGCGTCACCCCGCGCGTCGGTCGCGGCATCAACAGCGATCAGATCGGGGGGCCTCAACTGGGGCAATCCGACGGCGGCGGTCGCTGCCCGGCCGGTGGGCGGGAGCGGCACGAGCGTCAGGACGGCCAGCAGGCCCAGGCAGGCCAGGAAACCACGCCGGATCAGCGGGCCCGGCCGGGTGCGTGTGCCGGAGCGGGTCGGGAGGTCGCGCCGGGCCGGCAGGCCGTTCCAAATCGGGCATTGGAGACCGCTGCGCGAGTCCCCTGAGCAGGGGCGGCGATGGGAGCGCGACGCAGCATGGCTCATGCGGCGCATAGGGGGTCGGCGCCTGGTTCTGGAGCACGATCGAGCGGAGAGGCGGCAGGACGTGGGGCGAGGCTACCTCCCTTGGACTTCGCGAGTATATCATAGGAAATGAGCCCCCCGGGGGGGTAGGGACTACCCCTTGACCCCTCCCAACGTGAGGCCTCCCACCAGGAACCGGCTCAGCAGCAGGAACAGGACGACGACCGGAACGGCCACCAGCAACGATCCCGCCGCGTAGTTGGCCCACTCGGTCTGGAAGGTGCTCGCCAGGCTCTCCAGGCCCAGCGGCAGGGTGTAGATGTCCCGGCTCACGATCAGCACGCGAGCGACGATGAACTCGGCCCACCCCGCCATGAAGCTGAACAGGGCTGTGATCACCAGCGCCGGCGCCGACAGTGGCAGCGTGACGCGGCGGAAGGCCTGCAGCTCGTTCATGCCGTCGATGAGGGCGGCCTCCTCCAGCGAGCGCGGGATCGTGTCGTAGTAGCCCTTCATGGTCCAGATGCAGAATGGCAGGGCCGTGGCCGTGTAGGCCAAGACCACCCCGCCGAGCGTGTTCACCAAGCCGACCTTGCGCATGAGCAGATACAACGGGAGTAGCAGCATGGTGGCGGGGAACATCTGCGTCATGAGCACCGCGAACAGCCAGGCTCCCTTGCCCGGCAGGCGGAAGCGGCTCAGCGCGTAGGCCGCGGTCGAGGCCAGCGACACACCTAGGAGCGCCGTGGCCAGGGCCACCAGCAGGCTGTTGCGCATCCACAACAGGAAGGGCCTCTGCAGCAGCATGACCCGATAGGCGGCGAAGGTGGCTCCGCGCGGGATCGGGTCGAGGCTCGTCGTGTAGAGCGTATCGCTGGGGCGCAGGCTGATCGTGAAGATCTGCATGACCGGGTAGACCGTCACCAGGCACAGCACGACACTCAGCACGTGCCAACGCAATGCGCGCAGGGACATGGCGACCTCCTACGCCCAGGTGGGCCGCTGGCTCCGCCGATAGCTCACCCAGGTCAGCCCCATCAAGATGAAGAAGATCAGGACGCTGAACGCCGCGGCGTAGCCGTAGCGGTAGTAGTTGAAGGCGGCCTTGTACACGTACGTTACCAGGATGTGGGTCTTGTCCCCCGGCTCTCCCTGGTTGGTCACCAGCCAGATGACATTGAGATTGTTGAACGTCCAGATCGTGCCCAGGATCACGGCGGGCAGGAGCACGGGCCGCAGCAGCGGCAGCGTGATCGTGCGCAGTCTCCACCAGCGGCCGGCCCCGTCGAGCTCGGCAGCCTCGTAGAGCTCCTGGGGGATGCTCTGGAGCCCGCCCAGCGCCACGACCATCATGAACGGGAAGCCCAGCCAGATGTTGGTGATGGTGGGCGCCAGAAAGGCCGCCACCTCGTTGCCGAACCAGGGCACCGCCGGCACCCCCAGCTTGCCCAGCAGCAGGTTCACCGCGCCGTAGCGGTAGTTGAACATCCCGCGCCAGCTCAGCGCCGCGATGTACTGCGGAAGCGCCCACGGCAGGATCAGCAGTGCGCGGTAGATGCCACGCCCCCGGTACGGCTTGTTTAGGAGCAGCGCCAGCGTCACGCCGATCGTCACATGGAAGAACACGTTGACGGCGGTCCAAACGACCGTGCGCAGCAGGTAGTTCCACAGCTCTGGCTCGCGGAAGATGCGTGCGTACTGGCGCAGGCCGACGAACGAGGCGCCGTCCTTGATGGTGTACAGGCCCAGGTTCGTGAAGCTCAGTCCGATGTTATATGCGAACGGCCACGCCACGACGGCCACCAGCACCAACAGCGCGGGCAAGAGGAACAGCAGCGCCGTGCGGTTGCGCGTCACAGGCGCAGCTCCTCGATCTTGCGCACGGCCTGCGCTTGCATCCAGGCCGGAGCCTGCTGTGGGCTCATGGCGCCGCCGAGCACCTGCTGGTAGGCGGTACGCATCACGTCCCAGATCACCCGCATCTCCGGCACGATGGGCATGGGCCGGCCGCGCCGCAGCTGCTCCCAGCTGGTGTGCAGCATCGCGTTGCCGGCGATGTCGGGCCAGGCGGCCACGTCGATGCGGCTGGGCAGAGCGCCGAGGCTGCGCGACACCTCGGCTACCTTGCGCGCCGAGGTCAGGAATGTCAGCAGCTCCAGCACCAGCGCGCGGCGCGCGGGCGGCACGTGCACGCTCATGGAGTAGCCCAGCGCCGCCGTCATGGGCGTGGGATAGAGGCCGCTCTGCGAGATGCGCGGCAGGACGGCCAGGCCGACGTCGATGCCCGCGTCGCGGTAGCTCTGCCACGACCACGGGCCATTGACCGCATAGGCAGCGGCGCCCTGCTTGAACAGGGTGTCCATGAGCGGGTAGTCGCAGTTGGGCGGGATGACGCCGCTCTGCGCGATCGACCGCATGAACTCCAGCGCTTGCGTTTGCGCGGGCGTGTCCAGCGTCGGTCGGCCCTGCTCGTCCATGACCCACCCGCCGAAGCCCCCCAGCCACGGCACCAGCCAGAACGGCTCGGTGAGGTTCATCACGATGCCGTAACGATCGATGCGCCCGTCGCCGTCGAGGTCGCGCGTGAGCTCCTTCGCCTGGCGCAGCCAGAGGTCGGTGTCCGTGGCCGGCTCGTGCACCAGGGCCTTGTTGTAGACCAGCGTCAGGTGGTTGCCCACCTGGTCGGCCAGGGCGTAGACGTGTCCCGAAAGGCCCGGCCGCGCGGCCTCTACGAACAGCTTAAGCGTGTCGGGATCGACCAGGCCCTCCAGCGGCAAAATGAGGCCCATGATGCTGAAGGGCCCCACCTGATCCGAGGGGCCGTACACGAGGTCGGGGCCCGCTCCGGCGAGGCCCGCCGTCTGGAATTGCGTGCGCAGCTTGTCGGTCTCGAAGTGGTTGGTCTCGACGGTGACGCCCGGGTGCAGGCGCTCGAACTCCGTGAGCTGGCGCGCGAGCACGGCCTGCTGCGCGGGATCCATCTGCTCCCAGAGACTGAGGCGGGTGGCGGCATCGGGCCGGGGAGCGCAAGCGACCGCGCACAGGACCAATCCCGCAACGGCCGCCGCCGCCAGCAGCGCGGCCGGGTTCCGCTGTGGGAAGCCACCCGGCCGGGTCATTGGCTCACATGGACGATGGAGTTCGTTCCACCTTGCCCGTCGTCGGCGCTTTCGGGGTTGTCCGGGTCGGTGAGCCAGACATCATCGACCACGAATTTGTACCCGTAGTCGCCCGCCGACAGCGAGACCGTGGCGCGCCAGACTCCCAAGGCGTCCAGCGTCATGGCCTGCGCTTTGGGATCCCAGAGGGCGAAGTCGCCAGTGACGTAGACCTGCTTGGCTTGCGCGTGTCCGCCCAGCGTGAACTCGTGGGGGATGGTACGCTGGCTGCGTGATCCGGTGTCCAGCGAGCGGGAGATGTAGCTCTCCGAGTACGCGTACTTGACGTTGGAAGGCACCACGAGCACCGAGTTGAGCCCACCGAAATGGTCGTCGGTGGTCTCGGGGTTCCCCGGATCGTGCTGCCAATCCACCTGGTCGACCACAAACTTGTACTGATAGCGCCCCGGTGGCAGCGGCAAGGTGATCTCCCAGATGCCGTCGCCGTCGAGGTCCTTCATTCCGTCGATGTTGGGGTCGAGGCGGCCTCCGTTGGCGGTGCCCAGCCAGTTGTTGAACTCGCCGGCGAGGTTGATCTGGCGTGCGGCGGGGGCCTTGTAGCGGAACCGCATCCCGTTGCGGGTGGGCTCCGGCGGCGGCAGGCGGTCCTCGATGAACCCGAGGAGCGAGCAGCCCCCCAGCAGCAGCAGGCCCGCCAGCGAGAGCGCGCAAGCGAATCGCCGGCCTTGGACGTCGCCGCGTCTCAGAACGTCACCACCGCGTTGAAGACCACCTGGCGGCGGTCCGTGAGCGCCTGCTCTGCCCTCAGCACGTTGACCGGGTTGTAGGGGTCCAACCGCAGATCGAACAGATAGCCGTCGCGGAACTGCTGGCGCCCGTTCGGCCAACCCTCGGGCGAGATGACCTTGTAGAAGGTCGGGTCCACGCCGTAGCCCACGTGCAGCTGCACGGCGTTGGCCGGCCGGTAGACGAATGCCGCAAAGGCCGAGAAGAAGTTCCGGTCCAGATCCAGCACCTGGCCGTTGGCGTCCAAAAGGTCGCCTTTGCCAGCGTATCGGATGTAGCGCAGATCGAACCGCAACGCCAGGTCCTTACCCCGCAGGCGTCCGCCGGTGGGGACCAGCCCACTCAGGGTCCACTCCGTGCTGTTGAGCCGCAGCAGCTCACCGTTGCCCTGGCCCGGCACGGGCGAGACCACGGCTGCCGCGCCCGTCGTGGTGAACTGCAGCGGGTCAGCAGTGCGCAGGAACTGCGACTCCAGCGTGATGTGCTGGTCGGCAGCGGCGAATGGCCGCCAGTGCAGCTGGGGGCTGGTTCGCCAGGTCCAGCGATCCAACGTAGCGGGGCCGCTGCCGAGCAGGCTCGTGTAGTCGAGGTTTTCGCGGTCGCGCTCGTAGCCCAGCAGTGCCTCCCACTGCCCCACCCGGTACGCGAGGTCCAGCCGCGAAACGTGCTCTTGACGCTGCGGGCGGGGACCCAACCTCAAGATATCCAGGGCGTCCGTGCCGTTGACATCCTGGTAGCTGGTCACCGCGGCCGCGTCGACGTAGTAGTCGCGGTCGGACAGCATGCTGCCGGGGACGGTGCGATACACGACGAAATTCTCACCGGCATCCATCCCCTGGTTCCAGCGGACCTCGTGGCTCACAACGGTCGTCAGGCCCTTCCACTCGTGGTCGAGCAGGAGCTTGCCGCGGTAGCCGCGCTCGTTGCCGATGGGGATGTCGACCTTACCGTTGACGAAGCCGTTGCCTTGGACCTTCTCCCGATTGCCCAGGTCCCAGCGCGCCGCATACCAGACGTAGCCGAGCGCGGCTCGAGCGTTCAGATGCGCAATGCGTGGAACCGGACTGGTCACATCCACGGCGACAGTGTGGCGGTCGTTGGCCAGCTCGAAGTTGTCGGATTTGTCTTGGTCCCGGCGCTGGCTCGCGGCCCGGAAGGCCACCAGATCCGCTGGATACGAGTTCACCGAGCTGGTGAAGTTCACCCACCAGTCGCTGAACTCCCCCCGGTAGGTGAGGCCAACCGCGCGCGCGCCCAGCGGGCGTGTCCAGCGCAGCCCGACCACGTCGGTGCCGGTGTTTTGATTGAGTCCCTCCTTGCGCGGCACGAGCACCGTCGGAGCGCTGGGATTGAAGATGTCCTCGTCATAGGTGTCGGCGTACAGCAGCGCCAGGTTGCT
This sequence comes from Candidatus Krumholzibacteriia bacterium, assembly GCA_041484665.1. Classification (GTDB taxonomy): domain Bacteria; phylum Krumholzibacteriota; class Krumholzibacteriia; order JAJRXK01; family JAJRXK01; genus JBGPIA01. The sequence goes on from JBGPIA010000014.1 coordinate 85,522, forward strand.
CCCCCAGGGCGTGGCGCGCAGGACGACCCCCTGCGTCCCCTGACCGAACGGCCGCTGCTCGCGCCCGATGGTCCCGCGCAGGTCCTGGTGGCCCAGCAGCTCGAAGGGGTCCCCGCTGTCGAACGCCTCCTCGTTGTAGAAGGCCTGCGCCTGGAAGTGGTCGTCGATGAAGTTGCTCTGGGCCTTGTACAGGTCGGTGGCCAGCTCGTTGGCGCCCCCCTCGCCGGTCTTCAACTGCAAGCGCACGGTCCCCCACAACCTGGGGCTGAGGTTCGCCGTGACGTCGAGGTTGAACTGGTCGTCGGGGCGCTCCAGCCGCAGGCGCGCGTCACCGTTGTCGTCGCTGGTGCTCTGCATCAGCATGCGAAAGAAGCCGCCCAGGTAAACGCGGTTGTGCAGCGGCGTGTTCGAGACCACCGGCGTGCCCGATGGGATCGCCGGCACTGCAGCCGCCGACCCTTCCCGCGCGAGCTTGAGATCGGCGCCGACTTTGACCAACGAGTTGCCGTACTCACCACCGGTCAGCGGGTTGTCGGGGTCGGCCACCCAGGTACCGCCGTTGACGACGAACTTGTATTCGTAGCTACCGGCCGCGAGCTTGACCACGACCGTCCAGGTCCCGTCGCCGTCCTGGTCGGACATGGATGAGGCGGTGGTGTTCCAGTCGTTGAAGCTGCCTGCCAGGCTCACCGACGTGGCTCCCGGATCCGTATAGCTGAAGAGGACTCCGCCCTCGCCGTCGGCCACCGCCGCGCGGGCGGCCGGCGCGCACGGAAGCAGCAGGGGCAGCGCCAGCAGCAGCGACAAGGTCTGCGTCCAGCGAATCCGGCGCGTGACGATCATCTCCTCTGCTCCTTCCCTAGAACCACATCTTCATGAAAAGCTGGACGCGACGCTCCGAGTTCTGGTCGACGGCGCTGGGGTCTTCGCTGATGAACGAGTCGTTCTCCGTGAGCCGGTCGGACCGGCCGCCGTCGCCGTACTCCAGGAAGAACTCGGCGTTGGCCCAGGCCTCGTAGCGCGTCTGCACGAAGATCGTGCGCCGCGACTCGGTGTTCTCATCGGCGTTGAGAAAGCGCGTGAAGAATTTCCAGCGCGAGGTAACGTTGAGATTGATGTCCGTGCCAAAGCCGCGGACCGCCCGCGGAGTCCCGAGGTCGCGGACGCGGACCTGTGGCCGGACCGAGATCAGCTTGTTCTGGGCCCGCAGCTCGAAGATCAGGTTCTTGAAGACACTGCCGGCGCCGGCCACCTCGTTGCCCTCGAAGCGGCGCCACTTCACCCAGCCCGAGAAGCCTCCCTTGATCTCCGCATAGACTTCCAGCTCGTGCTGGTTCTGGTCGAAGCGCTGGCCGTCCGCGCCGATCTCCCGCAGGGCCCGGGTGCGCCAGTGGGCGTAGCGCAGGTTCAACTGCTTACGGGGCACGCGCCACCAGCTCTCCAGCCAATAGCCGCGCCGGTCGTCATCCCCCTGCTTGCTGCTCATTCCGGTATAGAAGGAGGGCTCGCGGTACCAGAGCTGCCCCTTGAGCGTCAGGTCGCGGAATCGCACGTCGCGCAGCTCCATCTGGATCCCGTTACGCAGCTTGTCCTGATCGCTGAGCCAGCCGGAGAAGTTGCGCCCCGCCTCCAGCACCAGGGTCGTCCGACCAAACCGCTGCAACGGCGCGATCAACTCGCCCAGGGCCACCTCGGCGTCCAGTGCGGCAGTCAGGTCGAAGTTTTCGGGGCGGCTGCCGTAGTCCTTGCGGCCGAAGGTTCCCCCCAGGGAGATGCGGTCCTGGCGCAGACTCATGTGGGCGCGCCCGGCCTCGAAGTCATCGCCGCTGGTGGCCTTGTCGCCATAGTAGAGGAGTCCGCCGAAGCCCTGCACGTCGTGGAAGTCGAGGCGCGCTCCCTGGGCGCGCGGACCGAAGGAGTCGTCCTGCAGGGTGTTGCCGTCGACGATCTGCAGCAGCGGCTGGCTGAACCAGAACCGGTTCTGCGAGCTGAATGCCACCAGCTCGGCCTTGGGTCGGGTCAGGCGCACATGCCCTTGTTTGAAGAAGACCTTGGGGTCGTGTACCGAGATGGCGTCGAGCTGCGTCTGGGTCGCGGGGTCGATGCCGGGGCTGATGCTGCGGAAACGGTTGGAGGACGCGCTGATTTCCACGAAGCCCTCGGCGCTGGGCCACGGCGCCGCGAGCGCCCGCAGCTCGAGGTAGTGATTGGGCATGTCCAGCTGCCAGGTCGCGTCCTCACGGGTGCCGCGCAGAAACGCCTCGTAGTAGGCGTGCAGCTGGGTGTCGGCGCGCGCCGCCCTCGGCAGGGACGCCAGCGCTACCGTGAGCAGGGCACTCAGGAGCCACGCTGCCGGCCAGGCAAGATCACGCGCGGAAACCGGGCAACCCATCGGGGCACATCCGGCGAGGGAGGCCGGGCAGCCCGCCTTGGCCCGCCGGGTGCGCAGAGCCGGGCAGCGCAGGGGTGCGCGTCGCGTGCGCGTGCGTGTGGCCATGACCTCAGAATCCGATCGTGATGGTGGCGCGGTAGGTATTACCCAGCCGCTCGTGCGTCATCAGCCCCACGTCGGTGCGCACCTTCTTCACCAGCAATCCCGCTCCCGCGGTGAGAGCGCCGTCATCGACCCCGGCGCGAACGGCCACCACGTTGTTGAACCACGACTCGGCGCCGACGTGAAGCGTCCACGCCTGGTCCACGTACTCGGGGATGTCGTTGTGGCGCAGCTCACCGCTGATACGCACCACCTTCTGCAGCAGGTAGGTAGCGCCCAGGCGGCGGCGGCCGCCGATCTGGGTCGCGCGCGCCGTGGTGGAGATCAGGCGGATTTCCGGCCGCACCAGATTCTCGGCGCTCGCGCCCAGGTCGAAGTTGTCCAGCACGTGCACGACGACGCCCGTGCTGAACGACAGCTTCCACTGCGCGCCGAGGTAGTTGGGATCGTTGAGCGCCTCGTATCCGGGGGCGGCCACCCCGTAGAACAGCACGGATCCGCCCACCACCAGTCGCCCGCGCAGCAGCGCAAGCGCCGCTGCCGCGGTGAGCAGGTCCTCGTGATAGACATCCTTCAGTCCTGTGCGCGACCAGCCCGCCCCCACCGCCAACCCCTTGCGCGCCTGGAACGTCGCGCCCAGGAAGTCCTCGCTCAGCCCGTCGACGCCGTCGTAGACGGAGGTGCGCATGCCCGAAAGCTGCACGCGCTGCGGGGCGATGATCGCCGCCGGGTTCCAGAAGAGGCTGGCCGGATCGCCCGTCACCGCCACGAACGCTCCGCCCATGGACAGGGCGCGCGCGCCGACTTGCGGGTCGACGAAATCGGCCTGCGCGATGCCGGCGGCGCCACACAGCGCCACCGCCAGCGCCGCGGCCAGCGCCGGCGCCAGCGCCGTTGCCACCTCCGACGCCACCGCCTGCGCCAGCGCCGCAGTCCGCCCCGCCGCCTGCGCGGCGATGCCCGTGCAAGGCGCCCGTCTCCTCGCCGTCCTGAAGGGCCGCCAAGCCTGGGCTGCGCGCCTCACCGCACCACCGCCACGGCCTTCGATTGACGCTCCCAGCGGTCGATCTGTGACCCACGCACCTGAACGCGAACGATGTAGATGCCGGTGGGCACCTCATGGCCGAGCTCGTCCTTGCCGTCCCACTGCAGTCCCAGCGTGCGATTGGTGGTGGCTTCGCCCTGGAACAGCAGCAGCGTGCGCACGCGCGCGCCGCGCAGGTCGTAGACCTCCACGATCGCCTCCCGCGTCTCTTGGGGAAGCACGTAGCTGACGCTCAGCAGGTCGTGGAGGCCGTCGCCATTGGGCGAGAACGGGTTGGGCGAGAGCTGCAATCCCGTCACGATCGCGTCGGCGTCGACCTGCGAGCTCTTCGTAAACGTCCCGTACAGGCCCAGTTCACGCACGCGGGCCGTGACGGTGCTGCCCCCCCGCTCGCCGTGCCCGCCGGCGAGCACCCAGCGCCCGGCGCGCTCGGTCCAATGGAACAGTTGCAGGTCCGCGGGCGGGTCGCCGCCCGCGTCGTAGCGCGGAAAGTGCAACGAGAGCTCTGCTACCTGGGGCAGCACGCTGATCTCGGTCATGGTGCTGTCGCCAGCCACGGCACGCAGCGTCAAACGCCGTGCCGTGCCCAGGAAGCGGTTGCCCGCCGTCAGGACCGTCTCGTTGTTGTCGCCGCGCGGCGTGAGGTCGAGGGTACCGTGCGCCGCCGCCTCGTAGGTCAGCTCCAGACGCCCCCCATTGCCAGCGGGCAGCACGCCACGCAGGATTGCGGCGTCCACCCGCAGGCGCGATCCCTCGGGGAGATCGAGGGAGTAGGTGTCGACGCCCTGCAGCAGCGCGCGATCGATGGGATAGGTGAGCGAGTCCACGGGTTGGACCGGAAGCTCGAGCAGGAACTCCTGGCGCGCCGCGGGGTCCGTGCGGTTTCCCACGAGGTCCTGGGCGTCGAAGCTCACCACGAGGTAGCGCACGCTCTGCGTCGACCCGTCGGGCAGGGTGCGCTGCACGAGGTTGGTCACGCCCTGGCCGACGATATCGTCCCAGCGGATGTCGGCCACCCAGATCACGCCCTTCTCCAGGTCGCTGCGCAGATGCCCCAGCGGGACGGTCCGCTCGTTGCCGCGCGATTCGCCCAGGCCGCGCCACAGCAGGTTCGCCCAGTCCACGCCGGTCTCGTCCTCCACCGTGGCCAGCACCGCGATGGGCCCGTCGCGCAGGATCGGCCAGCTGGTCAGGGCGCGCCCCACCGAGCGCAGGAAGGTCACCTTGGGCGGAGCGGTGTCGATGAGTTGCTGCGCCTCCAGGCGTACGGCCACCTGCCCGTCCTGAAAGCGCCGCTGAGCATCCGCCGTGAGGAAGTCCAGCTGCTCCTGCTGCGCGCGCCCCGGGTGCTTGCCGGTACCGGCGTGCGCGAGGACATCGACAATGTTCGGGTCGCGCTCGCGGCCGGAATCTCCGTTCTTGCCGCCGCCGAACTGCCACTCGGCGATCCCTTCGTTGACCCAGCGCACGGCGCCCCAATTGTCGTCGTTGCTGTCGCCGTCGTGCCCGCTGAGGGTGACGATGGTATCCCACCGGCGCACTGCGGCATTAACCGTGGCGCTGTCCGCGCTGGCAGACAGACCCAGCTTGTCTTTGCGGACGAAAATGTCGATCGTGTTCGCGTCGGAGCTGGCGCAGAAGAAGAGTGTCTCGTCGTTGCGGTCCACGACCCAGCTCCCCGACGACGATGAGCCGTTGCTGCTCACCAGCCCCTTCCACCAGCCGTCGGCCACCAGGGCATACTCCCAGGCATCCTGCGGCGCCACGTCGGCCCAGCGGTTCTGCGGCAGCTTGGTCGAGCCGCCGTCCTTGCTGTCGACGAGCACGATGACGTTCTGGAGGTTGAGATCGACGCGCGAGCCCGCCGGGCAGTTGGCGTCGCGCGGATAGACGGCCTTCCAGTCCGCCGCGCCTGGCTCTGACGGATCGGTGAGGTCGCGCAGCGTGACGCGGAAGAGCAGGTCCTGATCCAGATCAAAGATCTCGAGTTTCTTCAGGTCGAACACGCCGTCGAAGAACACACCCGAGGTCGGGTATTGGTAGTAGAGGTACTGGCGGCCCTGCTGATCGGGCCCGTGGTCGTCGCGCAGCGAGTCCTGCACCGCCAGGATCGGAACGAGCTCCGGCTGGCCGGTGATGGTGAGCTTGGCGCGGGCGCGGGCTCGCGCCCCGCTGCTGAGCTCCAGCGCTGAGATCACCGCCTCTGGTTCCCCGGCGAAGGTGCTGCGCGATACCGACCAACGCAGGCTGTACAGCCCGTCGCCCGCCGCTGCATCGCCCTCCAGCCCGTCGTCGCGCAACGGCACGACCTGCTCCCCACCCAGGGCGCTGAGGTCCGCGAAGACCTGAAAGCTGGGCGAGGGCGGCGGCTGGGCTCTGAACACGGGCCGCGCCGTGAGTAGTGCAGTCTCGCCTTGCGTCACCTGCGGCGGGGTGAAGCCCACATCATCCAGAGCCAGCGAGCTGATCGTCTCCACCAGCACTGTCCCGCCCCAGTTGTGCAGCGTGACCGATGCCGGCAGCTGCTGGCACCAGTCGACCCCTGGCAGCAGCGGGACCATGTCGGCGGTGGCATCGTCGGGGCTGGAGTCCAGCGCCGGCCGCTTGCAGGTCTCCTCCTGCGTCACGTACACCTGCAACCGCACGCTATCCTGGCCCACGACGAACGCCGACCCAAACAGCGATACCGGGACCCGGAAGGTGACGTCACGATCGGTCTTGCGGACCCAGCTCGCCTTGCGGGCGTCGACCCCGTCGGCAAAGGTCGTGACCCAGGTGCGCGTGCCGACGTCGTACCACTCCCAACCGTTGGGGTCGCCACCGGGCGGCGGCCGGCGGAAATCGGCGTAGTTATCCGCCTGGTACTTATAGGTGAAGACGTAGTCGGGCAGCAGCGGGTGGGCGTAGCTCACCGGGAAGCCGAAATAGTCCGTCACCGCGCCCGCGACGTCCCCTTGGTACTCCAGCAGCAGGACCATGTGGATACCGCTGTAGTTCGAGAAGAAGGGGACCTTCACGACCATGGTGTCGCGCTCGGAGTAGGCGAATACCGTCGTGAGATCCACCTGCGCGACGGCGTTGTGCGCGTCGTCGCTCTCGGGCGCGAGCTCGCTGGCCGCCGCCAGCCCCGGGCTGATCTCCAGTCGCAGCTCAGCCGAAGGCTGTGGCAGGGAAGCCAGCGTGGCGGTCACCTCCACCAGTCCGAAGGCCTGCGGGCGCGTGGCCACCTCGAAGCTGGCCGTCCCATCAGCGGCCAACGCCACCGTGGCAGGGAAGGACTGGATGATCGCCGCCGGCCCCGCGGCAATTGTCACCTGCGCTCCGGCCACGGGGCTGGCGTTGCCGAATGCGTCCTCTGCGCGCAGGGTGAACTGCATCCGCCCCAGAGCCGCCACGCGCCCCCCCAGGCTCAGCCGCCGCGGGGTGTCCGGGGCAACGATGAAGACGAGTGGCTCGCTGAAGATGCTGTCGCTGGGCACGGCGAAGGCGCGCAGCGTGAACGTGTCGGCGACGGTGGAGGTGAAGGCCACGTTCCCCTCGCTGCCGAACGAGCCGTCGCTCTGCGTGGTGGCCGTCGAGGGCGCCACCTGCGCGCCCGCAGGATCGATCCGGAAGCCGATGTCCAGATCGGGCAGACGCACGTTGTTGTTGCTCACGTCCTTGAGCTGACCCTGCAGGCGCAAGCTGCCGCCAGCGACCATGCGCGTTCCCTCGGCGGTGAGCGCGATCGAGCTGGGCTGCACGGGCAGCACGCCGGTCTCCAGGATCGCCGCGGCCGCCGTCGGATGGGTGGCACGCAAGCGGACCACCTCTTGGCGGTCGTCGGTGAACAGCAGCGTCGCCCGCGCGGTGGGTGGATCCCCCGTAGCGGGATTCCAGCGCGCGGGGTCCAGCAGCGGCTGGGCGCTGGCCGCCGTGTCGGGCAGCGTCCAGTACGTCACCGCCCCTTCGGGTGCGATGCTGGGGTCCATCGTGGTGGCCGTGAGGGTGACGCTCCCTTTGACCGCATCATCCAGGATCGCCTCGAAGCCGTCGTCGTCCACGAAGCCCACCTGCAGCGGCAGATACGCGTAGAAGTGAACGCTGGGGATGCTCACGGTGGTGAAGGCCGCGCTGATGGGTTGGGTGGGCCCGCTGCTCGTGCTGGTGCCCAGCGGATAGAATGCCAGCCGTGTCGCGCGCACGATGCGCAGGTCCAAAGTGCCCAGGTCGGTCACGCTGTCGTTGGCAACCACCACGTCCTGCTGAATCGGTTTGTAGCCCGTGAGCAGGCCGATGCGCGGGTCGTCGGAGAATGGGCCGGCCAACAGCCGGTAGCTGCCGTCGGACACAGGGCGCAGGCTGACCACTAGCGGCGCGCTGGGGGGGACGGTCGCCTCGGCGATCACCTCATTCTGCGTGACGTCCGCCGGGAGGAGCACGACGTCGAGCGTAAACGTACGCTGCGTGGCCTGTGGGCCGTCGGCGAAGCGGAACGCCACGTCCACACCGCCGTTCACCTTGAGTGCCAGAAAGTCGATGCCCGCGACCTCGGCCCCCTCGGCCACGGCCACGCCGGCGTGCAATGGAGCCAGGTAGAACCGGCTGTCGATCTTCACCGTGTAGGTTCCCGCGGCCAGCCGCGAGAGGAGGTAGGGGCCGCCGCCGGGCGGGGTCTTCACCCGCGCGACCTCGACGGTCCCGTCGCGCAGCGCGACCACGTTGATCTGCGTGGTGGTGTCCAGCGGGTCGGAGAGCGTCAGCGTGCCGCGGATGCGACCGTTGGGCGGCCAGCCCAGGTCGGGGACGCCATCGCCGTCGGCATCGACGGTGAAGACCAGCGGCGCATCGATCACGCGGTCGGTGGACTGATCGGGCATCGATTCGGGCGAGAGGGAGTCGCCGCCGCCGACCTGCGCCACCACCACGGCGATGCGCGTGCCGGGGGGCACCTGCGCCGCGGCGTTCGGATAGAGGACGTTCCACGGGATGAACAGCTCGTAGCCCGTGTTGCCCGCCAGGTCCTTGGCCTGCGTGATCGCGTTGACCCGGTTGACCGGGCTGTTGGGATCGGCGAGATCGAGAAAGCCCAGGTCGTAGCGGCCGGCCCAGTTGGTGAACCCGAAGTCGCACCCGAAGCCCGAGCCGACGGTCAGCGGCCGCCAGAGATTGCGGCTGATGGCGCCCAGCGCGTTCTGGTTGATGAGGCTCAGATCGGCGATGCCCGTGCGTTTGCCGTAGTCCACGTCGATGTACAGATTGACGCTGTTCTGCCCGGATTGGCCTGCTGGCACGTCCCACAGGGCGCCGCTGACGGCGAGGTAGATCCCGCCGGGGTCCCAGGTGACCCGCAGACCCTGGAGATCGTTGAAAGGCCCCCACGCGCTGTCGCCCACGGGGTCCTCGTAGAAGAGCTCGTCGGCATCCCAGTCGGCGGCGTCGACCTGTGCCACTCCGTCCACGTTCGGGGAATTGTAGGTCGTCGCCCGCGCGGGCTCCGCCCTCAGCGCCGCACACGTCAGCAGGGCCAGCAACCAGAGCCGCGCCAGAAGCGGCGGCAGAGATGGGAGCAAAGGTTGCGGCAGCGGTAGCGCCGGCGGCTGGTACGGCCGGCGGCGCTGCGCGACACCCATCAGGATCGCTCCGAGCGGATCTCCAACACGATGCCCGACACCGGCGGCGCCACGATCTTCAGAACGCCGCGGCCGACCGTAAGCGTCCCCCCCACGGGCGTGATCTCGCTGGCCACTCCCAGGACCGGTGTCGCCGTGGCGCCGTCGGCGATGCCTGCATTGCCCACGGGGAGGATCGTGGTGGTCGCCGACTCGCCATTGTTGAGCACGACCAGCAACCGCCGCCCCTGGTGCTCGCGCAGGTAGGCGAAGACGTCGCCGCTGGCCAGCACCGTCTGGAAGGCCCCCAGGCTCAGTTCCGGATGCGCGCGGCGCAGCGCCGTCACCCGCCGGTAGTGCTCCAGGACCTGCTTGCGGGCGGGCACGTCGATCTGGCTCCAGGGCATGGTGCGGCGGCAATCGGGATCCTTGTCACCCGCCAGCCCCAGCTCGTCGCCATAGTAGATGTGCGGGGCCCCCAGGTACGTCATGGCGAAGGTCGCGGCCAGCATCAGACGCCGCACGTCGCCGCCGGCGACGTTCAGCAGGCGCACCGTATCGTGGCTATCCACGAGGTTCATCTGGGCGCGCACGGCCTGGATGGGATAGCGCGTGCGGCCCGGAGCCAGCTCCTGGTCGAAGGTGGCCGCGTTGCCCTGGCGCTGGCCGATCCACTTCACCACAGGGTCCTTGAAGTAGCGGTAGTTCATCACCGCATCGAAGACGTGCGGGTTGATCCAGGCACCCGCGTCGCCCCAGATTTCGCCGATCAGGACATGGTCGGGCTTGATCTGCCGGCAGCGTTCCCGGAACAGGCCCCAGAACCAGAAGGGCACCTCGTTGGGCACGTCGAGACGGAAGCCGCTGCAGCCGAGCTTGCCCATCCAGTACTCGGGGATCTGCAGCACATAGTCCACCACCGCGCTGTTCACCTTGGCCTGCGCGATGTCGACGATCCCGTTCTCCTGGGCGTTGGGGCGTGAGAGGTCGTAGTTGAGGTTGGGGTGCAGACCGAAACCCCACCAGCAGTCGTAGTAGTCGCTGGCCTTCGCGTCCGACGGCAGCGGCCAGCTGGGCGGCCGCTTCTGCCACTCGTACCAGTCGTAGTAGGGGCTGTCCTTCCACTTGGCGATCGCATCCTGGAACGCGAAGTGGCAGTCACCGGTGTGATTGAGAGCCATGTCCACGATCACGCGGATGCCAGCCTCGGCGCAGCGGCGCGTCATCTCGGCGAACTCGGCATCGGTGCCCAGATGCGGGTCGAGCTTCAGGTAGTCGCAGGCGTCGTAGCGGTGGTTGCTGCGCGCGTCGTTGACCGGATTGAAGTAGATGATCGTGATCCCCAGGCTCGCCAGGTACGGGATGTGGTCGATCACGCCGCGAACATCCCCGCCGTAGAAGCTGTAGTAGTCGGGCTTGCCGTCGGTGCGGTAGGGGCTATGCGCGAGACCGGAGACGTCGTCCCAGTCCTTCACGACGTGGAAGTACTCCGCGTTGGTCTTCCCACCCGCGGGCAGCTCGTTCCTTCCTTTATAGTACGACTGCTTGAAATCCTGATCGTTGCTCGGGTCACCGTTGCCGAACCGATCCGGGAAGATCTGGTAGTAGATCCCCGTCTGCGCCCACTGCGGGATGCGGAAGGGCGGCAGGAGCTGCTCGCTGTAGGCGATCCACTGCTGCGGATCGGGCTTCTGCTCGGCGAAGCCGCCCCCCGCGGTGGCCCAACGCTGTGTTCCCTTGTCGTGGTAGGAGAACGTGAAGCGCACCGGCGAGCGCGCGTCGGCCAGCTTGGCCTGCGCCGTCCACGATGCGAACACCGCGTCCTTCGCCCCGGGCATCATGACCGCTTCCTGCGGCTGCTTGCCCTCCTCCATCCAGTGCAGCACGACCTTCTGCACGTCGTCGCGATAGGCGCGCGCCTGGAACACCAGCAGCCCGTCCTCCACCTCATCGACCGTGGAGTAGCCAAGCGTCACGCCCAGGTTGTCGACGAGGATCTTGCCGTCGCCGACCTTGACGTCGATCGCCTTGAACCGGTCGTCCACGTGGATCACGCTGTTCTTGCCGCCGTAGGGGTCGTCCACGAAAGCATCGGCCTTCTCGTCGGTGATCCAGGTGCCGTCTGCAACGAACTTGTACTCGTAGTCGCCGGGCGCCAGCAGCAGCATTGCCTCCCATACGCCGTCGCCGTCCTGGTCGCGCATCGGGGTGGCGCCCACGTTCCAATCATTGAAGGTTCCCGCCAGGAAGATCTCGCGCACGCCGGAGATCGGCGGCTGGTAACGAAACGTCACGGTGCGCTGCCCGGTGAGGGCAGCGCTCGATGCGGGCTTGGCCACGGCGGGGGCGGCGGGTTTCGCGCCGGTTGTTCCCGAGGCGCCCGCGGTAGCGGCCGCACCCGCTCTGCCCACCGCGGGCTGCGCGCCCGCGCTCGTAGCTGCCTCCTGCACGCCCTCGCCCGCACTCACCTCGACGATGCTGTTCTTGCCGCCGTAGGGATCGGCAACGTAGGCCGCCGAGCGTGGATCCTCCTTCCACGTCCCATCGATCACGTACTTGTACTGGTAGTGACCCGGCGCGAGCGGGATCGTGACGTCGAACACCCCGTTGCCGTCGGCGTCGGACATGGCCTGCGCCGTGGCGCTCCAAGAGTTGAACTCGCCCGCGAGGAAGACTGCGGTCGCCCCCTTGGCTTGCATGGCGAAGTAGACGTTGCGGTGGCTCGCGGAGGCGGCCGCCGACGGGACCGGCACGGCCGGCTGTGCGACGGGGGGAACCGCCGCCGGGGTCGCGGCCAAGGGCTTCGCCGCCCCCGAAAGCCCGACGCTCAGCGTGGCGGCACCCTCGGGGACCACGAGCACGCTGTTCTTGCCGCCATAGGGATCGGGCACGGACTCGGTCGAGTACGGGTCTTCCTGCCAGGTCGTCCCCTCGATCACGTACTTGTACTGGTAGCGCCCCGGGGCGAGATCGATCGTCACTTCGAAAACGCCGTCCGCGTCGGCATCGGCCATGGCCTGGGCCGTGGCGTTCCAGGAGTTGAACTCCCCAGCGACGTAGACGGCTTTGGCAGGGACCGAGGGTTGGAAGCGAAACGTGACCTTGGCGGCCTGGGCCTCACGGGGGGGCCCCGCCAGCAGCGTCAGGAAAAGCAGGCCGGGAAGCCACGGAACGGCGAGAGAGCGAGCCTTCAAGGGGGGCCTCCTCGAGGAAGGGCGGGCGCCCGGAGCGCGGCAAGTGTAGGGCCTGGAGGGGTCGCCACGCCAGGACGGACGATGGGGCGCGCGCGGTCCGGCCAGCGAGGCAACGCGCGGCGATCGAGGACGGCCCGGGCGGCACGCACGGCGGGCGGCGCTTCGGGCCGGGCGGCGCTTCGGGCCGGGCGGCACTCGGAGTGGGCGGCGCTCAGGGCGTCGCGCGCCAGCCCATGGGAGAGGCGAGATCCTCGTGCATGGCACGGATCATCTCGGCCAGGCTCCACGCCTGGAACGTCGCGCCGCCGAACTCCTCGGTGAGGCCTGTGTCGCCACCGTCACGGATCTCCTGGATCGCGCCGACCGCCCCGTGGTCGAGCACCTCGGCCACCAGCGGATCGAGCAGCGTGCGCGCGTCGGCGCTGCGGCCAACGCGGCAGAGCGCAGTGATCATGGGACCGCTCAGCCAGTACCACACATCGCCGTTGTGGTAGGCCGCGTCGAAGAAATAATGCTCCCAGTCGAGATGTCGCGGATGGAACAGCGGGTCGGACGGGTCGAGACTGGTGAGGCCGTAGGGCAGTACCAGCCGCCGCCACGCCAGATCGATCACGGCACGCACCTGGTCCTCTTCCAGGAGCGCCGGCCAGCGTGGCTCCACCGCGGTGACCGCCAGGATGGCGTTGGGCCGCACCTGCGCGTCGCGGCTCCCGTCGGCGTTGAGGTGATCCGCCAGTCGTTGCGCCTGCGGATCCCAGAAGTGCGCGCGGAAGGCCTCGCGCGTGCGTGTCGCGAGCGCGCCAAACCGCCGCTGCGCGGCCGCGTCACCCTGCTCGCCTGCCAGCCACTCCCCCACGCGCAGAGCATTGTAATAGAGCGCTTGCACCTCGACCGCACGGTTGCCGCGAGGGCTGTACGGATGGCTCTCGCCTCCAGCATCCATCCACGTTTCGCCGTCACCGTGGGTGAGCAGCCCGAGGGAGTCGACTGCCATGCGCTCGGCGCCATCGACCATCAGGCGCAGCGCCGCGGCAAGGTCGCGCTCGTAGTCACCGTCGGCCGTACCGCGGGCCCGGCGCGCCATGACGTAGCGGTAGGCAGCGCGCACGTACCACCATGTGCCGTCCACCCCGGCGTACTGCAGCTCATTGGGTTGCACGATGTTGGGCAGGCGCCCCAGACGCGGGCTCGCCCGGTCCACGTTCTGGTAGAGCAGAAAGCTGCGCAGAATAGCGCGCGCTGCATCGAGCTGTCCGGTGTCGAGCGCCGCGCCCGGCAGGCTGATGAACGTGTCACGCCCCCAATAGTTGGGAAACCAGTGGAAGCCGGCGTAGATCCCAGGCCCGCGCGTTTGCATCAGCAATTCGTCCAGGCTGGCGCGGGCCCAGTGGTAGGCCTTGTCCAGCCGCGCATTGCCGGTGGACAGGTTGGCTGAAGTGAAAAGGCCGTTGACGTATGCGCGCCGCGCGACGAGCAGCGCGTCGTGTTGCGGCAGCAGGCGCCTGGCGCGCGCCGCAGCCTCCTCGGCCGTGCTCCCTTGCGCGAACACTACGTCCACATGGGTCGCGCGCGCCGGCCACGCCCCCGCGAAGCGCCCTGGTTCCCAAGGGTGGGTCTGGTCCATGGCGCGCCGCGCTGCGTCGCGCGGATGGGTGACGCTCAGCAGCCGTGGCTGGGCCGCGAACGCTGCGGGAGCCGAGATCTGCACGGCCAGCCATGCCAGCCCGCCGGCGCCCGGCGCCCAGCCGCTGCGCCGAAAACACAGGATACCGTCGACCTGCGTCTGCTCGTAGCCCGGCTGCGGAACCTCCCAGATCCAGCGCATGTCCAGGCGGGGGATGAGAGCAAACCGGCGCGTCGCGGCCGGTGCCTCCAGACGCACGAGGAGCGCGGGCTCCTCCAGCGGCAGCAGCACTTCCTCAAACAGCCCGCCGGCGTACTCGCGCCGCAGCAGCCATGGCCACACCCGGGCGCGCAACGCGTGCGCCGGGTCGAGCGCGGCTCCGTCTGTCTCGAGCACGTAGTCGTCGAGGCACTCGTGCATCGAGGTGTAGAGCCCGGCGTAGCTGCGCATCTCGCGCGCGGCGGAATCGGCGGCGAAGTGGGTGGCCCGCTTGTTGGTGAAGATCACCTCGCGGCTGGGTGAGGTGACCAGGATTTCCCAGTCGGCGTCGGAGAACGCGGTCAAAGCACCGGCCTGCGTTGCTCCGCTCGTTGTTGCCGCGGCTTGCGTTGCCGCGGCCTGACTTGGCGCGGCCTGCATTGTCGCGGCCAGCGCTGCGCCGACCTGAGCTGCGCCCCCGTGGGGTGCGTCGGCCTGCACCACACACGCACGCGCCGCAGCGGCCGCGCCCGCGACGCAACCGAACGGCGCGAACGACGCGAGAGACGCGAACAGGCCTACGGCGACCGCATGGGGTCCTGCGCGTCGATGTGCTATCCTTGAGACCAGGAACCAAGCGCCATCCAGGCTTGCGCGCATGCCGCCCTCCTCGGAGCGGGGCTCCACGCTAGGTCACTCTCTGCGGGAAAGCGAGCCCGTGCGAGTCTTTGTCCAACACCCAGCCCGCACGACGGCTGCCAGGCTCGAGTGCGCCGCTGCCGGCGCGCTGGCGCTGGCGACGACCGGCCTGATGCTCGCGCTCGCGGCACCCGCTGTGGCCCTGGCGTTGGGCTACGCTTCTCCCTCCGATTGGCGCGACCTGACCATCTACCAAGTGGTCACCGACCGATTCTACGACGGCAGCGCGTCCAACAACAACGCCCAGGGCAGCTACAGCCCCGCAGACGGCGGCGCCGTCCATGGCGGCGACTGGCAGGGTCTGCAGCAAAAACTCGACTACATCGCCGGGCTGGGGGTGGGCGCCGTCTGGATCAGCCCGGTCGTGCTCAACGCCTACGGCGAGTACCACGGCTACGCCGCGCGCGACCTCGCCTCGTACTCGCCGACCATGGGCGGGCTGCCCGCGCTGCAGAGCTTCATCCAGGCCGCCCACGCGCGCGGGCTGTACGTGATCATCGACATGGTTGCCAATCACATGGGCGATCTCATCGACAGCGGCGGCTCGGGGTACCCGCAGTACGATCCGTCGGGCTCGTACGTGCTGCGCTGGCGCAACGCGGGGCTGCGCCATGCCGCGCCGTTCAACAACCTGAGCCTCTTCCATACATATGGGCAGATCGGCAACTTCTCCGACCCCGAACAGATCCTCGGTGAGCTGTTCGGCCTTGACGACCTCAAGACCGAGACCGTGACCGTCCGTGACGCACTGGCCAGCGCCTACGGCCAGATGATCCAGCTCACCGACTGCGACGGATTCCGCATCGACACGGTCAAACACGCCGAGCTGGGGTTCTGGCAGGACTTCTGCCCGCGCATCCGCGCCGCCGCGACGACGGCCGGCAAGATCAATTTCCTGCTGCTGGGCGAGGTGTTCGACGGCGATCCGGCCAAGGTGGGCAGCTACACCGGGACGAAGGCCGGCGGTCCCTACTTGCTGAACAGCGCGACGTGGTTCCCCATGGCTTTCGCGGCGCGGTGGGTCTTCTCCGGCAACGGCCAGCCGTCCGATCTGATCTCGGTGTACGCGGACAGCAACTTCTACGATCCCACCGTGCGCGCCCGCCTGGGCAACTTCTTCGACAACCACGACCTGGGGCGGCTCGCGTCGTTCGGGCTGGCCAATCAGGACGACGCCCTGCTGCGCATTGCGCTCACCTGGCTGCTCAGCTCACCCGGCATCCCCATTGTCTATTATGGAACCGAGCAGGAGTACGACGGTGGTGGCGATCCCTACAACCGCGAGGACCTCTTCGACGGCCAGTGGGACTTCGGCCCCAGCGCCGGCGACGGGTTCCACATGGCCGCGCCGCTGTACGCCCACGTCCGCGCGCTCAACGACCTGCGAGCGCAACTGCCGGCCCTGCGGCGCGGCGGCATGACGATCTTGCAGGCCGATGCCGGCCACCCCGGCGTGCTCGCCTACCTGCGCATCCATGCCAGCGGGAACGTGCTAGTGGCGCTCAACACCGCGACGCAGGGCGCGCAGACGACCTTGCCGTCGACCGGATGGAGCGCTGGCGTCGTGCTGCACGATCTGCTTGCGCCCGGGCGGCAGGTCGTGGTGGGCGCGGGCGGCCAGGTCAGCCTGCAGGTGCCCGGGCGCTCGGCGCTGCTGCTCGCGGCCGCTGCAGCGTCTCCAGGACTGGCGGTGGTGTCGACCTGGCCCGCTCACGACGGAGCGCTGCGCCTGAGCAGTCGCCCGGCGCGCATCGTGTTCGATCGCCCGATGCCCGCTTCGGCGAGCGCCTCGGTGGCGTTCGACCCGCCGCTGGCCGCGACGATCGGCTGGCACGACAGCCGCACGCTGCTCATCCAGCCGACCAGTGGCTGGAGCGGCGCCACAATCTACACACTGCGCGTGGCGGCGGGCGCGGCGGCGCAGGACGGCGCAACGTTGCCGGCGACGTTCTCATTTCGATTCCACACCGATTTCTCGAGTGTCGGCGTGACGCTACCGGCCGGATTCGAGGCGGAGGAGCGCCTGCCGTTCGGGCTCAAACAGCCACTCGCGCTGGAGATCGCACCGCCAGGGTGGGTGTCCGTCGCCCCGCCCTCGGACGTCCCGCTGGTCAGCGACGTGAGGCGGGGTCGTATCCTGCGCCTGGATCCCGGGCAGAAGGTGGCGACGTTCGCCGTCGAGCCGACCGGCGTCATCACCGGAATGGCGTTGGATGTCGTATCGCAGAAGCTGCTTGTGGCGACATCGTCCGCGCTCTACGAGGTGGACCGTTTCGGCGTGGTCGCGGCGCGCGCGGCGGCGCCCGCTGCCTGGGAGGCGCCGTGGCCTGGAACCGGCGCGCACGCCGGCCGCATCTATCTGGCCAGCCCGACGGGCGATGTGATCTACAGTGTACAGGGTGCGGCCGTGAGCAACTTCAACGCGGGCCTGACCGACCCCCGCGGCCTGGCCCAACCGCCGGCGGGCAGCGGGCATCCCGATCTGTTGTACGTGTGCGATCCGGCGATCAGCGGGGTGGGCAGCGGGCGCTTGTACCGGATCGATGCCGCCGGTGCGCGTACGGTCTGGGTGAGCGACTCCGCGGTGACCGGCGTGATGGCCATCGCGTTTGCGCCCCCGGGGCCGTTCGGCCTGGGCAATGTGTATGCGCTCGATGCTCTGGGGGAGCGCGTCCTGCGCGTCGATGCCACCGGCCAGGTGAGCGTCTTCGCCACGGGCTTCAACAACCTCTACGGGTCCGACGCCCTCGCCTTCGGCAATGACGGTGACCTGTACGTGGCCGATCCCGGTGGCAGCGAGTCGTACACCAATACCACGGGCACCACCGCCCCGCCGCGCCTGGTGCGCATCGTGGCACAGACCTTCACGGCGGCTCCTCCGCAGCGCCGGACGGCCGTCGACTTTCCCCCACCACGCCCCAATCCATTCAACCCGCGCACCGAGCTGAGCTTCACCCTGGCGCAGGAAGCGTTCGTCCGCTTGGAGATCTTCGACGCGGCGGGGCGCCGCGTGGCCTTGCTGGCCGATGGGCGCAGCGCGGCCGGCGAGCACCAGTTCCTATGGGAGGGCAACGACCTGAGCGGACGGCCGGTGGCCAGCGGCGTGTACCACGCCCGGCTCACCGCGGACGGCCGGGTGCTCGGGCACAAATTGGTGCTGGTGCGGTGATGGCGGTGCCGCAGCTGCAATCCTGGACGCAAGCGCGGCGCCGCGCGGCAGCGTGGTGCCCGACGACGACGCGGCGCCCGACGGCGACGCGGCCTTGGACGACGACGCAAAGCCGCGGAACGCCTCAGCCGCAGCCGCCGCAAGGCGGCGAGCCTCGCTCACCAGCGAGTGTCGTTGACCCCCCGCCGCGCGCTTCCTAGACTCGGGGCATGGCTGAGGTCGCAGTCAAAGGCGTCGGCAAGGTCTACGACGGGAGCGTCGTGGCCGTGCGCGGCGCCACGTTCACGGTCTCCGATGGCGAATTCGTCGTGCTGGTGGGCCCGTCGGGCTGCGGCAAGTCGACGCTGCTGCGCATGATCGCGGGGCTGGAGACCGCCACCGAGGGGACCATCTCCATCGACGGTCGAGTCGTCAACGGCGTCCCGCCGCGCGAGCGCGACATCGCGATGGTCTTCCAGAACTACGCGCTCTACCCGCACATGAGCGTGTTCGACAACATGGCCATGAGCCTGCGCATCCGCAAGACGCCCCACGAGGAGACCGATCTCCGGGTGCGCGAGGCGGCACGGCTCTTGGGTATCGAGGCGCTGCTGCAGCGGAGGCCCGGCCAGCTCAGCGGCGGCCAGCGCCAGCGCGTAGCCGTGGGCCGCGCCCTCGTGCGCCGCCCCAAGGTATTCCTGTTCGATGAGCCGCTGAGCAATCTCGATCCGGACATGCGCGTGGAGATGCGCACCGAGATCAACCGGCTGCACAAGCGCCTCGGCGCCACGATGATGTACGTCACCCACGACCAGACCGAGGCCATGACCATGGGCGACCGCATCGTGGTGCTGCGCGAGGGCGAGATCCAGCAGATCGCCACGCCGGTGGAGCTCTACAACCGCCCGGCAAACCGGTTCGTGGCGGGATTCGTCGGGAGTCCGGCGATGAACTTCTGGCCGGTGCGGTTGGAGCTGGGAGGGGGAACGGGCCAGGCAGCGCGAGGCGGAGCGGGCGCGGGTACAGGGGAGGGAGCGGGCAGGGGAGCCGGCAGCCTGGATCACGCACACCGCGCGGCGGATGAGGCTGCGGCGGGAGGTGCGGCCTCGAGCGCTGGCGCCGCGCTTCTGATCGCGGGCCAGCAGACCCCGGTCCATGGCAGCATCCCCCAAGACCTGGCCGCCCTGGCGAGCCGCAATGTCGAGCTGGGAATTCGTCCCGAGGACCTGCACATGGCTTCCGCGAGTCCGCCCAGCGACTTGTGGGTGGAGGTGCAGTCCACAGTCGATGTCGTCGAGCCGCTGGGCAGTGAGACGCTGCTCTACTTCAAGCTCGCAGAGGTGAGCAGCGTAGTGCGCACCGCTCCCACGACGCGCTTGCAAACAGGCGCACCACTGCGGCTGCGCGCCGACCTGCGGCGCGCCCACCTGTTCGACCTGCAGACAAAGCGGACGATTCTCTCGTGGCCCGGGAGCTGACGCCCGCCTGGCCGCAGACGTAGCGGTCAGGGCGCCCGCACGGTTGTCTGGGTGTGGGCGAACGTCCCGGAGCTGCGCTGCCCGCCGCGCGGCGGCGAAGCGTTGGGCGAGCGAGCGCAAAGCGGAATCCGTGGGCGCAGGGTGGCACCAGACAGCCCAGGGATCTGCCGTCCAGTGATCGGTCAACTGACCGGAGCAGGTGAGAGGTCGGCTCACCTCATCGCAGCAGCACCATCTTGCGGCTCGACACGAAGCCGCCGGCCTGTAGCTCGTAATAGTAGACGCCGCTGGCCGCCGCCCGGCCTTGGTCGTCCTTGCCGTCCCACAGAGCGCTGTAATCACCGGCGTCCCGCACGTCTCGCAGCAGCTCGCGCACGGCGCGCCCTGCGGCATCGTAGATGCGCAGTCCGACGGACCCCGCGCTCTGTACCTGGAAGTCGATCCGCGTCTGCGGATTGAAGGGATTGGGAACGTTCGGCGCCAGCCCCGCCGGCGGCGGGGTGGGCACCCGCTCGACGACAGAGGTGGGAACTGTGTTGCCGTCGCCGAAGATCTCGACGCGCGACTGCCCCGAGGCAATCGAGGTGATCAGCAACTCGTCCAGACCGTCGGCATCGATGTCGAACACGGCTTTGACCGTGCCCTGCCGATTGAAGATCGGCGTGCCGCTGGGCCACTCCACCGCGATCACGTAGTTGCCCGGGTTCTGATTCACGGTGAACAACGCCTCCTTCCCGTTGTGGCCGTCGATGTCGAAGAACCCCAACAGCGACCACACGCCTCCGGAGGTGTTGTACTCCCAGATCTTGGAGTGGTCCCGGGCGCGGTAGAAGAAGAAGGTCACGATCGCCTGGGGTCCATTGGTGACCATGATGTCGGGGATTCCGTCCCCGTCCATGTCCATACGGCCGGCGTCGAACGTGAAGTAGGACTCGGCCGGCGCCCAGGTGTAATTGGCGGGGCTCTGGTACTCCATGACATACGTCGCCGCAGCCTGACGTTCCGGCAGGCTCGTGATGGCCAGCGGCAGCAGGGCGAGTGACAGCAGTGCCCGTGGGGAGGTCCTTGTGCGATGCATGGTGATCCCTCGGGGAGAAGGGGCGCGGGCTGGCCCGTCGGGGCCGAGGAGAACGACTCTCTCGAGCACGGGCCGTCCCCTGGATGGTCGCACAGGCGTGGCGGATGTTCCACCCCCCTGGATGGTCTGCGGGCCCGCCGTTGGTACCGGTGCGACTGCGTATCTGCGCGACCTGCTGGCGGCGCGGCAGTGTGCCGGCGCAGCAGTGTGCCGGTGCGCCATTGTGCCGGTGCGACTCCGTCGCGGTGCGACCCGAAGTGGCGGCCAGAAATGGCGGAGGGACCGGCCGTGTCGGGTTGGCGGAGCATCGCGCGCGGACCGGCCGGGTTGGTGCGACCGGCCGGGTTGGTGCGACCGGCCGTGCTGGTGCGACCGGTCGTGCCGGTCGCACCAACACCTTGATCATTCGGTCGAGTCAGCCGGGCAGCTGCCGCCTCGCCCGCGCAGCGACGGCGCGGCCACCTGGCCAGCGCCAGCGCCGCGGGCCCGCCGTGCGGGCGGCGGTGACGGCCGCGGCCATGGCTTTGGAAGCTCGGCCGGGGGCAGCGTCAGTAGCAGGGATCGGTGCCGGTGTCCACGTGGACGCCGCCGAACACCTGGTTGTTCACGCCGCAGTCCTTGATCCTGACCGTGCGGTAGATCCCCGCGATCACCGTGTTGTCGTGGGAGAGCGGGGTCAAGAATCCAAACCGAAAGGTGTCGCCGGCCAGATCGATATCGTAGGTGCCGTTGTTCGAGGCGGCGTTGTTGAAGACCAGGTTGTGGTTGGCGCCATCGATGGCAAGGTAACCGGCGTCCGCGTTCCCCGTGGCCCTGTTGTCGGCGACGATCCAGCGCGCAGCTGAAAGCTCGCTGCCCACCATTTGCCCGTCCGGCAAGATGCTGGCCAGCGGGACTTTGCACAGGATCAAGCCGATGAAATTGCCGTGTAGGTTGTTGTTCGAAGCCTGTCCGTTCTCGTCACACGCCCACAGGCCAAAGGAGCTGTTGGTCACGTCGTTGCCCCGCACGAAAACCTGCTTGCCGTTCATGCACACGATTCCATCGCCTCCACCGCTGTTGATGGTGTTGCCCCAGATGCGGGCCTGGTTTGCGTGTTGCAACCCAATCACGGTCTGGTGATCGAACAGCGAGTTGCGCCCGATCAGGGCGCGTGCGGAGTCCTGGACGAAGATGGCCGTGTTTCCGAACGGGCCCAGCGGCCGGATCTCCAGCCCCCAGATCGTCACGTCGTCGGCTCGCAGCACGTAGAGAGCCGGAGCCACGAGCACAATGTTGGGGTCTGGCTCGGAGCCGATCTTCAGGACCGCCCCGTTCTCACCGAGGATGGAGACGGGCTGCGTGATGGTCACCCTGCCCGATTCGGTGTGCATCCCCGAACGCACGATCACGACGCCCTGGGCCCCGGCCGCCGCGATCGCGGCGGCCAGCCCGTCCACCGAGCCGGCGGGCAGTTTGACGACTGCGGCGGGGCCCGACAGCCGGCTGATGCCGCCGTCGGGCTGCGAGGCCAGCTGCTCGAGATCGCGCATTTGGTCAACCGGGGGCGGGGTCGTCTCGACGCTGGGCTGGCCCGGCGCGACGGGCGAGTCGTGCGAGCAGCCCACCAGCAATCCCAGGCAGGCTGCGGCGGAGAGCAAGGCTATGAGAAGCAGGGACCTGTACGGGGCAATGCGAAGACGCATAGCGAGATACCTCCACGTGGATGGATCTGGCCTGGGGAGCCTGGGACCGGGCGCAAGTGGGTGTAGGGCAGAACGAGTCGTGGTGGAGGCAGCTACGAGGCTGCCTCCACCCTGTCCGGGGAGGCGGCTCCAGCCTCCCTACTCCTGAGAACACCGCAGGGCACCCGACCGAACAACGCTTTCGCCGAACCCCCCTCCAGCCCCGGTTTTCGACTATGCTCGGATCCCTCGCGGTTTCGGTCTGCTGCGCCGAGGGCCAGAGCTCGGAGAATCTGGCGGAATCCGCTCCGCCCCACGCTCTTGGTTCCCGGAAGTTCCGCCCGGTGCTCCGTTCGAGACACACGCACCCGCGCGGCGCACCACCGACTGAGCCTCACGGAGGTCCCCATGTCCGACGGCGTCCGCCCCGACGCGGCGATGTCTGCCGCTGCTCTGCACACGGTGGTCGTGCCGACCGCGGCCGTGGGTGGCACGGGGTCCGCCCAGGACACCCTGGGCCTCGCCCTCGCCGGAGATGCAACCGCTCGCGATCGCCTGGCAAAGCAGTACTTCCCGGCGCTGCGGAAGTGGGCATCGGGGCGTCTACCGCCCTACGCCCGGGGCCTGATGGACACCGTCGATCTGGTTCAGGATGCATTCGAGCGGACCTACCGTCAGCTCGACCACTTCGAGCCGCGCTCGAACGGTGCACTTCTCGCGTACCTCCGCATCGCCATCCGCAACCACATCCGCAACCTCGCCCGTGACGGCAGCCGGCGCCCGCAGCTGGTTCCGCTCGACGACGACCTCGTCGACGCGAGACCATCACCGCTGGAGAACGCGGAATGCCGGGAGAGTGCGCAGCGTTACGAGTCGGCTCTGCGGCGCTTGAAGCCGAGGGAGCAGGCGCTCATCCTCTGTTTCGACCTGCAGCTCAGCCATGCAGAGGTGGCGAGTACGGTTTGCATGCGCTCCCCCGACGCCGCCCGTATGGCGATGAAACGGGCACTTCTGCGCCTCGCCGAGGAGATCGGCAGCGCCTGACGCTTGGACGACGCGGGTCGCGCACGCACGCCGCGAGCCTACCGCCGCCCGGCTACCGCCAGTCCCCCACAGCAACGAATCCGCCCCAGGAGAAGGGATGCGTGCTCGCCCCCGCCTGCCGGAGCCTCTGCAGCGCCACCCGACAGGCCGCGCGTACGGACGCGTCCGTGTCCAAACCACCCCGCAGCCGACTGTCGTAAAGCGCGATCATCCACTCCTTGGTCGGCTCGTCCTCGACCGACCAGAGGCTCGTGATCACGGTTCTGGCGCCCGCCAGCTGGAACGCCCGCCTCAGGCCAAATACGCCTTCACCCGACAGGGTCTCTCCCAAGCCGGTTTCGCACGCGGAGAGAACGGCCCACTCCACCCCGGACAGATCCAACCCGGCGATCTCCTCGGCGGTGACGATGCCATCCTCCATGCCCTTGCCAGCGAGCGCGCGTTGGTTGGCCCCCGCCAGCGCCAGGCCCGACATCAGCAGGGGGTTCCTTCCCATTGCGCGGGGGATCGGGGAATCGCGCCCCACGGCAAACAGTCCTTCGGCCCTCGGCGCCGGGCCCGTCGTGCAGCCGCCGCCCAGATAGAAGCCGTGCGTCGCAAGATGCAGCACGCCGCACGACGGGGCGCGGGCCTTGAATGCAGCCTCGGTCGCGTTTTCTCCCAGCAGGACGGTCTGAGCGCCGCGCTCAGCAGGGCGCTCAGCACGGCGCCCATGACCGCGCTCCCGCCAGAGTCCGGCGATCGCTTCGACTTCCGCCTGGGCCTGGCGGAGCTGCTCGAAGCGGAGCGACTGGAAATCATCGCAGGTCGGCTGCCGGGAGGCACCGCGAGCGGCGGTGCCGGGCTGCACGGACTCGTCGTGTCCCGCCTGCGACAGCGCCACGGAGAATGGGGACATGCTGTCGAACGCAGGGGCGCCCAACGCGAGCAGGCTGCCCTTTCCTGTTCGCCGCTGCGCCAGGCTCACGAGATCGCGCTCGGTGGTCAGATAGTGGAGGAGCGGGCCGCTCTCGACGAGGTAGGAGCCGTCGGGTCCGGAAAGCGCAGAGAGATTGACCGCCTGGAGAGCGCCGTCGGGAACCACGAAGACCCGATCGGGATGGCCCAGCGTATTTGCTACGGGATCCCAGATGACCCGCCGAAGCGAATCCGCTGCCGCCCGGTACGCCTCCTCACTGTGTGTGGGATTGCGCCCATCGGCTGCGGGCGCTCGGGCCGCCTCGTGTCTCCAGCGCGCGACCAGCGGGTCGATGGACGTCGCCGGCCCGAGCGACACCAACACTACCCCCTTACGACCCAGCACGTACGCCGCATACCACGGATTCCCCCGGGGGAGCTCCCAGTGGCCTGACCCCGTTCCACCTTGCTGGCTTTCGGTCGGAGCAGTTCGCGGGTTGGCATCGAGCCGCACGCGCGAGAACTCGACGTAGGCCACGAGCGCGGATCCAGCAGGCAGGGCGGCGGCGATCTCTGTCCAGCCGGCGTCGCGCTCGGCGCGCGCCTTCCGGAATTCCGCACTGGCCCTGGCCAGCGTGTCCTCGGCCTTGTTCCGCCGTTCCTCCGCCTGCTTCAAGAGCTTCGGGTATGCGTCCTCCTGCCCGATCGCCGGACCACGAACGAGCAGGTCGACCCATTCCTGTCGGGCGGCCCGGGCAGCCTGGGCGGGTCCGGTGATCCCGGGCGATGATGCGCGAGCGTTCGCCTGATGGCGCGCGGCCATCTCATCCAGGATGATGCCGCGCGATCGGACCAGCGCATCCCACGTGCGTGACGGGTCCCAGCGCAGCTGCGCAGAGTGATCCAGCGCGAGCGAGAGCGCCAGATCCAACCCGCTGGGAAGCGTCGTCGCGAAGTGGAGCGCCCTGGGCTCGGCCACGAACTGGGAGAGGCTGCGGATCCGTGTGCGGCGGATCTCCTCGATCCGCAACGCAGTCCGCATTGCCTCGTCCAGCTCCCCGCGCTGCGCGCGCAGGTAGCATGCGCCGGGCAGGATCGCGGCCAGATCCCGGCTCAACGGGCCGCTGGCACGAATGCAGATGCGCTCGGCGCGTTCGTAATTGCCGACCGCCGCGTCCAGCTCACCGGCCAGCGTCTGGTGATTGCCGAGCGCGCTGAGAGTGAACATGAGATCGGCGGCCACTGGGCCAAGTTGGCGCGTCTCGATCTCCAGCGCTCGCCGCAGGTAGCTGTCGGCAAGTTTCCGGTCACCCACCCGGTCGTAGGCGATTCCCAGGTTATAGAGGGCAGCCCCCAGACCGGAATGGCCTTCGGGGAACAGTTGCTCCCCCATTGCCGCCGCGCGCTGCAGCCAGACGATCGCCTCCGCTGGGTGGCCGAGCCCCAGGTGGCACAGTCCGAGATTGGTGAGAATCTGGGCAAGAACGGCGGTCGGGCCGCCCGTCCCTACCGTCGCGTTCTGACGCGCGCGCTCCAGCTGTCCCAGACCGGCGTCGACTTCCCCCAGGTCGCAGAGAATGAGTCCCAAGATACTCATCTGCACGGCATACGTACCCGGACTCCTCGCATACCCCTTCGTGAACCAGTCGAGGGAACGCTCCATGGTCTCACGGGCTTTGGCCAGATCGTCCTGCTTCCACGCGACCACGGCCATTGCACCCAGGATCTCGCCCATCTCGAGTGCGTTGGCGGTGGAATCGCGACTCACGATGGCATAGGCGCGATCCAGATAGCGCGACGCCTCGTCGATCGTCTCCCGCTCCAAGAGCGCGCTTCCCAGATAGCGCAGGCTCCTCGCAAGATCGGGGTGGGTCGGAGGCAGGAGCCTCTCGCGGACCTCGACGACCTTGCGGAAGTACGGAAGGCATTGCGGTCCCCTGCCCAGATCTCCCAGCGTCACCGCCAGATTGTGGGCGAGTTTGGCAAACTCCAGATCTTCCGCATGACCGCTGCGAGTCCAAAGATCGTAGGCGCGCTGGAAGCACTCGAGCGCGTGCCCCTCCCCCCGTCGGAATCTCACATTCCCCAGCCCCCTCCAGCTGACGGCCTGCTCGTGGAGATCCGCGCCCAGGCTCTCCTTGATGCGGATGGCGCGCTCCGCCAGGTCCAAGATCTCGGGGTCTTGGATCCTGGGATCATAGAGCAGGCTGGCGACCAGCACGTCGACGACCAGCGCGGTTGCATACGTGTCCGCCTCTCCGGCCGCGCTGAGGTCCGCCAGCAGCGCCCGTGCGCGCGACTCGGCGGCGGCTGCCTCCTTGCGTCCGATCAGGTCGCGCAGGTCGTTGAGCTGTTCGACCAGGATCGCAGGCGCTTGGGGCGCCGCCGGGACCGTCGCCGTTTTGGCGGCGGCCGGGACCTTCGCCGTTGTCCCCCCCGCCGGCGCGGTCGTGGTGGGTGCCGCATCGGTCGCTACGGAGCCTGCTGCGGGCAGGTCGGGCGTCACCAGGAGCGCCGCCGCGAGCCCGGCCGAAACCGCCACCTGCAGTGGTCGAAACGCGGCCTGCCGGCCGGGACAGTCCATCATGGCGGACCTATTCCTTGGCGACCTCGATGAGAAAGACCTGCCGCCACTTGGGATGCTCCGTCTGGGCGTGGCGGTAGAACTCCAGGACCTGGATCTCGATCGTCCCGGGGCTCTTCGTGCGAAGCGGCAGGCGCAACGCCAGCCAGTTGCGGTCGGCTCCGCTGCGCAAGGCCACAGCGTCCGCGTTGCGCAAGAGCAGACTCTGTGGGCCGTCGGCCGGCCGGTACCACGCTTCGACATCGTAGCGTACGTCATCCGATGGATCTGGGACGACGATACTCACGGGAATGTGCAGCGCGCGCGAATGCAGGACAACGGTGGCGGAGGTCACGCTCTGAGCGTCACGCGTGCCGGGCGTCACCTGCTCACCGAGGCTGACCGGCGGCGCCTCTTGCGGTCCCAGCAACGTCCACCGTGCCGTCCCGATGAAGACCCGATAGGCGGGGTATGCCAGCAGGACGAGGATCACCGCAACCGCGTATGTGGGCCGACGGAGCCGTCGGCGTGCGCCCATCCCACCAGCGCGGTGTGGCGCCCGTTGGTGATCGCGCACGTCGGCCGCAACGGGCGCTTGGTCGATTTGGTTCGCGGCCTCTGGACTGTCCGCCACCGCGTCCGCCTGCACCAGACCTACATCCGAGGCGAGCGCGATCAACTCGTAACGCAGGGACTCCGAATGCAGGAGGGCCTCCTCGACTTGCTCCCGTTCGGCGTCCGTCGCCGTCCCCGACAGATACGCCAGAAGAACCGCATCCTGCGGCCGTGCTGCTCCCTCGTCGTCCATGGTCATCGCCCCGAGGATGAGCGTGTCGAGGATCGCGTCGTCATCGCCGGGCGGCGGTCGGTCTTTGGGCTGTGCTGCCATGGGACCCTCACCTCCGCTCAAGCGCCGGTCGTGCTCACGAACTCGGAGAGTTGATGCCCGCTCTGCACGAGGATCTCGCGCAGTCGTTTGCGACAATACGACAGGTCGGTGCCGACCTTCTTGTTCTGCTGGGGAGCCAGCCCGACCAGCGCGGCCATCTCGACCGGCTTCAAGCCCTTGGCCGCGGCCCACAGCAGCAGACGGCACTTCCGGCTAAGGCTGCGGCACGCCTCGAGCACGATGTCGAGCAGCTCCCGGTTGGCCACGATCCGGTAGGGCGAGGGCATCCCATCGGGAACCACGTGCTCGATCCCGACCTCGCGGCCATGCTGCGCATCATCACGTGGGGAATCGATCGACACCTCGCGCTCCCACCGCGTTCGTTCGCGCCTCAGGTACTCGCGCGCGACGTTGCGAGCCACGGCCTTGAACCAGAGTGCGAACCGGTACCCACGATCCTCGTAGGAGCGAAGGACCGCGCAGTCCCGATCCAGGCAGTGGTGGACGATGTCCGAGTAGACACGCTCGCGGTCCGCGCGGGGAAGATCGCGGTAGGGTGCGGGCGGCTCCGTCTGCAGGACCGTGTCCGCGAACGCGATGAACTCGCGCTTCGCCTGCTCCGGGTGGGTCGTCAGCAGCTGCAGGAAGTCCGGCACGCGCTCCTGGGGGGAGACGTGCGCCGAGGGCCTGGGGGCCGCACCGGAAGCGGCGGGGTGAGCCTCGCGCTGTTGCATCGGCTCCTACCAGGGACCACGTAAGGATGGCGCGCGCGGCGGCGATGCCGGGAGCCGGCGGCATCCACCAGCCGATCCGCGTGGACTTGCGCGCAGTCGCGCGGAGTTGCGACGGTCGGCGCAGGCCCGTCGGCCTGGCGTCGGGCCAGCGATCTCACCGTTAGCGGTCCCGAGCCTATCAGAGCCGGGTCCGTGGCGTCCAGGGTGCGCCCGCCAGTGGCCGTTCCTGGAACCCCTGCAGGGCAGACATCCCACGAAGTACGGGGCCAGTGACATCCCACGAGGCAGGGGGCCAGTGACGTTTCACGCAGCGCCTGCCCCACGGCCGCGTCCGCGGAGACAGTGCGGCTGGATGTCTGGAAATCGCCGGGCCAGGGTCTGGAAATGGCCAGACATGGCGCATTCAGGAAACGAGATGGAGGACCATCCCTTCGATCCAGACGACGTGGCAGGGTCGATGTCCGACCGCCAATCGGTGGACTGGGCCCACGCCGAAGCGCGCGCTCGGTCGGAGCGTCAGCGCCGGATCGTGCGTGCGCTCAGAGACATCGCCGCGATCTCCGCGCCAGATCCCAGCGCGCAGCTGGATACCCACAGCGGAAATTTGCCCTTCTTGCGATGGGGCCAGCTCGAGTTGCGTGCGAGGCTCGGGAGTGGATCCTTCGGCGAAGTCTTCCTGGCCTGGGACGAGATGTTGGCGCGCGAGGTCGCACTCAAGCTCTTCCACGAACGCGGATCGCCCGGCTCTCGTGCACCGGCCGACTTCATGGAGGAGGCGCGCCGCCTCGCGCGGATCCGCCAGACCAACATCGTACAGGTCCTGGGAGCGGACTCCCACGAAGGGCGCCTCGGGTTCTGGATGGAGTACATCGTCGGACAGAATCTGGAGGACATGCTGGACCTGCTCGGCCCGTTCGACGTCGACGAGGCCTGCTTGATCGGCCAGAAGCTCTGCCGAGCTCTGGCCGCAGTTCATGGCGCCTCCCTCCTGCACCTGGACGTGAAGTGCCAGAACGTCGTGCGGGAGCTGGGTGGCCGGATCGTGCTCCTGGACTTCGGGGCAGCGGCCGGGACCGGGATCGCTGCTGGGTCGCAATCCCATGGCATCGGCAGGGCAGGCACACCCCTCTGCCTGCCACCGGAGCTGCTCGGCGGCCAGGTAGCCACGGTCGCATCAGACCTCTACAGCCTTGGGGTCCTTCTCTTTCGGCTGGTGACGGGCAGGTTCCCCGTGGAGGGTGGAACGCTCGGCGAGCTGCGCCAGGCGCACGCCGATGGACGCCGCCTGCGTGTGTTGGACCTGCGGCCCGACCTGCCGGCGCCATTCGTTGCGCTCCTGGAAAAGGCCACGGATCCGGAACCCTTGGCTCGCCACCGCTCGGCCGGGGAGTTGGAGCGCGGTCTTCGCACCGTGCTCGGGATCGATCGGGGTGTCCGCCGAAGGGGTGGCCGAACCCTCGGTCAGAAGGTCGGGGGGCAGCGCAGCGGAGAGCTTGGCGGCAAGGCTCGCGGGAAGGTCCGCGCCCGGCGGCGCCGTTCACCCCGCGGGTGACGCCATCCTCCACACAGGTGACGCCGTTGCCCCCGCGGGTGAGGCCGTTGCCCCCGCGAAGGACACTCCTTCCTGTCGTTCGCTCGGCGGCACGCGTTCGCAGCGGGGTGGTGCCGGCCGTGCATGGTGCCCCGTCGGCGGATGGCATGGCGCCGGCAGATGGCGTGCTGCCGGCAGATGGCACGCCGCACATTCTGATTCGGGGCGCCTCGCGTGCGCCGCCAACTTGGGCGCGCTGATCCCCCCACCCGCTCCCGCTCGCGCGTTTCTGCCTGCAACGCCGGGGGCCGGAATCGCGTACTCTGTGCCTGCGCCGGCCCGCACTGCCCCACTCCCATCGGGCCGCGAACGTCCTTGACGGCGAGCCCTGAACGTCTTTCGCGGAGAACTTCCATGATCGATCGCCCTGCTCGCGGGGCACCGTCGCGCGCCGCCGCGACGACGACTCGGACCTCGTTCGGCGGCGCCGCGGCGCCGGATCCGAGACTGCTCCACAATCTGGCTCCGATCCGCGCTGTGGACCCCGACTCGGTTGGGGGGCCGGCCCTAGGTGCAGCCCCGGCTGCGATCCTGGGCCTGGTCCTGGCCGTGATCGTCGCCGTGGTCCCGGCGCTGGTCCCGGCCGGGGCCGCCGTGCGGTCCGCGGCGACTGAGTCCGCAGCAGGCACCGCGCCGGCCGGGGCGTCCGAGGCCGCGGCTGTCGCTGCTCCCATCGGCTCATCTCACACCACCGCCCCAGCGCCGGCCCCAGCGCCGGCCCCAGCGCTGGCCCCAGCGCCCGCCACGGCGACTGCACCCACCCAAGCCGGCGTTCCGGCGTCCTCCAGCTTCTTCCCCTACCCCGTCCACAAGAAGACATTGCCCAACGGCCTGGACGTCATCGTCCTGCCGATGCACGAGTTCAAGGACGTGCTGAGCTACAACACCATGGTGCTGGTCGGCTCGCGCAACGAGGTGGAGCAGGGGAAGTCGGGCCTCGCTCACCTCTTCGAGCACATCCTCTTCCGCCACCGCTGGGAGGGGAAGGAGGGCGGCTACGACGCCGCGGTCAACCGCATGGGGGCGTTCAACAACGCCTCCACGGGATCCGACATCACCTACTACCAGCCGCTCACCTTCACGTCCAACCTCGACCTGTTGGCGCGCCTGGAGGCCGACCGCTTCGGGCGCCTGGCCATCACCGAGAAGATCTTCCAGACCGAGGCGGGTGCGGTGCTGGGCGAGTACCGGCGGCTTGCCTCCGATCCATCGCTACGCATGGAGGAAGTCCACTCGCAGGTCATGTACGGCAGCTACGGCTACGGACACACGGCCATCGGCTACCTCGTCGATGTGGAGGACATGCCCAATGAGTACAAGGCCGCCGTCCGCTTCTACGACGACTACTACCGGCCCAACAACTGCGTGCTGATCGTAGCGGGCGACGTGGATCCCGCGCGCATCTTCGCCCTCGCCGAGCAGCTCTACGCAGGCTGGCAGCAGAAGCCGATCCCGGCGCTCGGCGATCCTGCCCCGCTGGGCGGCCCCAAGCAGCAGGAGGTCCCCTGGCCCGTCGACGTCCCGCCACGCGTGGAGTTCTGTTACCGGATGCCGGCGCATCACACGGGCAGCAAGGACACGGCCATCGGCCAGATCCTGCCGGAGCTGCTCACCAGCGAGACCGCTCCGCTCTACCAGCTGATGCGCTACAAGAAGCAGACTGCCACCGGTCTCTTCACGCCCAAGGAGCTCTACCAGAGCTTCGGGCCCGGGCCCTTCGTGCTGACAGCAATCCTCTATCAGGACAAGTATGCGGCGCAGGGAAAGGCCCTGCTGAGCGAGGCCAGCGCCGACATGATCGCAGCGCTGCAGGACATGAAGTCATTCTCGGCGCGTGCCGACGCGGCGCAGACGCTGCAGGAACTGGGCAGCAAGTACGCCTACGACCTGCTGTCGGGAATCAACAGCCCTGCCCACGCCGCAGAGATCTTCGGCGAGTTCTATCGCTTCGAGCGCGACCCGCAGGTATTCGACAAGCTGGTCGGGTCGGTGCGCAGCCTGACGCCCCAGGACATCGACGCCTTCGCCAAGAAGATCTTCGTGCCCGAGAACCAGACGGTGGTCACTCTCATCCCTGGCGCCGCGGCCGCGGCGGCCGCGGGGACGCAGTAGACGGGGAGGGACGCCATGAACCGCAGAACAATGCTCACCACTGCCGCGACGCTCTATTTCGGCATCCTGGCCCTCGCCATCAGCGCGGATGCCGCACCGCAAGCCCGGCCGCCTGGCGGCTCGCGGCCCCGCTCGCAGGCCGACTCGCACACCGGCTCGCAGGCGGGTTCACACGCCGGCGCGCGGACCGGTTCACATGCCAACCCGCAGATCGTTACGTTGCCCGGCTCACCGCCGCTGGTGGAGGTGCGTGTCATGCTGCGCGCCGGCTCCGCGCACGATCCGGCGGGCAAGGAGGGCCTGGCCGCCCTCACCGCAAATGCCCTGCTTGAGGGAGGGTATGGAGATCCGGCCAAGCCCGTGACCAAAGACGAGCTGGCCCGCATCACGCGCCGCTGGGGCGAGAACGCCAAGCCCTCCGTGCTCCTGGACAAGGAGACCACGACCTTCGTCTTCAACGTGCCCCGCGAGGTGCTGGCCGAGTACCGCCAGACCGTGCTCGAGCCGCTGTTCACGCGGCCGTTGTTCCTCAAGGAGGAGATCGACCGGTTGCGCAACGAGGCCGTCACCAACCTGACCGCGTCGCTGCGCTACGAGGATATCGAGATTCTGGGACTGGAGGCTCTGGACGACGACGTTTTCAGCGGCACGTCCCGCGGCCATACGGTCACGGGCAGCGTGCAGGGCTTGCGCACAATCACACCGGACGACGTGCGGAGCTTCTACGTTACGTACTACAAGACGCCGAACATGAT
Source organism: Candidatus Krumholzibacteriia bacterium (assembly GCA_041484665.1). Classification (GTDB taxonomy): domain Bacteria; phylum Krumholzibacteriota; class Krumholzibacteriia; order JAJRXK01; family JAJRXK01; genus JBGPIA01. Next base: position 118,320 of record JBGPIA010000014.1, read on the forward strand.
CCTGGGACTCAGCAGCGACGACGCGCCGGTCATCGACACGGTGCGTGCGGCGCTGGCCACGCTGGGCACGGCGCCAAAGGGCGGCAAGGCGCGCACGCTCAAGGCCGCGCGTCTGGCGCCGCCAGCGGTCGTCAGCGGCCGCGAGCTCACGATCGTGGGGCTGCCCGATGCGCCGGCGGCCAGCCTGCATGCCGGGTTTCCCATCGAGGTCAGGCGGGACCATCCCGATTTCTGGCCGCTGTACGTCGCCAACGTGTACTTCGGCACGCACCGCGACGATCATGGGGTGCTCTACCAGCACATCCGTGAGCAGCGCGGCTACAACTACGGCGACTACTCCTACATCGAGCACTTCGCATTTCGGCCGTACGCGCTCTTTCCACCGTTCAACACCCCGCGCGAACAGCAATACTTCAGCATCTGGATCCGCCCGGTGGCCGAGCAGTACACGCACCATATCCTCAAGGCCTTGACCTGGGAGCTGGAGAACCTGTGGCGCAACGGCATCCCGCCTGAGGCGGTGGAACTGTCGAAGAACAAGGCGAAGGTGCTCTACCTGAACCTGGCCGAGACCAGCTCGCGGCTGCTCGCCGCGAAGATGGACGACGCGTACTACGGCACGCAGCCGGGGTACCTGCAGAGCTACCTCACGCACATCGATGCCGTCACGCCCGAGCAGGTCAATGCCGCAGTGCGCCGCCACCTGCGGCCGGACAATATCAAGTACCTGATCGTCGAGAAGATGGAGAAGGCGCGCGCGCTGGCCAATGATATCCGCCTCGACCGCAACACGGCGGGCAAGACACCCGAGGAGTACCAGATCTCCTCCGCCGAGCAGGATGGCCAGAGGGTCTACGACATCCCGGAGGCGCGCCTGCACGTGCTGCAGCAGGACGCCGTGTGGGCGAGCACGCGCCTGGGCATCGATCCGCAGCGCATCCGCGTCGTGCCCGTAGAGGCGCTGTTCGAGACGGGGGCGTTCATCACCGAGGGGGTGGCGGCTGGCGGCGCTGCCGCCACCGCGAGCGCGGCGGGTCCGCGGTAGGGGGGCGGGAGGGCCCGCGGCTGGGGCTGCCCCTGCGGAGGCGGAAGGGGAGGCAGAAGGGGAACCGCCAGGGGAGTCGGCGGGACAGGTGCCCGAGGAGGGGGCGGTAGGGGCGGCGGGGCCGATCCGCGCGGCGAGCTCAGTCGTCGAGGTCGTCGCTTCGGACATCGAGGACTTGCAGCGCCTGCTGCAGGTCCTCTTCATTCACGAGCAGGCGCACGCCGCCGGAGAATTGCAGCTCCGGTCGCATCCCACCACAGTCGTCCGCGGAGACGAGCGCCGGGATCCCGGCCTGCTCCAGCACACCCCGGTCCAACGCTGCCGTGACCACATTCGGATAGGTGCGAAGGACGACGAGTCGGGCAGGCATCGGGCGGATTCCTCGCGAGTCGAGTGGATTCGGTGGCGGGCGGCTCGGGTGTCGAGCAGCTCCGGAGGCGGGTCCCTCGGCTGTCGGGTGGCTCCGGTGGTACGTGGGTCGTGGGTCGAGCCACTCGCGCACCGAGTCCCCCAGATTCATCGTCTCCGTGGGCGCGAAGAAGGTAACCGTGAACGGGCCGCAGCGCCCGCTCACCCATGCCCCATCGCTCATGCATCCTTGACGACGAGGCGCATGATCGGCCGCGTGCGCGAGCGCCGCGCGACCTCCTTGAAACCGGCCTTACGGAAGGCCGACGGCACTCCTGTCCAGATGAATGGGTCGGGAGTGCGGTCCATCGTCGGCTGGACGGGATAGCCTTCCACGGTCCTGGCGCCCTTCTTTGCGGCGAATGCCGCGGCCTCCTGCAGCAATCTCGAGGAGACTCCGCAGCGGCGGTATGGCTTGAGCACGAACAGGCATGTGATCGACCACACCGACTGCCCGTCGACAGGCCGCAACACGCGCGAGCGCGTGAGCGCGGGATACTTCTCGCGTGGCGCGATGGCGCACCACGCGATGGGCTGGCGGCCGCGATAGGCCAGCACTCCGGGCTGTTCGTTGGATGTGATGAGCTTGCGGAACGCGCGCTTGTTGCCGGCTGCCTTGTTCACCTTTCCCGCGTGCCACTCCTTGCGCGGCAGTCGCCAAGCCATACACCAGCACCCGCCACACGCGCCGCGCTCGCCGAACAGCGCCTCGACGTCCGCCCAGCGCGTGGGGGTCGCTGGATAGAACCTGAGTTGGGAGAGGTCGAGGGGTATAGGCGCTGGATCTCTTCGCACGCTCCCTGCCGCGTGTGGCGATGGATGGGGCGTCGAGCGCGGCGATGAGCGTGGCGCCGATGTGGACGAGGTTCGTTTCAGCATGCTCGGCCCCCAACCTGTGGTTGACGCAGATATCGTATGCGCTGGAGTGCGCGCAGTCGATCCGCCGTCTTGGTCAGTGCGCCGCACGCTGTGCGGACAGTGGTGCATCGGCGAGTCGCTTGTCGCGACGCGTGCCCAGCCGCATGGCCCGCGAAGGGCGCGTCCGCGAGGGACACGGGTGCATGCGGCCCGGGGGGCGGGCGGCTTGGGGCGAGGACCTCCGGGTCCGGGCGGCCTGGGGGTCCGAGCGCCTCGGGTTCGGCGTTCCCCGCGCGCGAGCTGCAGTTCGCCTCCCTGCTCCTGGGCCGCGATGCCCCCCTGGACCAGCTGCTCGCCGCCATGGCGGCCGAGGTCAGCACCGAGATCGAGATCACCGTATCCGCCGAGGAGGCCTGCCGCCGGTTCGGCGTCCGCCTGCATCCCGAGGGCGCCGACCTCGTGTCCCTGGCCAGGCGGGCCGCGGCCCACGGCGCCACCCAAGCTGACGCGACCGATGCCGCCGCAGCGCGGGCCGCCGACGCTTCCTCCGCTGACGGCGCCGTCGCGGCGCCGGTTACCTCCATCGCCGCCGCCCGCCCCGCCGGCACGCATCCCTGCGCCCTGCCCCCCGAGCTCGTCTCCAACGCCCCGGCCTGGAAGCTCGCCGACGACCACCGTCAGCTCGCCCACGACCTCGACGTCCGCATGCGCGAGCTCGTCGCCACACTCAACCGCATCCAACTCTGGATCGAAGACGAGCTGCTCGCCCTCCTGGAGGAGGGCGTCTACGGCGAGCTCGGCTACCCCAGCTTCGAGCGGTTCTGCGCCAAGTGCCTGGGCATCCCGCGGCGCACCGCCTGGGAGGCGGGAGGCAAAGAGAGTCTTGCGGCAGCGAACGTCTGTCTACATCACTATGCTACAATGTCTTAGACAGTAGGCTCACTCTAAGGTGATCGGCTAATCCGGGCTCCGCGGAGACCAGGCGGAATAAGCGAGCGGCCCTTGGCCGACGCATCGCGCCCCACGAGGGACGAGATTCAAGCACTCAAGCCGGGCCGCCCTGATGCGGTAGCATCGTCTCTCCTCGGCTCTTTCCCGGAGGTGCTCGACGCCGCGGCACCGCCACATCGCCAGCACCCAGCACGCTCGTGATTCCTGCAGACCGTGCCTGCTCGCCCTCGCCCAACCGGGGCGGTTTGCTGCCCCCAGCCGAACAGCACTCGCTCGTTAGCGTTCACCAAAGGGTCGCGAGTTGGAGTCCCACCCGGGGAGCCAGGTGATACGGCCTCGAACTCCGAGGCCCCGCGGGTTGACGCAGACCCCATCTCCCGGTCGAGGCGGGGTCGAGTCGAATTGTGTGCGGGAATGCGCAGGGATTGGCAGGTTTCCCTACCACTTATTCGGCCGAGTCCGTCCCGATCGCCAAGCCATCGCTCGGCTTCACCATCCTGCGTATCGCCCGATGGGCTGACCCAGCCCGAGAGCAGCTGGCGAGGCCCAACCGGCGACGCGGCGGCGCAATCGGGCGGAGGGCTACCCGCGAATCCGCGACGCGTCCGCCCGGTTCTTGGAGAATGCGATCGGGGGTCCGCAGGGGCCCGGTCGGCCCCTGCAGACACGCCGATTCGATCAGTGCAGCATGGTGAGATGTCTCGCGCCGATCGAGCGGCCGTCGACGTCCAGCTTCACGACGTAAACACCGCCGGCCACCCTCTGCCCGTGGTTGTCTCGGGCGTCCCAGCTCGCCAGGTGGTGCCCGGCGGGCAGGCGCCCCAAGTCGAGTTGCCGCACCAATCGGCCCGCAAGGTCGTAGATGCGGGCGTGCACCGCGGAATCGCCGGCAAGTGAGAACGCCAACTGCGACGCACCCCCGCAGGGGTTGGGACACAGCGCCTCGAACACAGTGGTCCGGCTTCCCGGCGAGGGTGCGGCCGTCACGCCGGTGAAGTCCAGGGTGCCCGGGTAGCTTGTCGTGCTGCCACAGCTATTGGTGGCCACGACCGTGTAGGCGCCGTGATCGTTCCAGACGGAATTCAAAATGCTGAGTACCAGCGTGGTGGCCCCGCTGATCGTTGAACCGTTGCCTGTCGGCCCGTCCGACAGCGGAAGACCGTTGTGATACCACAGGTAGGTAACTCCGCTGAAGCCGCTCGCGATCTGGGCGGTGAAGGTGACGATGTCCCCGAGTTGCACCGTCTGCGAGAATGGAGACGGATTCGCCGAGAACCACGGCAGGCCGGTCTCGTTGTACCGTGCCCAGAATGGCGAGTACAGGGGCAAGTAGGGGTGGCCGAAATGAACATTCTGAAAACTTCCTCCTACGTGGACCTCGCCGTTGTACGATCCCAACGCGTATACGGTATTGTCTGCCCCGTGGATGTCATGCCAGGTGCCGTCCCAGTACCCAATGCGATTGGCCGGAACGCCGCCGATGAGGGTGAAGTCGCCCGCGACGTAGAGCCGGGCCCCGTTGCTTACCAGAGCGCGCACGTTGCTGTTCGCACCACCGGTCGAGAAAGTCGAGTAGGAGGCGCCATTATACCCCACTGTTGCATAAAGTGCGCTTGAGTTTGTGATGTCACGCGGCGATGGCACCTTCCAGGAGGTGCTCGAAGTGGCCCTGGACGGTCCCGTTTGCGCTCATCGTGAGGACTGCCGTACCGCTGTTGTTGGTGAGC
>JBGPIA010000015.1:0-121641 GCA_041484665.1 Candidatus Krumholzibacteriia bacterium
CAGATCCTGGGCCCTCACCGTTTCCGGCGACCATCCCAGGTCGCTCTATACCACGGGCGCACAAAGAGCAGAAGGTCGAGCAGACGGTCAGAAATACGCGGATCTCAGTGGCCGTCTACAGATCGTGATCACCCGGTGGTGACCGGTCCGGTCGGAGCGAAGCGACGCTGGCTGGTTCCTACTCCGGAGAGGTTCCCTCCTTCCTGCGTGACGGCCCTTGTAGCACGAGCCGGTGGCTGTTGTGAAGCAGCCGGTCCAGGATCGCATCGGCCACCGTGGGGTCACCCAGGTGGTCGTGCCATTTTTCCGTGGGCAGCTGGCTGGTCATGATCGTCGAGCCTGCGCCGTAGCGGTCCTCCAGGATCTCGAGCAGGTCCTGGCGCTCGCCCTCCACCACGCGGTCACGCTGACCAGCCGTGGCGAGAGCTTCCGGCCCAAGGAAAAGCTGCGGGCGGGGCCGGTGGAGGAGCCCGAATAGGCCGGAATGCCCCCTACCTGGGATACGTCCCGAGGGAAGATCTCGGCTCCCGAGGCATCCTGGGAGGTCGGTTTGAACGCCGAGGGGTTTCAGCAGGCCAGAATTAGGCCCGGAGCGACCCGAGGCCCCACGTGAGCCGGGGGAGAATTGGTGACCGCAAAGGGGGAATTTCCGTGACCGTTGACAGTGCGCGCAAGTGAGCTTCCAGAAGCTGCCTCGGCGCGACCACGACGGCAGCTCCGAGACGGTGAAGCGCTGGATGCGGCCGCTGCGCGAGCAGTAGCCGGCGCTACGTCAAGGCGGTCTACTGGAGAACGAGGCGCGTCCCTGAGCTCACGACGCCGTCGCCACGGATCACGAAGACGTAGACCGTTTGGCCTCGAGAAAAAGCGCCGTGATTGAGCCGGATCGTGATCGACTTGTCGGACCAGCCGGTGGGCTGCTGGATTTCGAGCCGCGTGCAGTCCTGGTAGCGCGGCTGATCTCCGATCTCGACCCGCGCCTGGGTCCCGAATTGCAGGTAGATATCGTCCATGTAGATGTTGGCCTTTTCTCTATGCGGCGCGTCGTTGTCGGCGCTGTTGGCGAAGTAGTTTTGGTAGAGAATGGTCTTCCATGGACCGGCTGGAGAAGCGCATAGATCAGAGGTCTGAAATTTCAGGTTCATCCAATCAAATCCTGTCCGGATCCCTGTGTTAGGCTTGATGATGGTCACGCGGAGCGAGCCGTCGGACTGGTCCATCGTCCCACAGTAGGCGTAGGTCTCGACCCGGCACCAGCCACCTACCGTTGGCGCGTAGGTCGGTAGGTCGCCGGTCCCTCGGTCTACGTCCATCCACGATCCGCCGCTATACGTTCCCGTCGGCGTGTATCCGACTGCGCTCGAGCTTTGGGAGCACACGTTGTTGTCTCCACACCCAGCCTTGCAGTGGATCTCCACGTAGCTCCGAGCAACCGTCGCTGCCGGGCTGATGTACATCGGCCAGTACATCTCAGCATCTTGCGTGTTGACCGGCCAGATTTCCTGGTTCGGATTGTTCGATGCAAGGCCCCGGTAGTTGGGGCTGATCCGGAAGAACTTCCACTGGGTATTGTGCGTGGGATACAGCGTCATTGGCTCGAAGTAGACCCACCAGGTCGCGTAGATCTTGGTGAACGTCCCGCCGTTTGGGTAGATGTACTGGAGAGTGCTCTCATAGTAATCCGGGCCTACCAAGTTGCTCACGATGGACTTGGTCCCCGACCAAGCCTTCGTGGTGCTGATCTTGTCCACGTTCGTATAGCCGGGCAGAGCGTGTGCCCAGTTCGCGCGGGTGTCGGGGTTGGTGCCGGGGGCCTGCGCCTCGATCCAGTCCCCCGTCCACTCGATGTCCAAGGTGTGCGTGCCGAGGGAGTCGCCCAGGAGTTGGACCAGCCCTCCGTTGGTGGGAACTCCGGAGAGGGAAGCGATTCTCGGAGCGGTGGGGTTGGCGTACACGCCGCGGAACGTGATCGTTGAGTCGCTCTTGAGAGTCCTCGTCTCCTGTGAGGGAACTGGCGAGCCCCAACCGGTCACGTCGTGCCAGGTCACGGTGTAGGAGCCAACGTCGCGTCGGGAGAGCGTGGCGCTACGCGTGCCACTGATGCCGTAGCCATTGGGGCCGACGAGGCTCCAGGGCGTGTCGAGCCCATCGCGCTCCGGCTGGATGACCACCGTTCCGGTGTGAGGCGGGGGGACGTAGGTACCGCTGAAGGTGAGCATCCCGCCTTCCTGGAGAGCCGCGGTCTGCTGGGACGGGGCGGGCGAGGTCCATCCTGTCATGCCGTTCCAGGTCACGGTATAGGAGCCGATCTCGCGTTCAAGGAGCGCCGCGAAGCCTGCACCGGTCGTGGAGAAGTTGTTGGGGCCGAGAAGGGTCCAAGGCGCTTGAGCGATCGAGGGCTTCGGGTCGACGACCACCGTTCCGGTCGGGGAAGTGGGAGCGGGGGCGATGATGTAGGTGCCGTCGAAGGTGAGCACCCCCCCGGGGCTGAGGGACTGCGAAACCGGATTGGGTTGAGGCGATGTCCACCCTGCCAGGGGATTCCAAGTGAGCGTGTAGCTGCCGGCCGCCGCATCAACGAGCGTGGAGTCGCTGCGTCCCGGGAGGCGAAGCCCTTCCGGCGTTTCGAGGAGCCACGCCGGGGAGAGCCGAGCGGGAGTGACCTGAATCTCAACTTGGCCACCCTGCTCGAGCGCGGGCTCGGCGGCACGTTCTTCCTTCCCGCAGGCGGAGGAGAGCAACCCGAACAGCGGGAGCAGCAGGAGCATCAGCCCCGCCGTATTCGATGTAGCACGGCCCGAGGGGGTCACCGATATGGCTCCCGTAGCGTGGGGTCGGGTTCTTCCAGGCGGGGGGGCGAGTGGTCGTAAAATGTGGAACATGGTGCGTCTTGTCAAGAGCATCGGCTGTGCCGGGGAGCGCTCGCACTTGCGTGAGACCCCGCCCGGCCGGCCCCATAGCCCCGCAGCGGGGTCTGCAGGATTCTGGCGCGTCTGGAACCACCCGAATGCACCCCAACGTGGGGCGCCCCAACGGAGAATAAGGACCCTTGTTGGCCCGCGACGAAGGGCGGCAGGATTGTCCGCGTCCCGAGAGCGCACCGTGGAGGCGGCAAAGCAGTCCTGCAGCACGGGGGGCCCGCGGTCTTCCTGCGCCGCAGGGTGCCCCGGCGCGGCACGCAGCGCCACAGCCGTATCCGGGACGCGCGACGTTCGACGCGCCGCGATCACCGGGAGCTCCTCGGCCCGCGCGTCCGCCCGGCTTGCGCTTCGCACTCTCCGGCGTGCGAAGCCTGCCGAATCACACGGACGCTAGCATCGTGGAGCGAGGAGATCGAAGGCTGACCCATCCCGAAGAAGGCCAACCTGGCCGTCCCGCCGGGCGATCCGGCTTTGGACGAAATGCTCGGAAACGATGGGCAACTTGCGGCGTGCGGCTGCGCGCAGCCGGGAAGGCCCTTGCCCGCGTCCCAGCACAGTCGATATCATCAAGCGATGCGCTGCTCGAGGAGCCATCTGCCAGGGAGCGATCACTGATGTCGGGACACTCTCCCTTCCATGCGCGCAGGCGGCCGCAGCCCCGTGGAGTGGCAGACCCGTGACGGATTCCGCAGCGGATGGTCTCCCAGCTCCCGGCGGGACGGCCACCGGCCAGGTCCTCTGGCTCGACTGGGACCGGCACCTCAGGACCCGCTCTCTCTCGCGTAGGCTCGATGCCGAACTCGTCGAGATCTGTTTCGGCGGTGGGCGTCTCCGGCGCTATGCGCGCAGTATGGCTGCGACAGTCCGAGCAATTCGAGAGCGACGCCCCAGGATCATCATTGCCACGAACCCGTCGATCGTCCTCGGGTACTTCTTGCTGCTACTCCGGACAGTCCACCGTTTCAAACTGATCTCGGATGCGCACTACCTCGGCGTCCACGCCCTCCGGGCCCACCGGACGCTCCAGCCATTCTTGGACTACCACAATCGCAACGTCGATCTGGTCATCGTCACGAACGAGAACCATGCACGGCAGATGGACCATCTTGGGGCCCATGCGTACGTGTGCCCCGACCCCGTCCCCGACCTCGTTGCCCCGTCCGGGTCGCTGCTTCCCGTGCCAGAGCAGTCCGTGCTCCTCATCTGCTCCTTCGATGTGGACGAGCCGTTTCTCGCCGCCTTCGAGGCGTTCAGGGAGCTGCACCAGCATGGTTACTCATTGTATGTTTCAGGCAATGTTCGACGAGGACACATCGACGTCGCGACCTTTCCGTGGGTTACTTTCCTGGGATACGTCGACGAGGACGTTTACTACCACTACCTCAGATCATGTTCAGTCGTGATGGACCTGACGGCCTGTGAGGACTGTCTCGTCTGCGGCGCCTACGAGGCCATGGCCCTCGAGAGGCCCCTGATCCTGTCGGAGACCAAGGCACTTCGCGAGTACTTCGGCCAGGCGTGCATCATGACCGCCAACACGCCGAGCGCGATCGCCGACAGCGTACGCGCGGCATACGCGCAGCGAAGCGAACTCGCGACCAAGGCAGCAGAGTGGGGTCGGCAGAATCATGGCTACATGAGAGATAGGATCGACGGCCTACGCGCGAGGCTCCGCGCCCTCGCCCAGTAGTGCCTCGCGCCACACATTCTTACTTAGGGCTAGCCCCGCCCGCTCGCGGGCACCAGGCTCTCAAAGCGGTCCTCGTACTGGCTCCGACGAGATCGACACGCACACCCTCCAGCGTGAGGAGGCTCTCCGCAGCCGCGCCCCCAGCCCCTCGAGCAGGAGGTCCGGGCACTGCCGACCGCCGACTACCTCGTGCGCCTGAACATGCACCAGGCGGCCCGCGTCGCCGGCGTCACCCCGTCGCGGATCAGCTACGGCCACGCGTTACTGTTGCGTAACTTCTGGCTCGAATCCTGGTTCGCGAGTCCTTGCGACCTACCTAGCAGGCCCGCAACGCTCAGCGACTACCTGACGATGCTCGTGCTGCCACCACGCCCAGCGCGACGCTATCCTCGAGCTGTCAGAATCAAGACGAGCAACTCCCCCGGAAACGATGACGAGGACCATGACCTCGTGCAAATCCACCCGCATTGGATCTAGCCAGCGTCCCATCCCTCTCCCTTCAACTTCCTATGCGCCGCGCGCATCCAGTCGACCGAGGCCTGTTTGAGCCCGCTCACGACCCGCACGCCGTCCAGTCCATAGTGGGGCCGGCCGCCGAAGCTCTGCTTGTTGTGGCTGATATCGCGTTCGTACGCATCGTGGAACTCCATCGAGCCAAGTTCAAAATAGTGCCTGCCACTCTGACGCATCCATTCCATGATGCTGTACATAAGCAGGTTGGACGCCCCAATCACCGGTCGCGGGATGCGATTGAAGCCAATCCAGGCGTAGCAGGAATGCCGCGTGCCAGCGACAATCATCGCGCAAATCGCTCGACCCTCGTGACGGATATAGAATGCGTGGGCCAGCCCACGCTCGATGAAACGGTCCCAGAGGATGGCCATTGACTCCTCCGAGTAGGGCGGGAACTCCTTGGTCTTCGAGAACTCCAAGTTGAGTTCATGGAAGCTGAGCCACGTTTCGCGATCGCTGACGAGCTGGAACTCGACCGCGTCCTTCTTGGCTCGGCGAACCGCCTTACGGCATTCCTTCGTCAGGCGATTGAACAGGTCTCCGGGGACGGTCAGGTCCATCAGCAGGGTCAGGCCGGCCTGTTCGACGAACCCATTGCCGCGCAGTGGGTAATATTCGTAGAAGTCGCGGCTGAGCTGGTCGCCGATCACGTGCGGGAAAGCGACGCGGATGGCGTCGATCCGCTCACGGCGGGCCAGCCCGTCAAGCCAGAGCGTCCAAGCCGCCATGAACTGCTGGCGGAGCTTCGGCGGCATGTCAGCCCGCAGGAGTGGGCCCCCGCGCAATGTGGAGCCGCTGGTCAGAATGCGAAAGTGGAAAAAGCGCGCCTGGCGCTGGGTGAGCAGGAACATCGGCGCTACGGCGACCAACTGGCCACCCTCGCTGTAGGCAAGGTGAGAGAAGGACGCGTGCCCCCGGCTGCGTTCGAAATCGATGATGGCCGCGTCTTGACCAGGCCAAGCATGAGGGTTAGCGGTGACAAAAGTGTCCCAGGCCTCCCTGTAGTTATCCTCAAAGTGAACGAATCTGAAGTCCATTAACAATGCCTCCGTACCGTGACGATGTGCGCTCGCCCCTCGATGCCATTATCCCTCATCAGGGAGGTCATTGCTGTCAGTGTTGTCTTAACGGGTCCGACCCACATCGTCAAGGGATGACTCCTCAGGCTTGTCGGCGACCTCGTTGCCATCCAAACGAGGCCGAGACTCCGGGTAGAGCTATGCTCGAAAGGTGCGGATCCAGCATTGAAGGAGGGCGGCGCACCCTCCCCGTGGAAACCGATCACTTCTACGGGAGGATCAGAATACGCCCTGGAGAAGATTAGCCGGATCACGGTCCGCAGACCAGAGGAAAGCCCGCGGGACGTGCGCACCGACTTGCTACGGCAGGGAGCGCGTAAGCTGCTTGCGGAGGCCCATCGAGGGCGAGCTCGAGGACTTCGTGGCTCAGCCCCGCGATCTCCAGGACGGTCATGGCCGCCAGCGCGTGGTGCGCAACTGTCATCTGCCCACGCGCAAAGTGTCGACGGGCATCGGGGCGGCGTTGGTGCGGCGGCGCGCTGCGGCGAACGCCCGCATGCGCTCGCCCAGTTCAGTGGGATGCCGAAAGCCGGTCGGCGCGCTGGTGCTCCGATGCAGTCGGACAGCGGCCAACGGCGTGCCAGCTCGATCTTTCGTCATAAACCTCCCTGCAAGGGCCACGATGCTGGAGATCGCGGTCAGACACTCGACGGGCCGGGGCGAGTACTTACGCTCTTGGATACCAGGCTCTCATAGATGTCCTCGTACTGGTGGGCGATCTGGCGCACGTCGCACAATCTCCCGATCTTCTCGGCGTTGCGCGCCGCGGGGAAATCACGCCAGGTGGTGAGGATCTCCAGAATCCTGCCAGCCATCGTGTGGCTATCGCCGACGGAGACCAGGAATCCGTTAATCCCCTCCTCGACCAACTCCGAAACTCCTCCCACGTCGGTGCTGACCACTGGGAGCCCGGCCGCCATGTACTCCGCCACCGAATTCGGCATGCTCTCCGACCGCGAGCACAGCACTCCGACATCCATGGTAGACAGCAGTTCCGGGACGTCGCGTCGGCGGCCGAGGAAAAGGACGCGCTCGGCGACGCCCAAGCTCTGGGCGAGCGCCTTCAGTCTCCCTTCCTCCCCGTCCTCGTCCCCTTCTCCGATCACCAGGAACCGCACTCCAGGGACAACCTTCACGACCTCCGCAGCGGCATGGAGAAGAGTGCCGATGGACTTCACCGGTCGCAGATTCGCGCAGATACCCACGATCTGAGCGCTGGGTGGGATGTTAAGCCGCGCACGGACCCCCTCGGACACGCCCGGATCGACGTTCGAGTACTCATCGACCTCGATAGCGTTGTAGACGACCCGAATCTTTTCCTCCGGAACCCCCTCCCGCTCCATCACCCATCCCTTTGTGCTCGTGGAGTTGACAACCACCAGGCGCGCAAATCGGTTCATCACCCTCTGGGTGACAATCTCGGCTCGGGTTTGCCACTCTTGATTACGGCGTGTCGTAATTATGTCCCGGATTCCAGCGGACTTGCCCAGTGCTACCCCGACCACATTCGACTCCGCAAACTGTGTCTGAAGGATCTGAATCCCGTTGTTGATCCATAACCGTCTCAGTTTGCGCAGCTTCAACACCGTCGATGGGCTTCGCAGGGAATCCACATGCAGCTGTTCGAGACTGCAGGGCTCTGCCCATTCGCCAGCCAGGTCTGAACTCTTCAACACGTAGAGGAATACGCGAAATCGCTCGTGCGAGATATTCCGGATCAGGGTAAGCAGCTGCTTTTCCGTGCCACCAGGGGAATGTCCGATGATGTCGATGAGGAAGCCGACGTGGATCATTGGGCGGCGCGACATGCGACGGCAGCCCTCCTCGCCGCCTCGGCGATGAACTCGAGGTCCTGGCGCTGTAGCTGTTGATGCACAGGAAGACAAAGAACATTCTTCGCCAGGTACTCCGCTTCGGGAAACTCAGAGATTGCCAAGCGAGGATGAGGCTGGCGCCCGAAGATATAAGCCTCGACACCAGCAGCCCTCCCGTGGAAGTCGACCTCGGGGCGGCGATCCACGTAAACGGGAAGACCGAGTGGACAAACCCCGTCGGGCAGATCTCGGAACACGGGAGTCAGCTCAGCGATGGACGCCAGAGATTGAAGCAGACTCAGGTAGTTCTGGCGGCGCCGATTCCGGATCTGAAACCAGGGCTCCTTTTCAAGGAGAAAGGAGGAGAGAAATGACATGCCTTTATCGTAGCCGAATCTTGGGGCGTCGTAGGACGCAGGAGTTCCTCCTTCGCCCCGCACGGGGGTTTCGGCGCGGCTTCCGGTCGGGTGATGACGGCGCGTCATACCTAGCTTAGGCCGGATCGCACGGAGCGCCCGGGCAAGGCCGCCGCCTGCCGCGAGTTCGTAGTCCAACGCCGACCTAAGCACCGCTTTGACGATGTCCAGGTCGAAATGCCGTTGTCCCTCGGCAGGAGGCTCGGGGCTGGATCGATTGAGTAACAACCCGCCCCCATTTGGAAGAAAGACTGTCTTCTGGAAGCTGAAGGCACCGACATCTCCGAGGGTTCCCACCCAACGCCCATCGGAGAATTGCGAGTAGAGTCCGTGGGCACAGTCCTCGATCAGGTAGATCCCCTTCTCGCGGCAGGAGTGGAGAAGAGTCTCAATGTGTTGGGGAAAACCGAAGTAGTGTATCACCATGACGGCCTTCGTCGAAGGAGTCATGCGTCGCATGAGGTCCTCCGCGTCGATCGACATGTCCCTGCGGACTCGGTAGAATGCCACTTGTGCCCCGCCCCTCAGCACGGCCTCAACTTCAACCCCGCAATGATAGGAGGGGAGCAAGAGCACACTGCCGGGGGGCAGCTTCATCCATCGAACAGCGTGGAAGATGGCTGCCCTTGCCGAGGAGTAGTGGAACATGCCTGGAAGAGATAGTAAGGGGTCGTCCGTACGCTTCCGCGAGAATGCATATCGGACGGAGAGATCAGGAAACGTCTTGATGTGCCGCGAGGGAGTAGGGGCGGTCAGTTCGGGCGTCATGGATCGACGAGTGTCCTGGGGGCAGCGGGACGACGCACGACAGACCGTTTCGTCAGCGGGCAGCCGTGCTGACGGCTCAAGTGCGGGCAGCTCGACACCTCACGTGCCTCGGGCATTCTATCATGTTCTCGAGGGAGGGCAAACCCTCGTGGACCCACCGATACCAGATGTAGCAGCCCGAGTCCATGCCTCGCGATATAGCGACGCCGATCTCGCCCGGTTCTTTCGGCCGAAGCGCGCTCTTGTCTCCCCGCGGGGGTGGGGCGCAAACCTGTCGGCTCTGCCGACTGATGCCCGTGAGGGGCTGCCGGCGTGGGGAGCACAGCCTGCGGGACCAATCGGATCCGGTTTCTCGTCGAGCGACGAGCCGATCCTACCCTCGATGGACCTGGATCCGGCCGACCGAGGGCTCGTGCGGCTGATGCCCTAGTTCGGATGAGTCGACGAGCTGACGCCTCTGTTTCGCGCAGGCAGTGGCGTACCCGGCGCGGGGGCGCTCCGGCCGCTCCCGCCGCTGACGGCCAGCGGCATCGTGGAGTGCGCCCACGGGGTCTGCTGCAGCACCGGCCCGGCGTTCCATCTCCCCTCTGCCCCGGCAGCGCCGACAGGCCACCCGCCTTGGAGCGTAGCGGAGGCAGCTCATCCACCGTCCCAACCCCAGGTGCCGCCAGTGCCGCGGCGCCTGGCGGTCGTAACCGGAGGCAGGGCGGCCGCGGCTGCCGCAGCGCGCCTTGCGGCCTCGCGGCCGCACGTCGCCGACGAACCAAGCGCCCACGAAGTAGACGCCGATGATCACCAGACCGGTGACACCGAGGAGCTCTCGCACTACAAGAGCGGCGCTCGGGAACCTCCGGATCGGCTACAGGCTTCGACACCCACAGCAGAGCACGGGTCCCGTGCGCTGCTCACCCCCCAACGACCCCCACCTCCAGCGTCAAGTCAGCCGCCAACTGCCTGCTGGGCACCCACGACATTCCCAAGGAGAGCGCATAAATTGCCCTACCGGCTCCACTTGAATCGGCAGTGCGCGCGCGTTAGGCTAGAGCGAACGCAATTCGAAAGACTCTCCGAGCACCGATAAACGAGACAATCGACGCCTGCCCGAGCGCCCGGTTCGATTTGCCGCCCAGCGCCTGGCAGGCAACCCAACTCCCACTCCAGAGCGGGTAGTGGATGATACGGTCGCGCAGAGACTATCGGTTCTACCTCCAGGCGGACAGGCTCGCCTTGCGGATTGACCATGCGAGGCCCCGGTGGTTCCGTGACGAGGAATGGCGCTTCCAGCGCTTGCTGCGCGAGGTCGAGTTCTACATGAACTGCCGGCAGGCGCTCTGGTGGAAGCCGTACTACTGCTACCTCCGGTGGCGCTATAAGCAGCTCAGCTGGCGGTACGGCTTCACGATTCCCCCCAACGTCTTCGGCCCAGGCCTTTCCATCGCGCATCGTGGAACGATCGTGGTCAACGATGAGGCTCGCGTGGGAGCCAACTGTCGCCTGCACGTATGCGTGAACATCGGAACGACCGCCGACGCTGGCTCAACGGGCGCACCCCACATCGGCGACAATGTCTACATTGGACCGGGCGCGAAGATCTTTGGCGACATCGAGATCGCCGACGACATCGTCATCGGCGCGAATGCCGTGGTGAATAAGTCCTTCCAGGAGAAGGCGATCACCATCGCAGGCGTCCCCGCGCGAAAAATCAGCGACAAAGGCTCCCACAACCTCCTCGTGCGCGCCACCGAGCAGCTCGCCCTGGATGCTCCACGCGGCGGGTAGCTCAACTCCTTGGCGCAGGAGCGCCGGGCCACGGTGGGTTGGCGAGTGCCAAGCAACGGATCGGTGGGCGACGACGAAGCCCTCCGCTGCAACCGAACCGCTGCTCACCCACGGCAGTTCTTCAACACTCTGCTATTTCTCCACCGGCGATGGAGTACGCCCTTTGCGATTGCGGTACGCCTGTAGTACTTGGTACTTGGCCTTCCGTACGGGTCGATTCCGGTAGAGCACATCAACAAGTCTCGACTGTCGCAAAGCATAATATGCAGATGCCAACACCATTGACCATCTATCCTTGTACACAATGACTCGCTGACTCCTCCGGGCGACAGTAGCGAAGCGGCCCTTGTATCCTTCGTCTCCCCTGGCAAAGTCCATCTCTCTCATTCTACGCTCCACTGCGTACTCGAAGAGAAACCTCAGAATCACCTGACCCGGCGATCGTTTCCCGTATTTGGGGTTGAAGCTCGGTCGGTATAAGTACATGATGTCGTTGAACTCAAAGAAAATACTAAACGCAAGATATTCTCTATCAAGCGACAGACTGGCGACCTTTACCCATCCTTTCGGGTGCATTCGCCGGACGAAAGACCTACAAAACTCCCGGGCCTCCGGCTTTCTGTAGACGCTCGGCGTGGCAGTGCCATTCCAGCGTTCAATGTGCTGAGCGAAAAGGTCGTCTAAACGAGCCAGCGCCGTAGCCGTATCTGAATGGACGGTGAATTCAAGACTTCCTTGGTGTTTGAACCAGTTCACGTAGGTGTTCAGATTCTTCTTGTGGTACATCTTCCTTGCAGCTGCAATGTCGTTGAGACTCATGGCCGGGCAGGTGTCGCCCTGCTCCAGGCGAAAGGGCCAGCCTCGCGCCCTGAGAGTTGTAGCCAGCGCGGCCGACTGGGAGTTGTTTTGGTGGAGCTGGTCCAGGAGAACTTTGTTCCACTTGTTACGGTGCGCTCCAAGGGCATTCACGATCTCTTCGAGTACCGCTGGTGTCTCGGGATCGACAAGCAGGTCCGCGTAGTCGTTTTGGGGGTACCCGATGAACGTCAAAACCTTGCCGGGTTGGACGCAAAGCGGTGCAATCCCGCGGATAGCGCCGTCCGTGCTCGCGACGATCGTGAGCAGGTGAGCCCGACGGCCCAACGTTTCGAGCCAGGAGAGCAGCCATTCGAAAGACATGTAGGGCGGAGCGTTAGGATACCTCCTCAGCAGCAGTTCCCACGGCTCTTGAAGCTCCCGGAAGGTTTCGATGCTCTCGATGATCTCTATATCCATGGAGGTCCCTTGCGCTTCCTATGTACGTCCGTCTATGAGCAGAGGGTGCGGCGACGCGGTCAGACCCGTTGCGGGGGTCGGCGCGGGGAGAGCGCGCGGCCCGTGGAGAATGGCAGTAGCGTCGCTGTTGTGTGGCGTGGAGGTCAAGAGCTTGAATCCTGGCCGCAGGCGTCCACTGTCATGAGCGTGCGTGGTGAGTGCTCCGTCGGCTGGCCGGATAGGCAGTCAGTTCCAGATCCCAGCCGTGCGTAGAGCATCGCCGACCTTCATCGACCAGGGTACGACGCCGGCCACCGTCATCACAAAGTCCGCGAAGGACTGCCCATTCAGGACTCCGACGCGCTTGAGCCCATAGACGTCCGAGCGAGCGTCATTGAATCCAGCTACGGTCGTGAGCGCACACATGTGGCCGACTTCCTGCACGATGTCCCTGGTTCGCGCGTCGAAGTCGCCGCGTGCTCCGTTGGGATAGCAGAAGAGCGGGCAGGGCGCGCCCGTGCGCTCCTCGATGACGCGCTTGGCGACGCTCAGCTCCTCGCGCACGACCTCCGGCGTGCACCGGGAGAGGATGAAATGGGAGACCGTGTGATTCCCGAAGGAGACGAGGCCGGTCCCGCGCATCTCCTCGATCTCTGACCACTCCAATGGCTGGTAGATCGCCGGAATCTCCGGCGCTGTGAGCAGCGAGCACGCCAGCCGATCCTCGATCGCCTCCACAATGGCTGCCCGCTGCTCCTGCGGGATGCTCTTCAGCCTGGCCTTGAGCTGCACGAGGGAACCTCCCCGGGACAGACCGGGGTTGCCGTCGGTCGCGTACTCCGCGCTGAGTGCGGCCAGCGCGTCTGGAGTGGCGTGGTCGACGGCATACTCGACGCGGTCCGCCCATTGGTGGCGCTTCTCGTCGACGAAGGCCGTAGCCAGGAAGATGGTGGCAGGAACCTGGTACTTCCGCAACAGGGGGAAGGCGAGGGTGTAGTTCGATCGGAAGCCGTCGTCCATGGTGACGACGACGGGGTTTGGGGGAAGCGTGCGGCCGTGCAGGTAGTGATCCATCAGCGTCTCGAGTGAGATGATGCTGAAGTGGTTGCGAAGGTACTCCAAGTGAGCTTGGAACATGTCAACGTGGAGGTGCAGCCCCTGGAAGTTCTCGACTCCCGTATGGGCCGGGCTGTCCGTGAAGCCGTGGTACATGAGGATGACGATCTTGCGCCGGTTCGCCCACGAGAGCGCCCGCGGAACCTGAAGCTGCGAAAGAGACCGGTAGAGAAGCTGCCTCATGAATGCTCGTGGGGGTGGGCCCCAGCGGGCCGAGGGACGGTATCGGCGTTTCCGCCGAAGCTCAGTATCGGCTCTTGAGGCCACCCCAGGAGGACGTTCCGGTGGGCACCATCTCCGGCGGGCCGAAGACGAAGAACTGTTGCGGAGCGTTCTGATTACGGACTTCGGTCCTGATCCATGCCGCTGAGATGGTGCCAAGGCGGATGCGAAACTCGTCGCCGATGCCGTTCATGTCATCTCCGCCGTTCGCGAACATCGGTCCGATCACGCCGACGAGGGAAGTACCGTCCGGGTTCAGCGAGTGGCCATCGTAGGCCACCGATCCCGCCGGATAGATGAGGGGTGGGGTCTGGAGGATGCCGTCGTAGTAGAACGTGATCTGGCGATTCGGCCCATCGTAGACCCAAGCGAAATGATGCCATTCGTTCAGGACGATCAACCCGCGACCCCAACGATAGTCGACCATGCCTCCGCAGGCAGAGCTGTTGTACTGCGCGTCCCAGGACATGTCGCTCGCCTGGGACGCCAGCTGGAAGTAGCATGGATCGGTTTGCAGAACGAAGTCGGTGCTGTGATTCTCGTGCTTGAGCCACACTCCGAG
Organism: Candidatus Krumholzibacteriia bacterium; assembly: GCA_041484665.1. Lineage (GTDB taxonomy): Bacteria > Krumholzibacteriota > Krumholzibacteriia > JAJRXK01 > JAJRXK01 > JBGPIA01. The sequence continues at coordinate 14,135 of JBGPIA010000015.1, forward strand.
CGTCCACGTGGTTTGTGCGACTCTGATGGCGCTGGTGTTGACGTTCTTGTTGGCTCCGTAGTGCCATCCACTCCCGATCTTGGCCGCCACCAGATCGTTCGAAACCCAGGCGCCACCGGGACGTGCCGCTGCGTGCGCATGCGCCTGATGCGGGCTGGAATCGAGGAGGGTCCCCACGCCGGGGTCCTGGTCGAAGTGATAGACGACCGCGTAGTCGACCCACGTGTCGGAGGTCGAGGCGGAGACAGCCAGGGGGTTGCCGTAGTAGAGGTAGAACTGGTTCGACGACTTCGAGAGGGTCTCGGCCCGGACCCAGATCTCCGCCTGCTGGCTGCCCGCGTCGTAGCTCACAATCTCGGCATCCCAGAGCGTGACTCCATCCCCGCTGGTGAACCGAAGATCGCTTCCGTCGGTCTTGGCCTGCGCGAACACCGCGGGGTGGGCACTGCCATCCAGCCGGACCAGGAGTGGGAACCGGACGAGCGGTGTGCTTCCTTCGATGGAGTCGGCCTTCGCCGTGAACGGCATGCGGTGCGCCCAGTGATTGTCCAGCCATGATGCCGCCGAGACTGCGCTGCCCAAGGCGGCGCAGCCCACAAGCGTCGCACCGACGACCCAGGCGGCGGTTCTGACTCGCGCGGTGGGCATGGCTCTCTTCTCCTCTCGGCGATCCGCTCTCGCGGGCGCCTGCAGGCGGGGCGAATATAGCGGAACACCGGATCCCGCAGCAATCGATGGCCCGGATCGTGCGATCCCCTGGGGACGCGCGCGCTCGGTCGTGCGTCCCGGCCCGGGCGGGCACGCGGGGCCCGGCATCCTCAGCGCGACGCACGAGTCGTGCCATGCTAGACTCCGCGGGCGCTCCCGCAAGGGGGCAGCAACCCCGGAGATTGGCCTGCGATGGTTCGGTCTACCCGGTTGCCGAGCAGGGCGCCCGCAGCCTCCGGCTCGCGCGTCGTGGATCAGGGCCCGGCTCGCGCGAAGTGAACGCCGCAACGTGGACCTGCTCCTGCAGCGTGGGGAATTGCGATGTGCGGGATCTGTGGCTTTGCCGGTGAACGCGCTCGCCTTTCGGCCGCCGATTTGGCGCGCATGAACAGCTCGCTCATCCACCGCGGGCCCGATGACGAGGGCCAGTTGGTCGAGCCCGGCGTCGGGCTGGCCATGAGGCGCCTGAGTATCCTCGATCTGGAGGGGGGCCACCAGCCCATCTCCAATGAGGACGGCTCGATCTGGGTCATCTTCAACGGCGAGATCTACAACTACCGCGCGCTGCGCGCCGACCTTCAGGCCAAAGGGCACGTGCTCCGGACGCAGAGCGATACGGAGGTGATCGTCCACCTCTACGAGGAGCACGGAAAGGAGCTGGTCCATCACCTGCGCGGGATGTTCGCCTTTGCCCTGTGGGACCGGCGAGAGCGCAGCCTGCTGCTGGCACGGGACCGGCTCGGGATCAAGCCGCTCTTCTACTCGTACCACGAGGGCACCCTGCTCTTTGGCTCCGAGATCAAGGCGATCCTCCAGTCCGGCCTCGTCCCCACCGACATCAACTGGCAGGCGGTCGACGCGTATCTCACTCTCACCTACATCCCCGCCCCCTACACCATCTACAAGTCCGTGTCGAAGTTGCCGGCGGGCAGCCGGTTGAGCTTCAAGGACGGTCGCTGCGTCCAAGAGCGCTACTGGGACATCGATCTCACCAGCCGGGACACCGGAGCTTCCGCCGAGGAATGGGAGTCCAGGATCGAGGACAAGCTGTTCGACGCCGTGAAGTCCCATCTCGTCAGCGACGTCCCGCTGGGCGCTTTCCTCTCGGGAGGAATCGACAGCAGCCTCGTGGTCGCGATGATGTCGAAGGCGCTTGGAACACCCGTCGAGACCTTCACCATGGGCTTCGCCGGTAACGGCCTGGGACTGCGCGACGAGCGCCCCTACGCCAGGCTTCTGGGCAGTCGCTACCATGCGGCCTACAACGAATTCACCGTGGAGCCCCACTTCGAGGACATCCTCGACGAGATCCTGACTGCCTTCGACGAGCCCTTCGCCGACGACTCCATCATTCCCAGCTACTACATCTCCCAGCTCACGCGTCAGAAGGTCAAGGTTGCGTTGTCGGGCCTGGGCGGCGACGAGCTGTTCGGTGGCTACCATCGTTATCGCGGACTGCTGTTGAGCAAGCCGTACGGCGTCCTGCCTCGCTTTGTGCGCCGGGGAATCGCCGAAGTCCTCGTCGACCGCTTCCCCGAGCCTTCCGGGGGGAGCGACCGTATCGACCACGTCAAGCGTTTCGCGCGGTTCGCGGCCCTTCCCCCGGATCAGCGCTATCTCGGTTACGTCTCCTCCCTCGATGTCGCCGGACGCAGGCGCCTCTATCGCCGCCCGCTGCTCGAGCAGATCGACTTCGAGGCCACCTCGGCGGTGATCACGCAGCCCTTCAATGCATGCGGCTCGGAGGACCTGCTCGATCGAGCCTTCTACACCGATCTCATGACCTATCTCCCGGACGACATCCTGGCGCTCTCCGATCGGATGAGCATGTGGCACTCCTTGGAGCTGCGCGTGCCCCTGATCGATCATGAGCTTGCTGAGCTCGCGGCGAAGATGCCGCCCGAATACAAGGTGCGGCTGCGATCGACGAAGTGGCTCCTGCGGCGCATCGCCCAGCGGTGGCTACCGAGCGAGATCGTGACTCACCGCAAGCAAGGCTTCGAATCCCCCATGGCCGCTTGGCTTCGCAACGATCTAAGGGAGTATGCGGAGGGCATCCTCACCGATCCGGCCATCGAGCGTCTGGGCCTGTTCGATCGTCGCGAGATCGCGCGCCTTTTCGACCTGCACTGCAGCGGCCAGCAGAAGAACAACAAGATCCTTCTGTCTCTGCTCATTCTTTTCCGATGGATGACCAAGAACGTGGTGCGCTGAGCGGGGCGTCGGCCGCAGGCCGAGCTAGCCCACGCGCGGTTGCCACAGGACTTGCTTCTGTCCACGCAGGAATCTCACGGTTGCGTGTGCGCAGGAGAGGTTCAAGAGCAGCAGATAGTACGGGCCCGTGGCCAGCGGGAAGCTGGCGTTCAGCTTGCTCATCACGTACCCGAGCGCAGCCAACAGGTAGAACGTCACCTGGCCAAGGAAGAGCAAACGGAAGCCCGGCCCAGCGGACAACAGCAAGGCATTCGTCACGAGAGCAACCATCTGCGGTACGAAGGCGCTGTAGCGCAGGACCTTGTGCGAGAGCAGCTGCCAGCTGAACCGGGCGTCCCGCCAGGGGCTAAGCAGGTGCCGGAGGTCGTAGAGCGCCCAGATCGCGCGCAGCGCCACCCTCACTCTCATGCGGTACTCCTGGCTGGGCGATCCGAGAGCCGGCTCTCGAAGCACGGCTCTGGGCTCGTAGACCACCCGGTACCCCTGCTCCACGACGCGCAGTGGAAGCACGAAGTCTGGAAGCTGATCCGCGCGCATGGGCTGATAGAGGGACTTCCGAACCGCATCGATGCCCCCGTCGACTCCGACCACAGATCCGAACCGCGTCTCCCAAGCCCGCAGCAGATTCTCGTACCGCATGTACGCGGTGCACCCCTCTCCGGTCACCGAGCCGTCGGGGTTGGTGTAGATCATCTTTCCGGTGACGTAGCCGATCGCCTGGTCGGCGAAGTTGCTGACGATGTGACCGATCGCCGGCTTTTCGTAGAGGGAGTTGGCGTCGGCAAACACGAGGATCTCCCCGCGGGCCTGCTCGACGGCGAGATTCAGGCCGGCGGTCTTGCCCTGGCGCGGCTCCTGCCGGATGAAACGCAGGCGTCCGGCGGACGCAACGACGAGCTCGCGCACGATGTGGTCGGTCGCATCGACGGACTCGTCGGAGATGACGATCATGTCCAGCCTGTCGGGCGGATAGTCCGAGTCGAGCTTGTTCGAGATGCTCTCCGCGATGACCCGCTCCTCGTTGTGGGCGACCGTGATGACGGTGACCAGCGGCTCGTACGCTGCGGCGCCGGGTCGAACGCCAGCCGATCGTCGCGCGAAGAGGAAAAGAAGCGCGGGGTATCCGAGGTAGGTATACGCCAGCCAGAGGAGCGATAGCGCTAGGAGGAGCTCGCATAGCGTCGTCATCGTCAGCCGTCACCTCGCTTGCGCAGGGATCGCTGGATCGTGTAGCATGGATCATGCATCCCAGACGCATCGATCTTGCGCAGAGGTCCCGTCCAGGGACCGGAGGCCCCCGTATGGCACGCCCGTTTCGATTCCTCGTGTTCCTCGCCACGCTCTGCGGCTTCTCGTCGGTGGGCCGCGCGGCGGTGCCATGGTTGAACGTCCATTGGCACCAGCGCCTCGAGATCACGGCGAAACCCGCGCTGATCGATGGCAGCGAGATCTTCGTCGACTTCGCGCTCCTGCTGAAGCTGAACGGCACCGACCACGCGAGCGTCTTCGCCAACGCCAAGGCCGACGGATCGGATCTCACCGTGACGTCCGGCGACGGCATCACGGTGCTGGGTCACGAGATCGTATCCTATGATCGAGTGTCCAAGGGTGCGGAGATCTGGTTCAGGGCCCCGTTCTTCTCCGGCTCCTACAATCGTTTCTACCTGTACTTCGGAAACCCCGACACCACGATCGTTCGGACACCTGGGGAAGCCTGGACGAACCAACAGCTCGCCGTCTACCACTTCTCCGAGGATCCCGGCCAGGGAGTCCTCAAGGACTTCGGTCCCCACAACAACTTCGGGACAACCGGCTCCCCGGGGAACTGGACGAGCGCGGACGTGGCTGCCGGGCAGATCGGACAGGGTTGGAGGTTCAACGGACAGACGAGCTTCATCGACGGCAGCCGCATCAGCTCGACGGCGGGGAGCTACACCATCAGCGCCTGGTTCGCCTGCTTCAACCGGAACGTGGATGCGAATTTCGCGTTCGACGCCGACTTCGGGCACGTCTCGGCCAAACGCAATGGCGAGCAGCAATACCCGGATATCGTCACTGGGAACGGGTTCATCCGGTGGGACCCCGCGCTGCCGGACACGCTGATCCATCACTACGTGTGGACCCTGGACGCCGTCCGTGACAGCGCACGCTTCTACTTCGATGGGATCGAGCAGGGTCAAAACGTGAACTATGCTCCCAACCCGCCGTACAAGGTCTATACCGGAGGGGGGATCCATGGAAACGTGGGGATCGCCGGCCCGGTCTTCGAGAACGATCCGCTCGACATGATGGAGGGAATCACCGACGAGTACCACATCTACCAGGGGATCCGCAGCCCCGCGTGGATCAAGACGGAGTATCGCAACCAGAAGGACCCCGCGAACTTCTTCACGTATCGGCAGGATACGTGGGCCCTGGGCGCCGATCCATTGACCCCGTCGCTGCTCAAGTTGAACGCCTTCCCCAATCCACTGCGTGGGATGACCGAGATCACGATCGTTGCGGGCCCGGCCGACGTCGAGATCGCCGTGTACGACATCGCCGGCCACAAGATCCGACTGCTGCGTTCGGGAGCGCTGCCCGAGAGTCCATTCCGCCTGAACTGGGACGGCCGGGACGAAGAGGGTCGGTCCCTGGGCAACGGCACATACTTCATCCGCGCCTTCAGCAAGGACGGCGTCGCCATCACGAAGGTCGCCCTCATCCGCTGAGCCACAGCCGTCAGGGCTTCCGGCTCCCTGCCATCTCCAGTAGAATGACCTTGAGCATCAGCCCGTACAGGGCCCCCTGGAACGGGGAGCGGGCAAGGCTTTGCCGCAGGCAGGAGCGGGCCTCGGACAGGCGCCGCGCCTCGACCAGCCCCCAGCAATAGCTCTCGGCGCACCGTTTGACCTTCTTGCGCAACAGTCGCACTAGCGTAGGATCGTCGCGGTACTCGGCGAGCTGGATTTCAGTCAGCTCCAGCAGGTGCCGCGAATTGCGGAGCCGGTTCGCGGCGTCGTGGATGAGGCTGCGCGGGTGGTTGCGCTTGCGCGAGAGGACACGGTCCACGTAGCCCGCGGTGCAGAGGTAGGCAGCCCGGGCGTAGAACTCATCGTCTTCAGCGTAGCAATAGCCCTCGCGAAACGGCCCGGCTCGCTCTGCCACTTCGCGGCGAAGGGTCAGGCCGCTGGTGTGCATGAAGGCGCCGTGACGGATGATATGGGGAGTGAGCGACTCGGAGAAAAGCCATCCTTCCGGCTCCACCTGCCGGTGCGGGATGCTCCGGAAGACGCTCCAGCTATCGACGCCCGAGGCGACCAGCACGCCTGTCTCGTCGAAGATGTCGTAATTGGTGAAGAAAAGGCCCGCCTCCGGATGCCGCTCGAGGAATGCGAGCGTGGTGGCGAGGCACCCAGGCATCAGGACATCGTCGGCATCGAGGAGCATCAGCAGACGCCCGCGCGCGCTGGCCATCGCCAGATTCCGCGCGGCGGACGGACCGCGATTGGGCTGACACACGTACCGGACCGCTCCGGCCTCGATGAGCGGGCGCAGCACTTCCTGGGTGTCGTCGGTCGAGCCGTCGTCCGCGATCACGATCTCCACGCCCGCGACGGCCTGATCGAGGACCGAGGAGACGGCCGCGCCGATGTAGGCAGAGTAGTTGTAGGTCGGCACGAGGACGGACAAAATCGGTTCGCTGCGGTCCGTCACGATGGGGGACCCCCGGGGTGCAGAGGGTAGCGGGTCTCGACGATCGCGCCGATCCTCGGGGCGGCGCAACCCTGGCGCTGCGCCGTCCCGCCGCAGACGCGACCCCTTCAACGCATCAGCAGAACTTTGGTCTGCAGGCTGGCGCGGTCCCCCGTGGCGCGGACGTAATACGTACCATTCCCGACCGTCGTGCCGCGCTCGTCGCGCCCGTCCCATTGGAGCCGAAGCAGCCTGTCTGCCCGGGACGCAGGACGAAGGACGCGGACCAGACGCCCCGCGACGTCGTATACGGCGACCCTGATCGTGGGGCTGTCCATCTCCACACCCAGCTCGGCCCAGCCACGGCTCGGGTTTGGCCAGATGGTGATGCGGCCAACCGCAGGACGCCCACCGTCGCCGGGGGGCCCGACCGCCGTCGAGGTGCCGTTCTCCTGCACCCGGTAGGTGAAAAACGCTTTCGGGTCGGCTCCGTTGCGATACTCAGTGAGGATGCGATCCGCATCGCGCACGCCCTCGACGATCCGGTACTCGTCAACGACTCCGTCCGACAGGTTTAGCGAGTTGTAGAAAGCCGGGCCGGCGATCCCGACGCGGCCCTGGATCGACTCCCCGACATAGACGTGGTACGGAGGGTTCGGTGCGTAGTACCCGTGAACCTGCTGCTCGATCCCATCCAGGAAGAAGTGAGCCGTGTCCGCGGCGGCATCCAGCGTCCAGACGTACTGATGAAACAACGTGTCCGCGATTGCCGGCATCCACGTATAGTACCCCCGCGAGGTCTCGAGCGTCGCGTGCGGAGACCCCACGGTGCGACGCCACGCCACACCCCAGCCGCCGGTCGAGGACTCGAAGGCTGAAGTTCCCCCTTGGGAGGAGGCCACATTGGAGTACCAGGCGCTGATCGTAAAGCTGCTGTCCGGCGAGCTGATGCTATTGCAGTAGAGCCAGTCGGTCAGGTTGTCGAAGCGCCACGCCCGGCCGACCTGTCCGATCACCCGATCCGAGCTGGTCCAGCTGCTGCCGGGGCCCACCTGCGCGAAGTTGCTGGCGGGACCCGAGTCCGGAAGGAACCCGAAGGAGGGATCCTGCTCGAAGTGGTAGACGGCCAGGTGGTCGGCGGGCCACGCGCCCCCGGGCGCAACGGAGACGGTCGTGTCCGGGTTGCCGTAATACATGTAGAACACGTTGGCGGTGGTCGAGAGCGCGGCGGCCCGGAACCAGATCTCGGCCGCTCGTCCCACCGGATCGTAGGACACGATCTCGTGATCCAGCAGCGACGTGCCGTCGCCGGCCGTGAACAGCAGGTCCGATCCGTCCCCTTTGGCCCGGTCGAACACCGTCGACAAGCTGTCGGAGCTCAGCGTCAGCAGCAGCGTGATGTCCGTGAAGGTTCCCACTCCCGCGATTAGCTCAGGCTTCGCCCGCAGCTCGATCCGGTTGGACCAATTTCCGTCCAGCCAGTCGGCCGCGCGTGCGATGTGCGGTGCTGTCGGCACCACGCTCAGCGCGCAACAGGCCATCAGGCCGAGCCGAAGCAGTTGTCCCATGGCTCTTTCTTGGTTCTCAGGTGGAGCGCCCGGCGAACATGCTGGCGCGTGACGAGCCTCTTCGCGTGATGATCTCCTTCAAGGATAGCACGGCGCCCGCGGCCGGCCAGAGGAGGCTGGACGAGCTGCACGGTGGCGAGGGAAGCGCCGGAAATCGCGCAGCACGACTCGCCACAACGGGATGCGTACACGCCAGCGTGACTTCCGGACGGACGCACGCTCTGCCATGGCGGCGGCAAAGCAATGTCGCGCTACTGCCGGCCCCATCGCCGATAGACCGCTGCCAGGCGCTCGAACTGTCCCGCAAAGGTGCACTCGGTCTTTACGAACCGCTTCGCGGCCAGAGCCATCGCACGACTGCGGGCCGTGTCGGACGCCGCGTCCACGATGGCGTCAACCAGTGCCGCCTCCCTCCCCGCAGGGACCAGGCGCCCGGTGCTCCCATGCTCGATGATCTCCGGCACGCCGCCGACAGCGGTGGCAACCACGGGGACGTCCAGCGCCATCGCCTCGAGGACGATGTTCGGGAGACCCTCGGAGAGAGAAGGGTTGATGAGGATGTCAGCGCCCTTGACGCACCCCAGGATATTCCGCTCGAATCCAGGGCAGAGGATCTTGCGCTGGAGTCCGAGCCGCTGGATGGACGCCCGCACCTTCTCCAGATCGGGCCCGTCACCGAACAGCACGAAGCGCAAGCGCGGATCCCGCTGTGAGGCCGTCGCGGCGGCTCGGACCAGACCCTCCTGTCCCTTTTCGCGGCTGAAGCGTCCAGCGGTAACGCACACCACAGCATCCGGCGCGTAACCGAAACGCTCGCGCAGATCGATGGCCGCAATCTCCGCCAGGCGGTCCGCATCGATCGCGTTCTGCACCACGGTGATCTTGTCGCCGCTGATGAGCAGCCTGCGGAGCCGCTTTTTCTGGGCCAAGGAGACGGCGATGATGTGATCGGCGAGACGGATCAACGCCCGGTCGATGCCCTGGAACAGATGGACCTTGAGGTTCGTCTGGGTGTAGCCCCTGGAGAAGGCCAGCCAGCGAGCGGAGGTGTGCCGGACCGCCCTGTAGCCCAGCACCGTCGTGCGATAGTCGTGCGTGCAGAGAATGTCCACCTCCCTCTCGCGCAGGTAGCGGTGGAGCTGCCGGGCCGCCTGCGGGTCGTATGCGGATCGCACCACGAAGACGTGGGTCGCGATCCCCGCCTCTGCGATCCGGTCGAGGAACTCTGGCCTGCGCCCGCCTTCGGTGAACGAGGCAATGGTCACCTCGAATGGCGAGCCGAGCGCCTCCCGCGCATGGAGGTGCAATTGCCTCTCGGGACCGCCGTAGAAGTCGGAGGCACGGACGTGGAGGATCCTCATGGTGTCTGGGTGTCCCGAGCGGGGCCGCGCCTGCGGTGGCACTACACCGGCTTGCGGGCGACGACGACCACGCCGCCCCCCAGGCCGATCCTCTCCTTCGCGCTGCGGAGGTTCTCCGCCGAGAAGAGGCGCAAGAGGACTGCATTGATCTTGTAGGAGTTCACGAGACGCAGAATGCCCAGGTCCCCCGTGGGGGCGACCGTGGTCATGGAGAGAAGCTCGAAGCGCCGCGCGAGCAGCCGTCTGAGGTCCCGCCGCGAGAGCCAATTGCGGACCTGGCCGGGCTCGACCGGTCGAACGTCGCGGCTGCGTTCGTAGACGAACTTGTTGACCGTCGTGAGGATGAGATGGGCCCCCGGCTTCATCAAAGAAGCGACCCGCTCGACGAAACGGGGTTGATCCTCCACGTAGAAGAGCGTCTCCACGCAGACCACGATGTCGAATGAGGACGCGGCGAAGCCGTGCTGGTAGAAGTCGCCGGCGATGAGCTCTGCGTCGATGTTCCGGGTGCGCGCCACGGCAATGGCGGAGGGAGAGAGATCGATCGCGGTGACCTTGCCGAATGCGCCGAGCTTCTCCGTCAGCCAGCCCGTGCCACATCCCACTTCCAGAATGCGCGGTGCGTGGAGATCCAGGGTTCGCAGGATGTCGAGCACCCGCACGCCGCGGTCTCGAATCCCGTCGGGAATCTCCTCGAAGGCGCCTGCGCGATGCTCGACGTTCCACCGGTCGTAGAACGCCGTTTGCTCTTCGATCGTGGGCTTGTCTTGCATGACCGTGGTCCTCCCCGATCGAGATCACGAGGGCGGGTGTGGATCGGGACCGGCGACCCTGCCTTGGCCACCATATACCGTCGCGGGATGACGCGTCTGCCCCCTGATGCGGGGGCGCGGCGCTCCGCCCTGGCGCGCGTCGACGGATTCCTCGATGCTCCAAGGGGTTGCCGGCGATGGTGGGACGACCGTGGCACTTCCGGGCGGGGGGACGGACCCGATCCAGCGCGGCCCGCCTCGCCAGCAAACCACCGGTCTGGACGAGCTGCCTGCCGTCAATGGGTCGCACGACGCCATGGTTGCAGGGACGGCGCCCGAGCCCGATACTCAAGGGCGCAGGCCACCGGGGCGCGCTCGCCCGCCGGCCCTGTACCCGTTGACGAACGATCGGCGGCAAGGCCAAGACGAGCAAACCGGTCCGCACCGCCGCTCCCGCAGGTCGCCACGCTCTTCGCGATCGCAACCGGCCAGATCCTGTCGTCACGAGCCTTGGAGTCGCCGCAGCCCCGTGCCATCGGGCAACGGAGAGGACCTCAATGCACAGCCGTGTGAATGACGACGGAAGTCGGATCGGCCGCCACCACTATGCCGGGATGGGGATCATCTCGATGGCGACGCTGCTGCTGGAGCTGTCGCTGACGCGAGTGCTCTCGGTGGCGAACTGGTATCACTTCGGTTTCCTGGTGATTTCCACGGCCCTGCTCGGGTTCGGCACCGCGGGGGTTGTGCTCTCCCTGTGGACCGGCTTGCGCGAACGGGTGCCTAAAGACAAGGCCCTCGCAGGGCTCTCGCTCGCATTCGGTCTGGTGACCATCGCGAGCTTCTGGGTGATGCAGCGGATACCGTTCGACCCCTTCGACTTGCTCCAGGATCGCAAGCAAGTTGTCTATACGCTGCTGTACTATGCGGTCCTCGCCGCCCCGTTCTTCTGTTCCGGGCTGGCCATCGCGCTCTTGCTCACTCGCGGCTCGCTCGAGGTGAACCGCCTCTATGCCGCCGACCTCATCGGCGCGGGGCTCGGCTGCGCGGCCATCGCCTTCGTGATGCCCGCATTGGGAGGACCCGGGTCGGTGGTGTTCTCGGCGACGCTCGGCCTTTTGGCGGCAGCCGTGTTCGGCATGTCGCGGGCTCGCGGGCTGGCGATCCTCAGTGCCGTCATCGGCGTCGCGACCCTCGTTTTCGCGTCGATGGCGGAACGGGCGCTCCCCATCACCGTCACGCCGAGCAAGCTGCATCCGCTCCAACCCCCGGGACGGTCTCCCATCTACACGGCCTGGAATGCTCTGTCCAGGGTCGATCTCTACGAAACCCCGGCGATGCCGGACCAAGGCCGGCCCGATCCTGGGTTCGCCATCATCGTCGACGCTGGCGCCTCCGGGACGGCCGTCGCGGACCTCAGCATCGGCGTGCGCAACTACCTCGCCCACGCTCCCGAGTATCGACCGTCCGGCCTGGCCTACCTCGGGAAGGAGCATCCCAGCGTCTTGATCATCGGCTCCGGGGCCGGGCGGGAAGTGCTGGAGGGCCTCTACTTCGGTGCGTCCTCCATCACGGCCGTCGAGATCAACCCGATCATCAACGACATCGTGACCAAACGCATGCGCCGCGCGTGGGGCGGCCTCTTCGAGCAACCGGAGGTGCACCTGGTCACGGAAGACGGGCGCAGCTTCGTCAGGCGTTCGAAGGACAAGTACGATGCCATCATCTCGATCCAGACCATGAGCACCGCCGCGCTTGCCTCGGGCGCGCTCAGCCTGAGTGAGACGTACGTGCTGACGCGGGACGCGTTCGAGGACTACATCGACCACCTGACCCCGGACGGCGTTCTGCTGGTGACTCGCCCGCAGCATCAGATCCCGAAGCTGTTCGCCACGGTGCGCGAAGTGTTCGAGCGGCGCGGCCTGGGGAGCCCCGCCGGTCACCTCTTGGCGTTTCGGGGGCCACTGCTCCCTTTTGGTCATCGTCAGTTCCTCACGGGCTTGATCTTCAAGAAGTCGCCGCTGACCCCCGCAGATATCGAGATGGCTTCGGAGCGCCTCGGGGTGGGTCGCCCGTATGTGGGAAGCGAGAGCGGGCCGCCGGAGATCTTCTACTCGCCGACCAGCTCACCCGAGAATCCGTTCGAGACACAATTGGCCAGGCTTGCGAACGCTTTGGACCTACGGGAAATCTACGCGTCGTCGAGCCAGCTGCTCACCCCGGCCACCGACAACCGCCCGTTCTTCAATCAGAACGTCCGGTGGACGAGCCTGAGGCCGTACCAATTCCGCGCAGTCCTGACCGGGGGTACCAAGGGCGATCTGGAGTTGCGCCCGGTGGCGGAGATCACGCTGCTGATGCTGCTGGTCCAAGCCGCCGGGGTCGCCGCCGTGCTGATCCTGCTGCCGTTGGCGAGCTTTGACCGCAAGCGGCTGCGCGTGCCCAGGCGTTGGACGTTCCTGGTCTATTTCGCTGCATTGGGCCTGGGCTTCATTTTGATCGAGATCGTGCTGCTTCAACGCTTCACCTTGTTCCTGGGACAACCGATCTACACCTATGCCGTGGTCCTGGGCAGCCTGCTCCTCTTCACCGGCGGAGGGTCCTATGCGGCGAATCGTTTTCGCGCAACGCCGCGGCGGGTGCTGCCATGGGTCTTGATGGCGCTCCTCGCGGCCATTGGAATGGTGTTGCTGCTGATGCCGCCGATCCTCTCCCTCACGCTGGGCCTCGCGCTTGGGTGGCGGGTTGCAGTGGCGGTCGCGCTGGTCGCTCCCTTGGGATTCCTGCTGGGCATTCCCTTCCCGACCGGGTTACGCATCGTGGTGAATGAGGCCACTCCGCTCGTGCCTTGGGCGTGGGCGGTGAATGGCTTTTTCACCGTGATCGGGTCGGTCGCAGCGATGATCTTGGGAATGGCCTTGGGGTTCGCCGCCGTCCTGCTGATCGCGGGCGGATGCTATGCCGCCGCGCTCGTGGCGATCGCCGGCAGCGGTAGGGCCGCGGGCGTGACCGCAACCCCCGGTTGACGGATCCGAGGCAGGGGGGCACCGGGGTCAATCCCTCTCCAGACGAACTGCGTCCAGGTACAGCGCAAAGGACCTCGACGGCTCCGCGACAAACAGAGTCACGGTGCGGATGCGGGTCAGATCCATCGCTCGTCCCCGGGGTGCCTCCTCGATCTCGCGCAAACGGATTGCGATTCGATTGGCCGCGGGGTGGATGGCCAGCGCTCGGTTGAAGCGATCCGAGAACGCGTTGTTGTGGTGGACGTCGTCGATCCGCAGGACGATTTCCATCGTCTCCGGCGACGCGGAGAACACCTCGAACACCAAGGTGTCGTACCCCGTCCAGTCGGGATACGGCTCCCGCAGCACGAATGCCGGGGTTCCCGTGGACGAGAAAGTGACGCAGGCGACCCTCGCACGAGGGCGTTGCGCCCAGCCGCTGGGTGGATCGGTCACCTGGATCGCGGCGTCGCGCGCCACGATAAACGTCTGCCCCCAAGCGCTCCCGAAATCGCAGAGCCGGGGAAACGCCGCGTTCCTCGCCAGATAGCTGTGGACGACGGTTGCCGCCGGACGCAGTGCCAGACTCAGGAGCGTGACCGCCACGAGCAGAAGGGGCGCGCGCAGGCGCTGTTTGCTGCCCAAAGCAAGGCGGAGCTTGCTGTCAAAGCACAGCGCGACCAGCAGGGCGGCTGCGCCACCCAGGACATCCCTCGCCAGATCTAGGACGTCGGCGTCGCGACCGACGAAGGCCTGGATCAGCTCGGTGAGGGCCCCGATGCCGGCGGTCACCACCAGGGCCAGAACGTACTGTCTCGCCCGCGATCCACCGCGCCAGCGCGTCGACGCGGACGACGCGCGCAGGACCAGGAACCCCACGACCCCGAAGAGCGGAACGTGTGCCGCATCCTCCAGGGCAGTCCAGAGAAGACTGTGCTGCGGGGTAGGCGCGAACGTCTGCACGCAGAGCGCCGCGACCATCAGGATGAGCCAGAGGGCCGGACGTGTCGATCGCCTCACGGACAGGGACCCTCCGTCGTGCGGGTCAGGGTGGGGCCGCCGCACCGACACCGTGATTGTGGGCCGATGCCCCCGGATCGGTCCAGGCTGCGCTGCCCAACCCGGCAGGCAAGGCACTGCCGGGTCCCGCTGCCGGGCCCCGCTGCTGAGTCCCGCCGCTGACTCCTACTCCCGAATCGGGCGCGTTGGGGGGCGGCGCCGGCGGGGGTGGATGGGAGCCGATCCAGGGTGTAGACTGTACGGTCGGCTCATGCGCAAACCCGGGGTACGCGCGAACCCGGGGCATGCCTCTTGCTGCTCTTTGCAGCGGCCCCCGCCGCCCAGGTCGATCATGACGAGGCTTCCGTCGCCACCCACCGTCGACGCCGCCCGCACTCTGAGACGCCGGGCCCACGAGCTCATCCCCGGCGGATGCCATACGTACGCCAAGGGGGATGACCAGTACCCCGAAGCAGCTCCCGGTTTCATCGCCCGCGGCAAGGGCTGCCACGTGTGGGACGTCGATGGCAACGAGTACATCGAGTACGGCATGGGCCTGCGGGCGGTGACGCTCGGCCACGCCTTCCAGCCCGTCGTCCAGGCGGCGGCGCGGCAGATGGAGCTCGGGAGCAACTTCACGCGGCCCGCTCCCATCGAGGTCGAGTGCGCGGAGAAGGTGCTGGGCGTCATCAAAGCCGGCGAACAGGTGAAGTTCGCCAAGGACGGGTCCACGGTCATCACGGCCGCGACGAAGTTGGCCCGCGCGCACACGGGTCGCGACATCATCGCCTACTGCGCCGATCACCCCTTCTTCTCGTACAACGATTGGTTCATCGGCTCCTGGCAGATGTCGGCGGGGATCCCGGCGGCCTACCAGAGCCTGGTCGCGACGTTCCGATTCAACGACATCGACAGCCTGCGCGCCGTGTTCGAGCGGCATCCCGGGCAGGTCGCCTGCGTCCTGCTCGAGGCCGAGCGGGAGGAGCCTCCGCGCGACGGCTTCCTCCAGGAGGCCCTCGCGCTCACCCACCAGCAGGGCGCGCTCTTCATACTCGACGAAATGATCAGCGGCTTCCGCTGGCATGTCGGCGGCGCCCAGGCGCTCTACGGCGTGGAGCCCGATCTCGCGGGTTTCGGCAAGGCCATCGCCAACGGCTTCTCGGTTTCGGCCCTGGTGGGCAAGCGCGAGGTCATGCAGCTCGGCGGTTGGTCCCAGGATCGTGACCGCGTGTTCCTGCTGTCCACCACCCATGGCGCCGAGAGCCATGCCTTGGCCGCTGCAATCGCCACCATCGAGGTCTACGAGCGGGAGCCCGTCATCGAGGTCCTCCACCGGCAAGGCGCACAGCTCAAGCGCGGCTGCGACGAAGCTGCACGGGAGCTGGGGATCTCCGACTACTTCCAGGTCATTGGACGGCCCTGCAATCTGGTGTACGTCACCCGCGACGCGGGCCGGAACCGTTCGCAGCTGTTCCGCACGCTGTTCATGCAGGAGTTGATCAAGCGCGGCGTGCTCGGGCCGTCGTTCGTGGTGAGCTACTCCCATTCCGACGCCGACATCGCTCGCACGATCCACGCGGTCCGCGGGGCGCTCGAGGTGTACCGCCGCGGACTGGAGGATGGAGTCGAGGCCGTCCTGGAGGGGCGTCCTGTGCAACCGGTCGACCGCCGGCGGGGCTGAGGCCCGCCTGCGTGAGGTGAAGCGCGCATGAAAGTCGTGCTTTTCTGTGGAGGGCTGGGACTGAGGCTGCGTGACTACTCACAGCACGTCCCGAAGCCGATGGTCCGGATCGGCGAGCAGCCTCTCCTGTGGCACGTGATGAAGTACTACGCCCACTACGGCCACAAGGATTTCATCCTGTGCCTGGGATACCGTGGTGACGCCATCAAGGAGTTCTTCCTCCAGTACAACGAGGCCCTCTCGAACGATTTCGTCATGAAGGACGGGGGCACGGACCTCGAGCTGCACAACCGGGACATCCATGATTGGAGGATCACCTTCGTCGACACGGGGCTCAACAGCAACATCGGCGAGAGACTGTGCCAGGTCCGCAAGTACCTCGACGGCGAGGAAGTGTTTCTCGCCAACTACAGCGACGGTCTCACCGACCTGCCGCTGGATGGCTATCTCGAGTTCGCTCGCCGGCAGGACAAGGTGGCTTGCTTCGTCTCGGTGCGTCCCACCGCGAGCTTCCACGTGGTGCGGTGGGGCGCCCAGGGCCTGGTGACCGGCCTCGAGCCCGTGAGCGCCGCGACCCACATCAACTGCGGATACTTCGTGCTCAAGCGGGAGATCTTCGACTCCATCAAGCCCGGCGATGACCTGGTCGTCCAGCCGTTCCATCGTCTCATTGGACAGCAGCAGCTGGTGACCTACGAGTACCCGGGCTTCTGGGCGTGCGCGGACACGTTCAAGGACAAGATGCAGCTCGACAACATGTTCGAGCAAGGGGAGACGCCGTGGATGGTCTGGAAGCAGGGCCGGCGCCCGCCGGAGCGCGAAGGGGACCGTGCGGTCCCGGGCATCGCGTCCGCGACCACAGGGGTGCCAGACGGCCTCACCGCCCGCGGCAACGACCAAGCAGCTGCGATCCGCCGGGGCGCCGATGCGGGTCGGGGATCCAAGCGAAACGGATGAGGTCATGAAGATCCTCGTGACCGGAAACATGGGCTACGTCGGTCCGGTCGTCGTGGAGCACCTGCGCAGGACGTTCCCCGACGCCGAGATCGACGGATTCGACGCGGGATTCTTCGGTTCCTGCCTGACCGGTACGGACACCCTGCCCGAGTGCCTGCTGGACCGGCAGTTCTTCGGCGACGTGCGGGACTGCGACGGCTCGCTCCTGAAGGGAACGGACGTCGTGGTCCATCTCGCGGCGATCTCGAATGATCCCATGGGGAACGTCTACGAGAAGGTCACCTACGACATCAATCACGTCGCCACGGTGGAGCTCGCCAGGCTGGCTCGCGCCGCCGGTGTGGGAGCCTTCGTCTTCGCGTCGAGCTGCAGCATGTACGGCTTCGCTGACCGCCAGCCGCGATCGGAAAGCTCTCCGCTCGACCCGCTGACGCCGTACGCGAAATCCAAGGTCATGGCCGAGAACGACCTGCGCCAGCTGGCGGCACCGGGCTTCCGGGTGACGAGCCTGCGGTTCGCCACCGCCTGTGGTATGAGCACCCGGCTGCGGCTGGATCTGGTCCTGAACGACTTCGTCGCCTGCGCGGTGGCCGGACAGACCATCACCGTGCTGAGCGACGGCAGCCCATGGCGGCCACTGATCAACGTAAGGGACATGGCCCGCGCCGTGGAGTGGGCGATCGCCAGGGAACCAGCGGGTGCCGACGCCTCGTACCTCGCGATCAACGTGGGATGCGACGAGTGGAACTACCAGATCAGGGATCTGGCCAACGCCGTCGCCGCCCGGATCGAGGGAAGCGCGGTCTCGATCAACCAGCAGGCTCCTCCCGACAAACGCTCCTACCGGGTGGACTTCGAGCTGTTCAAACGCCTGGCGCCTGATCACCAGCCGGCCCTCGATCTCGGTCGCTCGATCCTCGAGCTGGGGGACGGGCTGGCGGCCATGGGGTTTCAGGACGGCGCGTTCCGCAGCTCGGGCCTGATGCGCATCAACCACCTGACCAGGCTGCGCGAGAAAGGTGTCCTCGACGACGAGCTCCGGTGGACCAGGAGGATGGCCATCGCCTAGGCTGGTGACTGCGCCCGGTCCCCGCAGGAGACTCCCCAGCGGGTCGCCCTGAGCCCCCGCCGCCGCGACCGGGGGGATTCCCATCATTCCACGCGCGAAACGTATTCCCATGAAGAACATCCCTTCCCCTGCGTGCCGGTTCTGTGGCCTCGAGCTGCATCACTCCTTCGTCGACCTGGGAATGTCGCCGCTCTGCGAGAGCTATCTCAGCGCCGATCAGCTCGATCGCAGCGAGGCCTTCTATCCGCTGCACGTACGCGTCTGCTCCGAGTGCTTTCTCGTGCAGCTGGAGGAGTACGTCTCGGCAGACGAGATCTTCACTGAATATGCCTACTTCTCCTCCTACTCCACGTCCTGGATCGAGCACGCCCGCAGCTACGTCGAGATGATCACGTCTCGGCTCGGGCTGGGCGAGCACAGTCTGGTCGTCGAGCTGGCGAGCAACGACGGATACCTCCTCCAGCACTTCCTGCCGCACCGCGTTGCGGTCCTGGGCGTCGAGCCGGCCGGCAACGTAGCGAAAGCCGCCGTGGCAAAGGGAATCCCGACGCTCGTGGAGTTCTTCGGAGAGCGGTCCGCCACGCGGCTGCGCGACGAGGGGCGCCGCCCCGACCTGATCATCGGGAACAACGTCCTGGCCCAGGTGCCGGACGTGAATGACTTCGTCAAGGGGATGGCGATCCTGTTGGGTCCCCGGGGGGTGATCACCCTGGAGTTTCCCCACTTGGTACGCCTGATCGACGGGAACCAGTTCGACACCATCTACCACGAGCACTTTTCCTATTTCTCGCTGCACACCGCGGTTTTGATCCTGCAGCACCACGGGCTCGTGGTCTTCGACGTCGAGGAGATTCCTACGCACGGTGGATCGCTGCGCGTCTACGCGCGGCCGGCGGACGACCTGTCCAAACCGGTCGGGCGCAGCGTCGCCGATCTGCTGGCGCGCGAGGAGGCGCTGGGGATCGCCCAGCTGGCCTACTACCAGGCCTTCGGTGAGCGGGTGAAGCAGACCAAGCGCAAGCTCCTGAGCTTCCTCATCTCCGCCAAGGAATCGGGAAAGCGCGTTGCTGGCTACGGCGCGCCCGGCAAGGGGAATACCCTGCTGAACTACTGCGGGATCCGGACCGATTTCCTGGACTACACCGTCGATCGTAATCCCTACAAGCACGGCAAGTATCTGCCGGGCACGCATATTCCCATCTTCGACGTCGACCGGATCGCACAGAGCCGCCCGGACTATCTCCTCATCCTGCCGTGGAACCTGAAGGACGAGATCATGGCGCAGACGTCCTACATCCGCGAGTGGGGAGGCAAACACGTGGTGCCCATCCCGGCGGTGGAGGTGTACGGATGATCTTCACCGCCACGCCTCTTGCGGGAGCGTTCATCGTCGACATCGAGCGCAAGGAGGACCCCAGAGGGTTTTTCGCCCGCTCCTGGTGCCAAAGAGAGGCGAAGGAGCTCGGCATCGACGTGGAGTGGGTCCAGTGCAACATCTCGTTCAATCATCGGCGGGGCACGCTGCGGGGGATGCACTTCCAGTCCCCGAACTGGGAGGCCAAGCTCGTCCGCGTCACGCAGGGATCCATCTTCGACGTCATCGTGGATCTAAGGCGCTCGTCGGCCACCTACAAACAGCACCTCGGTGTGGTGCTGAGCGCCGCCGACCGGCGCATGCTGTTCGTCCCCAAGGGCTTCGCCCACGGCTTCCTGAGCCTCGACGACCGCACGGAGGTCTTCTACCACATGTCGGAGTTCTACACCCCCGAACAGGCGCGGGGATTCCGCTGGGACGATCCCCAATTCGCGATCGCCTGGCCCGATGGAGAGAAGATCCTCTCCGACCGCGACCGGGACCTACCCTTCTTTGCGCCATGACCAGCCTCGAGGAGCTCTGCACGCACCTGCCAAAGCAGATCGGCGCCGACATGATGGCGCTGGTCGAGGAGCTCTACCCCATCTGCCGGAGCATCACGGGCGAGGGGCTGCGCGCTACGCTCCAGATCGTTCGCCGGACGATCCCGCTCGTGATCCACGAGGTTCCCAGCGGTACCGCCGTCTTCGACTGGACGGTGCCCAAGGAATGGAACATCCGGGACGCGTACGTGGCGAACTCCCGCGGCGAAAAGGTCGTGGATTTCCGCCGATCCAACCTGCACGTGGTCAACTACAGTGTTCCCGTGCGCGCCAGAATGACTCTGGCGGAATTGCGACCCCACCTTCACACCCTGCCGGATCGGCCGGACTGGATCCCCTATCGGACCACCTACTATGACCAGAGCTGGGGGTTCTGCCTCCGTCACCGGGACTTTCTCGCGCTAAAGGACGACCAGTACGAGGTCGTCATCGACTCGTCATTGGAGGATGGACACCTCACGTACGGGGAGCTGCATCTGCCCGGGCAGCAGGAAGACGAGATCCTGCTGACGACCCACGTATGCCATCCCTCGATGTGCAACGACAACCTGTCGGGCATCGCCGTTCTGACGAGCCTGGCGAACGCGCTGCTGGGCGCGCAGCGGCGGTATTCCTACCGGATCCTCTTCATCCCCGGGACCATCGGTTCCATCACGTGGCTGGCCCGCAACCGCCAGGGTGCTTCCCGGATCCGTCACGGGCTCGTGCTGGCGGGTGTGGGCGATCGCGGCGCGATCAGCTACAAGCGGAGCCGACGTGGCGACGCGGAGATCGACCGGGCGGTGATGCAGGTCCTGCGGGATTCCGGTGCCCAGCACAGGATTCTGGACTTTTCTCCGTACGGCTACGACGAGCGACAGTTCTGCTCTCCGGGCTTCGACCTCCCCGTCGGACGTTTCTCCCGGTCGGAGTACGGGACGTATCCGGAATACCACAGCTCGGCGGACGATCTGGAATTCGTGGCGGCCGCGTCCCTGGAGGACTCCTACGCGAACTTGATGCGAGTCCTGTTCGTCCTGGAGTCCAACGAGACGTTCACCAACCAGAATCCCTGGTGCGAGCCTCAGCTCGGCAAGCGCGGCTTGTACGACAACCCGCAGCAGCGGGCCGACTGGGGACAGATCCGGCTGGCTCTTCTGTGGGTGCTGAACCTCTCCGATGGAAAGCACTCCCTGCTAGACATCGCCGCACGGTCGCAGGCCGGGTTCGGGGCCATCTTGGGTGCGGCACGGGCGCTTGAGGCGGCTGGACTCCTGCGGCGGCAGCTCTGATGCCGACGGACGCGCCCGGGCCTATCCTGCAGGCCCGATGATGGGGATCATGGACGCGGCAAGCAACATCCGCAGAATCGCGCTCTACGGTCCCTTCGGGTGGGGGAACCTCGGGGACGCGTCCATCCAGGAAGCGATGATGCACAACGTTCGCCTCCGCCTGCGCACGGTGGAGTTCCTGGGAATCTCGTTGAACCCCGACAACACCGAGGCGATCCATGGCATCCCGTCCATCCCCATCCTGCGGACCTGGACGAGCCGTTCCCAACGGAGCACGCAGCAGGGCCCATCGCGCGCAACGCCGCCGGTCGCAGGGGCCGGGGCTGGGATCAAGGCCCGTCTGGCCGGGATCCACGTCCTGCGCCCGATCCTGCGAACGCTGAAGCGCTGGGCCGAACCGGCGCGGGAGTTCCTCCGCGAGGTCCGTTTCCTGGCGCGCTCGGTCTCGATCCTGCGGCGGGTCGATGTCTTCGTCGTCTCGGGCGGGGGCCAGATCTCCGACGACTGGGGCGGGCCGTGGGACCACCCCTATTCGCTCCTGAAATGGATGCTCTGTGCCCGGCTGGCCAAAGCCCGCGTCTACGTCGTGAGCGTCGGAGCCGGCCCCATCCGCCGGCCGCTCAGCGGGTTCCTGTTCCGTGCGGCGCTGCGCCTGGCCCACTACCGCTCGTATCGCGACAGCGGATCCCTCGCCCTGGTGGCTCCGTTCGGATTCACGCGCCGTGACGACGTCTACCCGGACCTCGCGTTCAGCCTCCCGACCGGTTTGGCACCGCCCGGCACGGACCCGGGCCATCGTCCGCTCGTGATCGGCCTGAGCCCCATGGCGTACTGCTATCCGAAGGCCGGGCCATGGCCCGAGCAGGACCGCGCTCGGTACGTCCGCTACCTGGGCGTTCTCTCCCAGATCACCGCTTCGCTGCTCGCGGCCGGGGACTCCGTCTCCATCCTCCTCTCCCAGATCCGCAACGACCGCTACGCCCTCGACGACCTGGCCCGCGCGCTCGCCACCCAAGCCCCGGACGCTTCGAGCGCTCGCCTGCGCGTGGAGCCCACCGAGAGCCTCCCGCATCTGCTCGCCCAGATCGCGCACACCGACCTCGTGATCACATCGCGGCTCCACGGAGTGATCCTCTCGTACCTGCTCCACAAACCGGTGATCGCGCTGTCTTACGACCCGAAGATCCGCGCCGTCATGGAGCAATTCGGGCAGACGGCCTACTGTCTGGACCTGGAGAGCGCCACTGCGGAGCTGCTCGGCACGCGGATGGCCTCGCTCCGGTCGGAGCGCGGGGCCGTCACGGACCGGATCGGCGAGACCCTTGCCGAGCATCGGTCGCAACTGCAGCAGCAGTACGATCGCTTGTTCGGACCGCGCGCCGCTTCGCCCCGTTGCGAGGATGGCACGGACGACCTCAGCGCACGTGCATCGGGCAGTTCCGACCCACAGCTCGAGGCCGGCCTTCAGCAGCACTCGACCCCGCAGATCCATGCGGCCGGACACTAGCCCAATGTCGACCGCCAACGATCCCGGATCCCAGCCGCTCGTCAGCGTGGTCACACCCGTCTACAACGCCGAGCCCTACCTGGCCGAGTGCATCGAGAGCGTTCTGGCCCAGACCTACGGCAACTGGGACTACACGATCCTCAACAACTGCAGCACGGACCGTTCGCTGGAGATCGCCCGATCGTACGCGGCGCGCGACCCCAGGATCCGGGTCGAGAACAACGGCACCTTCCTTGGCCAGACCGGCAATCTGAACAAGGCGATGTCGTTGATCTCGCCGGACAGCAAGTACGTGAAGATGGTCTTGGCCGACGACTGGATGTTCCCGAACTGTTTGTGGGAGATGGTCCGGGTCGCCGAGTTGCATCCGACGGCCGGCATCGTCAGCTCCTACCGCCTGGACGATCGCCGGGTGAACTGCGATGGCCTGCCCTATCCCAGCACCTTCGTCCGCGGCCGGGACATCTGTCGCGCGACCCTGCTCGGGGACATCTACGTGTTCGGCACCCCGAACACCCTCCTCTACCGAAGCGTCGACGCGCGGCAACGCGTGCCATTCTTCGATCAGGAGAGCCTGCACGAGGACACCGAGGTCTGCTACGAGATCCTGATGCATCGTGACCTGGGCTTCGTCCACCAGGTCCTGACGTTCACCCGCCGCCAGAACGAGTCGCTGGCGGCGGCTCGCAAGGTCCATGACCCGCAACATCTCCTCGACAAGCTCATCGTCACCCTGAAGTATGGGCCCCAATTCCTCGACCCGCAGGAGTACGAGGCCTGCCGCCGGAGGATCGAGGGCGATTACTACGATTTTCTGGCCGCCCGCAGTCTGCGGGGCGCCAGCTCTTCTTTCTGGGAGTATCACCGGGATGGCCTGAGTCCGACCCGCTATCGCATCCGGCGGAGCACCCTCGCGCGGCACGTCGCCGGCGCGGTGCTGCGCCAGCTCTTCGACCCCCTGGGCCTGGCCCGCAAGCTCCTGCGTGCCGTCCGCAGGGCGGTCGAGCGGTATCGCGGCGCGGGGCCCACAGCGGGGAGCCCGGATCGGCTGCAGACCACAGGGTCGGTTCCCGTCGACGCGAGGAAACGCTGATGCTCGGTGCCGTGCGATCGGTGATCCGCCACAAGGATCTGTTGCTCATGCTCACGTGGCGCGACATCCACATCAAGTACAAGCAATCGATCATGGGGTTCCTCTGGGCGCTCTTCATGCCCATGATCATCGTGGCCGCCGGGATCATGATCAAGCTGGCGTTCTCGTATATCTCCGCACAGCCGCTCGCGAAGCAGGGGATCATCACCATATCGGTGAAGTCGTTGCCGTGGGCGTTCTTTGTTTCGAGCGTCCGATTCTCGTCCAATTCCCTCGTTGCCAATCCCAACCTGGTGACGAAGATCTACTTCCCGAGGATCATCTTCCCCGTGTCCGCAGTCATCGCCCAATTGTTCGACTTCGTGATCGCCAGCGTTGTTCTGGTGGTGATCCTCGCGTTTCTGGGTGTGGGCGCGAGCACCCAGCTCTTGTGGGTGCCGCTGCTCGTCGGCATCCTCATCGTGCTCGTCCTGGGCCTGGGGATCTTCCTGTCGGCCGCCAACCTGTTCTTCCGGGACGTCAAGTACCTGGTGGAGGTCATCCTTACCTTCGCCATCTTCTTCACGCCGGTCTTCTACGAGGCCGAGATGTTCGGACGGCGCGCTGATCTCCTGCTGCTGAACCCGATCGCGCCGATCCTGGAGGGACTGCGGGAGTGTGTGGTCCTGCATCGGGCCCCCGATCCGGGCTGGATCGGGTACAGCGGGGTCCTTGCTGTCGTGGTGCTGGTTCTCGCGATCAGGTCCTTCGTGAGGTTGGAGCCACGCTTCGCAGAGTCGATCTAGGAGACGCCGCGTGAGCGACTTCGTTCTCGAGTTCGAGCAGGTATCCAAGAAGTTCCGCCGGGGGCAACTCCACGACTCCCTGCGGGATTTCCTCCCGTCGTTGGTCAGGACTGCGCTTCGCAGAGCGCGGAGCGCCGAGCTCGGGGAGCGGGAGTTCTGGGCCCTGCGGGACGTGTCGTTCGCCGTACCGAGGGGGACGGCGGTGGGGATCATCGGGCCCAACGGGGCGGGCAAGAGCACGATCCTCAAGATCCTGACCGGGATCATGAATCCAACCAGCGGCACCAAGAGCGTTCGCGGAAGCCTGTCCGCGCTGATCGAAGTGGGCGCCGGCTTCCACCCGGATCTCACTGGCCGGGAGAACGTCTTCCTGAATGGGACGATCCTCGGAATGAGCCGGCGGCAGATCAAGGCGAAGCTCGACGAGATCATCGAATTCTCCGGTTTGAGCGAGTTCATCGACACGCCCGTGAAGCGCTACTCGTCGGGGATGTACGCCCGCCTCGGATTCTCCATCGCATGTCACGTCGAGCCCGACATCCTGGTCGTCGACGAGGTGCTCAGCGTGGGAGACTGGGCATTCCAGAACAAGTCGATGGAGAAGATGAAGAGCATCCTGCGCGGCGGGGCGACCGTGATCTTCGTATCACACAACCTCAAGGCGATCACGGAGCTGTGCGATCGGGCCGTGTACCTCGACAAGGGCAGGATCCAGAGCACCGGCCGCTCCAGCGAGGTGGTCGACGCCTACATCCGACGGGCCTCGGAAGCGGCTCGCGTCCCGCACGCGCGGGATGCCGAGGCGGTCATCGATCGGGTCGTGCTGCGGGGCGTGGATGGCGAGGTCGGCGTGTTCCGCCCTGGGGAGAAGGGATTCGTCGACGTGGTCATTTCATCTGCAACGTGCGACAAGCCGCTGGCCGTCGCCATCGCGCTGAGGGACGAAAACTACAATATGTTCTTCTACATCGACTCGGCGAGGCTCGAGGCCGAGCCGTTCCAGCTGCGCCCGGGCGAGTCGAAGACTCTGACGTTCGAGCTCGACATGCATCTGGCACCCGGCTCCTACTTCCTGAACGCGGCCTTGACCCGGCCCGATCTCGATGTGACCGTGGACCATCGCCCCATGGCCGCAAGCTTCGTCGTGCACTCGGACGTGGACGTACGCGGGGTCGCCAATCTCTACCCGCGGCTCACGCGCTCCTGAGGCCGAACGATGGAATCGCGCATCGGCACCCCGATGAGTACCTGCGCTGACAGCACAGCGGCTCTGGATGCGCCGGCCCGGCCCGCGATTGCGCCCATGGCCTTGGTGTGTCTCGGGGAGCTTCCGTGGGAGAACTTCTGGAAGCGGAATCAGAGCATGATCTACCACCTGTCCCGGCTGCCGCTCTTCGAGCGCGTCGTCTTCGTCGATCCGCGGACGGTGTGGGTCCGCGACGAGCTCTTCGCCGGCGCTGGACCGCTCTGGACCCGCACCGTGCGCCTGTTCCGATGCATTCCGCGGAAGTACGATGACAAGATCCGTGTCTGTTGTCTGACGCACTTCCTCCCGTTCAAACAGCGCTTCCCGGGCGGGGGCCTCTTCGAAGAGTGGATCTTCACCACCGTGCTGCGATTCCTGCGGGGCCGGCGACCCTATGTCCTCCTGAACAACAATCCGAACTTTCAGCCCAGGAGTCTTCTCGAGCAGCTCATGCGCGAGGCTGCGCTGCGGGTGTTCGACCTCTCGGACGATTTCGAGGAGTTCTACGAAGACGAGGCGCGTCGGACGATCTATCGTGACAACATCGAGTTTGCCTGCACCCGATCCGAGGTCGTCCTCGCCGTGAACGAGCACGTCCAGCAGAAGTACAGCGTCTACAACCCCAGCACCTACGTCATACCCAACGCGACGAATTTCTGGAATTTCCGCCGGGACCACTACCGCCCGATTCCCTTTCTCGACAGGATCCGCGCCCAGGGCGGTCCGATCCTCGGCCACACCGGCACCATCAATCGCGTGCGAGTGGACTACGAACTGCTCGAGTCGCTCGTCCAGCGCAACCCTCGCTGGCAGTTCGTCTTCATCGGAGGCGCCGATCCGAGCTTCCTGTCCATCGTGGACAGACATCCCAATCTCCACTATCACCCGTCCGTGGCCTACAACGACCTCCCCAATTGGATCCACTACTTCGACGTCGGAATCATTCCTTTCCGGGTCAACCAGCACACGAAGGGGAACGACCTCCTGAAGTTCAACGACTACCTCGCCATGGGGAAGGGGATCGTCACGACGAACATGGGGGGTGCGCACAGATACGATGGGCTGCTCTGGGTGGCCTCAGACGCGCAGGAGTTCGCCGCTTGCATCGAGCAAGCGCTGGAGGGAACGTCCGAGGAGATGAGGGACCGCAGAATGGACGTCGCTCGGCGGAACTCCTGGGAGGCGCGCGCTGGTGCCGTCCACTCCATCCTGGCGAAGCACCTGGAGGCAGGCGCGGCGGATCGCTAGCGTGGCGGTCGGATTCGACTCCAGCAGGCAGGGCAGAGTACCGGGCGATCAGGGGGAGACGAGACGATGCTGAACCTGGCTGTCCCCACGGGTGCAACGCGCGCGCTGACGATTCTATGCGTAGGGGCGCATTGCGATGACATCGAGATCGGCTGTGGCGGCACGCTTGTCGAGGTGATCCGCAAGCGCCCCGCGCGGGTAACCTGGCTGATCTGCGCATCCGATGGTGCGCGCGCGGAGGAGGCGAGGCGATCTGCCGCTCTGTTCCTGCGGGACGCCGCCGAAGTGAAGCTCCTGATCGGGGACCATCCGGACGGGTTCCTTCCGTACCACGGGGCGCAGGTCAAGGCCGATTTCGAAGCACTCAAGGGGCAGATCGAGCCGGATCTGATCTTCACCCACTACCGTCACGATCTCCATCAGGACCATCGCCTCGCCAGTGAGTTGACCTGGAACACGTTCCGGGACCATCTCATCCTCGAGTATGAGGTTCCGAAGTACGACGGCGACCTCGGCAATCCCAATGCGTTCTTCCCCCTCTCGGAGGACGTCTGCCGCCACAAGGTGGCCAGCCTCGTGCAGAGCTACCCGTCGCAGGCGAAGAAGAAGTGGTTCGCCGAGGACCTCTTCATGGCGATGCTGAGACTGAGGGGCATGGAGAGCAACTCGCAAAGCGGTCTGGCCGAGGCGTTCTACTGCAGGAAGCTGCGGCTCGTTGCTTGAGGCTGCCGCGCGGCAGCTCGACCGCTCGGCTTGTCCGCGGCCGACCGCCAGAGCACCGCCAGGACGGTGGTCCGCACCCTGGACGGGCGACCGATGAGCGCAGCCGGGGGGAGAGCGTGCAGGGGAACGCGCGACCGCGGCGGGACAGGCGAGAGCGCCGGGTGGAGGTCGCTGGGTTGCTCGGTCTGTGCGCGTGCCTGCTGGGTGCTCTCAGCATCGCAGCTGCAAGGCGCCCGCTCTGGTACGACGAGCTGTTCTCGTTCTACGTCGCGCGTCTGCCGACGCCCGGCGCGGTGTTGCGCGCCCTGCTGGCGGGCGCCGACAACGGCCCGCCGATCGACTACTGGTTGCGCCACCTGTCCATGAAGTGCTTCGGGGAGACGGCCTGGGCCCTCCGCTTGCCTTCCATCCTGGCGCTGTCGTGCACGCTGACATGCATCTGGACATTCGCCCGCAGGTGGGCGTCCGTCGCTGCCGCCACAGCGGCCGTGCTGCTTCCGCTGGGCACCGTCGCGGTGCACTACGCAACGGAGGGCCGGGCCTATGCCACGCTCCTGGCCCTGGCTTCGCTGTCGCTCTTGGCCTGGCAACGGGCCACCGAGAATCCCCGTAGCCCTGGCCGCCTCGCCGTGCTCTCGTTGGCTCTGGCGGCCGGTCCGCTCTGCCACTACTACGGCGTGCTCAACTACGTCCCGATCGTCGTGGGTGAGGCTGTCAGAGTCTTTCGGCGCCGCAAGGTGTCGGTGCCGATCCTCGCGAGCATCGCGATCTCACTGTCCGCCCTCTTGCTGCTGCTGCCGTTCGTGCCCCACGCGTTGGAGATGAGGGAGCACTTCTGGGCGAGCCGGTTCGGGTTCAGAACGCTGCGCGACGACTATCGGGAGCTGATCCGCACGGAGCTCCTGCCGTTCGTCTCCCTGTGCATCTTGGCGTTGCTGGGTGGGGCGTGGCGCGGCCTGCGCCGCACGCGCAGCGAGGGCTGCGGTCCGCGCGAGGGGGAGATCGCTGCCGCGGCTTCGCTGGCGCTCACACCCGTATCGGTGTGGGCCTTGGCCCTGCTCTACACGAACGCGATGACCTATCGCTATGGGCTCGTCGCCGTTCTCGGCGTCGCGCTGCTCGCTGGTCATGCAGTGCTCGTGCTCGAGCGACTGGACCGTCGTCTGGCGTGGGCCGCGATCCTGGTGATCGCGGCGGGGGGGCTCGTCACGGTCAAGCAGACCGTCAGGAGCGGCGGATACGGCCCGCTTGCGGCCGGGCTGGAGGAGTTCGTGATCGAGTCGAAGGCCCGCATCGCGGTGGACAGCCCGCGCTTATTCTTGGAGACCTTTCACTACCTGCCCGCTGCCTACAAGCCCAAGCTGGTCTACCTGACGGACAGAGATGCCTCGCGGCGGCGCCTGGGATTCGACAACGATGAGATCGCCATCCCGAAGCTGAAAACCGTCGTCGCGCTCGAGACCGAGCCATACTCCGAGTTTTGTGCGCGGGAGAGAGGGTTCTACGTGATGGCGGCGCAGAGCCGCTACTGGTTGCTCGAGCAGCTCGCCAGGGACGGCGCCGCGGTGGTTCAGATCGCCCAGTTCGGCAAGATCCAGGTCTTCCGCGTCGCCCTACGGTAGAACCGGGCTTTGGCTCCGCTGCGGGCGGGCGCGCGGCCCGCTCGTGCGCGGCTCTTTGCGGGGCGCAAGCGTCAGGGGAGGTGCCAGCTCATGGTGAGATGGACGCCGTTCGGGGTCGGGGCGACGGACCAGGCCACCGCCTGCGCCGATGCCTCTGCGAGGTTGCCGCTCACGAAGGCATCGACGACGCTCCACAGGTAGAAGGACGCAGAGGTGCCGACGAGGATCGAGCGAATGAGGGCTCTGGTGTCCGTGCGGGACTTGGCATCGTCGATTGCTCCTTGAGCCGTGCGGCGCTCGTCGTCGTTCTGTGCCTCGTCGCGGCGCCGCTGCGCCGCGTAGAAGTCGCGGCGGGCCCCCAGAACCGCTTCTTGAGCCAGAACCGCTCCGGCGACGGAGGCTCCGATGGCCGACGAGAAGATCGCGGCACGGGTGCTCCGGCCAAGGTAACGCTGGCCGGCCCCTGGCACGAGAGCGCTCCGCAGCGCGGCGCTCCGTCTTCCGGCCCGTGGGAACATCGCCGTGTACTCGCCGAGTGTGTCCGACCTCACGGTTGGCTTGGGGGTCAACAGCCAGGTCTCGACCCCTGCACCGAGCCAGGACGCGGCGAAGTACCCTGCCCAGATGCCCCGGATCCGCCTCTGGTCCCTCTCCTCGTCCTGCGCATCGGACAGCTCGCGCGACGCGGCTGCGATCGCGTCGGCGGCGCTGGCTTGCGTGAGTTCCGCCATCGCCCGGGAAACACGGTCCTGCGCGTCCTTCACGGTCCCAGCGCTCCGCCACCACATGGCTCCCGAGAACGCCCCGGCCCCCAGGTGGTACCACCCGCGCCGCTCCCCCCGCACCAGGTGGACCAGACCGGGCGGTTTGAGCATGGCGGAGGGGCCCGCCCAGGAGCGGAACGTCAAACCGGTCTGGTCGCGGGTGAAGCGCCAGCGGGACGTTGCCAGCCCGGGCCCACCTGCAGTCAACCGGTACTTGCCGGGAGACAGGACCGAGAGCGGCACCGGACCGACGCCGAACACCGGGATCGGACCCTGGATGCTGAGGTAGGTGCTGGATGGCTCGGCCTTCAGCGCCTCCACCGTATCCGGGGATGGAATCGCCGAACGGATACCCTCCACCTGTCCCCACGCCGCGGCGCAGAACAACAGGTCGATCGCCATGGCGCATGGGATCGACCGCCATCGCGGTCTCACATCGGCTCCTCGCGCTCGACCTCGGCCATTGCGGATGCGCCGCAGACACGCCCACGGATGGACGGGGTATTCCAGAACCTCAACGCATTGCCCCCCGTCGTAGACGTTCGGCCTCGCGGGAGGACCAGGCTCCGGTCCGCGTTTGGGGGAAGCGGGTCGCCGCCCGCTCCAGAAGCGCGACCGCGCGCGACGTGTCGCCCAGCTCGACGGTCGCCATGCGGGCGGCCTCAACCAGTAATCGCAGCTCTCTCGACGAGCCTGCCACGTATTCGCTCAACGTGACCATCTCGTTGACGGCCTCTTCCTGTCGGTGCTCCAGGGAAAGGGTTCGGATCAGCATCTCCCACGCATCGTACGTGCAGGGATTCTCCGGATAGCGATCGAGGAACTCGCGGTACCCACGCTGCGCCTGCTCCAGAGCGCTCATCCTGGCAGCTTCGTTCCCGCTGCGCAAGTAGTGGTCCGCGATCTCGAGGTGCGTGCGCAACGCAGCGACACTGATGGGGTACTCGGCCTGCAAGGACCGGTAGCTGTCGATCGCTTCACTCCAGCGATCCAGCCGCTCGAGGATCTGCCCCTTGGCCAGAATTGCCTCGGGAGCGACGATCGCACTGTCGAATTCCCGCAGCAGACGATCGAGGAATCCAAGCGCCTCGTCCGGTCGCCCTTGCGCGCCAGCCTCGTCGGCCAGCACCAGCAGGGCCCGCGGAGCCGTCTCGCCCTGGGGGTAGTCCGCCAGCAGCGAGTCGATTTCCGCGCGAATGGCCTGTGGGGGCGAGTGTGCATGCACCCGCGCCATGACGGTCGCGAACCGGACCTCGGCCGGATCACGGGGAGGGGTGTCCATCGAGCGGAGCTGCTGCTCCAGGCGACGGAGGATCCGCTCGGCCTCGGCCCACTGGCCGAGGTCCGCGGCGATATCGGCCAGGTGGCCGCGCGCGCCGATCACGACCTTCGCAGACGCGCTCTCGGCAAGCATGCGCCTGTAGTAGCGGCGGCTCTCCGCATACTGAGTGGAGTCGCTGGGATCGCTCGAGGCACTCGCCTGCAACCGAGCGATGCGCAGCGGAAGAGCCAGGACCGTGCCGGCGATCCCGGGCTGACCCGGGCGAGGCTCGACCTGTTCGACGATGCTCCTGTAGTACTCGATGGCCTGGGCAATCTCACCCCTGCTCTCCGCAATCCTGCCGCGCGAGAGAGAGACCTCGCCCGCGATGTTCGGCTGCTGTGAGAAGGTCGTCGCCATTTGCCGGAAGATCTGGTCCACGCGCACGGAATCCTGGAGAGCGCCATGGATCTGCGCCGTGCTGAACAGAGCCCGCGCCGCGATTCCCTGGAGCTCAGTCTGGACTGCGGCCGAGCCACGGCTCCCGGAGCCCGACCCGGACAGGCAACGGCCGGCGATCTCCTCGTATCGATCTGCGAGGGCTCTCCACCGGTCCTCACCCGTATGCCTCGCGCTCGCGGAGAGTCGCTGGAACTCCCGGTTGGCTCTCCAGCTGTCCCGCTCAGCCCGGTAGCGCTGCCCGATCTCCTGCCCGCTGCAGCTCGCCAACAGCAGCAGGAGGGCGCCAAAGGCGAACGGGCGCATGCTCATCGGCCGGTCCTGGTTGCGGAGACGAACATCCGCGTGATCGAGCCGACCAGCACGAATGTGAGCAGGACTGTGGCCACGATCCGCAGTCCCACGACGCCGGCGACCAATTCGGGGCGCGGCACGGTGGAGGGGCTTACGCGGCTCAGTACGTACGAGAACGGAGCAAGCAGCCCTGCCGGAACGGCCACCAGGATGATCGTAGGCGCGAAAACCCAGCGGGCGAGGCCCACGGAGTCGCGAATCGCGGACCACATGGACCGGCCCTTCAGCACCACGAAGGCCGTCGAGTAGGCCAACAACGCGTGGGCCAAGACGACCAGCAGCGGCTTTCCCGCCAGAGCGATCCACCGCAACAGAGAGCTTTCCAGCCGCGCCTCCACCGGAAGCAAGCCGAACAGTGCGCTCGCGGCCTGTCGTGCCCCCGCCGCCAGCAGCGCGAGGCCGACGAGAGCGGGGGCGCAACGAGTGGCGACCGCCCAGGCACTCTCCTCATGCGCGAGGCCGAAGGCCGCGGCGAAGCGGAGCGTGGCGACCCCGGGCACCACCCAGGCGAGGAGAATGTCGATCCCGGCCGCCACTTTGTCGTACATCGCAGGCAGGGCGAAGAAGTGGAATGGGTAGTGGGTCGCCACCTCACCACCCAAGGCCTGGACCAGCGGGGCAGCGAACGGGACGAGGGGCGGTTGGTGGAAAAAGACGAGCAGACACAGGATGGGAGCCTGCACGCTCGCGATCATCAAGACCGGCATCCAGATCGAAGAGCGGTCGGCGACCCCGACCACGCTCCGCCAGGCCAACGCCGCAACGCCGAGTGGCCGGAACCAGTTCAAGGTTGGCGCCCCCGGATTCCGCGTGCTCTCCGCAGTTCGGGACCGGCCAGAGTATAGGATCGGCCGGGAAGATGCGGATCAGCGGGCCATCGGAAGTCCCAGCCGGGGGCGGTGGGCGCCTGCCGCCCTGGTCGCCGCCGCGCTCTCGAAGAAGGCTAGAGCACCCCCGCTGCGAGCGTCAAGGAGCCGCAAGCCCTGCCTGGGCGATGCTCCGGCAAGTTGCTAGAGGGCCTTCAGGTCCCGCAGGACCTCCTGCGGATGGTCCGCGGGCTTCACCTTCTCGTAGGCGCGGGCGATCTTCCCGGTCTTGTCGATCAGGTAGCTGATGCGGTGGGCGTACTGATCGGTGCTCTTCTCGCACGCGCCGTACGCAAGCCCGACGTCGCGCTGGGTATCGCAGAGTAGATCGAACGGGAAGCTGAATTTCTCGGCAAAGGTGTGGTTGGCGTCGACGGTGTCGAAGCTGATCCCCATGACCGTGCAGTTGAGCTTCTGGAACTCGTGGATTCCGTCCCGGAACCCTTTCCCTTCGGCCGTTCAACCGGGCGTATCGGCCTTGGGATAGAACCACAGCACGACCGCCTTGCCCTTCAGGTGCGCGAGACGCACGGTCTGCCCTTTGTGGTTCTGCACGCTGAACTCCGGAGCTTGTACGCCGACCCTGAGCATAAGCCCTCCTCTTCTGTGCATGGCCTCCGTCGCCCCGGAGGGGCGCGCCGTCGAGCGCGCAGCCGAAGTAGACGTCAGACACCGAGCACGCGCGCAGCGCGCTCGTATGCGTCGGGCTTCACGTAGACGAGGTAGCCGTAGCCGCCTCGCGCGTCGGTCACACCGTTGCTCGCGTAGACATTGATCTCCGCGTCGTAGAGCGCGCGGTGGATGTCCACCAGTGCGCCGAGCTGATCGTCACCCTGGATGAGCAGGGCGCGCTGCGGGCCGGAGAGCTGCATTCCCATCGTTTTCGCCGCCGCGATCAGCAAGTCGACCGACTCGGGGAACAGCTGCAGCTGGGTCTGGGTGGCGCCCATCGGGATGACACTGAAGGCCAGCAGGTACACGCCCGCCTCGGCGAGCTGCGAGAGGAACGCATAGGCCTGCCCTGGCTTGTCGGCCACGGTGGCGTAGAAATAATCCACGCGGCGAATGTGGGCGCCCATCCGGCACCTCCCCCGTGAAAGGGCCTCCTGCCTGCGATTGAACGCCCACGCGAGATCGGCGTCAATGGGGACGGCCCGTGCGCAGCAACCGGCCCGCGGGCGATAGCCGTCTCAAGCGGCATGCGCTAGATTGGCCCCCCTGATATGGCCGCGCGCCGCCGCCCGCTCCTCGCCCTCACCCACCGCGACTTCCGCCGGCTGTGGCTGGCTCAGCTCGTCTCCCTCACCGGGTCCCAGATGCAGGCGGTGGCCATCGGCTGGCACATCTACCTGTTGACCCACTCGCCGCTGGCGCTGGGGATGGTGGGGCTGACGCGCGTGGTCCCCATCATCGTCTTCTCCCTGTGGGGCGGGATCCTAGCCGATCGCCGCGACCGGCGCTGGGTGATGTTCTGGGCACAGATCGTCATGACGGCCGTGGCCGCCTCGCTCTCCACCTTGACGTTCGTAGGCCACGAGCGGCTCTGGATGATCTACGCGCTCAACGCCGTCGCCGCCGCCGCCACCGCCTTCGACGCGCCCGCCCGCCAGGCGCTCATCCCGCGACTGGTGCCGATGGCGGACCTGCCGGGCGCGCTCTCCCTCAATCTGACGGCGTTCCACACGGCCATGATCGCGGGCCCGGCCGCCGCCGGGTTGCTCATCGCCGGCACCGGGCGGTGGTTGGCGCCGGGCGCAGCGCCCGCCAGGATGATGGCCGAGAGCGCGGTGGCCGCGCACGGCACGGCAGGGCTGGCGTGGATCTACGCGCTCAACGCCCTCTCGTTTCTGGCGGTGCTGGCCGCGTTGCGAGCGATGGACCCCTCGCTCGGGCGCGCACCCGGCGACCCGCTGCAGCGGGTCAGCCCGCTGTCCTCGCTCAAGGAGGGACTGCGCTTCGTGTTCGCCACGCCGCTCATGGTGTGGACCATGGCGCTGGACTTCTTCGCCACCTTCTTCTCGGGAGCGATGTCGCTGCTGCCCATCTTCGCAGACCAGATCCTGAGGGTCGGGCCCGCGGGGTACGGGACGCTGGCCGCGGCGCCCGCGCTGGGCGCCCTCCTGGGCGCGTTGTTCACCTCCGTACACCCACTCCCCAACCGGCAGGGACGTGTGTTCCTGTGGGCGGTCGCCGCCTACGGGGCGGCGACGATCGCGTTCGGGTTCTCGCGCAGCTTCCTGCTGACCTTCGCCGCGCTGGCGGGCTCCGGACTGGCCGACCTCGTCTCCACCGTGATCCGGCAGACCCTGCGCCAGCTGATCACCCCCGACGCGCTGCGCGGCCGCATGACCTCGATCAACATGATCTTCTTCATGGGCGGCCCGCAGCTCGGAGAGCTGGAGGCTGGTGTGGTGGCCTCGTTGTTCGCCTCGGCGGCCGTGGGCGCAACGGTTTCGGTCGTCTCGGGCGGACTGGCAACGTTGGTAGTGGTGGCGGTGATCGCCGGCGCCACGCGCATCGTGCGCGAGTACGATCTCCAGGAGCAGCCGCCCCACCAGGCTCGGGGAGGCTGAGGGCCGCCCGTGCGCGGCGTCAGGTCTCCGAGTCTCGTCTGCGCATCCCACCACCGCATCCCCGCAGGGGCCTCCCGCAGGCGACTCCCGCAGGCGCCTCTCGCCGGCACCTCCCGCCGGCGCCTCTCCCCGCCGCATTCCGGCGCGCAACGGCCGACCCCCGGCCGGGCTGGAACCCGAGTGCGCTCCCGGGACTTGAAAGGAGCGTGTCGGGTCCCCTGCGCAACGTGGCCCTGCCGCAACGCCGAGTCCCCAGCCGGGTTGCAGCTGGGTGCTTGGCCGCCCGCGCAGCAGGAGGAAGGAACGGGGGGTGCATGACCCGGGCGCGTGGTCTGCAGAGAAGGCCGCAGCGGGATCGTGGAGTCCGGCGGGGACTACTTTACGGTGACGTTCGCGGGGCTGCCGGAGGCCCACGCGGGGCAGCTCGTCCGAGTCGAGGACGGCCGGGCGGTGGAGGTCTGGGTCTCCCTGGGTGCGGACCCGCAGCCTGGCCCGGCACCCGCTCCAGGCACTGGCTGGGCATCGGGCAGCTTGCCTTCGAGAGCAGCAGCTGACGCGTGGTGCGAGGAGTGGTTGGGATAAGGCCCGCCCTCGTGGGTCGCCCCCCCTCCGAGCCCCGGCGCTGGCGGTCCCGTTCTCGGGATCCTGGCTCCGCGGCGGCGCTCGACCCGGGACGCGGTCCGTCCCGTCTACGTTGGCATTGCTGTTGCACCAGGCATGGGCATGGCCTACCTCAGGACCAGCTCTGCCTCCGGCGTCCGCGGCGCGTTGCTGGCGGGGATTGGCGTCGTCGCGGCGCTGGCCGTCGTCGTCGGTCTGGTGCGCCATCCCTCGGGAACCGATCGAGCGGACGCCACTTCGCCCGAGCAGGCTGCCCTGCTGGCTGCCCAAGCGCTCGCCGGGCACGACTGGCCGGCGTACCGCCGGCTCTCCGTCACGAGCGTCGACCTCCTGCACGCCGAGGCCGTCAGCCATGGCGGGCGAGGCAGCTCGTTCGAGGACGCGTTGCGCCCCGCTGCCGAGGCGCGGCTGCGCGCCGAGTTCGATGCGCTGGTGCAGCAGAGACTGCTGAACGAGCGCGACTTGGACGGGCTGCAGGTCGTCGCGGCAAAGCCGGGTCCCGATGAATGGCAGTTCGATCTCCAGGATCGCGCCGGCCGGGTGCTCCCCGTCAGCATCTACGTGACCCGTCTGGACGGACGGTTCCGCGTCACCGCCCTCGAGCCGCACTAGTCGTAGCCTCAAGGCAAGGTGCAGTGCAGCCGCGCACCCCGAGCGGCTTGGCGCGGGGGGCGACCGTAGCCTGGCGCGGGTGCGGGCGTGGCGCTATTCTTGCCAGCCGCAGCGGCACGGGGTCGTCGATCGGCCAGCTCGTGCGGATGGCCGCGCGCGCCGGCGGCCCGGTCGCCCGGCGGGCCGAGGCCCAACCCAAGCTCCACCTGGAGGTCTTCCCCCATGATCCCTGCGACCCAGCTGCGCGTGGGCATGGTCATCAAGTACAACGGCGATCCCTACCGGATCATGAGTGTCCTGCACGTGACACCGGGGAACTGGCGCGGCATGGTCCAGACCAAGATGCGCAACCTGCTGACGGGCAACCAGACCGAGAACCGGTTCCGCTCCGAGGACAAGGTGGACCGTGTCACCATCGAGCAGCACCAGATGGAGCACCTCTACCACGATGGTGAGGGGTACCACTTCATGAATACCGAGACCTACGAGCAGACCCGGCTCACCGACGACGATCTGGGGGATGCCGCCCATTACCTCCTGCCCAACGGCAAGATCGACGTCGAGTTCTACGAGGGGAACCCCATCGGGGTCTCGCTGCCCAAGACGGTCGACCTCAAGGTGACCGACACCGCTCCCACGCTGAAGAACGCCACGGTCACGCAGGTGCTCAAGCCCGCCACCCTCGAGACCGGGTTGGTGGTGCAGGTTCCGGGCTTCGTCAACCTCGGCGATGTCATCACCGTCGACACCGACTCCGGCGAGTACCTGTCGCGGCGCAAGGGCAGCTGATTCCGTTCGGCGGCACGGCCGCACGGTCGGCGCGGCTGGAGCACGCCTCCCGTTCCCGCTGTGCACCGGGGTAGCGTCATGAGCGCAGTTGACGCCCCTTCCTCTCCTCCCCCTGGCGCGCCGATGATCCGCGTGCGCGGTCTGAGGAAGCGATTCCACGACGGCCAGCGCGCGGTTCCGGTACTGGGCGGCGTCGACATCGATGTGGCCGCTGGCCGTTTCGTGGCGCTGCTGGGGCGCAGTGGGTCGGGCAAGAGCACCTTGCTCAACTGCATTGCCGGCATCGAGACGGTCGACGCCGGTGAGGTCCGGGTGGACGGGACCGACCTGGCGCGCCTCCCCGACCGGCAGCGCACGCTGTTGCGGCGCGACCGCATCGGCATCGTGTTCCAGTTCTTCAACCTGCTGTCCACCCTGCCGGTGCGCGACAACGTCGCGCTCCCGGCGCTGCTGCGCGGCGATTCGCCCAAGCAGGCGCTGGCGCGGGCCGACGCCTTGCTGGCCGAGCTGGGTCTGGAGGGGCGCGGCGGCGAGTGGCCCGACCGACTGAGCGGCGGGGAGCAGCAGCGCGTCGCCACGGCGCGCGCCCTGATCAACGGCCCGCGCGTCCTGCTCGCCGACGAGCCCACGGGCAACCTGGATACGGCCACGGGCGCGCGGACACTCGCGCTGTTGCGCGACGTGAACCTGCGGCTGGGCGTCACCGTGCTCATGGCCACCCACAGCCGCGAGGCTGCAGCCGTCGCCGACGCCATCGTCAGCCTCGTCGATGGGCGAATTGCGGACCCAGCGCCGCGCTGAGCGGGCTGCCGCCGCAATCGTGCCATGATTCCGCTTCTGCGTCTGACCCTCCTGCCCTACTGGCGCCGGCATCCAGTGCTGGCGTTGCTGCCTGCGTTGGGTGTGGCGCTGGGGGTGGCCGCCATCGTCGCCATCGACCTGGGCAGCAGCAGCGCCGTGGAGGGGTTCCGCCGCACGGCGGAACGGCTGGAGGGCCGCGCGACCCTCCAGATCCTCCCCGGAACCGCTCACCTGGACGGTCGGCTGGCCTGCGAGCTGGCCGAGCTGCCGGGAGTCGAGGCCGCCGCGCCGGTGCTGGAGTGTTTCGCGCTGGTGCGCCCACGCGGCACTGGCGCGCGCAGCGCAGCGGGCGCTCGTGGCGAAGCAGGCGAGCGGAGCAGCCTGGCCGCGCACGGCGAAGCGGGCAGCGCAACGCGCGTCGAGGAGGGCGAGCCGCTGCGCGTGCTCGGCATCGATCCGCTGGCCGAGGCGCGCGTCCGAGCGCTGGGGCTGCCGCAAGCGCAGCAGGGGGAGCTCTTCGCGCGGTTCCTCGGCGAGCCGGGAGCGCTGGCGGTCTCCGATCCGTTCCTGCGGCGGCACGCACTGGCCGCCGGCGACACGCTCCAGCTGGCGGTGGGGGCCCACGCCCGCACGGCCTTCGTGCTCACCGCGTTGCCGCGTGACGTCGACGGACTGCGCGTGCCCGACAACCTCGCACTGTGCGACCTGGCCACGGCGCAGGAGCTGGCCGGGCGCGACGACGTCTCCCGGATCGATCTGGCGCTGGAGGAGCCCGGCCGCGCGCGCGCGTTGGCCGCCATCACCGCGCGGCTCCCGCCCGGCGTCGAGCTCGTTGCGGCCGGCGGCCGGGCGCAGCGCCTGGCCGGGATGCTCGCCGCGCTGCGCACGAACCTGACCGCGCTCAGCTACCTGGCCCTGTTCGTCTCGCTCTTCTTGATCTACGACTCGATGCTGCTCGCCGTGCTGCGCCGCCGCCGCGACATCGGCATCCTGCGCTGCCTGGGCGCCACCCGCCGGGACGTGATCGCCGCCTGGACCGCGGAAGCGGCGCTCACGGGCGTCGCGGGAACCGTGGTCGGCTTCGCCCTGGGGATCGCCGGCGGCGGCCTCGCATTGCGCGGCGTGGCCCAGACTGCCAGCGACCTCTACGGCTACGTGCGCGGCGACGCGTTGATGCTGTCCCCTTGGACGTTCGTGAAGGCCGCGGTGGCGGGGCTCCTAGCGACGCTCGTCGCCGCCGCATTGCCCGCGGGCGAGGCGGCGCGCACGACGCCCGCGCACACGTCGCTGCGCAGCGAGGTGGAGTCCGCCGCCGCGCGGCGCAGTCGTCGCGCGCCGTGGCTCGCGCTGCCGCTGAGCGCGGTGTTGGCGGGGTGTCTGGCCTGGCCCAGCCGCAGTCCGGTGCCCGGTTACGTCGCGGCGGTGGCGCTGGCGCTGGCGGGCGCGCTGCTGGCGCCCCTCGCAGGCGACGCGCTGCTGCGCCTGGGCCAGCCGTTGCTGCGCGCCACGCTGGGGATCCTGCCAGCGATGGCCGCGCGCAACATCCGCGCGTCGATGAGCCGCACGGCGGTCGCGCTCGCGGCGCTTTCGGTGGCGCTGTCGATGTCGTTGGCCATGGGCACGATGGTGGCGAGCTTCCGTACCGAGCTGCAGGACTGGATCGCCGACGCGGTGCGCGCCGACGTCTACGTCACGCCCGCCACCGCCCGTCTCGACCGCTTCGACGCCCACCTGGATGCCGCCCTGGTGGATGAGCTGCGCGCGCGCCCCGAGGTCCTGGACATGGACACATTGCGCGGGCTCCCGGCCCAACTGCTCGGCGCGCGTCTCGCAGACAGCGGCGGGGACGTCGGCGCAGGAAGTCGCCTGGGCAGCGGCACGGCGGGCGGCGTGGACGGCGCGAGTGCCGCGCCCGAGACCTTGAGCACCGCCATCGTGGGCGTGGAGACCGACGTCTATCGCACGCGCGCGCGGCCAAAGCTCCTGTCGGGCCCCGCTCCCGAGGAATTCTTCCGACGGCTGCGCGCGGGCCAGGCGGGCATCGCCGAAAGCCTCATGCGCAAGACCGGGCTTGCGGCGGGCGACCACCTACGCGTGCGTGCCGCGGGGCGCCTGGTCGAGCTCACCGTGGCCGGCGTCTACCGCGACTACTCCAGCGACCGCGGGGTGGTGCTCATGGACCGCGCGCCCTGGGAAGCGCTCTTCGGGGCGCGGCAGCCCAACTCGATCGCGCTCTACCTGGATGCCAAAGCGGACGTGGACACGGAGGTTACGGCACTGCAGCACGACCTGGGCAGCCGCTACCAGCTCCTCTTGCGCAGCAACCGCGCCCTGCGCGAGGAGGCGCTGCGTGTGTTCGATCGCACCTTTGCTGTCACGCGCGCCCTGGAGATCATCGGGATCGCCGTCGCGGCGATCGGCGTGCTGGCAGCGCTGTTGGCGATGCTGCTGGAGCGCCGCCGCGAGCTGGCCACCCTGCGCGCGCTGGGTCTGACGCAGCGCCAGATGGACGCGTTGCTGCTGGCGGAGTCGGCGCTCCTGGCCGTGCTCGCGTGGGCCTTCTCGCTCGTGTTGGGCACCGCTCTGGCGGAGATCCTGCTGCGCTGGATCAATCTGCGCAGCTTCGGCTGGTCGCTGCCGCTGCGCTTGCCGCTCGGCCAGTGGATGGCGAACCTGGGGCTGGCCCTGCTGGCGGCCGTGCTGGCGACCGTCTACCCGCTCGCGCGCGCCCGGCGCGAGAGTCTGGCACTGGCGCTGCGGGAGGAGTGA
Organism: Candidatus Krumholzibacteriia bacterium; assembly: GCA_041484665.1. Lineage (GTDB taxonomy): Bacteria > Krumholzibacteriota > Krumholzibacteriia > JAJRXK01 > JAJRXK01 > JBGPIA01. The sequence continues at coordinate 55,405 of JBGPIA010000015.1, forward strand.
GGCGATGGGTCCCACGCGCGCACCCGCCTGCGCCTGGAGGATCACGGCGGGCGTCGCAGTGCTGCTGGGCGTGGCCGCGGGCAACGCTACGCCTCGGACTGCTGGGACCGTGGCAGGCGCCGGAGGACGGGTGGTTGCAGGGGCGGCGACGGTCGTGCGGACGTCGACGGTCGTGGGGGCGGCGACGGTCGTGCGGACGGCGACCGTTGCGGGGGCAGCCGTGGTCGCGGGGGCGGCGGCGCGCGCGATACCGGTCGCCACCGCGGCGTCCTTCCAGCAAGCTCTGCGGCCGCGCGCATGGGTGTTCCCACGCGATCACGGCGCCCATCCCTCGTTCCAGACCGAGTGGTGGTATTTCACCGGCATCGTACGGGACCAGGATGGCAAGACGCTGGGTTACGAGCTCACGTTCTTCCGCTTCGGGCTGGCGGCGCAGCTGCCGCCCGGCGCCTCGGCCTGGCGGGCGCGCGATCTGATCCTGGCCCACCTCGCGGTCACCGACGTGCAGGCCGGGCGCTTTGGGATGGAGGAGCGGGTCCAGCGCGCGGCGCTCGCGCTGGCCGGCGCGGATACGGCGGGCCTGCACGTGTGGCTGGGCGACTGGCAGGCGGTAGAGCGCGGTGGCGGCTTCGCGCTGCAAGCCACCCGCGGCGACCTCGCCGTCGACGTGGAGCTGGTCTCTGCGACCGCGCCCGTCCTGCACGGCGAACAGGGTCTCTCGCGCAAGACCGAGACGGGCGACCAAGCCAGCTACTACTACAGCCTGCCGAAGCTGGCCACGCGCGGCCGGATCCGGGTGGCGGGCAGCGAGCGCGCGGTCGAGGGCATGACGTGGATGGACCACGAATTCTTCACCGGCGCAACGCCTGAGGCCGGCCTGGGGTGGGACTGGTTCAGCGCGCGCCTGGACGACGGCCGCGACGTCATGCTCTACGTCGTCGTCGACTCGCGCGGGGACCGTCACGCGAGCGGGACGCTCATCGAACGTGACGGCGCGAGCCGTCCCCTCGACGTTACCGGGCTCGTGGCACAGCCGCTCCGCACCTGGCGCAGCCCGCGCAGTGGCGCGACCTATCCGGTCGCCTGGCGTCTTGAGCTGCCAGTAGAGGGAGCGCTGCTCGCCGTCGATGCGGCGCTGGATGCTCAGGAGGTCCTCGCCGAGCGCTCCGCCGGATTCGCGTACTGGGAGGGGCTGAGTCGCTTCCGCGGAACGTGGAGGGGGCAACCCGTCGCCGGCGAGGGCTACGTCGAGCTTACCGGCTACGACCGCGGGCGGGCGGGCACCGTGGCCGCTACCGCTACGGTCGAGCTGGGTGGAGCCGCGCCGGGTACGATCCGGACGAACCAACCCGCCCCAGTCGGTTCGCAAGGGGAGACATCACCAAAGGTGCCCGCGAAACCGCCCCCGCCGAAATGATCCGGCCCCCGCTGCAGGGGGAGCGCACTCGCAACTCCCGTCCCCGCTTGGAGCTGCGGCCACGACCAGCAGGGCGCCCCGGCGGATTCCGTCGCGTAGGAGGCAGCCGCGTCCGGACCGGTGGGCGGGCCGGGAGTGGGTGGGTTGGAGCCGCAGGGGCATGGCCGCGCGCAGGGGATCGGTCCCCCTGAGGATAATCCTGGAAACTGTTTATTGACAATCGATTGTGTCCGCCCAGCGGCCCGCCCAGGCCCCCTGCACGGACTCGCCTTCAGCTGCGGCCCTTGACACCGAGCTGCTACGTGTGGGATAATGCCCCTGCGACTCTAGGCAGTAGGCACACGGGCGACCGTGTTATCCCTGAACTCGCCGATCCACTCTTTCAGACCGAATCCATACTCGACGCCGCGAAAAGCCGCTGCTCCTGCTTGCAGGGTTCGTGCTTTTCGCATCCGGTCCTGAGTCCCGCAATTCTGCGGGGAGCGGACACGTGCAGACTGCCGCCCCGGAAGTTGGCTGTCAGGTGGAGCCGCCCCTTGCAGGCGCTCGGCCGAGCAACCGACTCACCTGATCACATAAAGACCTTCGTCTTTTTCAACGATGGGGGACAATCCATGAAGAGATACCTCTCTCTCGCCTTGTGCCTGGTCGTCGTAGCGACCTGGTCCGGCATGGTCTGGGCCACGGACGGCACGGCGGGCGCTGTAGCCAGGGACTACAGCGGGTACCAGATCGCAGAGCCTTCCGTAGCCGGCGTGCTCCACGGGGGCGCCGCCACGGGGCTCAGCAAGGCCGCTCTGGACACGGTCTTCCTCTACGGAGGGCCGGGTTCGCTCAACGGCAAGTTCCAGACGTCCACCCTGCAGCCGGATCGGCAGGGGTGGGCGGGTGTGGACCTGACCGGATTGGCGCCGCACTGGCACATCGACGCGTTCAATGCGGCGAACATGGCCGCACGACCCGCCTACTGGACGGGCTCCTACACGGTGCCCGCTACGAACCACGCGATCTGGGCTGGTCTTCTGGCGGGGCCCGCGGGCTTTGTGACCACGGGCTACGGCAACAATTGGCACGATCAGCTCGACCACAGCTTCACGGTGAGCAACACCGCCGATAGCACGGTCATCAGCTGGGACCTGCAGTTCAACCATGACAGCGAGGACGGTTACGACTTCTTCCACGTCCAGTGGGACTCGGCGGGGTCGATGATCAACCTCGCGGATTACACCGGATTCAACGCCGGCGGAGTCGCGGTCGACTTCCATGGCGATATCACGTACCACTCGGGCGATTACGTTGGGGCTGGTCACGACCAGGTCCACATCCGCGGCCGGTTCGACTCCGACGGCGCCGCGTCCGACGAGGACGGCCTCAACGCGACCGGTGACGGCGCGGTCCAGCTGGACAACATCCAGGTGAACGGCACCAACGGTGTGGGCCTGAGCCAGGCCACCTTCGAGGGCGGCAGCCTCGGCGGCTGGGCGCTCGTCCAGCATGACTTCGCTGGCGATTTCTCGAAGGTGTACGGCCGGGTGGAGGACACCGATCCGTGCCGTGACAACATCACGCCGCAGATGACCTTCATCGACGACAACACCGCTCCCAACAACGATCCGGCGCACCGGACCACCGGCGGCAGCACGTCGCCGACCAATACGTACGGCGTGCCCGGTGGCTGGGTCGTCAACTATACGGGCGGCCTGACCCTCGGTGAGTCGCCCTGCAGCAACGAGGTATGGTCGCCGGAGCTCAACTGGGATCTGCCCGGCACGGCAGATGACCTCGTCGACGGCGGCGCTTTCATCCGCTACGGCGTGTGGCAGCACCTGCCGCTGAACAACGGCATCTTCTGGGTGTGGCACGTGCGCAGCTTCCCGGCGGCTACCGGTGGCTGGACGGGCATGAAGGATCGCAACTTCGTCTACTACGGTGGCGGCGTTGCGCTCTACACCAACGTACAGAACGAGATTCGCGACCTGCTGGTGTCATCTCCCACAAAGGTGCAGTTTGCGCTGGGCATGACCGACCTCGCAGATCTGTTCAACTTCCCGGGCAACGACGCCTCGATTTCGCCGACGTTCGACAACGCCGGCTTCGCGAAGTACGCGGGGGTCGGGCCTGGCGAAGTGACGCGCGAGATCGACCTGTTCAATGATGGCTTCCCGACCACGGGCGCCATCTCCTGCACGAGCGCCAGTGATAATGACCTGGCGATCCGCCTCGACATGGCCCGCGACATTCGCGCGAGCTCGCAGCCGAGGAACGTGCCGGGCGACTCCATCATCTGCGACTTCGTGGCCCGCAAGCCGGGGTCCTCGGTGGTTGCAAGCTCCATCCACATGGAGTTCCTGCTGGTCGCCAACCCCTGTTTCGACGCGGAGCGCGCGGGCGGCATCGCGGCTCTGCCGGGCATCGTGCATGAACCCCTGGCATCGACGAACAGGTGGCGCGGCTCCGTAACTGGCCAGCAGTCCAGGACGGCTTCCGGCTCGGCCGTTGCCAACCGCTACTTCTTCGACCTGCCGGACGGCCCGGTCACGCTGGCTGCCTACGAGTCTGCGGAAGCCGCGCTGTTCTTCCCCGGCGATCAGATCCGCTACTACCTCACGGCCTCCACGATCAACCCGGCGGAGACCTCCACGCTGCCTGCCGACACGAGCGGCTTCGGCAGTGGCACCGGTTACAACCGTGTCTTCACGGTTTACGGCCTGCCGACCTTGACCTGTGGCGCGACGGATACCTCACCTTGCACGCAGCCCAGCATTCTGTTCTGGAACGACCAGCCAGATCGCGGTGGCAACGACGAGTGGGGCCAGGCATTCGGCCAGAATGGGTTGGTGTTGCACCAGCAGTACGACACGTACCGGACCAATGGGCCGAGCTCGCTCGTGTCCGACGGTCTGGGCTCGGCGGGCGCCCACGGCGCCAACTCGGGCCAGCTGGCGGGCTACAACACCCTGTTCTATGACGCCGCTAATCTCGCCAGCGGGCTGATCAGCGATGGCAGCAGCACGGGGACCAACGACAAGGGCAACGACGTCGCTGCCCTGACAGGCTGGTTCGCGCAGGCTGGCAACCGGTACGCCGCGTACTGGGGCGATAACATCGCGAACGGCCTGGGTGGCGGCGGCGTCACCTACCGCAGCAACGTGATGGGTGTTACGCTGCGTGGCGACAACGTTCGTCCGCGCATCGGGAACCAGACGGCTCCCGAGATCGGTCCGACGGGTGCTGTTGCCGGCTTCAGCCAGCACTTCATCGCGTTCGGTGGATGCTTGTCCATCAACCTGTTCGACGACATCGTCCCGGGTGCTGCGACCGCCGTGAGTTCGCATCAGTTCCTCCCGGGCCCGTACGCTACCACTCCGTCCGCCTGCGTGTATAACGCGAGGCAGGACACGATTGCGGGCACGGGGTACGACCGCGTGAACATGACGTTCCCGTACGGGTTCCTGTTCGTTCAGGACGTGTTCCCGAAGACCGGCGGCCGGTCGGCGCGTGCGGGGCTCACCCGCGAGGCGCTGACCAGGTTCGGTCACAGCGGGGACCTCGACCAAGGGGTCGTCGCTACGGACCCGATTGCCAGCCGCAGGCTGGTCGTCGACCAGAACCGCCCGAACCCGTTCAACCCGGTCACGAACATCAACTTCGCCGCCCCGGCCCGCGGGCACGTGTCGGTGAAGATCTACAACGTGCGCGGCGAGCTCGTGACGAAGCTGCTCGATGGCATCGTCGAAGCTGGCCAGCAGTCGGTAACCTGGAACGGGACGGACACCCATGGTCGCTCGGTGGCCAGCGGCGTCTACCTGTACGAGGTATCCGGCTTTGATCAGTCCGTGATCAAGAAGATGGCGCTGGTCAAGTAGCCAGCCTGTCTTCGGATCTGCGACCCGTCCCCTGAACGGGGACAGCGACCGGCGGGGCGAAAGCCCCGCCGGTTCGCGTTGGGAGACGTGCGATGCGCCGCTGGGGCAGAGCGATCCTCGTCGCACCGTTGCTGGCGCTCTGCGCCTTGCGCGCAGCGCCGGCTGCGGCCCAGCCCCCGTCGAGCAGTATCGGGATCTTCTTCGACCCCACCGCCACGACCCACACCGCGCAGGTCGTGGTCGGCCAGCCGTTCGATGCCTACGTGATCGCGCTGCAGCCTCTGGGTGGAATCTACGCGTTCGAGCTGGCCGTGGTGGTCGACCCTCGGCTGAACGTTCTTTCGCGAACCGCAGCGCAGAACAGCGACGACGTCCTCCCCGGCGACGACAACTGGGCCGTGGGGTTGCGCAGCGAGTGTCTGCTGGGCTTGGGGCCGTTCGTCCTGCTCACCTACAGGCTCGCGGCACGGGAGGCGGCGGCCGACCTCACCCTATGCCTGACCGGCTCGACGCCCTCCAGCTTCGATCCGGCGGTTCCGGCGCACCTGGACTGCAATCTGTCCGGCCCCTACCCCTTCACGCTCGCGTACACGGGGTGCGCCGCCGTGGGCGCGACGCCGACGCCTGCCGCCGCCGCGAGCTTGGGCACGATCAAGGCCCGCTACCGCGGCGCTCCTTGAGGCCGCTGATCGCCCGCGCTCGGCTGTGGCCGCGCGACGCGACGAAGCGCGAAGGAGGCCCAGTCTGTGACCCTGGGACGGCGGAGCCGATCGGCACGCGCTGTTGTCCGGGCCGCGCCGTCCATCGTGGCCGCCTGGATCGTGGCCGCCGGGTTGCTCCATGCAGCGCCCGCGCGGGCATCGGCTGCGTCCCCGCCTTCGGCGCATACGGTGGCGGCGCCAAGCGCCGCCGATCCGCAGGTCCACGCTGCGTTCGGCCGGCTGCTCGCCCTCTACGCCGTCGACGGCCGCGTGCGCTACGCCGCGTGGGCCGCGAGCCGGCCCGACCGACAGGCCTTGCACGACTACCTTGCCCGGCTGCAGGCGTTGGATCCGGCGGGGCTGCCGCGCGACGACGCGCTCGCCTACTGGATCGACCTGTACAATGCCGCGACGCTGAGCCTGGTGCTGGAGCACTATCCCGTGAGGAGCATCCGCGAGATTGGCGCCTTGGCCGGCTCGCCGTGGAAGAGCGAGCTCGTGCGCGTGGCCGGCCGCGAGCTGTCCCTCGACGCCATCGAGAACGAGATCCTCCGCCCCGCGTTCCACGATCCACGCGTCCACTTCGCCCTCAACTGCGCGTCGGTCAGCTGCCCGCCGCTGGCCGGTCAGCCCTTCGTGGGGGCGCGCATCGACGAGCAGCTCGACGGCGCGTGCCGCCGCGCGCTCACCGACCCCCGGTGGACCGATCTGCGCGTGGACCGCATCCGTGTGACGCCGATCTTCGACTGGTACGCCGCTGACTTCCAGCAAGCCGGCCTTACGGTGCGAGAGTTCATCGCGCGCTACCGTCCGGCCGACCGCGCGGCGCTGCTCGCGCCCACGCGCCCACTGGAATTCGCCGACTACGACTGGAGCCTCAACGACGCGCCGGCCGGGGCGGCGCGCTAGCCGCCTCGGCGTCTGCGGCGAGTCGTGGCTGGCGCGGCGCGGTGCCCGGCCCGCTCGGGTGCGGCGCCTGGTCACGACGCCGTGCGCGCCGTTACACTTGCAGGACCCTCGTCCTCGATCCGGCATGCAATTTGCGGCCTGGCGGGGCGTGCGTCGTTGGATCCCCGTGCGATCGATGTCCCGTTCCCCACCGGTGCCCATGGATCGAGAATCCGACGCCGATGTCGGCGCCCGCGCCGCCCGCTCCGGCGACGCGTCGCCATCCCCACCGCCGCGGGCGCATGCCGGCGGCGCGGATGAGCTCGTCGTGCTGGACCCCGACCACCCAGGGTTCCGCGATCTGGCGTACCGCGCGCGGCGCAATGCCATCGCGCGGCTGGCACTGGAGTACCAGCCGGGCGACCCGGTCCCCGCGGTGGAGTACACAGCGGACGAGCTGGAGGTCTGGCGCACCGTCTGGCGGCAGCTCGCGCCGCTGCACGAGCGGACTGCGTGCCACGCGTACCGCCAGTGCTCGCTGCGGCTCCCCTTGCCTGGCGACCGCGTTCCGCAGCTGGCCGAGATCAACGCGCGGTTGGGGCCCGCAACCGGATTCACCATGCTGCCGGTGGCCGGCCTGGTCTCCGCCCGCACGTTCCTGGGCTATCTGGCGCGTGGCATCTTCCTGTCCACGCAATACATGCGACACCACAGCCGGCCGCTCTACACGCCGGAGCCGGACGTTATCCACGAGCTGGTCGGACACGCCGCGACGCTGATCGATCCCGAGCTCGCGCAGCTCAATCGGCGGTTCGGCGAGGCGATGCTGGCGGCCGATGGGACATCTGCCGTGCGCATCGAGCGTGTCTATTGGTTCAGCCTCGAGTTCGGCGTCGTGCAGGAGGCGGGGGGGCTCAAGGCCGTGGGCGCAGGCCTGCTGTCGTCGTTCGGCGAGTTGGAGCGCTTCGCCTCACAGGCCCGCCTGCTGCCATTCGATCTGGAAGCGATCGCGGCGGCCCCGTATGATCCGACCGGCTATCAAGAGCGCCTCTTCGTGGCGCCGGGCTACCACGAGCTGATCGAGTCGGTGGGTCGATGGCTCTTGCAAGCAGGTTGAGGGCGGCGTGGCGCTTTGCGGCGCTGCTGCTCGTCGTAGGGCAGCGCGGCCCGGCGGCATGGGCGCAGCAGCCAGCGTCCGGTCGAAGGCCCATCCTGATCACCGTGGACGATCTGCCCATCGCCGCCGGCAGCGTTCATCCAGAGCCGGACGATCGCGCGGCCATTACGCGCGGGCTGCTCGCCGCGCTGCAGAAGCACCGCATCCAGGCCGTGGGGCTGGTCGCCTGGGGCAAGGTGTCGCGCCCGGGTGACCGGGAGCTGCTCACGCAATGGCTGCGCGCCGGGCACGAGCTGGGCAACCACTCGCACTCGCATCTCGACTACACGCATACGCCCGCAGAGACTTACGTCGCCGACGTCGAGCGGGGCCGCGCGGCGCTCGCGGAGCTGCTCTTTGCCGATGGCAAGACGCTGCGTTTCTTCCGGTACCCGTTCCTGTGCGAGGGCGACACCGAATCCAAGCTCGACACCATGCGCGCATACCTGGAGCGGACCGGCCAGCGCAACCTGCCCGTCAGCATCGACAACCAGGATTGGTCGTTCGAGGAACCGTGGGTGAAGGCCGCTGCCGCGGGCGACGGTGCGGCGCTGGAGGAGATCACCCAGGACTACGTGGCCGCGCTGCGTATCGCGGTGCGCCACCACGAGAGCCGGGGCGACCACCTCGCCGGGCGGACCCTGCCGCAGATCCTGCTGCTGCACGCGGGAGCGGTGGGCGCCGCGCACTGGGACAGCTTGTTCACCTGGCTGGAGCGCACGGGTCACCGCTTCGCCAGCGCTGACGAGGTGCTGGCCGACTCGGTCTTCGCGCGGCCCTGCCGTTACGTGGGCGACTTCGGCTGCGGCCTGTGGGACCGCCTCGCGCACCAGCGCGGCGAGATCCAGGCGCGCGCGGAGGTGGAGACACTACTGCGTCAGCAGGCGGCGGCCTGGAGCCGCGGGGACCTCGATGCGTTCTGCGCGGTGTATGCCCCGGACGCGCTGTTCCTGTCGCCGTCGGGGACAACGCGCGGGCGGCAGGCCGTTCTCGAGCGCTACCGCGCGCGCTACCCCGGCAAGGAGGCCATGGGCGCCCTCACGTTGGAGCTGCTCGAGCTGCGCACGGCCTCCGGGACGGAGTTCACTCTGCTGGGAGATGCGGTGCCCAGCCGCATCCACGGCGCCTCAGCAGCCGCGCGCTGGACCCTGAGCTATCCCGACCGACCGACCGCGTCGGGGCTGACGCTCCTGGTGTTGCACCGCCGCGATGATGGCTGGGAGATCGTGCAGGACTCTTCGATGTAGTGCCCGGGCGCTGCTGGCCGAGCGGCCGAGCGGGCCTAGCCGCGCGGGTCTACTGGAAGTCGGCGGCCTCGCGCTCGATCTCCACGGCCACGGTGCGCGCAGCGCGCAATGCCTCCGGCTTCTCCACGCGCACGCGGACGCGCTGCACGCCGGGCGCGTGCAGGCACAGGCGCGCGATGTCCCCGGCCAGCGCCTCGAGCGTGAAGCGGTGCGCGTGCTGCACGTGCGCGGTCACGGTCCGGGCGAGAGCATCATAGTCTGTCGTGTCCGCCAGCGCGTCGCTCGCCCCCGCGGCTCGCTGGTCGCCGTAGAGCATCAAGCTCACCAGCACGTCCTGCGGATGGATACGCTCCTCCTCGTGCACGCCCACGATGGCGCGCACTCGCAGGTCGCGGATTTCGATGCGATCCTGGGAGGCCATCACTCCATCCATCCTCGCTCGCGACCGGCCGGATCCTCAACAATCCGCGCGGCGCACCTGCGGCCTGCGACCGGCAGCGCCCAACACGAGTGCCCAGTCTGGCACGCCGCACAGGGGGCGACAAGCAGCGGGCACGAGCGCGCTGGCCCCCGGGCCGCCGGATCCACTGTACGGGTCGGGGGTAGGCCAAAGCCAAGGTCATTGGGGAGGTCGGGGGCAGGGTCAGGGTGCGGGTGAGGGCCTGGATCAGGGTGAGGGTGCGGGTGAGGGCTTGGGTCAGGTTGAGGGCCGCGGTGCGGGCGCCAGCTCCTGGGGGTAGGGCGACAGCAACAGCTGCCGCTCCAGGTCGCTCTCGTGGAGGTGCGCCGCCCACGCGCGCAGCGTCGCTGCCGGCGCAGAGCGCGGCACTCGCTCCTGCCGGCACGCCTCCAGCTGCGCCAGGATGCGCGCGCGCTCGGCCACGGGAAGCCGCGCCTCGATCCCGCTGAACGCGCGCTGCAAGGCGTCGGCCGTGGCCGGCGCGCTCGCCGGGGCGGCCAGCGCAGCCGCCAGCTCGCGCCCGTACGCGATGGTGAGCTCCGCCCGCGGCACACCGTCCGCCCGCGCCAGCAGCCGCTCCATCGCCCGCAGCCGTCCGCGATCGTAGGCGAACAGCAGCAACTGGGCGCGGGCATGGAACACGGTCAAGCCCTGCAGCGACGCTTCGCGAGCGACCGACCCTCGGCCCGCGGCGGACCCTCCATTTGCGGCGGATGCTGCGCCCGTCACCGGCCGTTCATTCACGGCGGCGCGGAAGGCGGCGAGCGTGAACAGCTTGATCAGGAAGTGATCCGCGTGGACGGGGTCGCCGAGACGCTCTTCGTCCTCGACCGCCAGGCCAGAGAAGCGCGCGAGCACAGCGCGCGCGAATCGCCCGGGCCCAAAGCGCACGAGCGCGCCTTGGGGCTGGTCGAGGACCTTGGCGTCCGCGATCCCGCACGAGGGCGAGCGGCTCTTGAGCAGGAAGCCGTCAACTGGCGGCAGCGCGTCCAGCAAAGCGCGTGCGGTGCGCTCCATCGCGTCCGTCAGGTCGCGTCCGGTGGAGGGCTGCACCAGGCGTTCGCTTCTGGCGCCACCCGCCACGAGCAGGATGGGGTCGCGCGGGATGCCCAGGCCGAGCGCCACCTCCGGGCAGAGTGGCAGGCAGCGCGCGTGCACACGCAGCCGTCGCACCAACCCGTTTTCGATGCGTTGGCCGTCGTACCGGCAGGCGTCGAATTCCAGACATTGGCTGATCACCAGCGTCGGCGTGGCGCGGGCTGTCACGGGCGCGCCCGCTTCCCCGAGGGCGTACACCAGGCCTGGGCGGTCCGTGCGTCACCCACGATCACCTCCGATGGCGCTGCACTGCCCATGCCGACCACCTCCTCCGCGCGACAGCCTGCACTTTCCCGTGGCACCGCCCCCCGTACATTGCCTAAGCTCTTGGATTTCAACCGGTTCGCCCCCGCTCCCCACCTGCAGCCCGGGCTGGAGTGTCCATGACTCACACTAACATGCGGTCGCATCGCTTCACGCTGCCGATCTGCGCGGGGCGTATCGGGGCGCTCGACTTCGCCGCCACACCCGCCACGATTGCCATGGTCGCTGTGGTCACCGCGATCTCCGCGATCGCCGCGGCCGCCATGGTCGCTGTGGTCACCGCGATCTCCGCGATCGCCATGGCCGTCACCGCCGCTGTCGCGGCCCCTGGCGCCATCGCGGCAAACCCGGCTCCTTGCGTTCCCAGCAGCACTCTCGCCGGCGCGGACGCTGCGGGGTGGGCCGCCCTCGGCGGTGATGTGCCCGCGCTCGTGCCCGGGGACGACGACGTCGGCGGCTCCGCCCTGCTGGACGACCAGGACAACAGGAGCGGGATCACGCAAGAGACCCAGGACGAAGCGAAAGACGAAGACAAGCAGCAGGACGAGGAGAAGAAGGATGACAAGCAGGACGAGAAGAAGGATGAGAAGTGGGACGTCAACGTGGCCCACGGGCCACACCACACCGTCTGCTTCAGCACGGACGAGGGAACGTGGATGAGCGTGGATGTCTCGCCCGATGGCAAGACGGTGTCTTCGATCTGTTGGGCGACCTCCACACCGTGCCCATCACCGGCGGCGCGGCGAAGCGCATCCTCGGCGACCGCGCCTGGGACTACCAGCCACGCTTCTCTCCCGACGGGACGAAGATCCTGTTCACCAGCGACCGCGGCGGGACCGACAACATCTGGATCGCCAAGGCCGACGGGAGCGATCCCGAGAAGTTCACCGGGGAGAAGGACAAGGTCACAAACTGCGGCGCCTGGAGCCCCGACGGTGACTACATCGTGGCCAAGCGGCGGCTCACCGACCACAGCTCGATCGGCACCACGGAGCTGTGGCTGTACCACCGCACCGGCGGCAGCGGGCTACAGGTGACGAAGAAGGATGACCTGGCCGAGGTGAGCGAGCCGACCTTCCACCCCGGCGGGCGCTTCATCGACTTCAGCGCGCGCCCGTCGCGCTTCGCCTACGACCGCGACGCCAACAAGGGTATCTACCAGATCCGTCGGTTCGATCGCCAGACGGGCCAGGTCACCCAGGTCACCAGCCGCTTCGGGGGCGGAGGCCGCCCCACGATCAGCCCCGACGGGAAGCTGCTGGCGTACGTCTCGCGCGAGGGCTTGGCGACCATCCTGGTGGTGCAGGACCTCGAGAGCGGCGCCGAGCGCAAGGTCACCGAGGGGCTCACCCACGACCTGCAGGAGAGCTTTGCCTGGGCCGGCGTGCATCCCGGCTTCGACTGGATGTCGGACGGCAAGTCGGTCGTGATCAGCGCGAAGGGCAAGCTCTGGAAGGTCGAGGTGGCCGGCGGCGGCTGGACGCCGATCCCCTTCACCACGACCGTGGAGCTGGAGGTCGAGGAGGCGCTGCGCTTCAAGCCCGACGTGACCGGTGAGACGCTGCGCCTGCGTATCCTGCGCTGGATCCACCAGCCCACGCTCGAGGGGCCGATCGTGTTCAGCGCCATCGGGCGCCTGTACGCCACCGGACCGGACGGCTCCCATCCCCACCTCCTGCTCGAGGACGACGACGGCTCGTTCGAGTACGCCCCACGTTTTTCTCCTGATGGAAAGTGGTTGGCCTACGTCACGTGGAGCGACGCGGACGAGGGGCATGTGTGGAAGGTCAAGATCGGGGCGGGCGGGGTGGCCGCCGGCAAGCCGGTGCGCCTCACCTCCGTGCCCGGCCAGTACGTCAACCCGAGCTGGTCGCGCGACGGCAAGCGCATCGTGTACCTGCGCGGCAGCGGCGTGACGCTGCGCGGGGGCGACCTGGGTGACGAGCTCTGGCATGAGATCTACGTCGTGGGCGCCGATGGCGGCACGCGGTTGTACGTCGTGAGCGTCAACTCGCGCGGCTCGGCGCGGCGCATGCCCGCACCCGTCTTCGACCAGAGCAGCGAGCGCGTCTTCTACCTGGAGGACAGCAGCGAGAAGGAGAGCAAGTTCGTCTCGGTCAAGCTCGACGGCACCGACAAGCGCGAGCACCTGGTGATTCCCTGCGGGGAGGAGGTGGCCGTCTCCCCCGACGGCAAGTGGGTGGCCTACAAGCACCTCCATGACGGCTACGTGGCGCCCTTCCCGTTCGCGGGCAAGGAGCCCGTGAATGTCTCCGATTCGGACGGCGGCCTGGTGGCCAAGCGGCTCACCAAGGAGGGCGCCGACTGGCTCTGCTGGCTCGACGCGCGGACGGTGACCTGGGGCGCGGGGCCCACGTTCTATCGCCAGACCCTCGAGCAGATCTTCGCCAAGCCGCCCAAGGACGACGAGAAGAAGGACGGCCAGAAGAAGGAAGGTGGAGAGGGCGCGGGCGAGCAGAAGGATGGCAACAACCCGGACGGCGAGCAGAAAGACGCTGGCGCCAGCGCCGCCCCACCGGACACCAGCAAGGGCCAGCCGAAGGACCGCGTGAAGGCAGCACCGAAGCCAGATCCCAATGCGCCGCAGGAGATCGAGATTCGCCTGCGTGTGCCGCGGGCGAAGCCCACCGGGACCCTGGTGCTCGACGGCGCCCGCCTGGTGACCATGCGCGGCGACGAGGTGATCGAGACCGGCTGCGTCGTGATCGAAGACAACCGAATCAAGGCGGTCGGCCGCGGCGGCGATATCCCCATCCCGGCCGGGGCAAAAGTGATCGACGCCTCGGGTATGACGGCCATGCCCGGCATGTGCGACGTCCACTCGCACATGGGGTACGGCGAGATGGACATCTTTCCGCAGAAAGAGTGGCGTTATTACGCCAACCTGGCCTACGGGGTCACGACTACCATGGATCCTTCGGCCAGCACGCATCTGGCGCTGGGCCAGAGCGAGATGGTGGAAGCCGGAGTGGCGAAGGGACCGCGCGTGTACTCCACCGGATTCACCATGTATGGGGCGGACCAGCCGGGCAAGGCACCCACCAACAGCAAGGAGGACGCCGAGCACCACGTACGCCGCATGAAGCGGCTGGGGGCATTCGCAGTGAAGAGCTACATGCAGCCCCGCCGCGAGCAGCGCCAATGGTACATCGAGGCGGCGCGCGCCGAGTCGATGCTGGTGTTCCCCGAGGGCGGCGGCAACTTCGAGATGAACATGAGCATGATCGTCGACGGCCACACCGGCATCGAGCACGCCGTGCCGGTGACCCCGCTGTACAACGACGTCATCCAGATGTGGAGCCAGACCCACGTGGGTTACACGCTGACCTTGCTGGTCGCCTACGGCGGGCTCTCCGGGGAGCACTGGTTCTACCAGCATGCGCAGCCCCCCGTCTGGCAGGACGAGAAGCTCTTGCGCTTCACCCCGCGCGCCGTGATCGACAGCCGCTCACGACGCCTGCCCCTGATGGCCTACGACGGCGACTGGCATCACATCGAGGTGGCCCAGTCGGCCAAGAAGTTCCTCGATGCCGGCGGAAGCGTGCAGCTGGGCGCCCACGGGCAGCTGCAAGGGCTGGGGGCCCACTGGGAGCTGTGGAGCATCGGCCAGGGCGGTATCAGCAACCACGAGGCCCTGCGCTGCGCGACGCAGCGTGGTGCCTGGTACACCGGCCTGGGCGACGAGCTCGGCAGCTTGGAGCCGGGCAAGCTCGCCGACGTGATCGTGATGGCGAAGAACCCGCTCGACGACCTGCACAACAGCACTACGCTGGTGTACGTGGTCAAGAACGGCGAGCTGTTCGATGCCAACACGCTGGACGAGCTGTACCCCGTGGCGGTGCACCGCCCCGACTTCTTCTGGCGCTGACGAGTTCTTCTGGCACGGGCGAGCCGGCCCCCGGGGCGCCCTGCCGTCGCGGGGGCCGAGTCTGGCCACCGCAAGCTTTCCCGCGCCGCGCGCGCCAGGGGGGTCAGCCCATGGCCGCCTGGGAACGGGGCGTGGTCGCAGGTGCGGGGTGCTCCGCCGCGGCCTGCGCCAGGAGCAGCGGGCGTCGGCGTAACCAACCCAGGGCCAAGAGCGCCCAGGTCGCCTCGAGCGCTCCCGAGGCGATCAGCACCGCCACCACGCCGAAGCGCTCGGCCAACAGCGCCCCCGCTCCGATCGAGCCGACCGACAGGGGCCCGAAGACCGGCCCCAGCCAGCCGAAGGCGCGCCCGCGCGCCTGCTCGGGTACGCGCTCCTGGAACAGGCTGACGACATGCACCTCGATCAGGCCGCCCAGCAGCCCGAACACCGCGACCAGCACGAGCGCCGGCGCCAGTGTGCGCATCAGGGCGAACAGCACGAGCGCCGCTCCGTCGGCCGCGCACGCCACCGGAATCAGGCGCAGAGGCGAGATGAAGCGGCGCAGCGGCTGCGCCAGAACGCTGCCCAGGATCCCGCCCAGGCCGGCCATGGACATGACCAGCCCCAGCTCGGCCGACCCGGTTCGCAGCACCTGTTTCACGAACAGCACCAGCATCGGCTGCTGCAGGCTCGTGATCAGCACGGTGAGGGCGAAGAAGCCGATGGCGAAGCGCAGCGGCCGGTCGCCCCACACCAGGGTCGCGCCCTGGCGCGTCTCGGCCAGGAAGGCGCGCACCGGATGCCCGCCGGGGGCGATCCCACCGTGCAGCGGCGGGGGGACGCGGCCCACGCCCAGCAACAGGAGCGCGCTCGCCACATAGGTGCAGGCATCGATCTGGAATGCAGCGGTCGTGCCCAGCGCCGCGATCAAGAGCCCGCCCACGGCCGGGCCGATGAGCAGCAGCAGGTGCAGCGTGGCCACCGTCAGTGCGTTGGCCCGCATGATCTGACGCGGCGCGACGATCGAGGGCAGCACGGCCATGCGGGCCGGCTCGTGGAACTGGCGCGCCACGGACAGCAGGGCGGCGATAGCCAGGATCTGCGGCAGGCTCGTGGCGGTAGGCACCAGCAGCACGAGCCCGCAGCGCAGCACATCCATGTAGGCCATCATGCGACGGCGGTCCACGCGGTCGATCAGCCATCCCGAGAAGGGCGCGAGCAGCGTGGCGGGCAGCACCTGGGCGATGGCCAGCGCCCCGATGTCCAGGGCGCGCCCGGTGAGGTTGAAGACCAGGATGTAGAGCGCGAGCGCGTGGACGCGGTCGCCGAAAGCGCTGACGGTGTCGGCGAGGTAGAGGCTGGCGAAGCGGCGGTTGCGCCGTAGCGGCAACGCGGCGGAGGCAGGTTGGGCAGCGCCAGGCGCAGAATCGGCAGGGGGGTCGGCGCTCACACGGGGATTCTACCCCGCCGCCGCCGCCGCGCCACCTCCAGGATCTGCAGGCCGGGCAGGCGCACCACGCGCCCGTAGTTGGGTCCGTCGACGCGCAGCCGCACGTGGGCCTGGTCGTGGTCGTACTCCACCGAGAGCACCTCGGCCAGCGCGTGGAGCTGCGCGAGCGTACGCGACTGCGAGGTCTCCACGGCCACCAGCAGCTCGCGCTGCTCGCCGCGCAAGCGTGACCGCACTTCCTCGTGCAGCGCCGCAATCCCGGTGCCGGCGGTCGCGCTGGTGAAGAGCGCATCCGGATAGCGCTGCGCCAGCTCTTCCAGTCGCTGCGGCTCCGCCACCAGGTCGATCTTGTTGAAGACCAGCACGGTGGGTTGCGGTTGTGGGCAGACCTCTGCCAGTACGGCGTCGACCGCCAGGATCTGGCCTTCCAGATCGGCCGCCGAGGCGTCCACGATGTGGAACAACAGGTTGGACTCGTTGATCTCGCTCAACGTGGCGCGGAAGCTCTCCACCAGATCGTGGGGCAGCTTGCGGATGAACCCCACGGTGTCCGTCAGCAGGAAGTCGTGGCGGTCGTCCAGGCGCACCCGCCGGGTGGTGGCGTCCAGCGTGGCGAACAGCTGGTCGCGGACGTACACGCCGGCCTCCGTGATGCAGTTCATGATGGAGCTCTTGCCGGCGTTGGTATAGCCCACCAGGGTCACGCGGTAGTAGCGGTCGCGCTGCTTGTGTTGTGTCGCCATCTGGCGCTGGACCGCCGCGAGCTCGCGCTTCAGCTGCGCGATGCGAGTGCGGATGATGCGGCGGTCGGTCTCCAGCTGCGACTCGCCGGGTCCACGCGTGCCGATGCCGCCGGCCTGCCGCTCCAGGTGCTCCCACATGCGCGTGAGCCGCGGCAGCATGTACTCGTACTGTGCCAGCTCCACCTGCAGGCAGGCCTGACGGGTGCGGGCGTGGCGGGCGAAGATATCCAGGATCAGCTCGGTACGGTCGATCACCCGCACGCCGAGCTGCTTCTCCAGATTGCGCCCCTGGGCGGGGGCCAGGGTGTTGTCGAAGACGACGAGGTCGGCCGTGACGCTCTCGATGAGCTGCTTGAGCTGCTCGACCTTTCCCTTGCCCAGGAGGCTGCGGACGTCGGGACGGGCGCGCCGCTGCTCGACGCGGGCCATCACCACGGCCCCGGCGGTCTCGGCCAGCCGCTCGAGCTCCTCGAGGTCGGCCCACTCCTGGCGCGCCCCAGGGGAGCCGCCGGTCAGGTGCACGCCTACGAGAACGGCGCGCTCGCGGGTCGGGCCGGTGGAGGTGGGGTGGGATCGCGGCTCAGTGCGGCGGCGCTCGGACTTGGTCTTGGCCAAAGGGCCTCGCTGGGCTGAGGTGCAGATCGGCGGAGCGGCAGCCGGGGGCAGGGGGGCGCTCCGCGGGGAGTGTACCAGACCGCGCGCAGGCGCGTCAGCGCAGCGAGATGGTGCCCATCCGCGAGGAAGCGATGGTGCCGCCGCCGTGCAACGCCACCACCTGCCACAGGATCAAGCTATCGGTCGCTCCCGCCGCCCCGAGCTGGTCGCGGCCGACCACCAGCGACTGGATGGCGACCGGGTTGGTCTCGGCAAGCTGCTGCTTGTCGCGGCCGTAGAACAGGACCTGGTAGGCGTCGGCGCCGTCGACCGGATCCCAGTGCAGCACCCAGCGGTCCGTGCCCAGCGACTCGGCCGCGGAGGCGGGGAAGCTCGCCTTGCCCGCGAGCTCGTCCCCCGGGTGGGCGGCCGGGCCGCTGCGGCGGACCGCCTGCGCCAGACGCGTCCGCTGGTCGTCACCCCAGAGCACGAGGCCTCCGCCCTCACCCTTGGGCGTGTTGCGGTGCAGCAGCGTCATTGCGGCGATCACGCCGGCGACCAGCATCAGCAGCCCAGCCGAGCTCCACGCCACAGCCTGTGGCACCCGTCCCAGGCGGCGGTGCGGGCGGCGCGCGAGGCGCTCCGCCGCGGGTCCGCCGCCGGTCCACAACACCCGCTCGCTGCGCAGGCGGGTCGTCAGTGCCGCCGCTAGTTGCTTCTCCGCGCCGCGCGCCTGGGCGGCGGCCGGCAGTCGGCCAGGGGCCGCCTCGAAGGAGGCGAACTGCAGCGCCAGCGCCCGGCAGCGGGGGCAGGTGGCGACGTGCTGGCGCAGGGCCTCCTGCTCGGGAAGCGCCAGCACCTGGGGCACGCGCGCTGGCTCGATGCAGGGCTGCGCGGTCGCAGCCACCGGCCCGGTGTTCGCGGCTTCGCAGGGCGCGGTTGCGGCGCTGGCCGGGACCGCGGCAGCCGCAGCCTCCGCCTCCTCCAGTGCCGCGCGCAACTTGGCGCGGGCAGCGCGCAGCACCTCGCGGGCGGCGCCGGGCCCGCCGGGGATGCGCAGCAGCCGAGCAACCTCCACCACCGGGGCCCTTTCCAGACAGCGCAGGGCGAGGGCGTCCTGCTCGCGCGGCTCCAGCGCGTGGCGCATCCGCCCGAGCATCAGCGGTTCGAGCCCCTCGCCGGCGAGCCGCGGCGGCCCGCTGCCCCCCGCTTCTACGACGTGCCACTGCGGCTCTTCGTCGTCCACCAGCAGGGCTGGGGCCCGCGCTGCGCCGTGCACGCGGCGCCGCGTCAGCGCGAAGAGCCAGCCGGAGCTGCGCACGCCCTCACCCACGGTGCCGGTGGTCCCCGTGACCCCCGTGGCGCCGGTCAGCGCGCGTGCGGCCTCCAGCAGCGTGCTGCGGGCCAGCTCCAGCGCCGCATCGCGACCCCCCGTGATCCGGAAGCAGAAGGCGTAGACCCGCCCCGCCCAACGACCCAGCAGCTCGAGAGCGGCGTCCGCGCCCGGCGGGGTCGTGGCATGCTCCAGAGCCAGACGCAGGAGCTCCTCGTCGTCGTGGTGGCGCAGCGTGTTCTTCGCCATGACGCAATCCTATCCGTCGCACGCCGTTGCAGCAAGGCGATGCGCTACGGCGCGGTGAACGCGGCTATACTGGCCGGCATGGAATCCGATCCGTACGCGCTCCTGGAGCGATGGTACGACGAGGCGGTGGCTGCTGGGGCGCCCCAGCCCGAGGCGATGGGTCTGGCGACGGCGACCTCCAACGGGCGCCCGTCGCTGCGCACGGTGCTCTATAAGGGCGTCCGCGATGGCCGGATCTGCTTCTACACGAACTACGACAGCCGCAAGGGGCGCGAGCTGGCCGCCAATCCGCACGCCGCGCTCTCGCTCTACTGGGAGGCGCTCCGGCGGCAGGTGCGCATCGAAGGTACGGCAGCGCCCCTCACGCCCGGGGAATCCGACGCATACTGGCGCACGCGCCCGCGCGAGAGCCAGCTCGCGGCGTGGGCCTCGCGCCAGAGCGCGGTGCTGGGAAATCGCGCGGAGCTGCTCGCGGAGTTCGCCTACGCCGGCATGCGGTTCGCGGGCCGTCCGGTGCCCCGCCCGCAGAACTGGGGCGGCTTCGGGGTTCTCCCCGAGCGCTTCGAGTTCTGGATCAACGCCGAGCACCGGCTGCACGACCGGCTGCTCTACGAGCGCGACGGCGACCGTTGGCAGGCCGTGCGGCTGGCGCCCTGACCGCAGCGCCACGGCGGAGGGCATGGCCAAGCGCGCGGACCCCGCGCGCCGCTGGCCCCCCGTCCGTATGCCCCCGGCTGCCGCCCCGGAATCCACGGAGCGCTGTCCACGGGGCGCGGTGGGGGCGATGGTCCGCACGCGCACGCGCCGCGGCATCACGAGGAGCGATGCGCCGCGAGCGTCGCGCTGCGCGATGGAGCGCTCTCGCGCTTGTTCCCCCACGCGCAGCGCTCATCCTGTAGACTTGATGTGGAGGGGGGCGACGTCTCCAATTCGCTGGAGGCCCGCCGATGTCGAAGATGCGCAACGCTCGCCGGTCCCTGCTCGCCCGCTCGCGCATGGCTGCGCTGCGCTCTGGCGCGCGCCCCCGCCTCGCGCGCGCCGTCACCAGCCTGCTCAAGCTCACCCGCGCTCCGCTGCGCTCGCGTTCGCTGGCGCTGTACCCGGGTGTCGTGGAGCCGTCGGCCGATACGGCCCTCGAGATGGACGCGTGGTATACGCCCGTCCCGCAGCCCGCGTCCCTGGATCCGGCCGCGCGCGCAAGCCCGGGCGCATGGTGGCAGGGCCGCGCGCGCTGACGAGCTGCCGCCGGTCAGTGCGGGGTTACGCGCTCGTGCCGGCCGAAACGGGATCACGAGCTCCCGCTGGTTAGAGCGGGGTCACGCGCACTTCGTCGAACCAAGCCTGCGAGTCTGACCACAGCCGGAATCCGACGGTGCCGGCGGTGAAGACGCTGTCGTGCACCTCGACCACCAGCACGCCGTCCACCCAGGCGCGCAGCCAGTCACCCTGGACGGCCACGCGGCAGTGGCGCCACGTGCCGTACCAGGGAGCGTTGGCGAGCGCGCTGATATTCCTCTTTTCGACGAAGGCCAGCGGGGTGGTCTCCTGCCCGTCGTGGATCCGGCGGAACATGAACGAGCCGCTCTGCCAGCCCGGATCGTACTGGAACACGTACGAGTCCTGCTTGGTGTCATCGAGAACGTCCTGGGCGCGGAAGTAGATGCCGTAACCCTTGCCCTGGTCCAGGTAGGCCACGACGTCGACCTGCACGTCGGACCACATGGCCTCGTTGTTCCAAAAGACCCGGCGGTCGGCCGGATTTCCCGCGACCGGGCAGGTAAACGTGCTGCGCCCGTCCTTTTGCGCGACGAGCCAGTGGCCGTAGACCTGGGTCCAGGGGTAGGGCACGAGCAGCTTGCCGCTGAAGTCGTCGAAGATGTCGTACTGGAAGGCGCCAATCAGCACGCCGCCACGGCCGTCGCCGCTGAACCAGACGTGATTGCCCACCGCCACGCTGTTGGACGAGCCGGCGTTGGCCAGGTCGAGGGTGCCCAGCGCGGTGTACACGTCGGCCGCGCTGTGATGGGCGAGCTGCAGGCCGGCCTCGCCGTTGGCCCGGAAGAACAACAGACCGTCATCGGTCGCGAGCCCGTTGGGAGTGCCGTCTGCCCAGGGCATGGCCAGGCGGGCCTCGTGGTTGATGAGGTCGACGGCAACGATGCCGTCGCTGCTGTTCACGTAGTAGACGTCGCCGACCACCACGCCGCGGGTGGGCGCCATGGGCGGCAAACCGGCGATCGGCACCAGATCGATGCCGCCGTCGGTCTGGACGAAGACGACGCCCTGGCCGGTGAGCACGGCCACCCCGCCCGGAGCGCGGGCGAGGTTGCGCGCGTCGGCGAGCTCCACCAGCCCGGTCTCGGCCGGCGCCAGCCCGTCGCTGGCGTCGAGCAAGAAGAGTCCGCCGTTATCGCCCGTCACCACGGACAGGTGCGAGCCGGACGCCAGCGCCGCGAGCGCAGTGTGCGCCCCGAGTGCCACGCGCGACGCGAGCCGCGGGGATGCCGGGTCGCTGACGTCATAAGCGTCCACGATTGCCCCCTGGCGATCGTTGCCCAGGACGTAGGCGACCGTCCCCGCGAGCACGGCGCTGTTGTACTCGGCGTCGGCGAAGAGCACCTCCGCGGTCATCACGGGGTTATACGGATCCGAGACGTCGAAGAGCTGTAGGGCTCCCTTGGCCACCTCGCCGGCGTAGTTGGCCGTCGCCACGCCGAGCTTGCCGTCGGAGTCGATCACCATGTCGGTGATCTGGACCGCCTCCCCTGCGACTTGCGGCGGGGCGACCACGGCGCGCCCCTCGAAGGTCACGCCCGTGTAGCCGTCCAGCGCCTGCGATTCGAATGTGAAGATGGGGAATTTCGGGCCGGGCGCGTTGCCACGGCCGGGCGGCAGCACGAAGCGGCGGACATTGCCCGATTGCGCGAAGCTCAGCGCCTGCACGCCGCGGTGCTGCAGGAGTGAGCCGTAGGGACCATTCACCGCCCCGCTGCTGTCCGTCGGGGCGGTCGAATCGTTGCTGCAACCGGCAATGGCGAGCGTGGCGCACGCGCACGCTGCGAGGGCACGACGGGGAAGCATGGGCAAGGACCTCCCGCGCAGCGCCCCGGCTCCCCCCAGTGCTGTGCCGGGCCGTTGCGACGCTGCGTAGAGCCCTGCGAAGGGCATGCCGCACCCGACACTGCGCGGCAGCGCGTGCGATCACTGCGGACGGTTGCGCAATCGCTTTCGGGGAGCCAGCCGCCCGGACCGGCGGCCACAAAGCCCTGGACGGCACGGATGGCAGGAGAGGGCCAAGGATCGGAGCTGACAACACGCGGGCGAGGCGGTGCCGACGGCGCACGGTGGCAGGGCCGTGCGCGCTGACCACTCAAAACGTGACGGTGAACTCCGCCCCCCCGTCACGCCCCTCCAGTGCGAACTCGAATCGATGGGCGACGAGGATCTCGCGCACGAGCGTGAGGCCGATCCCCTGACCGTTCTCCTTGGTGGTGAAGAACGGAGCGAAGAGCTGGTCGCGCACCGCCGGCGGGATGCCGCCGCCCGAGTCCTCGATCGCCACCCGGGCGCGCCCGCCCACCCGCGCCAGGCGCAGGGTGATCGTCCCCCGCTCGCCGATCGCCTCCGTGGCGTTCTTCAGCACGTTGAGGAACACCTGCTCCATCTGGGCCGGATCCATCAGCAGCTCGGGCGGCTCCTGCTCGACCGCCCAGCGCAGCTCGATGGCCCGGCGGCGCGCGTCGATGGCCAGCAGCGCGACGACGCCCTCCAGCAGCCGCCGCAGGTCGGTGGGACGGCGATGTGGCGGCGGCAGGCGCACCACGTCGGCAAACCCCTGCATGAAGTCGCTCATGCGGCGCGTGCGGCCGATGGCGACCTCCAGCGCCTGGGCGAACTCGCCGCGGTCGGGCTCGCGCAGCTGCCCGCCGTAGGAGAGGCAGGCGTGCAGCAGCGACGCCACCGCACCGGTGGTGTTGTTTACCTCGTGGGAGAGCATGCGGATGAGCTTCTCGTAGGCGGCCTTCTCGGAGCGCCGCAGCTCCTCGGTGAGCTCCTCGAGCATGAGGAAATCGCGCGGGAAGCCCCGGTCCATGAAGCGGGAGCGCTGGCACTTCACACGGCGGCGGCCTTGCAGCGGGAGGACCTGCGGCTCGTCCAGCGGCAGCTCCTGCAGCCGTCGCGCGAACGAGCTGCCGAGCTCGTCCAGGCGCACCCCCTGCAGAGCGGGACCGGCCGCGCCCACCAGGCGCTCCGCCGCCGGGTTCGTTGCGGCAATGCGCCCGTCGAAGTCGAGGACGACCACGCCCGATGGGGAGGCCGCGAGGATGCGATCGAGGAATAGGTGCTGCTCCTGCTGGCGAGTGCGCTCCTCGCGCAGGTGATCCACCATCGTGTTGTAGAGGTCGACGAGTTGGTCGACCTCGGGCTGGCCCACGGGGCGCAGGCGGCTGGTGAAGTCGCTCTCCCGCAACAGCTCGGCGCCGGAGCGTGCCAGCTCCAGTGGGGCGATGGTCGCGCGCAGCAGTCGCAACGCCGTGACGAAGGACACCGCGAAGAGCGCCTCGACGGCCAGCAGCCAGACGCGGTGGCCGCGCAGGAACGCCACGCTCGCCGCAGCAAACACCAGATGGAGCAGCACGAGGTAGAGCAGGAACCGGCGGCGCAGGCTGCCACCCCTGCTGCGAGTTCGGCTGGGGCGTGCGCTCACGATCGCAGGCCGTACTTCTCCAGCCGCCGGTAGAGTGCCGCGCGGCTGAGCCCCAGGGCAAGGGCGACCTTGCTGACGTTGCCCCCGTGGTGCTCGAGGCTCTTGCGGATCATGGCTTTCTCGAGGGCCTCGATGGTCATGCTGCCAACGGCGGGCAGGCGAGGGTCGCCGTGCTCGGTGGACTCCATCTGCAGGCCCACCTGCAGGTCCTCCGCCGCGATCTCGCAACGGTCGGAGACCAGCACCGCCCGCTCGATCAGGTGGCGTAGCTGCCGCGCGTTTCCCGGCCAGGCATACCCGCGCATCCACCGCTGCGCCGCCGCGCCCAGCAAGAGCCCCGCGCGGCCGTAGGTCGCGGCCGCCTGGGCGAGGAAGTGGCGCGCCAGCAGCGGGATGTCATCGGGGCGCTCGCGCAGCGGTGGCAGGTGGAGCGCGATCAGGTTGAGCCGGTACAGCAGATCCTCCCGGAAGCGCCCCTCCTCGACCGCTGCCTTCAGGTCGCGATTGGTCGCTGCGATCACCCGCAGATCCAGACCGACGGGACGGCTGGAGCCCAGCGGCTCCATCTGGCGGTCCTGCAGCACGCGCAGCAGCTTGACCTGGCAGCTCGCCTCCAACTCCCCCACCTCGTCGAGGAAGATCGTCCCGCCGATCGCCAGCGCGAACCGCCCCACCCGGTCGCGGCGCGCGTCGGTGAAGGCGCCCTTCACGTGCCCGAACATCTCGCTCTCGAACAGCGCCGGCGGAACTCCACCCAGGTTGACCTTCACGAAGGGGCCGGCGTGGCGCAGGCTGTTGCGATGGATCGCCGCGGCCACCAGCTCCTTGCCCGTACCGCTCTCGCCCGTGATGAGCACCGAAGCGTCGGTGCGGCTGACCCGCCCCGCCACCTCCAACATCGCGAGCAGCCGAGGGTCGCGCCCAAGGATCTCGCGGAAGTCGTAGGCCAGGTCGAGCTCCTCGCGCGTGCGCGTGCGCGCCTCGCGCGCGCCGCTGCGGGTGGCCGCCAGCCCCAGCGTCGTGCGCACCGACTGCAGCAGCTGCTCGTTGGTCCACGGCTTAGTGATGAAATCGGCGGCTCCGGCCTTCATGCCGGCCACGGCCAGGGCGATGGAGCCCCAGGCCGTGATCAGGATCACCGGGAGGTCGGGCCGGCGCGCGCGGATGCGCTCGAGCAGCGCCAGACCCTCCGCGCCGGTGGTGCCCCGGGAGAAGTTCATGTCCTGCAGAATCAGCGCGAGCTCGGGCCGGGAGAGCTCGGTCAGGGCCGCCTGCGGGCCGGCCACCGGCAGCGGCGCGTAGCCCGCCTGCTTGAGGACGAGGCCCAGCGAGTGGCGGACCGAGGCGTCGTCGTCGACGATCAGGATCATGATCCCCCGTCCGCCAGCGCGCGATATCGTCTAGTCGTGCTGCAGGGCCGCCGCGGGTTGGACGCGCGTGGCCATCCAGCTGGGATAGAGCCCGCACAGCGCCACGAGCCCAAACAGCAGGGCCACGGCCTCCGCCAGACCGTACACGTAGACCCGCGCGGGGAGGAAGTCCAACACGCGCAAGATCGGCAGCTGGACGAAGAGCAACGCGCCCAGGCCCATGGCCAGAGCCGCGATCATGAGCACCTCGCCCAGCACCTGCCGCTGGACCGCGCGGCTGGTGGCCCCCAGCGCCCGTCGCAGCCCCAGCTCGGCCGTCCGGCGCGTCACATTCTGCCACAGGACGCCTGTGAGGCCGAAGCCCACCATCAGCACGAGGAAGCCGGCGAGGGTCGCCAGGATCACCAGCGGGAGCAGGTAGAAGCGCAGCCGGACCTCGCGCTCGTGCTCTAACGTGTCGGCCCGCAGGCTCCAGGTGGGGACGACGCGCTGCAAGCTCGTCAGCAGCTCGCGCTCGAAGCTCGCCGTGGTGCCCGGGCGAACGCGCACCAGCAGCTCGCGGGGCGGCAGATCCGCGATGTCATCCATCCGGGCTGGATAGTACCCGACGAAGGGTGCCGCGAGGACCTCGCCGTGGCGCCGGTAGTCCTGGAACACCCCGACCACTCGGAAATCGGTCCGGGTCGAATCCGCATCGGCACGGGTCCGCAGCCGCTCGCCCAGGGGAGCCGCGTTGCCGAAGCGGGCCAGCGCTAGATTGCGCGAGATCACCACCGGTACCCATCCCAACCCCCGGTCGCCCTCCCCGAACCAGCGGCCTGCGAGCAGGCGCAGGCCCAACGCGCGCGGCAGGTCGTCGGTCGCCGGACCGAACTGCACGTCCATTTCCTGGCCGGCGATATCGAAGGTCCAGGAGCTGGTGCTGGTCGAGTAGGGAGAATTGTCCATCAACGCTGCGGCCTCGACGCCTTGGAGCTGGCGGGCCTCCTCCAAGACGCGGCGCAGGCCCTGCAGGACATCGCGTCGCTGCTCCTGCGGTGCCCGGTAGTATTGCCAGGAGCCGACCTGCACGTGCCAGGTGTCCCGGTACTCAAAACCCCGCGGCCGGTGCCAGTTGTCCAGCATGAAGGCCACGCCCGTGCCGACGGCGCAGAGCACCAGGAAGCAGACGAGCATCTCGGCGAAGATCAGCGCGCTCGAGCGCTTGCGGTTCCAGACGAGACGGAAGAGATGACGGATCACGGTCGCCTCCCAAGACGATGGGCTAGTGGATCTGCAGCGCGGCAACGGGATGCAGGCGTGACATGCGCCACGCCGGATAGACGCCCGAGAGCACGCCGAAGAACACGGCCAGCACGAGAGCGCCGGCGAAGACGCGCACGTTCAGGGTGAACCGCGCGTAGGGGACCAGACCCGTGTGGCCGATCCAGTTCAGGATGAAGAGCGACACGACGAGCCCGATGGCTCCGCCGACCAGGCACAGCAGGACGTTCTCCAGCACGAACTGGCGCACCAGGGTCGCCGGCGATGCCCCGAACGCCTTGCGCACCCCGATCTCACTGCTACGCTCGTAGATGCGGCTCATATTGATGCTGACGAGGTTCATGGTGGGCAGAAGCATAAACAGCAGCATCCCGACCCCCAGCAGCCCGATGAACTGCCCCAGCCGGCTCTCGCCGGGGCGCGCTCCCAGCAGCTCGGAGGGCAGCTGCTCGTAGGACGTCAGCAGCGCCCCGCGCATGGAGTCGTAGGCCTGGGGATCGGGGAGCTCGACGCGGAGCAGCCGCTGCTGGAACTCCTCCTTCAGCCGCGGGAAATCGCGGCGGTCCTTGGCGAGCACCATGGCCTGGAAACCGTGCATGAACTCGCTGCGGTACTGCTGCGAGGGGGACGTGCCGATGGGAACCCATATGTCGGAGAATGCGATGGCCCGGTCGGCCGGCACGTTCTCCACCACGCCCACGACCCGGAAGCTGCGGCCGCCCAGATCGATGCTTTGACCGACCGCCGGGGCGCCGTCGCCGAGCAGGCGGTGGCGGGTTGCGGCATTGATCACGGCGACCGGGTTGGCGTCGTGATCGTCCTGGGCGCTGAAGGGCCCGCCTTCCAGGAAGCGGAAGCGGAGGATCCGCCAGAAGTCCCCGTCGGTCCGCTTGAGCTTGCACTCCACCCTCTGCTCGCCGACGTAGGAGACTGCAGTGGCCTGCTCGCTGAGAATCGATACCGCTTCGACGCCCGGCAGCGTTCGTACGTAGCGGTCCAGGAACGCGTAGCCTGGATTGCCGGAGGTGCGGTTGTCCGGGCCCGACATCTCCACGGAGGTCAAGCGCAGCGTGCGGTCCAGGTGATTCTCCGGCGGCAGCGGGGCGACGGCGTGGTCGAGCAGCGCCACCAGCACCGTCAGCACGACGAGCGTGAAGCTGATGCAGGAGAGACTGACGGCGGCGAAGAACTTCCGCCGCATCAGCACGCGGAATCCGATCTTGATGATGTTGCCGAGCATGCGATCCTCCCGGGCGGAGTGTGCGCCGCGACGGCCGCCTCAGGCGACCTGGCGGCCATCGAACAGACGGACGATGCGCTGCGTCGTGTCGGCCCAGCGCTGGTCGTGGGTGACCATCACGATCGTGGTGCCCTCCTCGCGGTTGAGGCGGTGGAGCAGCTCCATGACCTCTTCCCCCATGCGGCTGTCCAGGTTGCCCGTGGGCTCGTCGGCCAGCAGCAGGCGCGGATTGCCCACGATGGCCCGGGCGATCGCCACGCGCTGCTGCTGCCCCCCGGAGAGTTGGCTTGGGAAATGGTGAGTGCGCGCCGCGAGCCCGACGCGCTCTAGGGCGGCGCGGGCCATCATGCGCCGCCACCCGCCCGACAGGCCGCGGTAGAGCAGCGGCAGCTCGACGTTGTCCAGCACGTCGAGGTCGCCGATCAGGTGGAAGGTCTGGAAGATGAAGCCGATGTTCAAGTTGCGCAGCCGCGCGAGCCGCCGGTCGGAGCCGAACCGGATCTCCTCCCCGTCGAGGGCCACCACGCCGCCCGTCGGCGCGTCCAGCAGCCCGATGATGTTGAGCAGCGTGCTCTTGCCCGATCCCGACGGGCCCATCACCGAGATGAACTCTCCCGCGGCGACGTCGAGGTGGACACCGCCGAGCGCGAGGGTCTCGATGCGCTGGGTGCGGTAGACCTTTTCGACGCCCGTCAGCCGCACCAGCGCCGGCGCCGGTCCCGGTTGTGCGGGCGTCGATCCCGGTTGTGCCGGCGCCACCGCGGTCGCGCCCGCGCGCTGTTCTTGTGCCTTCATCGCAGGGCCACCTCCTCCTGATGCAGGTGATCGCTCATGTCCGAGACGATGACTTCGTCTCCCTCCGCCAGGCCGGAGACGACCTCGTACTGCTCGAAGCTGGCCAGCCCCAGCTCGATGCGCGTGCGCAGCGCGCGGTCGTGGCGGATCACGAACGCGACCGTGGTGCCGTCGGGGGCCCCGAAGCTCCCGCGTGGGAGCAGCAGCACGCCGGGCTTGCTTGCCACCACCGCGTAGACGTCCACGCGCAGGTTGGGCCGCAGGTGCGGGTTGCGTCCGTTCCGCAGCGCCACCTCGAAGGTGATCGCTCCATTGTCCACGGCGGGATGCACGCTGCTGATCTCGCCCGGCTCGATCGCATCACCGATCCGCACCCGGGCGGGCATGCCGGCGCGCAGGCTGCCGGCGTGTACATCCGAGACCGTGGCCTGTACGCGGAAGGAGCCCAGGTCGGCGACGCGGGCCAGCACGTCTCCCTTGCGCACGGCTGCGCCCTCGCTGGTCACGACCCAGGTGAGCACGCCGTCGCGGTCGGACACGGCCGCGGCCAGCTGCAGCTCGTGCTCGGCTTCCGCGCGCTGCTTGCGCAAGATCTTCATCTCCAGGGCGAGCCCCTCTCTGCGCACGGCGTGATCGCGTTCGGCCGTGGTCAACGATGCCTGCAGCTGCTCGAGCTCGATGCGCGCCCGGTCGACGTCGGTATCCGACTTGCGCGCCGCGTCCTCGGTAGTGAGCCCGCCCTCGAACAGCGTGCGGTTGCGCGTGGCGGTGAATTGCAGCGACTTCAGCTCCAGGGCCTTGATGTCACACTGGCGGTGGAGGCTGCTGCGGGTGCTCTCCAGCTCGAGGGCGATGCGCTGCTGCTCGTTGGCCTTCAGGGCGATCTGGTCATCGAGGGTGTCGACCGCCAGGCGGGATGCGCCCACGTCCAGCTCGACGATCGGCTCCCCCTTGGCGATGGTGGCCCCGGGCTCCTTGAGAATGCGCGTGATGCGCGTGTCGACCGGGCTGGCCAGGATCTGCTCGAACTGCGGCACGATCACACCGGTGGCGCTAAGCGTCGCCTCGATCGGGCCGCGCACGACGCGGGCGGTGCGGATGCGGCTGCGGCGCACCGAGGGCTGCATCCAACCCGCGGCCAGCGCCAGCAGCGCGATCGCCACCAGCGATCCGCCCAGGACGAACGAGCCCGTGCGCAGGCGCCGCTGCAGGAGCAGGCGGGAATCGAGGGGCCGGTCCATTGCGTCGGTCATGATCCAGTGCTACAGCAACGACCGTGCTCGGACGGAACTGGTTGATTGCGTAGAAGTTGCGAGGTTGGGCGCGTGGCGCTGCTGTTCGTCTTCGCACACGCGCTGTCCGGAGACGGACAGCCGACGGTGGGCCGTGCGGCGGGGATACGGTAGACTCACCTGCCACGTCCGGGGTGCGCGGGATCAGCGCCGGGTCAGCGCGGCGCCAGCGAGGGAGGCGCTAGCAAGGGACCGACGCGGGGCCGCGCACTGCCAACGCAGAGCCAGCGCGGGCCGGCGTCGAGCCCCCCGGACAACCAGCGGCGGACTGGCGTCGAGTCCGTGACGGCAGCCCTGCGGCCGGCGACTCCCCCCGTCCCATTGCGCCCGCGGGCGTTTCCCGATGCGTGAGAAGCTCGCCCACTACCAGATCGTCCGGCTGCTCGGCGAGGGCGGCATGGGCGTGGTGTACGCGGCGCGCGACGAGCGCCTGGGCCGCATGGTCGCCATCAAGACCATCCGCGAGTCCACCTCCGACACCCAGGCGCGCCAGCGCCTGTGGCGGGAGGCCCGCGCCGCCGCCAGCGTCAACCACCCCAACATCTGCCAGGTCTACGAGGTCGGCGAGGAGGACGGCGAGCTCTACATCACCATGGAGCTGCTGGAAGGAAGCCCGCTGGCCGCGCGCATCGCCCAGGGCCCCCTGCCGCCCGACGAGGCGATCGAGCTGGCGCTGGGAATCCTCGCGGCCCTCGAAGCGCTGCACCAGCGCGACGTCATCCACCGCGACCTCAAACCGACCAATGTCTTCCTGACGCCGCATGGTGTGAAGCTCCTGGACTTCGGGCTGGCGCGGCCGGTGCGCGCCGACCTGCTGCACACCGACGTGCGCCTGACCATGCCCGGCGTCGCCGTGGGCACGCCGCGCTACATGGCACCCGAGCAGTGGACCGATGTGGAGGCGGCCCCCGCGTGCGACCTGTTCGCCGCCGGGGCGCTGTTGTTCGAGATGCTCACGGGCAAGCCCGCCTTCGGCGGCCAGACGCTGCTGGAGGTCTACCACGCCATCGTCCACGAGGAGCCGCCCGCATTGGCCGGAGGGCAGGAGGTCATGGCGCTCGACCGCGTGCTGCAGCGCGCGCTGGCCAAGCGCCCGCAGGACCGCTACCCCAGCGCGGCGGCCATGGCGGACGAGCTGCGCTCAGTCTCGCGGCGTCTCGAGTTCGCACCGGTGCGACAGGTGCGGGCCATGAAGCGGCTGATCGTGCTGCCCTTCCGCCTGCTGCGGCCCGATCCCGAGATCGAGTTTCTGTCGTTCAGCCTGCCCGACGCCATCACCGTGTCGCTCTCGGGCGTGGACGGGCTGATCGTGCGCAGCAGCGCCACCGCCGCGCGCTTCGCGGCAGACAGCCCCGACCTCAAGCTGATCGCGTCCGAGGCGGGCGTCGATGCCGTGCTGTGCGGCACGCTCTTGCGCGCGCGCGATCAGGTGCGCGTGACCACGCAGCTCGTGGAGACCCCGGGCGGGACGCTGCTCTGCTCGCGCGTGTCCCAGGTGGCGCTGCGTGACATCTTCCAGCTGCAGGACGAGATGGCGGCGCAGATCGTCCAGTCGCTGGCCGTTCCGCTCGGGACGCCGCAGCCGGGCGGCGCGCGTTCCGATCTGTCGCGCAGTCCCAGCGGCGAGCGGCCGGGCGACTTGGCGCAGGAGGCCCGCCGGCAGCGGGACTCGAGGCGGTCGTTGGATCCGGACGGGCAGCGCGACTCGAGCGAGCCGTTGGATCCGGGTCGGTCGCAGGGCCCCAGTCACCCGCCGGAGGGTCACCCGCCGGAGGGAGCGCACCTTGCGCTGCCACAGCGTGACGTGCCGGCCAGCTCCAAGGGCTACGAGCTGTACCTGCGCGCAAACCAGCTCGCCTACAACATGCGGCTGCTGGCGGAGGCGCGCGACCTGTATGTGGGCTGTCTGAAGGAGGATCCGGGATATGCCCCGGCGTGGGCCCGCCTGGGGCGCGCGTACCGGGTGATGGCCAAATACGGCCACGGAGAGCCGGACGAGTACTACCGGCTGGCGCAGGAGGCCTTCGACCGGGCGTTCGCGCTCAATCCCGACCTGACCATCGCGCACAACCTCTACACCAATTTCGAGGTGGAGGCGGGACGCGCGACGCAGTCGATGGTGCGCCTGCTCGCGCGGGCTGCGGCCAGCCCCGCCGACCCCGAGCTGTTCGCGGGCCTGGTGCTGACGTGCCGCTTCTGCGGGCTGTTGCAGGCCTCCGTCGCCGCGGACCGGCGCGCTCGCCGTCTCGACCCGGGCGTGCGCACGAGCGTCGCGTTCACGTATTGGATGCTCGAGGACTACCCGAACGCCATGCACTATGACGACGAGCACGAGCGCTTCGTGCTCCACTACTCGATGCCGATGATCGGCCGTGAGCAGGAGGCCATCGCGCGCTACCGCGAGCAAGAGCTGAGTGGGACCGGACTGGCGGGCACCATTGCGCGCGCGACCCGCGCGGCGCTGGAGCACAACCGCGAAGAGTGCGTGGAGGCCGTGCACGTCATCCTGGGCTCGGGATTCCGCGATCCCGAGGGGCTCATGTTCGCGGCGCGCGGAGTCGCTCGAGTGGGAGACGCGCCGCTGGCGCTGGACATCCTGGGACGCGTCGTCGCAGGCGGGCTGTTCTGCGCGCGGACGCTGCGTACCGATCCCGGGCTGGAGTCGCTGCGGGGCGAAGCCCGGTTCGCGGCCATTACTCAGCGCGCGGAGGCCGGCGTACGGGAGGCGGCGGAAGCCTACGAGCGGGCGGGCGGGGAACGGCTGCTGGGGATGGGAGCGAGCTGAGAGGCGCGGCGCACGAAGAGCGGTTGGTGCCGGTGACAACGGAAGGCTCGGCGCCGACAGCGCGGTGAACGGTCGCGGAGCGGATGCTACGGGACCATGTTGTTCGCCAGCAATTCCCTGTAGATGACGTCCGCGATCACATGGTACCCAGCCGGACGGCAGTGGCCGTCCTTCTCGTAGTACATGCTCTCCGTCTTCGAAGCCTCTTGCAGCGCGGGCAATGTACTGATGACGAGGACCTGGTTGCGTTTTCCCCACTCCGCCAATCTCTGTCCCGGGTAGGCGTGCTCCGGCAACCATGGGCCGGCCTGCGGGATGTGCACGATCACGAGGCGAGCTCCGGCAGACTCCGTGAGCTCCTTGATACGCCCGAGCTCCGCCTCGGCCTTCTGCCACTCCTTCTCGTGGAAGCCGTTCGCCCGGTAGACTTGCTCGAAATCGGGCGGAATTTCCTTGAGGCGTTGGCGTTCGAGGTACTTGGCCAGAATGACGCGAAAGAAATGGGAATGCAGGTAGAGCTGCGCCCCAATCGGGCCCATGCGCGCGGCGTCCTTCGTGACCAGGTAGCCGGACGGATCTACTGAGACCGCGTCCAGCCCCAGGTAGGTGTCCACGATATCGTTGGGAAGGAACCCGACCAGCACCAGATCGGGTCGATATCGCACGCCGTAGTGCTCCAGGAGCATCCGCTCAGGTTCCGGGAAATAGCGACCGACCCCCGTCTTGATGATCTCCACGCGAGGGTGTCCCCCCCCCCCCCCCGCGCATTGAGCGTCTCCTCGAGCCTGGCCAGATACGTATCCTCGAACAACGCGCCGGCGCCGTAGGTGAAGCTGTCACCCAGCCCTACGATCCGGAAAGTCCCCGGCGGCTTCTCGTACGTGTGCTCGACGTCGCGGAAGCCGAAGCTATTGTGCGCATAGACGTAGTCGAACTCGTCGGTGGGCGAGTGGCCTCGATGCGTGATCGAGGGCTTGGGCTTGTACGGCAAGTAGGGATCGGAGACGTGATCGCCGTACTGGTTGTCCAGGCGCGGCGCCTGGTGCCGCGCGCGCGTGGTGATTTCCAGGACACCGAAAATGAGCGCCACCGTCACCAGCAGGTACGCGAGGAAGAAGAGTCCGTGCTTGAGGCGACGTGGGATCATGAGCGGTTGAGCGATCAGCAGGTCCTTGACCGCCAGCGACTCAAGCGGCCGTCATTCGTCGTTCCAACCAAGGGTGCGAGCCCGCGCTGTGCGCAGGCAGCGCATATCCTAAGCGTGAGCAAGCACCGTACAGCCGCAACGCACGCTGGAGACGTGCGCAGGCGGAGTGCGCAGGTGGTATGCACGAGCATCGCACACTCCCGGTGCACGCAATCATCGCACGTCCGCAACGTACGCCCGCCGATGGGAACGGTCAAACGCTTTGGCATCCTTCGCTTCTGGGCGTTGAAGCGATGCGCTAGCGTTTCCCGTGGGCGCCCGCCGCCGCCAGCCGCTCGCGCGCCTGCCTCATGGCCGCTTCGTGCGGATCGATGTCCTCCGCGCGCGCCCGCGCGAGGACCGCGCGCAGCGTCGTGGCGATCCCGCGTACCCGCTGCTGCGCCTGCTCCGCAGACCACCCCAAGGCCTCCATGCCGGTGATCGCGACCGCGCCTCCACTGTTGATGGCGAAGTCGGGCGCATAGAGGATGCCGCGCTGGCGCAGCGACTGCGCGTCGGACGGCTGGGCAAGCTGGTTGTTGGCCGCGCCCGCGATTGCACGGCAGCGCAGGCGCGGGATCGTCTGGGCGTTGAGCGTGCCGCCCAGCGCGCACGGTGCCAGGATGTCGCAGGCGAAGTCCGGCACGGCGTCCGGGGCAACGAACGTGACGCCCCGGCGGCGCCGCCAGAGGTCGACGGCCACGGCGTCGATGTCGGCAAATGCCGCGCGGGCGCCCGCTTCCAGCAACAGCTCGATCAACTGGCTCCCGACGCTGCCCGCGCCCTGCACCAGCACGCTGCGTCCACGCAGCGAGGGCTCGCCGAACAGCTCCTCGGCCACGGCTTGCATGGCGCTGAGCACGCCCAGCGCCGTGGCCCAGGCCGAGTCGCCGGCGCCGCCTTGCTGCGGCGTGCGGGAGAAGACCCATGGCCCCGCGGTCTGCGCCACGATGTCCATGTCGGCGGGGCCGGTGCCCACGTCGGGTCCGGCCTGGTACCTTCCGCCGAGCTCGTGCACGATGCGGCCGTAGCGCTGCAGCAGGCCGGCGCGCTCGGCGGAGGACAGTGGGCGCGTCAGGCCGAGCACCGCTTTGCCCCCGCCGCGCGGGAAGTCGGCCAGCGCGAACTTCCAGGTCATCATGGCCGAGAGCTGGAGCGCGTCGCGCAGCGCTGCGTGGAAA
This sequence comes from Candidatus Krumholzibacteriia bacterium, assembly GCA_041484665.1. Classification (GTDB taxonomy): domain Bacteria; phylum Krumholzibacteriota; class Krumholzibacteriia; order JAJRXK01; family JAJRXK01; genus JBGPIA01. The sequence continues at coordinate 90,559 of JBGPIA010000015.1, forward strand.
CTGGCGTAGGGCATCAGGCGCGTGCCGCCCGTGGCCGGGCCCAGGCGCGAGCTGTGCAGCGCGATGACGATCCAGGCTTCGGTCGGCCGGTCGACCTGCGCGAGAAGGCGCTCGCCGCCCCAGGCCTGCACCGCCGCCGAGTCGAGGATCGCGTCGTCGCCGCTCAGAGGTAACGCTCCCGCAGTACCGCGACGTGGTGGCGCTCGTGGCCGGCGATGATATAGGGAATCGCGCGGGCGGTGATGGCGCGGTTGTTGGCGGTGCCGCGATGGTCCCAGGCCTGCGGGGCAACGCTCTCGAACAGCGTGACGTTGGCAGCGCGCAAGTGCGACCACTCCTCGGCCAGGCTGCGCAGGGAGCGCCCGTCGAAACCGGCGCCGGCCACGTAGGCATTCTCATCGAATCCGGGTAGCGGCCCGGTCTCGCCGCGCGCGATGGCCAGTGCGCGGTACGCGAAGATGCGCTCGGTATCGATGACATGGCCGACGACTTCCTTCACGCTCCACTTTCCGGGCGCGTAGCGGTAGGCCGCCTTGGCGTCGGGCATTGCGGTCAGCAGCGCGAGCGCGTCGTGCAGCTGCGAGCGCAGCCTCTGCAGGATGTCTCCGGCGGGGACGCGCGCGATGTAGCCGGAATAGTACGGAGGGTACTCGGTGGGCAGGGGGCGGACGGGTCCTGGAATGGGCATGGCGGTGGATCCTGCCTGTGGCGTGCTGGAGCGGCCCGGCCGAGCCGCGACCTGGAGCCGAAGGAGCCATGATAGGGCACGACGCCCGGGGGTTCCAGGGGGCGCGTTGAGCCGGGCGGGCGCACGATTGGGCAGGCGCGTGCACGGGCTCGCGTCCGGCCGGGCGCGCGGGTGGGTGGGCCCCCGCCGGCCCAGCCCGGTCAGGCGTCGGGCGGAGACCTGCTGTCTCCGGCCCTCCGGTGCGCTTTCGCGGTTCGGGCTGGCGACGTGCGCGCGTGCGGGGTGGCAGCATCTCAGGAACCTCCCGGTCGGCCGTTCGCAGTCGGCCTAGGTCCCGTGGGCCCACCGTCTCCCCTTGCCGACGTTCGCATCCGCTCGTTGGGGACACCCCGCGGGCGATCGATCCGGCCGTTCGCAGTCACGTGGGTACGACGGACGGCCCGGATGCGTTCACCGACGTTCGCCGCCTCCTCCATTGCGCGCCCAGTCCACGCATCCACACGGACGTTCGCCGCCGAGCGCACTCCCAAGCTCTGCTGCGCGAATGGTTCGATATTCGCAGTCGGGATCGCCGGGCCTGACCCAGGCCGGCACCGTGAGTCCCTACAGTTGCCCACCGCTTTGATCACGACCGACGACATCGTAGGCCCCCAACGCGCCATGGCATGGCGCGTGCCGAACACCATGAGAAGAATTGCAATCAGCGCGCGCACAAGTATTTGTGCGATAACGAGTTGCCAGGGCGCGGCTGAGCGGCTCAGAAGTCAGTGCCGCCCCGCTGCCCGGGAGACAGGACACATCCCGGGAAACAGGACACCTGGTGTCAACAGGGGCGACACTACACGGTGATACTGCGCGGTGCCTGATGCGCCAGCGCATGGGGCGCCGCATCCGTCACCCCGCTCGCGCGTGGGGGCGGGTCAGCGCTCCCCTCGGCCTCAGCCGCCCGAACGCGTCCCCGGCTTCTCCACCCAGAACCTCAGCCGCACGTAGTCCGCGATCCAGACGCCGTCGGAGCTGCACAGTTTCGGCCGCAGCTCGTCGCAGACCTCACGCAGCATCGCCGCTCGCTCACCCTCCGGCACCGCCGCCGCGAAGCTGCCCGCAAATGTCTCTAGCCAGCCCATCAGATCCCCCGGCAGCCGCGTGGGCCGCGGGAAGTACTCCATCGACCTCACCACGAAGCCCTGTCCCTCCAGCAGCGCGCGGTACTCTCCGGGTTTGGGGAAGGTCCACGGAACGGCCGTGCGCGGGTCGACGCTGCGGCGCCTCAGGGCCCTTTCCAGAGCCGCGACGATCGTGGCGATGTTGCCGTCGCCGCCCATTTCTGCGACGAAACGGCCGCCGGGCCGCAGCGCCCGCCACACCCCGGCGTGCACTGCGTCCTGCCGGGGCATCCAGTGCAGGGCCGCATTGGAGAAGACCGCGTCGAACTCGGCAGCAAACGGCAGCGCGTGGGCGTCGACCACGCGGGCATCGAGGCCCCGCCGTCGCGCCACCTCGACCTGGGCGGCGCTGCCGTCGACCCCGACGACGACGCACCCGGGCGCGACGAGCTTCTCCGTCAGCGCGCCGTCGCCGCAGCCCAGGTCGAGGATGCGCTCGCCGCGCCGCGGAGCGAGCAGCTCCACCACGGGCTGGCCGAGCTCCGGCACGAAGCGCCCGTGATCGGCGTAGCGACGCGGGTCCCAGTCCTGGGTGGAGGTCATGTCAGCTGCGTGCCCCGAAACGCATTGATCGGGAAACAGCACTCCGTCGGGAGAGAGCCTTCAGTCGAGATCCGTCAACCCACCCGGGACCTGGTCGCGCCCGGCTGCCACGCGGTCGTTCCAGGTCTCCGCCTGCGGCGCCCGCCGCCGCTCGACCATGGTGATGCAGCTGTCCACCGGGCACACCAGCGCGCACAGGTTGCAGCCGACGCACTCGTCGACGTCGACCCAGGGGACGTGGAGGGCGCCGTCCCCGTTCCCGGAGCGGGCCGGGGCCGGCGGCTTCGCAGCACCTTTGGCTCCCGCCACCGTGTTCGCCACGGCCGCTGCCGCTGCCGCCGCCATCGTCGCCGCCGCCGAGATCGCACCACGCGACGCGCGGGGTGCCGCAGCCGCTGTGGCACCCGGTGACGCCCCTGACGCCACCCCCAGTGCCGCGCCGGACGCCTCCCGTGGGTAGATGCACTGGTGGGCGCCGTCCCAGCACGCCACGACGCACAGCTGGCACCCGATGCACAGACTTGCGTTGATCTCGGCGATCACGTGGTAGTTCAAGTCGAGCTCGCCCCACTCCTTGAACGCCGGTACGGCGCGGCCGATCAGCTCGCGCACGCTGCGCATCCCCTTCTCGGCGAGATACCCATCCAGCCCGTCGATCATGTCCTCCACGATGCGGTAGCCGTGGTGCATCACCGCGGTGCACACCTGCAGGCTGCTGGCGCCCAGCGCCAGGAACTCCGCCGCGTCGCGCCAGGTGGCGATCCCGCCGATGCCGCTGATCGGCAGGCCGAACTGGGGATCCCGCGCCAGCTCGGCGACCATCCGCAGCGCGATCGGCTTGACGGCCGGCCCGCAGTAACCCCCGTGCGTCCCAGCGCCGGCGACGCGCGGCAGCGGCGCGAAGCGGTCCAGGTCGACTCCGATCACGCTCTTGATGGTATTGATCAGCGAAACCGCGTTGGCCCCGCCCGCCTTGGCCGCCAGCGCGGGCTCACCGATCTCGCTGACGTTGGGCGTGAGCTTGGCGATGACCGGGATCGAGGTCGCCTCCATCACCCAACCGACCAGCTCGGTCAGGACCTTGGGCTCCTGCCCGACTGCCGAGCCCATGCCGCGCTCGCACATCCCGTGCGGGCATCCGAAGTTCAGCTCGAGCCCATCGGCACCCGCGTCCTCGCAGCGCTTGATGATGTCCACCCACTCCGCGCGCGGCCCGAACATCAAAGAGACAATCACCGCGTGTCTCGGGTAGCGCCGCTTGACAAGGGCGATCTCGCGCAGGTTGTCGCGCAGCGACCGGTCCGTGATGAGCTCGATGTTGTTGAGCCCGACCACCCTGCGGTCCGCCACGTCGACCGCCCCGAGCCGGCTGCTGACGTTCACGATGGGATTGCCCAGCGTCTTCCAGACGGCGCCGCCCCATCCGGCATCGAAGGCCCGCATGACCTGATCGCCGCTGTTCGTCGGCGGTCCCGAGGCCAGCCAGAATGGGTTGGGGCTCTTGATGCCCGCGAAGTCGATGGACAGATCCGGCATGATCCGCTCCCGTGCTAGCTGCGCCGCAGCATCGCGTCGATCGCCCGCGCCGCCCGCTGCCCCTCTGCCGCTGCGTTGACGACTTCCTTGCCGCCGTTCATGCAGTCGCCGCCGGTGAACACGCGGGAGTTGCCCGTGGCCCCGGTGGCCGGGTTGGCGACGACGTGACCGTCGCGATCGCACTCGACGCCTTGGAACTGCCGCGCCAGCTGCATCATGCGCTCCTGCCCGGTCGCCACCACCAGCAAGTCGGCGGGCAGAGTGTGGAACACGCGGTCGGTGGGGCGGCCCTCCTCGGTCTCCACCAGCACGACGCCCTTCACGCGCCCCGCTCCGTCGCGCACGACCTCGCGAATGGTGGCGTTCTCCAGGAACACGACGCCCAACTTCTTGGCCCCATCCAGCTCGTGCGGGTAGCCGGGCATCTCGCGTCGCGAGCGGCGGTAGACCAAGTGCACCGTGGGAACGGCGAGGCTCGCCAACTCCTGCGCCACGTCCAGCGCGGTGTTGCCGCCGCCCACGACCACCGCGTGCAGCACGCCGGCGAGCTTGAGCTGCGGGTCGACCTTCATGCGGCGGATCCAGGCCACCGCGCCCACCACGCCTTCGCCGCCACCGCCGGGGATACCCCGCAGCGAGTCGTCCCCCAGGCCCAGCCCCAGGAATGCGGCGTCGTGGCGCTCCAGCAGCTCGGCCGGCGTCAAATCGTGGCCGATGTCGATGCCGGTATGGATCTCCACGCCCAGCTCGCGCACGAACTCGACTTCGGCCAGCGCCGCCTCGACCGCCATCTTGTAGGGCGCAACGCCCGTCGTATTCAGCCCGCCCGGCAGCGGGGATCGCTCGTAGACCACGGCCTGGTGGCCCAGCAGCGCGAGCGTGCCGGCGCAGGCGAGCGAGGCCGGCCCGCCGCCCACGAGCCCCACCGAGAACCCGCTGGGGGGCGCCTTCGCAAGCAGGTCCACCGCGGCGCCGTGATCCATGGCGTAGCGTTGCAGGCGTCCGATCTCGATCGGCTTGCGCCCCCAGCGTACGTAGACGCAGTCACCCTCGCACAGCACTTCGACGGGGCAGACACGCGCGCAGCTTGCCCCCAGCAGATTCGCCTGCAGGATCGTGCGCGCCGAGCCACGGAGATTGTCCGTTGTGATCTTGCGGATGAAGGTGGGAATATCGATCGCCGTCGGGCAGGCGCTGATGCACGGGGCACCCGAGCAGTACAGGCAGCGACTGCCCTCCGCCAGCGCCTCGCCGCGCGTGAACGCCGGCTTCTTCTCCCCGAACTGCGATTCGAGGCGTCCCGGCGGGACCGGATAGGAGCTGGACGTTGCCATAGCGTGCGCTTGCGACTTGGGGACTTCGGGGCTGGGGGCTTTGCGGCTTCCGGGATTTCGGGACTTGGGGATCCAGGGATTCGGCGATCACAGCTCCAGCGTGGCGAAAGACTCCCGCAGGATCCGCAGCGCGTCGTCCACGTGGGCGGCCTGCACCGTGAGCGGCGGCGAGATGCGCACGCAATTGCCGAACAGCCCGCCGCGCCCGATCAAGAGCCCCCGCTTCTTGGTCTCCTCGAACAGCCGCCCGACGGCCGCGCCATCGGGAGTGCGGTCGCCCTGCTGCTCGTTCTTGACCAGCTCGAGGGCCTGCATCAGGCCCTTGCCGCGCACGTCGCCGATCACCTTGGGGTGACGGCGCTTGAGCTCCTCGAGCCCATCGCGCAGGCGCTGGCCCTGGCGCTCCGCGTTGCCCTTGAGATCCTCCTCCTCCATGACCTCCAGGGTCGCGTTCGCCGCTGCGCACGACATGGGATTGCCCCCGAACGTCGAGATCGTCGATTTCTTGAAGGAGCTGGCGATCTCATCGGTTGCGATCGTGACGCCCAGAGGCATCCCGTTGGCGACGCCCTTGGCCATCGTCATGATGTCGGGCTCCACGCCCCAGTGCTCGATCCCGAACATCTTTCCCCCCGTGCGGCCGAAACCCGTCTGCACCTCATCACAGATGAAGACGCCCCCGTACCGCCGCACGATGTCTACGGCGAGCTTGAAGTACTCCGGCGGAGGGGTGATGAAGCCGCCGACCCCCTGGATGGGCTCGGCCAGCAACCCGGCGACCTTTCCCACGGTGGTGGTCTGGATCAGCTCCTCGATGTCCTGGGCGCACTTGACCTCGCAACTGGGATACTTCAATCCCAGCGGACACCGGTAGCAATACGGCGACACTGCGTGCTTCACGCTGGCGATCTGCGTCGGAATCGCGCGCCATGGAGAATGCCCGGTCAGCGCCTGGGCCAGCATGCTCCGGCCGGAGTAGCCATAGCGGAGCGCCACGATCTCCTGCGCGCCCGTGTACACCTGCGCCAGCACCACGGCGGTCTCGTCGGCTTCGGTCCCCGACGCGGTGAAGTAGCTCTTCTTGAGCTTGCCGGGCGTGATGCGGGCGAGCCGCTCCGCCAGCTCGACGGCGGGCAGCGTTGGATAGAGCGTCGATACGTGCCCCAGCCGGTCGATCTGGGCTTTCAGCGCCGCGGTGACCCGCTCATCGCAGTGCCCGATGCTGACCGTGAGGATGCCGCCGAAGAAATCGAGGAACTCCCTCCCCTCGGTATCGCGCAGGAACATCCCCTTGCCGCTCTCGAGCACGAGCGGCTCCTGGTAGTAGTTCGCCGTCGCCGGGAACAGGAACTCCTTATGCTTGCGCCGCACCTCGTCGGCGAGGCTCTTGCCGAGGGCCGTCTTCGTCTCTGTCTTGCTCATCACAAGTACCTCGTTGTGATCTACGGGGAGTTGACCGATCCGCTCCCAGCGTGGTCACCGGCGCCGCCACTCATGCCGGCGAGTTGGTGGCCGGTTGGCCCCAGGGGATTCTCCGCTCGACGTCATCGCCCCGCGGCCACGTGCCCACTGCAGCGACGGCGCCCCAAGCCCCTGGGACCAGCCGGCCGCAATCATCGCGCAAACGCGAGCGCCAGCTGGCGACACCTCCTAGAGCAGGTCGGTCATCTCCCCGTATGTCTCAGGACGACGGTCGCGATAGAACTGCCAGATGCGTCTGACCTCCTCGATCAGCTCGAGATTGAGGTCGGCGGTGACCAGCGCGTCCTGGTCCTCCGGCCCCTCGGCCACGACGCTCCCCCGTGGGTCCACGAAGTACGAGTGCCCGTAGAATTTCCCGATGTTCCACGGCTCCTCGACGCCCACGCGGTTCAACGCGCCCATGAAGTAGCCGTTGGCCACGGCGTGGGCGGGCTGCTCGAGCTTCCACAGGTACTGCGACAGGCCGGCCACGGTCGCTGATGGGTTGAATACGATCTCGGCGCCCTTGAGGCCCAAAAGCCGCGCTCCCTCGGGGAAGTGCCGGTCGTAGCAGATGTACACGCCGATCATGGCGTGCTGCGTCTGGAACACCGGATAGCCCAGATTGCCGGGTTTGAAGAAGTACTTCTCCCAGAATCCGGCCGTGTGCGGGATGTGGTTCTTGCGGTACTTGCCCAGATACGTCCCGTCGGCGTCGATCACCGCGGCGCTGTTGTAGTAGACGCCGGCCTGCTCGCGCTCGAACACGGGCACCACCATCGCCATCCCGTACCTGCGCGCCAGCGGCACCAGCGCCTCGAGCGTGGGCCCAGGGATGGCCTCGGCCGCCTCGTACCAGCGCGCGTCCTGGCTGGGGCAGAAGTACGGCCCGTTGAAGATCTCCTGCAGGCAGAGCACCTGCACGCCGGCCTTGCCCGCCTTCTCGATCCAGGGGATGTGCTTCTCCAGCGCCGCCGCCTGGATCTCCTTCACCGGACGGGTCTCGTCGTTGATCGGGTTGGAGCACTGGATCAATCCGCCGCGAACGATGCGTGCCATGGAACTCCTTTGGATGCGTCACGCTCGGCCGCCGGCGGGAGCTGCGCGCGCCGGCGGCACGCCCGCCAGAAGCGCGGCGGGCTCCGTCCCGCCGTACGGGTCGCCCGATCGCACGCCCTCAGAACCAGCGCGAGATGACGACCTTCTTGTCGGTGTAGAAATCGAAGGCCTCGCGCCCGTGCCCCTTGAGGTCGCCGAAGAACGAGCCCTTGGCGCCGCCGAAGGGGAAGAACGACATGGGCGCGGCCACCCCGATGTTCACTCCGGCCATGCTCGCGTGCACGCGGTACTTGAACTCGCGGGCGCTCTTGCCGCTCTGGGTGAAGATCGAGCTGGCGTTGGCCAGCGGGTGCGCCGCGGCCGTCTGCAGCGCCTCGTCCAGCGAGGCCACCGGGATCATGCACAGCACCGGCCCGAAGATCTCGTCGCGCGCGATGGTCATCTCGGGCCGGACGTCGTCGAAGAGGGTGGGCCCGACGAACCACCCCTTCTCGCTCACCTTGGGGTTGCGGCCGTCGACCACCAGCTCGGCGCCCTCCTCGATGCCCTTCTCTATGTAGCCCAGCACCTTCTGCCGGTGGGCCTGTGAGATTACCGGGCCGATGTCCACACCCGGCTTGCTCCCGTCGCCCAAGCGCAGGCGCGTGACGCGCTCGCGCAGCCCTTCGCGCAGCCAGGTGCGCGCCTCGCCCACGGCCAGCACCACGCTGCCAGCCAGGCAGCGCTCTCCGGCGCAGCCGTACGCCGAAGCCACGATCTGGTCGAGGGTGGGTCCCTGCGCCGCGTCGGGCATGATCACCATGAAGTTCTTGGCGCCGCCCAGCGCCTGGACGCGTTTGCCGTGGGCAGCCGCCGTGCTGTAGACGTACTTGGCTACCGGACTCGATCCGACAAACGAGATCCCCGTGATGTCTGGATGCGTGAGCAGGGCGTCCACGCACTCCTTGGCACCGTGGACCAGATTGAGCACGCCCGGCGGGAAGCCCGCCCGGTCGATCAACTCGAAGATCAGCTTCTGGCTGAAGGGCACCTGCTCGGAGGGCTTGCAGATGAAGGTGTTCCCGCACGCGACCGCGAAGGGGTAGAACCACAGCGGCACCATCGCCGGGAAGTTGAAGGGGGCGATGCAGGCGAACACGCCCAGCGGCTGGCGCACCGCCTCGCAGTCGATGCCGCCCGACACGTCCTCCAACGCCTGGCCCATGAGCAAGGAAGGCGCGCCGATCGCCACCTCGATGCACTCGATACCGCGGCGCACGCTGCCGCGCGCCTCGTCGAGGTTCTTGCCGTTCTCGCGGGTAACGGTGCGCGCGATCTCCTCGAAGTGCTCTTCCAGCAGCGCCTTGAGCTTGAACAGGTAGCGCACACGCTCCACCGCAGGCACAGCACGCCAGGCGGGGAAGGCGGCCAGCGCGGCGCGCGCGGCCAGGTCCACCTCGGCCTTGCCGCCCATGGGCACCTCGCCCAGAAGCTCGCCGGTCGCCGGGTTGCGGACTTCGCGCGCCTGCGGGGTCTGCGCCTCGATCCACTGCCCTCCCACGTAGTTGCGCAGCCGTTCGACTGCCGTCGTCGCCATGAGCGGGCCTCCGTGCGCAGGGGTGCTGGGGTGCCGGTGTGCGGGAGGCTCCTACCCTAGCAAAGGCCCCCCCGGGGGACAAGGGAGCCGCCGCGCCGGGGGGTGGGTCAATTCGAGCCCGGAGCTCATCGGTGCGCAGGCAGGCACACAGCGATGCTGGCGGCGAGCCTCTGCGAATATGACCATCAAGATGGTCATAATCGCAGAGGTCACGGCAACCGACCCACCGCGCCGCGCCGCAACTGCTCGGCCGCGCCGCTGCCGCTCCAGCTCCGCCCGCCGCGCCGCCGCCGCCGCCGCCGCCGCGCGGGCGCTGCGCCACCCCCGCGCTGGAACTTCCGGGGAAACTGCGCGATGATGCGGCCCCGCCACGCTGGTCAGGAGCGAACATGCGTCCGGTCAAGACCTTCCACGTTCGGCCGGCATTGCCAGCGCGCCTCGCCGCTCTCGAGGAGCTCGCGTACAACCTGCGTTGGTCGTGGGATCACGGCACGATCAGCCTCTTCCGGCGGCTCGACCGCGACCTCTGGGAGGAGTCCGGCCACAACCCCGTCCTGATGCTGGGTGGCATCTCCCAGGAGAGGCTGCAGGAGGCGGCGCAGGACGAGGCCTTCCTTGCGCACCTCGACCGCATCGCCGCGGAGCTGCGCGACTACGTGGCCGGCGCCGGCGCGTGGCACCAGAAGACCTTCGGCGCCAGCGCGCAGCCCCTGGTGGCGTACTTCTCCATGGAGTTCGGCCTCACCGAATGCCTGCCCATCTACTCGGGTGGGCTGGGGATCCTGGCAGGTGACCACCTCAAGTCGGCCAGCGAGCTGGGTGTGCCCCTGGTGGGCGTGGGTCTGCTCTACCAGAAGGGCTACTTCCGCCAGTACCTCACCGCCGAGGGCTGGCAGCAGGAGCGCAATCCGATCAACGACTTCTCGGTGCTGCCGGTGCGCCCGCTGCACGGCCAGGACGGGCAGCCCGTGCGCGTCGGCGTGGAGCTGGCGGGGCGGACGCTCGTGCTGCGCCCCTGGCGCGCCCAGGTGGGGCGGGTAACGCTGGTGCTGCTCGACTCCAACATCCCCGAGAACCCGCCGGACCTGCAGGACATCACCGACGAGCTGTACGGCGGCGACGCGCAGCTGCGCCTGCAGCAAGAGATCGCCCTGGGGATCGGCGGGGTGCTCACGCTGCAGGCGCTGGGCATGACGCCGCGCGTCTTCCACATGAACGAGGGGCACTGCGCCTTCCTGGGCCTCGCGCGCGCGTCCGCGCTGATGCGCGAGCAGCAGCTCTCCTTCGGCGAGGCGATGGAGGTCGTGGCAGCCAGCGGCATCTTCACCACGCATACGCCGGTGCCGGCCGGGATCGACGTCTTCGCGCCGGATCTCATGGAGCGCCACTTCGCCCCGCTGCGGCAGGGGTTGGGGCTGTCGCGCGAGCAGCTGCTCGACCTTGGCCGCGTGCACCCCGGCCAGACGGCGGAGCCGTTCAACATGGCGGTGCTCGCGATTCGCACCGCGGGCTTCGTCAACGGCGTGAGCCGCCTGCACGGCAGCGTCTCGCGCGCCATGTGGCAGGAGGTCTGGCCCGGCGTCCCGGTGGACGAGGTGCCGATCGTCCACGTCACCAACGGAGTGCACCCCCAGTCGTGGATCTCCGAGGACATGCGCAACCTCTACGACCGTTACCTGGGGCCGCGCTGGGCCGAGGAGCCGGGCGACACGCGCGTCTGGGCGCGCGGCGAGCAGATCCCGGGCGAGGAGCTGTGGCGCACCCACGAGCGGCGCCGCGAGCGGCTGGTGGCCTTCGCCCGGCGCCGCCTGGCCGCGCAGCTGCGCGCGCGCGGCGTCGGCATGGCCGAGATCGCCCAGGCCCAGGAGGTGCTCGATCCCGACGCGCTGACCATCGGCTTCGCGCGGCGCTTCGCCACCTACAAGCGCGGCGCGCTGCTGCTGCGGGACCCGGCGCGCCTGCAGCGCATCCTCAACGCGCCGGGCCGGCCGGTGCAGATCCTGTTCGCCGGCAAGGCGCACCCCAAGGACGAGCCGGGCAAGGAGCTCATCCGACAGATCATCCAGCAGGCCCGTTCTCCCGAGCTGCGGCGCCGCATCGTGTTCCTGGAGGACTACGACCAGGTGGTCGCGCGTTATCTGGTGCAGGGAGCAGACGTCTGGCTCAACACGCCGCGGCGGCCTCTGGAGGCCAGCGGCACCAGTGGCATGAAGGCGGCCTTCAACGGCGCCTTGAATCTCAGCGTCCCGGACGGCTGGTGGGACGAGGCGTTCTCGCATCGCACGGGCTGGGCGATCGGCAAGGGGGAGGACTACCGCGACCTGGAGTACCAGGACCGCGTGGAGGCCGGCGCGCTGTACGACCTGCTCGAGAACGACGTCGTGCCGCTGTTCTACAGCCGCGGCGCCGACGGGCTGCCGCGCGGGTGGATCGAGCTGATGAAGAGCGCCATGGGCGCCCTCTGCCCGGTGTTCAACACCAACCGCATGGTGCACCAGTACGTGATGCGCGGCTATGCGCCCGCGCAAGAGCGCCGCGAGCGGCTGGAGGCCGACGCTTGCCGCCGCGCCCGGGCGCTGGCCGCCTGGAAACAGCGCGTCCGCCAGGCTTGGGGCGCCGTCCGCGTCACCGGCGTGGAGGTCAGCCTGCCGCAGGAGACCTGCGTCGGGACGGTGATCGAGGTCGCGGCGTCCGTGCAGCCGGGGGGGCTGGGGCCTGGGGATCTGGCCGTGCAGGTCTGCCTGGGCACGCTGCGCGAGAGCCGTGAGATCATCGCGCCCGAGATCGTGGCGATGAACTGCCAGGGGGCAGCCGCCGGGGGGGACCTGCGCTTCCAGGCCGACGTGCCGTGCAAGACCAGCGGAACGCAGGGGCTCACCGTTCGCGTCCTTCCCCACCACGAGGATCTCGGCCAGCCGCATGAGACCGGCCTGATCGCCTGGGCCTCCTGAGCGACCTCCCGGCGGAGCCGTAAACGGCGGCGTAAACGGCGCCGTAGACGTCTTTGCGCGCGCCGCAGCCGCGTGCTAGCCTTGCCGGCCAATCGGCCGAGGACCGCCCCCGATGGCGCGCCCCCGTGTGGAGCACGCCGGCTCGCGCGAGGCGGGCGCAAGCCCGCGCTTGTGACCACACCGGGGCCCGCCGAGGAACGACTGCAGCTTGCCGATGCCCCCCACCTCCATCCAGCACCTCGTGATGCAGCTGCCCGTGTCGCCGCGCCGGTGCACGGCGGCGATTCTGCTGGCGCTGTCGACGTGCTTCCTGGCCAGTGCCGGCCCTGCCCGGGACGCCCACGCCGGGCTGCTGGGCGAGGTGCACCTGCTCGCGGGCATCGAGCACGGGCCGGTGTGGTTCGGCGACCTCTCGCGCTATACGCGTGAGGTCCCGGCGTTCCCCACCGACGTGCGCCAGGACTGGCGCATCGACCTGGCCGACGAGGCCGTGACGGGCTTCCGGGTCGGCCTGGCCAAGGGCGAGCAGGTCGATCTCGTCTGGAGCCGCTTCACGGCCCACTCGCGCTATCGCGTCTACATCGACGGCGTCGAGTTCACGCCGGACCAGCAGCGGACCGATCTTTTCCTGCCGCAGGGCGTCGACATGCGCTTCGACTCCATCAGCCTGGGCGCGCGGATCCTGAGCTGGCGCCTGTCCCTGGCGCGCCGGCTCACGGTCGTCCCGCTGCTGCGCGGCGGATTCGGCTGGGTGTTGACGTCGCAGAGCGGGCCTGTGGCGTTGGCCCTGCTGCCGACGCAGAACTTCTCCGACAGCGACAAAATGCTGGAGGCCTCCGCGGGGCTCGAGCTGCGCGCCGGCCCGGCGGAGATCCTCGGCCAGAGCGTGGGGCCGCTGGTTGTAGGCGGGGAGCTACGGACGTTCCACTACCGGTGGGATGCGCGGGACCCGAACGACTATTTTCCGCCCCACACCGCCCACGCCATCATGCTGGCGCTGCGGCTGGGGCTGGCATTCTGAGGCGCGGCCGGCGCGCCAGCGCCGGTTCGGCGAACGCGAGGCGAGGAGCCAGCGAGGAGACTAATAGTCTTCGTCCTCGCCCTCGTCGTAATCGAAGTCCTCGTCGTCGAGATCTTCGTCGTCGAGGTCTTCGTCATCGAGGTCCTCGTCATCGAAGTCCTCTTCATCGAGGTCCTCGGCGTCTTCCTCGTCGTCGTCGTATTTGCGCTTGAGGAGCAACTGATCCAGGTCCAGCAGGTCGGTCATCTCACGGTCTCCATCGCGAAGAGGTTTCGGGCCAATGTCCCCCCGTGGCGGGGGACCGTTTCATAAACTTCTGCGCCCACCGGCGCAAGGGTTTTTTCGGCCTCCGCGAGCCCCGCTTGACCCCCGTTTTTCCAGCCCGTCCGCCCCGTTTACCGCACGGCCGCGGGGCGGTGCCGGCGCCGGGGGATCACCCCTTCAGGACGCCCACGAACGGGAGGTGCCGGTACTTCTCGTCCCAGTCCAGCCCGTAGCCGATGACGAACTCGTTGGGGATATCGAATCCGACGTAGTCCAGGCGCACCTCCGTTCGGCGAGCGTCCACCTTGTTCAGCAGCGCGCAGACCTTGATCGACCGCGGCTGGCGTGCTTCGAGGATCTGCCGTATGTAGGCCAGCGTCAAGCCGGTGTCCACGATGTCCTCGACGATGAGTACGTCGCGGGCGGTGATGCTCTGGTTCAGGTCCTTGACGATCTTCACCACCCCTGTGCTCTGGCTCCCGCCGCCGTAGGAGCTCACACACATGAAGTCGACCTCGTGCAGGATCGAGAGCTGCCGCATCAGATCGGCCAGGAAGACGACCGCCCCCTTGAGAATGCTCACCAGGATCGGCACGGTCCCCTCGTAGTCGGAGGAGAGCTCGCGCCCCAGCTCGGCCACCCGCCTCTGGATCGCGTCGCTGGGGATCAGGATCTGGTCGATGAGCGGCTCGCGATCGAGTAGCTCGCGGTCGTCGAACGTCACGCCGCCCACCCCCCCGTGCCGGCTTCGGCGCGCCGGCGCTGCCCCAGGATGTCCTGCACCTTCGCGCAGATCATGTCGATGGCCACGGCATTGTGGCCCCCCTCGGGAATGATCACCTGCGCGTAGCGCTTGCTGGGCTCCACGAACTGCAGGTGCATTGGCCGTACCGTTTCGCGGTATTGCGAAATGACCGATTCGAGCGTCCTACCACGCTCCACCATGTCGCGTTGCAAGCGCCGGATGAACCGCTCGTCGTCGGCCACGTCCACGTACAGGCGGATGTCCATGCGCTGGCGCAGATCTGCGCTCTCCAGCACCAGGATCCCCTCCACGAACACGATGTCCGCGGGCTGGATCTGCTCGGCGTGGGTCGTGCGCCGCTGCGTGGTGAAGTCGTAGACCGGCTTCTGGATGGGCGCCCCGGCCCGCAATGCGTCCAGGTGCGCAACCAGGAGGCTCGTCTCGAAGGCGTTGGGATGGTCGTAGTTGATGCGGTGACGCTCTTCGGCCGTCAGGTCCGGTCGGTCGTAGTAGTAGCTGTCGTGGTGGATGATCTCGACCGTCTCGCGTGGAAAGCGCTCCTTGACCCGCAGGGCAACGGTCGTCTTGCCGCTGCCGGAGCCTCCGGCGATGCCGATGATCACAGGGCGGTGGAGTACTTGGGTGAGGGGCATTGCGCGCGGACCGGGTGATCGGGAACGGTCCTGAGAGGCTGGGCAGCCGGCAGGAATATCGGGCGTCCGGGGAAGGCCCGAGCCGATCGCCGCCGGCTAGAGGCGAGCGGGCGGCCTCAAGGGTACGGAACGCAATTGCCAGAGTCAATCCGGTCGCCGGGAGGTGTCGGGGGTGGGGGCCCGGGGCCGGTCCGGACGCTACGGTGGGGGTGGCGTTGGCGGGGGCAGGGCCCGCGAGGTGCAGGCCCGCGATCTGGCTCGGGCCCGGTCGGAAGCTGGGGTCAGGGCTGAGCCCAGGGCCGCTCCGCTCGCGGGCCGGGGCCGGTTCGGCTCGCGGGCCGCCCTTTGGATCAGGCCGCGGCAGCAGTCCCGCCAACACCTGCCGTCATTGCGGTTTGCAGCCGCCGCGCGCCGGACCGGGAGCGAGCGGACGTCCTTGCTGGACCGCAATGCGCCGCGATCGCACCGCCGCAGCCACCCGCGGCGCGATTTGGCACGGCGGCACCAACCTTGCCGGGAAAACACCCCAGGGGCCCGCGCCCTGCGCCTCCCAGGCCACCGGCGCTGCCCCCTGCGGCACGCCCGTCCGCGGCCACACGCCCGACTGCCAGGAGCGCACGCCCATGCCCTTCAAGCTGCTCATCGTGCAGGACAAGCCCCCGCTGCGGCATCTACCCGCGGATGCGGCGACGCTCTCGGGCTTCGAGATCGTGGGGCAGTGCGTCGAGCCGGGCGAGGCGATGGCGCTGTTCAAGGAGAACCAGCCCGAGGTCATCCTGTTCGACCTCGTGCTGCCGGTGGAGGACCGCCTCTCGCAGGTGCGGCGGATGCTGCAGCAGGCGCCGGCCACGCTGGTGGTCGTCTGCAGCAGCTTCGACAGCGCCGCAGAGGTCTCGCGCGCATTCGCCGCCGGCGTCCACCGCTGCCTGAGACGCCCCTACCGCGGCGATGAGCTGCGCCGCCTCTTCGAGAACCTGCACGCCGAGCTGGATCAGACCGTCGCGCTGCGCGCCTGACCGCGCCGGTGCAAGGCGCCAGCATCAGGCTCCCGCCTGGCGCGCCAGCCTCAGCTTCCCGTAGCGCGCGCCAGCATCACCCGCTGGACACCAGCCGCTTGATCACCACCAGCGTGATGTCGTCGGACTGTGGGATGCCCGCGGTGTGCTGCGCCACCGCGGCGAGGATCGCCTCCTGGATCTGTTGCGCCGAGCGATCCCGGTGGGTCTCGATCACCGCGATCAGGCGCTCCTCCTCGAAGAAGTTGGCGTGCGGGTCGGGGGCATCGTCGTCGGCCGCCGCGGTGCCGGCGCCGTCCGCTGCGTGGCTGGCGACGGCTGCGGCGTGGCCGGTGGCGGCGGCTTGACCGGCGGCCCCGGTGGCAGCTGCGGCTTGGGCGGCAGCCCCGGAACCGGCCGGCAGCGGCGGACCGATCGCCTCGGGGATGCCGTCGGTATAGAGCACGAGCACGTCGCCCGGGAGCAGCGCCGCTGTCTCCTCCTCGTAGGAAACACCCGGGAACATCCCCAGGAGCAGCCCGCCGGCCGACAGCCGCTGGATCGAGCCGTCGGCGCGGAACAGCAGCGGGGGATCGTGCCCGGCGTTGCTGGCGGTGATCTCTCCGGTGGTGCGGTCCAGCACGCCATAGAAGAAGGTGGCGAACATCTCGGCGTCGGTGGAGTTGACCAGCAGGTTGTTGACGCGCCGGACCACCTCGCCCACGCCGCTGGGGTGGATCACCTGTCCCTGCAGGCACGCCTGCAGGTTCGCCATGAGCAGCGCCGCCGGGATGCCCTTTCCCGAAACGTCCCCGATCGCCACGCCCAGCCGGTTGCCCGGCAGCTCGATGAAGTCGAAGTAGTCGCCGCCCACCTTGCGGCTGGGGACGCTGGTGCCGGCGATCTCGAAACCGGCCACCCGCGGCATGGCAGCCGGCAGCAGCCGCTGCTGGATCTGGCGGGCGGTACCGATCTCGCGCTCGAGCAGCTCGCGCGCCACCGTCTCCTCGCGTCCACGGCGCACGGCAGCCGTCATCTCGTTGAACGAATCGGCCAGGTCGCCGAACTCGTCCTCGTTGGGGATGTCGATCTGGGTGTCGAGGTCCCCGCGCGCCAGACGCAACGTCCCATCGTGCAGCGCGTGCGTGGCCGAGGTGATCCCGGTCGTGATGCGGATGCCGAAGAACAGCGCCAGCCCCTCCAGCACCAGGAAGATGGTCGCGAGCGTGCCCAGCAGGACGAGGATCGCGCGGTTGATCTCGTTCTCGCCCTTGCTGAACTCCTCCCAGAGATCGACTGGGCGCGTCTTGAGCGTGAGCAGGACGTTGTCGGGCACCAGGCGAGTGCCCGCCAGGCGGTAGGTCGGGAGCGCGGCGGCTCCGAAGTAGAGGTCGCGCCGCCACAACGACGACACGCGTGCGGCGGGTGTGGCGGCCGCTGCGGCAGGCGCTGCGACACCCGACGAGTCGGCGGATGCTGGGGGCGGGTGCGCGCGACCTTTCACCATCGTGCGCGCGCCCGTGGTGTCGTTGATGCTGATCTGGACGCCCTCGTTCCCTCTCTTGTCCGTTCCCCCGGAGTGGATGCTGGTCCCACCCACCAGCGCCGTATCGCGCTGCAGGATGCGGGCGAGGCGGTCCATGAACGGCGGCTCGATCCGGTGGCCGCTGATGCGGGCCCGCGGCGTGCCGGCGCTGTGCAGCCGCAGCGCCCATGCCTCCCCCTCGACCTCGAAGAGCGCGGTGGTGTCGGGGAGGCTCGCGCGCTCCGCGTCACTCCCGGCGGCACGCGCCGCGACTGCGGCATTGAGGCGGTCGATCCATGCCGGAGGCGCCTGCACGCCGGAGGCCGCGACGGTGAGGGCGGCCGCTGCGGCGCCCCGGGCCGCCGCGGCGCGGCCCACGCCCAGCGCGGCACTGCGTCCGCCCGCGGCGGTGCTGCCCCCACCCACCACGGCACTGCCGCCGCCCGGCGGCGCGGCCGCGTACACGAACCCATCCCCGAACAGCGACGCACCGATCTCCTCGTGCTGTCCCAGCAACTTGAGCCAGTCCAGGACCGTGGCGCGGCCGCGGGAGGCCAGGCTCGCGCCGAGAACGCTGTAGAAGGCGACTGCGCCCAGCGTCAGGAGCAGAACCAACGGGATGATGGCGATGAAGAGCGCGGCCGCGGCCAGCTTGGGCTTGAGCCGCAAGAAATGCAGGCGCATCCGGAAGAAGATGTAGTCCAGCGTGAAGATCCAGAAGATGCGCAACGAGATGATCGCATAGCGAGCCAGGCTCTGACCCAGCCCCGTGAACCAGGACGGGTTCTCGATCTTGGAGTAGCCGGGGAAGAGCAGCGCGAGCGCGACGATCCCCACACAGAAGAGCTTCGCGCGGCGGGCCGACGAGAGGTGGCGGTAGGGATTGTAGCTGCGCAACGTCAGGAAGATTGCCGCGCCCGCGATGGCAAGGCCCAGGCCCGGGCCGTGCGCTCCGCCCGCGAGCGTCGGCAGCACGCTGACCAAGAGCCAGATCCGCCAGAAGCGCCGCCAGCGTGTGTCCAGGAGCAGCATACGCACGGCCGCCACCCACGACGTGAGCGCCGCGGCCGCGACCAGCCACACCGCAAACATCGCGTGCGTCCCGAGCACCGCTTTGACGGCAGCAGCGATCACCCCGGCCGTGACGGTGATCCAACACAGGCGCCACACCGGCTCGTCCAGGGGATCCGCGCGGCGCTGGCGGGCGATGGGCAGGGGAGCAAGCATGGAGTCGCCCGGGCCGCGGGCCGTCATGGGAGGCGCGAAGCCTCCGGCCGGCACGGCAGCGGACGACACGGAGCGGGCCGGCGTCGACGCGGGAGCTGGCCGATGCAGGGCGGGTAGACGCACGGGATTGGAACCTGTGAGGTCGCGGGACGCGCGGCGCAGCGCCACGCACGCCTGCGTGGGCCACCGGCGGCTCCACGAAGGGAGAGCGATGATACGGGAGGCCCCACAGCCGCGGAAGGAAGAACCGCTGGGAAGAACCGCCGGGATGGTCGACGCGCGACGCGGACGCATCGCCGTAGCGTGAACGAGGTGGGGTGAGACCGGGCTCGTGGGCCACGCGTCGCTGCGCTATGCTCGCTCGCACCCGTCGGCACGAGCGCAGCGGGGCGAGCCGTCCTTGCGCACGCCCGCCGCGCCGAACCCGGCCGCAGGAGACCACGCATGCCGGCCCATGACGATCGTCCTTCGCCGCAATTGCCCGCCATCGACCCCGATGTCTCGGCGGCGCAGACGCTCCCCGGCCGCTTCTACGGTGACCCGGCGATGTTCGCGCTGCAGCGCGATCGCGTGTTCGCGCGATCCTGGCAGCTCGTCGGCGATGCCGGGCAGCTGGCGGCGGGGGAGCCAGCAGGGGCGGGCGGCGCGGGGGCAGCGGCGGGCGGCGCGGGAGCCGCACCGGGGAGCGCGCCGCCGAGCGCACCGGCCGCCGACCGTCAGGGTTTCGCGCACCCCTTCACCCTGCTGGAAGGCTGCCTCGATGAGCCGCTGCTGCTCACGCGCGACCGCGACAGCGCGCTCCACTGCCTCTCCAATGTCTGCACGCACCGCGGCAACCTGGTCGTGAACGAGCCCAGCGCAGCGCGGGCGCTGCGCTGCCGCTACCACGGCCGCCGCTTCGAGCTGGACGGGCGCCACCTGGCCAGCCCCCACTTTGAGGGCGCCCAGCGCTTTCCCTCCCCCACCGACGACCTGCCGCGCGTGCCGTTGGGGCAATGGGGTCCGCTGCTGTTCGCGAGTCTCGATCCGGCCGTTGCGTTCGAGGCGTGGAGCGAGCCACTGCGTACGTGGATGAGCGTGTTGCCCCCCCAGCAGCTGAGCTTCGATCCGACAACCTCACGCGACTACGAGGTCCGCGCCAACTGGGCGCTGTACTGCGACAACTATATGGAGGGGTTCCACATCCCCTTCGTGCATCCGGAGCTGGCCGCGGCGCTCGACTGGCGTGGCTATCGCACGGAGCTGTTGCCGCTGGGCACGCTGCAGATCGGGGTCGCGGCCGCAGACGAGCCCGCCTTCGATCTGCCCGCCGCGCACCCGCACCGCGGCCAGAGTATCGCCGCGTACTATCTGTGGCTGTTCCCCAACCTCATGCTCAACCTCTATCCGTGGGGGCTGTCGATCAACGTCGTGCGCCCGTTGGCCGTGGACCGCACGCGCATTTCCTTCCGATCGTACGTGGCCGACCCCACGCGCCGCGGGCAGGGGGCGGGCGGCGATCTGCACCAGGTCGAGCTGCAGGACGAGACGGTCGTCGAGAGCGTGCAGCGGGGCGTCCGCTCACGCCTGTATCACCGCGGGCGCTACGCGCCGTCGCAGGAGGCAGGCGTGCACCACTTCCACCGCTTGCTGCTCGCCGCGATGGGCAGCGAGCCGTCCCCGCGCAAGGAATAGCCGCGCGTCGCGAAACCCATGCGCGTCGCCACGCGATTCTCCTGGCGCGAGCTGCGCATCCCGCTGCTGCTGTTTGCGGTCGCGCTGACGATCCGTCTGGCGTACTTCGCCGAGTTCCGGCCCTCGCCCATCCACCAAGTCCCCATCTACGACGCGCAGTTCTACGACGAGATGGCGCGCGCCCTCGCCACCGGCGGCCGCTTCACGGGCAGCAGCCAGGCCTATTTCTTCGGCCCGCTGTATCCGTTCTTCCTGAGCGTGGTCTACCTGCTGACCGGGTGCAGCCGGGACGCCGCCTCGCTACTGCAGCTCGTACTGGGCGCCGTGCAGGTCGCCTTGGTCTACGTGCTCGCGCGGCGCAGCCTCCCCACCTGGGCCAGCGCCGCCGCCGCGTTGTTGGTGGCCGGCTGCGGCGTGTCGGTGTTCTACGAGGGGCTCCTGCTGATGGAGTGGCTGCTGGCGCTCTTGTCCGTGGTGTTGCTGCTACTGGTCGGCCGCGGGCCGCGTGAATGGAGTGCGCGCTGCGCGTTCGTGGTGGGCGCGGTCGTCGGCCTGAGCGCGCTCGGGCGCCCGGCATTGCTGCTCTTGGCGCCGGCGCTCGCCGGCTGGGCGGTGCTAGCGGGCCGGGAGCCATCCGCGACGGGCGGCACGTCTGGCACCGGCGGCCGCGCGGCGATCGCCGGCAGCGCAGCGGGCGGCGGTGGCGCGGCCGTCGGAAGCCGCGCAGCGGTCGGCGGGCGCGCAGCGGTCGCCGGTGGCGCAGTGGTCGCCGGACGGCGCTGGATGGCGGCGGCATTGGTGCTGGCTGGATACGCGCTCGCGATCCTGCCCGTGACCCTGCGCAACGCACGCGCAGAGCACGACTTCGTGCCAATCACCTGCAGCGGCGGATTCAATCTATGGGTGGGCAACGGCGAGGGCGCCAACGGCGTGTGGGGTGTGAAGGCCAGCGATCTGGCCGAGCGCGACCACACCGGGCGCGAGTACGCCGCGCGGGTGCTCGGCCGCCCGCCGCGATCCTCGGAAGTGTCGCAGCTGTGGGCGCAGCGCACGCTGCGCTACGTGGGCAGCCACCCCGGGGACACCGCTCTGCTGCTGCTGCGCAAGCTGCAGCTCTACTGGAACCGGCAGGACATGGCCCAGATCGAGTGGTTCGAGCACGAGCGGCAGGAGTTCGCCGTGCTGCGCGCCCTGCCGCAGGGCTTTTCGTTGCTCTCCCCGCTGGCCCTGCTGGGGATGGTCGTGGGCTGGAGGCGCCGGCACGAGCTGGCTGCGCTCTATCTGTTCGTGGCGGTCTCGGTGCTCTCCATTTGCCTGTTCTTCATCACCGACCGCTACCGCGTGCAGATGATCCCGGCGGCCGCCATCTTCGCAGGGCACCTGCTGCACTGGGTCGTCAGCAGCGTGCGCGCGCACCGCTGGCGCTCGCTGGGGCTGGCCGCAGCGGCGATGGCGGCCACGCTTTGGGCGACGTCGCCGGCCCGCGCGCGCCTGGACCCGCGCCTGCTGCTGGCAACCCAGCTCCTGCACGAGGGCTTCCGGCTGGACCAGACCGGCAGCCCCGAGCTGGCGACGCTCAAGCTGCAGGAGGCGACACGGCTCGCTCCCGATGAGCCCAGCACCCACCTGCAGCTGGGGATCCACCTGCGCGAGCGCGACCAGACCGGGCCCGCGCTTGCGGTGTTGCGCCGCGCGCAGCAGCTCGAGCCCGACAATGCCAACGTCCCCTACCAGATCGCAGTCACGCTGTACAAGGCCAAGCGACCGCAGGAGTGTCTCGCCGCCCTGGACAGCTGCCTGGCGCTGGATCCGCTGTACGCGGCGGCCTACGATCACCGCGGGCTGGCGTTGGCGGCGCTGGGGCAGGACGCGGCCGCCGAGGCGAGCTTCCGCCGCAGTATCGAGCTGAATCCCGACCGTGCCGCCGTCTACAACAACCTGGGCACGTTCCAGGGCAGGCGTGGCGACAATGCCGCGGCCGCGGAGAGCTTTCGCCGGGCGCTGCGGGTCGAGCGCGGTTATGTGCCCGCGCGGCGCAATCTCGCTCTCGCCTATGCCGCGCTGGGCCAGATCGACGCGGCGCGGCAGGAGGCGCAGCGGGTCCTGCAGGGCGAGCCCAACGACCGGGTGATGCGCCAACTCATAGACGCGCTGGAGCGGGCGCGCCCCCCGCGCTAACGCAGGCTGCACCGTTACGCGGCGGCCAGGTTACTGCGCGTAACCCAGCGCCTTGAGCGCCTGCTCCATTTCAGGGGTGATCTCGCCAGCCGCGGCAACCGGCGGAGCGTCCAGCAGCACGCGGTCGTTCCAGCTCGAGAGCGCTGCGCGCAGGGGACTGAGGCTGTCGGCCGGCGCGGCGGTGAGCAGATCGCGTCGCTCGCGCGGGTCGGCGGCCACGTCGAATCCCCACAGCGACCGCCCGATGCGCTCGGCGATCAGCTTGTGCTGGCCGTCGCACCAGCCGATCAGGTCCGGCCCGTAGGCGATCCCCTCCACGGCGCCGGGGATGGGCGCGCGGTGCGGATCGGCCAACCACTCCCGGCGATCCAGACCATCCATGCCATCGGGCGCTGGGACTTCCAGCATCCCCAGCAACGTCGGCATCAGCTCGGTCAGCGGAAACTGCTGCGGGATGACGCGGCCGGCGGTGGTGACCTGCTCGAGGCCGGCCCCAAAGAAGATCAACGGCACGTGCACCAGCTCGTCGAACAGGCTGTGTCCGTGGCCGATCCCCCAGATCCCCCGTGGGTCGAAGCCGCGCGCACGCTCCAGCTCGGCGTGGTCGAGGAACTCCTCGCCGTGGTCGCTGACCACCACCACGAGCGTGTTCTCCAGCAGCCCCTCGTGCTGCAGCTGGGCCACGATCTGTCCGATCTCGACGTCGACGCGCAGCACCGACGCGTCGTACAGCGCGCGCTTGGTGCGCAACAGCGGTGCCGCGGCCTCCGCGCTGAGCTTGCGCCCCAGATAGGTCGGATCGTCCGGCTCCCCACCCCAACGCGTCAGCGCCTTACGGTTCGGATCGCGCAGCGCGTCCGCCTCGCCGATGGCCTTCACGAATGCGCTCGGAGGATCGGTCGGCTCGTGCGGATCGTTGAAGTGCACGAACAGATAGAAGGGGCGATCGCGATCCTGCTGCGCGATCCACATGCGAGCGAGCGTCCCGATGCGGTCGGCGCGCAGGAACTTGCACGAGAATTCGGCAAAGCCACGCTGCGTTCCGAACAGCAGGTAGGGATTGCTGGCGATGCCGCAGGTGCGATAGCCGGCCTTGGCCAGCACCTCCGCGAGCGTCGGGATCCCCGGGGCGATCGTGCGCGGCACGCCCTCGGCGCCCACCGCCAGATTGCGCAGCGGGCCCTGCAGCCCCGCGCCGTGGCGCGTGGGGTAGCGGCCGGTGAACATCGTGGCGAACGACGGCGTGGTCCACGGCGAGTTGGACAGCGCTCGCTCGAAACGCAACCCCGCTCGCGCGAGGCGGTCGATGGAGGGGCTGACCGGCCTCTCGTACCCGTAGCAGCCGAGGTGGTCGGCGCGCAGCGTGTCGATGGCCAGGATCAACAGGTTGGGATGGCGGGCGGGCTGCCCGTGGTCGCCCGGCCCGCCTGGTTGTGCGGGTGGTGTGGGTTGTGGCGTTGTTGCGGGGTGTGGCGATTGTGCGGGTTGTGCCGGCTGTGCGGGCAGTGCCGATTGCACCGATTGCGCCCGGGCCGCCGGTCCCGACCCGCCCAGCGTCAGCAGCGCCGGCAGCGCCAGCAGCCCCAGCGCGAGCAGCGTCGATCTCACAGTCCCGATCCGCCGAGCGAACGCACGAACGCCACCAGCAGCTTTGCCAACCGCTCGCGCGCGGCCTGCCCGATCTCGATGACCTCGTCGTGGGTGAGTGGAACGCCCGGGACCTCGCGGGCCACGTTGGTGACGCACGAGACGCCCGCCACCCGCGCGCCCATGCGGTGCGCGAAGGCCGCCTCGGGGCCGGTCGACATCCCCACCGCCTGCGCGCCCATCCGGCGCAAGAACGCGATCTCGCCCAGCGTCTCGTAGGCCGGGCCCCATAGCGAGGCGTACACGCCGGCGCCCACCACGATCCCCTCGCGCGCGCCGGTCTCCACCAGTTGGCGAGCGAGCGCGCGGTCGAAGGGCTGCGCGTGGCTGGCGGCACGCAGCGCCAGCTCGGCGGGTACGGCCGCCGAGGGCGCGCTCGTCGGGAGCACCCCTGCCGCGGGCACGCCCGTCGGGGGCACGTCAGCTGGGGGTACGCCTGTCGGGGGTACGGCCGCCGGGGGCGCGCCCTCCGAGGGTACGCCTTCGGTGGGCAGCAGCAGGCCGCGCAGCGGATCGACCCAATGCATCTCGATCAGCCCGGTGAGGGCTAGCAGATCACCGGCGCGCGCGTTGGGGTCGAGGCCGCCGGCCGCGTTGGTGAGGATCAGCGTGCGCACGCCCAGGCCCAGGAGCGTGGCGATGGGGAAGACGACCTCCTCCATGGCCAGACCCTCGTAGGCGTGCAGCCGACCCTGCAACACGAGCACCCGTGCGCCGCCGCGCGGCAGGCGCGCCGCGACGAGCTTGCCACCGTGGGCTGCCACCGTGACGGCGGCGAAGCCGGGCACCTCAGCAAAGGGCTTCTCGCACTGGCAGTCCAGGCGCTCCACCACGCTGCCCAGGCCGCTGCCGAGCACGATGCCGATCTGCCCGCCGTAACCCTCGGCGCTGAGCCCCTCTACGGCCGCGTCCACGCGCTCGACGTAGTCGGGGCGCAGCCTCCAGGCAACGGTGGCCGTCATGTCGTGGGCTCCAGCCCGGTCTCGTAGCGCACGGCGATGAAGCGATCGATGGCGCGGCGCAGCATGGCGACGCGCTCACGCTGCGGCAGAAAGGCGCTCTTGAAGCCGGCCACCAGCAGGTTCTCGATCTCCACCAGCGTCAGATCGAAGGTGTCGGCGGCCAGGCGCAGCTCGTCGGTGAGAGTCGTCTGCAGAAACATACGGTTGGCGGTGTTGAGCGTGGCGCGCAGCCCGGCGCGCATGAAACGGCGCAGCGGATGGCTCTCGATGTCGGGGACGGTGCCGGTGCGCAGGCTGCTCGTGAGACAGACCTCCAGCGGGATGCGGTGGTCGGCCACGTAGCCCAGAAGCTCCGGATCCTCCAGCAGGCGCGTGCCGTGGCCGATGCGGTGCGCGCCGAGGTAATGCAGCGCCTGGTGGATGCTCGCCGGGCCAAAGGCCTCGCCGGCGTGCACCGTGCAGTTGATGTTGTGGTTGAGGATCAGGGCAAACGCATCGCGGTGGAGCTTGGCGGGGTTGTCCAGCTCGGCGCCCGCCAGATCGAACCCGGTCACGCCGCGCCCCTTGTAGCGCACCGCCACCTCGGCCAGCTTCAGCGTATCCTCGGGCGAGCGGTGGCGGATCCCGGTGATGAGCACGCCCGTGCTGATGCCGGTCTTCTGGCGAGCGTCCGCCAGGCCCGCCAGCACCGCGTCGGTGGCCTGGTCGAGGCTGAGGCCCTCCTGCCCGTGCAGGATCGGGCTGAAGCGCAGCTCCATGTGCCAGACGTTCTCGGCGGCGCAATCCTCGGCGATCTCGCACGCCACGCGGCGCAGGGCGTCGGGCGCCTGCAGCACCGCGATCGTGCTGTCGAACAACTCGAGGTAGTCGGTCAGCGTATGGCTGGGCCGGTGGGTGAAGAAGAGCCGCCGAGCCTCCTGCGGCGTGCCGCCGGTCAGGGGTTTGCCCTGCGCGCGGCACAGCTCCACGTAGCTGTCGAAGCGCAGGCTCCCGTCGAGGTGGACGTGCAGGTCAGTCTTGGGCAGCGCGCGCAGCAGCTCGGTGGGGATCTCGGGGCCGCGCAACAGGTCGCTGGCGAACAGCTCGTCGTGGATCATGCGAGCTGCCTTCCGGTTGGGCCCCCGCCAGCCCGGGCCGCGCGCGGCGGCGCTGCCCCACGCAGGTCCTTCTCGCGCGACGCTGTGCGGATGCGGTGGACGAGGTCGTCCTGCGCCTTGCGGTCGTCGCGCAGGTTGACCGAATCGGTGTCGATCACGTGCACCGCAGCGATCAGGTGCATGCGCTGCGCCCACAACTCGTAGGCCTCGTGCAGCTCGCGGATGTAGGTCGCCTCGATCCCCTTCTCGCAGTCGCGCCCGCGGTCCTGGATCCGCTGCAGGATCGCGTCGGGCTGCGCGCGTAGGTAGAGGATCAGGTCGGGTGGCTGCAGGTACGTGACCATCTCGGCGAAGAGCTCCTGGTAATTGCGGTAGTCGCGCTCGTCCATGGAGCCGCGCCGGTACAGGATGCGCGCGAAGATCTCGGTGTCCTCGTAGATCGTGCGGTCCTGCACGGCGCTGCGCCCGGTCGCGTGGATCTCGCGCTGCAGGGCGAAGCGCTTGGACAGGAAGAACACCTGCAGGTGGAAGCTCCAGCGCTTCATGTCAGCGTAGAAGTCGTCCAGGTAGGGGTTGTCGTCGACCGGCTCGTAGTAGGTGTCCCAACCCAGACGCTCGCCCAGCAGGTCGGTCACCATGGTCTTGCCGACGCCGATGTTGCCCGCGATCGCGACGTAGAAGGGAACGAGCTCGCCAGTGGGTGTGGGCATGGAGTGCTCCTTCAACGGTTGCGGGCGAGCGCTGCAGCGGGGGCGGGCGGGGTGCCACTCGCGGGTGCGGGCGCGGTGCCGGGCGCGGCAGCGGCCGCGGACGCCGTCCCTCGGGCGGGCGGCGCGCCTTGCCCATCGAGGGCGTTGATTTTGTCGACGCGTTTCGCATGGCGGCCGCCGGCGTGCTCGGTGGCCAGCCAGATGCGCGTCACCCTGCGCGCGTGGCCGGCATGGATCTGCCCGGCGCCCAGCACGAGCACGTTGGCGTCGTTGTGCTCGCGACTGTTGCGCGCGGTGGCCTCGCTGTGGACCGTGGCCGCGCGGATTCCCGCCAGCTTGTTCAGCGCCATCGCGCTGCCGATCCCCGCGCCGTCGATCATGATGCCAAGCCGGCAACGGCCCTCTTGAAGGGCTCGGCCGACCTTGATGGCGAAATCGGGATAGTCGCAGGCGGCGGTGGAGTGGGTGCCCACGTCGTAGACCTCGTAGTGCAGCTCCTGCAGAAGCTCCTTGAGGCTCTCCTTGAGCAGGTACCCGCCGTGGTCGGAGCCGAGCGCGATGCGGCGGTCGGCGCCAGGGCGTGGGGGAGCGAGCGCGGGGGCGGGTGCTGGGGTGAAGTGGGCCTGCGGGGCGGGTTGGGCGGCGGCGGGCTGCGCAGCGGAGTGGGTCTGCGGGGCGGGTTGGGCAGCGGCCGGCTGCGCGGTGGCGTGGGCGGGCGGGACGTCGGGCAGGGCGACAGCGGGCACAGCGCTGGAAGCAGCCGTGGGATCGGGTGGGGTCGCCCCAGCCGCCTGCAGATCTCCCAACACCTGCTGGACGAGCTCCCGGACGCGCGATCGGTCGATGGGTGTGGCCAACGTCGGACTCCAGCCATGCGGCGAGAGGCGGGGCGCCGCGCGGATCGGAGCCTGGATTCTATTCGTTCGAGCGGGGGCGGTCCACCCGCGTCGGCCCGCTTCGGCCCGGCGGGGCGCGATTGTGGGGGCGAGCTTGGCGGGCGGGTGCTGCGGCGTGCGCGCGCCGGGTGCGCAAAGCTCTGGCGCGAACCAGCCGCTTGTGGGCTTGTCAGAGGCCGTCCGGGAGCGGCGGCCTCCGATTTTGTGATATTCAAAACTACTCTTAGAAGTAGTATTGCAATCCCTCCGCCCGGCGCGTACACTATGCGCAGGCGTTCCCGCGACCTTCCTCCGCGAATCGTAAGGAGATCACCATGCTCTCCTTCACGGCCGCGCGCGGGACCCGGGCTTGCCTGCCGCCGACTCACGACAGATCTCGCCCGCCGGTTCCCGGCCGTGCTCCGGCATCCACTGCCTGCGGCGGTGGGCCGGGTGCACGCGGCTCTGTGCGTGCCCTTTTCCCCTCCGTTGTCGGCTTGCGCGTCCGCATCGGCGTCTGTGTCCACGATGCCGTCCACGGCCACGTCGTGTGTGCAAGGGTGCCGAGATGGATGCTAGCGATGGCGCTGCTGGCGTGGCTCGCACCCACGATGGCCTACGGCCGCGGAGGCGGCTCTGCGCCGGCCGCGTCTGTGGGGCGCGACTACCAGATTGCCGACGCGCAGTATCCCGGCGTCCTCTACGGCGGCCCGGCGCCCGGAATGGCGAAAGCCTCGGGCGATACCTTCTACCTCTACGGTGGGCCCGGGCGCTGGCCGGGACAGCCTGACTTCAAGCCTGAGGGGAAATTCGAAACGGCGCTTGGGTATCCTGACCGCCAAGGATGGACGGGTGTCGACCTGACCGGATTGCCCCCGCACTGGCACGTCGACTCGTTCAACGCGGCGAACATGACCGCAGCGCCCGCCTACTGGTCGGGTCCCTACGCGGTGCCTGGTACCAACCACGCGATCTGGTCCGGTCTTCCAGCGGGGCCAGCGGGCTTCCCAACCACCGGCTACGGGAATTTTTGGGACGAGCAGCTGGACCGTACTTTCACGGTGAGCAACATCGCCGACAGCACAGTGATCACCTGGGATTTCCAGTTCAACCACGACAGCGAGCGTAATTACGACTTCTTCAACGTGCAGTGCGACCTGGCAGGGTCGATGGTCGACCTCGCGCGATATACCGGCACGAACAACGTTGGCGGCGTGTTCGTTGCGCCCGTGATTTTCCACGGCGTCACAACCTACCACGCTGGCGATTACGTTGGAGTTGGTCACGACCAGGTCCACCTGCGTTGTCGGTTTGTTTCCGACGGCGCGGCATCCGACCAGGACGGCCTCAACGCTACCAGTGATGGTGCGGTCCAGCTCGACAACATCCAGGTGCAGGGTACGAACGGCGTTGGACTGAGCCAGGCGACCTTCGAAAATGGTGATGCTGGTGGGTGGGTAGCGGTGCCGGGTGAGTTCGCGGGGGACTTCTCGAAAGTATTCGGACATTTGGGCGACATCGACCCGTGCAGGCACGACTTCTCGCCACAGATGACCTTCATCGATGACGGCACGCCTCCCAACAACGATCCCCTGGGACGCAGTACGGGAGGGAGTCATTCGCCGTACAACTCGTACGGAGTACCCGGTGGATGGGTCGTCAATTACACCGGCGGGCTCACCACTGGGACAAAGCCGCTGAACAACGAGGTCTGGTCACCTGCGATCGCGTGGGACTTGCCCGGCCCTCAGGACGACGCGGCCGAAGGAGGCGCGTTCTTCCGGTTCACCACATGGGTTCACCAGCCTGCGCTCAACGGTTTGTTCTGGGTCTGGCACGTGCGAAGCCGACCCGAACCGGTCAGCGGTGGCTGGTCAGGATGGAAGGACCGCAACTTCGCCTACCTCGAGAGTGGTCCCGGACATTACGAAAACGACCAGGTAGACGTCCGCGGCCTCCTCGTGACCTCACCAGACAGCGTCCAGCTCGCGCTGGGCGTGCAGGACCTCGCAGATCTCTTCAATTTCCCTGGCAACGACGCCACGCCATCGCCCTACTTCGACAACGTCGCGTTCGCCAAGTACGACGCCGTGGGCCCCGGCCTGGTGACGCGCGAGATCGACCTGTTCAACGATGGCTTCCCGACATCGGGCGCGATCTCGTGTGCCGGCGCCGACGATACACCGCTCGCCATCCGCCTGGACATGGCCCGTGACATTCGCGCGAGCTCGCAGCCGCGCAATGTGCCGGGTGACTCCATCACTTGCGACTTCGTGGCCCGCAAGCCTGGCTCGTCACTGGACGCGAACTCACTCCGCATGGAGTTCCTGCTCGAGGCCAACCCCTGTTTCGACCCGGAGCTGGCGGGCGGGATCGCAGCCCTGCAGGCTGGTGCCGGTGCCGGGGCATCGGACATCCAGAACATCTACGGAAGCGTCTGGCGCGGTTACGTGAAGGGCAAGCAGTCCAGGACGGCTTCCGGCGCGCTCTTTGCCAACCGCTACTTCTTCGACCTGCCGGACGGGCCTTTGACGCTGGCCGCCTACGAGCACGCAGAGCCGGGGCTGTTCTTTCCCGGCGATCAGATGCGCTACTACCTGATCGGCAGCACGATCAATCCGGCGGAGACCTCCGTGCTGCCTGCGGATACGAGCGGGTTCAGCAGCGGCAGCGGATACAACCGCATCTTCACCGTCTACGGTCTGCCGTCGCTGACCTGCGGCGCAACGGATACCGATCCGTGCAGGCAGCCCAACATCCTGTTCTGGAACGACCAGCCAGATCGCGCTGGCAGCGACGAGTGGATCCAGGTTTTTGGCCAGAATGGGTTGCGGTTGCACCAGGAGTACGACACCTACCGAACCAACGGGCCGACCTCGCTCGTGTCCGACGGCCTGGGCTCGGCGGGCGCCCACGGCGCCACCTCCGGCCAGCTGGCGGGCTACAGGTGCTTGTTCTACGACAGCGCCAACGTCGCTAGCGGGCTGATCAGCGATGGCAGCAGCACGGGCTCCAATGACAAGGGCAACGACGTCGCTACGCTGACGGGCTGGTTGGCGCAGGCGGGCACCCGGTACGCCGCGTACTGGGGGGACAATATCGCCAACGGCCTGGGCGGCGGCGGCGTCACCTACCGCAGCAATGTGATGGGTGTGCAGCTGGTCGGCGATAACGTTCGCGCGTCCATCGGGAACCA
>JBGPIA010000016.1:0-115168 GCA_041484665.1 Candidatus Krumholzibacteriia bacterium
GCCACCGGCACCTGCTGAAGCTTCGCGAAGCGATCCAAGTGGAACTTAAGATCGAGCCGAGTGAGCAGCCATTCGAGGAAGAGGTGGCGTAGCCAACCGACGAGCCGTGGAGATTTCCAACTAGGAATGGGCTTGACTCGGCGCTCGAGGAGATGCGCCACATCGGAGATCAGGTCAAGAAAGATGGCGGACCAGAGGCATTGGTTCAGCGTGCGGAAGAGCAGAGCTATCGAATCGCGAATCAGGAAGGCCAACTTCAGCATTACGAGTCACGTTTGAGAGAAGCCGGGCTGGGAAAGGGTGAACGGCCTTGCTGGGTTAAGCCGGATGGCACGATCGAGTACCTGTATGATGTCGTTCTCGCGAGCAATGGCATTCGGATGCGAGAGCGCCGCGAGGGCAAGCGAGAACGCGAGCGCGCGCTACTTCCGATGCCGACCGTCGACCCGAGCGAGGTGCTCAGCCCGTCTGAGTTTCTGCGACGCACGGAGCCTCTTTACGACTCCAGTCTTGCAGCTAACTGCCGTTTCTTCGTTGTGATTTATGACGCTACGGGACCCGCAGAGAAAGACCTGTACAAGTCGCTCCTGCAGACCGTCGAGGGTCATTTCTACAAGAGGCTAGACCGTGGACCCGCACCCTTCTGACAGCGTGGCGGCTTTGCGCGCACTCCGGGTGGCCCTGGAGGAGTTGGATGTCGCCGCTGCGGAGTACCACCGGCATCGTCAGAGCCTGATCGCGTCCTCCAGGCAGTCGCTGGGTGACCCCGCCGCACACCACGGTGTTTGGTCGCGCGCCCTCGCTGTTGTGCGACATGGGTGGCGGTGGTTGGGCGAGGGGCTTCGAGATGGTAGAGGCCAGGACATTCGCTAAGGTGGGTGGTGCCCGTGCCCTTGCTGGTCCTAACTGCGACTTGCTTCGACGCGCGCGAAGGGAAGAGATCTCGCGACGCCCGGTGGCCCGCGGCGTAATTTGCACCCGCTTTCCAGCCTGCGCGTCTAAGTTTGACCAGCGTCCCGTTCGGGCCCCCGGATGCTCATTTAGCGTCAAACGCCCGAGGGTCCCGAAGGTAGAAACCGAGACATCGAGACCGCGCGGCCCCTTTCCGAGGCTTTCATCCGGGCCCCCGTCCGCTACGCTCCTCGGAACGTAGACGCAGTCCGCCCGCGGCCCTCGCAAACCCTGCGAATTCCAGCACATAAAGCAACCCCGCCTCGACCAGGAGACAGGGTCTGCGTCAACCACTGGAGCGTCAAATTCCAAGGCCAGATCACCCGGCTCCCCGGGTGGGACTCCAACTCGCGACCCTTTGTTTAACGGCCGACGGTACATTCTCTGGTGGCGCGGAGCCCGCCAGAACCCCAACCCACGCTCCGCCGCCCCATCGACCCACCCACCGAGGTGCCCTCCCCTCGGCCGTTCAACGCGCCCCGCCTACTGCTTCCCTTCCTTCGGCGGCGCCTCCAGCTGCTCGAGCATCCGCTTCGCGCGCCGGTTCTCCGGGTCGGCGGCCAGCAGCTTGTGCAGGATCTCGATCGCGGCCGCGCGGTCGCCGCGCGCGACCTGCACCTCTGCCATCATGGCGGGGATCGCGGTCGACTGCGGGTTGTATTCAGCGTTGAGGTGCAGCAGGGCCAGCGCTTCGTCGTTCTTCCCTTCGGTAGAGAACTCGCGCGCGGCCTCACTGATCCCCCACTCGCTCAAATCAAACCACCCATACTCGGCGTTGTCGTGCAGGTGCCGCACCTCCGCAATCGCCGAGTCGACCCCCGCGGCGGCCATGGCCGCATGCAGGCGGCCGGAGAGGGTCTGGGGTTTCGGCTGCCCGTGGTGGCAGGTCACGCACGTCACCTCCACGGGCGGCGTCCCGCGATTGGGGATCTTTGCCAGCAGCTCCTCGTTGAGCCGCTTCGTCATCACGAGCATGGCGCGCGCGGTCACTTTCTCGGGCTTTTGATCGGCAGCGAAGTCTTCGCGGCCGTTCGGCGCGTCGTGCTCGCCCACGTGGCAGAACTCGCAGCGCACCCCTAGCGCGAAGCTGAACCCACGCATGGTCTGGATCAACTGCGGGCGCGGGATGTCCTTGGGGAGGAACTGCAGATTTTGCGGTGGGGGCGGAGCTGCGGGCCGACCTCCCGGCGCTGTCCCCGCCGGTGCGCCTGGCGATGCGCCCGCAGGTCCGCCCGCCGGTGCACCAGGCGGTGTGGCTGGCGGGGCGGTCGGCTGCGCGGCCGGCGCTGCACTCCGCGTTGCGCCCGGCGGCTTCGACGGCGGGTGAGTCGGCGGCGTCGCCGGCGGAGCAGCTGGCTGCGCCTCGGCCGGTCTCGGCGCTGCCGGCTGCGGAGCGCCGGGTGCGGCGGGAGCGCCAGCCGCGGGAGTCCGCGTGGCGACGGTGGCGAGCAGCCCTCCGGTCAGCAGCAGGGCGGCTGCAGCCGAAACGATGGCAGAGCGGTTGCGCATGAAGCCTCCACAGGGTTGAGTCCGGGCCGACCACGGTACCGTTTCGCGCCGGACAGCACAACTTGCCCGCGCGCACACGTGCGGACCCGCTCACCAGCCCGCGAACGGGATGGCACGCGCAACCGCGTTCTCAACCGCCCGCACGGAACCGCGCGCCGCTCGCTAGCGGGACCTCCGGGTGCCCGATGCGGTCCAGTGCCGCCGTGAGGGCCTCGAGCTCGTTGCGCTTCAGGTGCCGCAACGCTCCCCGCTCGAGTGCCGCCAGCGCGCCATGCGTGCGAATGGCCAGCCTCTCACCTTCGTGGGTGAGCTGGACTACGAACGAGCGCCGATCGCGCGGCGCCACCGTGCGGCCGACTAGGCCGCGCCCCTCGAGCCGGTCGAGAACGCTCGTCAAGGTCGAGCGGCGGTGCTCGAGCGCGCGGTGTAGCTGCCCGACCGTGCTCGGTCCCGCTTCGACAAGGTGGGCGAGGATGTGGCTTTCGGCCTGAGTGACGCCAAGCGCCGCATGTCGATCGAGCCACAGCCCGACGCGGTGCGTGGCACGGTGGAGCTGGGGGATCAAGAGCAGCGTGGAACGTGCCGGCACGCCGCCTCGGCCTGCGGCTGTCGGCGTGGTGCCGGGCCGATTCGTGGAGCGCGTCTTCGCGGAGCGCGTCATGGGGTCGGCCTGGAGGAGGTGCCCAGCAGGCGGCCGTTCAGCGCATCCTCCCAGTGCGGCGCCTCGGCGGGGAAATGCGCGAGCCAGCGCTCGATGAAGTCGTTGCCGGCTGCCGTGAGTGCAGTATACCGATACCAGACCTCGGCCGACGAAGCCGCAGGCCCGAAGGCCACGACGTGGATGCGGATCTCGCAGGTCACGAGCCCTGGCCTCACCACGACGTAGGCGACCCGGCACTCGACCGGATCGTAGGTGGTCATCACCCAGATGTTGTCGTCACCGCCGCGACCGCGAGTTGTGAAAACGGCCCCATCCGGATTCTGGGCCGCCGGCACCGGGGCGATGAACTTCGGCTCCCAACCGACGGCCCATTCGGCCTCTCTCACCGGTCCAAAGAGCGGAAACACGGCCGCCGCCGGGCCATGCAGGCTCAGCCACATCGAGCGGTACTCCTGCCGAAGGACAGCTGCGACCGCGACCGAGTCCGGCGACGCTCCCGGCCCGGCGTGCTCGGTTGGCCCGCCGCCGGCCGCCGGCGTGGACGCGAGCCCCGCAAGCAGCCATCCCAGCAGCCATGCGCTTGCCATCGCCTCATCCTCCCCGGTTGTGCGCGAGCCGCCGCGCCCACACTGTAACGAATGTGGAATATACGATATCGTATTACACGGCCATGCGCCGACGCAAGCCAATTTCCCCGGACGCGTGGTGCTGTTGGGCAAGTAGGTTCGTCGGGCACGGGGCAGGGCGGGCGACGGGCCCTCAATCCGGCTGCTACACAGCGCGCCGGGAAACCCGCGGAGCTAGCGAGACATCTTTGGCGTGACGACGTACCCCTTGGCGTCGGCGCCGGCGGCTTGCCCTTGCGGTATCAGCGTTGAGCCGATCAGCTCGAACCGTCTCGATGCCTGTCCGGTCCACGACCGGGCGCCCCGCCGAACATCCGCTGCGCGAGCTCGAGGTCCTCTTGGGTATCGATCTCCAGGCAATCCAGGTCGCTTAGATCCACGGGAAAGATCTCCTCGCCCGCGCGAAGGAGCGCCACGAACGCCGCTTCGTAATACTCCCCGGTGCGTCCCTCCTGGGCGATGCGGCGCTCTAGCTCAACGAACAAGCGCGTGGTGAATGCGGCTGAGAACACCTCGATCCCCATCGACTCTCCCGCCGCCAGCGCTGCCGGAGTCTCCTTGCTCAGATCGGTGATCTGGCCACGTGTTCCGAGCGTGACCTTCATCTCCTCGTCGCCCAGCGAGCCGCGCGTACGCAAGGCGAGGCGATTCGGGCGGCCGTCGTCCAGCATCCGTCGAATGACCGCCGGATCGAACAGGATGTCGCTGTCCATGAGCAGGATCGGGCCTTGCGCCGCATCGCGCGCCAACCACAGCGAATACGCGTTGTTCGTGCTCGCGTAGGCAGGATTTCGGACGAAGCGGAAGTCTGTCGCTGGAAACTCCACGGTCAGGACGTCGCGCAGGCGGTCCCCCTCGTATCCATCGACGATCACGAATTCGTTCAGTCCATGGGCGACCAGGATGGTCACGGCGCGGGAGACGATGCTCTGGCCTGCCACCTCAAGCAGGCACTTAGGCCGCCCATCGGTCAGCGGCCGCAGCCGCTGTCCGCGCCCGGCTGCGAGTAGGACGACCTGGATGTCAAACCGCCTTGAACGCCTGGCTCTCCAGTTTGCGGGAAGCGCCGGCGTGGGTGAGCAGCACGACGAGTCCCCAGCCGTTCCCCACAACGAGCGCGCTGAGCACGTAGAGGTCGAGACGATGGAATAGGCCCGCCAGCACGATGCATGCTGAGTGCATGGTAGGGCCGGTCAGGAGCGCCATGCGCAGGACGGGATAGTTGTAGCGCGCCCATTGCTCGGTCGACCACTGGTCCAGAACGCGTGGATGGGAGACCGGCGGTACGGTCGAGCGCCACAGCGCGCGGAATGCGGCGTACAACACGATCAGGGCGCGGTCCTGACGGTGTATTCCCTCGAGCTTCCACCGGCGGGCTTGCTTCTGCATGGCCGCCAGCTCCTCCTCGGGACCGCTATGCTGCTGGTAGACGATCTGCATCCACTCCAGCCGTTTCCGCTCGACGACCGCGCACCACCAGCCCACACAGACGAGCGCCGCGAGCGTCAGCATCAACCAGATCCACCGCGATGGGTGCTCCACCATCAGCCCGCAGCCGATTCCGAGGAACACGGCGATGCCGCTGAGGTGATCGATCACGCCGTCGAGGATGTAGCCGGCGAACGACTTCGTCCCCGTCAACCGGGCCAGCTGCCCGTCGGCGCAGTCCAGCACGTTGCAGACGAAATAGGCCAGCGCGGCGTAGCGCGACGCGTCGGCATCCCCGCGGGCGAACAGCAAACCGGCGGCGACGCCCGCGCCCAGCCCCAGAAGACTGAGTTGGTTCGGGGTGACGGGGCTGCGCTGCAGGAGCTTGACCAGCAGGAAGGCGATGGGCCTGAAGATCCAGAGATCGAGGTACTCCTCCACCTCGACGCCCTTGAGCGACCGCAGGTACTCGGCGTACAGGGACCGAAGCGCGACCATGCCCGGCTCGCTCCTAGCTGGCCTTTGCCAACAGATCGGGCAACAGCTCCTCGAAGGCGGCGAGCAGCCGGGCGTTCTCTTCGGTGGTCCCCAGGCTCACACGAACGCAGTCACAGAACTGCGGCTGGGTGAAGAATTTCACGAACAGCCCGCGCTTGGACAAGGCAGATCGCAGCGCCGGCACGATCGAGACCGGAAACCTCACGAGCAGGAAGCAGGCCTGGGACTCGTAGACCCGCACGCACTCGAACCTCCGGAGGAACCGGGTCATGCGCTCGCGGTCCTGCTCGATGCGAACCTGGATCCTTGCGTAGTATTCGGGGCTGTCCAGGGCCGCCAGCGCGAGCTTCTCCGAGATGCGGTTGTAGCCCAGGTTGCGCGAGCAGAACCCGCGGAAACGGTCCAGACCCCGTCCCGCGATGCCGTAGCCGATGCGCGCACCGGCCAGCCCGTAGAGCTTGGAGAACGTGCGCAGGATCAAGAGGTTCGGGTACTCGTCCGCGAGGCTGGCGAGGTCGCCGCTCTCCACGCCGTCGAAGCCGTGGTACGCCTGGTCGAGGATGACGGTCGTGTCCCGCAGGCTCTCCAACAGATCGCGCAGCGTTGCCCCGGCGATGGCGTTGCCCGTCGGGTTGTTCGGGGAGGCGATGAGCACCAGCCGGGGGCTCGTCTGCTTGTGCAGCCTAATCAGCGCCTCGAAATCGTAGACGTATGCCGTGGCGGTCTCGATGAGCGGATACTCGACGGTGACGCCCTGCACGTCCTCGGCGATGGCGCCGTAGTACCACCAGGACGCGCTGGGGATCATCAGCCGCTGGCCCTCGCGTACGAAGTGCTGGGCAGCCTGCTTCAAGAGGTCCTCGCAGCCGTAGCCGAGGACGATCCGCGTGTCGTCGACCTGATGGACCTCGCCCAGCCTGCGGGACAGATCGCTGTAGTATCCCTTGTTGAACGCGCGCGTATAGTTGAAGAGCAGGGATGGCTCGATCTCGCGCAGCGTTTGCATACAAGCCGGCGCCGGACCGTATCGATTCTCGTTGCGATCCAGCAGGACCGCCCCCGGCGGGGCTTCCACCAGGGCGGGGACATTTCGCCGGATGGCGACCAACTCTGAGCTGGCAGCTGCAGCAGCGCGTAGGTGGACCGCCTTCATGAGCCTCTATTCGCTGAGGTGGGTGCGTGGGCGACCCCGGCTTCTCGAAGGAGCCAGGCTACAGAGCCCGGCGGATCAGGTCAAGTCGCTTCGGCGGCCGGGCGCGGCGGCCGAAACGGATCCTGCGCGTGCCAAAGGCGCGGCCCCCCTCCCCCAACGATCATAGAACCGGGGCGATGGTCGTGGGCTGACCCGACCCGCGAGCCAGGAAGTGGCCCCCGCGCCTTCCGGTCACCCCGGGCTTGATTCTCCGCGCGGCTCTCGGAGAAAATCCTCCGCCAAGGTCCCACGCGAAGGGCGAGCCGCTGATCGAAGCGCTGCTCGATGCCGGGATCGTACGGTTGCGACCGGCGCTGGTGACCGTGGGGGCCACCGTCTTCGCCCTCTTTCCCCTCGCTGCGCACGGCAGGCCGCTGTGGGAGCCGTTGTGCTACGCCCAGATCGGGGGCCTGACCGTGGAGACTTTCATCACGCTGCTGCTCGTCCCGGTGCTCTATTCCATCTTCGTGCCCGATCTGAAGATCGTTAAGTGGGAGACCCGGCACGTGGCGACCGAAGGCGGTCAAAGTAGCGCCGTGGGTCCATGATCGTTGGGAGCGGCTCAGCCCGCGCGGCGGCGGAGATCATCCGCGCCGTCACTTGATGACCGTCAACTTCCTCGTCGCCGCGAAGGCGGGCCGACCGCCGGAGCCGGAAATCTCGACTGCGATCCGATAGAGGTAGACGCCGCTCCCCAGCCCTCTGGCATCGAATTCGACCGTCTTCTCCCCGGCGTCTTCCACCCGATCCACGAGCCTCGCCACCTGCGCTCCGCGCGAATCGTAGACGCGTAGCGTTACGTGGGCCCGAGTCGGCACCGCGTAGCCGATCGTGGTCAAGGGATTGAACGGGTTCGGGCGGTTCTGCCGCAACACGACGCCCCGGCTGACCACCTCTCCTTCGACGGCCGTGAGCGGAGATCGGGGGGCCTCGTCGGCTCCCATGTAGGGCCCCAGCGGGTCGCGGACCTCGCCGTCGATGTCGTCGGGGACGCCGCCAAACGGCGTCCCGCGCAGGACCGTGTCTCCCAGCGACGCCCCGGCGAGGTGCAAGTCCACGCTGGAGGTAAACGTGACGTCCCGCGACACGGACTGCAGGTCCTTGCCGCTCGCTGCCCTCAGCGCAGCGAGGTCGACCTGGTCCACGCCCCCCCATCTCGCTATCCAGGTTCCGAGCACGTGGAGATCGTTGAACTCCGAGGTGCCGATTCCCGCCGGAGCACTCGCATAGTACGCATAGCCCAAGCCCGTATTGATGAACATGTTGTCGACGACATCGATGGACCCGGAGCTGCCCCCCGCCTCGTAGAACGGCACGCCCGATACCGCCGAGCCGTTGTTGAGAACGGTGTTGTAGTAGAAGTCGAGGTAGCGGCCCGAGAAGACGTACAGACCATTGGCAATCTCCCGGACGACGATGAAGTTGTTGGCGATCAGCCCTCGACTCAGCGTGGCCGCGATGCAGTCCGTGAAGGTGATCCCACCCCCGGTGTGCACCTCGACCTTGTTCTTTCTGACCACCAGCGGTCCCCTGCAGCTGTAGAGCCCGATGCCCTCGTACGATGTCGATACGACATTGCGCTCGACGACCGGGGAGTCGTGCAGATTGAGGAAGATGCCGTTGGTGAGGGAGCCAACCGTGTTCCCGGCGACCTGGGTGCCCGCGGCCAGGAGATTCGAGAGGCCCTTCAGGTACACTGCATAGCTGCCCCCGGTGAATGAATTCCCGGTGATCGCCACATTGCTGAGCGTATCTCCACCAGCGAAGATCGCAGCACGGTCGGGATCGGTATAGCCGGCGCCGCCGAAGCCGCTGAAAACGTTCTCGTTGAATTGGATGTCGTCCACGGGGCCCTTCAGCGTGACGAGGCGACGGAAGCCTGCGCCGAACCCGGCGGAGGAGAACGTCATGCGGGCGAAGCGAACATGATGGGTTCCGCTCAGCCGCACGACGAAATTGTTGGCGGCCGACGAGGCGGCGAATTGGAGGACGACGCTCGCAGCGTTTCCGGTCTCGGATTGGAAGAGTATGCCGGCTGCGGCGCTGGTGCCGGCGACCAGGGGAATGTCGAGCTGCTCGGTGTAAGTGCCGGGTCGGACGCGAAAGTCGACCGGGCCCGCGACGCCGCTGGCGCTCAACGCAGTGACGGCGGCCGTGAACGTCGCGTAGCTGGGGGAAGCCCCGCCGATGGTGTAGGTGCCTGCGAGCTGGGCGCGGGAAGCGTTTGTCCAGAGGGCGTGCGCTAGTATCGCGCAGGCGAGCATCCGGCCCAGGGGTCTGTGGTGCTGGGGCTTCATGCTGGATCCCCTCGTCGAGGCAAGGAATTTCAGGGGTATGCTCGAGTATAACACGGTGCAACCGCGGGCGAGGGGCCCGGGACGTGATGGGGAGCTGAAGCACTGCTGCATCGAATGTGCTACGCTTCCCTCATGGCTGGGGCTGATGCGCTCACGTATCGGACCGCGACCGGCGCCGGCGGGCCACGCAACTTTCGTCGGATTGCCGTTGCGGTCCGGCTGCCCCTGCCCTGCGCGTGCCTCTCCCTCGCCGTGCTGCTGGGCACCGGACCCGCGGCGGCCGGACCCACGGGCGCGCGCGAGCTCGCCATCTCACCGCTGTTTGTCCCTGCCGCGCCAGCCGCTCGCTTGCCGCATACTGAAGACCCCACCGTCGTGCGCGAGCGCCTCGTCGTGGTCGACCTGGCGACGATCGCTCCCCGCGCCGCGGCGGCACCGTCCATGGATCAACTTCCCGCGGACCTTTTCCTGAACCTCTTCGACGATGCCGCGTTTCTCGTTACGCGCATCCGTGGCGAGGTCCGCTCGCCGTCGAGCTACACGTGGTGCGGACGGATCGCCGGAGACGACCGTAGCCTGGTGGTCCTCGCGGGCGAGCATGGCGTCATGATGGGCAGCGTTTCCCTCTTCGGTCACAACACCTTCCGGATCCGCTATGCGGGGGGTGGGCACCACGTCATCGCGGAGGTCGAGTTTCCCCGTACGCGTTCCTGCGGCATCGCCGCCGTGCCGGAAGACTTCGATGGACATCCGGGCTTCGCGCTCTCTGCAGCGGCAGGCGCGGTCGCACCCGCCGCAACCGCCGACAGCGAGATCGACATCCTGGTGGCGTACACCGCAGCCGCCAGAGTCGGAGCGGGCGGCACCGACGCGATCAGGGCCCTCAGTGCGCTCGCCATGGGCGAGACCAACGCGGCTCTGCTGAACAGCCAGGCCGGGGCCCAGCTGCGTCTGGTCCAGTGCGTTGAGGTCTCCTACGCGGAGAGCGGCAGCTCCCCGACCGACCTGGCGCGGCTCGCGAACAGGGCCGATGGCACCATGGACGAAATCCATTCCATCCGCGACGCGTACGGCGCGGATCTGGTGAGCCTTCTGACCCATACAGGAGATTATCTCGGCTACGCGTACATCACTGCGACTCCACAAACCGCGTTCAGCGTGGTGGGTTGGGGCTCTGCCACGGCGCCGGCGTACATCTTCGCCCACGAGGTGGGACACAACCTGGGAGCCGGCCACGCCCGGCCCGTGGGGCCCGCCGGCAAGTTCGACTACTCCTACGGCTACTGGGATCAGCACGATCCATCCGCGTGGAGGACGATCGTCGCTCAGTATGGTGGCGAGCTGATCCCCTACTACTCCAACCCGCGGGTCGCCTTCAATGGCCAGCCGACAGGTGTCGACGCATCCGACGTCGCGAACTCGGCGGACAATGCCCGGACGGTCTCGCTGCATGCCTCGTTGGTGTCGAACTTCAGGACAGCCGTCGTCGGCACCGATCCTTCGGTGCACTCCGGGCGATCGGCGTCGCCCTTCACGCTGTGGCCGAACCATCCGAATCCGTGCAATCCCAGAACGGTCATTCCCTACGTGCTGCGCAGCCGCGAGCACGTGGACTTGACGATCCTGGACGTACGGGGAAGGCGGGTCCGCAGACTGGTGGGCGCGGTCCAGGATGCAGGCCGGTACTCGCCCATCTGGGACGGGTTCGACGACGACGGGGTGGCGGCGCCGTCCGGGGCCTATCTGTACCGCATCGCGGTGGGGGGACTCGCCCAGAGCAGGCGTCTGGTTCTCCTGCGATGAGGCAGGCGCCCTCAGGCTGACGGCTCGCGGGACGTGCTGGTCACCTGCCGCGAAAAGCGTCATGCAACGTGCGGGCGCACGACGCAACGCGCGCCCAACATGACAATCCCGCGCCAACGGTCGTAGCATCGTTGGTCTAGATCCCAGGGCGGCACTGCTTCACTGGGGACGGCACAGCCTCGCTGCCCAACACGGCGTTGAAATGGGCCCGCCCGGGCGCCGCGGCGCCCCCTGAAGTTCACGCCTTCCCCCCGGTTCCTTTCCCATGAGGTTCCAGCTATGGCTCAGCCTGCAATCCACCCCATCGGTCGCGCGACCAGTGTCTTCGCTTCGCCTCGCAAGCCCTTCAACAAGCTCTTCACGGTGCAGCTCGCACTGGTCGCCGTCGGGTTGCTCGTGGGGCTCGCGCCGCAATCGCACGCGCAAGAGCCCTTCCTGGGCGAGATCAAGCTCGTGCCCTACAACTTCGCGCCCAGAGGGTGGGCGTTCTGCGACGGGCAGATCCTCTCGATCGCGCAGAACACCGCGTTGTTCTCGCTGATCGGTACCACGTACGGTGGAAACGGCCAGACCACCTTTGCGCTGCCCGATCTGCGCGGCCGCGTGGCGATCGAGGTTGGGCAGGGGCCGGGCCTGAGCAACTACGACCTCGGTCAAGTCGGTGGGGAGGAATCCCACACGCTGACCCAGGGCGAGATGCCCGCGCACACCCACGTGGCCGCGGCGGACGCAAGCAATGGAAGCGCGGACACGCCGACGGGCCTGCTGCCTGCGCGCAACCCGGCGGGCATCCCCGCCTATGGCGGCACGGCCAACGCGGCCCTCTCCGCCCTCGCCATCGCGCCCGCTGGAGGAAGTCAGCCGCACAACAACCTGCAGCCGTACCTCGGGCTGCACTACATCATCGCGCTTGAAGGCATCTTCCCGTCCCGAAACTAGCAGCGCGCGCGAAGCGCGATGGAAGGACCCGGCTCATGAACTTCACGAAATGGATCGCCGGGGTGGGCCTTCTCCTGCTGCTGCCAACTGGCGCGGGACCGGCACATGCCCAGGCGATCTTCTGGACCGATACCAACTTCCCCTCTCCCCTGGCCGGCAAAGCCGACCCGGTCGGCGCAAACCTCACGTCGGTCGCCCTTGGCGCAGGGACCTTGCCGGGAGGGCTCGCCTTCGACCCGGTGGGCGGGAATGTCTACTGGGTGGAGTCCGCCTTCTCGAACGCGCGCGTGCTGCGCGTGGGTCCGAGCCTGGGGAACATCACGCCGGTGGTCACCGGCGGATCGGTCTTTCGCGGCCTGGCGGTGGATGCGGTCAACGGCCGTCTCTACTGGACCTCGAGCAATCTCATCGTGGGGTCGAAGATCCACCGCGCCGGGCTCGACGGCTCCAGCCCCCAGGTGGTGCTCGACTTCGCCCCAGGACCCGCAAATCCACGCGGCATTGCCGTGGACCCCACGGCCGGCTTCATGTACTGGGCAGACTTCGACCTGGCGCGGATCCGGCGGGCAACTCTTGCAGGCGGTGCCGTGACGGACATCCGCACTCTGGGCGCCGGGAGCGGCGCCTGGGGCGTGGCGGTCGATGTGCCGTCGCAACAGATCTACTGGACGGAGTACAACACCGGCACGATCCGCAGCGGGAGCCTGGGTGGCAGCGACGTCACGACCCTGGTCTCCGGCCGCTCCAATCCTACCTACCTCGCGCTCGCCCCGACGGGCGGTAAGCTCTACTGGCTGGAGGCGGGGGCAGGCGCGCAGCGGATGGGACGCGCGGATCTCAACGGAGCGAACGTCGAGACCGTGCCAATCCCGATCGCCACCTACGGCGGCATCACCTTCGCGCCACTGGTCCCCACCAGCGTGCTGCTCACGAGGTTCGAGGCAGGCACCGTCCAAGAGGGGATCGAGCTGCGCTGGCAGTTCGGCAACTCCGGCGAGGTCACGAGCGCGGTCGTGGAGCGCCTCCCGGCGGCACCGGGCACATGGCAGCCCGTGACGCTCGAGCGCCACGACAGCGGCGGCATGGTCGTCGCGATCGATCGCAGCGTGGCTGCGGGCCAGGCCTACGACTATCGGCTCGTCGTCACGACGGCCGATGGCCGGTCGGACACCTTCGGTCCGATCCACGCCACTGCGGGGAGTTCGCTCGTCGCGTTCACGCTCGAGTTACTCGCGCCCAACCCCACGCCTGGCGCGGTGCACGTGGCGTTCGCCGTGCCGCGGCAAGCCGCGGTGCGGGTCAGCATCTTCGACGTGCGCGGCCGCGAGGTCGAGACCCTCGTGGAGGGCACGAAGGCGCCGGGACGCTACGAGGTCCTCTGGTCGGGCACGACCCGGACCGGCCGGGCAGCCGCCGGCACGTACTACGTGCGGCTCGAGGCGCCCGGAGCCCACTTCGTCCGCAAGTTCGCGCTGCTGCGATAGGGACGTGACGCCTGGGGCGGCAGACCGACTGCCGCCCCGGGAGCCCTCGTCCTCCCACTCGCCAAGCTGCTCCGCAAGGCCGACTTCTTGCATCCGCGGGAGACCGGGCTCGCGCCGGACGGCACTGTCCGGCGGAATCACCAGCAACCCGCCACCCCGACGAGAAGC
The DNA here is from genome assembly GCA_041484665.1 of Candidatus Krumholzibacteriia bacterium. GTDB lineage: Bacteria > Krumholzibacteriota > Krumholzibacteriia > JAJRXK01 > JAJRXK01 > JBGPIA01. The sequence goes on from JBGPIA010000016.1 coordinate 13,557, forward strand.
GACCATGCTCCCGATGCGCCGCCCGTTGTACGCCCAAGGCGCGTCCGCGCTTGCAACCTCCGCGCGATGGGCAGGCTCGGCCGCCCTGGTCGTGCTGGTCGCGCTGGCCACGCTGACCGCGGTGGGCGCCACGCGGGTCAGCGCCGCTACTGCCGCGCTCGCACCGGCGCAGCCAACCGCGCACGCACCCGCACGCGCGGCCAGGCACGCGGCCACGCCTGCACCCGCGCGTCCGGCCGGCGCCGCAGCCCGCATCCAGAAGCTGCAGGAGCAGCTCGTCTTGGAGCCCTCCAACGCGCACCTCCACACGCAGCTCGGCGGCCTCTACCTGCAGGAGCATCAGCTCGAGCAGGCGCGCGACGAGTTCCTGGCGGCGGTCCAGGCAGCCCCGGGCGATCCGGCCGCCCTGCTCAATCTGGGAGTGTGCCTGCTCGAAATGAAGCGCTACGGCGAGGCCGCGCAGCTGTTGACCGCTTGCACGACGCTCGCGCCCGACTCGGCGCGGGGATACGAGCTGCTGGCAACCGCGCAAGCCAAGGCGGGGGACGTGGGCGCGGCGCGGCAGACGTGGGAGCGGGGACGCGATCGCACCGCGCTGCCGTTGTCCGATCGTGTCGTGTTCACCCAACACATCGCGCAGAGCTGGCTCGACCAAGGCAAGCTGCCCGAGGCGGCGGACGCCCTCGAGCATGACCCCAGGCTTCTGGCGACTGGAGAGGCGCGGCCGCTGCGGGCCATGCTGGCATTCGCGTGCCTTTCCATGGCCAAGGAGGCCAAGCAGGCAGGTGACGAGGGACAGGTGCTGCAGGCCTGCCAGCGTGCGCGCGCCGCGGGCACGACCAATCCAGCGGCGTTCACCATGCCCGCCGAGCTGCACTTGGCGGCCGGCCGGCTGGACGAGGCCGACGCTCTCCTGAAGGAGGCCGCCTCCTCGCTGCCGCATGAGGCCGCGATCCCCTTCCTCCAGGGGCGCGTGGCCGAGCGGCGCGCCGACCTGCCGGCGGCTGCCCGGGCCTACCATGAGGCGGCGCAGCGCGACGCCAGCCTCCCCGGCGTGCAGGCGGCGCTGGGCTGCGCCCTGGCGCAGCTGGGAGACGACAGCGCAGCCGCGCAGGCCCTGGCGCGCGCGGCCAAACGCGGCGAAGGCGGCGCCGCCGTCAGCTTCAACCTGGGCATCGTGCTGAGCCGCCAGCAGCGCTGGGCGGAGGCGATCCCCTATCTGAACCGCGCAGTGGAGAGCGACCCCGACCTGAAGGATGCCTACCGCGCGCTGGGGACGGCCTGCCGCAAGGCCGACCGCTACCGCGAGGCGGTCCAGGCCTACACGAAGCTGCTCGAGCGTTTCGGCCCCGACGCAGGCGATCTCCGCCAACTCGGCTTCGCGCTGGCGAAGCTGCGGCGCCACGCGCAGGCCAGCGAGAGCTACGCCAAGGCCGCGCAGCTGGAGCCGCGCGACTTCGCCACCCACTACAGCCTGGGCCAGTCGCTGCTCGAGCTGCAGCGCTACGACAAGGCCGCCGACGCGTTCGCCGCAGCATCGGCCATCGACCCCCAGAGCGAGATCGCGCACTTCAGCTTGGGGATCGCCCACCAGAGGGCGCAACGCTACGCGGATGCCATCGCCGACTACGGGCAGGCACTACAGCTGCAGGCCACCTACCGCGCATATATCAATACTGCGGTCTGCTACAAGGAGCTCGGCCAGAAGCAGAGCAGCGAGAAGTACGTCAAGCTGGCCGCCGAGCTGAAGAAGAAGAGCGGGTGACCCGCGGCGTCAGCGCAGGAGGACCATCTTGCGCGGCGTACCGTGACCGTCGGCGACGAGCCGGTAGACGTAGGTGCCGCTGGCGACGGCATTGCCGCCATCATCACGGCCGTCCCACACGATGTCCTGCGCTCCAGCACGCTGGACGCCGTCCAGCAACGTGCGCACGCGACGCCCGCGCAGATCATAGATGCGCAGCGTCGCGGGCCCATCCTGTGGAAGCGTGAACGCGATGCGCGTGCTGGGATTGAACGGGTTGGGGACGTTCTGGGCCAGCGTCAGGGTGCGCGAGGCGGGCGTGGGAGGCGCCGCGGTGGGACTGCCGAGCTGGATCTCGAAGTTGTCGATGGCCCAGCCCCAGCCGTTGACGAAGTCGTCGGCGAACAGGCGCAAGCGCAGCAGCACCGTCTGCCCGGGCGTGAACACGTTGAGCAGATCGAACCGGTGGTGGCGGAACATCGAAGGGTCGCCGTTGGCGCCGGCGTTGAACGCAGCGAACCACGCCGGATCCCGCCAGCAGTCATAGCCGGCCTCGATGGGAATCCAGGTCACTCCGTCGGCCGAGCCCTCCAGCACGACATAGTCGTAGAAGTTCGGGTCTCCGAAGACGCTCCCCACGTCGCCGGGCTCCACAATGGCGATCTCGTCGAAGGCGACGTAGGCTTCGGCCTGGGCTACACGGATGGGGACCTTCAATCGATAGAGCAGGGTCTGGTTGTCCGCGTACGGGTGGCTCGAGTGGATGGCGCCGCTGCCGAATCCAGCGACGCTCCCGACGGTGAACCCGTTTCCGGAGAAATCCGACGTCGCGCTGTCGAAGTTGTTCTGGTAGGCGAAGACCGGCGCGCCCAGCACGATCACGTCGATCGACTTGTGGACCGATTCGTAGATCGTCCCGCCCTTGAAGCCGCGAGCGAACACGGTGCGCGTCCCAGCGCCGACCACCGGCGTCTGCTCCAGTGCATCCTGGTGGAGGGTGTTGGCCGGCAGCGTGGTGAGCCGCGCGCCGTCGACGAACACCTGGGTCGAGTCGTACTCGGAGCGCAGGTTCAAGTCGATGGACAGCTGCCCATCGGGACCCTGGTACAGCTGGTCGATCAACGGACGGAAGGTCTGGCCGGCGATCAGCTGGGGCAGCGCGACGCTCCAGATGCCGCGGCCGTGCGTCCCCAACACGACCTCGTCCTCGCTCTGGACGAGCTTCCACACGGCGACGTTGGGGAGGCCGTTGTCGGCCGCGCTCCAGCTCGCGCCGTCATCGAGCGACTCGAACAGCCCGATCTCGGTACCCGCCCACATGTGATTGGGATCGTCGGGGAAGACCAGGAGATCGTACACGGCAACGTCCGGGAAGCCGTTCGTGCTGGGGGATCCCGAGGCGAACCCCGTGATGTCCTGCCACGCGGCGCCGTAAGTGGTCGTCCGCAGGATCTTGGGACGCCCGGCAAACGAGAACAACGTGTAGGCGGTCCCCGCCTGGGTGGGGTGAGTGGCCAGCCCCGAGATGCCGCCCATGGTCATGGCGGAGTAGTTCGTCGTCGGCGCGAAGGAGGTGCCGCCGTTGGTCGAGACGAAGATGCTCCCGCTGCCGTCCATGCGCTGGCCCGCCCACACCACCGACGGACTTGCGCGTGAGATCTGGACGGCGGCGAACGACGAGATGGGCCCCCATTGCACGGTGATCGGGGCCAGCGTCCAGCTGCCCCCGAAATCCACCGAGCGCCAGACGCCCGAGGAGCCTACGGCGAACAACAGGTCGGGACTTGCGTTGGTCTTGGCGATCTTGGTGATGAACGGCGCGGTCGCGCTGCCAATGTTGGTGAGACCGTTGGTGGCCGATCCCCACGACAACCCGCCGTCGAGCGAGCGCTGCAACCCGTTGTACTGGTATCCGCCGATGATCTTCTGCGGATCGTCGAAGTTCCAGGATGCTTCGTAGCCGTCGCCGCCGATGGCGAAGCTCCACGGATCGGTGCGAGCGGGATCGATGGACGAGAACCACGTTCCGTTGTCCTGCATGCCGCCGATGTAGGCGCTGGCGCCGGGGCGCTTGTCCACGCCGTAGAACTGCGTAGTGGTCAGCCCGTCGATGGGCGCGGACCAGCCCGTCGCCTGGTCGCTGGAGAGGCCCACGCCGCCGTCGTTGAGGTTCACCAGCCGCCAGCTTCCAGCCGTCCCGGGGATGACCACCAGGTTGTGGTTGTCCACGTGCACGGGACCAACCAACAGCAAGCTCGACGTGCGCAGATTGCTGAGGCCTCCCGCCATCTGGATCTTCCACAGGCGGATGCCACCTACGTAGACGATGTTGGGATCGGTCGGGTGGCAGACGATGGTGTTGTCGTACCAGCCCTGCGCCCCGAGCCAATTGGGCTCTGGGCCGCTCTCGGACGTGCGCGCCCAGCTGGCGCCGGAGTTCCGCGAGATCCACAGCTCCGCGTGGGAGGCCCCTTCGGCCGCCGCGTACAGCAGGTTGACGTCGGTGGGGGAGATCGCCAACTCGAAGCGGCCCGTGAAGTCGGTAATGCCGGAATTGGTCAGCACCCAGGTCGTGCCGCCGTTGGTGGACTTCAGGATGCCCTTCTCGCGCACGGTGGCGTACAGCACGTTCGCATGGCCGAGTGTGGCCACGATCTGCAGCACCCGCTTCACGCGCCCCCCGGCTCCCAAGTCGGTTTCGGCGTACACCTCGGTCCACGAGGTGCCGCCGTCCACCGACTTGAAGATGCTGGAACGGGGGGCCAGGGCCTCCTTGTAGCGGCCGGGAGTCGCGGCCACCAGCACGGTGTCGGGACTGTTCGCGCTGACGACGATCCGCGCGATGTTGTTGAACGACACGTTGTCGATGGTCGAGGCCAGATGCGTCCAGGTCTGACCGCGGTTCGTCGACTTCAGGACGCCGTTCCCATTGACGGTGTCGATATTGTAGAAGCTCTCGCCGGTTCCCACGTACAGCACGTCGTGGTCGCTGGGGGCCATGGCGATCGCCGAGCACGCCAGAGTGGGGAAGCCGGCCGTCAGCTCGGTCCAGATCGCCCCGGCATTCACGGTCTTCCAGACGCCGCCGCCCACGCTGCCCAGAAACCAAGTGTTCCCGGTGGGGTCATCTGGATCGACCACCAGCCCGCGCGCGCGCCCGGCGACGTTGCCCGGACCGCGGTTCACCCAGGTCAACGTCGCGGACGGTCCCTTTTTGGCACGCAGGGCCGCGCTCAGCTCGCGGATGCGATACCCCGGGCGGTACTCCGGCAGCGTTCGGTCGCTGGGAATGCGCATCTCGTAGAGGATGCGCGCGAACTCGTCGGGATTGTCCGGCTCCGCCGCCCGCCCGCGCCCCGCGGGGTCGGTCCCGGCGTCGACCGCGTTCGCGTCCTGGCCGGCGGGCAGCGCCGCGTGCCGCAGCGTCACGGCAGGCGGCTGGGGCGCGCCCGAGCGCGAGGGGATCCGGGCGAGAACCAGCAACGAGAGGGAAGCGGCGGCGATGAGCGGGCCGCGGCGGATCCAGCGCATGGATGCTTCCTCGAGGTGAGGGGGTACAGGTGAAGACCGGCCGGCTCCTGGCGCCCAGGCGCTGGCGATCGGCCGCGGGCGCAACCCCACCGAGCGCGCGAAGGACATAGCGCCCGTCCCGGGTTGGTCCCAAGCCTAACCCGGGAAGGGGTCCGATTTCCAGTCTCCTGCGGCTGGGGGGGGCCACCGTCGACACCCCGGGTCAACGCAGCAGCAGGATGCTCCGGCTGGCCGCGCGCGCTGCACTCTCCACTCGCACGATGTACACCCCTGCTGCCACGCGCTGCGCGCTTGCATCGCGGCCATCCCAGAGAACCGCGCCGCTCGCCCCCGCCAACTGGAGGACGCGAACGCGCCGCCCTGCCAGGTCGTGGATCGTGAGCAGCGTCGTCTCGTCGGTGCCTGCGGCCGGGCCATCGGCGGCGATCTGCGGCTGCGCGGCGAACGTCAGATGGACGCTCTGCCGGAACGGATTCGGAAATGCTTGCAGCGTCAGCATCGCACGCACCGGTGGGGCGGGCGGAGCGCCCACGTAGGCACAGCCCTCACCCAGCGCGCCGATCAGAGCCCCGCAGGGGCTGCGTCCCGGAAGGCATGCCGAGGCCTCGCCCAACGTGTACTCGCCGTCGGGCGTCGGCGCTGCGGCGCACGCCGCCGGTGCGCAGAACAGGGGATCTAAGGTCAGCGTGAGGTCGTACTGCGCGGTGGAGGTGCCGTCGAAGAAGGCACGCGCGGGGTCGATCAGCGAGCAGTAGAAGTGAAAGCTTCCGCTCACCTGGACGTAGACATCCATGCCGGTCGGACCAAAGGGGTAGCAGTTGCCCCATACGATGCAACGATTGAACTGGACGTCGGAGTCCCGGATGGAGAAAACCCCGCCGGATCCCCCTGAACCGTGGTTGCTCGTGATGGTCGTGCCGTTGAACGTCACGATCGACTGATTGCAAAAGACCCCGCCGCCCTCGTTGCCGTGGATGGCGCAATCGGTCACCGTCGCCAGCGTGCCGATCAAGCTCAGCGCACCCCCCGAGCCGCCCGAGTTTCCCTTCAGCACGCAGGCGGTCACGATGATGTGGGACTGATCGGCGCTCACGGCGCCGCCGGAGCTCTGCGCCCGGTTGCCGACGAAGACGCAGTTGCGCACGTAGGGTCCCGAGAAGTTGCGGCAGCGCATCGCTCCGCCCGTGCCGGTGGTGAAATCTCCCACGGCCACCCCGTGGGTGACGGTGAACCCCTCGATCCGCGCAGGCCCGGGCAACTCGCCGCTGTGGAAGTCGAAGGCACGGTGGGGCTCGCTGTCTGATCCTCCGCAGTCGATGATCGTGGCGGCCGGTCCGGACTCGGACAGGACGACGATGCTCTTGCCGCCGAAGTCGATGTCGCGATTGCCGCTCCCGGAGTAGGTTCCGGCCGCGACCAGTACCGTATCGTCGGTGGCGGCCGCGGCGATCGCGAGCTGCAGCGTGGACGCATCGGCCGGAACGTGCACGGTGGCCGCCTCGACCGAACGGGCGCCCCAGGGCACACCGATGCAAAGCCATAGCAGACGAGCCAACGACAGGCCGTTTTGCCGTCGACGAGCACTCATGACCAGCCTCCCTTCCTCACCAGGAACACGCCAGGGCCCTCCAATGGCAGGCCAGCGGCGCAAGAAACCTTCGCTTGGCGTAGTCTGCAGGCCTGCGGCCCAGGAAGCCGTGTTCTCGGGTAGGCCGTATTCTCGGGTAGGATCGTGTGCGTCCTGAGGAGCCGAGCGCGCTCGTGCGCGCCCGGGGGGGAGGACCGCCCATGGACTTCGACACCCGCGTCAAGCTTGCTGTCTATCGCGCGTTCGCCGCGACCGGGCAAGCGCCTGCCGGGGGCGAGCTGGCCGCCGAGCTGGCCGTCACGCCGGCGGAGATCCACGCCGCGTTCCAGCGCCTGCGCGCCAAGCGTCTGCTCGTCCTGGAGAGCGATGGGGCCAGGATCCGGATGGCTCCACCCTTCTCGGCCGTCCCAACTCCGTTTCGGGTGGGCGCCGCGGGACGGAGCTACTTCGCCAACTGCGTCTGGGATGCGTATGGCGTGGCCGCCGCCCTCCACTGCGATGTCGACGTCCGGGCGAGCTGCGGCTGTTGCAAGGCACCGATGGAGCTGGCCGTCCGCGACCGCAAGCTCGTCCCAAGCGCCGGCGTCGCCCACTTCGCGGTGCCCGCAGCGCAATGGTGGGAAGACATCGTCTTCACCTGAAGCACGATGCTCCTCTTCCGGTCGGAAGAGCATGTGACGCTGTGGTGCGAAGCGCGAGGCCTTCCCCTCCGCCCGCTCGTCTCCCTCGACCAGCTCTGGGAGCTGGCCCTCGCCTGGTACGAGAATCGGCTCACAGAAGAGTCGCGCCGGCCCGGGCCGGCGGAGATGCGCCAGATCTTCGCGCGGCTGGGGCTCTTGGACGCGTTCTGGGAGGTGCCGTGACCGGGCTGCCCGTGGACCGGATCCGCGCATTCTGGCGCGTCATCGGGCGCGATCGGGGACCTTGCGGCCGCCGTCCTGGGGTGTGAGTCTGTATCCTGGTTCCAGCGATCGGAGGCGCGCTGACCATGCCGGAGACGGAGGGACCTTGACCATGCTCGAAGCGATCAAGCGACTTCTCAGCGGTCAGGCCACCGGCCAGGCCGCGCGACCGCAGCCCGATCGTGCGGGCGAGTCGGACGAGCAACGCCTGCGCATTGCCGCATGCGCTGTCCTGCTCGAGATCGCCCACGCCGATGGCGAGTTCACGACGGAGGAGCGCGCTCACATCGAGGCGGCGCTGGTGCGCCACTTCGATCTCTCCACGACCGACGCGCGCGAGCTGATGGCGCTCGCCGAGGAGCGGCGGCGTGGGGCCGTGGACCTCTACCAGTTCACGTCGCTCCTGACCGCCGGCTACGACGAGGGGCAACGGCTCCTGCTGGCGGAGCTGCTGTGGCGGGTCGTATATGCGGACGGCAAGCTGTCGCAGCACGAGGACTACCTCATGCGCAGGCTCGCCCACCTGCTCGACCTGCGGCCTGGCTACCTCGCAGTGGCGCGCAACCGGGCGGTGCCCAGCCCGCCGGAGTCGCCGCCCGCCTCATCGTAGTAGCGCCCGCACCACGTTTCCTTGCGCCGGAGCTCCCGGGCGCTTGCATCGTGCCGATCACGGCTGCGACGATGCCCCGCTGGTCCGTTACCGTGGGGGAGCGCCGCTGTTCCCGTCAGCCTGCGCGTGCTCCAGCGAGTCCATCCGTGCCTCGACTTTCAACGCCTCGGTTTCGTTGCCCAAGGCGTGGAGCGTCTGGGAGAGCCCCTGCAACGCCCTCATGGTGTTGGCGTCATCCGGCCCGAGGGCAGCCTTCAACGCGGTGACCGCCCGTGCGTAGAGCGCGCCGGCGGATGCGTAGTCCTCCAGATCGTAGTTTGCTCCGGCGAGGTTGATGAGGCTGGAAGCGATGTCCGGATGCCCGGGGCGTAGTGCCTTCTCACGGATCGAGAGCGCTCGCTCGTAGAGACGCCGGGCCTCCTCGGCCTCCCCAAGCTTCGACAAAACATTCGCTAGATTGGTGAGGCTCTGTGCAACCGTCGGGTGGTCCGGTCCATACGCCTTCTCGCTGATGGCGAGAGCACGCTCATTGAGACGTCGGGAGCCCTCGACATCGTCGAGGTGGAGAAGAACACTCGCCAGATTGGTCAGGGGCGCCGCCAGATCGGGATGATCGGGCCCCAGAGCCTTCTCCTTGATCGCCACCGCCCGTTCGAGCAGCGGCCGCATCTTGAGGTAGTCCGGGTCCTTCTGCCGAGCGTAGGTGATGGCGAGATTGATCAGAGTATTGGCGACGTCCGGGTGGTCGGATCCCAGGGTCTTCTCGCGCATCGCCAGCGCGCGCTCGAGCAGGGATCTGGCCTGGGAGAGATCCCCCTCCTGTTGCGCGACCAGTCCCAGGTTGTTGAGACTGCGCGCGACCTCGGGGTGCTCCGGACCGAACGCGCGCTCGCGGATCGCCAGCGACCGCTGGTAGGCAGCCTTGGCCTCGGCCACGTCACCGTGTGCTAAGAACAGCGCACCGATGGAATTGAGGGCCATGGCAACCTCGAGATGCTCGGCTCCCAGCGCCGCCTCGCGCAGCGCGAGGGCCTGCTCGAGCAGCGGTCGCGCCTGGTCGTAGAGACCAAGCTTGCGGTAGACGTCGCCCATCGTGAGCATCAGGCGGGCCTGGACGAGCGGCTCCTTGGGGAACCGCTCCCCGATCCGCTCGGCTGCCTGGTCGAGCACCTGGCGCACGGACACATCGCGCCCCATCTTCGCTGGATCCACCGCGCCGAGCATGTCCGACAGGAAACTCGTGACCGCCTCCGACTCGTCCCGCGCCCGCTCGGCGCGGACGCGCTGGCGGTTCGACTCGACGAGGGCAAACGCAAGACTCAGCAGCACGACCCCTGAGACGGCAAGCGAAGTGCGGTGACGTTGGGCGAACTTGCGCAGGCGATAGGTCACGCTCGGAGGTCCCGCCAGCACCGGCTGGTTGTGGAGGTGGCGCTCGAGATCCGCCGCGAGCTCGGACACGGACTGGTAGCGCCGCGCGGGCTCCTTCTCGAGCGCCCTCATCACGATCCAATCCAGGTCGCCGCCGAGCTGGCGCCGCAGCGCGGACGGCGATGACCTGCGCCGCGTCGCGATGTCGTCCGCCAACTCGCCAAGCGAGCCGGCGCGCGTGCTGGGCTTGCTGGGCTCCTCCTCGCGGATCGTCCGGGCGATCGTCTCCCAGCTGGCTTGGCGCGTGATCCGGTCGCCCAGCGGCAGTACTCCCGTGAGCAGCTGGTAGAGGAGGACTCCGAGCGAATAGACGTCCGTCGTCGTCCCGATCTCCCCCGGCGTCGCCGCCGCCTGCTCGGGGCTCATATACCCCGGCGTTCCGATCCATTGGCCCACCGCCGTGAAGAGCGTCGGGTCGGTGGACTGCTGGGTCGTGGCCTTCGCCACCCCGAAGTCGATCACTTTCGGCAGGGGGTCGCCGTCGTGATCGGCGACGAGAACGTTGCTGGGCTTCACGTCGCGATGGATGATCCCGCGCTGGTGGGCGTGGTGGATCGCATGGCACACGAGGACGAAAAGCTCGATGCGCTTGGCGATCGAGAGCCGCTCGCGGTCGCAATACTCAGTGATGGGGATTCCCTCGACGTACTCCATTACGAAGTAGGGTCGCCCCTGCTCGGTCGCCCCGGCGTCGTAAACCTTCGCGATGTGCGTGTGGTTCATCAGCGCGAGCGCCTGGCGCTCCGCCTCGAAGCGCGCGATCACCTCGCGCGTGTCCATGCCAAGCTTGACCAGTTTGAGAGCGACCGTCCGCCGGATCGGCTGCTCCTGCTCGGCGAGGTAGACGGTGCCCATGCCGCCCTCACCGAGCAGCCGCAGCAGGCGATACGGGCCTACACGCGAGGGACGGGCGCGGTCCGATGCTGCCCCCGCACCCGGGTCCGTCTGCGAGCCATGCGGCGGAGCTCCCGCGGCTCCACCGCTCGCGCCCAGCGAGCGGGTCTTCTCGTCGGATTCGTTGCCGGCGATGGGGTTCTCGGGCGTGGGATCGAACACGGCACCCCCTGAAGAGCTCTCTGCGCCGAAGCGCTACGTTGCGCGGTCAGGTCGGCGGGCGCGTCTGGCGCTGCGCGCGCGCCCTCGCCGTTACCACGCTTCGCGCCGCGCGGGACTATCTCACTCTCTGCACGGCACGGGACGATCTCACTCTCCGCGCTGCGCAGCATGAACCAGTTCTGGACACCGAGCACCCAGCCTTCCGCCGTGACCCGGAAACCGAAGCGCTCGTAGAACGAGACATTTTCCAGCTTGTCGGTCTCGAGGTAGGCGAGCGATTTGCGGGCATCCATGTCCGCGCAGAAGGCCCGCAGCAACGCGCTGCCGACGCCCGTGCCCTGCAGGTGGCGCTCGACGCCGACGGGGCCAAGATGCCAATGCGGCTGCGCCGGATCCTGGCGGGACCAGCCTGCGGCCCAGCTCAGCATCCGGGTCGTCCCGCCCAGGCCGCTGCCAGCCACCAGCGCGTGGAAAAGCCTCAGCTTCTTGCCGGTCGTGGCCTGGCAGCGGCCGGATCTCGACCTGCGTCAAGCGGCCCTCCCTATCGCGTCGGGCACGAGCACCAGTTTCGTGGACCCGGCGCTGGCGGTCTACAACGTTCCCGGTCGCCGGATGCGCTTGTTGGCCGATGGCGAGCAGACGGTGGGTGAGCACGCCATCCACTGGGACGGCCGCGGCTCCGCAGGCTCCTCGGTCGGCGACGGGCTCTACTCGGTGCGGCTCGATACCGCGAGCCACTCTACGACCGAGCTGGACGCTGTGATCCGCTGATTTAATATGACCGCTGACCGCGCGACCGCCGCGCCTAGCGCCGACGGCCGGTCAGGCGCAGCAGCATCAGAAAGAGGTTGATGAAGTCGAGGTACAGTCGCAGCGCGCCCAAGATAGCCAGCTTCGCTCCCGAATCGCCCACCGCGGCGCCCGAGCGCTGCATCTCCTTCAACCGTTGCGTGTCGTAAGCCGTCAACCCGACGAAGATCGCGATCCCAACGTAGGTAACAATCCACATCAGGGCTTCGCTGTGGAGCAGCATGTTCACGAACGATGCCAGGATCACGCCGATCAACCCCATGAACAGCAGGCTGCCCCAGCTGGAGAGGTCGCGCTTGGTGGTCATGCCATAGAACGTCATCGCCAGGAACATGGCGCTGGTGATGAAGAACGTGGCGGCGACCGATGCTCCGGTGTAGACCAGCAGCACCGTGGAGAGCGTGACCCCCGTGAGGGCCGAGTAGCCGACGAACAACAGAGCGGCGGTGCTGAAGGCCAACTTCTGGATGGCTGCCGACAGCACCACGACCAGTCCGAGCTGTGCGATGATCAGCCCGAAGAAGAGCAGCCGGTTTTGGATCAGGGCCCGCAGCAGGGTCTCGTTCCCGGCCACCTGGTGGGCCACCAGAGCGGTGACGGCCAACCCGCCCGCCATCCAGGCGTAGACCCGCGTAAGGAACCCCGTCTGCTCCTGGACGACCGTAATTGGGCGGCCCGCGGCCGTCGGGCGCGTGCGGGACTCCTCGAATCCGTTGGACATCGTCGCCTCCTGGAATGAGCGCCGGCCGGAAAGGGGAGCCCGCCGGACGGTAGGATGATAGTATGTCACCCACCGATGCGCGAGCCGCAGGGGACCCAGGGCTCGAGCGAGCCCATGGCGCCGCCGTGGGGATGCCGATTTCGCAGGATCAACCGCCGACCCCTCCCGCTGAGGGGGGCCACAACCGCTCTGGGCCCTGCGGCGCGGGGCAGCCGACGGAATCCGATGCCCATTTTGTAAAAAAGCGGGCTCCGCGCGTAACCTTTCGCCGATGCGATCAGTAAGACGCCCAAGGCCCGCAGGGCATCACCCGTCCGCGTGGTCACCCCCGAAGCAGGTGCACGAGTCGCATGGCGCCACCAGAGCTCGGGCGTAACCGCGCCATTCTCCCTGCCCTGACGATAGCGCTTGTCCTGTACGCCCCAGCTCCGGCGTCGGCGCAGGTCACCGCCGCATACGGTCCACCGATCGAGGTGATGCACATCGACGGCGAGATCCGCGTCGATGGAGCACTCGATGACCCCGTATGGAACGCCGTGCCGCGGATCGACGGCTGGCTCGAGACGAACCCTGGCGACAACCTGCCGGCCTCGGTCGGCTGCAGCGCCCGCATCGCGTACGACGGCGAGTTCCTCTACGCCGCGTTCGAGTTCGACGACCCCGATCCGCGGGCCATCCGCGCGCCGCTGGGCGATCGTGACAACGTTCCGAGCTCCACGGACTACGGCGGCATCATCCTGGACGCGCGCAATGACGGGAAGACCGCGCAGATGTTCCTGGCCAACGCGCGCGGCATCCAGTACGACGCCATCACGAGCGATGCGTCCGGCGAGGACAACTCGCCCGACTTCTTCTGGGAGGCGGCCGGTCGCAGCACCGCTCGCGGCTGGCAGCTCGAGATGCGCATTCCATTCTCGTCGATCCGCTACGTGGGATCGAACCCGCAACAGTGGGGCATCCTCCTGTACCGGAATCGTCCGCGCGATTTTCGCTACCAGTACTTCTCCTCGCGCCTTCCACGCGACCGCCCTTGCTTCGTCTGCAACGGCCGGCCCGTGGTGGGACTGCACGATCTGCCCTCCGGCAGTCACTGGGTCGTGGCGCCGTACGCGAGCGCGAGCCAAGGGGCGCGCCCACAAGGCGACCTGGGCTCACCACTGCGGTGGGACGACGCGAAGTACGAGGGCGGCGCGGATCTCAAGTGGCTGCCGAATCCCGAGACCGTGGTCGATGCCGCGATCAATCCCGATTTCTCGCAGATCGAGTCCGACGAGGGCAAGATCACCGCCAACGAGCGGTTCGCGATCTATCAACCCGAGAAGCGGCCGTTCTTCCTGGAAAGCGTCGACCTCTTCTCGACCCCGATCACCGCCGTCTATACGCGGAGCTTCACCGACCCACGCTGGGGAGGACGGGCGACAGGCGGGTCCGAAACGATGAAGTATACGGTTCTGGTCGGCCAGGATCAGGGTGGCGGCAGCGTGGTCCTGCCGGGGCCGCGCGACTCCCACTCCGCCCACCAGGACTTCCCCTCCTGGGTCGCGCTCGGACGCATCCGGAAGGACCTCGGGCTCTCTTCCCTGAGCCTCCTCTACTCGGGGCGCGAGATCGAGGGCGGCGGTTCCAATCGCGTCCTGGGACCCGATTTCCAATGGCGGCCCAACGAGCAATCGACGCTGACCGGGCAGCTGCTCTGGAGCGCCAGCAAGACGCCGGATCGGCCGGCCCTCGCCTCGCAATGGGATGGCCGGGAGCTGAACGGCCACGCCGCCGAGGTGTGGTACTCCTGGGCCAACCGGCGATTCGATTTCTTCGGAGTGTACGACGATGTGGCGAACGATTTCCGTGCCGACAACGGCTTCGTCCCCCGCGTCGGCTATCGCTCGGGCCGCATCGACACCGGTCGCACCTTGCGACCCAAGTCAGGTCCGGTGCGACGGCTGCGGCTGTTCCTGCAGGGGGAAGCCAGCGATGACCGCGATGGCGTGACCCTCACGCGTTGGATCGGTCCGGGCTTCGGCATGGACGCCCTATGGAATTCGTTCGTCCGCGTCGAGTTCAACCGCGACGAGGTCCGGGGGCAAGAGAATCTGCACCAGCGCTTCTTCGTGGCTCCGCAACTCGAGATCCGGCCCGGGAAGATCATCAACGATCTGATCATGAGCGGCTCGTTCGGTGATCAGATCGACTTCGACAACGATCGCGATGCGACGGGCGGGGACCTCCAGGCGAGCGTGGACCTGCGCCCGACCGACCGTTTGCGCGTCACGATGTCGTACCGCCGCCGCTGGTTGAATGTCGACGCCGGTACGGCGGGCAAGGGTCGCTTGTTCACAGCCAAGATCCCGCGCGTACGCGCCGTGTATACGTTCAGCTCGCGCGCCTGGCTGCGCCTGATCGGCGAGTGGAGCGATGTCGATTTCCGCCCGGAGCTCTGGACCTTCGCGGTCGACCCGAAGAGCGGCGATTTCGGTGGGTCGGCGGTCTTCGCCTACAAGCTGAATTGGCAGACGGTCCTCTTCCTCGGTTACTCCGACGCCCGGTCGCTCGACGATGGCGGCGTGATGCGCCCCGCCGAGAAGCAGGGGTTCTTCAAGCTCTCGTACGCCTTCCGCGGCTGAACACCGCCCGACCCAGGAAGCGGTCGGCTGCCATCTTCCAGTGGCACGCGCGTTTTCCCCCGCCGGGGGCCCGGGAGCGGAGCGCGCGAATTTCCGCTTGACACCTCGACCATCTATGCTATTGTGATCTATGTATGAACCGAGAGCCGCTGCTCACAGGCCAGATCGACATGCTCCTGTTGTCGGTAGTCGCGCGTGGGCCGAGCCATGGCTACGCCATCATCGAGCAGCTACGGCTGCGCAGCCGTGGCGCCTTCGAGCTGCGCGAGGGAACGGTCTATCCGGCGCTGTATCGGCTCGAGCGAGCCGGACTCTTGAGCAGCGCGGTCGGCCACGTTGCCGGGCGCCCGCGCCGCACCTATCGGCTCACCGGGGCCGGCCTCGCCGCGCTGCGCGAGCGCCGGGACGCCTGGCGGGAGCTCGTCCGCAGCGTCAACGCCGTTCTGAAGGGCGCGCCGACGCTGCGACATGGATAGCCCCATCGAGGTCTATCTGCATGCTCTGCGGCGAGCGCTGCGCCGCAATCCGCTGCTCGCTCGCCGCGTTCTGGAGGAAGTTGCCGACCACCTCGCCGAGGCCGCCGCCGCCGGAAGGAGAGCTGGCATGGATCCCCGAGAAGCCGAAGAAGACGTCGTCCGACGCATGGGCCCCGCGGATCGGCTTGCGCGGCAGTTCGACCCGTTCGACTTGCCGCTGAAGGTCTTGTTGATCGTCGCGACGTTGGCCACCGTCGCCGTGGCGCTCTGGCTGTTCACCGTCATCACCTTCGTCCTGCCGTCGCGCGATCCCGGTCACATCCGCATGTGGCTCTGGATCGCCATCGGCTTCCTTGCCTACAGCGGCCTCAGCGCGGCGTACCTGGTCCGCGGCCCACGCAGCGCGTGGTTGAAGTGGCTGGTTCTGGCTTCTTCGCTCGCCGCGATCGGGCTCGGCGTGTTCGGCGTCGCGTCGATGGTCCGGGTCGCAAACTCCGGGGGCCACTTCGAAGGCTACATCGTGCTCATGAGCGTGATCCTCTGCGGGCACGGCCTCGCCGCGATCGGCTACACGCTTGTCACCGCCCGGATCGTCCGCGCCGTTCGAAGCGCCTAGCCCAAAGCTGTCCATGCTGTTCCGTGGGTTCGAGTCTGCCCTGCTTGCCGTCGCGATCGCGGTGCGCCCCCTGTCGGCGGCCGCCGCCGAGCCAGTCGACGATGCGGTGCGCATGGAGATGGATCACGGGCATGCCCCCGGGATATCTGTTGCGGTCGTGCAGGATGGCAAGCTCGTCCTGGCGCGCCGTCACCGTCCGTCAGCTCCTGAGCCATACGGGGGGCATCCCCGACTACACGCGGGTGCCCGGCTTCATGAGAGGACTGTGGCTGGACGTGTCACCGCAGGATGTCATCGAGAGCGTCGCCGCGAAACCGCTCGACTTCGAGCCCGGCACGCGCTGGTCGTACAGCAACACGGATTACTTCCTGCTCGGCATGATCGTCGAGAAGGCGAGCGGCAGCACCTACGCGCAGTTCCTGCACGATAGGATCTTCGAGCCGCTCGGCATGACGTCGACGCAGATCAACGATCTCGGTGAAGTCATTCCCAAGCGCGCCGCGGGCTACGCCTGGGGGCACGACCGACTGCGCAATGAGGAATATGTGAGCCCCAGCCAGAAGTGGGCGGCAGGAGCCGCCGTATCCAGCGTGCAGGACCTCGCGCGCTGGGAGATGGCGATCGCGTCCGGCAAGCTGCTGCGCGCCGAGAGCTGGCGCGCCATGGAGGCTCCGGTGCACTTGAAGGATGGCACGCAGAGTCACTACGGTTTCGCCAACGAGCTCGAAGTCGATCACGGTCACCGCGTGGCGGGGAACCAGGGTGGCGCTCCCGGCTTCGACGCTACGCTCCTGCGCTATCCGGACGACGGGCTGAGCGTCATCGTGCTGACGAACCTGCGCGGGGCGGAGTCGCGCGTGCTGGCGCGGCGAATCGCGTCCCTCTATCTGCCCGTGCTCTCCGTCGCCGGCAACCGTGGTATCGAGGATCCCGATCCGCGATTCACCGAGCGCTTCACGGCTGTGCTCGAAGCCGCTGCGCGGGGTGAGGTCGACGAAACGCAATTCACCCCGCAAGGGCAGACCGAGGTCGTGCCGATGATCCGCCGCGCCGGCCCGCAGTTCATCGGCCCGCTGGGTATCCTGCAGTCGCTCACGCTGCTCGAGAGCCGCGCCGGCGACCACGGGCGCGTGCTGCGCTACCGCGCGTCCTATGCTTCAAGATCGATCATCTGGACGATCGAGATCGACGCGAGCGGGGAGATCGCCAGCATGGATCCGCAGCCAGAGTAGCCGTCCTGCGCGTGGATGCCGTGCTGCGTCTGCGACCCAGCGGCCGCAACCGGGCCGGCGACAGGCGTGCCCAGCATCAGGGCCCTGGCGCGTGCGCCAGCCACTCCCGGATCTGCTGCGCCATGGGGTGCCCGGGGTACAGCTGCAACAGGCGCTCGAGGTGCGGACGGGCAGCGGCGGGGTTGCCCGCCCCGATCATCAGCGACGAGACGTCGAAGAGCGCCTGCTGCGAATCGGGTTGCAATGCCACGGCCTGCTCGAGCAGCGCGACCCCTTCGCTTAAGCGCCCCAGTCGAATCAGGATCAGCCCCCGGTCGAAGGCAAGCTGATACGAGTGCCGCCCCGTGCTCCAGTCGGCGTCGGCGGCGGACAACGCTCGCTCGTAAGCGTGACGTGCCTCGTCTGCACGCTGCAACGCCTCCAATGTGACGGCGTGCTGCAGCCAGTGGTGGTATTGCCCTGGGCCTCGATCGCACAGCAGCTGCGTGTGCAGGACCGCCTCGGCGTAGCGCCCAGTGCGCATCAGGGCCTCGGCCCGGTACGCGTGGAACTCGAGCTTGTCTGGGCGGATGCGCAGCGCTGCGCCGAACGCGCTTGCGGCCGAATCGTACTGCCCGGCCTCCATGAAGATGTGCCCGAGCATCTGCTGGGCATTCACGTTGTAGGGGGCGGCGGCCGCCGCCCGGGCGAACCAAGGACGGGCTTGCGCCGAGCGCCCGTTGCGCAGATGCCAGAAACCGATTGCGACCTCCGTGCGCCCGTGCCCCAGCGGGAGGTCCGCCAGGCGCTCGATCGATCGCGGCTCCGAGTGATTGATGGCGACCCACGGCGCCGTGTGCATCAGGGACAACAAGAGCCCCGCCAGCAGAAGCTGGACGAGGACGCGGCGCTCGCGCACGCTGGAGGCCATCCCGAAGATCGCCGCCGCAGCGTAGGCGACGCCCGCGGGGGCAAACGCGTCCCAGTCGCGGGCGTAACCGAGCGTCGGATCGGGGGTCACTGCGCTGGCGGCCAGCAGCAGCCACGCCGTCCCTCCCAGGAACACGGCGCACGGAAGACTCACCGTGCGCCGGCGCAGCACCATCACCGAGACCGGCAGCAAGAGCGCGGCTCCCAGCGGTCCGAGCAACTGTTGGCAGTTCACGAAGTCCCTGACGTGCCGCAGCGTGAAAAAGTATGCGACGGGGGTCTCCCCTCCGGCCAGCGTCTGCGTCTGCTCGCGCAGGTTGAGCAATCCCGCCCAGACGGAGTACCCCGGTGAGAGCCGCGCCAGCGCCAGGTGCAGCGCCGTCGCCAGCCCCGCAGCGAGCACGAGATCGACGAGCGCGCGGCGCGGCGCCCGGCGCAGACCACTGGCGGCGAGCACCATGAGCGCGGGCGCGAGGACCAGGTTGGATACGTGCAGCGCCACCAGGAACAGGAAGAGCGCCAGCGGCACGAGGAGGCGCAGGCGCCCTTGCAGGGACAGCACACCGGACGTCAGAAACGTACCGAGCGCGAGGGCCGGGAAGGCGTAGTTCTCGATGTAGCCGTAGAAGAGCTCGGCGTACCCTTGCGCCAAGAGCACCAAGGCGACCAGCAGGGCAACGGCGCCAGCGCCAGCGCCGGGCGTGGCGGAGGTCGCCGATTCCGCGCCGGCGGCCGGCGAATGGGAGATCGCGGCCGCCGCGCGCACACAGATTCCGGCGAACGCCGCCGCCACGAACGCAAATAGCGCGCCGCTGACCACACTTCCAACCGCGACTGCCAGCATGGCCAGGCGGGCGTCGCCTTGGTAAGGACCGCGGCCAGTGAGCGCCAGCGCGGCGCGCAGCAGTCGCTGCTGCAGCCACATCGCCAGCGGCTCACGCGTGTGGAACTCGACCCCTTTGGGCAGATCGGTGAGCAGCGGCCAGCCGTCCCCCAGCACGGTCTGGTGCGAGCGGAGCAGCCAGAAGATCGCGCCGCAGGCGAGCGCCAGGATCGCTGCGGCGAGCCGGGGCCGTGCCTCGACCGTCCGGCCGAGCCGCTCGACTGCCCGCTCCAGACGTCGTGCGCGTCCCAGGAGCACCCACAGGCCCAGCCCACCCAGGCCCACCCACGCGACAATCGCCGCCCATCCGGGCAGGTAGGCGTATTGATGGAATCCCCAGAAGCTGCGGCGCAGGGAACCGCGTGCGGCGATCTGCAGCGCAAGCGTCGCGAGCAGGAGCACCAAGGCGACGATCCGCAACCCCCTGGGCAGAGCAGCGCGCGCGGAGTCTGCGATGGCCAGCGCCGGACCGCCGGAGTGTGAAGAGCGCGTGTGCGCCATGCGGCCCCCTACTGCAGCCTGAAGTGCTGCAGCGCCGACGCAGTGTCTGTCGCACCCGTGACGTCGACCGCTTGCGCCCGGATGTCTGTGGGCCCGGCGCGAGTCGGCGAGTCCGCGCCCGTCCATTGCACGCCGTCCCCTGGCCTGCGCTGGATGGTGCGCGGCGCGCCGTCGTGCTCCTAGCATCGGCGAACGAGCACGGAGTAGCTAGTGTCATTCTAGAGTCCGGTGCTTGTATGGCTCCGTTGCCGCGCGTAGTCTCTGTGCATGCCGTCGATCCCCGCAGCAGCGTCGCACGTTTCCGCCTACCTGCGTCGCGCCGTGACGCCCTCCAGCGGCAGCACCGGGGTGCCGCTCTCGCCTGAGATCCACCGCGACCTGAGCCGCAGGCTGGCCACCGTGGCGCTCTGCTATGCGGGCGCGTATCTGCTCGCCTATGGGACGGAGCACGTGCGCATGCTCGTCGGAGGGCAGTCGGAGCACTCACCCCTGTCCCTGGTCATTGCCCTCGTGTCCATCGCGAGCGGTATCCTGGTGTTCTTCGCGGCGCGCGTGGGCAAGCTTCCGCCGGCATCGTTGGCAAATATCACCCTCGCCTTCCAGGTGTTGGGCGCTGTGGGGATCATGGGAGGCTCGTGGGGTTGGGAAGGACACTTCGACCTGTACCAGCGTCACGTCTGGCAAGCGATCGGCTCGCCGGATCTGGCGTTTCCCCAGGGCTTCGTCGATCGGCTGGTCGCCGCCCGGCTGCGCATCGTCTACCTCGAGGGGGTGACGTGGGTGGGCGTGTGGCTGCTGATCGTGCCGATCCTCGTCCCCATGACACCGCGGCGCACGCTGCTGGCGGTGCTGCTGACTGCCGGTGCGGTCCCGGCCATGCTCGGGTTCTCGGTGGGAGCACACGGCGCACCTGCATCGATCCGGCCATGGGTCGCCGACCTGCTTCTGGACACCAGCGTGCCGACCTTCATCTGCGCCGCGATCGCCGTCTTCGGCTCGCGCGCCGTGTACCGTCTGACACGGGATCTCTCGCGCGCCCAGCAGCTCGGGAGCTACCAGCTGGTGGAGCGGATCGGCGTCGGAGGCATGGGCGAGGTGTGGCGCGCCCGTCACCAGCTGCTCGCGCGCCCGGCGGCCATCAAGCTCATCAGGCCCGACATCCTCAGCGGGCCGGATCCGGCGTCATCCCGCGAGATGCTCCGCCGCTTCGAGCGCGAGGCGCAGGCGACCGCTGCTCTGCGCTCGCCGCACACGGTGGAGCTCTACGACTTCGGCATCGCGCAGGACGGCACGTTCTACTACGTGATGGAGATGCTCGACGGCTTCGATCTGAAAACGCTGGTCGAGCGGTTCGGCCCGGTGCCGGCATCGCGCGC
The DNA here is from genome assembly GCA_041484665.1 of Candidatus Krumholzibacteriia bacterium. GTDB lineage: Bacteria > Krumholzibacteriota > Krumholzibacteriia > JAJRXK01 > JAJRXK01 > JBGPIA01. The sequence continues at coordinate 34,564 of JBGPIA010000016.1, forward strand.
GATCCATCTGCTGGGACAGGTCTGTCACTCGCTGGAGGACGCGCACCGGTCGGGTCTGGTGCACCGCGACGTCAAGCCCTCGAATATCTTCATCTGCCGGCGCGGTCTCGACCACGACTTCGTGAAGGTGCTACGACTTCGGCCTCGTGAAGAGCGTGGACGGCGCCGACGCCTTTGGCAACGCTCCGCAAGCACGTGCACGATGCGCTGGTTCCTCCGTCGGAGCGCCTGGGCGAGCCGGTCGCGGCGCCGTTCGAGCGTCTCGTGCTCGATTGCCTGCGCAAGAATCCGGCGGAGCGCCCGCCGAGCGCCGCCGCAGTGGCGACGCGTCTCTCCGAGTGCGCTGCGTCCATCGGCCCGTGGATGCCGTTGGAGGCCGAGACGTGGTGGAAGCACAACGCGCCCGCGCCCGGCTGAGCTCCGCAGAGCCTGTCGGCCCGATCCGGCGCCAGATTGTCAGACCGCGCGAACGTCCCTGCAGGGGGCTTCCCTGGACTCGTGCCGCGCAGAGGTGACCTGTCGAGCCCTTCCCGCCCACCCGCTGCGCCTGCGGATCCTACCCGCCCCATCAGGCAGACGCCTCCCCACGGGCGGCCACCCTGGTGGCCGGACGACTCCGGCAGGAGGGCCAGCAGGCGCATCGGGAACGGAACGCGTCTCGCCCGGGCCGCGGCCTTGAAGATGGAATGGACTTCGACCGCTTTCCAGCCCGCGGGCTCGAAGAACGCCGGACCTTCAGGCGGCCCGAACTGCAGGGACGAGCTTCCTTGCGCCAGGCGCTGACCCCAGCTCTGCTGCGCCATCTTCAACAAGCCTGGCGAAGTGAGGTCAAGCGCCCAGCGATGGATCGATGCGTGGGCGGCGAGATCGCGCGCGAGCCCGAGGACATCCTCCCGCGCGAAGTAGATCAGCAGTCCTTCGGTCACGATCAGAGCACTCTGCGCCGAGCTGCCCAGGCGGGCGAGCAGCTCGCGGCGGGCCGCGCCGTCCGCCAGGTCGAGCCCGACGCGCTGAAGTCTGCACACCGGCGTCTCACCGCCGAGCATTTCCTCCTTCTCCACGAGGATGTCCGGAAGGTCCACTTCCACCCAGCGCAGCGACGGCGGCAGCCGCAGACGATAGGGGCGCGCGTCGAGCCCTGCCGCCAGGTTCACCACCGTGTCGCAACCCTGCTCGACGCAGGCGAGGATGGCGCGGTCGAAGAGATGCGTACGCAACGCCCAGGCCCATTCTCCCGTGCGGGCAAACTCCCGGGCGATCTGCGCGCCGCGCTCGCCGGCGAGCTTGCGGGCAAAGGGGTCGTGGAACAGCGCGTCGGACCGCTCGGTCTCGATGGCGCGGTGCGTGGCGACCCAGCGCGCTGTGTCGGAGATGTTGCGGATGAGCGGTTCGTCGTGCATGGCTGCCTCCTTGCGGCGCCCCCTGCGGTGGAGCAGGCCGCGACAGGCCAGGCCGCGGCGTGTTAGGCCGCGGCGTGCTCGATGGGCGTGGCGACATACCACTGGTTGCCGGACGAGTCCGCCAGGGCGGCGACGCGCGCGCCGTAGGGTTGGTCTGCGGGCGAGGCCAGCGAGGTTGCACCGGCCTCGATGGCGCGTTGGTACCAGGCGTCCGCGTCGTCCACGTACAGGAAGAATTTCGTCGGCATGGGCTGGCACTGGCCGTGTGCCTCGCCCATCTCCACCACCGAGTCGCCGATGCGGACCTTGGCGTGGAGGATCGTGCCCGTGGTCGACCGGTGGAGGGCCAGCTCCTGCGCGGCGAAGGCGCGCTTGAGGAAATCGACCACCTGGTCGGCGCCTCGCGGGTGAAGAGATGGAGTGATCGTGCGCAAGCCAGGGGGTGCGAGCCCGGTGGCCTTGTTCGTTGCGATGTACCAGTGGTTGCCGGCCAGATCGCGGACGCTGCCTTCGCGGTCACCGTAGTCCATGTCCGTTGGCGGCTTGATGGACGTGGCGCCCGCGGCGATCGCGCGCTGGTACACGGCGTCGGCGTCGTGGACGTAGAGATGGATCGCCGTCGGCATGGGCGTCCCGCTGAAAGCCTTGCCGCCGCCGATCATCACCATCGAGTCGCCGATCCGGTACTCGCCGTGGATGCCCCCCTGGGACCCCGTCCCCAGGACTTTGCCTTGCGCGCCGAAGGCCTGCTCCACGAACCCGATCAGCTCCTCGGCCTCGCGCACCGCGAGATACGGCGTGACCGTGTGGAAGCCTTCGGGAATGGGTCGCGTCCGGCGCGGCGCGTCCGCCGTGGGTGCGGCGCCGGCTCCCTGCCCGCGCATCAGCGCATCGAAGCGCCGCTGCATCTCGGTCGGTGCGACCTCCTCGGTGCGCATGGAGAGGATCCAGGTGAGGCCGAACGGGTCAGCCACCTTTCCGGAGCGCTCTCCGTAGAACTGATCCTCGACCGGTCGGGTGAGACTCGCGCCGGCCGCCACGGCCCGACGGGCGAAGGCGTCCACATCGTCGACCTGCAGATGGATCTTCACCGGTGAGCCTCCGATCGCCTGCGGGCTGAGCGCGCCGTAATCCGGGAACTCGTCGGAGAGCATGATGGTGGATTGGCCGATGCGAAGCTCGGCGTGGCCGATCCGCCCACCGGGGTCGGTCAGGCGGTACAGCTCCACCGCGCCAAACGCCCGCGCGTAGAACTCGATGGCGGCCGCTGCGTCGCGGACGCACAGGTACGCGGTGGCGGTCTGGCGAGCCGGGGGTGCGGCGACCACGTCAGTTGCCATGGAGGCTTTCCTGTCGATCTCGCCGCGAAGCCGGGAACGGAACGCGGGGCGCGGCAAATCGCGCAGGTCGTCAGCGATACGCACGAGCGGGGCGACCGTCGCGTCCACGGGGGGTGGCGCGGCATGCGGATTGGCGAGCAACGCCGTCAGCGCCGCGTCGAGTTGGTCGGACTGGGACGGCTTAGCCATTGCCTTCACCTATCCGCGCGCGCAAGTTCTGCAACGCACGGAACTGGAGCTGCTTGATCGCGCCTTCGGACCGTTGCAGGGCATGGGCGACCTCGCGGATGCTCTGCTCGCCGGCGAAGCGCAACTCGATGACACGGCGCTGATCGGCCGGGAGGCTCTCTACCAGTTGGAAGAGCTCGGCGCGCCGCTCGACCTCCGCGAGCTCGGCCGCGGCCGGCTCGTGCGGAATCTGCCCTTCCCGCGCCTCTTGCGTCGCTTGCCCCTCTTCGGACACCGGGTTTTGGCGCTCGCGAGCCGCCCGCTTCCAGCGGTCGGCGACGGCGTTGGCGGCAATCCGCAAGAGCCAGGCCGACAACGGGATGCCGCGCCACTCGAAGCGTGGAAGGCCTGCGAGCGCCTGATGGAACACGTCGGACGTCAGGTCCTGCGCCACATCGCGGTCACGGACGCGGCGCGCGATGAAGGCATAGACACGGTCGAAATGGCGCTCGTAGAGCGCGGCGAAGTGGCGCGGGTCCCGCTGTGCCGCTTCCACGAGCTGCCGCTCATCAGGTTCGTGCCCGGGCGCCTTCAAGGGTTCTCCGTCCGACGTCTTCCTCGGCGACTTGCCACTGGATAGTAACTGCGATGGCGGCGAAAGGTTACGGTGCGGATGGGGGGCACTTTCCGGGGGAAGGGCTGCCGGCGCAGCGCGCCGGCGGGGCGACCTTCCGACAACATGGGGCCGCGGTGCGAGAAACCGCGCCTGCGCCTGGGGGCGTGCTGGCGCGGCGGGCGGCCCGTAGCGCAGAGGAGATCCCGCATCTCTCCACCACCCCTGCCCGCCGCGGCTTCCAGCCGCCGATTCCAGTCGCGACTTCAAGCCGCCGGTTTCAGTCGCGCCGTCCCCCTGCCCCGTCGCGCTGTCCCGTCCGGCGGCCCCTTCCCACGGCCCCTGCGGCTCCCGTACCATTCCACCCATGGCTGAGGATCTGACCGCCTGGTTCCGTCAGCTCTCCGACGGTGATGCCGGATCGCTGGACCGCATCGTGCGCGTGTTGTACGCCGAGCTGCACGAGCTGGCGCGCTGGCGTCTGCGCGACGAGCGTCGCGGCCACACCCTCCCCGCGACCGCGCTGGTGAACGAGGCCTACCTGCGCCTTGCCCACCAGAATCGCATCGCCGCCGGGAGCCGCACGCAGTTCTTCGCGGTGGCCTCGAACACCATGCGCCGCGCACTGGTCGACTACGTACGCACCCGCGCCCGCTTGAAGCGCGGCGGGGGCATGGAACGCGTCCCGCTGGAGCACGCCGAGGCGCTGCTCACCGACGAGGAGGCCGACGAGCTGCTCGCGCTGGAAGACGCTTTGGGCCGGCTCGCCCAGCTGAATCCGCGTGGGGCCCAGGTCGTCGAGCACCGCTTCTTCCCCGGTCTTTCCGTCGAGGAGATCGCCGAGTTGCTCGGCGTATCATCGAAGACCGTGCAGCGCGACTGGATCGCAGCGCGCGCATGGCTCCGCAAGGAAGTGGCCCGGGACCTCGGATTGCCCGAGCGACGCGCGGCACGTGGACGGTGCCTGCCCGATGACCGCCGCGGACGAGCGCCCCGCCCCAGCGCCGCGATTTCCAAGCCCTCCACCGGGAGCGAATGGTCTACAATCATGGGAGCCATCTTGCGAGAGGTCGCTTGGCCGCCCCCTGGCAATCCTCGGATCGCCGGCGGATCGGCGCCACAGCGCTCTCTCTGCCCGCCGACCCACCTGTCGGGTCGGATCGCTGCAACGCATCTCGAGGTTGTTCCCCCCGAACGGCCGTTCGCACCATCAGCTCCGGGAGATATCGTGCGTACAACTCGGCGCATCGCCGTGCTCTCTCTGCTCTCGCTCGGCCTTCTGCTGACCCTCAGCCCACCCACCCAAGCCGCCGAGGGCACGCCCGAGACCCCCTCGGCGACGACCATCGGGGCGGCCGGCGTCGCGGAGCCCGTCAGCGCCGTCATGCAGCGCCAGGCTGAGCTGGAAGCTGCCGGGCGGGCGGAGCGGGATGTGGAAGAGGAGATCGAGCAGCCCGATCGTTCCCACTTGCCCCAGAATCCGGATTCGCAACCCGTCCCCCAGCTCCCCGAGCTGCCCCCGGGATTCAAGCCGCAGCCCGGCGAGGTCAGGACGCTCAGCCCGCAGACGGTCGGGACGAACTTCACGGGCGCGACTCTCGCCGGGATCAACCCGACGCTGTCGTTCCCACCGGATTGCATGGGCGTCGTCGGGCCAACGCAGTACGTCGTGTTCGTGAACGGACGCCTGGTGACGTTCAACAAGGCGACCGGGCTTGCCGACGGCGTCCTCAACGCCGACCCCGATGTGTTCTTCTCCTCGGTCCGGAACGGCTCGATCACCAGCGATCCGCGGATCCGGTACGACCGTCTGACCGCTCGCTGGATCCTGGTGATCATTAATGTCTCGACCCCCAACCGCATCCTGCTCGCCGTAAGCGATGCTGCGAGCGCCGGCGTGGTCACTCCCAGCACGGTGTTCACCTTCTGGTTCATTCCGATCGCCTCCACGCCACCGGCGATCTCGAGCACGTGCCTCGCGGACTACCCGACGCTGGGTGTGGACGCGAACGCCCTCTACATCGGTACGGACAACTTCTGCGGCTCCCCCCAGGCGTTCAACAGCACCGATGGATACGTCGTCCGCAAGAGCTCGGTCCTGGGCGCCGGCCCAATCATCTTGACCGTGTTCCGCGGTCTCGCCCCGACCGCCACCTCCGCTGGTCCTTATGCGCCCCAGGGAGTGGACAACTTCGACCCGGCTGCCACGGAGGGCTACTTCATCGGCGTGGACAACGCCACGTTCGGCACCCTGATGATGCGGCGCGTGGCAAACCCCGGTGGAACCCCCACGATCTCCACCAACATCTCCATCACCGTCCCGGCGACGACCTTCCCGAACCGCGTTCCCCACCTCGGCAATACCGGCGGGGCCAACGGCCAGCTCAGCGCGTTGGACGACCGGTTGTTCGCCGCCCATCTCCGCAGCGGCCGGCTCTGGACGGCGCACAACATCGGCGTGAACAACACCGGCGCTGCCAGCGGCTCCATCACGCGCGACGGATCGCGGTGGTACGAGCTGAGCGTCCCGGTCGGCAGCGGCATGCCGACGGTGGTCCAGGCGGGGACCGTGTTCACGGCGTCGGCCACGAACCTGAACGACCAGCGGTACTACTGGATCCCCTCGATCATGGTCTCGGGACAGGGGCACGCGGCTTTGGGCTTCAGCACGGCGGGGACGAACGAGCGGGCGAATGCGGCCGTTGTCGGCCGCCTGCTGGGTGAGCCCGCCGGGACGATGGAGACGCCCGTCCTGTTCACGAGCAGCGCGACAGCCTACAACCCGCCCAGCGACCCGGGCGGCGCGAACGGCCGCCGATGGGGCGATTACTCCTACACGAGCGTCGATCCGCTCGACGACCAGACGATGTGGACCGTCCAGATGTTCACCGACGCGACGAATTCGTACGGAGTGCGCGTCGCGAAGCTCATCGCGCCGCCGCCGGCCATGCCAGGCTCCATCGCCGACGTCAATGCCGGTCAGAACCCGGTGGCGGTGAGCCTCACCGGCGTGTCGGCCGCCGGATCGGGCTTCTACGACCCCGGCGCGGATCTGCCGGGCGTCCCAGCGTTCCACCACGTCTCTGTTGGGGTGAGCAACGGCGGCGCAACCGGCACTCCTCCCAGCGTCGTCTCGGCCACGTACGTGGCCCCGGCGACGATCGCGCTCGTGCTGGACGCCGCGTCTGCGACTCCCAACCTGGCCGGCGAGAAGTACACGGTGACGGTGAAGAACCCGGACGGGCAGACGGCCTCGGCGGCAGTGCTGCGGGTGGTCGGCACCGCGCCGGTCGCGACGATTGCCGTGGGTCCCGGCCTCCCCGAGGGCAACAGTGGGACCACCGCGTTCGAGTTCACCGTCAATCTCTCCTCGGCCGCGACAGCCCTCGTGACCATCGACTACCAGACGGGTGACGGCACGGCCACCGTGGCCGACAACGACTACCAGGCAGCGACCACCGCGATCACCATCCCGTTCGGGCAGGCCACCGGCACCATCATCGTGAACGTCAACGGAGACAACAAGTTCGAGACGGATGAGTCGCTCGTTGTCACGCTGACCGCAGCGACGAGCGCCACCCTCGGAGCAACCGTCACGGCCAGCGGAACGATCCAGAACGACGACAGTCAGCCCGCGATCAGCATCGCAGCCGCCGTGAGCGCCGCAGAGGGCAACAGCGGCAGCCCACCCTTCGTACTCCCCGTCTCGCTCTCGAATCCGAGCGCGAGCCCGGTCTCGGCTCACTACGCTGTTTCGGATGGCACGGCCACACTGGCGGACAATGACTATGGGGCAGCGAGCGGAACGGTGACGATTCCCGCCGGCCAGACGTCGGGTGCGATCACGGTGGATGTCGTCGGCGACACCAAGCACGAAGCCGACGAGACGTTCGGGGTCAGTCTCTCGGGCCCCTCGGGCGGGACCTTGGGCAACGCGTCTGCAAACGCGACCATCACCAACGACGATCAGCCGCCGGCCGTATCCATCGACAGCATCGCTCTCGCGGAGGGCGACACCGGCACGCAGGCGTTCGTGTTTACCGTCTCGCTGTCGCAGGCGAGCGGCCTGCCGGCGGCGGTCGATTTCGCCACGGCGGACGGCACGGCGCTCTTGGCGAACAACGACTACCAAGCGGAGTCGGGCACGCTGAGCTTCGCCCCGGGCGTCGTCTCACAGCCCGCGTCCGTGCTCGTCAACGGGGACCAGATCCTGGAGTCCGATGAGACGTTCGTGGTCAACCTGACCAATCCCGGCGGTGCCCTGGCCGGCTCGCTCCAGGGCACCGGCACGATCCTCAATGACGATGGCGTCCCCGCGCTCTCGGTCGGCGGCGTGGCGCTGCCAGAAGGAAACGCCGGGACGACCCCCTTCGTCTTCCCGGTCAGTCTCTCCAATCCGACGGATCAGATCGTGACGGTGCACTACCAGACCTCCGACAGCACCGCGACCCTCGCCAACAACGATTACCAGGCGGCGAGCGGCACGCTGATCATCCCGGCCATGACCTCCACCGAGACCGTCACCGTGCTCGTCAACGGCGACGTGTGTGGCGAGCCGCAGGAGACATTTAGGCTGCGGCTGTCGGTGCCGACGGGCGCGGCGCTCGGCAGCGGCACCGGGGTCGGCACGATCCAGAACGACGACGACGCCACTGCGCCGGATGTGACCGTGGTGTCCCCCAACGGCGGGGAGGTCCTGGACGTCGGCAGTACGGCGGACATCCAGTGGACCGCGACCGACGGTATCGGCGTGACGGGTGTGGACGTTCTGTTGTCGCGCGACGGCGGCGTTACATACCCCGAGCTGCTGGCGTCCGGCATCGCGAATACTGGATCGTTCCTCTGGACGGTGACGGCCCCTTCATCGGCGACTGCGGATGCGCTCGTCCAGGTGAAGGCGCACGACGCGGGATGCAATACGGGTATGGATGTGAGTGACGCGGCCTTCCAGATCTTCAGCGTCGTGACCGCGGTGCCGGAAGGCGGACCGATCACCGAATTTGCGCTCGGCCTGGTTCGTCCCAACCCGACCGGCGGCCGGGCGGAGATCGATTTCGAGCTGCCGCGCGATGCAACCGTGCGGCTGAGCGTCGTGGACGTGCGCGGTCGCGAGGTGGTGAAGCTGGTGGACCGCACGTTGGCGGCGGGCCGATACCGGAGCAGCTGGAACGGGCGGACCGTTGGGGGCCCCGCGGCGCGTGGCGTGTACTTCGTCAGCTTCGAGGCAGCAGGCCGCAAGTTCCATCGCCGACTGGTGCTGGTGCGCTGAGTCTCACCTCCTCAGCCGGCGAAACCCTTGGTGCGCAGGATCTCGTCGATGCGGGCGCGATGGGTCGCTTCCCAGGCCTCCAGGGTCTCGGCCGCGTCCCGGGCGGCGCGGGTCTGCGCTCCCTTGAGAATGGCCTCTCGCCGCGCGACCGGCACGACCACGATCCCCTCCTCGTCGGCGACTACGATGTCGCCGGGCGCCACCTGCACCCCACCACAGCGCACCGGGCCGTTGAGCACCCCGATCGCATCCTTGGCTGCGGGGAAGGGGAGCACGCCCCGCGCGAAGACCGGGAAGCGCTTTTCGCGCACTTCGGCGAGATCGCGGATCACACCGTCGATGAGGAAGGCAGCAATCCCACGTTTCTGGGCGACTGCGCACACGTTGCCACCCGCAACCGCGTAGTCCACATCGCCCGCCTCCACGACGATGACCGAGCCGGGCGCGGCGCGGTAGATGGCGGCGTGGAGCATCAAGTTGTCCCCGGGGACGCAGCGCACCGGATAGGCTGCCCCGGCGACGCGCGGCATCCCCGGCCACAGCGGCCGGATACCGATGTCCATGACGCGGTCGCGGGTCAGGACGTCGGCGAGCGTGGTGGGGGAGAGTCCGCGGAAGGCAGCAGCGTCGGTCATTGTTCCTCCGAGCTGGTCGCGAAACCTTGTGGAGTGCAAGGGTCAAGCCGGCGATCGAGCCCGGCGCTGCACGCGGCAGGCACGAGCCGGGGACTTCGCGGACGTGCGGGCCTACCGCACTGCCCGACCAAGCAGCGCGCAGCAGCGGGCGGGCGCCCTCAACGCGTGTACTTGTGGTCGCGGCACCAGGCCGTGACGGTGGCCTCGAGGCCGGCTACGTCCGCAGGACGCGTGGTGAGCCGCTGCGCATCTCCGTGCCCCAACGGGCGCTCGGAGACCTGCCAGTGCGCCGAGTCATTCGCATCGATCTGGAAGACCTGTTTCTCGCCGCCCTCGTAGAGGGCGCCCTCCGCTGTGCCGTTGCGCAGGCGCCCGCTGAAGCACAACACGCGCCGGTCGACCGCCGGCCGCAGCAGCGATGCGGCGTCAGGTGAGAGCGTCTGGGGGTCGATCCCGAACCAGTCGAGCGCCGTGGCGGAGATATCCACCGTTGCGCAGAGCCGCGCATCGCTGCCGGGCGCACGGTCGGTCCGCAAAGCGAGAGGAATCTGCGTTACGGGCTCGTCCACCTGGTACCCGTACCACACCTTGCCATCCTGGTACATCGATCCGTGGTCCGCCGTGAGCAAGATGTCGATGGCCCCCGCCCACGGCCGTTGCTCCAGCTCGGTCAGAAACCGGCCGAACGCCGCGTCGAAGGCCAAAATGGCCTGCAGGTACGACTGCCGCAGCTCCTCGACCCGCCAGGCATCACCTGGCTCGTAGCGATAATCGCTGGCGCGGATCCTCGCCTCAGCATCGCGCCGCTCTTCCGTTGTCCTTTCCGCGGAGAGCCCACTGGCGTGCTCGATCTCGGCTGCCGCACCTTGCACGCTATGGGGAAAGAGATGGATGAGGAGGAAGAAGGGGCGTCCCCCCTGCGCAAGATCCTCCAACTCCCCCAGCGAGCTCCGCAACGGGCCCTGCTCCGGAAACGGCGCATTGGCGATCGTGCGTATGGCCGCCAGACGGTCCTTGCGCCGGCCAGGGACCTTCACGGTCTTGCCTGCTGGCGGCGTGTACACGAACACGTTGTACTCCAAGCCGAGCCAGCGAGGAAGGGCGGTGTAGTTCTGCGAGAGGTACAGCGTGCGCAACCCGTCGTAGTGGTAACACTTGGTCTCGGGTAAAGCGTTCTGGTGACACACCACGAGCCGTGTACGTACCCCATGGCTCTGGAGTGTTGCGAGGAGATTGTGGTCCCGATCGGAGTTGGAGGCCTCGATGCGACCGGAGTAGAGCGTGGTAAACGCCCCGAGGGTGTAAGGGCAATTCGAGTAGGCATTGGTGAACGCCGTCGAGCCTTTGATGAACGCGTCGAGATTGGGCGTGACGATCGGCGACTCCGGGTTGAGAGCGGAGATGTACTTTGCACCCATTCCGTCCACGACCATGACCACGAGCCCCCGCTTGGACGGCGGGAGCGACTGGGAGACCGCCACATGCTGCGGCGCGGGGCGCAGTGCCCGCGCGGCTTTCACCGCTGGAAGCGCGGCCACGCTGGCGACCAGCAGCACCATGGCGATCCCATCGATCTGGGGTAGCCGCGCGTGGGATCGACGTTCCACGATGTATCCGAACAGCGCGGCGGCCGCGAACACGACGAGCAGAAGTTCCTGCCGATCCGCCCGCACCAGCCACGGATCGGCCACGATGGTGACCGCCGCTGCGAAGAGGATCGCGAACGGAGAGCTGTGGAACAGCCGGGGCACGAGATCGAGTCTGCGCACGAGCCGTAGCAGCAAGAGCAGCAACGCGGCGGCCGCCACAGAGACGCCCGTGAGCAGGAAGAACACGCCCGCCAGCGTGACGGTGAGCGACTTGACGTCGGTCTCCAGCAGACGCGGGCTCAGGAAGAGCAGGGTGAGCGCTAGGGCAGCCAGAATAAAGTGCACGCGCGCGAGAAAAAACAGCCCCCTGCGAGAAAGCACCATAGTCGTGGTGAGCCTGATGCGGGGAAGTGGATAGAATCCCGGGGCCGACGACGGTCAGTCTAGGCTCGTGCCAACGCACGGGTCAAGCGCGGGCACGGGCCGGCAGCGCCTCAGCGCCCAGGCTCGGCGCCGGAATGGGCCTGGCCCCCAGCGGGAAGCCAGCTGTTGCGGACCAAGGCCGGGCCGACCGAAGGCACCCGCCCGCGATCGGCCGGGAAGCCCGCGAGCCCGCCGGCTTCCGGGATCTGCGGAACTCCACAGCGGGCGGCCGGCGGCGAGCCTGCGCAGCACCTTCTAGAAGCCGCGCGGGCTGCACCTCCTGGAGGCGTGCGCCGCATAGTACGAATCGTACTAAACGCTTGACGGTCCCACTTGCATCGCGTACTCTTCGGGCATGAGGACTCTCGGAGATTACGGACGTTGCCTACTTACGGTGATCGCGGTGATCTCTCTCGTTCTTGTCGTCAGCTCCGCGACGGGGGGGTCGGACGGCTCCCTGGCCCCGGCGGCGTCGCGGGACCCGGCCCCACCTTCGGCCCGGCCTCCCCTTGCGCGCGTGCCGATCGTCTTCGCGCGCAACCAGGTCAGAGTACCTGTTTCGGTCCAGGGCTCGGCCCCCTTCCAGCTCATCCTCGACACCGGGATGCCGACCCGGGGAATCCTGCTCCACCGCACCGAGCGCGTGGATGCGCTCGGGCTGGACTTTGCGGACGCCGACTCCCTGACCGGGGCGGGCGGCGCCGGCCAGACGGTCGCCTCGCGCGTGGCGACCGCATCGCGGATCGAGATCGGTGGCTTTGCGATCTCCAATGTCCCGGTGATCGTCCTGCCGGCCCGATCCGGGCTCCCGCTCGATACGGATGGGGTGATTGGGTCGGAGCTGTTCGGGAAATTCGCGGTGCGTGTCGACGTCGACGAGCAGCGGCTCGACTTGTTCGACAGCGCGACCTTCGAGCCGCCGCAAGGCAGCACGGTCGTGCCACTGCGCGTCCGGCACGATATGGCGTTCGTGGATGCGCGCGTCACAGTTGGTTCCGGCGAGCCGGTGACGGCCGACCTCGCAGTCGATCTGGGCGCCGGTCACGCGCTCTGGCTCAACGCGGCTTCCGACGGCAGGCTCGCGCCGCCCCCGGACGCGATCGCGACAACGCTAGGGCACGGCCTCTCCGGAGAAGTGCGCGGCCATGTCGGACGCGTGCGCCGCGTCGAGCTTGGGAACTTCGCCTTCGAGGGCGTTGTGACGGTCTTTCCGGTGCAGGAGCACCAGCACCCCGGTGGCTTCGATTTTCGCGACGGGTTCGTCGGTGCGGAGCTGCTGACCCGCTTCGATGTCACCTTCGACTACGCGGCAAAGCGCCTGGTTCTGGAACGCGGAGGCCGGATCGCGGAGCCGTTCGAATACGACATGACCGGCATGGTGCTCGATCCACGCGCGCAAGACCGCCGCCCGGTGACCGCCGTGCTCGCAGGATCACCCGCCGAGCAGGCCGGAGTCGTCGCGGGCGACGTGCTCGTCGCGGTCGATGGCCAGCGGGTCTCGGCCCTCGGTCCGGACGACCTCGCGCGCACCTTTCGCAGGGACGACGCCGAAGTCCGGGTAACCCTCGAGCGTGGCGCGACGACGATCGAGAAGCGGCTGCGGCTCCGGCGGTTGGTGTGAATCGGATCCGTCGACGCTGGAATGCGCGGAACCGGCGCGAACGACCACGATCGATCCCATGCGAGCGCTGAGCGAGCTCGAGGGCTGCGTGCTCGGGCACCTCTGGAAGCACGGCCCATCCACGGCGTATGCGATCCGCAAGCAGCTGCTCGATTCGCCGTCATCACATTGGAGCGGCAGCGCCGGAGCCATCTACCCACTGCTTGCGCGGCTCAAGAAGCGCGGGATCGTCGACTCGCGCAAGACCTCGCGCGGTGATCGCCAGACCTGGTTGTATGCAATGACGCGGCCGGGACGCGATCTCTTCATGGCCTGGCTCGCGCCACCGCTCGATCGCGATGTCATTTCGATTGCCCCGGACCCGTTGCGGACACGCATGTTCTTCCTCGGCGCCCTCTCGCCGAGCCGCCGCGCGGCCTTTCTCGCTCAAGCCCGCGAGAAGCTGGCTCTGTACATCGATGAACTCGCACCGGGACCCGCTGTCGACCAATTCGACCGCCTGGCGATTCGTGGCGCAGTGCGTTCCACGCGTGCCCGGATCGCGTGGCTGAAGGACGTGCAGCGCACGTTGGCACGGCCAAAGCGCCGACAAGGGCGTGGACGTCCGTCTTGACGTCGCGGCGGGCGGGGCGGTAGCGTAGCGTGGTTGGTTTGGCCACGCCGCGGTAATCGGTACCCTCCATGTCAGATGGCGCCCTACGGAAGACCGAGTGGTGGGTCCCCCCGGTGCGGCGGGCCGCCCTGGCCGTTTTCCTCGCCGTTCCGGTCGTCTCGCTCCTCGTCCGGCCGCTCGCCGGGCGCCTCGTCTGGACGATTGCGATCGCGGCTCTGCCCCTTTTCATCGTTCTCGTCGGCTACCATCGCTGGCGCCGCATCTGTCCGCTGGCCTTCTTCAGCCAGATCCCGGTTCTCCTGAGGCGACCCGGCACGCGACGCGCGTCCCCCTGGCTCCAGGCCAACGCCTATTACGTCAGTTTCGCGGTCTTTTTTGTCTCGCTCTGGATCCGTCTGATCGCGACCAACGGGAACGGCCCGGCCATCGCCGCCTTCTTCATCCTCATCGCCCTGGCTGCGCTCCTCTTCGGCGTCCTCTTTACGGGGAAGACCTGGTGCAACTACGTCTGCCCGCTCTCGTTCATCGAGAAGGTCTACACCGAGCCACGCGGACTGAGGGAGACGCCGAACTCGCAGTGCGCCAAGTGCACGGCCTGCAAGCCAGCGTGCCCCGACATCAATGAGGAGAACGGCTATTGGCGCGAGATCGAGTCGTCCGCCAAGCGATTCGTCTACTTCGCATATCCAGGGATCATCTTCGGCTTCTACTTCTATTACTACCTGCAGTCCGGAACCTGGGACTACTACTTCGGCGGACGGTGGACCTACGAGCCCAGCGTTCTCTCGACCTCATTCTTCCCTGGGTCCTCTGGTTCGACCGCCGGGTTCTTCTTCCTACCGCGCGTGCCCCGGGCCCTCGCCTCGGCCCTCACCTTGGCGGTGTTCGCTCTTCTGAGCTTCGCCTTCTTCGCGAAGCTCGAGCCGGCCGTCGGGCGGTGGCTGCAGCGTCACGACCAGGACGCGGAACCCCACCGCGCACGGCACATCCTCGTGTCCGTCTCCGCTTTCGTTTCGTTCGTCACCTTCTATACGTTCGCCGGCCAGCCCACGCTGCGCTTGATCCCCTGGATGCCCCAGATCTTTGGGATCGTCATCGTGCTCGTGGCCAGTCTGTTCCTCGCCCGCCGCTTCGACCGAACCCGGCAGTTCTTCGCGGAAGAGACGGTAGCGCGCAGCCTCCTCAAGCGCTGGGAGTGGACCGATCTCCGGCCGCCGAAGGCCCTTCACGACGCGTACCTGATCCACACCGTCCGCTCTCAGGAGCGGGCCATGGGCTACACCCGGCTGCTCGAGATCTACACGGAGGCGCTGCGCGAATCCCTCGCGAGCGGGCTCGTCACGCGCGAGGAGGTGCAGCAGCTCGAGGCGCTCCGCGGCCGGCTCCAGATCAAGCCGGCCGACCACGAGCGGATCATGGCCGCGCTCGCGGAGGAGGAACGCGCCCGGCTCACCGATCCGGCGAGGCATCTCTCGCTCGAGAAACATCTGCAGCTCAAGACCTATGCTCGCGCGCTGGAAGGACACCTGGGACGTGTTCTGACGGCAGAGGATCCGGCCTTGGACCCCGCCATCGGCCGCTTGCAGGCCGAGTACGGTGTCACGCCAAAGGAGCACTCGACGGTCCTCGATCAGATCCTGGGCGGGGGCCACGTCCTCGCGGAGCAGCTCGCCGGGGAGGTCAGCGTCGTCGAGCGCGCCTCGCAAACGATCGGGGCTCTGGAGGCGGAGCCGACGCCCGCGCACGCGCTTTTGGCCGACCTGCTGCGCCGCCGCCGCGTCCGTGCCGTCGATCGCCTGCTGAGCGGGCTGCACTTCCAGTCCACCGAGGAGCTGCGCCGTGAGGTCCGCGAGGGGCTCACCTCCGATGACGCGCCGCGCCGAGCAGCCGCCCTCGAGTTGCTCAGCGGGGGCGCGCCCGCATCGATCGCCGAGCGCCTGCGCGCCGCGCGCGGCGAGGCCGCCTCCCAGGAGACGCCGGGGGGCCTCGCGGACCGGCTACGGGCGGAGACGGTAAGCCTCGACCCGTACGCGCGCGCGGCCGCGATCCACGCTCTCGCCTTGCGCGGCGGCGCCGATGAGGCAACGCTCGAGCACTTGATCCGCGATGAGCACGAGATCGTGCGCGCGACGGCGCTGCGCGCGCGGGTCCTGGCACGGCCGGAGGTGGGCCAGGGGAGCGGACAGGCGGGTCCCGCCGGCATCGAGAGCATCCTCGCGCTGCGCGCGGTGCCGATCTTCTCCCGGCTCACCCTGGAGGGCCTGGCGCGGCTGGCCGGTTCGAGCGCCGAGGCCATCCTCGCCCCGGGAGAGGTCGTGTGCCGGGAAGGTGAGCCGGGAGAGGAGGTCCTCGTCCTGCTCGAGGGCGAGCTCGAGGTCGTGCGTGGTGCCGGACCGACGGAGGAGCGCCTCGGCGTCGAACGCGTGGGTGGCGTCATCGGAGAGATGGCCGTCCTCGACCCGGCTCCACGCGCCGCCACAGTCCGCGCCGGCGCGCCGGGAGCGCGGATCATGCGCCTGGCGGGCGGTGCGTTCCGCGACGCGCTCGCAGCCGATCCTTCCGTCGCCGAAGGCGTGATGCGCACGCTGGCGCGTCGCCTGCGCGGGATCAGCAAGTGACAGGGAGCCTTGCCGCGGACCGGTCAGCGACCGAAACCCTGGCCTACGACCTCGTGGTCGTGGGCTCGGGACCGGCCGGCGAGAAGGCCGCTGTCCAGGTGGCCTACTTCGGAAAGAGCGTCGCGCTCGTCGAGCGAGAGCCGGTGCTCGGTGGCGCGGCGGCCAACACAGGCACGCTTCCCAGCAAGACACTGCGCGAGACCGCGCTGATGCTGTCGGGATTCCGGGCTCGCGGGCTTCACGGCGTGGATCTCTCCGTCCGACGTCGCGCCTCGGTGCGCGATTTCCTGCAGCGCGAGCACCAGATCTCCGATGCGGAGCGCGAGCGCGTCGCGACAAATCTCCTCCGCCACGGGGTCACGCTGTACCACGGTGAGGCCGCATTCGTCGATCCGCACACCGTACAGGTGACTCCCGCCGGCTCTCCGCCCATTCGGCTGCGCGCCGAGATCATCCTGATCGCCACTGGCACCGCAGCCAACCGCCCCGCGAGACTCCCGTTCCACGATCCACGCGTCTACGACTCGGACACCATCCTCACCCTGAGCCGCCTGCCCGCCACCCTCGCGGTCCTGGGAGCGGGCGTGATCGGCAGCGAGTATGCCTGCACGTTCGCCGCCCTGGGTGTGGAGGTTCTCCTGATCGACGGACGCACCACGCTGCTCGGTTTCCTGGACGCGGAGCTTTCGGCCTCCCTGCGCCGGCGGATGGAGAAGATCGGAATCAGCTTCTTCATCCCCGACGACATCGTCGCCTGCGCGCCGGGGGCGGCGGGACTGCGCTTGGAGCTCGCCTCCGGGCGCTCGCTGGGACCCGACGCGTTGCTGGTGACGGTGGGCCGGGAGGGCAACACCTCCCGCCTGAACCTCCAGGCGGCGGGCCTGGCCGCCGGCGAGCACGGCCTGCTCAAGGTCGACGACAGCTTCCGCACCTCCGTCCCGCACATCTACGCCGCCGGCGACGTGATCGGCTTCCCCGCGCTCGCCTCGACCGCCATGGAGCAAGCGCGGATCGCGATGGTCCACGCCTTCGATCTCAAG
The DNA here is from genome assembly GCA_041484665.1 of Candidatus Krumholzibacteriia bacterium. Taxonomy (GTDB): domain Bacteria; phylum Krumholzibacteriota; class Krumholzibacteriia; order JAJRXK01; family JAJRXK01; genus JBGPIA01. The sequence continues at coordinate 51,893 of JBGPIA010000016.1, forward strand.
TACAAAGAGCATCTGGCCCCGATCCTCCCCTACGGGATCTACACCATCCCCGAGGTATCAATGGCCGGCGCGACCGAGGAGTCGCTCCGCCATAAGGGCGTGGACTACATCCGCGGAATGGCGAGCTACGGACAGAATGCGCGCGGGCAGATCATCGCCGACGAAGAGGGCTTCCTGAAGCTCCTCTTCCGGCGCGAGGATATGAGGCTGCTCGGCGTCCACGTCATCGGCGAGCTGGCTTCGGAGATCGTCCACATCGGACTGGTCGCGCTCCTGTGCGGCGCGACCGCCGACCTCTTCATCCAGACCTGTTTCAACTATCCGACACTGAGCGAGCTCTACAAGTACGCCACCTACGACGCAATGGGCAGGCGCTGAGGCCGCTGGGCAGGATGCGCGCGGCGGGTCCTCGACGGGGATCCAACTCTTTGTTTCAGCAACCGGCTGCCGGCATGAGGTGGACCTTGCTGAGGCTGGCCCAGGCCACGCCTGACGCCATGGACTCGCCCCTGGCCATCCGGCAATCAGAGCTTGTAGAGCCCGTCCCGATTCGCCCCGAGCAGACCGGCCTGGTAGGAGCGCTCGTCAACCGGTGAGAGCCGCCTGGCCATCGATGGTGGGACGAGCCGCACCCGCCGGACCGCGTCGAGGCGCTCGGCGATGAGCTCGAGGTGTTCGTCGTCCGTCATCCAGTTGAACCGGTCGAACGCCCGGAGATTGAGCGGCACCGTATACCCCCGGAGCGTCTTCTCCCGTTCCACGTTGTAGAATTGCTCGAAGTAGGACATCACCAGCTCGCGCAGATCGCGGTAGACCGGCTCGCGGTAGGTAAGGCCGGAGAAGTTCGATTTGGCGATTGCACCCCAGCAGCCCTTGAGCTTGTACACCGCCAGCAGATGGTCGTCGTCCCGATCGTTCGGGAGCATCTCCACGATGAGCGGTGGATACCCCAGGTTGCGCAAGACCGCTGCCGCAAACAGCGAGCCGTCGAAGCAATGGGCTGTCCGGTCACGGAGCACGCTCCGTGGGGAGCGGTATCGCGCGTCGGCACTGTAGGGAAGCTCCAGGAGGAATGATTGTATCTTGTGGGGAGTGTTGAGACCTTCCAGAAGCGCCAGCTCGTCAGGCGTCAGTGCAGCTGCAGCGACCGCTGCCCGTTTCATGGTAACTGTCTCTCGTTCCCGCCGGGCCCCATGGCTGCGGTTGGGGTGCCGACTCAACGTAGGGGAGGCGAGGGGAGCCCGGAAAGCGGCGTGGCTCCACCGCCCTCAGGTTCACCGCCCCCAGAGAGCGCAACCACGGTTCCCACTCCCACGCCAGCGAGACCACCCCAGAACCACCACTTGCTGAAGAGTCCGCCTTCAGGGAGGGTCACGCTCAGAGCGATTCTGGACCCAAAACCAGGGGAGCATCCAGCAGGATCTTTTGATCCGCCGTCCCGGGACGCACGCTGCGGCGCTCGACACGGGCCCCACCACGGTCGGCGCCACGCCGAGCCGGGAGCGGATCGGCATCAGCGGGGGCCGGCGTTCGGCGCGGCGACCTCGAGGCTCAAGGGTTGGGGGCGGGCCGTGGACCGGACCCCTCTCACCGCAGGTGCAGGAGATCGTGCTCGACTGGAATCTCCGCCGACTCCGGGGTGGAAGCCCTGAAGTGCGCCTCGATCACGCCGGCAATCACGCGGTGGCCGTACTCATTGGGGTGCCCATCGAACGACATCGGGTAGGGTTGGGGCCCGGCCGCCAGCTGGGCCTGGAGCGGCTGCAGGGCATCGACCTGAGCACGATGAGCCGGATCCCGTCGCGGGCCGCGACCTGCTGCATCCTGAGAATCGCTTCGAGCGCAATCCGCTGCCCCTCGCGGATCCTTGGGTCCTCGAGATCGAGGGCCGACAACCGATGCACGGAAGTGAAGACGGTCCGGGCATGCTCGGCAAAACATCTTCGCGACACGTTTCGCGATCGGCTCGGACTCCTCCGCTTCCATTAGAGCGTGCACGCGTTGGGGATCCTGGCTCTTCAGGTCCGGGAGTTGCCCACGATCATGGACAATCTTGAACGCATCGAAGAAATCGTTGCCCGAGTCGAGCGCCTCGATGACGATGGCCGGTTTCAGCCGGAGCGCTTCGTCCCAGAGGATGACACTGTGGACGGGGCAATTCGTGGTCTCGCAGCGCAGGATTCGGTCGGGATCCGAGACGCTGGTCGGGAATCACTGGAGAGGTGATCGCGGGGTCCCAGGGAGAGCAGAGGACGAGGCGTACCTGGGGTGACATCGGAGCAAGGAGCGCAAGGGTCAGTTCGATGTTCAGCGCGCAGATGAGCGCGAGAGCGGCCGCGAACATCGCTTTCTTCCGATTCAGGGCCATTCACGCTTCTCCCGCGCGTGAGGGTGGCCTGATGGTCGACCGTGGTACGCTGGAGAAAGCTCCGCCGCCAGGTGCCGGCTGGACGGCAGCATGAGGGTCGCAGGAGCATTCGGCTCGAGGCGCCACCCCATCACTGCGGGACCCGGCTCAGCCTGCGTCTGAGCTGTGCGAGATGAAGGTCCTGGGGCTGCAGAAAGCTGGGATCGATGGCCTCGATCCAATGGTCGGAGTACTCCGACCTGTTCACGCCGGACATGGCGATGATCGTCAGCTGCGGATAGGCGGGAATCGGCATGGGCTGGTCCGTTGCCCGGATGTTCCAGAAGGTCTCGCGCGCGGCCGAATGGGGTCCCCACCCAGCGGCGGGGCCACCGTTGACCCAAAGACGGGTTCCGGGTCCGACGTCGAGGTCGGTGAAGAGGTTCTCGTAGGGGGCTCCAGTGTGATGATCGAAGCAGAGATCGACGCCGCGTCCCTTGGAGAACACGTTTCCATTCGAGAGGGCGTCGACGGTCAGATCATGGGTGAATCGGGTTTCGATGCGGAAGCCGGTAACGAGGACATCGTTCGGACCCTCCAGGGAGATGCCATGGTGCCCCGTGATCTCGCCCGCGCGCCGATCGTTTGCGAGGCGGACTCCCGAGATGGTGCCGAAGCAGCTCGGTCCATCCGACACGATCCCGCTGTCGGCATCCAGGATCTCGACATCGCAGATCCAGAACTGGTGGATGTGCTCGAGGAAGATACCGTTGTTTCCCGGCTCCACCAGGTGGCCTGCATAGGGGACGGGAGCGAACTCGATCGACAGCTCCTCGATGCCCACCTCCGTCACGGTCGGCTCGTGGGAGAAGACCGTGGGCTTCCACTCGGGCCGCACGTCCACGCGGAGCGGGCGCTCGATGATGATGGCGGTCTGCTCGACCGCGAGGATCGGAGTCACGAAGTCCACGAGCCGCTCATGCGCCCACTTCACCAGGTCCGGTCCGGGCTCCACGGGTCGGGTGTGCAGATGCTCCCAGAGCGATCCGTCCGTGGCGTATTGGACGAGTCGAACCAGCTGACCCGCAGCGAGGCCGTCGGTCGTCGAGAGGACGAGACGATGGTCTCCCCGTTTGGCTGGCTCCACCACGTCCGCAATCCGGGTTCCCCGGTCCTCTCCGGTGAGCCAGATGAACCCTCCGCCCCATGACCAATAGCCATTGTCTCCATGCGACGCGGGCGCCGGGCCGAGGATCTCACGAAGGGACTTCGGGAAGTAGAGGGTCGTCCTTCCCGGGCCTTCCCCGCGGAGAACGAGACCGGGGCGGTCGATCCGGAGCACCTGTGTCAGCAGATAGCGCCCTTGCGGAATCGCCACCGCGCCCCGCTTGACGGCTGCGATCGCTTCGAGGAAAGCCCTGCTGTCGTCGGAGACACCGTCACCCTTGGCTCCAAAGTCCCGCACATTCGCCGCCACGGGTGGGTGGGGAATGGGCCGCTGTCCCATGCCGTAGCCGGCGAAGGAGAAGTCGGGAAGTCGCCCGGCAGCATCCCAGCGCTCCCCGGCCTCTCCCCAGAGTCCGGAGTGGCGAATCGGCGCGGCCGGCGGTTCTGATCGGCGGAGGAAGTGAACCAGAGCCCCAGCGAGGAGGCCCAGGAGGGCGAGAACGGTGACGACTCGCAACGCCTTCATCATCGTCGTCAACTCGACCTCTCACAACGGAAAGGCCGGGCCCAGTGCCGGATCGGTGATCGCCGGGAGTCGCCAAGCGCTGCGGTACGCGTTCGTTCGCAGCACCCGGCTTCTTCAGGCCTCACGCCGGATCTCGATGACGAGGGCGTCAGCGGTTGCCGCTGAGAGCATCTTTGAAGGATCCCCAGGAGCGCGTCGAGCTCGGCGCACCGGTCTCTCCCTCGCCCGGCGGTGCCATGTCGGCAGTCGCGTTGTCGATGACGAGCACCCAATCCTGAGCGGAGGGGGGCATGAAATCCCGGGGGCCGCTGTTGGGCAAGCTCCCCACGAGTTGGTTGCTCCCATCCGCGGGGTCGTACCACCACACCTTCGCGGCATTGCCAGAAATCCGCCCCATGTCGATCCGCAGCGACCGCCGCACCGGAGTGTAGACGAGCAGCGTGTTTCCGTCCGTGGTCCGCGCGGCGGGCGCGTAGTCCGCGGTGTCGACGTTCCCGTATCCCGCTGTGAGAGCTGTGTGGGAGTAGTCGGGAACCAGCAGATCCCACCGGCGGGAGCGCAGCAGCCGGCCGAACGCGGCCATCGCTTGCGTGCCCTGGGAATCCAGGACGGTGTCCCAGCTGCTGGTGAAGTCCCAGATCGGTCCAACCCCGAAGAACTGGCCCACGGCACCACCCAAGAGCGACCAGTAGGCTTGGGAACGGATGCATGCGGGCGTCCAGCCCGACTCGAATTCGTACTGCCCCTCGATCAGGACGAACGGCCGCGCAGGAGAGCGCTGGTAGTCGGTGCGAAGCTGCAGCGGGCTCTGGATGCAATCGGCGTAGGTCGTATTGAAGTCGAGCCATGGCCGGTCGTAGCAGTCCAGGGCAGAGGAGAAGCGCTGGCAGTGCGCGGTGTGCAGGTGGTTGGGGTCGGTGTCGCGGATACCCAAGGCAACGGCGTCAACGACGGCCAGTGCACCAAACGCGGAAGCATCGGCGTCGCCTCCGTGCACCCAGATGATATTGGGCTGATTCGCGTAACGACTCCCCACCCAGCGGCCGTACGCGCGCATGGCAGTCGTGCCGTTCTGCTTCATCTGCGCGCACCAACCCGAGTTGTTGCAATTGAAGCCGATGTAGGCGGGAGCCAGGAACACCGTGAAGCCACGGAGGTTTGCCTGCTCCAGCACCCAGTCGGCGTGGGCGAAGTAGGCCTCGTTCGGCGTCGCGAAGTTCCCGGGGGTGAGGAACGGAGGCGCGCCGTAGGCGTTGTTGGAACTTCCGGTGCTATATCCGACGGAGACGATGAGGGACAACAGGAGCGTGTTGAACCCCTTCGCCTTGCGGTCGTCCAGGTAGAGGGTCGCGTCCTCGCGGGTCAGCCGTGCGATGAGATGCCAGGGCGAGTCGGCGTTGAAGAAGATCGGTTTACCCTGCTGGTCGATGATGCTGTGGCTACCTGCGGCGACGTGCAGCGGGTAGCTGGGCGCTGCCCATGCCGGGCCCCCCACGACCACGGCAAGCGCCGCGGCGCCGATGATCCATCTCTTCATGCTGCGATCCTCACGGAAGCTGGTGCAGTTCGAGATGGGTGCTCCCCGCCCGCGAGCGCGGTCTGATCGGGAGATGCCGCGTGGGCAGCAACGCTTGCTTGGTAGAGTACCACGAAGCAGGCCCAGCGTGCCAGCCGCCTCCACGTCCTTTGGGCACCGGTTCCGCAGGTTCGGCTTGGGCCGGCTGAGCTGTTGAAGGCCCGCAAGGCCCTCCTCCTCGCAGCGCTCCTCGATGCGGCAGAACGGGTCGCTCGCGAGACCCCGCTACCGACTGGCCTCGCTCGCGTGGCCCAGGGCGACAGCCAGATCTAGCACTCCCATCTTCTGTTGGATAAGCTCCGTCCGGGTCGTCACCGGTTCATCCCGTTTGGTTTGGGTTGAAGTTCCCCACAAGCGTACCCGGACGACCCGCCCTCCGCTAGGCCGGGCGTCGATTCAAGTCGTAGCAACCGCTCAGGAGAGTAGCGTGCCATCGTGACCCGGCCCTCCGCTCGATCCGGCCGGTTTGCCGCTGTGGTGGCCGCAGGCATCCTCTTGAGCCGCCTGGCCGGGCTCGTGCGTGAGCGGATCTTCTCCCACTACTTCGGGCTCTCCGACGCCGGCGACGTCTTCAAGGCGGCCTTCAAGATCCCCAACCTCCTGCAGAATCTCTTCGGCGAAGGGGTGCTCTCCGCTTCGTTCATCCCGGTCTACGCGCGGCTCCTCGCGGAAGGCGACGAACAGGAGGCCGATCGCACCGCCGGTGCGGTCTTCTCCCTGCTCGCCCTGGTCGTCGCAGTCCTCGTCCTGGTCGGCGTGCTCGCCGCGCCGTGGCTGGTCGACGCTGTCGCACCGGGGTTTGCCGGGGAGAAGCGGGCGTTCCTGGTCCGGCTCGTAAAGATCGTGTTCCCAGGGACCGGGCTGCTCGTGATGTCGGCCTGGTGTCTCGGCGTCCTGAACAGCCACCGGCGGTTCTTTCTCTCCTACTCCGCACCACTGGCCTGGAACGCGGTGATGATCGGCTCGCTGCTGGCTCTCGGCGGCCGCGCCGGGCAATATCGGCTCGCCGAGCTGACGGCCTGGGCGTCGGTGGGCGGGAGCGCGTTGCAGTTCCTCGTGCAGCTCCCGGTGGTCCTGCGCCTGGCCCCGGGTCTGCGGCTCGGGCTGGGGCTGCGGTCGCCGCACGTGCGGCAGGTCGTGAGCAGCCTCGGCCCCGTCCTCCTGAGCCGTGGCAGCGTGCAGGTGAGCGCCTACATCGACAACCTGCTCGCCAGCTTTCTCTCCACCGGGGCCGTGACTGCGCTCTACAACGCGCAGACGATCTACCTACTCCCCGTGAGCCTCTTTGGCATGTCGGTCTCGGCCGCGGAGCTGCCCTTCATGTCCGGTACGACCGGAGAGGCGAAGGAAGTGAACGCCGCGCTGCGGGAGCGCCTGAACGTGGGCCTGCGGCGTATCGCGTTCTTCGTCGTCCCCTCCGCCATGGCCTTTCTCGCTCTGGGCGACGTCGTCACTGGGGTGATCTACCAGACCGGCCGCTTCGGTCGCGCCGACTCGGTGTACGTCTGGGCGATTCTGGCGGGAGCCGCCATCGGCCTGCTCGCCACCACCGCAGGGCGCCTGTACGCCTCGACCTTCTACGCGCTGCGCGACACGCGCACGCCGCTGCGTTGTGCCGTCGTACGCGTGATCCTCACGACGGGATTCGGGTACTTGATGGCCTTCCCCCTGCCGGACCTGCTGGGAATCGGGCAGCGTTGGGGCGTGGCCGGCCTCACCACATCCGCCGGCATCGCCGGGTGGGTCGAGTTCTTGCTGCTTCGTCGCGCGCTGAACCGGCGCATCGGGCCGACGGGATTGCCCGGCCGCCTGCTTGCCCGGCTCTGGGTGGCCGCGGCTTGCGCCGCCGCCATCGCCTGGGGCGTGAAGCCCGGTATGCCGGCGCAACGACCGCTGTTCGCAGGGCTCTGCGTGCTCGCGCTGTATGGTGTCGCGCACTTGAGCCTGACCTGGATCCTGCGGGTGGAGGAGGCGCGATCGCTCGTGGCGCGGATCGTGCGGCGACGTGCTTGAGAGTGGATCGAATCCGGGAGGGTGACGCGGGCGGACGCGCTCGCAGCGCCGGTGGCACGAATGGAACCCCGCCGCTGCCGTGACAACGGCCGGGAGGCGCGCCGTTTTCAGGCAGGACAGCGAGCGGCCACCTGGCTGGTGCTCAAGCAGCGAGCGTGCATGGAATGTGCGGGGTCACGGCGCGCGTGCCTTGCGGCGCGCCGCCTCATCCGGTCCGGTCCAGGAGGAGAACCCTAGGGTTGCCCGAAGATGTCGTACGTGCTCGAGGGCCCGCTCTTGCTGTTCGGAGGCCCGAAATTCGTGAACAGAGTCACGTCCTTCAGGTTCTCATGACGGCGCACGACCGGCGGCTCGTAGCGACGCTTCGGCGGTTGCCCTGGGGTCTGCGCAACGTTGCTCTCCATAAGGTGCCTTGTCGATTGCCCCCAGAACCCGAGAAGCACAGTGTGTCGCCCATTGAGTGTATCACGACTTCACATTGCAAGCAGGGCCACGAGCGGGATCGCGGGCGATCGTGTGGTGGAATCCGCGGTCCGGCTCCATCCGCGCGCCGCGCGCGATACAATCGCACCGTTTGAGGACCACTCGACGACACCGGGAACGACCCTCCACCAACGGGAGCCGCTGGTAAGCGGCGGGCACGGCGCGCCCCCCGCTGCGCCGCACGCTGTCCGATCGTCCCCTGCCGCGCGCCCGGCCGCCGCACCGTCAGGTCCTTCGTGCAGTCCACCGCGCACTCGCGGCACTTCTCTGTAGACCTGCTGGACGAGGGCCCCGGGGCCTCCGCAGCCGAGCTCATCGCAAGGCGCAAGCGCCGGCTCCGCGTCTCTTGGAGTCTTCGCCGAACCTTTCGGCTGCGCCGCCGTAGTGGACCTGGCCACTGATTCGTCCCACAGCACATCAGCCTTCAGGAGACAGAGCCCCATGGATGCGGACGATTTCCGGCCCGCGTTCGGCTTGGCGAGGAAGCCGCGCACAACTGTCCTTGCCATGATCGCAATCGCTGCTCTTCTAGCCAGCTCCGCCGCGTCGGCACAGGTGCAACCGCAGGCCACCTCCGATGTGAAAATGCTCATCGAAGACGGCCGCAAGCAACTCCGCGAAGCCCACGCAGCGGGGACGGAAGCGGCCTACCAGGCGGCGGAAGACACCTTCGATCGCGCCGTGGCGCTCGACCTGAAGAACGGCCTTCCGCTCGCCTATCGCGGCGCTGCCAAGCTCGAGCGCTCGGGCTGGCTGGCGGCGAAGGGGAACTTCGACGCCTCCGGGACGTTGCTCGAACAAGCCAGCGCGGATCTGGACCGCGCGGTTGCGCTCAGCCCGGACGATCTGAGCGTCCGCCTGCTGCGCGGCACGAGCTACGCGGAATTCCCTCCCTTTCTCAAGAAGGGCCCGCTCGCGAGGGAGGATTTCGATGCGGCGGTACGGCATCCGCAATTCGCTGCGCAGAGCGCCGAAGCCCGCGCGCGCGTCTATCTCATCTCCGGCAAGCTCTTCGCCGCCGCAGGAGAGTCCGACAAAGCGAAGGAGGCGTGGAGCAGCGCGGTCGCGGCCGGCCCACAGACGACTGCGGGAGCAGCGGCGCAGCAGGAGCTGAAGAAACTCGAGCTTCCAGCGCAGGCAGCCGACTCGCAGGGGCGCCGCCGTGAGGACCGTTTCCCACAGATCAGCGAAGAAACGACCCCGGTGATCGTCGCCGCCAGCGTGACGCTCCCGGGGCATGTGTTCTCCGACGATCCGAGCACCTGGCATCCCAAGATGCGCGAATTCCTCGACCACCTGAAGCTCCAGCCCGGTTTGCTCGCCATGCACCGCCTGGCGAGTCTCGACCATCCTGGAATGCTGGTGATTCTCACCTGGTGGGAGAACAAGCGCGCGCTGAACAACTGGTTCTACAGCGACGTGCACCAGGGCATGATCGATTGGGTCTACGGCGGGCCCGGCGCAGCGAGTGGAAACGCTTTGGCCGGAGATTTAGGCGAGAGACAGATGAAAGAGGCGGGGCAGGTCGCGATGGAGATCTTCACGACGCTGCCCGGCGGAATCCAGTATGGCGGCGGCCTGGGCCCCAAGTTGCCGGAACGCCCGCGCTCGCGGTAGACCGCGCATCCTGCGGGTCGAGCGCCGCCGGGACAAGCATCTCGCGCGCGGCTGCGGCCAGGCAGTACCATCACAGCCCCGACCCTTCTCGTCAGGAGACCCTCATGGGCGCAAGACTCCTGCCTGCCCCCGTGGCCCTGTTGCTCGGCGTGCTCTGCACGACGGCTACCTCCACGGCCTGGGCCGACTCCATCGACATCCCCGCCGCGCGCGAGTGCTTCCGTGCCGCGCAGAGCGCCTGCTCCCGCGACGCCGGCCAGCTCTGGGGAGTTTCGCTGTGTGGGCCCATCCTGCTCGTCGACCCGCAAACCCGCGCCCTGGTGGCGAACCAGGCCGACGCACAAGGGCATCTTACGGCGCGGGACAGCGTGTTCGTGGGCAACCTCCCCAAGGAGGAGGTCATCGCGAACACCGCAGTCACCTGGGCCGGCGTGAAGTGGACGATGGTGATGTGGCCGCTGCCCGACCGGCCGGCTGCACGGCTGCGCCTGGTGATGCACGAGCTCTTCCACCGCGTTCAGGACGATCTCGGGCTGCCCGCGACGAGCCCGCCGAACCCGCACCTGGACAGCCACGACGGGCGGCTCTGGCTGCAGTTGGAGTGGAGGGCATTGCGTGCCGCGCTCGCGGCCTCGGGCGATGCCCGCAGCCACGCGGTCTCCGACGCGCTGCTGTTCCGCGCCTGCCGTCGCGCCAGCTTCCCAGATGCGGCCGCGTCCGAGCGCGCCCTGGAGATGAACGAGGGGCTCGCGGAGTACACCGGGGCGCGCCTGGCCGCAGCATCCGATGCGGCGCTGGGCGAGGCGGCTGCGCGCGGGGTCGAGCGCGCCGCCGAGCGGCCGAGCTTCGTGCGCTCGTTTGCCTATGTCTCCGGCCCGCTCTATGGCGCGCTGCTGGACGCGGTGCGGGCCCGTTGGCGCGCGGATCTCACCCCGCAGAAGGATCTCGGGGAATTACTAGGCGCTGCACTGGGGATCGCGCCTCTGCCAGCGAGGTCTGCTGCCGATCTGGTGGCGCTGGCGACGCCGCGGGCCGCCGCCTACGCTGGCGACGCCCTCAAGACCGCCGAGGATGCGCGCGAGAAGGACCGGCAGCGGCGCATCGCCGCCTATCGCGCCCGACTGATCGATGGGCCCGTGCTGGTGGTTCCGATGGGCAAGACTACGCGCTCTGGTTTCGACCCCAACAACGTCATTCCCCTGGAGAAGATGGGCACGATCTACCCGACGTACGATCTGAGCGATGAGTGGGGCGTCCTGGAGGTTAAGGACGGTGCGCTGACGCTGGGCGACTTTGGCAAGGATGCGCGCGCCCAGGTGGCTGCCCCCGCCGACCCGCAGGCGCGTCCGCTCCAGGGACCGGGGTGGAAGCTGCAGCTCGCTCCCGGCTGGACGGTCGTGCCAGGGCCGCGCGCCGGGGATTTCCAGCTGGCGAAGAAGAGCGGATAAGCCTGCTCCCTGGACGATGCATCCTGCGCCAGCTGGCCGCCTGGCTGGCGCGCCGCTAGTCGACTCCCTGCGGCGCCTCCTCTGTTCCCGCGTCCTGCTCCCAGAAGAACTTCATCCGCGCTCGCGGGTGGTTGCCAACCTCGTCCATGCTCATCGCGTCGAAGGCGCGGCCATTGGCGACTGTCCAGCGTATGCTCTCCGAGTTGCGGATATCCTCCAGCGGGTTCTTGTCCAGCACCAGGAAGTCGGCGATCTTGCCCTGCTCCAGCGAGCCGATGTCGCCGCTCATGCCCAGGTAGCGCGCGCCGGCCAGGGTCGAGGAGCGGATGGCCTCCAGCGGGGTCATGCCGCCCTGTTGGAACATCCACATCTCCCAGTGCGCACCCAGACCCTCGCGTTGCCCGTGGGCGCCCAGTTGCACGCTGACGCCGCTATCAAGCAGTTTCTTCGCCCCTTGGGCGTTCTTGAGGTAGCCGTATTCGTCCTCAGGCGCGCTGAAAGAGCGGCGTGACCGCTCATCGATGATCTGGCGCGGCACGAAATTGCCCAGGCGCTCGTCCTCCCATACGTGTGTGTGCGCGTACCAGTAGTTCTCGCCCCAGATGCTCCCGTAGCCCACGATCAAGGTTGGTGTGTAGCCTACCTTGCTCTGGCTCCACAGCTGGACGACGTCGGCGTACAGCGGCGCTACCGGGATGGAGTGCTCGACGCCGGTGTGGCCGTCCACCACCATCGTCATGTTGTGCTCCCACAGGGAGCCGCCCTCCGGCACCACCATCATGCCCAGCGAGCGTGCCGCCGCCAGCACCTGCTGGCGCTGATCGCGTCGTGGCTGGTTGTAGCTCTTCACGCTGATCGCGCCCACCGCCTGCATCCGCCGCACGTGCATGATGGCGTCGCTGAGGCTGTCTACTTCGGCTTTGAAATCGCCTTTGGCGCCGTACAGGATCGTGCCCGTGGAAAAGATGTGCGGCCCCACGATGAGTCCGGCGCGCTGCATCTCACTGGCCGAGAAGATCGCCCGCGTGTCGTTGGAGGGGTCGTGGATCGTGGTGACACCGAAGGCCAAGGACGCGTACTGGTTCCAGTTCTGCTGCGGCTGGATCTGCTCGGTCGCCATGGCGCCGTGCCAGTGCACGTCCACGATGCCGGGCATGATGCTCTTGCCCGCCGCATCGATCACCTTGGCATCCCCGGGAACGCTGACGCTGCCCCGCGGCCCGACGGCCACGATGCGGTTGCGGTCGACCACGATGGTGCCGTCCGCGATCACCTCATCGCCTTTCATCGTGATGAGACGCGCGCCTACGAACGCCACCTTGCCCGACGGCACGTCGGACGGCTGATCGAAGCCGATGTCCAGGCCGTGCGCCGGCGTCTCCGGCAACTTGTCTGGAGCGCCGGGGAGGAACGCAAAGCAGTCGGTCAGATCGCGCGAGAACAGCTCCGGGCCCAGCGACCAGTGCAGCGTTTTGCTGTCGCCCGACCAGTGCAGGTTCTCGCCCGCGTCGTGCGACACGCGAGTGATCGGCACTGCCTTGGCGTCGGGCCCGATGTCCACCGTCCTGCCCGTGCGCACGAAGGGCGTGATGTAGGCGTTGAACCGTTCGGTGAAGGCGATCCATCGCTCGTCGGGGGAGAGGCGCACGCCGGTGAAGTAGACGCCGTGCAGGTGCGTGCGCTCGTCGCTGCCATCCAGCTTGACGCTGAAGAGCCTGCGGTCGTCCTGATCGTCGCCGCCCACGTCGATGAGGTGGACGCGATCGCTGGCGGCGCCAAACTGCGGCTGGACTCCCTTGCGGGTGATGAGCACGGGGTCGGCGCCACCGGCGGCCGGGATCCAGTAGATGCCGCGATCGTGGGAATAGTGCGGCGAGCGCAGGAAGCCGTCGCCGCTGGCGCGGTAGACGACCTTGGTGCCGTCGGGGGTGAAGGCGGGCTCGACGTAGTGGCCCGGCCTGGTCGTGATCGTGCGCCCCTCGCCGCCCTTGGCTGCGGCGATGCGCAGAGCGCCCAGCTTGTCGTCGTCCCAGCTGGTGTACACGATCCATTTTCCATCCCGCGAGTAGGACGGGTAGTACTCGAAATGGTCGTGCTGCTTGGTGAGCCGGTGGGGCGAGCCGTTGGGCAGATCACGCACGTACACGTGGCCGAGCGCCTGGTACAGCACCTGGTGCCCCTTGGGCGAGACCTCCACCCAGCGCAACATCTTCGTATGGAAGGTCTCGGGCACCGCGGTCACGGGGAAGCGCAGCGCTTCGGCCAGCTGGCGGGTACCGCGCACGTGGAAGGGGATGTCCGAGAGGTGCTTGCTCGCGACATCGAGGCGGTGGATCTTCCCGCCCGACCAGAACACGATCGACTTGCTGTCGGGGGTCCACGCCATTGCTGGGTAGACGCCGTGGATCGCCCAGGTCTCCTGCATGTCGCGGTCGAGGCCGTCGTACAGAGCACGTTCAAAGCCCGACTCGACGTCGGTTACGTACAAAACGCTCTTGGCACGCACCCGGCGAATGAAGGCCAGCGATTTGCCATCGGGTGACGGCGTCGGCCGGACCGAGCCGCCAGGACCGGTGACGAACGGCTGGATGTCCCCGGTCTCGCGGTCCAGGCGCTCGATGATGTAAATCTGCTTATTGGGGTCCTTGTTGTACTCGAACACCGAGCCTGGCGTCGCGTCGCGGCTGTAGTAGAGGTAATGCCCGTCGGGCGAGAACGCCGGCTCGCCGACGTCCTTCTGGTCGTTGGGGCGTTTGGTCATCTGCAGGCCCTCACCGCCGCTGCGGTGGTAGAGCCACATCTCTCCGGCGCCGGCCGAGCGCGTCGACGTGAAGTGCTTGCGCGCCACGATGTAGTCGCCCCCGGGCTCCCAGGCAGGACTGTTCAGCAGGCGAAAGCTCTCCTTCGTCACCTGCTTCGGATCCGATCCATCGCGCTTCATGACCCAGATGTTGTCGCCGCCGGCGCGATCGCTGGTGAATGCGATCCACGCCTCGTCCGGGCTGAAACGCGGCTGCCCGTCCCATGCCATTCCGCTGGTGAGCGCCTTCGCCTCTCCGCCCGCCATTGGGATGGAGTAGATGTCGCCCAGCAGATCGAAGACCAGCTCGTCGCCCTTCGGACTGACGTCCACACTCATCCACGTGCCTTCGTTCACGTCGATGCTGGCATCGTGAAGCTGCGCCCCGGGCGGGTTGGATACGTCCCACTTCTTCTTCTCGTCATCCTGCTTGGCGTCCGGCTGGGCCGCCCCCTCGGCCGGTCCCGTGGCCGCCTTTAGAGCAGCGGCGTCAGGGGCGACCGAGGTCGGCACCTGGGCGAACGCGGCGCCCTGCATCGCTGCGAAGGACCCCGCGTGGCCGATGGGCGTGCCCAGGAGATCCAGACAGGCGAGCGGGACACAGGAGAGCACGACGAGCAGTCGCTTCACGGCGGGATCCTTTCGCGGTTCGCGGACGGGTGGCGGAGCCGGAAGCTGCGGCCCCCGGCGCACCGGTGCCGCATGATATCAGAAGACGCCCCGCCGGCCGCCCCTTCAGCGCGCGAGGACCATGCTGCGTGCCTCGCTGCGATCGGCCTGGCACAGCCGGTACAGGTATCGCCCGGACGGCGCGTCTTCCCCGCCGTCGGTCGTCCCATCCCAGGTGACGGTATAGGAACCGGCCCAGTAGTCCTGGTCAGCCAGCGTGCGTACGGTTCGCCCCCGCGCGTCGTAGATGCGCAGCGAGACGTTGCCATCCACGGCCACCCGGAACGTGATGCTGGTGCGCGGATTGAACGGATTGGGCACGTTCTGCTCCAGCATCCGATCCGGGAGCTGCGGCAACGTCCCCTGGGAAGCCACGTCGGTGGAGACGATGGGGAAACCGTTCGCATCGAACTCGCCGAGTGGGAAGGTGGTCGGATCCGAGCCATCCCACCTGCTCAGCACCGACTGGATCTGCGCGGCCAGCGCCTGGAAATACGGGTCTGCGTTCGCCGCGGCCATGACGCTCTGGATCGCAGCCTCCTCCGCCTCGGCGGCGCGTGGATCGCGGGACGCATCTTTCTTGGCCGACATGGGGTAGAAATCGAAGACGGACGAGCCCGAGAGCAGAGAGTTGTAGGCCTTGATGGTGTGTCGGGGCGCGAGCCCGTTGTCGGTGTAGGGGTTGGTCGTTCCGCCGAACTGCCCCGACACGGTCTCGTAGTACGTTGCAAGCCTGGAGCCGAACACGTTGTAGATACCCAGCGACCCCTCGATGCTGCCGGGCTTGTCCTTGTTGAGTACGTCGTGGGTGACCGAGCCTGGCGGCGGAGCGATCTCGACGTACCCGGTCTGGATGCCCGAGACGAGCGTGGTGCCCACGATGACGTCGCCATCGTAGGACTCGCCGTTCCACAGCCCGACGCTCGTCACGTCCCCGGACACGCGGATCAGGTCGACATTGAGCTCCAGGTACGTGGAATGGGCGTAGAAGTCCTGGACGGTGTGCAGCGCCTTGCCGAAGTCGATGCACGATTGGGCGACCGCGCGACGGACGTTGTCGTTGGGGAAGGGAATCGCCGCGTTGAGCAAGGTCCCGCGCGCGACCCCGATCCGGCTGTTCACTCTGTTGATGGAGTCGACGAGGCGATTGTTGTCGAAATGGTCGGGGCTCAAGACGTTCAGCACGTCGCTCGCCGAGGGGGGCGTGCAGAAGACCTGCGCCCAGGTCGGGCAGTAGCAGTAGTCGGTGCACCCCCACACGTCGGGCCACATGGCCCCGTCCTTCATCAGCGAGAGCACGCTGCCGCTGACGCCCTGCCGGGTGAGCACTTCGCTGGTCATGTTCACATGGCGGAAGACCTCGAACGCGCGGACCGGGGCGGCCCCGAGCACCAAGGCGCTGGCCAGGGAAATCGCAAGCAGCGGACCGGCGATCCGGCCCGGGCGGGATGTTGTTGAGAGCATCGGTGAACCTGGCGCGGGGGAGAAGGTAGGACGAACGTCGATTTTACGGCAGGCGGCGCGGGCAAGCAACGGGCTCCCGGGGACGCATTCGGTGATGCGCCTGGTGACGCGCCCTCAGTCCGGGGTGATTTCGGCGTACGCCGTCGAGTGCTCCGGGACGGGCACGGCGTCCCGGCGCGTCCACGGGCGCGTGCCGCGGCCCCGCCCGGCCCGTCCCCCCACCCAGCGTCCAAACGCGGCGAGCCGGCGGCGCGCCAGCGTGACGCCATCCTCGGCGAGGGTCGCGGTCGTCGGGAGCATGATCGAAGTCAGGACGGTCGAGACCGCCAACCCGCCCATGATCACCAGCGCCATCGAGTAGTAGTAGACGCCCGCCAGGTTCGGCTTCTGCACCGCCATGGGCGCGAGACCGAATAGGGTCGTCATGGCGGTCATGAGGATCGGGCGCAAGCGCTCGCGCCCGCCCTTGACCATCGCTTCGTCGCGCGGCATGCCCGCGCGGCGATAGTGGTTGATATGCTCGATCATGACGATGCCGTTGTTCACGACGATGCCGATGAGCAGCAACAGCCCGATCGCCGCCGGAGAGTCGAAGTCGGTCTTGGTGAGATAGAGCGTCCAGACCGCCCCGGCCAGCGCGAACGGCAGCGCCACCATCAGCGCCAGCGCCTGCTGCACCGATTCGAACAGCGCCGCCATCACGACGAACACCAGCATCAGGGCGAGCAGGAGGTTCACGAGAAACTCCTGGGAGCTCTCCTTCTCGCGCTGTTGCCACTGCCCGAACGTCCACGAGTAGCCCAAGGGCAAGTCCATCGAGTTCATGGCGGCCGTGACCAGCGGTAGGTACTGTTCGCGCGAGCCCTCTTCGTAGCGCGCGCTCACCCAGACGCTGGTCTTGCGGTTCTCGCGTTGGATGTGGCTGGCGCCCGGGATCTGGCGGAACGAGGCGAGCGACGCCAAAGGCACCTTCTGCCCGTTCTCCGTCCAGAGCGGCAGGTTGTGGAGCTGCGAGACGCTCGCGGTGCGACGCTCATCAAGCGTCAGGCGCATCTCGCGCTCTCCGTCCGGGGTGCGGAAGCGCTGCAAGCGCCGGCCGCGGTAGGTCAGGCCAACCACGTCGGCCGCCTGCTGCGGCGTGATGCCGTAGCGCGCCGCCAGATCGCGGTCCAGCTTGACGTGCAGCTCCTGCTGGCCCTGCTGGCTGCTGGCGGTCGCGTCGATCAGGCCGGGAATTCCCTCCAGCCGCCGCTTCGCCTGGTCGGCCAGCTCGCCGAGCACCTCGGAGTCCTCACCCACCAGCTGGAACATGACGCGCTTCGCCCGGTCCTGCCGCCACATCTGCCCGGTCTGCTGCACGTCCAGCTTCACGCCGGGAACCTCGGGCAGCAGGCTGCGCAGGCGGGTACGCACCTTGGCGATGTTCTCGGCGTTGGCCTCCCCTTCGTGCAGGTAGATGCGAGTCATCGCGAACTGGTCCCCCCAGAAACTGTAGATGGACCGCGCCATCAGCTCGTTGCGGTGCGGCTCGAGCCACCGCTCGACCTGGGTGACGACCTGCTCCTTGCGCTGGAGGCTCAGCTCTTCGCTGAAGGTGTAATTGGCCTGGACGAACAGCTCGCTGTTGTTGGCGCCGAAGTTCTTGTCCACCTTCATGAACGGCCAAACGGCCGAGGCGATCATCACCAGTCCGGTCGCGGGTGTGATCCAGCGGTGCCGCAGGTTGATCCGCAACAGGGTGGTGTAGCGCCCCTCGATCCAGAGCATCAGGCGCCCGCGCGGTCGCGGCGGCGACTTGATCAGCCAGGAGGTCGCCAATGGGATGAGGGTCTGGCTGATGAACAACGACGCCAGCAAGGTGATGCAAACGGTGATCGCGATCTCCTTGAGGTAGATGTTCATCTCGCTGGGCTTGTTGAAGATCATCGGCAGGAACACGATCACGGAGGCCAGCGTCGAGGCGATCACCGCCAGCGACACCTCGCGCGCGCCCGTGCGAGCCGCCTCCACCCGGTCGAGCCCCTCCTCGCGCTTGCGGAAGATGTTCTCGATCACCACGACCGCGTTGTCGACGAGCATCCCGATTCCGACGATCAGCCCCAGCATGGTCAGGGTGTTGAGGTTCTTGCCCTGCGCCCAGACGATTCCGCAGGCAACCACCAGCGAGAAGGGGATGCACAAAATGCAGGCCAGCGTGGTCGAGAAGCGCCGCAGGAACAGGAACAGCACAACCGAGGCGAGGATCGCGCCGTAGATCCCCGTGTGCAGGAGATCGGTGAGGGTCTTGCGGATCTCCTTCCCTTGGCTGAACCAGACCAGGAAGTTGACGCCCTGCAATTCCGGATCGTTGTTCATCTCCGCGATGCGCTTCTGGAGCGCGTCGCAGACCACCACCGAGTTGGCCTTCGACTCCTCGTTCACGGTGATGCCGATGGCGAAGTCGCCATCGAGGTGCCGGCCGTATTCCAGCGGTGGCTCCGCATAGACGACGTCCGCCACGTCGCTCAGGCGCAGGCCATCGGCGCGGATGACGAGGTTGCGGATCTGGTCGACGCTCTGGAAGCTCCCCAGCGCGCGCAGCGCGTAGCGGCTCTCCCCTGCGGTGATCTTGCCCAGCGAGAGATCGGTGTTGCCGCTGACGATCATGCGCGCGACAGCCCGGATATCGACCTTGTGCAGCTCGAGGGCGTCGGGCAGCAGATTAATGCGCACCTCGCGTGGTCTGACCCCGTCCAGGCTGACGGTGGCCACCCCCGGGATGCGCTCCAGCGGTTTGACGATTCGCCGCTCCAACAGCTCCCAGCTCTCGCTCAGATCGCGTTTGCTGCTGAGCCGGCCCTCGAGGATCGGGCGGGAACCGCCCCCTCCGCCCTCGTCGCCGAGGCCCACCGAGATGTCGCCCAGGTCGTCCGGCAGATCGTTGCGGATGCGGTCGATCTTCTCCCACACCTCGGAGCGCGCGACCTGCATGTTGGTCGACCAGTCGTATTCCAGCTGGATGTTGCCGCCGTTCTGGTCGCACTGGGAGTAGACGTTGCGCAAGCCCTTCACCGAGCCGAGCGCGTCTTCGACCGGGCGCACCACGGTGCGCTCGACCTGCGAAGGGGACGCATTCGGGTACGGGAGGTTCACGAACAGCATGGGGAACTCGATGTCCGGCATGAAGGCGAGCGGCAGCCGCACCACCGCCACTCCCCCCAGCACCACCATGCTGACGAGGATCATCAAAGTCGTGACGTGACGCCGGATGGCCAGCTCGGGCAGGGTCATGGCTGCTCCATCGCGCCGCGGAGCGCGGGAACGACCTCGCTCGCGGAGCCTGAGCCTGCGACCTTCGCGAGAGCGGGCGCCTCCGTCTCGACCCGCACCCTCGACGGAACCGCCACGTAAATCGCCGGGATCACGACCAGCGTGAGCAGGGTGGCCACCGAGAGGCCGAATACGACCGTGATCGCGAGCGGCGCCCGCAGCTCCGCCCCCTCGCCCCAGGCCAGCGCCATCGGCACCAGGCCCAGGATCGCGGTCAGGGCAGTCATCAGGATCGGCCGCAGCCGGATGTGCCCGGCCTGGACGACGGCCTCGACCTTGTCCGTCCCGCCGCGGCGCAGGCGGTTGACGCAGTCGATCAGCACGATCGCGTTCTTCACGACCACGCCCGAAAGCAGGATCACGCCGATCAGCACCATCACGTTGATCGGGGTCGAGGTCACCAGCAGCCCCAGGACGACGCCCACCAGTCCCAGCGGGATCGTCAGCAGGATGATCAGCGGGTGCAGGAACGACTCGAAGGTGGAGGCCATGACCAGGTACACGAGGAAGATCGCCAGCAGCAGCGCGAAGCGGAGGCTGTGCAAGCTGACCTGCATCTCCTTGTTCTGTCCGCCGATCTCCGTCGTGATGCCTTGGGGCGGCGGGTCGCGCTGCAGCAGCGCCTGGACGTCGTGCACGACCGCGCCCAATCCCCGGCCGCTCAGGTTCGCGGTGATTACCGCCGCGCGCTGCTGCTGCATGCGGTGGATCTCCGCCGGGCCGCGCTCGATCCGCACATCCGCGACCGAGAGCAGGCGGATCGCATCGCCCCCGGGCCCGGGAAGCACCAGGTTGCGCACGTCCTCGAAGGACTGCCGCGCCTGCTCCTGGTTGCGCAGCCGGATGTCAATCTGCCGGTCCTCCTGCTTGAAGCGCGTGGGCACCACGCCCTGGACCCGGTTGCGCAGGGTCTCGGACATCACCCCCATGTCGAGCCCTAAGGCCGCGAGCTTGTCACGGTCGAACACCACCTGCAGCTCGGGGTGGCCGGCCTCGAGCGACGAGCGCGCGTCCACCAGCCCCGGGATGGTGGCGAGGTCGCCGGCCAGCTCCAGCGAGTAGTCTCGCAGCGCGTCGAGATCCTCGCCATAGAGCACGACCTCGATCGGCGTCTTGAGGCTGAAGTAGGACGGACGGCCGAACTTGACCTCCATGTCGGGAATGTTGGCGTACCGCGCCCGCATCGCCTCGATCGCGGCTTCCTCGGCGCGGTGGTCGCCGCGGTTGCGCATGGCCACGTTCAGCTGCGCCAGGTTCTCGGCCCTCGTGTTGAGCGAGATACCGCCGGCCACGAGGCGGCTGCCGACCGTCGAGTAGTAGCGCTCGACCGTGGGCAGCCCCGCGGCGGTCTCCTCCATCTGGTGGACGACGCGATCGGTGGCGGCGAGCGAGGCCCCTTCGGGCATGTCGACCTCGTAGAAAAACTCGCCCTCAGTGAGCTGCGGGATCAGCTCGGTGTCCACCAGGCGCACGGCCCAGAGCGAGATCAGGAAGAGCCCCGCGGCGACGGCGATCGTCAGGCCACGGCGCCGCACGGCAGCGCGGACCAGGCGGTCGTACAAAAGCGAGAAGCGTCCGAGGGTGTGGCGCGCGCCGGCTTTGATCTCCTCGTCGCGCGGACCGCCCCCCGCGATCTTCCCGCCGAGCGAGGCCGCCATCGGCGTGATGGTCATTGCGACCGCGAGCGAGGCAAGCAGGCTGATCGTCACCGTGAGCGCCTGATCCCGGAAGAGCTGCCCCGCCACCCCCTCGACGAACACGAGCGGCACGAAGACGACGACCGTGGTCAGAGTCGAGGCGAACACGGCGGCGCCGACTTCCTCGGTCCCTTCGACCGCTGCACGCCGCAGACTCAGTCCCTGGTGCCTCTTGCGGAAGATCGATTCCAGCACCACGATCGAGTCGTCGACCATCATGCCGATCCCCAGCGTCAGGCCGCCCAGGGACATGACGTTCAGCGAGATGTTCATGCGGTACATCAGCATGAACGTGGTGATGATCGATATCGGGATCGAGATGGCGATGATCAGTGTGCTGCGCACATCCCGCAGGAAGGCGAACAGCACGAGTAGGGCGAGCAGGCCGCCCAGCAGCGCCGAGTCGCGCACCTCGTTGATCGACTGCCGGATGAACTGCGACTGGTCGAAGAGGGTCGTCAGCTGATGCCCTGGGGGGATCTTGCTCTTCCACTGCTGCAGCCGTTCGCGCACGAGACGCGACACGGTGACGGCGTTTGCGTCACCCTCTTTGTAGATCGCGATCTCGATCGACTCCTGGCCGCCGACGCGTGTGATCTCCTCCCGCTCCTTGGTGCCCATCTGCACGTCGGCGACATCGCGCAGCCGGACCGGCGCCCCGTTCTGCTGCCAGACGATCAGGTCGGCGATCTCCCGCACGCTGCCGAACTCGTTCACGGTGCGGATGAGGTACTGGCTCTCCTGGCCGCGCAGAGAGCCCCCGGGGAGGTTGACGTTCGAGACGCCCAGCACCTGGCGGATGCGATCCAACGGTATGCCGAGCGCGGCCAGCCGCTCCTGGTCGACCGCGACCTGGACCTCTTCCTCCAGCCCGCCTTTCACCTGCGCCGCAGCCACGCCCTTGATCGTCTCGATATCCTGCTTGATCTGCCGGTCGGCGAGCCGGCGCATCTCGGTGAGCTTGCCCGAGCCGGATAGCGCGACGCGGATGATCGGGTCGAGCGAGGGGTCGAAGCGCAGGACGACCGGGTCGCGCGCCTCCTGCGGGAGGAGCCGCCGGTCCAGCTTCTCCCGGACCTCCATGGACATCATGTCCATATCGGTGCCCCAATCGAACTCGAGCGTCACTTCCGACACCCCGGGGCGCGACACCGAGTGGACGGATTGCAGGCCACGCAGCACGCCCACCGTCTCCTCGACCGGTCGCGTGACGAGGTTCTCGACCTCCTGGGGCGCGGTGTCGGGGAACTCGGTCTGGACGGTGAGGGACGGGTAACTGATGTCCGGGAAGAGCTCGAGCGGCAGGCGCTGGTAGCCCACGATCCCGAAGGTGAGCACGGCCAGCGTGAGCATGACGACCGTCACCCGCCGGCGTACGGAGGTCTCGATCAGCCCGCGCATCAGGAGGCCTTGTGCTCCGCCACCGCGGGAGCACTCTCGTCGAGGATCTTGATCGGCGAGCCGTGCTTGAGCGAACGCTGACCCTTGACCACGACGCTCTCGCCCGCCTTGAGACCAGAGAGGATTTCCGCGTTGTCGTTGTCGGTGAAGCCGACCGAGACGACCCGCCGCTCCGCCGTACCATTGGCGGCGACATAGACGACGTCCTCGCCTTTTTCCGAGATCACGGCGATGCGTGGCGCCAGCGTCACGCCCTGGTGCCGCTCGGTGACGATCTGCACCTCGGCGAAGTCTCCGGGACGGACGCCGGCCGGGTAGGTCGGGATCTCCACCGTCAGCTTGATGGTGCCGCTGGAGGGGTCGATCACAGGGCTGATCAACTTGATGCGGCCTTGCAGGCGCTGCTGGCCGCTGTCCAACACCAGATCGACCGGCTGGTTTGGCTGCAGCTTCTTGAACTCCTTCGACGGGACGTGCACGCGGGCGAGCAGCGGGTCGAAGTCGGACAGCTCGAACAGAGGCGTGCCCGGGCTCACGGTCTGCCCCAGGTTCACCAGACGGCGGGTGACGTGGCCCCCGAAGGGCGCCACGACAGTGGCGTAGGATAGGTTGAGGTGGGCGAGGCCCTGCTCGGCCTCGGCGGCGTCGAGCTCGCTCTTGGTCGTCTGGAAATCCTCCTCGGAGGCGAGTTGCTGCTCGCGCATCTGCTTCGCGCGCGCGAAGCGGGTCCTGAGGTTGGCCGTCTTGGCCTCGGCCTGCTGCACGCGCAGCCGGTACTCCTCGCTGTCGATCTGGAGCAGAGGGCCCCCTTCAGGCAAGACATCGCCCTCCTCACAGGACAGCGCGAGAACGAGGCCGGACACTCGCGCCAGCACCTGCGCCTGCTTCTCGGCCTCGAGCGTCGCGGTCGCCTTGTAGTAGCTGGCGATCTCGCCGATCTCGGCCGACCGGACCGCGACCGGGACCGGTGGCTGGGCTGGTGCGCCGGTCTGGCTGTTCGGTTGGGTGCCGCTCTGGGTGGTTTGCGCGCGGGCATCGGGTACCGCGGCCCCGCCGCCACCACCCTTGCCGCAGCCCGCAGCGGCCGCGAGGACCACGAAGGCCGCGACGAGCAGCAATGGCAGAGGAGTAGCCCGGGCTCGGGCTCTGCATGGGCGCTTCCGGCGCGACGCGACAGACTTGCCTGGAGAGAGGGTCCGCATGGAGGCCGTCCTGGTTGGAGGCTGGCGGCTCGGGAATTCGGCGATTCCAGTTCCGAGGATCGGGGCGCAGGGGCAGACGCTGGGCCTCGTCGGGCAGTACGGAACCGGCCCAGGGGAGGTTCCATGGGGTGGACGCATGGTCCGGGGTGTGCGCCTGGGCGGGCCCGAGGGAGTCCGAAGCCCTGGGTGCAGGCTCTGCCGGGGCTCGACGGCGAACCCTGGGCGGCTCATGTCGGCCTCCCGGACCACCACGCGGTCGGGGAAAGCGCACCGGCGCCCGACAACCAGGCCGCGACGCCAACGCACCGCGCTGCCCGCGAACACCAGCGCGACCCCGACCAGCATGTCTCGGGCGACACCACCCCCGAAGTCGATCACCCAAAGTGGCCGCGGGAGCCCCTCGGCTGTGGGCGTGTGCAGCCCCATCGCGATCTCCGCAATCGCTCTACCGTTCGCCTAGAAGCCGCCCCCCCCACCACCACCGCCGCCACCACCGGACGAGCCGCCTCCACCGAAGCCCGAGCTTCCCGAGCTGCGCGGCGAGGAGGCCATGGCGGTGGCAGTGCGCGAGCTCATGTGCTCCAAGTGGGCGGCCAGCAGGGTGGGCCGGAAGTCCACGGCGCCGGGGCCGCGATACCAGTCGGGCGGTTGTTTGCAGATGTCGTCGAACGCGGCGACCCAGCGCTTCTCCACGCCCAGGCACATGGCGTAGGGCAGGTACTTCTCGAACAGCTCGGGCGTCTTGACCACGCGCTCGAACCGGTCGCGGTCCACGCGACCCAGGAACTCCTCGAAGCCCAGCGCGCCCTCCAGCGCGCGGACGCCGGCGTAGGTGCGGGCTGGCATGACCCGCGCAAAGACCAGTCCGATGATCGCGCTGAGCACCGCGGCGAGGACCCACGGCAACGGCGACACGCCCAACACGTGTGACAGGCCTATCCCCGCCCAGAAGAGGAGGATCCCCCCAAAGATCGCCAGGCAGGCGGACCAGGACTGGACGCGGTCCGGGCGCCGCCGATAGAAGCGCTTGGCCACCAGCGCTTCGTAGATGCGGTCGCGGATGCGCGGCAGCGCTTTGTAGAATTCGTACTCGAGGTCAAAATCCCCGACGCGGTCACCCTTCTTGAACACCGCCGCCAACAGCTCCTCCTCGTGCGGCATGAGCGTCGCCGCCGAGGCCGGTGGCGTGCGCTTCTCGAACACGTAGCTCGTGCTCGAGCGCAATCCCAAGAGTTTCTGCTCCTTCTTTTCTTCGATGATCAGGTAGCCGCGCACCGCCAGATCGACCAGCGTGGCCGTGATATCGCGCAGGTCGGGACGGTTGTCCACCAGCGTGCCCAGCTCGCCCGGCGTCAGCGCCGCCGGCGGCTCGTACTGCACTGCGATGGGGCGCCGGCGTGGATCGCGCCCGATTTTCCACCACAGCCTGTAGAGTATGACGAACGCCAGCACCGGGATGACGAAGGGCCAATTGCTGCGAGCGAAACGCCACGTCTGCGCGACGCGGCTGGGGAGCGCAACGAAGCCCTTGTCCCATCCCACGACGACGGTCATCCCCTCGTGGAAGGCCAGTTCGCGCCGCATGCGGAGTTCGACGACGTTGCTGTTCACCTGAACGTCCGCATCGTGCTCGCGCGAGCCGTAGGCACCGGTGAATGCCAGGGTGCGCACGCCGGTGACGCCCGCGGGAAGCTGGATGGTGGCGGTGACCGCCTCGATCGGCACTTCCCACTCGTCTCCGGTGATGTTCCAGTACAGCTCGTCGTGGTCCTCGAAAAACAACAGTCCGTTGGGAACGCGATACGTGAGAACGACGGTACGAACCGCGTCCTGCGCTCCGGGTATCCAGATCTTGAGTTTGCGATAGTGGCGCTCGCGGCTCCCCGCCACCCGCAGCGCCGTGCCGTTGCCGTCGGTGGCGCCTTCGACGTCGAGGAACAGCGTCTTGTTGAAGCCCTGCGGTGTGCGGTACTGTACCGGAATCGTGCGGTAGATGCCGTTCCAGGAGCCTTCAAAGCGTGGGTGTATCGTCTCGGTGACGACAATGCCGCCATCGGACTCGACGCGGACCGTCGCATCGAACGACTGAATGACTAGCGCGCGCGCGGCGACGGAGTCGATGCTGGCGAAGGGTGCCAGCAATGCGATCAGCGCCGGCGCTGCGAGCCATCGGGGGACCAGGGCGAAGCGCTGTAGTGTCGGCATGTCGCGCAGAGATCAACTCGCGCCGAAGGTGACCTGGGGGGCCTGGCGGTCGCCGGCGACGTCGAGTCCGAAGAATTCGCGGGTGTGGAACCCGAACGCGCCGGCAACGAGATTGCTCGGCACCTGTTGGATCTTCGTGTTCAGATCGCGCACCACCGCGTTGTAGTAGCGGCGCGCATTCTGGATCTGGTCCTCGATTTCGGCCAACGAGCGCTGCAGCGACGTGAAGGTGTCTACGGCGCGCAGCTGGGGATACGACTCGGCCAGCGCGAAGAGCTGGCGCAGCGACCCTGCCAGCGCCCCTTCGGCGTCGCCCTTGGCGGCGGGGCCCTGCGCCTGCATCGCCCGATTGCGCGCCTGCACCACCTCCTCAAGAGTGGCCCTCTCGTGGACGGCGTAGCCCTTCACGGTCTCCACCAGATTCGGGATGAGGTCGTGCCGCCGCTTCAGCTGGACGTCGATATCCGACCAGGCGTTGTCGCAGAGCTGCCGCAGGCGCACCAGCCCGTTGTAGGAGACGGCGACGAAGATGGCGACGACGACGACCAGCGCCAGAATCAGCAGGGGCATGCGATCAACCTTTCGGCAGGTCCTGACGCGAGCCACTGTACGGCGGGGGCTTGGGGCTGTAAAGTTCCAGCGATCAGGATTCAACGACGGGGTCGACCGATGCCGAGCGGCACATACGTGGTACGCCTGCAGACGGAGAGTGCGGTCCAGAGCCGGAAGCTGACGCTGGCGCGCTGACACCCAACGACCCCGGGTAGACTGCGGCGGGTGGAACGTTTCGCGATCATCACCGGAGATTCCGCGAGGGTCGCCTCTCGATTGCTGGCTGCCGGGCTCAACCCGGCACCGGGGATGAAACCGCGCAACAGAAGAACGGGGCGATGACGCTGCTGGAGGTGCTGTCTCTTCTCCATGGTCGCTGGCTTGGCACCGGGCGCGGGGGGTATCCGACGATCCAGCCATTCGAGTTCGCTGAGGAGACGACCTTCGTCCTCGCCTTAGAATACCCCCTGCTGCGCTATGAGCAACGCACCGTTCTCCTTCCCGACCGCAAGTCGAGCCACTGGGAGGTGGGCTTCCTGCGACCGACCGACGATGGCCTCCTCGAGATCTCGAATGCCCAGGATGGCGGGCGGGTCGAGGTCTTGCGGGGCAGCTACTCCATCACCGCCGACCCTCCCGTCCGCGTGCGACTGGCGCTTCGAAGTAAGATCATTGCGAACGATCCGAGGATGCTGGAAACGGAGCGCGTGATCACGGTGCGAGGAGACGTCCTGCACTACGAGAACTATATGGTCACGACCACGACGGAGCGACCGGTCCGGGAGAAACATCTCGAAGCATGGCTGCGCCGGGCAGAGGCTACGGCCTAGCATGGTGTCGCTGCTGACGAGCGGCTTGCCCCGCTATTAGGCTGGGGCTTGCAGCTGGACTGCCCATCCACCAGACATCGGGGAGGATAAAGTGTTCGAGGGACTGCGGACGGTCATCTACCGTGCTGACAATCTGGAGAAGGCGAAGCAGTGGTACACCACAGTCCTGGGAATCGATCCCTACTTCGCCCAGCCGTTCTACGTGGGCTTCAATGTCGGTGGATTCGAGCTGGGGTTGGATCCCGACGCCAAGGACCTTGCGCAGGGCACGGGGGGTATTGTCGCCTATTGGGGGGTCAAGAACGCCGAGGCAGCCCTGAGCCGGCTGCTTGATCTCGGGGCCACTCCGCGCCGGGCAATCCAGGACGTGGGCGAGGGCATCCGCGTCGCCAGCGTGCTCGATCCGTTCGGCAATGTCCTGGGCATCATCGAGAACCCCCACTTCAAGCTGCCCGGGTAGAGTCCAGCGGTCACCCGGTCGGGCCGAAATAGCGGTCCAGCCATGCCAACGTCTCTTTGATCAGCTCGGTGCGTGGAACCGAGTGTCCGCGCGGATACGTGAGGCGCCTCTTGTGCTCGGGCGGCGTGCCGAGCATGTCGAACATGGGTCGCTGCGATGTCTCGGGTGGAAAGAAGAAATCGAGCTCGCCGTTGAGCATCAGCGTCGGCTGCGTCACGCGCGTGATGTAATTGATCTGGTCCGCCTCGGGAAGGGCGTGTTGGAAGGTCAATCCAGCGACGTACAGCACGACGACCTTGATGCGCCGCTCGACGGCGGGCAGGATCGCCCCCAGCGCGCCGCCCCAGCTCAGCCCGTAGTAGGCAATTCGTTGGACGTCGATGTCGTCGCGCCTCTCGAGGTAGTCGATCGAGCGGGCCAGGTCTTGGGCCCACATGATCACGTGATCCTTGTAGAACGTCGTCTCGTCGGGAACGTCCGACCTCAGCTCGTCGGCGCGGTGGAACGTACCCTTGTAGACGGGCAGCATCAGGGCGCGGCCGCTCTTGAGCAGGAAGTCGATCCGACGCAGCTCCGCGGGCCCGACGGGGCCGCCGTGGATTGCCCCCGACCCCGGGAAGAGGACAACCACCTGGTACGGCGCCCGGCCAACCGGCGGCAGGAACAGGTAAGCGCTCATCCGTTCGCCACCGTAGGCGGCGGTAAAGTGGATCGTCTGCCGCAGCCCGAGCGGCCCCCGCTCCTGCGACTCCACGACGGCTTCGAGCGGCGTCTTGTCATAGCGGAACTGCCGCAGGAAAAAGGCGAAGATCTCGTCCGAGACCGGCGTCTCAGCACGGAAGTCGCGAAACGGCAGCTCGATCACTCGTGTGAGTCTGGCCAGATTCGGGTCTAGCTCGAGGGAGCGGATGCAGCGGAAGCCGTTCGTCTGCGATCGGTCGAATGCCGGCTGCGCGTAGGCGTCGACGAAGGCGTACTCCGGATCGTCCCACCCACCGCCGAGGATGAAGCGCTCGCCGGGCCGATTGCTCTCGTTCCATGCCCACTCGCGGACGTTGCCGGCGAGATCGTGCACGCCGAAGCGATTCATGCTCCGGGTCGTCCCGACCGGCACAGGACTCCGACCGGAGAAGTTCGCGACGGGAACGATCTCGGCGCTGGCGACGGTGAACGCCACTCGGTTCCAGTGGAAGATCGTCGGGAGTTCCTTACGGGACCACGCCGCGTACGCGGCCGCCTCGAACCAACTGACACCCGTGACGGGGAGATCGTCCTCGCCCGGCGGGTACTCGCCGAGCTCCCAGGTCGCCGGGCCGGGTCGGCCGATCGCGTCGGTGAAGCGGGCGATCGCCTCCTCCCAGGGAAGCACGCCGTCCCCCTCGTGGAACGTCTGCCGCCAGTACTCAGGCCTCTGGTAACCACCGGCGTCGACGAACAGCTTGTACTCGCGGTTCGTGACCGGATGACGGTCGATCAGGAACGCGGTCATGGGTTCGGTCTTCAGGTGGTCCAGTCCCGGCATGAAGAGCATGAACCCACCGCCTGGGACCCGCTCCATCTCGTCGGGGATTTCGCCTGGCTTGCAGAGCTCGAAACGCCACTTCGAGACGATGGGGTCCGCGGAGCCGGCCATCGCTGAATCCGCAAAGTTCCAGATTACGTCGTGTGCGGTGCGGTAGCCGGGCAGCTCGAGCTTCAGTCGCGCGAATCCGCGCGGAAAGCGCGCCGCCGAGAGCGGCGCATGACCCATCAGCGTCCAGTCTCCATCGGAGTCTCCGTAATACTTCGCGAAGACTGCCGCGCCCTCCGGGTCGGACTCGATCGTGATCCCGTGCGTGAATTCCGGCCACAGGCGCTCGAGCAGCGGGTCGTCAGGAGCCAGCTTCTCGATCTCCCGCGCCAGCTTGAATGCCGCCCACGAGTCCGGTCCTTCGTCGAGGAACTGGATCCGGTCGACGATGCGATCCAACTCAGGGAGCGCTTCGCTGCGGGCCCAGCCGCGCAGTGCCGTCAGCTCGCCGCTCAGCTCCGCGGCGCTCGCGTAGCGTTGCGCAGGATCCTTTTCGAGGCAGCGGTGGATGATCCGCTCGAGCGAGCGGGGGACTGAAGCGGTCAGGTGGCCGACCGACCGCGGCGCGTCACGCAGGATCGAGCTCAGGATCGAGACCCTGTCGCCCCCCTGGAACGGGTGCCGTCCCGTCGCCATCTCGTACAGCACGCAGCCGAGCGCGAACAGGTCCGTGCGAGCGTCGACCTCCGTGCCCGCCAGCTGCTCCGGCGCCATGTAGTGGAGGGTCCCGACGATCGCTCCCTCCTCCGTCAGCGGCAGCGCGACCGTCGGCGCGATGCCCAGCGCCCCCCCGGGAACACCCATCTCCGCAGGCCGTGCGAGGCCGAAGTCCAGCAGCTTCACCCCGGACTTCGTGAGCATGATGTTCCCGGGCTTGAGATCGCGGTGCACCACGCCCGCATGATGCGCCTTGCCCAACGCATCGGCGATCTGCACTCCGACCGTCAGCAGCTCGGCGATCGGCAGCGGTCCCTTCTCCAGCCGCGCGACCAGCGTCTCCCCTTCGATCAGCTCCATCACGATGTAGTCGGTACCGCCCTCGCGCCCCACATCGTGGACCGTGCAGATGTGCGGGTGGTTGAGCTGCGAGATCATCCGGGCCTCGCGCTCGAAACGGGCCCGGACCTCCGGTGTCGAGGATCGGTGCTGGGGCAGCACCTTGATTGCCACGTCGCGGCCGAGGCGCGCGTCGTGAGCACGATAGACCTCGCCCATGCCGCCCGCACCGAGCGGGGCGATGATCTTGTACGGACCGAGCGACGTGCCGGCGGCCAGCATGCGGTCACTCTCCCCGGGGCGCGGCCCGACACGGAAATCGCCAACGGAACCTCGCTTCAGACTACAGGTCCCCGCGATCGGGTCAAGAGCGCCGGCCATGTGCTACTGCATGGCTGCAGAGTTGTTCCGGATTTGTGGGCGACCGGGCGCAGCGCCGCGCGGTGGACCGAACGGGCCAAACGCGGTGGCTGCGGCAGGTGATCGGCGTGGCGTGGAACGTCGACAGCGTAGAGGTATTGCGTGCGTGGAGTAGAATGGAGGAGTTCGGCGGGGCAGAGCCGCAGCCGCCGGGAGGAACGGCGCTGCCTGCGTCGGGAGCGCGCGGTCACCGGGCGCGGCCGATTGCGGAGCGGGCGATCGCGGGGCGGGTGATCGCGGAGCGGGTGGCGGGGACGCCGGGGTCACCGGCCCTCAGCCAAAGGACGGACGATCGTGGGCGCACGGAGAATCCTCACGACCGGCGGATCGCGCCCAGTCCGGCCGGCCGGCGCCGGTCGCGCGACCCGCGGGGCCCTCGCGATGCGCGGCAGCCACCAGCCCCGCGCTCGGATGGCGGACGACACCCTGGCGTGGCTGCTGGCGGGCGATCCGGCCATCCGCTGGCAGGCACTGCGCGATTTGGGCGATGCGTCGGCGGCGACGGTGGAGCGCCAACGGCGGAAGGTGGCGGCGCAGGGCTGGGGCGCGAGGCTGCTCGAGCGCCAGGACCGCGAGGGCACCTGGGGCGGCGGGCTGTACACCCCGAAGTGGATCTCGACGACCTACACGATGCTGACCCTGCGCGATCTGGGCCTGCCGCCCGGAAACCGGCTGGCGCTGCGAGCGTGCGAGTTGCTGCTGGATCAGGGCATACGCCGCGACGGCGGCATCAACTATGGAGCGTGGGGCAATCGCGGCGAGACCTGCGTGACCGGGATGGTGCTCTCGATCCTCTGTCATTTCGAGTACGGCGGGCGAGGCGGAAAGGAGGGCGCCAGGACGCATGGTGGGCGAAGCGGGAAGGATCGGCGCGCCGGGCGCGAGGCGGACGTCGGGCAGCGCCTCGACACCATCGCCGCCCACCTACTCGAGCGGCAGATGCCAGACGGAGGGTGGAACTGCCAGCGGCCGTACGGCGCCACGCACGCCTCGGTGCACACCACCATCTCGGTGCTGGAGGGACTGCGGCTGTACGAGCTGCACCGGGGCCGCGCGGTCGGCGCAGAGCGGTCGGTCCCGACGGTCCAGGCGGTGCCTGCGGTCCAGGCGGTGCCTGCGGCCCGGGCGCTCCGCGCGGTCCGCGCGGCGCAACGCCGCGGCCGCGAGTTCCTGCTGGCCCATCGGCTGTTCCGCTCGCACCGCACGGGCGAGGTCATCCATCCGGTCCTGCTGCGACTGGCCTTCCCGCCGCGCTGGCACTACGACATCCTGCGCGCGCTGGACTTCTTCCAGGCTGTCGAAGCGCCGCGGGACGAGCGGCTGGCGGAGGCCATCGAGGTGCTGCGCCGGAAGCGCCGGCCGGATGGGCGGTGGAATCTGGAACATCGGTTCAGGGGGCGGGCGTTTTTCGAGATGGAGCGCCTCGGGCAGCCTTCGCGATGGAATACGCTGCGGGCACTCCGGGTGCTGCGGTGGTGGGACCGCGATGGGCGGGGGTGACGGCGTGACGGAGCGTCCACCAGCCCGTCGCCACCGCCGGGTGATGGCCATGCCCACTGCCAAGCCGATCGAGCGGATGCACCCGACGGGGCCGCGCTTGCTCTACGCCGCGGCCAGACGGTTTACCATCCGGCGCGTACCCTCGGCGAACGTCGCCGGCTCCGTGAGCAGGCTCAGCACGAGGTGGCCCTCGTCGGGGAAGTCGAAGAAGTAGCCTGGCTGCAGCAGCACGTCGTCCCTCTGTAGCAGCTGCAGCGCCCACTCCTCGTCGGTGGGCGCGCGCGGGATGTCCAGCACCGCATACCATCCACCCTCGCGCTCGAGCGCGCGACAGGATGGCGCGCGCGCCAGATCCGACCGCAGCCGCCGTTCGTTGGCCTCCACGCGCGCAACGATGCGCTCTTGCATGGTGGGCTGCAGCGCGATCAAGCGCGGCAGTGCGTGCTGCCCGGGCGTGCTGACCGACAGGAACGTATCGGCGATCCAGTCCAGCCCCTCCTGCGCGCGGGCGCGCAGCGCGGGCGGGCCACTCACGTGGATCCAGCCCAGCTTCACCTGGGGCAACCCGACCACCTTGGAGAGCCCGCTCAGCACGAAGGTGAGCCCGGCGTCACGGGTGACGAGGCTGGGTACGAGGGCCGGCACGGCCCCCGCCGCCGCGCGGCGTGCCTCGACCCCGGATGCGGCTTGCGTGCCGGCCACGCCCGCAGCGGCAGCGTAGTCCCCGAACACCTCATCGGCGATCAGCGCGATCTCACGCTCGCCACACAGACGGTCCAGGCTTGCCAGCTCGTCGCTCTTGAGAAACGAGCCCGTCGGATTGTTGGGATTCACGAGGACGACGGCCCGCGTTCGCGCGGTGACGGCGCGCAGCAGCCCGTCCACGTCGATCCCCCATCCACGCCCGCGCTCGTAGTGCAGGGGATAGGGCTGGAGCGCCACGCACTCCACGGCAGCCAGGAGGTCCAGCAAGGGGTAGCTCGGCCGCGGAACCAGCACCGCATCGTCCGGATCGCAGAGCAGCTTGAAGAGGTACGAGTACGCCTCGCTGGTGCTGGCCGTCAGGTGCACCGCCGCCGGGTCGGCCGCCAGTCCACGAGCGCGGTAGTAGCCAGCGACCGCTTCCCGCGCCGCCGCCAGCCCCCGCGGCTGTGGCTCGTAGACGAGGGCCGCAGGCAGCGCGAGCGCTCCCAGGATGGCATCACGATCGTACTGCAGCCCTGCTTGCGTGGGGTTCGATTCGCTGAGGTCCAGAACACGCACGCCGGCCGCACGCTTGGCCGCCAATAGCTCGGTCAAGCGATTGGGAGACGGGCCCCACGGAAAACGCTTCGAGAACATGTGGGCACTGACCTCGATCGTGCGACGGGTGCGGGCGCCGGGCGCCGGATTGCTGCAGCCACGGCCACCAGCGTTGCGATCGCAGCGCGCGGGGCCGCCGCGCTCTGGGCCGCCGCGCTCCGGCTCGCCGCGCTCACGAGATCCGCACGCGCGGTCGCAACGCCTACAGCAGGAGCTCCATCGGCCGGTCGGCGACGCCCTGCTGTGCTTTCACGCCCAGCTTCTGCACCAGCCATTCCGGCGACCGGCGCCCGGCGAGCAGCTCGCCGTAGGCGCCCAGGACTGCGGCGGCCTCCGCTTGCGACTCGCGCACGAACTCCACCCGGAAGCGCCGTACGCCGCGCGCCAGCAGACGCGGCACCAGCGCCGCAGCGCTCTGCACCTCAGAGTTGAACACCGTGTTGCGACAACCGACATCCACGATCACTGGATGCGTCCGCTGCAGGTGATCGCGCAGGCCGATCTGGTGCTGCTCGCAGGGCCTGCCGCAGGTGCGGTAGTCCCTGCCGTTGCTCAGCAGATGCGAATAGACACAATGCTCTGTATGGAACGTGGGGATGCGATGGTGCACGACCACGGTGAAGCGGTCCGCCGGTGCCTGGTCCAGCAGCGCGATGAGCTGGCTCTCGTCGAGATCGTGGGACGCGGTCAAGGTGTGCAGGCCACGCTCCAGGAGATACGTCGCGGTGATCGAGTTGGTGACATTGAGCGAGAAGTCGCCATGGACTCCAAAGCGCTCGCGCTCGGCGGCGTGGCGCGCAAACCACACGACCGCGCCCCAGTGGCGCACCAGCACGCCATCGGGCTCCAGGCGCGCGATGCGGGTGTCGAAGCTCTCCTCGCCAGGTTTCTGCACGCGCAGCGTCGCCACCGTCACGCGCAGACCGGCCTGCCGCGCGCGCTCGACGGCAGTCGCCAGACCGACCATCTCCATCCAATCGAGCTCGACCTCCGCCAGTCCGGCGGCGATCACCGCCTCGAGCTGCTGCTCCGTGCGGCACAGCGGCAGCAGCAGCGGCGCGACAGCAGGCCACCCAGCGGGGGCAACCTCGGCCCGCGCGCCCAGGGCGGCGGTGGCGTCCGCGTGCGGCTCGGAGACCGGTGGCGCGTCCGGGGCCACCGGGAGCGACACAACGACGGCAGTGCTGGCGCGCACCCCCGCACGAGCGCCCGCGGCCGCGCCCGAGTCCGCCGGTCCGCGCTCGATGGCCGCCGTCAGCTCCTGCACCAGCTCGCGCCGCGCGCCCTTCAGCTCCGAGACGGGCACGTGGAGGTACGGGGCCAGACGCGAGGCGTCGATCTCCTGCAGCCCAAAGGGCGTCCCGCCGAGCGCTCCGAGCTTGTCTCGGAGCAGCTCCACGGTGAGCCCCTGCTGCTGCGCCGGCTCGGCGGGCGTGTGGGTCTGCACGGACGCGCTGTGGCCGGCCGCGTGCGCCGTGATGCGCAGGGGCGCTCCGCTGCGGCCCTCGACTGTAAGCGACAGCGCAATGCGCCCCGTGGGCTCGCCCGTCTCGATCAGCTGCTGGGTCGCGCGCGCCAGCGCCGGATCGCTGGTGACCCACACGCGCTGGCCGGGGCGCACCCGCCGCAGATCGGGCCCCGGGCGGCCGAAGCCCAGCACCCAGCGCTCGCCGTCGCGGCCGACGCGGAAGATCGGCCCGCCCGGCTCGTCCTTCTCCTGCGGCCGGCCGTCGTCGAACACCACGCCCATCCCCGCGCGCACGTCGAGGCGCGTGGGCAGCGGGTCGCTCGCGGCGTGGCGTGCCGCGTCGCGCATGGTGTCGCGCGCCGCGTCCCGTGCGGCATTGCCTGCACCGCCCCTCGGGCCGCCACGCGCGCCACCCAGCGCGGGTAATGGCGACATTGGCTCGCCCTGCGGACCGGCCGCCCGCACCGCAGGCTGCCGCGCCGGCTCGACCCCCAGGCCGCCGGTCCAGGGCCGGCCGGCGGGATCGGGCTCGACGATCACTCCGTCACCGGACACACGCGCGACCACACCCAGGTAGACGCCGCGATGCTTGGGGAATCGCCCCTCGACCAACGTCTGGTGATCCGAGCCACCCAGGAACCCGTCGCCGAATCCGCGCGAGTACGAGACGGCCATATCGAGCAGGTCGCGGTTGAGCTGCTGCTGCGCCTGCGCGTCGCGCGTGTGGCCGCTCGCGATGGCGTCGACCCAGCGCTTGTAGCCCGCCGTGGCGGTGGCCACGTACTGCGCGCCCTTCTGGCGGCCCTCGATCTTGAGCCCGTGCACGCCGAGCTCCACCAGCTCCGGCACCGCGCGCAGCCCGGCGAGGTCCTTGGGGCTGAGCAGGTACTTGACATCACCCAGCGGACGGATCTCGCCGTCGACGATCAGGTCGTAGGGCATGCGGCAGCTCTGCGCGCACTGGCCGCGATTCGCCGAGCGCCCGCCCCACGCCTCGCTGGTGAGGCATTGCCCGCTCCACGCCACACACAGCGCTCCGTGCACGAAGACCTCAACCTCGAGGTCGGTGCCGGCCATGAAACGCCGGATCTCGTCCACCGAAAGCTCGCGCGGCAGCACCACGCGCGACGCCCCCAGCTCACGGGCGAACGCCGCGGCGTCGGGGCTGCTGATCGTCATCTGCGTGCTGGCGTGGATCGTCAGCGCCGGGGCGACGGCGCGGGCGATGAGCGCGACGGCGGGATCCTGCACGAGCAGCGCGTCCACACCCGCTTGCGCGGCGCGGCGGACGACGCGCCGCACCGCCGCGAGCTCGGGCTCGAAGATAAGCGTGTTGAGGGCGAGGTAGGCCCGGGCTCCGGCGCGGTGGATCTGCGCGACGGTCTCGGGAAGGTTCTCCAGCGCGAAGTTGCCAGCCCGCGCCCGCGCGTTGAACCCCTCCTGCAGCCCGAAGTAGACTGCGTCGGCGCCGGCGTGGAGCGCGGCGCTCAGGCAGTCGGCATCGCCGGCGGGGGCGAGGATCTCCGGGCGGCGTGCGCCCGGGCGCCCCGGGCCGCCCGGCGCAGGGCCGCGATGGGTGGGGTTTCTGCGGGACATGGTCAAGAGTATACGCAAGCGCAGCAGGGCCCGACAGGAAACCGGACGGCGCTCGTCCCGGCGAGGGCCTGGGCATTCGTCCCACGGCACGTCCGCGCCCGAGGGCTCTTCCCCGCTGCAGAGCGGCCGCGGTCGCGGCCACGAGCCGCAGCCCACCCGCAAGCCGGCGCGCGCCGCCTCGCCGCTCTACCGCGCGATCTGGAACGTGGTGTCCCGCATCCCGCGTGGACGCGTGGCGACCTACGGGCAGATCGCGCGGCTGGCGGGCCTGGGGGCCCATGCGCGGCTGGTGGGCTATGCGCTGCATGCGGCGCCGCGCGGATTGGGACTGCCGTGGCACCGCGTGATCAATGCCCGCGGGTGCATCTCGCTGCCGCGGCACGACGGAGGCTACGACCTGCAGCGCTCGCTGCTCGAGTCCGAGAAGGTCATCTTCGCGGGCGATGCGGTCGACCTGGTCCGCTACGGCTGGAGACCCGCGGGAGGCCACCGGCGCCGGTCTTGACGCCGCCCGCCAGGAGTGTGACCGTCGAGCCGTCCCGGAAGGGCGCCCATGCCAAGACCCCGTCACGCCCGTCGGGCGCTGCTGCCGGCGCTCGCGCTCGCACTGCTCGCCAGCGTAGACCGGCCCGCGGATGGCGACGCGTCGTCACCTGCCCGCGCGGCTGGCGCTGCGTCTGGGTCCGCCCCGGCGGCTGGCAGCGTGTCAGCGCCTGCCCGCGCGTCGGACCCCGCCCTCAAGCAGCGCTACGACCGCGTGATCGCCATGGGCGACTCGCTAGTCGCCCTCGACCGGCAGGCCGATGCCCTGGCGCTGGTGCTGCCCGTGCTCGCGCAGGCGCGCGCCGTGCGGGACTCCAGCCTGCAGCTGTCGCTGGTGATGTTCCAGGGGAGCCTGCTCAACGGCCTGCAGCGCATGCGGGAGGCCGAGCCGGTCCTGCGCGAAGGCCTCGCTCTGGCCGGGGCGTTGCGCGACACGACCCGCATGTGCAACGCGCTCGACAACCTGGCCTTCGCCGCCGACGCGCTCGGGCGCAAGGATGACGCCATCGCGCAGCTCACGCGCCTGCGTGCGCTCGCCCAGCAGGGGCGGCTGCCGGCCAAGGCGATCTGGGCGCGCATGGGCCTCGCCCGCCAGGCAATGCGCAGCGGAGACCACGCGGCCGCCAAGACCGAGCTGCAGGCGACCCTCGACGAGCTGGCCACGGTGGACAATCCCCATTACAAGGCCAGCGCGCTGAATCTGCTCGCCATCTGCCACAAGTCGCTGGGCGAGTGGAACGCGGCCATGGCCTGCTGGAGGAGCTGCCTGGATGTCGCGCGCAAGGCGAAGGACCAGAGGGTGGCGGCCACCGCCCTAACGAACCTCGCCACGATGGAATACTACCTGGGTGATCCTGACTCGGCGCTCCGCCACCAGCTCGAGATCCTGACCGACCTGCGCGCGCGTGGACAGTGGGACACCGTGGTCACCGCAGGCAGCAACGTGATCACGATGCAGACGTTGCTGCGGCAGTACGACGCGGCCGAGGCGCTCGCCGGCGAGCTGCTGCAGCTCTCGCAGGAGCGGGGCTTGCTCGACAAGCAGTGTCTGGTGCTCAACGTGCTGGGGATGCTGCGCATGGACCAGGATCGCAACGCCGAGGCCGCCAGCGCGTTCCGCCAGTCGCTCGCGTTGCAGGGCAGCAAGCCGGTAGACTTCGAGATGGAGGCGGCTACGGGGCTCTCGCAGGCCCTGGCCAAGATGGACAGCACCACGGCGGCGCTGGCCTTCCTGCAGCAGAAGGACCGCGAGCTGCGCCCGCGCCTCTCGGTGGAGGTGGGCCACACCCTCGATCACGTGCTGGCCGACCGCCTGCTCGATGCCGGGCGCTACGATCAAGCGTTGCAGACGCTGCAGCGCCTCGACCGGGCCGGGCGCGAGACCGGCCGCTCGCTGTATCAAGTGAGCTGCCTGGCTCGTGCCGGGCGTTGCTTCCGCGCGCTGGGCCAGCCCGACAGTGCAAGGGCGTACTTGCGGCGCGCGGCACGCGTGTGGGAAGCGGAGCGCAGCGTGCCGCTGGATCCCCAGTGGCGCGAGCAGCGCGGCGAGGATGCCCGGCTGGTCGATACCGACCTGGCCGATCTGCTGTTGCAGGCCGGCGGCGCGCCCACGGCGAGCACCACTACGGCGAGCACCACTACGGCGAGCGCGGCCACGGCAAGCGCGCCCGCCGGTGCCTCACCGGCTCGCGCTTCCCTGCGGGACGCCTTCGAAGTGCTACAGCGGTTCAAGGCGCGCACGTTGCAGGAGCGCATGTTGGGTCCCGGAGCGGTCGCAACGGCCTTCAGCCCGGTGGCGCTGGATACCCTGCAGCAGCGCGTCCTGCAGCCCGGCGAGGTGTTCCTCGACTTCTACCTGGGGCCTCGGACATCGCTCCTGCTCGTCATCACTGCGGACTCGTGCCTCGTCGCGCGCCTACCGGGCGAGGAGCTGGAGCTCGCGCGGCGCGTGCGCCTCTGCCACGAGTTGATGGCCACGCCGCCTGCTGCCGGCGGCGCCGGAGCGCCCATGCAGGCGACGCTCGTGGAAGCGGGCCGCCAGCTGAGCGAGTTGTTGTTGGGCCCAGCCGCTGGACTGCTACGCGGCGCGCGCCGCGTTGTCTACAGCCCGGACGGTGTGCTCAACGTCATTCCGCTGGAGGCCTTGTGCGGCGCGCCGGATGGTGGCGGCGCATGCGCTCCTCTGCTGCAGGAGGGGGAGGTGTTCCGCGTTCCCTCGGCGACTCTGCTGGCGAAGCTGCGCGCTGCGCGGCGTCCGCCGCAACGCGGGGCGATCCTGGCTCTCACGGGGCGCGCCGAGCCTTCCGGAAGTTCGCTTCCAGGTGCGCAGCGCGAGGTGCGCGCGCTGGCGTCGAGCTTCGCCGGCGTCGAGCGCCGGGATGCCGGGTCCAAAGCGGCGGCAACCGCGCTGGCGCCGGCGGCCCTGGCGGGCTATGGGGTCCTCCACCTTGCAGCCCACACCGTGGTCGACGATCGGTACCCGTGGCGCTCGGCGATCCTGCTCGCGAGTAACGACGCCGCCCCGGCGGAAGCCGGGCGGCGGGCAGCTCCGCAGGACGCGCCGGCCCCATCACGCAACGGGGGGCAGCAGCTGCAGGCCCCACCGCGCGAGGGGGTCATTGCTCCCGGCGACGAAGCCGCAGCCCAAAGCGGCGCACCTGGCGCCCTCTACGCTGCTGATATCGCGGTCCAGAAGCTCTCCGCGCGTCTGGCCGTGTTGTCCGCTTGCGAGTCCGCCGCCGGACGCGTGGTCTCCGGTGAGGGCGTCCAGGGATTGTCGAGCGCGTTCCTGAGCGCCGGCGTGCCGGCGGTGATCGGTACCCTGTGGCCCGTCGACGACGCGGCCACCGCCAGATTGATGCAGGTGTTCTACGATGACCTTGGCAACGGACACCGCCCAGCCGCGGCGCTGCGCCGCGCGCAGCTCGTTCTGCGCAGCGCGGCGGCGACAGCGCAGCCCTACTACTGGGCCGGATTCGTGCTGGTGGGAGACGGCGATGTGACCGTCGAGCTCCACCGCCGCCCGAACATCCCCCTGTCCTTGTTGGTCGTGGGCGTGATGCTCCTGTCCGGCAGGTTGCTGGTCGTCGTGACGCGCTGGTGGAGCGCGAAGCGAAACGCGGCCGCCTGAGCGCCAGCCGATCCGGGTGCAGAGCCGCCTCGATACCCACCCGTACGATCACCCTCCGTCGCTCGCGACGCCCTGGGCGTGGCTTCAAGAGGCCCTGCGTGGGCCGTTCATGCGTCGCCTCTCCTCAAGCCCCATGTCGGGTCATGCCGTCCCTCCCCGCCGCTCGATCACCATCTCGATCGCCCGGCTGGGGCGAAGCGTGATCGACGGCGCCGGCGCGATCGATTGCCCCGGCACGAGCCGAAGCCGCCAGCGCTGTGCCAGCGTCGCCAGCACCAGGCCCATCTCCAGCCACGCGAACGACTCGCCGATGCACACGCGCGGGCCGGCCCCGAAGGGGAAATACGCGAACTTCGGCCGCTGCGCCCGCGCCTGCGGAGCCCAGCGCTGCGGATCGAACTCCTCGGGCCGCGGATACCAACGCGCGTCGCGGTGGGCCACCCATTGGCTCATGATCACGAACGAGCCCGCCGGAACCCGGTACCCGCCCAGCTCCACGTCCACGAGCGCCCGCCGCCCCAGGATCCACGCCGGAGGGTACAGGCGCATCGACTCGGTGAGCACCATCTCGGTGTAGGGCAAGCGCGGCCAATCGCGGGGCTGTGGTGCGCGGCCGCCCAGCACGGCATCCAGCTCGGCGTGGAGTTGCGCCTCCGCCTGCGGGGCCTGCGCCAGCAGGAACCATGTCCACGCCATGGCCACGGCGGTCGTCTCGTGCCCCGCCAGCAAGAGCGTGATCGCCTCGTCGCGCACCTGCTGGTCGCTCATGCGCGCGCCGGGCTCCAGCTCGTCGTGCGCCAGCAGCAGCATCGACAGCAGGTCGCCACGGTCCACGCCCGCGGCGCGGTGCTCGGCGATCATGCGGTCGATGGTGGCGTCGAGGCGCTGCTTGGCCTTGCGAAATGTGCGGCCGGGACCGACGGGCAGGCCGGCCAGGGCCTCTCCCCAGGGCAGCATCAGCTGGTTGAACAGACCGAGGGCGGCGCCCAAGGCGACGCCGATTTCGTCGGCCTCGTCCTCGACCTCCGTGGCGAACAGCGTCGTGCCGACGATGGACAGCGTCAGGCGCATCATCTCGCGCCAGACGTCGATCGTTGCGCCGTCCTCCCAATGGTCGCGCAGCCGCCGCGCTCGCTCCGCCATGACCGCGCCGTAGCCACCCGAATCGCCGTAGCCCTCCGAGCCGGCGTGGCCGCTGAAGTCGCCGCGGGCGCCCGATTCGGCGTGGTCGACGCGTTCGCCGTAGCCGCCCGATCCCATGATCCGCTCCGGCCGAAACGCGGGCTGCGAAAGGCGGCGTTGGCGCGCGTGCAGCTCTCCCTCGCTGGTGAGCAGCCCCTCGCCCAGCAGGCGCTTGGCCCGCTGCAGCCCGCGCCCTTTCATGAAGCTGCGATGCTGGGTGACCAGCACCGCCTTGATCAGGTCGGGATGGTTGACGAAGGTGACCGGCTGGCGGGCCAGGCGGAAGCGGGCGATGTCGCCGTGGTCGCGCGCCAGACTCGTGAGCAGGCGCAGCGGATCGCGGCGCATCGCGAGCACGATCGCGCCCGGAAAACGGGATCGGGGGCCCGGCGGGTGCGGACCCGGTGGGTTGGAGCCGGGCAGGTGACGGCCCGGGGGATCAAAGCCCGGTGGCTGTGGGCCCGGCGATCGCGGGTCCGGCCCCGACGTGGAGTGCGGAGTTGCGTCGAGCGTCGGCGGCTCCATCGCGCGCGCGCTGGCTCGGGCGTAAGCGCTCTGCTTCCAAAGCGTCTGCGCGAACTTCGGCGCGTGCGCGGTACGCGCGGCGGCCCGGTCGTGTCCGCGGCGAGCCGACCACCTTCACTGCAGCTCGACCGCGAGCGGGCTCGGGAGCGTAGCACAGCCATCGCCGCGGCTGACAGGACTCCGAGCAGCGTGCTGGGCTGCCGATGGCCGTGCCCCTCCCGGATGACCGACGCTGCTGCTGCACATCCGCAGCATCCGGTGTACCATAGAATGCCATTGCGGGGCTCGCCCGCGGGATTGCATCTGCACGCGGGCAGCGGCCATCGGCTGTCCAACCCATGGGAGAGGGAGCTGCCATGCACGACCCACGCAGCAATCGTCTGCGCCCCCCGAACCGACCCTGCGCATGCCGCACCACAGCGCGGCTCGCCGCTCGGACCGCCCGGGCGATTGCGGTCGCTCTGGTGCTGGGCCTGTGCGCCAGCGGTTGCGCGCCTTCCAGCCGCATCACCCAGCTTTGGAAGGACCCGGCGTACAGTGGCGCTCCGATGAAATCGATGATGGTCTTCTGCATCAAGAAGGACCCCGTCCGCCAGCGTGTGTGGGAGGACGCGTTCGTCACGGAGCTGGCCAAGTGCGGAGTCCAGGCCACGCCGTCGTACACCTTGTTCGTGAACGGACAGGTCGACACCCTGAAAGCCCACGATGCGATCGACCAGGGTGTCCGGGATGGCTTCCTGATGGTCAAAAACCTCGGCAAGGACACCAAGACCACCGTCATCCCCGGCATGACGACGCGCGAGGTGGTTGGGCGCCACTACGACCCGGTCTGGCGCACGTTCGAGACCGTGTACCGGGAGGTCAAGGCGCCGGACTACGTCGAGACGGAGACGGTCCGCAGTTACGAGTCGAATCTGTTCAGCGGCGGTGACGAGCGCCAGCTGGTCTGGTCTGGCGAGAGCGCGGCGGTCAACGCGGAGTCCTCCCAGGACGCCGGGCAGAAAACGGCGAAGACCATCGTCGCGGGGCTCCGCAAGAGCGGGCTGATCCGCGCGGCCAAGTAAGGTCGTGGTGGCCGGCTATGTCGGTGCGCGCCGCGGCGGCGCGCCACACGATGTCGATGTCTGAGTTCTGCATCAAGTCCGGCGAGCATGGCGCCGGTGAACGGATCTTCCCTGGAGGTAACCCCCGATGAACATGCAGATCGCAGCGTTCTTCCGCATGGTGGCGGCGATGACGCCCACGCTGCTGGGCGCCGCCGGCGCAGCGTGGGCGTCCCCGGCGCCCAGTGACAATCCAGCAATGGTCGGTGGCTGGGACGTCGGACACCAGACCATGCGCGCGAGCTCCGCCGGTGAGCGCGATCCCAATCCAGCCCTGGTCGGATTCTGGGGTGTGGGCAAGGGCGGCAGCCACGACCGCCACAGCAACCCGACCCTGGTCGGGTTCTGGGGCGTCAACGCCCAGAACGCGGCGGCGGGACCGGCGCGCGGGAACAACCCGGCCCTGGTCGGAACGTGGGCGTTCTCGGGCGACAGCGACGGCGACGGCGTGCTCGACGAACAGGATCATTGCGCCAACACCCC
Organism: Candidatus Krumholzibacteriia bacterium; assembly: GCA_041484665.1. Classification (GTDB taxonomy): domain Bacteria; phylum Krumholzibacteriota; class Krumholzibacteriia; order JAJRXK01; family JAJRXK01; genus JBGPIA01. The sequence continues at coordinate 95,477 of JBGPIA010000016.1, forward strand.
CCGGGGCGCGGTGGTGGACTCCCAAGGCTGCCCGGTTGACAGCGATGGCGACGCCGTTCCCGACGGCATCGATCAGTGCGCCAATACGCCGCGGGGCGCCAAGGTCGACGCCAAGGGCTGCACAATGGACTCCGACGGTGACGGCGTCGTCGATGGCATCGACCAGTGCGGCAGTACGCCGAAGGGCGCCAAGGTGGATGCCAGGGGCTGCCCTGTCGACAGCGACGGCGATGGCATCCCCGACGGCGTCGATCAGTGCGCGGACACCGCGCGAGGCGCCAAGGTCGATGCGAAGGGCTGTCCCAAGGACAGCGATGGCGACGGCGTCCCCGACGGCATCGATCAGTGTGCGGACACCCCCAAGGGCGCGAAGATCGACGCCAAGGGCTGCCCGATCACCCCGAAGGAGGCGGAGCTCCTCGACACCGGGACGCTGCGCCTGCAGCAGGTCTACTTCGACTCGCGCGAGGCAACCCTCAAGCCGGAGTCGTACCCCGCCCTGGACGAGGTGGGGCAGATCCTCACGAAGTGGCCGCAGCTGAAGCTGGAGGTCGGCGGACACACGGACAACCGTGCCGGTGACGCCTTCAACAAGGACCTCTCCCAGAAGAGGGCCCAGGCGGTGCTGGACTACCTGGTGCAGAAGTTCTCCGGTATCAACCGCAGCCAGTTCACGGTCGTCGGCTACGGCGAGAGCCAGCCCCTCACCAGCAACGGCACCGACGCCGGCCGGGCTCAGAACCGCCGCGTGGAGTTCAAGGTGCTCAATCGGGAGGTCCTGAAGAAGTAGCGTGGAAGTAGCGGGGCGCGGCGGGACGGGATCCGCCGCGCCTCTTCGCTTGGGCTGCGGCGCGAACGAGCGGGTGGCCCTGCGCGCGGCTGCGGCCCGCTACGGTTGACCCCCGCCCGCCGGGTTGTGCGCAGGCTTGTCGGCTGGCCGGTGGCCAGCGGCCGGCTGTGCGAGCAGCGCTTGCAGCTCGGCGCCGAGGACATCCTCGAGGTCCTCCCGGAAGCCGATGTGCACGTGGGCGACGCGGCCCGAGCGATCGATGACGGTTGTGTGCGGAATGCCGGCGACGCCGTACAAGTCCCCCACCTCACCCCTCGGGTCGAGGGCGACGCGCAAGGACACATGGCGGTCCCGCACGAAGCTCGCGACGCGTTCGGTGCCCTCGCGCAGGTCGATCGCGTAGAAGACGACACCCTGCGGGCGGAAGCGCTCCGCGACGTGCTCGACGAGCGGCATGGCGATCACGCATGGCCGGCACCAGGTCGCCCAGAAGTCGAGCACGATCACGTCCTTGCCCAGGTGCTGGGATAGATCAACGGTGCCGCCGCCGAGCTGCTCCAGCCTGAAGGGCTTCGCCGGGAGCCCCTCGGAGGGATGCGGCCTCGCTTCTGCGTCGCCGCCAGCGGCGCCCCGCATGAGCGCCTTCATCTCCTCCGCAGTGGGATAGAGCGTGTCGGCTTTGTTGAGCCCCAGTGCAGGCTTGATCGTGAACGTCGCGCGCGGAGGTGGTGTGTTGCTCCAGTCGGTGAACTCCTGGAGCACCGCTGCCCGCACCGTCGACGTGCTATCGACACGCGCTGATTGCCCTGACCGCCCATTCCGGCCGGCCGCCCGGCCCTGCTGCACGCGCAGGCAGCGGCGCAGCCAGGGCTGGGCTCCGTCCTCGACCCACACGTCCATCTGGCCGCCGGGGCCCATCTGCTGGAGGTGATGGCAGATCGCTCCGGCGACCTGCTCCATTCCAAGGTGGATGTACGCCGCGCCGCTGTCCCCGAGCGCGCGTCCGGTCAGCAGGCCCAGCAGGATGTCCAGCCCCGGGACGAGGGTCGGGAGCTGCTCGCTCAACTGGCCGAAAGTGCCAGGCGCGCCCAGGAGTGTGTACCGGCGCAGCGCGGGCATGGACAGGTAGAGCTTTTTTCCGTCGCACACCACGTCCCCGCTGCCGGCGCCCACGGTGGTGCGTACCGCCAGGAGATTGGGACGCTCGGCCCCGACCTCCAGCTGCACCTCGACCTTCCCGGAGAGCGCGCTGGACTCGACGCTCGCGGTGGACTTCGCTTGCAAGCCGCGCAGCGAGCCATAGAACTTACGCGCGGCGTCGAGCACGCGTGTGGCGTCGGCGCGCGCTTGCGTCGACCCGTCACCGGGCGGCGCGCCCGAGGCGAGCAATGCGCTCGTGGCGAGCGGAGCGCACAGACCGGCGAACGCAATCGAGAGCAGCACTACGGCCAGTGCCACGCGGACGCGGCGTCCGGCGACCACCGGCATGGCACGATGGCGCTCGGGGGACATCCAGACGCACCTTTCGCAACGGGGACGTTTGCGACGGGACGCGCCCGCCAGCGGCGGGCCGCAGAGAACGACCAGGGGCGCGGCCGCCACGCGTCGTGCGCGCGGCTGCGCCCCAAAAGACGGACTCGGCCCGCAGACCGTGTCAACGCACGACGGTGATCCGCCGTCCAATCGCCTCACCCGTGCCCAGGAGGCGTATGAAGTATACGCCCGCGGGGACGGGGCGCCCGTTCCCATCGCGAAGGTCCCACGCGACGCTCGCCACCCCGGCCGGCTGAAGCGTGGCGCCGAGCAGGTCGCGGACGAGCCGCCCGCGCACGTCGTAGACGGCCAGTCGCACTGGCCCGGGACGGCCCACTTCGAAGCGCACGTTGGCCGCGGCGCTCGCGGGATTCGCTCCCACCATCCACAGCCGCGTCGCGACCTGCGGCGACACGACCGGAGCGTCGGTGCTCACGCTGGCGGGCGTGGATGACGGATCGCCCGGATCCGACCCCGCGTCGAGCTCGTCGCCGTCATGGTAGCCGTCCAGATCGCGGTCGATGCCCAGGCGCAGCTCGGTGCCCTTCACGACGCCGGTGAAGGTGAGCTCCGTGCCGGGGCCCGCCAGCGCTACCAGTGTCAACAAGGTCAATGGCGGTTCGGTCGCGCGGTCGGGCGTGTAGCCGCCGCCGCCCGCGTACGTCCAGCCGCGCGGCCGGCCGCTGGCGTCGCGCCCCTTGACGAACAGGCCGGCCTGACCTGCGTCGGACGCTGCCTGCAAGGTGGCGATGCGCGCCAGCCCTGCCGCCAGATTGAGGCCGTTCATGGTCCACTGCGCTCCGACCGCGGGCGGCGTTCCGCTGTCGAAGGCCTTGAGAAACACTGCGACATCGCGCCGGTCGTTGTCGTTGGCGAAGGTGAAGGCAGGGAACTGCAGGAACGAGAACAGATCGTCGACCGCGCCGTCGTGGGTGAAGCCGAAACCGCGCACGTTCGCGCTCGCAGTGTTGTCGAAGCGCGTCTTCTCGTACATGTTGCGCAGCTGCGGGACTTTCTTGCCCTCGTCCTCCTGCAGCAGATTCCCCGGGATGATCAGGCCATTCTCGCCGGTGGGCAGCACGTGGCAGGTCACGCACTGCGCGAGCCCCACCAGGTTGCCCGTCAAGAACAGCTGCTGGCCGTGCTGCGGATTAGCGCCATCAAGGCTGGCCGGCAGCGAGCCATCGAGCTGGCGGAAGGGGTTGGGCGCGTTGCGGACGCCGCCGATGAAGGCCGTGAAGAGCGCGAACTCGGCGGTGGTGAGCGGCGCGCCGCGCCCCATCAGATTCACGAACGCCGGATTGAAGTCCGCCAGCGAGCCACGGTCCCCACGCCAGTGCAGCGGCTCGGTCCCCAGGATCGCCTTGAGGCTCTGCGTGGTCATGGGGCCCTTCATGGGATGGAAGGCCGGCAGCCCCGCCAGCTGTCCCGGAGGCACGGGGATCATCTGCCCCTGCGGATTGCCCAGGTCCCACGCCAGGTTGTCCATGCTGGCGAACAGGTGGCACGTGCCGCAGGCGAGGTCGCCGTGGGCCGATGTGATCTCGCCGTCGTAGAGGAAGGCGCGGCCGTCGCGCACCTCCGGCGGCGTCGGATCGAATCCAAGGGGGAATTCCTCCGCGGAGTCGTTGGCCAGGTTCACGACCGAGAGGGTCGAGCTGAAGCGGTTCAGTACGTAGAGCCGGTTGCCGACCTCATCCAGCGCCAGGCCCGCTGGCCCGCCCCCCACGGGAATGCGCCGCACGACGTTGCCGGCGGCATCCAGCACCGCCAGCTTGCGCGAGCCGAAGGCCGCCACGTAGATCCGCCCGCTGGCGCCGATCGTGATGTCCAGCGGCAGCGCCAGGCTGAGGGCGCGCTCGCCGGCCGAGCCGCCCGGCACGGCGTAGTCGATGTGGCTGTTGAGATGCCGCGGCGTGACCAGCCCGCTTGCGGGGTCGATGATCGTGACGCGGCTCTGGACGAAGCGCCCGCGCAGGTTGGGCTCGAAGCGGATCTGGTTGAGGGCCTCCTGATTGGTCACGTAGAGCTGGCCGGTCAGCGGGTGCACGGCCACGTTGAACATCGCCGTGCCGGCGTCGTGGAAGCCGCGCGTGACCGACAGCGTCGCGGCGTTCAACTCGAGCACGTCGTTGTCCAGCAAGGTGTAGGGCACGACCGCGCTCCAGCTGTGACCCGTCTCGTCCACCCAGGCCGTGCCGTTGTGCCGCACGATCAAGCCCGTCCGCGGCGGGTTGGGCAGCGCAGGATTCTTGGGCGGATTGGGCGCAGGGGGGCCGCCGTTGGCCGTCACGACCGCCGCCGGAACGGTGGTCGTGCGATTGCCGCCCTCCAGCGCAGTGACGTAGACCTTGGTGCCGTCCAGCGATACGGCCAGCGCGCGCGGATCGCTCGTCTGCAGCGGGACCGTCGACGGAGCCGCAGCCAGATTGGCCGGATCGTAGACGCGGATCAGATCCTCCTGCGACACGCAGACGAAGGCCCGCTGCGGGGATCCGGCGAAGACGACGTCGGTGGGCTCGTCGCCCACCAGCAGCGTGGCCCCGACGTTTCCCGTGCGCAGGTCGACGATGCTGATGCTGTCGGAGACGTGGTTGACGACCCATGCCTCGTCATCGGTGCGCGCGCGCACCGTGACCGGCTCCAGGCCCACCGGGATCTCGGCGGTGCGCACCGGGCGAGCTCCGGTCAGGTTGAATACCACCAGCCGGTGGTCGGCGGTGTGGACGGCGAGCAGGCGTTGCTTGTTGGGCGTGAGGTCCACCGGATGGACCGGCGCACTCTCGAACTGGATGGAGTCCGCGGCCGCCGGTCGCAGGGCCCACGCGGGCAGCAGCAGCGCCAGCAGCAGCGCGCGGGTGAGCAGCACCGCCCGGGCCGCAAGCGCAGCCGTGGCAGATGTCGGCCGGGCGGCGCGGGGAGCGCGCCTGGGCGGATGGAGGCGATGGAACCGTGCCATGAGCCGATCTCCTGGGGGGGCAGGATCCTAGGATGGCAAAAGGCGCCGCAGACGTACCCGGGTGGTGCCCGGGAGGAGGGGGGGGAGCGAGGATGAGTTTATCCCTATGCCGGCTGCAGTGTAAAGGCGGCCGGCGGCTCCCTCAGCAGGGCCGGCGGCTTCCTCAGCGGGGCCGGCGGCTTCCTCAGCGGGGCCGGCGGCCCGGCGGGCCCAATCCCTAGGAACGGGCCCGCCGAAGAGCCAGCCTCACTGCCCCGAGCCACCCCCCTCGAACTCTGGCAGGCGCTCGCGCGGGCAGCCGCACGAGAGCGCCTGCCCGCCGCAGGCCGGGCAGCGCTCCACGTCGCAGCTGGGCACGTGGAGCATACCCTTGATCACGCCGCAGTCGTGGCAGTTGCGCGTATCCGCCATCCAGTCCTCGCGCTCGTCGCCATAGCGGATGCGGCGGTGCTGCCGCCCCACGATCACGTAGTGCTCGACGGCCTGGGCAGCGCGGATCTTGTCGGGCCAGTCCTCGGTCATTTCGTGATCGAGGTAGTGGACGAATTTCTTCGCCATGAAGGGCTCCTCGCATTCCGATTGCGGGAGGCGCGGGCAGGGAGGCGAACGTGGCGGGAGGCGCGGGTCGCAGGAGACGGAAGGCGCGGGAAACGTCGCCAAAGGCGCGACGGAGATGCTAGCGCCGCGCGGGCCAGCTCGCCAGGGGGCGAGCGCGGGAGAGAGGAGGGAGGAACTCGCCGATTGAAGATCCCGGACTCGATGGATGCGATCTTCTATGGATGCAATCTCCTGTAGAGAGCAAGCCTTTCCATCTCCAGCAATCGCGAAGCTCAATCGGACGGCGGCCTCGCGCTACTCCTCCGCCACGCCGCCCGTGCGCGCCAGCTGGTCGGCCTTCACCTTCGCCACGTCGAAGCGCTTGGCCGCCGCCAGCATCGTATCGATGGTCTCGTCGAAACCGGCCTTGGCGCCACGCTGGAAGCGCAGCGGGTTGATGCGTGCCACGATGAACGCCTTGAGATACGGGCTCTCGAAGCCGCGAGCCTTGAGCGCGCCAACGGCCTCGTTCACGGCGGCGTTGAGCTCCAGCAGGCGAGCGGCGCGCTCGCGGCGCGTCTGCAGGGCGGCGGGAAGCTTGCTGCCGAGGAACTTCTCCACGCGTTTGAGCACCGGGTGGTACGCTCCGCCCGCGAAGCGGCCGTCCTGTTGGTAGCAGGCGCCCAAGGTGAGCAGGGAGGGCTCCTCGAACTCGGCCTCGAATTCCTTCTCGGGGCGGTCGTCGAGCGTTGCGAGCCCCTCGGCCAGCCGGATCACCTCCAGCGCGCGCTCGCGCAGGTTGTGGGCCTTTTCGGTGTTCAGCAGCAGGATGCGATGCGCCACCTCCGGATCGGGGACGACCAGCGCCACCACCGATTTCGCGCCCAGGAGCCGCAGCGCGGCCAGTCGATGGTGTCCGTTGGGCGTCCAGTAGCGGCCGTCCTCGGTGCGAACGGCGATCACCGGATCGAGGAAGCGGCCGAGGCGGTCGATCGCCTTCGCCAGCCGCTCGACGTGCGCCTCGGAGAGGTTGCGCTGGTAGGGCGTCGGCTCGACGCGCCCGATGGGCAGCCCGGCGAAGAGCTGCCACGCCCCGCCCAGCGGGTCGCGGTAGGTCCCCAGCACGACGCCGCCATCGGCCACGATCGCGGCGCAGAGCTGCTCCACGGCGGCCGGCGGCGCGGTCGTAGCAAGGCGATCGGCGGCCAGGCCGCGCGACTGGGGCTCGGCGCCCTTCTTCTTCTTGCGTGAGACGCGCGGCTTTGGCGCGCTTTTGCCGGCAGCGGAATCTGACTTCGCCATGCCCGACTCCCAGCTCTGTGAATGTGACCCGTGAGCGTCCGAGTGTAATCCCGACGGCGCTGCGTGGAGGAAGCGGAATGTTTCCGGCTCGCCATGCGGCTTGTGCGGGCCGGGGGCGGGGGCCAGATATCGCGCGGGGGGCTGAGCTTCGCTCTTGCGGCGGCAGCAGAACGGCGGCTAGCTTGTCGGCCATGCGCCGTCGCCCTCTGCGCCCGAGCATTCTGGCTCCATGCTCGATGAAATCGCTCGTGCTCGTGCTCGCGCCGGGGTTCGCGCTGGCGTTGGGGCTGGCCGTGGTGCTGGGTGTCGCGCTGCACGCCAGTCCCGCACGTGCCGGCGGCGATTCCTCCGGGCAGCTCGCCACTGAGGTCGCCTCGGCCTTCGGCCTCTACAACCGTTACTCGGCGACGCAGCTGCCCACCCTCACGTCGGAGCAGTTCAAGGACCTCCTGAAGGGCAAGGTGGTGAAGATCCGGCGCGGGCACACCACACCCCCACCAGGCCTTCCCGCCGGTGAGCGGGCCGAGCGCGTCTACGGCATGATGATCTTCGAGCAGCCGCGCGCGAACGTATGGATCGCTGCGATGGACCCGCACTACGTGACGCTGTCGATCCTCAAGGAGCTCCGCCTGGCCAGCGATTCCGACGGCGGCTGCGTCTGGTACCAGCACCTCAAGCTGCCCTGGCCCATCTCTGACCGTCACTGGACGATCGCCTTGGGCAGGACGCCGGCCCTGACCGACTCCACGGGCGGCGTGGTCTGGGAGCAGCGCTGGCGCCTCGCCGACAACGGTCTGCAACTGGGTCTGGAGGCGGTCACGGCAGGGCGCGTCCCGGGACTCACGCTCGAGGTGGCGCAGAAGTCGGTCTACACGCCGGTCAACGAGGGCTCCTGGACGGCGTTCACACTGTCGGAGGACCGGACGCTGCTGGTCTACTACGTGAGCTCGTCCGTTGGCGGATCGATCTCCGACGATATCGTGGCCGACTTCGCCACCGCCACCCTCGACAAGCTGTTCAAGGTGCTCACCGAGCGCGGCGCGACGATCGCCTCTCATTATATTGAGGGCCACGAGCCGCTGTTCGGAGGCGACGGCAAGCCGATCCCGCCCTCGGCCGTGCGGTAGCCCTTCGGCCGCCCGCGCGAGCGGCCGCCCAGCTCATTTCAACAGCACGAGTCGTTGCGGCTCGCCGACCTCACGATCATCCAACGCAAGCCGCGCGAAGTAGACCCCGCTGGCCACGCGCCGCCCACCCCCGTCCTGCCCGGTCCAGACGGCTTCGTGCGCACCCGTTTCCAACCGCACGCCGCCCACCAGCTCGGCCACCCGCCGCCCTCGCACGTCGTAGAGCGTCAAGCTGACCTTGCCCGCCACCGCCAACTCGAAGCGGAGCGTCGTGGCCGGATTGAAGGGGTTCGGGACCGGAGGTAGCAGCCGAGTCACGAGCGGAGCGGGCGGGGATTGCGCCCCCGTCGCCACGGTGGCGCACGGTGGCCCCGCCACGCCGATGTTCTGGCCGCAACGCGCCGCCAGCGGCGCGAGCGGCGATCCATTCGGGTATGCGTAGTTGAGCGCGAGCGGCTGGCAGAACAACGGGTCCGCCACCACCACGTTCACCGTGTCGATCCCGCCCGCCGCCATGTTGAACCACTCCGGGTGGCCGAACATGTCCCCGCAGCCAAACGAGATGTGGCCCGTGCTCCCGCCGCCCTCGGCTTTCAGTGGCGCACCCTGCAAATCGTTGGTGATGGCGGAGTAGGATAGGCTCACCACTCCACCAGCACTGTGCACCACTCCCATCCCGGTCGTGGACGAACTGTTGCGATCGAGGACGCAGCTCTGCACGTTCGTGCTGCCCCCGGCGGCGAACAGGGCCCCGCCGCGCTGCGCCGCGGTGTTGAGCACGAAGAGCGAGGTGCCGAACTGAGGGGAGCCCGCAGTCACCGCGACGGCCCCGCCGTCGATGCTGCTGCTGTTCTTGTAGAAGAAGCAACCGACAAACGTTGGATTCCCGCTCACCACTGCAACGGCTCCGCCCTGGGTGCTGGCCCGGTTCTGCTCGAATCGAACGTTGCGCACGGTCGGGCTCGCGTTGGTCACGAGCAACCCGCCACCTTGCGGCGCGTTGCCATTCTTGACGGTCAGCCCGGCGAGCACTGCGGTGGGTCCGACTCCGGTCGCGCTCACGATGGGAACCGCGCCCACGCCGGTCACGATCACCTGAGCCGGGTTGACCGCGGCGCCGCGGACCTCGACGCCGTCCTTCAAAGCGAACGACCCGGGATAGGTGCCGGCGTTGACCAGCACGCGTGTCCCGGCGCCCACGGCTGCGAGCGCCGCGGCGATCGTCGTGTAGTTGCCGGCGCCGGTGGCGTCGACCACGACCTGGGTCACTGCGGGGTCGCGGTTGGGCAAGCCGGGCGTGTGCGGGCCGTACTTGAGCGTGGTGCCGCCCCCGCAATCCGCCCAATTCGCGCCTTGCGCTCCCAGGAAGACGGCAAGCCCGTCCGGCACGCGGCACAACGCGTCGTTGGGCGCGCTGGGGGGAGGACCGCCGGTCCAGCCCAATTGATCCACGCGCTGGTACTGGCCGCTGGCGGTGACCTTGTACAGGTACAGCAGGGGGTTGGTCAGATTCTGGGTGAACGAGCCCGCCGCGTTCTGCTGCAACGACAGCAGCTGGCCGGGCGCGAGCTGCAGCTGGGCGGACAGCGTGGTCAGAAACCCCACGCCGTCGCTGATGGCGAACTGGTCGAGGACCACGGCGCTGCCCAGCGGGTTGTACAGTTCGATGTAGTCGCCACCCGAGTTGCTGCCGGTGAAGACCTCGTTCATGACGATGGAGTGGCCCAGATCGGGCAAAGGAACGGTGTTGGTCACCCCAAAGGTGGCCGGGCCCGTCTCGAAGCTGGTGGCGTTGGGGTCGCTGGCTTTCGTCCCCTCCACGCGGCTGATGCTGAAGCCTGGCGGAACGGCTGGCGCCCCTCCTGCCGTTCCGTACGCCACGATATCCAGGACATAGTTCGACCCGACCGGGGGCAGCAGCGCCAGGGTGCCCCCCGCCTCCGGCAGGTCGATAAAGCTGAGCGTGCGCACGAAGAGCGCGCCGGGCACAACCGACCCCGAGAGCACCTCCTCGTCGGGGACGGGCGCGCCCGGTCCATTGCTGAGCCGGAACCCGGTCAGGTCGATGGACGCGCTTGCGAGATTGCGGATCTCCACCATCTCGCCCACCTTCGCTGCGTTCGCTTTGGCTGCACCTGCGGCCGCCCCGCTATTCCCGCTCGAGGTTACCGGCTGGCGCTTGGGACTGATGGCGGTGCTGAACTCGTTGATCAGCAGATCCGGATGGGATACGACGGGACCGGCGTAGAGAATGTCCGTAATGACGCCACCGGCCCCGACAACACGTAGAGCGTAGTAGTAGTCGGTGAAGTTCGTCGCGGTTGCGTCGATGAATTGCTTCGGAGCCCCCTCTGCGACCGTGCCCAACGGCAGCAGGCCAGAATTGACCAGCGTGCAGGGGTCGGTCGCGCGCACGATCCGGTATTCTGTCGTTCCGACGGGGGCCGTGTAGGTACTCCAGTCCACGCGGATTCGTCCGCCGGCGTCGTGGTCGACGTCCGCAAGAGTCAGCTGCAACGACGGGGTGATGCATGCCGCGTTGGTGCTGATCCCGGCGATGTAACTCGCGGGCAGCCCACTCATGCTCGTGAACGCCCCGCCTGCATACATCACGCCACCGCTCAAAGCCAACGTGTTCACGTCGGTGTTGGGGTTCGGATTCCAGGAGGTCGCTGCACCGGTCGTCGCGTCCAGTGCAGCGAGGTGGCTGCGTAGTTGCCCGCCGATGTTCGTGAACCATCCGCCCGCGTACACTGTTCCGCCGCTCAAAGCGAGCGCGATCACGTCGAGGTCGGCGTTCGGATCCCAGCCCGTGACCGCGCCGGTCGTCCCATCGAGCGCCGCAATGTGATTGCGTGTCAGCACGCCCATGGTGAAGAAATCCCCGCCCACATACACCGTCCCACCGCTGATCGCCATCGCGTCGACCTCGCCGTCCGCGTTCGGGTTCCAGGGCATGGCCAGGCCAGTGGTCGCGCTCAATGCCGCCAGGTGGTTGCGAGTCTGCCCGCCGATATTGCTGAATCGCCCGCCCGCATAGACCGTCCCGCCACTGGGCACCACGGTCAAAACCCAGTCGTTGGCGTTCGGATTCCAGGGGGTAGCCAAGCCGGTCGTCGCGTCCAGCGCCGCGATCCGGTTCCGCGTTGCGCCACCGATGGTGTTGAAGGAGCCACCGACGTAGACGGTGCTTCCGCTCACCGCCAACACGTGAACTCCGCCGTCAGCGCTCGGGTCCCAGGGAGTCGCGGCACCGGTGGTCGCATCCAGCGCCGCGATGTAGTTCCGCGCCGGCCCTCCAATGCTGAAGAACATGCCACCCGCGTACACGATCCCCCCGCTCACGGCCAGGGTGTAGACGACGTCGTACGCGGTCGGGTTCCACGGTGTGACCGCTCCGGTCGTCGCATCCAGCGCCGCGATGAATCTCCGCGATGCTGCCCCCATGCTGGTGATGTTCCCGCCAACGTACACGGTGCTCCCATTCACGGCCAATCCCTCCACCAGACCGTTGGCGTTCGGGTTCCAGGTCGTGGCGGCACCTGTGGCGACATCCAGCGCAGCGACGTTGTTCCGCGCCTGCCCGCCGATGCTGCTGAAGAACCCGCCCGTATACACGGTCGTGCCACTCACGGCCAGCGCGTACGCGCCATTGTTCGCATTCGGGTTCCAGGCCGTGGCCAAGCCCGACGTGCTACTCAGCGCTGCGACGAAGTTCCGCGGCTGCCCGCCGATGTTCGTGAACGTTCCAGCCGCGTACACCGTGCTGCCGCTCAGTGCCAGTGCCCACACCGAGCCAGTGGCATTGGGATTCCAGGCGGTAGCCAGGCCCGTGCTCGCATCCAGTGCCGCGATGCCGTTGCGCGTCGTCGTTACGCCCATCGTGCTGAAGGCGCCGCCCGCGTACACCGTCGAGCCGCTCACGACCAGCGCCAGCACGACAAAGTTCGCGTTGGGATTCCAGCCGGACGCAGTGCCGTTCACGCTGCTCAACGCCGCGATATGATTGCGCGTTTGCGCCCCGATGTTCGTGAACTGCCCGCCCGCATAGACCGTCCCCCCGCTCACCGCCAGTGCGCTCACGGAGTTGTTGGCATTGGGGTTCCAGCTCGTGGCAAGGCCGGTGGTTGCATCCAGCTCCGCGATGTTGTTGCGGGCCGCGCCGCCGATGTTCGTGAACTGCCCACCCGCGTACACGAGTCCACCGCTCACCGCCAGCGCGACCACGTTATTGTCTGCGCTGGGATTCCAGGGCGACAGGGTCCCGTCGGCCAGGATGCGGGCGATATGCGCGCGCGGCACCCCGCTGACGTAGGTAAACTCTCCACCGACGTACCAGCCGCCTGCGCCATCGGGGACGACGACCCTCACGTCGCCGCCCGCGACCTTCGGGTAGGTGGCGATCGGCGCCCCGGTCGTCCCGTTGATCGGGACCCCCGAGCCCGTCGCCGGGCCGACCCGCGAGAAAAGGCCGCCGATGTAGAGCACGCCTGCTGACTCGACAGCGGTGTAGACGTCCGCATTCGCCACGTACAGATCTTGCCGGATCGTCTGGGCGCCGGCGGGTTGGATGAGCAGGAGGAGCAGCGTAAGCAGCGTGGCGAGGCACCCGATCCATGCCAGGCTCCGCGGCGACAGCGCGCAGCGGGGCCGCGTCGTGGGGCCGGGAACGTGCGCGAGGAGCGCCGGTGCCATTGCTGCCGGACCACGCAGCACAGGCTTCTCTGAGAGTTGGGCGGGCACCGCTGCAACCTCCTCGCGTGTGGGATCGAGCATGGCGTACGGGCTCGCCTAGGCACCAGCTCGCTCGCAGGACCTCGCAGCGGGGTGAGCAGTGTGTCAGGTGCTCGAGCCGTCGCCGCGCGAAGCAGAACAAGTTGCCCGCTGGGATTGATCCCTCGCGGCCCGCACAACGATGCTACCATCCGCGCAGCCACCTGTCGACATGCTGACCGGATGGGCTGGAATCACCCGGTAAAGGAGCACGCGCCCCGTGCTCCATCAGCGGCAAGAGCGCGGGCGAGGCGCGCGGGTGCGCGGGCGCCCGTGCAGTCGCACTCGATGGCCGCGGGGCGGCCGTTGCGCGCAGGTCATTGCGGGAGGCCACCGAAGCAGCCTCCCGGCGCATGCGAGCTACTTCACGAGCACGGCCTTCTTCCGATCCACGGTTCCAGTGGCCTCCAACTGCACGATGTATACGCCGCTGGAAACCGGCCGGCCGGTGTCGTCGTGGCCATCCCACTCCACTTGATGGCGGCCAACAGCCTGGAGTCCGGTTTGCAGCGTGCGCACGAGAGCGCCGCGCACGTTGAGCACGCGCAGGGTCACCGGACCTTCGCGCGCGAGATCGTAGGCGATCGTCGTGCGCGGGTTGAACGGATTGGGGTGGATCGATGCCAGCATCGTGGTGATGGGCGCCGCCGGCACGGGGCTGACGTCGGTCGCCGCCGGCAGGAGGCGGATCCGGTAGCTGCCCGTCTGGACCGTGCTGGACGAGGTTGCCTTCCACACAGCGAGCGCGCCCCAGGTCTGTTGCGGGATGTTCACGGTGAACGACTCCCCCTGGCCAGGGCCATTGAGGAACGCCGTTCCGCCGGGCACCCCATCGGACTTGGACTGGAAGGCCTTCGTGGATGTGTGCAGCGTGAGCCCCCAATCCACCGTGCCCGAGAGGTTCTCGAGCTGGAAGGTCCACCCTCCGGGAAGCAACAGGAAGTCCCACAACTCGATCAGCTTGCCGGCGCCCAGGCTCGAATCCAGGCTCAGTGGCCATTGCCAAGAGGCTCCGACATAGGTGGATTTCACCGCCTGGGCCGTGTACGTCGAACCGTACGTCGCACTGAACGCGCCCGCGTCGAAGGCTCGGGAGGGCTCACCGGTGTTCAGATTGACCAAGACGTAGTCACCCTGGCCACTGCCCCAGTCCGAGCCGACCAGGGGTGTATCGAAGCCGTTCTTTGCCCCGGTGGACAGCTCGAAGAGCTCAACGTCCACATCCTCACCAGCACTGGGCATGATGGCGACGGCGTTCCAGCTGCCGCTGCCCCCGCTCGAGACGAGCACCGGCGTGCGCACGCCGTCGCAGTTGTAGAGAAGCGGCTCTCCGGTGGTAACGTGCGACCAGCCCCCCGTACGTGGCAGCGGAGCGTAGCGGGTCACGGGCGTTCCCCAGGGCATCGTGGATGGGGTCCAGACCCACTGCTGGCCATTGACATTGTTGGACTCGTCGGACTCCTCGATGGAATTCGCCGGGTCGCTCACCACCGATAGCGTGTGCCGCCCGCCGCCGATGGACCACGCCGCGCCCCAATTGAACCAGTTGCTGCTGTTGGGCAGGAAATAGTCCCACGTGATCCACCAGAAGCTGGAGCCGTCAGCGTAGATGTTGTTGAGCAGGCCGGGGCTGTTGACCGGGCCCTGGTTGCGCACGGCGAGATTGAAGTAGGTCGAGGCCACGTCGCCTGGCAGCGAGGTCGGAGCCGGAACCGAGAACAGCGTTCCGTCAGGGGCGGGGCGCGGCACGAGCGCCGCGTACCAGCCGCTGAAGCCCGCATTGGAAGGCATCAGATCGGGCATCGAGCGCTCGACCTCGAGAGCCACCGTGGCCGGTCCGGTGCCGTTGCGCGGATCGCGGCTCAGCACCACGCAATTGAAGCCCGTCCCGGGCAGGTAGACGTAGTGGTCCATGTGCCCGCGCCGTTGGGCGGGCGTCACGGTGAACGCATAGGGCATGTCCGCGAGCGCCCCTGCGGTGAAGTTGCCCTCCAGCCATCGCGCCGTAAACGGCTGCCCCGCCGCCATGAGATCCAGTCCCACACTGTACCAATCGGGGCCGGGGATGTAGATCTCCCATAGCTTCAGCATCTCGTCCTGGGCAAACGACACCACGATCGAGTCGCCCACAGCCATGTTGCCGTTGCCCGTATGCACGACGCGGTAGTTGCTGGTTCCCGTGATGCTGCCGTTGATCACGCCGACGTCGCGTGGGTCCCATCCCCAGGTGTTCCCGTTGACGATCACCGCCTCGAGCACTCCGGCGCCGAACCCCGAATAGGCGTCGTACGCCGGGCCGAAGCCGTTGTTCGCCCCCGTGGACGGCGAGGCCAGCATCAGATCGATATCTTGCGCCGGGTTGACCGACTGTCCGACGACAGCGCTCCACCACGTGACCGGGGTATAGCGCAGGCCATCGCAGTTGTAGAAGAGCGGGTAGGGGTCGCTGCCGCGGATCCACTCCCAGCCCGCGACGGGGTTCGGCGGCGCCGGCCGCACCGTGGGCATCCCGGGCGTGAGGTTCAGCGGCGTCCACACCCACTGCCTCGCCCAGGCGTTGTCGTTTTCGTTGCTCTCGGCAACTTGGTCGAGCGCGTCGTGGCGGAAGCCGAAGGTATGGCGCCCGCCCTGCACGGTGACCGGCCCGGCTTGGGTCCAGAAGTACTCCGTGAATGGGGTTACGGCTCCGATGGTGACGGTATGGATCGCGCGCCCGTCGACGTAGGCCTGGCCGGCGAAGCCGGTGGAGGTCGGCAGGTTGCCGAAGTTGTAGCCCGCGACGTTGTACCAGGTGTTTCCGCCGCCGGTGAGCGACAGCGGCGCGGGCATGAACCCTTGACTGCCGTCCGCCGCGGGTCGGGGCACCACCGGACCGGCCCAGTCCAGACGATTGACCCAGCCCAGGTTGGCAGGTTCGGGTGGGCGGACCGTGGCCGGACCGTAGAAGTTGTAATCGGGGCTCCAGCGACCGGCACGGTCCACGGCGCGGATCGAGAACCAGTAGCTTCCCGCGGGCAGGTTGCCGGTCGTGTAGCTGGTCACGTCGCCGATGTCCTGGGTCTGGTCGGGCATGGTCGGCGCCGCGGCCACGACGACGCTGTAACCGGCAACCCCCGAGCAATCGTCGCCCGCGCGGTTCCACGTGAACTGGATAGAGGGATCGGCGCAGCTGAAGCACAGGTCATGGCTGGGCGAGGCGAGATTGCTCACCGAGCCCGGGGCGAACTGATCGAGGAGGGTGTACCCGCAGTTGGCCGCTGTCGCCCACAGCTGCTCGCACATCCCGTAGCGGTTGCGGAACGCGGTGAGGAATCCAGCGGGGGTGGTCGGCCGGTCGAGGTCGATGCAGGCAAGGATAGGCGCGGGGCCCAGCGCCAGCCCGTCGATCCCCAGGGGCTCGAGCGGATCGTCGTCCTGCGTGTCATCCTCGATGTCGCGCAGCAACGCGCCCAGGAAGCCCTCGGTGGTCAGCGGATCGTCGAGCGCGGTGCCGCAGACCGCCACACTTTCCTGGCTGCGGAAGTTGAGTGGCGCGTAGCCGTAGAGGCTCTGGTGCTGCCGCGTGAAGATATCGGCCAACCAGTTGGGCATTCCCTCGTTGAATGCGTCGTGGTCGGTCTCACGGCACCACATGCAATGGCCGCAGGCCTGATTCGGAGTATCGCAAATGCCGTTGCAGTACGTTGGAGCCGTGTTGATGGCGAAAGTGTTCATGAAATGGTGGCCGTACTCGTGCGAGTGCGTGTCCTCGCGCCAGGCGCGGTCCAATCCGACGTTGATGTTGCCGTTGAAGAACGCTCCGGTGGCTCCGACGGGATAGATGGCGCGCAGGAACGGACAGCCGTAACCCTGGTTCTGCAACCAGCGCCAGGTGCGCACCAGATCGGTATGGATGTGGACGGCGGGGTTGTCCTGGGCGGCGGGCGGCGAGAAGGCGCCGATGTCGAGATCGGTGCCGTCGTAGTCCACCGTGATCCCAGTCCGCCACGTGTACGTGGCCAGGAAACCGTTGGTCGTCTGGATCTGGGTATTTTCCAGAGCGAACTCAACGGTGAGATCGGGCTCGCCGTCGCAGAAGATCGGGCACGGATTCCACAGGAATGTTATGTCGAAGAACCCGAAGGCGTCGGTGATGCCGATCGCCAGCAGATCGGGCGGATACGGGCTGTCGTCGTCGAGCACGCGCATCGTGACGGCATCGCCGCCGCTGTACCGGCCGTCCGAGCGGTTGTAGCCGAACCGGCCGTGGACGCGGATGTTGCGCACGTGCTGGGGCTGCGCTGCGCCCGGCTGCTGGGCGGCACCGGTTTTCTCCAGCGGTTGTTCCCGCGGTTGCTCCGCCATTTGCTCCGCCGTTTGCTCCTGCGGTTGCTGCGCGGATCGCTCCGCCGGCGCGGGCGACCACGAGGGAGCGCCCGCCTGGGGCATGGCAAAGTTGCGTCGCTGGGCTGCATCCACAGGTGCGGCGTCCCCCTCCGGCGCGCGTCGGGCGGGCAGCGGTCCCTTGGAGAGCGCGTAGGCATCGGCCGAGAACTGGAAAGCCTGCAGGAACGGCCACCCGTCCAGGTCGCCGGTCACCACCAGGAAGGCTTGCGGATCGCTGGGGATTGCCGCGAACGGCAGAGAGAGCTCCTCTCCTGCGGCGAGCTTCACCGCGGCGGGCGGCGCGAAGGAGCTGATGCTCCAGCCCTCACCCGCCAATCGCAGATCGGTGACCTCGCCGGCCTGCCGGCTCGTGACGATCAAGACGTCCTCGAGCATCTTACCCGGCTGTGCTTGCTGAGCTCCCCCGTGGACGCGCACGTCAACGGGCGCCAGCACATCAGCGCGCGCACGCAAAACGGCGAGTGGGGTGGAGAACGCTCCAGCTAATGCCGCGGCACCCGCCACGGCCAGCGCCGCGAGCTTCTGCAGGGAAACGTGGCGCGTGTCGCGTGGCGACGTGGCGCTCATGGAAGGACCTCCCGTCGCCTGTTCAATGGTTCGCGTTGGAGGACGCGCCGGGGTCGGACGGCGCGGCACGCTCCACGGGTGTGCCGGAGCGCGTCGAGGACGTGATCTGTCGGATCGCGGCCTCCAGCTCATCCGCCATCTGCGTCCGGCCCTCCTGGCGTGCATAGTTCGCTTGGATTCCCAGCACGCGCAGTTGCCCGTCGACCTTCGTGTGCTGGATGCTCACCTGGATTGCAAGGGCAGCGGCCGGGTCCTGCTCGGCGCGGAAGCGTGCCTCGAGGGCGGCAATCGCAGCGGCCTCTTCCTCCAGGGCAGCCTGGATCTCAGCGTGCATCGGCGTGAGCGGCCTTCGCGACATCGAGGCGGCATCGCGACCGGCGGGCTGCGTCCCTGGGGCGATGGCCCCGGGATCGGCCGCGCCCATCCCGACGGCAGGCAGACTGCTGGCGGACGCGACCGGTGTGGACGCCGCTGGTGCGGACGCCGCTGGTCCGGACGCTCCGGCGGCGGGCGCCACCTCGCGAGGGGCATCCGGCGGAGCTGTTTTCGCGGGCGCTTCGGCTGCGACCGCGACGAGGATCGAGATGGCCAGCACCCCGAGGACGCTGGCGAGAGCCGAGTTGGGACGATGCATGGAAACCCCTCCTGGTGGCCCGATCCTGGCGCCGGCGGGAGCCCGGCGCGCTTTGGGTCGTTTCTTCGATAACGCGAATTTCGGTGGAACCGAACGCAGGATTCGGGTGGGGACACCGCACAGGCCGGGGGCGCCGGGTGGCCGGGCTGCACTGGCGCGTCGGGCGGACCAGGGGGACCGGGTGCGCCGGATGGGCCGGGCGGGTCGGGAAGGCCGGGCGAACTGGGTGCGCGGGGCGGACGGGGCGGACAGGACGCACCGTATGGACCGACCGCGCTCGGCGCGCTGGGCCAACCGGACGCAGCCGTCGAACCGTGATGTCGGGCCGGGTGGCTGCTCCGCTGTGACGATGCCCCAGTGACGGTCTTCTTCCTTAGATAGATCGGCGCTTCCGGGAATCGTGTAGATGAGCAAGAGTCATGACCCGTCTCAGGCGAGGGTTAGCCGCGGGTAAAGGTCGCGGGCTCCGATTGTTCAGCAGCCTGATAGGGTGTATTCTCCCATGTGGGCCGCTGCGCCCGTTCGAAATCCCCAACCGCTCTATCGGGAGGCAGCAATGAATGGCCAGGCATGCGTCCTACTGCTCCTCGCCGCAGCGATTCCAGCCATCGATGCCAGCGCTGCGACTCTGCACGGCCAATTCACGATCAGCGCTGTCGTCGATCCGCTGAACGGTAACCCCGACACCGACGCTTTCAATCACCTCGTCAGCATTCCCATCGCCTTCGACCTCTCCTTCTCTACGATCGTAGAGGTGTAGTTCAGTGATCAGAGCTTCGTGCGGCATGCCGAGGTCACGACTCGTCCAGTGCAGGTTTCCTTCACCGGAGACCCTGCGCCGTTCCTCGAGCAAACTGTCGCACCGTTGCTCGCGGGGTCAACGCTGCGATTCATCATCGAGTACGACGAGTCCTTGCAGCGGACGACGCTGTACGAACTCTTTCGGCGCTTCGGGGAATCGTGTGGATGAGTAAGATTCATGACCCGTGTCAGGCGGGGTCCATCCGCGGGTAGAGATCGAGGGCTCCGAGGTGGAAGTAGATCGCGTTCCGGAAGCGCTGGCGGTTACGATAGCCGCACGCCA